>JAMLJA010000022.1 GCA_023953905.1 Rhizobiaceae bacterium | reverse complement strand
CTGCCGATCTGCCCAAGGAAGGAAGCCATTACGATCTTCCCATCGCGCTCGGTCTGATGGCTGCCATGGGCGCCATTCCGGGCGATACGCTTGCAGATTATGTGGTTTTGGGAGAATTGTCGCTCGACGGCATGATCGCGCCGGTCGCAGGCGCATTGCCAGCCGCCATTGGTGCAAATGCCCTCAACAAGGGCCTCATCTGCCCGCATGCGTGCGGACCGGAGGCAGCATGGGCCGGGGCCGACATCGACATACTTGCGCCGCGCAGCCTGATCGCCATGGCCAACCATTTTCGTGGCACGCAGGTGCTTTCCAGGCCGGTCGCGGCCGTTCATGCCCCCGCCGGCTCGCTTCCCGATCTTGCCGATATAAAGGGGCAAGAAACCGCAAAGCGAGCGCTCGAGGTGGCAGCTGCCGGTGGTCATAATCTGCTCATGATCGGGCCGCCGGGCGCGGGCAAGTCGATGCTGGCGCAACGCCTTCCATCAATCCTGCCGCCACTCCACCCCAAGGAACTGCTTGAAGTTTCCATGATCACATCGATGGCGGGGGAGCTCGGCGGCGGCAAGCTAACGGACCGGCGACCGTTTCGCGCGCCGCACCATTCCGCTTCCATGGCAGCGATGGTCGGCGGCGGAATGCGGGTCAGGCCGGGCGAGATGTCGTTGGCCCACAATGGCGTGCTTTTTCTCGATGAACTGCCCGAATTCACGCCGCAGGTGCTCGATTCTCTCAGGCAGCCGCTGGAGACCGGCGAGTGCGTCATCGCAAGAGTGAACAACCGGGTCTCCTATCCGGCGCGAATCCAGCTGGTTGCCGCGATGAATCCCTGTCGCTGCGGCATGGCAGGCGAGCCCGGCTATCGCTGTGCGCGTGGCGAGCGCTGCCGCGCCGACTATCAGGCCCGGATTTCCGGCCCGATGCTCGACCGCATCGATCTTCGCATCGAGGTGCCGGCGGTAAGCGCTGCCGACCTGATACGTCCCGCACGAGCCGAATCGAGCGCGACGGTGGCGGAAAGGGTCGCGCGGGCGCGGGTCATTCAACGTGAACGCTATGAGCGCCTGGGCGTGTCGGCAACGACCAACGCCACCTGCCCGACTGCGCTGGTCGAAGACATTGCGGCGACCGATGCGGGAGGCATGGCGCTGTTGCGGGATGCTAGCGAAAAGCTCGCGCTTTCCGCGCGCGCCTACCACCGGGTGCTCAAGGTCGCGCGGACGCTTGCCGATCTCGAAGGCAGCGAAGCGGTCGGGCGCATTCATCTCGCCGAGGCGATCTCGTACCGCATGGCCGCGGAGCGGATGGCACTGGCGGCCTGAAGCGTCGTCGATCCCTTGGCAGCGGTGGTCTGGTCGGGCGAAACGACCGCTTTCATTTGCGAGAGAACCGCACTGGCGGGCCACCATGGGCATTTGCTAGCGTGGCCAGCACAGTCAGGGAGGACGCATTGGCAGGCAAATCACGCAAAGTCATCATCACCTGTGCCGTAACCGGCTCGATCCACACGCCTTCAATGTCCCCGTATCTGCCGGTCACACCCGAAGAGATAGCGGACGCCGCGATCGGGGCGGCCGAAGCAGGTGCGGCGGTCATTCATCTCCACGCGCGCGATCCCAGGACCGGCGCGCCGGATCAGTCGCTCGAGGCCTTCCAGCCGTTTCTTGGCGTCATAAAGCAGCGTGTCGATTCGGTGTTGAACATCACAACGGGCGGTGCTTCCACGATGACGATCGAGGAACGCCTTCAACCTGCTTTGCACTTCAAGCCGGAAGTCGCCTCGCTGAACATGGGAACGATGAACTTCGGCCTCTATCCCATGCTGGACCGTTTCAAGGACTTCAAGCATGATTGGGAACGGCCATATCTGGAAGAGTCGCGGAGCCGCATCTTCCGCAACACTTTCGCGGACATAGAGGCGATCCTGACCCGATGCGCGGATAACGGCACCCGGTTCGAGATCGAGTGTTATGACATCGGCCACCTCTACACATGCGCGCATTTCGTGGAACGCGGCCTTATCAAGCCGCCCTTTTTCATCCAGAGCGTCTTCGGCATTCTGGGGGGAATCGGACAGCATCCTGACGACATCGCGCATATGAAGCGAACTGCCGACCGGCTGTTCGGCGACGCCTATCGCTGGTCGGTTCTGGGAGCGGGCCGCATGCAGATGCAGATCGCGCTGCAATCAGTCCTGCTTGGCGGGAATGTGCGGGTCGGGCTGGAAGATTCGCTATGGGCTGGCAAGGGGCGTCTGGCGCAGAGCAACGCCGAACAGGTCACGATCGTGCGCCGGCTGATCGAAGATCTCGGTTTGGAGGTGGCGACACCAGCCGAGGCCCGGGAGATGCTGGCGCTGAAGGGCGGCGATCAGGTCAATTTCTGAACATCGGCTGCTTTAGGATCAGATCTCGATCGGTGCATTGTGCGCCGTGCTGCCGCGGACGCGTTCACAACCCCTGACCTGCGGTCGTCGTCGCGAACCGTCTCGCGGGCTGATATGTGGACGACATCGTGGTGGCGGCAACCGGGATCAAGGGAGAGGATGAACTGACATGAATGCACGCATCCGCAAGATCGTCACCGTGGTGGAAGAGACGTTGATCGAAGGTGGCAAGGCCGTCGCGCCGGCGACCCGCAAGGCAGCCGCGATCGCGGTGATCGAGAACCCGTTCGCCGGAACCTTTGTGGAGGACCTGGAGCCTCTCATCACCATTGGCGAAGAACTCGGCAAACTCCTTGCCGAGCGGGCTGTCGCCGCTCTGGGCATATCAGGCGATGCCGTCCAGAGTTACGGCAAGGCCGCCTGCGTCGGCGCGGAGGGCGAGCTCGAACACGCGGCCGCCATTCTCCATCCGAAACTCGGCGCGCCGTTTCGCAAGGTGCTCGGCAAGGGGGCCGCGCTGGTGCCGTCGTCAAAGAAGCGCGGGGGACCCGGAACGCCTTTCGACGTGCCTCTCGGCCACAAGGATGCAGCTTATGTGCGCAGTCATTTCGACGGCATGGAAGTGCGCATCAACGATGCGCCACGCGACAGCGAAATCGTTGTCGCGCTCGTGGTCACAGATTCTGGACGCCCGCACCCACGCGTCGGCGGCCTGACGACGGCCGAGATAAAAGGCGAAGACGGACTGCGATAACGCCGCTTTGCGGGTCGCGTGACTTCAGTGTCCGAACAGCTCGGGCATGACGCTGGATGGCGGGGTGTTACGCGATCTGTGTGTCCGCACGATGCCGTCGATGACGGTCATGCCGATGCCTGGAATGTCGCCAAGCTGTACACTGTCGAGCAGGTTCTTCCCAGCCGAGTGCTGCGCCTTGTCGAGGAGGACGAAATCGGCGGCGCGGCCCGCCTCGATCAGACCGCAATCGAGATCGCGCATGCGCGCCGTATTTCCCGTCGCGAAGCAGAACGCCAGTTCGGCCGGGATGTCTCCCAGTGAAGAGAGCAGGGAGATCATGCGGATAATGCCCAAAGGCTGGACGCCGGAGCCCGCAGGCCCGTCGGTCCCCAGAATGACGCGTTCGAGTTGGTCCATTTCCTTGGCGATGCGCAAAGTGTAAAGCGCCGCGCGCTCATTGCCGTTGTGAACGAGCTCAAGACCTCGCCCACAGCCTTCGCAGATGCAGCGGATCTGATCATCCGGCAAGGCGGTGTGTCCGCCATTGACGTGACCGATGACGTCGGTGTCCGCCGCCAGCACCACATCCTTGTCGATCAGTCCCGAGCCCGGAATGGACGGGCCGCCCGTATGGATGGTGCTCTGGATGCCGTATTTGCGCGCCCAGGCAACCATCTGGCGCGCCGTGTCCGCGTCCTTGACGGAGCCGAGACCGACTTCACCCAGCAGCTTGACGCCCGCTGCCGCAAGATCCTTGAAATCCTCCTCGACCATGCCGTGTTCGATGACCGGCGCGCCGGCATGCACTTTCACTCCCGAGGGTCGAAAGGCAGAAAACATGCGCTGCGAAGTGATGGCATGGGCCTTCAGGCCGACAATGTCGCGCGGGCGGCCGGGCGTATGAACCTCACCTGCCGAGATCATGGTGGTCACGCCGCCATGGAGGGTCGAGTCGATCCACGAAAGCTGGCTTTGCCGGGGTGTCCAGTCGCCCGCCACCGGATGAACGTGGCTGTCGATCAGGCCGGGAGCAAGGGCCGAGCCCTTGGCATCCACCGTCGTGGTCGCGCCTTCCGTGTCCAGATCCTTGAACTTGCCAACAGCAGTGATGCGATCATTGTCGCAGACGATGGTGTCGGCATCGAGGATCGGTCTTTCCAGCGCACCTGACAGCAGCAGCCCAATATTGCGGATGACCAGTCTGGTGGGTTTGCCGTCACCGGCGGGCGCGTCATGGGCCAAGGAAGACCTCCTTCAAAGTATTCTATGGCGAGGCCAGATGACCTCGCTGCAGGAAACAAGGAAAAGCAGCCCGAACGGGCTGCTTTTCGCGTACACTTTCTAATATGTGGCCCGACCGCCCGAAAGATCGAAGACGGAGGCAGTGGTGAAGCTGTTCTCCTTGGAGACAAGCCAGACAACCATATTGGCCGCCTCGTCGACTTCAAGGAAGCGCCCGCGCGGTATTTTCGAGAGCATGTAATCAATATGCTCCTGCTTCATCTGGTCGAAGATACGTGTGCGCGCCGCAGCAGGCGTAATCGCGTTGACCGCGATGTCGTGGCCGGCAAGCTCCTTGCCTAGAGATTTGGTAAGGCCGATCACCCCCGCCTTCGACGCGGAATAGGCGCTGGCATTGGGATTTCCCTCCTTGCCCGCGATCGACGCAATATTGACGATGCGGCCGTAGTTGCGCTCCTTCATCGAAGGAACCGCGGCGCGATTCACGTAAAAGGTGCCATTGAGGTTGATGTCGATGACGCGACGCCATTCATCCAGCGGATAGGTGTCGAGGGTATGGTTCGCGCCAGCCACTCCGGCTGAATTCACCACGATCGACACGGGCCCGAGCTCGGCCTCGGTGGCCTTGTGGGCGTCCGCGACTGCCTCTGCGTCGGTGATGTTCACCTCGGCCGACCGCGCCGCATCGCCGAGTTCGGCTACCGCTTCGCCGAGCAGCTTCGCATCCATGTCCCAAAGCGACACCCGAGCGCCCGAAGCGACGATGCGTTTGGCAATCGCAAAACCGAGACCCTGCGCGCCTCCCGTGACGATTGCGACCTGTCCCGCAAGATCAATCTGATTCATGAAATGCACTTTCCTCCACATCATCTCGGGCGAAGCCAATCCGAGCTCCGGCTCCCCGGCGGCAGGTCGATAGCACAACCCGCGGCGCGCGTCAGCCTCCGAAGCGGCTCAGCGGGAGGCGGAAACCGTCGTGGGAATCATTCGCGTCAAACTTCCATTGCCGGCATAGAGCGGGATCAGACACGCCTGCAGCGCATGATAGATGTCCGCCTTTCCGGCGAACAAGGTGAAGCTGGGGGAGAGATCTTCCGTCAGCTGCTCGACCCAACCGCCATGAACCCGGTCCAGATGATGGCTCGCAATGTGGTTCCAGAAGCGCCGATACCAATGCTCGAGCGCATCGTCCCCGGTGTGGTCGAGCAGGAAGCTCGCCGCGCCAATCGCTTCGCATACCGGCCACCACAGCTTGTGACGCATTGCCGGCCTGTCATTCCAGTCGAGAGTGTAGAAGAACCCGCCATGGGCCCGGTCCCAGCCCAACCCGACGGCCTGAGAAAAAAGCTGACGAGCCGCACCCGGCATCCAATCGTGTTTCCTGCCGCCAAGCACCCATAATTGAAGAATGAGACGCGACCACTCCAGCGCGTGGCCGGGGGTCGTGCCGGAAGGACGAAACATCTCGTTCTCAGCGCGATAGTTTTTGTCCAGATTCCATTCTTCGTCGAAATGCTCGGCAACACGGAACTCGTTGGCACTGGCGTGTCGGCGGATGATCAGGTCGGCGATGCGTTCAGCCTTGTCGAGATAGGCGCGTTGGCCAGTGGCCTCAAAGGCAGCCATCAAAGCCTCGGTAAGGTGCATATTGGAGTTCTGGCCGCGATAACAGGCAAAGGGTGTCCAATCCGGATTGAACTCTTCGGCAATGGCCCCGAATCCGTCTTCCCAGAACCTGGTCTCGAGGATTTCGGTGACATCCTCCAGCAGGCGATTGGCCAGTGGATGACCGACCAGCTTGGCGCCCGACGCCGCCAGAAGGACAAACGCATGGCCATAGCCCTGCTTTGTCGCGTCCTTCGGTCCATCGTTGTTCAACGACCAGAAATAGCCACCATGTCGCTGGTCGCGATGACGATCCCACAGATATTGCATCCCATGATCGACAATCCGGTCGCTTCCCGGCCTGCCAAGGAGACTGCCAATCACATAGCAATGCACCATCCGCGCGGTGGTGTGGATCGCCCGGACAGGGTTGTCGAGATTGAGCGGAGCGCCCGCGGGATCGAGGTCATAGAACCCGCCGGCGGGATTGAAAGTGCGCTCCATGAAAAAGTCGAGAAGCGCGTTAGCCTGATCTTCGAGCCAGCTTCTATGTCCCGCCAGCCCGCGCCATGACCCTGGTGCCGATGACACAAAAAACTGCTGCTCCATGACCGGCCCTCCTCCACCCGACACGGACCGCGCCATACGCCGGCGCGGCACTATCCCGAGCAATACACAGAGCGTGCACCGGGAGGCAAGGCGAACCGGAAATGAAACCGCGCGGGCGACTTAGGCAGCCATCAGGATCTTTTCGATCTCATAGACAGGATGACCCGTCAGTGTCTTGGCGACTTCGCCTATCACCTTGCTTTCAACCTCCTTGTGGAGCTTCTTGCGCATTTCGCCGAGCACAAGGGGTGGCGCGATTAGCACGACTTCCTCGAAGTCACCGCGATGCGCCATCTTGTAAAGGCGTTCGGAGATTTCATCCGCGAAACGCTCCTTCGCGATGCGGTGCCAGTCCACTTCCTCGACAGCGCTTCGATGGGATGACGGTCCGTCACTCATGCGCCCGGGCTGATCGGTGCCCTGTTCGCGGCTGGGCGGATTCTCCTCGTGGAGTTCTCGCACGACATTCAAGTTCGGGTAGGTCGAGTCACCTTCATTCTTGAGGAACAACGCCTTTTCGCCGTCAGCAACGATTACCCAGACACCGTGCTTCAATCTGACACCAGTCATGATGAACTCCCTTCATGTCATGCTCGCCACGCAGACAGCTCGACTGCGCTTTGGCAATTTACGTCACAACAACGCAACCGCGGCGAGGCGTGTTCCCGCGACAAGACGCCTCCCGGAGGAGTAATCGGCGTGGTGCCGGAGAATTGTTTTCCGGTTTTGCATCATTTTGAGAAAAACGGATCGTCCTGACGTGTCGGCCGCGCCAGCCCTTGTCTTCTGCCTGCGCATGCAAGCTCCTAAAAATGGTGTGCAAGGACAGAAGGCAGTTTCCCCATGCAATCTCCGTCAGCAAAGCTCAAGGCATTCCCCGTTTTCATGCGGGTTGAGGGCGAACGCGTTGTCATCGTCGGCGGCGGCGAAGAGGCGCTTGCGAAGGCTCGGCTGATCTCACAGTCGAGCGCTAAGATCCGTATCGTCGCTGAAGATCCTGATGCTGAGTTGTCCGACTGGGCTTCGGCTCACGGCGTCGAGCTTATTGAGACGCCCTATGCAGAGGCGCTTCTCAATGGCGCGCGCCTCGTCTTCGCAGCGAGCGGAGAGGAAGCGCTTGACCGGCGCGTGTCGGAGGATGCGCGGCGCCTTGGATTGCCGGTCAATGCTGTCGACCGGCCAGATTTGTGCGACTTCTTTACTCCTGCCCTCGTTAATCGCGCGCCTGTATGCGTGGCAATCGGAACGGAGGGCACAGGGCCGGTCCTGGCCCAGATGATACGTGGCCGCATCGATCGCATGCTGTCGCCTTCGCTGGGGCGCCTTGCGGAGCTTGGTGAAACGTTTCGTGCTGCCGCAGAACGCCTGCTGCCCAAGGGCAGTGCGCGTCGTTCGTTCTGGCACGATTTCTTCAATGGCGCCCCGGCGCGCGAAATGGAGATCGGCCACATCGACGAGGCGCGCGAAGCCGCCGCCGAACTGCTGCTGCGTCGCCGATCCGCACAGGGCCATGTGGCGCTTGTCGGAGCAGGTCCCGGAGCAGAGGACCTGCTCACGCTTCGCGCTCAAAGGCTCATGCTGCAGGCCGATGTGATCGTCTATGACGCGCTTGTTCCCGAGGACATCGTTGCCATGGGACGACGGGACGCAGAGCGAATCTCGGCAGGCAAGCGCAAGGGTTGCCATTCAAAGACCCAGGCCCAGATCAATGACCTGCTCGTATCACTCGGAAGCGAGGGTAAGCGTGTGGTCAGGTTGAAGTCGGGTGATCCACTCGTCTTCGGACGCGCTGGAGAGGAGATGCAGGCCCTACGCGACGCCGGCATCTCCTACGAAGTGGTGCCGGGCGTCACATCGGCCTTTGCAGCGGCCGCAGATTTCGAATTGCCACTGACATTGCGCGGGGTGTCTTCCTCGATGGTCTTCACCACGGGTCATGACCTGAAAGGCAAGGCGCTGCCGGACTGGGCGAAGCTTGCGATCTCAGGGGCAACCGTCGCCGTCTATATGGGACGGTCCGTGGCTGCCGAGGTCGCCGCCAGGCTGACGGAGGCGGGTCTCTCGCCCGATACCGCGGTGGCCGTAGTCGAGAACGCGAGCTTGCCAACGCAGCGCAAGCTGCACGGCACGCTTGCCGATCTGCCTTCGTTGAGCGACCGCGAGGATCTTTCGGGTCCGGTCATGACGATCATTGGCGATGCGGTAGCTGGCGCGAACTTCTCGCGCTCCGAGCCGCTCAATCGCGGCGCCGAAATCCCGGTCCGCGTACTCCAGGAGGCAGTGGCATGAAGGTGCTCACGGCAAACCGGCTGACCGATGGCGCAGTGGTCTGGTATGGCGCTGACCATGGATGGTCGGAGGCCTTTGAGAGCGTTTCGCTGGCGAGCAACGCCGACGAAACCGCAAACCTTGAGGCAATTGGAAAGGCCGCCTGCGCGAACAATGAGGTCGTTGATGCCGATCTGATCGACGTGTCGCGGATCGAGGGCGCAATCGTGCCGAACCGACTGCGCGAGCGGATCCGGGCCAACGGACCAAGCAATCTGACAGAACCGGGCAAGCAAGCCTCTGCCGACTTTCGTCGGCCCGGCTGAATCTGAAGAGAACGCCATGTACCGTTATGACGAGTTCGACCACGCCTTCGTAAAGGCACGCGTTGCCGAGTTCACCGATCAAGTCGATCGGCGAATGGCCGGCGAGATTACCGAAGACCAGTTCAAGCCGCTGCGGCTGATGAACGGCGTCTATCTGCAACTGCATGCCTATATGCTGCGTGTGGCCATTCCCTACGGAACACTGAACGCCGCACAACTGCGCATTCTGGCGCATATCGCGCGCAAGTATGACAAGGGTTACGGGCATTTCACCACGCGCCAGAACATTCAGTTCAACTGGCCTGCGCTGTCGGATATTCCGGCGATCCTGACGGATCTGGCTTCCGTCGAAATGCATGCCATCCAGACGTCCGGCAACTGCATCCGCAATGTCACGGCGGACCATCTCGCCGGCGCAGCCGCCGACGAAATTGCCGATCCCCGCCCCTATGCTGAGATTTTGCGGCAGTGGTCCACGGTGCATCCCGAGTTCACCTACCTGCCACGCAAGTTCAAGATCGCGGTCACGGGTGCGGCGCGGGATCGCGCTGCCATCCAGGTTCACGATATCGGGCTTCAGCTGACGAAGAACGAGAGCGGCGAGCTGGGCTTCAGCGTCTATGTCGGCGGCGGACAGGGCCGAACCCCGATCATCGCCAAGAAGATCAAGGACTTTCTGCCGGAGCGGGATCTCCTCTCCTACACGACTGCCATTATGCGCGTGTACAATCTGCACGGCAGACGCGACAACAAATACAAGGCCCGCATCAAGATACTCGTGCATGAGACCGGTGCGGAAGAGTTTGCGAGGCAGGTCGAGGCAGAGTGGGCCGAAATCCGGGCCGGCGAACTGAAGCTGCCGGACGCCGACATCAGGGCCATTGAGCGCTATTTCGCGCCGCCAAGCCTTCCGGCACGGCCTGATGGCGATTCAGCCGTCAAACAGGCGCGTCTCGATTCCCGGCCCTTCGGAGCGTGGCTCGACCAGAATGTCACAACGCACCGCGATCCCGATTACGCCGCCGTCACCATCTCGCTCAAGGGAATCGGTGAAGTGCCGGGCGACATGACGGACAGCCAGATGGAGGCCGTGGCCGATATCGCGGAACGCTATGGTTTCAACGAAATTCGCGTGAGCCACGAGCAGAACCTGATTCTTCCGCATGTCGCACGCGCCGATCTGAAGTCCGTCTACGACGCGCTGGTCGAGATCAGGCTGGAGACCCCCAATTCAAACCTGATCACGGATATCATTGCCTGCCCCGGGCTGGACTATTGCGCGCTTGCCAATGCCCGATCGATTCCGGTTGCGCAGGACATTTCGCGGCGCTTTGCCGATCTTGAGCGCCAGCGCGATATCGGCGAACTCAAGCTCAAGATCTCCGGCTGCATCAATGCGTGTGGGCACCATCACGTTGGCCATATCGGCATTCTCGGCGTCGAGAAGAAGGGCGCGGAGCTCTATCAGGTGACGCTGGGCGGATCCGGCGACGAAAACACCTCTATCGGGGACATTATTGGCCGGGGATTTGCCCCCGACGAAATCACCGACGCCATCGAAACCATCGTCGATACCTATCTCGGACTGCGGCTCGACCGCGACGAGCGGTTCATCGACGCCTATCGACGGGTCGGGCCGGCGGCCTTCAAGCAGGCGCTCTACGGCTCCGAAGCCAAGGCAGCCTGAAGCCGCCATGAGCCAGTCCGCCTACGCCCACAGCCTCGAACAACGCTTCGGAAATATGACGCCGAAGGCGATCATCGAGGTCGCACTTGCCGAGGAAATTTCCGGCGGGCTTGCTGCCGTGTCTTCTTTCGGCGCGGATGCGGCGGTGCTGCTCCACATGATCGCCGAGGTCGATCGCAACCTGCCCGTCATCTTTCTCGATACCGGCAAGCATTTTGGCGAGACGCTGGACTATCGCGATGCGCTGCAGGCCGATCTTGGCCTGACCGATATTCGTGTCATGCTTCCCGATCCTGACGCTCTCGTCCGACTCGACCCGCGTGGCGACCTGCACGAGAGTGATACGGATGCATGCTGCGCCGTTCGCAAGGTGGAACCAATGGCACGCGCCCTGGAACCTTTCGGGGCCTGGATGACGGGACGCAAGCGTTTTCAGGCGGCAACAAGAGCCGCGCTCCCCGTGTTCGAGGCGGTTGGACCGCGCCTGCGCATCAATCCGCTGGCGCGATGGACCGGCGCCGAGATCGGCGACTATTTTCGGCGGCACGAGCTCCGCGAAAATCCGCTGGTCGCCTATGGCTATCTGTCAATTGGATGCTTCCCCTGCACCCGAGCTGTCAGCCCTGGCGAGGACGCCCGGGCCGGGCGTTGGGCCGGGGGAACCAAGACAGAGTGCGGCATACATCTGAACGGGCTTGACGCCGCCTTGAACGCTCCGCGTCCCGACGTGACATGAACACAGGACCCACGACCATGCCCACGCCAATTGCAGGAACGCCATCTGCCCGTCTCTGGACCCCTCAGGGTTTTCAAGTGGATGGGTGGCGCCGTGCAGAAAGCTTTGAGGCGGCCGACACAGGGTCGGGCGGACTGATCTTGCCGCTTCAGGCGTTTCTGGATCTGTCGCGGGATGAGTGTCGCACAGCCGACCGAAAGCTCGGCGTCGAGTTGCAGCCTGGCGAGGATCTTCAGGAGATCATCGAACGGCTCGATGTGCTGGCGCTTGTGGCGCTTGCCTTTCCGGCTTTCAATGATGGTCGCAGCTACTCCAAGGCGGAACTGCTACGCAAGCGGTACGACTTCAGTGGCGCGTTGCGTGCAACGGGCCAGATTCTGGTCGACCAATTACCGCTCATGCTTCGCGTCGGCTTTGACGAGTTCGAGATTGTGAATCCCGTATTGCTGCAAAGGCTGGAAGCGGGTCAGGTCGGTGGAATTCCGCTCTATTACCAGCCGGGCGTGAGTTCCGAACGGTCCGATGGCTCCTACTCGTGGCGTCGCCGAGCTTCCTGATCAGGTCGGACGGTCAGGCACATCGTCAGAACAAATCACCAAACTGGTCGTACCAATTCGCGTTTTTCCTCTTTTCCCGCGCCGGCGCTGCCACTAGTGTAGCGCCAGCATCTCCGACGAGATGGCGCTATCCGGGAGGAATGAATGGCAGGCAAAAAGATCCTGATGCTGACAGGTGAGTTCAGCGAAGAGTACGAGATTTTTGTTTTCGAGCAGGCGATGCATGCGGTGGGTCACACCGTCCACGTCGTGTGCCCGGACAAAAGTGCAGGAGAGATGATCAAGACCTCCCTGCATGATTTCGAGGGAAACCAGACCTACACGGAGAAGCTCGGGCACGACTATTACGTCAACAAGACGTTCTCGGAAGTACGCGTTGAAGATTATGACGCCATCTACTGCGCGGGCGGCCGGGGCCCGGAATACATCCGCATCGACAAACGCGTGCAGGCGATGGTGCGTCATTTCCACGAGACTGGAAAGCCGATCTTCACGATCTGCCACGGCGTCCAGATCCTAATCGCTGTCGAAGGCGTGGTTCGTGGGCGGGAAGTCGCGGCACTCCAGTATTGCGAACCGGAGGTCACGCTCGCGGGCGGAACCTACATCGATGTGGCGCCAACCGGCTCGCATGTCGATGGAAATCTCGTCTCAGCGAAGGGATGGCCCGGCCTGTCAAATTTCATCCGGGACTGCCTGCAGGTGCTTGGCACGGAAATCCGGCACGGCCAGATACAGATGCGTGATACAAAGATGGCTGCTGAATAAGCTATAGAATTCGGGGCGACCGGAACTTCAAATCAATTGATCTTGTCGCCCTCCATTCTTTCAGGTCCCTGACATAGGCCGCCGGTCACGCCCGGTTGCGATCTCTTCCCTCTGAGCGCTCGACCTTGTCCAACTGGCCCAAAAGCGCGTTCAGTTCGTCAGGCAATTCGTCGTTTATCGCAAAGACTGGCAAACGCCTCAGAAACGTGGCATTCGCCTGCGTGCCGATTTGCCGTCTGATATCTTTGGCGAGCCTCTCGCGGGACTCTCTCTGTTCTTTAGCCATTGGTCCAGATCCTGAATTCGATAAAGCAACGCCACCCGTCGTTCAAAGGTTCCTTCCACCACGTGTGACAAACAGGAAACGGGCTGTTTGGTAAAGTTTTAGATAATTGCCGTCGACCTCTGTATTGCCTTCAACATCTCTTGATCCCGGGCACCGCCTCGTCCATAAGCCCGTCTCGAATTTCGCCGCGCGCGAAACGGCCCTCCACAAGCCACGAGGAACACATGTCCGGTTTCAAGCAGCTCGTCTTTTCGGGTGTACAGCCCACTGGCAATCTCCATCTCGGGAACTATCTCGGCGCGATCAAAAAGTTCGTCGCGCTTCAGGAAGACAATGATTGCATCTACTGCGTGGTCGATCTTCACTCTTTGACGGCGCAACTGGTGCATGACGATTTGAACGAGCAGACGCGCTCAATCACCGCCGCCTTCCTTGCCTCAGGCATCGACCCGAAGAAGCACATCGTCTTCAACCAGAGCCGGGTCATGCAGCATGCGGAACTCGCATGGATCTTCAATTGCGTCGCGCGCATCGGTTGGATGAACCGCATGACGCAGTTCAAGGACAAGGCCGGCAAGGATCGCGAGAATGCGTCGCTCGGGCTTCTTGCCTACCCAAGCCTCATGGCTGCCGACATCCTCGTCTATCGCGCTACCCACGTGCCAGTGGGGGAAGACCAGAAACAGCACCTCGAGCTGACCCGCGACATTGCGCAGAAGTTCAACAATGATTTTTCCGCGCGCATCCAGGCGCTTGGCCTTGGCGTCGAGATGCAGGTCGGCGACGAAACAGTGCACGGCTATTTCCCCATCACCGAACCAGTGATTGGCGGACCCGCCGCCCGGATCATGTCGCTGCGCGATGGTTCAAAGAAAATGTCCAAATCAGATCCATCGGACCTGTCGCGGATCAATCTGACGGACGACGCCGACACGATTTCCAAGAAGATCAAGAAGGCCAAGACCGATCCGGACGCCCTTCCATCTGAAGTCGACGGACTGGCGAATCGTCCCGAGGCAGAGAACCTAGTCGGGATCTATGCAGGCCTTGCCGAGATGACCAAGGAAGCGGTGCTCAAGGAATATGGCGGACAGCAGTTTTCCGTGTTCAAGCCTGCGCTGGCTGATCTGGCTGTCGAGAAACTGGCGCCTATCGCGGGTGAGATGCGCCGCATTTCGGCCGATACGACCTATGTGGACAACGTGTTGAAAGACGGTGGACAACGTGCCGGAGCGCTGGCCGAGGCGACCATGAGATCGGTCCGCGATATTATCGGCCTCTTGCAGGACTGATTCACGGACCGTTTGACGGCGGCTCAAAGTGGTCGGAAATCCCGGTCGCCTCACCCTGAGAGCCTGCATCACAGCGTCAATCTTGCGGCGGAGCGCGCCAAATGGCAGATTGTGCGCGCATCCAGCAACCGGGATATCGTGCCCATGGTTTCCAAACGCCTCAGTCGTGAAGCCGGCCATCGCCGCAAGTTCCTCGCGATTATTGATGAAACCCCCGAGTGTGAACGAGCCGTCGCCTATGCGTCGCGGCGCACCAAAACGACAGGCGGCGTTCTCGTTTTGCTCTTCGTGATCGAACCCGGAGACTTCCAACAATTCCTGGGTGTGGAAAAGATTATGCGGGAGGAAGCGACAGCTACAGCAAAAGCGGCTCTGGATCGCTATGCTCGGGACGTCAGGGAGCGTCTCGGCATCGAGCCGGAACTGGTCGTGCGCGAGGGCAAGCCCGCCGAAGAGATTCACAAGCTGATCGAGGAAGATCAGGATATCGCCATTCTTGTGCTCGCCGCGGGAATGGGTAAGGAGGGACCCGGCCCCCTTGTGACTTCCGTGGCGGGCAAAGGCACAGGATTTCCAATTCCCGTGACGGTCGTGCCACAGGAACTGACCGACGAGGATATCGAGAACCTGGCCTGAAGGCCCTCTGAGCGAGTGTCCCGCCTCTCGGGCGCCGGGATTCACCCTGCCGGCACGACTTGATGTCGGACGGGAAAGGCATTATTTAGAATTATTCCAAAGAAGCAGCCCGTCCTTGCGGGTGGAGGTACGTCCATGTTTATCCAGACAGAAGCAACCCCTAATCCGGCCACGCTAAAGTTCCTTCCCGGCAAAGAGGTACTGCGTGAGGGCACTGCCGAATTCCGCGATGCCCAGAGTGCCAGCACCGCATCGCCTCTGGCGGCTCGGCTGTTCGACATTCCCGGTGTGACAGGCGTCTTTTTTGGCTATGACTTCATTACCGTGAGCAAGGATGGCCCGGAATGGCAGCATCTCAAGCCTGCGATTCTCGGCACCATCATGGAACATTTCATGTCGGGGCAGCCTGTTCTGGCGTCGCAGACCAGCACGGACGAATCCTCCGACGAAGCCGACGAGTTTTACGACAAGGCCGATGAAGAGATCGTACTGACGATCAAGGAACTCCTCGACACGCGGGTTCGGCCAGCCGTTGCACAGGACGGAGGCGACATCACCTTCCGGGGTTTCGAGAACGGAACTGTGTTTCTCAACATGAAGGGCGCCTGCTCCGGCTGTCCATCTTCGACGGCCACGCTGAAGCACGGAATTCAGAACCTGCTCCGCCACTTCGTTCCAGAAGTGCAGCATGTGGAGCAGGTCGTCTCCTAGACGTGCGCACTGCTACTTATGCGCAAGACACAAAAAACCGGGCCATGAGCCCGGTTTTTTGTTGCGACGTCGTGGTGTTGCCTGGACGGTCCGCAGACGAATTGAACTACTTCACAATCACCTTCGCGCCGACATCGGCACGATTATAAAGGTCCATCACATCCTGGTTCATCATACGGATGCAGCCGGACGACATGGCCTTGCCGATGGAGTTCCATTCGGGAGTGCCGTGCAGGCGATAGCCGGTGTCCCCACCCTTGTTGAAGAGATACATGGCGCGGGCGCCAAGGGCATTGGACGGGCCGCCAGGCATACCTGAGCGCCACTTGGCGAGCTCTGGCTGGCGACGGATCATGGCGGCGGGCGGCGTCCATACGGGCCATTCGCGCTTCATGGCGATGCGCGAGGTTCCCTTCCACTCGAAGCCCTGACGGCCGACACCGATGCCGTAGCGCATCGCCTTGCCGTTATCCATGACGTAGTAGAGGAACTTATCGCTTGTATCGACGATGATGGTGCCGGGTTTCTCTTTGGTGTCAAAGCGCACGATCTGACGGTGGTACTTGCTCGGCACCTTCGATATCGGAATCGCGGGCAGCCTGTAGCCGGCATCGGTCTTCGCGCCATAGCTGCTTGTGAAGGTGGTGAAGGTGCCATCCGACGTACACCCGGCGAGCGCAGCACTCAGCAAAAGGCCGGCGCCGACGAAAGCGGTTCTCAGATTCATTTAGTCCCCTGACCGATACCCCCGGGCGTGATTCCGCCCGATTCGAGCCTCAATTCGGCCTCTTTCTAGCGATGTGCAGGAATTCTTGCCAAGACCTTGCGCTCACATTGACGTGAGCCGATCTATGTTGGAGCAGGGTCTATGGCATTTTAGCCACATGCACTCCCGCGCAAGCGGCAGTCGAGCGGCAACATCACGTATCAGGGAAAGCCGATGAATGTTGGACAAGCGGCAGCAGCTTCCGGTCTGCGGGCCAAGACCATTCGCTATTACGAAGAAATCGGACTGATCTCCCCGACACGCGCGCCTAATGGCTATCGCGATTACGACAGTGACGACATACACCGACTTTCATTTCTCAGACGCGCCAGGGGTCTTGGCTTCTCTGTCGAGGAATGCCGGCAACTCATGGCGCTCTATCGTGACAGAAGCCGCGCCAGCCACGATGTGCGCCAGATCGCGGTGAGTCATGTCGAAGCCATTGAGGAGAAGATCCGCGAGTTGCAGTCAATGCGCGGCACGCTTCAGAAGCTGATCCATGCGTGTCATGGTGACGACCGACCCGATTGTCCGATCCTTGACGACATCGCGGGCATTGAAGGGCAAGACTGACCGAGATAGCGGTTCAAACCGTGAACAGAATCGGGCATTATGCGCGACATGCCCATAGTGTCACCCATACCTCTGAACCCCCTGGCAGATGGTCGCCAATCGGAGCGCGCCATGGTCGTGCGGCGCGGCGTGCAACGATTGTTGAGCGCGATGGGCGCGCATGTGTTGCCGGAAATCTCGCTCGCCAGCGGGCGCCGCGCCGATCTCGTGGCGCTGACAAGCCGTGGCGACATCTGGATCATCGAGATAAAATCGTCGATCGAGGATTTCAGGGTGGACCGCAAATGGCCGGAATACCGGCTCTTCTCGGATCGATTTTTCTTCGCAACCCATCCGGATGTGCCGGCCGAGATCTTTCCCGCTGAATGCGGCTTCATACTGTCGGACGGCTATGGCGCTGAAATATTGCGGGAGGCGCCCGAACACAGGATGTCGGCTTCGACGCGAAAGGCGCTGATGCTGCGTATCGCCCGCGCCGGCGCGGCGCGGCTTCTGGCAGCTGAACTGGCCGGCGTATCGGTGCCCGCCCTTGCGGGAGAAAGCGAATAGCGTTGCGCAGACCTAGCGCGGCGCACGCTTGGCCAGGATGCGCTGCAGCGTGCGACGGTGCATGTTAAGCCTGCGCGCCGTTTCCGAGACGTTTCGCTCGCACATTTCATAAACGCGCTGAATGTGTTCCCAGCGGACACGGTCTGCAGACATCGGGTTTTCAGGGGGCTCTGCCCGGTCACCTTCGGAGCGTGTGAGCGCCGCATGGATTTCATCGGCATCCGCAGGCTTTGAGAGATAATCGATCGCGCCGAGCTTTACCGCCGTCACGGCAGTGGCGATGTTTCCATACCCCGTCAGAATAATGGTGCGGGAATCTTCGCGTTTGTCGCGGATGGCGGCCACGACGTCGAGCCCGTTGCCATCAGCCAGTCGCATGTCCACGACTGCGTAGGCGGGTGGTCTCGCGCGCGCCTTGCTCACGGCCTCCTCGACGCTCTCGGCGGTCTCGACCTCATATCCACGCGCCTCCATGGCGCGCGCAAGCCGCGTCAGAAACGGCTTGTCATCGTCAACGATGAGGAGGGTCTGGTCCGAGCCGGCGATTGGCGCCTCACCTTCAGTCATGGCAATCCTGTTGTTGTGTTCTTTTGTCACAAATATATGCTTACACGCACCGAAATCCAAATCCGACCGGTCAGATGAAATCCTGCTCGGCCCCGGCGAGCGGTTTGATAAAGACCTCGGACGGCCATGTCACCTGTACGAAAGCGCCTTGTCCCTTGTCCGGAACATTCTGAAAGCGCAGATTCGCACCGGATCGCTCCAGCAAAGTCTTGGCGATAAAGAGCCCGAGCCCAAGCCCACCGCCAAGTTCGGCGCCCTGTCGCGTCGACATGTAAGGCTCGCCGATGCGGTCGATAATGTCGGCGGGAAAGCCCGGCCCGTCATCGCGAACCCAGAAAGTCACGCGCTGGTCGTTCCACGTCCAGCCAACGACGACAGTCGATTTGGCGAAATCGACAGCGTTCTCGACAAGATTGCCCAGTCCGTAGATGACGCCCGGATTGCGGCGGCTGACCGGCTCCGGACCCATTCGCTCGCCCGGCTCCAGCTTGATCATGATCCCGAATTCGCGATGTGGCGCCGTTACCTCCTCGACCAGCGACGTCAGCGGCAGTCGGGCAAGATGGGCCTCGCTCTCCGTTGACAGACTGGTTAGCCGCTTGAGGATTTCCCGGCAGCGATCCGTTTGGCTTCGAAGCAGCGAGACATCCTCATGAAACTTCGGATCGTCGCCCAGCGCGCGCTGCATCTCCTTGGCAACCAGCGCAATGGTGGCAAGCGGCGTGCCCAACTCATGCGCTGCAGCGGCGGCAAGACCATCGAGAGCCGACAGGTGCTGCTCGCGCTGCAGAACCAGTTCCGTCGCTGACAGCGCGTTCGCGAGTTGCCGCGCCTCGTCGGCGATGCGCCAGGCATAGATCGCGGTGAACGCGATGCTGGACACGACGGCCATCCACATGCCCGCCACATACAGAAACGGAATGGCGAGCGGCTCGCTGGCGTTCCATGGCAGGGGCAGATGAAACCGCACCAACACTGATGCCAATGCCACGACCACAAACCCGATCGCGAAAGTGAGGCGAAGCGGGAGCGAGGTCGCGGAGACGACGACCGGCACCGCGATCAGCAGCGAAAACGGATTGGTCATGCCGCCTGTCATGTAAAGCAGGCCTGCCAATTGCAGCGCATCAAAGATCAGTATGCCCAGCGCGGGCAATGGCTCCAGCCGGTGGGTGGCAGGATAGCGCAGCGCGAGAAACAGGTTCACCCATGCCGAACAGGCAATGAGGGCGAAGCAGAGACCAACCGGAAGCGGAAAACGCAATCCATAGGCGACGATCAGCACGGCCATGCTCTGGCCGATAATGGCAAGCCAGCGGAGCCTGATGAGCGTGTTCAGGCGCAGCCGGTTTGACTGCAATGGATCGAAGGTGCGGAGGTCCTGAGACATGCCTCCTTATGCGCCGGCTGGTCGCACGACGCAATTCATCAGGCACTAGCTTCCCCGCGGCTTGGCGCGGCTGGTTGGTGCCGCCGTCAAGGGGTCTTCGGGCCATACATGTCTTGGGTAGCGACCACGCATGTCGGAGCGCACATCGGCCCAGGAGCCACGCCAGAACCCGGGCAGGTCGCGCGTCGTCTGGATGGGCCGACGCGCCGGCGACAGCAGTTCGACCGTCAGTGGCACGGTTCCGTTGGCAACGGCGGGATGGCGATCCATTCCGAAAAGCTCCTGCACGCGGATGGAAAGGACCGGTTGCTCCCCCTCATAGTCGATGGGCACGCGATTGCCGGTCGGCGCCTCGAAATGCGTCGGCGCAAGACTGCTCAGCCGACGCTGGAGATCGAAGGGAACAAGCGTCATAAGCCCATCACTCAATGCGCCTGACCTGATGCGCGCGAATGAGGCATTCCCACCGAGAAAGGGCAGGAGCCAGTCGTCGAGCCTCGCCATGAGGGCCGCATCGGCGACATCCGGCCACGGTTCACCCAGCCCGCTATGCAACCATTTGAGACGGTTGCGCAGGTGATTGGCTTCCTTGGTCCAGTCGAGAAGATCCAGTCCATTCTGGCGGACCGCATCGACAATGGCACGATCCGCTGCCGGTCCGGTTGGCGCTGGCAACATGCGCTCCGCAAGCTGGATCGCGCCCAGCCGCTCGATTTCGCGCACCCTCACCGCGCGCTTTGCAGCGTCGAAGACCGTCTCGGCACGCCTCTCGATCCGGTGCGCAAGCCTCGCTCGGATGTCTGCCTCGTCGACGGTCGCGGCGGATGTGATCCGCGCATTCTGTGCTTTGCCGACAAGATCGGCGACCACGAGAAAGCGCTCGCCTGCAAACGAATCGGCCGCGTCCAGCATGGCGCCGCTACCATTGGCAAGCAGAAACCGACCGCGCTCTCCCCGCGCTTTCGCCACGCGATCCGGCCAGGCATCGAGCAACAGGCTGCCTGCGGTTCTGCCTGAGTCATCACCGGAATTGCCCGCGGCCCTCGCCAGCCGATCGGCAAATTGTCGTGCTGCATTGGCGCGCGGCGATCGGTCGGCAAGAAAGCGGGACAGGCGACGCTCGAGATCCACGCCGTCTCCGCCAAGTCCACGCTCTGTGAGAAGCACCGCCAGCCGCGCCGCATCCCCTGCCTGTCCGTGCCTTGCCGCCTCTTCGACCATGTGAGCCAGCCGTGCGGGCAAGGCCAGCCTGCGCATCGCTTCTCCGGCTGCGGTCAGCCGTCCGACCTCATCTATGGCCCCGAGATCAGACAAGAGGTTGCGCGCTTCCGCAAGTGCGGGACCGGGAGGCGGATCGAGAAACGCAAGGGTTGACGGATCAGACACGCCAAAGGCGGCGCAATCCAGCATCAGGCCGGATAGATCAGCTTCAAGTATCTCGGGCGGAGTAAAGGCCTGCAGTGCGGCCGTCTGTTCGGAGCGCCACAATCTGATCGCGACACCGGGCTGCGTGCGGCCTGCGCGGCCAGCCCGCTGATCCGCCGAAGCGCGCGACACGCGAACGGTTTCAAGCCGCGTGAGACCGGATGCAGGCTCGAATTTCGGCAGGCGTGAAAGCCCGCTGTCGATGACGACACGCACGCCGTCTATCGTGATCGATGTCTCGGCAATGGCAGTCGCCAGCACTACCTTGCGCCGACCCGGCTGGGCGGGGCGGATCGCGGCGTCCTGTGCCTTGCCGTCGAGCTGTCCGTAAAGCGGCACGATGTCAACATTCGAAGCGACGCGGTCCGTCAGCCGCTCCGCCGTTCGTTCAATCTCGCGCTGCCCGGGCAGGAATGCCAGAATGCTCCCCTCCTCCTCCGCAAGCGCGTCCCGTACGGCTTTCGCCATCTCCTCCTCGATGAGCGAACCGGCCGGGCGCTCGCGATAGCGCGTCTCGACAGGAAAGCTGCGCCCCTCGCTCTCCACCACCGGCGCTTGCGCCAAAAGCGCGGATACGCGTGCGCCGTCCAGTGTTGCGGACATCACCAGAAGACGCAGGTCAGGCCGCAGGGCACCCTGCACGTCGATAGCAAGGGCAAGCCCGAAATCGCCGTCGAGAGAGCGCTCATGAAACTCGTCGAACAGAACCGCAGCGACGCCCGGCAATTCCGGATCGTCCAAAATCATGCGGGCAAGGATCCCCTCGGTGACAACCATGATCCGCGTCGAGGCGGATTGACTGACATCCATGCGCATGGCGTAGCCGACGGTGCCGCCCGGTTCTTCCCCCAGCATCTGCGCCATGCGGCGGGCTGCGGCACGGGCCGCGAGACGTCTGGGTTCGAGGAGGATGATCTTTCCGTCGCCGCGCCATGCACGATCAAGCAGCGCAAGCGGAACCAGCGTCGTCTTGCCTGCACCGGGCGGCGCGACAAGTACCGCACTTGAGCGCGTGTCGAGCGCGCTGAGGAGTTCCGGAAGCACCGAGGTGATCGGAAGATCTGGCAATGTGATGCTGGGCATTTGATGACTGATTACCAGCGTCGTCGCAGCCCAGGCAAGGGTGTCCGCGCGCGAGTCAAGTCAGGCAATGTCGACCCAGCGGCCTTCCAGAAAGGATGCTCCGGCGGCAGCGACCGTGCGTTCGATCAGAATCCCCTGCTCGAAGGTGATGCCGACGCTGTCCTGCCCCAGGATGCGTCCGATCAATTGCCGGCATTCAATCGTCTTGAGGTCGTTGAAACCGAGCCCGTGTCCCGGTGCGGGGATGAAGCGATCATAGGGCGCATGCTGGGGGGCCGACAGGATCGTACGAAAGCCCTGCTCCGTCTCGCGATCTGACGTCACATAAAGCTGAAACTCATTCATGCGCTCCTGATCATAGGTGATCGACCCCTTCGCACCGAAAATCTGAAGGGCAATCCGGCCCTTGCGGCCCCAGGCGGTCCGGCTGCAGGCAATAAAGCCCGATGCGCCATTGTTCAGTCTCAGCAGGATCGTGACGAGATCATGGACCTCGACATCACGATCGCCTTCTGGCGTCCTGCGCGTCGGATAGGGCTTGGCCATGTCGCACATGACCTTCGACACCTCACCGAACAGGGTGACGATGAAGGACAGCGGATGCACTCCGAAATCATCGAGCGCGCCCCAGCCATTCGCCGCTTCGTGGCGCTGCTGGAACGGCGCTTCGGGATCGGCCATAAAATCTTCGTCCATCTCGATGCGGACGTGATTGACCTCGCCGATGACCCCTTCGTCGAGAAGCCTGCGGATATGACGGATCAAAGGGTTCTGGATGTAGTTGTAGCCGAGCACAGCCACCTTGCCGGACGCGCGGGCAGCCGCCAGCATCATCTCTGCATCGGCCAGATTAGGAGCCATAGGCTTCTCGCACCAGACGTGCTTGCCTGCTGCCAGGGCCGCTTGCGCCATTTCCAGATGGAACTTGTTCGGCGTCGTAATCGAGACAACGTCGACATTCGGGTCCTCGATCACGCGTCGCCAGTCCCCAGAGGCGCGATCAAAACCAAACTCATCGGCCTTGCGGCGGGCGAGTTCGTCAGACGCGTCGCCTAGATGCGCGAGCCCTATTCGCGGAACGTCACCGAATACCGGCCCGACCGAGTTCCATGCCAGCGCATGGGCCTTGCCCATGAATCCGCTGCCAATCAGACCGACGCCGATGGTCTCCATGCGCTGTCCTCCCAAACTCGCGGTTTCAGAAGGCGAGCAGCAACCCCCAAGGGCGCGGTGATCGACAACGAAACGGCGGCGCAATCAACATTTCAGGATGGAACTTTCATTCCATTTCTGCTCTCTTGCGTCAAGCCGCCAGTAGGGGAGCCAACACATGTCCGGGCCAGCCGAACAGGCTCCAAGAGACTTTCAGGCATTGCGCGCACTTATCGCGCGCCGCGCGGGCAGTTTGCCGAAGCGGCTCGCCCAGGTGGCGGCCTATGCGCTGGAATGTCCGGATGAAATCGCGTTCGGCACTGTCGCCAGCATCGCGGCAGAGGCCGACGTTCAGCCCTCCACGCTCATCCGCTTTGCGCACGCGCTCGGCTATCAGGGTTTTTCCGAACTGCAGGAGGTGTTTCGGTCGCGCCTGCGAGAGCGTGTGCTCGACTATGACGAGCGTCTGGCCCGCATGCGCGCACACGGCATCGCATCAAGCAAGGCCGGATTGCTGCTTGGCGGGTTTCTCGATGCGGCGGAGCGCTCGATCGCCAGCCTGCGCGACAAGATCGACCCGGAGCGTCTGGATGCCGCCGTAGATGCGCTGGCCGATGCCGACACAATCTATCTCATCGGCCTGCGACGCTCGTTTCCCATCACATCCTATATGAGCTACGCGATGGGCCAGTCGGGAATCAGGAACATTCTGGTCGACATGACGGCGGGACTGGGGTCCGAGCAGGTGAGTTTCATCGGACCGAGGGACGTGGCGATCGCCGTCAGTTTCGCGCCCTATGCGAGCCAGACCGTAGCGCTGGTCGAGGCGGCTTGCGCCCGCGGCGCGCGCATAGTGACGATTACCGACACGGTATTTTCTCCAGTGGCGCCGCCTGCCGAGGTTGTTCTTGAGGTGAACGAAGCCAATTTCGAAGGTTTTCGTTCTCTCGCGGCGACCATGGCGCTCGCCATGGGCCTCACGGTCGGGATTGCGGCACGCCGCGCGGAACGTCGTCACGAGGCCGGCTGATACCCTCCGAAACTGGTGTTTCCGTCATGTAGCAGGCCTGCGCGACACGCTGTGGCGTCGCGGCACGCGCCTGAAACATATGTGGTGCAAAAGGCACACCCGACAACAAGCTGGGATCGTGCACCAAAATGCCTCTGAGAATGCACATTTCGGACACGATACAGGGCGTTTTAGGCGGTGGATTAACGCGGCGTTCACCCGATATTCACGACCGCACGCTAAAATTCATACAAGTTCGGAAGGGACATCCGGCAGGCATACGGGAATGGAGCAATGACCCTCTTTCTGCAATTCGCGCGCTACGCCACTGCGTTTCGTGACTTCGTCTCACCGAGCTATCGCCCGGAACGTCACTACATGCGCGGCCCAGGTCCGGCATGCGCACGCCGCGTCGGCGAAGTCGTGTCGTCCCGCGCCTCCTTCCATTGATAGATTGCCACGGCGCGCTTTGCGTTTCTGGCGGCCTAAGGTTCACCGCTCAGCTCACCGTTTTATCGCATCAGCGCTTGCTCGTGCCGACGTCCGGCTCAGTGCAGGCCTCCAAGGTAACGGGCTCGCCCGCGGTCGCGCCGAGATCGAGGCACGCGCCACCAGCGCACAGGCGCCAGGGTGATGGAGTGGCGCCGGACGCCGCCAGCACGATCTGCTCGCGGGGAGGAATTGTGGGCCGATAGGTCCACCATCCATTCTTCAGAACCGCGTCCGCAGGCGGTTCCATCCCCGCTCCCGATCCTTTGACGCGCGCCTCCACGATTTCCAGCCCTGCCGGCGTCAAACGCCAATCTTCCTCCCATCGGACGCGTTCGACCGAATGGGTCCAGGACAAGGTGAACAGGCTCGCTGCAAGCGTGATCGTCTTGCCGGCGGAGAGAACGCACAGCGCCGGCATAGAGTTTGCCTAGGCTGCTGCCATGCGGCGCGCGCGCAAGACATGCTGGCCGATCAAGAGTATGGCGAGACCCCAGCCGAGTTCATCGGTCAGCGGCAGCGCAAGGATCAGCAGGACACCGGCGGCGAGGGCTGCAAGACGCTCCCATGCGGCAAGGCGCAGGACCAGAAAGCCGACAGCCGCAGCGCCCCAGAGCAGAATGCCGAGGCAGGCCTTCACGAACACATACGCGAACTCGACGGGATATCCCAGGGAGGCGGAGATGGAGCCCCCGTCCTGGAGGAGAAGCGCCGGCGTGTAGACGGCCATGAAGGGTACCAGAAAACCAGCGATCGCCAGCTTCGAGGCTTCCACGCCGATCTTCAGACCACTCTCCTTGGCCATGGGCGCCGCCGCATAGGCCGCCAGTGCCACCGGCGGCGTCAGATCCGCGAGGATGCCGAAATAGAAGACGAACATATGGCTGACGATCAGCGGCACGCCCAGTTCGAGCAGTGCGGGCCCGGCCAGTGAGGACGTGATGATGTAGTTCGGAATGGTCGGGATGCCCATGCCGAGGATCAGGCAGGTGATCATGGTGAGCACGAGCGAAAGGAAAAGGCTGTTCTGCCCGATCGCTATGATCGCGCCGATCAGGGTCGAAGCGATGCCGGTAAGCGTCAGGGTGCCAATAACGATGCCGACGATGGCGCAAGCAATGCCGACGGGCAGTGCGTTCTTGGCGCCAATCGCGAGACTGTCGACGCAGATCCGCAAGGATTCACGCCCGCCCTTGATGGCAAGGCACGCCACGACAAGAGCGCCAAGCACCAACGCGAGAACATTGACGCCAAATTTCATGAAGGCAGCCGCGGCCAGTCCCAAAGCGACCCAGAAGACGACACGGAATGCATAGGGCCCGATCAGAGCAGCCAGCGGCGCGCCAAGTATCAGCACCACGGTCAGCGCCAGGCCCATCGTGCCGGCAAAGATCGGGGTATATCCAGCAAACAGCAGATAGACGAGCGCGGCCAGCGGCAGCACCAGCGGCCAGTGCTGTCTGATCGCAGCCCACGGGCTCGGCAGTTCCCCCTTGTTCATGCCTCTGAGGCCGGCCTTTCCGGCTTCCAGATAGACCTGCCAGAAGCAGGCGCCAAAATAGAGAATGGCTGGAATGATTGCTGCCTGCACGATTGCGGCGTAGGGCACATTGAGGGTTTCGGCCATGATGAACGCGACAGCGCCCATGACAGGTGGCATGATCTGTCCGCCCATGGACGAGGTGGCCTCCACTCCGCCTGCAAAGGCAGCGCGGAATCCGAAGCGTTTCATCAGTGGAATGGTGAACTGACCCGATGCAACGACATTGGCGACTCCCGAGCCGGATATGGTGCCCATGAGAGCCGAAGACAGCACGCAGACCTGAGCCGGCCCGCCGCGCCACGATCCGACGAGACCGAGCGCCACGTCGTTGAAGAGCGCTATCATGCCGGCGCGCTCCAGAAACGCCGCGAACACAACGAAAATGAAGATATAGGCGGCAGACACATAGATCGGCGTGCCGTAGATGCCCTCCGTACCGAAAGCGAAATGCTCGATGATCTGCACGAAATCATAGCCGCGATGCATCAGCACACCGGGCGCATATTGTCCGAACAGACAATAGGCCAGGAAGATGCCGCATAGGATCGTGAGCGGCAGGCCCATCAGCTGCCGCGCGGCCTCGAACACGAGCACCATGAGAACGACGCCGACGATGATGTCGGGCGTCGTCAGGAAGCCGGATCGCAACAGCAACGGTGCATATTCGATCCAGTTATATAGACCGGTGCAGAAACCCAGAACGCCCAGGGTCCACAAGAGCACGCGAGCACTCGTCGACTTCGCCCTCAGCGTTGCAAGGAGACCGAATCCGAGAAGAAGCAGGAAGCCGACATGCACGGCCCGGATCACCTGGCTGGGCAGGAAGGCGTAGGCGGCGGTGACGAGTTGGAAGGACGAAAACGCAATGGCGATTGCGAAGGTGATCTTGCCGCCAAGTCCGCTGCCCCAGCCCTCGGGCAAACCTTCAACATGCTCCTCGACCGGAGGCGCAGACGATCCTTCGAGGCTCATTTGGCCGTCCTCCCCGCTTTTCGCTCTACGCTTCCGGTGTCAAAGGATGCAGATGCTACTTAATGAGCCCGATCTCCTTGTAATAGCGCTCTGCGCCAGGATGCAGAGGGATCGGCATGCCGTCGATCGCCTTGGCAGGGTCGATCGCCTTGGCAGCAGCGTGAGCGGCCGTCAGCTTGTCGAGATTCTCGAACAGCAGCTTGGTCATCTGGTAGGCCGTTTCATCCGAAACGCCGCTGTGTGAGACGAGAAAGTTGCCGACTGCAGCGGTTTCCACATCCGCGGACTGGCCGTCATATGTCCCGGCCGGAATGATGACGGGGATGTATGGCGCGCCGATCTTCTCGACGTCGGCCTTCGGCACGGCGACCACGTTGATCGCCACCGAGGTGGCGAGGTCGCGGATCGACGCAACGCCAAGCCCGGCGGACTGCAGTGTGGCGTCTAGCTGGCGGTTCTTGATCAGTTCGACCGATTCGGCAAAAGGCAGGTACTCGACCTTGCCCAGATCGTCATAGGACATGCCGGCCGCCCCGAAGATGGTGCGGGCGTTGAGTTCCGTGCCGGATGCAGGCGCGCCGACAGAGAGACTCTTGCCTTTCATATCTGCGAGAGACTTGATGCCCGAATCCTGACTGGCGACAATCTGAATGTAATTCGGATAGATCGCGGCGATGCCGCGCAATTTGTCGAGCGGCCCCGGAAAGCCTGCGTCCTTGTTGCCCTCTGCGGCGAGCTTGACGGAATCGCCGAGCGCGAAGGCGATTTCGCCCTTGCCCTGCTGCAGGAGGTTGAGATTCTCAACGGAGGCCTTGGTCGACTGCACCTGTGTGCGGGCGCCCGAGATGTTGGCTCCGTAAATTTCCGAGAGCGCAACGCCGAGCGGATAATAGACGCCGGACGTACCACCGGTCAGGACGTTGATGAATTCCTGCGCCCTGACGGACGCCGCACTCAGGCTCATGCTCGCAGCAAGAAGGCCGACAGCAAGAAATCTTGTGGTTCGACTGGACATGCATTCTCCTCCCAAAGATATCGCGCGCCACGCATCAGCGTGCGCCATGCCGCTATGTTTAAGTATCCCCGCCCAAATGCCAACCGGAAATGCACACGGGCCCGAGGCGACGGCGGCACGCGTTCTCCAACCGCGCGTCGGCCTGCAGCACCTGGCGGATGCCAAAAGCCGTCGTTGCGCGACGGCATCGCGCCGCGTCAGTGTCGTTCTACAAGTTGAATTGGGAAGGTTGCGCTGAGGGACAGCACTCCCGGACAGCCTTCAGGACTGACCGGGAGGGGAGGATGCGGGCTTGCTCAGCCGCCGAGACCGTCGAAGAGGGCTGTCGAGAGATAGCGCTCGGCAAAGGACGGAATGATCACCACGATGTTCTTGCCCGCGTTTTCCGGACGCCGACCGATGATCGACGCAGCTTCCAGCGCAGCGCCGGAGGAAATGCCGACCGGGACACCCTCCAGGCGTGCAACGAGGCGCGCATTGGCAAAGGCGTCGTCGTTGGAGATCTTCACCACTTCGTCATAGATGCCCGTGTCGAGCACCTTTGGCGCGAAGCCCGCGCCGATACCCTGAATCTTGTGCGGGCCCGGCTGCCCGCCCGAGAGAACCGGTGACGCCTCCGGCTCAACGGCCACGATACGGACCGACGGCTTGCGCTGCTTGAGCACCTGCCCCACTCCGGTAATGGTTCCGCCGGTGCCGATGCCCGATACCAGAACATCGATACCGCCTTGCGTGTCGTTCCAGATTTCCTCGGCGGTGGTGCGGCGATGAATCTCGGGATTTGCCGGATTCTCGAATTGCTGCGGGATCACCGAATCCGGAATCGTCTGGGCCAGTTCCTCGGCTTTCGCTATGGCGCCCTTCATTCCCTTGGCGCCTTCGGTCAAAACCAGTTCCGCACCCAGCAAAGCCAGCATCTTGCGACGCTCGATCGACATCGTCTCGGGCATCGTCAAAACCAGCTTGTAGCCTTTGGCCGCTGCCGCGAAAGCCAGTGCGATACCCGTATTGCCGGAAGTCGGCTCGATCAGCGTCGATTTACCGGGTGTGATCTTGCCGGACGCTTCAAGGGATTCCAGCATCGCAACGCCAATACGGTCCTTGACGCTGGAGATTGGATTGAAGAACTCGAGCTTGGCCAGCAGATTGGCAACAACGCCCTTCTCCTTGGCAAACTTGTCGAGCCTGACAATTGGCGTGTCGCCAATGGTCTCCGTTATCGAATTATAGATCCGTCCACGTCCGGGCGAATGCTTGCCGGTAGAATTGTCGCTCATATCCTGCCTCCATCGGGCTTCAAGTTGCTTGAAGATAGAACGGCGGAGGCTCAAAACCGAGTGGAATAATTTTCTAAAAGAACCTCGGATTGGAATCCTGTTCTCATAGGAAGGGGAAATGGAAACAACCATTCTCAGGCAGGTAGCGATCTCCCCCGAGCTGGCGCTCGCTGCGCGAAATCTGCGCAAAAAAATGCCGCCGTGGCGGAGGGGGATACCACGGCGGCGGCTTAAATAACGCGGCAGCCCGGAGAGGGGGATAAGGCTGCCGCATAAGTGTCCGGGAGGCGGGGGACGGGCCTGAACCGGACTTCAGCAGTAACGCTGATGAGTGAGATTTGGTTGCAGGAAGGTGTCAATTCAAGGGCGGCAAGATTACAAGTTCGTAACATGAGTGTGAAAGAACAAACGGCCATTGCGTCAGCAGAGGTCGCTGCCCGTTCCCTTTCCAATGGACAGGCGCGAGCGCCCGCGCTACCCGTTCCGCCATGAAAAAAGGCGACCATCTCTTTCTTGTCGACGGCTCCGGCTATATTTTTAGGGCCTACCATGCGTTGCCCCCGCTGACCCGCAAGTCTGACGGCCTTCCGGTCGGCGCCGTATCCGGCTTCTGCAATATGCTTTGGAAGCTGATGCGCGACGCGCGCGACACGGATGTCGGCATTACGCCGACTCATTTCGCGGTGATCTTCGACTATTCGTCGAAGACGTTCCGCAACGCGCTCTATCCCGAATACAAGGCCAACCGCTCGGCCCCGCCGGAAGACCTCGTGCCCCAGTTCGGGCTGATCCGCAAGGCGACCGCCGCCTTCGGCCTGCCCTGCCTCGAAATGGACGGCTACGAGGCCGACGATCTGATCGCCACCTATGCGCGGCTGGCCAACGAGGCGGGCGGCTCCACCACCATCATCTCCTCCGACAAGGACCTGATGCAGCTCGTCGGCCCCACCGTCTCGCTCTACGACCCGATGAAGGACCGCGAGATCAACGTGCCGGAGGTGATCGAGAAGTGGGGCGTGCCGCCGGAGAAGATGGTCGACCTGCAGGCGCTGATGGGCGACTCGATCGACAACATCCCCGGCGTGCCCGGCATCGGCCAGAAGACGGCGGCGCAGCTTCTGGAAATGTTCGGGGATCTCGACACGCTTCTTGAGCGTGCCGGGGAGATCAAGCAACAGAAGCGGCGCGAATCCATTATCGAACACGCCGAAAAGGCACGGATTTCCCGCGAACTGGTGCGCCTCAAGAACGACGTTCCGATCATCGAGGGCCTAGAGGATTTCGTCCTCGAGCCTTCCGACGGGCCGAAACTCATCGGCTTCCTCAAGACGATGGAATTCACCACGCTGACGCGTCGCGTGGCGGAGGCGACCGGCACTGACGCGGCCGAGATCGAGGCCGTCGCGGTCACTGTGCAGGGGGTGGAAGAGGCCCACGGCCCGGATATGGGCTCAGAAAAAACACCGCAATCCGCGACCGAAACGCCAACGGAGGATGGCTGGACACCCAAACTGCTTGCTGCGGCCCGTGTCGAAGCCGCTGCCGGCCATATCGATACCGGCAGCTACGCTTGTATCCGGGACGCCGCGACCCTGCAGGCCTGGGTCGAAGAGGCACGCGAAACCGGTTATGTCGCGGTGGATACCGAAACCACGTCGCTGGACCCCATGCAGGCGGAACTGGTGGGCTTTTCACTGGCAACGGCCGCCGGTCGCGCAGCTTATGTTCCGCTGATTCACAAGTCCGGAGCGGGGGATCTTCTCGGCGGTGGCCTGCTGGAAGGCCAGATCCCAACCCGTGAGGCGTTGGCGATCATCAAGCCGCTGATGGAAGACCGCTCGGTTCTCAAGATACTGCAGAACGTCAAATATGATCTGGTCATGCTGCAGCGGCATGGCGTCGACATCACGCCATATGATGACACAATGCTCATGTCCTACGTGCTCGACGCCGGAAATGGCGCGCACAACATGGATTCGCTGTCGGAACGACTGCTCAAGCACAAGACGATTTCCTTCAAGGATGTCACCGGAACCGGCAAGCAGGCGGTGACTTTCGACTATGTCCCGCTCGATCGCGCGACCGCATATGCCGGTGAGGACGCGGATGTGACGCTGCGTTTCTGGCTTGCGCTGAAGCCCCAGCTTGCAGCGAAGGGTCTGGTTTCCGTCTATGAGCGACTGGAGCGCCCACTGGTGGCCGTTCTGGCGAAGATGGAGCAGCAGGGCATTTCGGTCGACCGGCAGATTCTCTCGCGCCTGTCCGGCGAACTGGCCCAGAAGGCCGCAGCTCTGGAAGACGAGATCCATACGCTGGCCGGCGAAAAATTCACCATCGGCTCGCCGAAGCAGCTTGGCGATATCCTGTTCGGTCGGATGGGAATGCCCGGCGGTTCCAAGACCAAAACCGGCCAATGGTCCACGTCGGCCTCCGTCCTTGAAGACCTGGCCGCCGAGGGTTACGAACTGCCGCGCAAGATCGTCGACTGGCGTCAGCTTACCAAGCTGAAGTCGACCTACACCGACGCTCTGCCCGGCTACATAAACCCGCAGACGGGTCGCGTTCACACATCCTACGCCCTTGCGGCCACGACGACCGGGCGCCTGTCATCGTCCGAGCCCAATCTCCAGAACATCCCCATCCGCACAAGCGAGGGGCGCAAGATCCGGACGGCTTTCATCGCCGACAAGGGCCACAAGCTCATATCGGCCGACTATTCGCAGATCGAACTGCGCGTGCTCGCCCATGTCGCGGACATTCCGCAGCTTCGGCAGGCCTTTGCCGATGGCATGGACATTCACGCGATGACGGCCTCCGAGATGTTCGGGGTGCCGGTCGAAGGCATGCCGTCGGAGGTCCGGCGCCGCGCCAAGGCAATCAATTTTGGCATCATCTACGGGATTTCGGCATTCGGGCTGGCGAACCAGTTGTCGATTCCGCGGGAAGAGGCCGCCGCCTATATCAAGAAGTATTTCGAACGCTTTCCCGGAATTCGCGACTACATGGACAGCACCAAGGCCTTCGCGCGCGAGAATGGATATGTGGAAACCATATTCGGGCGGCGGGCGCATTATCCTGAAATCCGGTCTCCCAATGCTTCGATCCGCGCCTTCAACGAGCGCGCAGCCATCAATGCACCCATACAAGGGTCTGCCGCCGACATCATCCGGCGGGCCATGGTGCGCATGGACGCCGCGCTGGAGGAGGCGAAGCTTTCCGCACGCATGCTGTTGCAGGTGCATGATGAGCTCATCTTCGAAACGGCGGACGCCGAGGTCGAGGCGACCCTGCCTTTGATCTGCCGCGTCATGGAAGACGCCACAGCTCCGGCCATGCATCTCGCCGTGCCTCTCCAAGTAGAGGCGCGCGCGGCAGATAATTGGGAGGCCGCACACTAGGCATGCAAGAAGAAGAGCCCTGCCGATGCTTTCCCGGTAGTGTTTTCTGACCCGTGTTTCAGATGCGGACTTTGCGACCGTCCAAAATACTGCCAAATTCCAGTGGACTTATTCGGCGCAGGGCTTGGGAGAACTGAAATGCTGAGACGTGTCTGGCATCGAGGCTTGCTGGCTGCGAGCGCACTAAGCATCGTGGCGACCGGAATGACTATCGCAACGGCTGAAGCACGCACGAATCGCGCGCTGATCGTAGCGGTGACGGCCTATCCGAACCTGCCGAAGAAAAACTGGCTCGTCGGCCCGAACCACGACGCGGAACTCGTCCGCGACTATCTGACAACAAGCTCCGCCGAGCTCTTCGACGATGAGAACGTGATCGTTCTGGCAGATGGCCTGGATGACGCAAAAGAAAGCCCGACGCGGGCCGCTGTGCTTGCCAATTTGAAATTGCTGGCAGACGAGGCAGAACCCGACGACTTCGTCTATCTGCACTTTTCCGGCCATGGATCGCAGCAGCCGGAGTTGGTGAGCGGCACGGAGACGGACGGTCTCGACGAGATATTCCTGCCGGCCGACACCGAGCTCTGGAAGGATCGGGGCACCGGCGTACCAAACGCATTGATGGATGACGAATTCGGCGCCGCACTCGATGCGATCCGGTCGAAGGGCGCTTTTGTGTGGTTCGTGATCGACGCCTGCCATTCGGGGACGGCCACGCGGGATGTGACCTCGGACAGCGCGGACGTCACGGAACGGGAATTGAAACCGGACGATCTTGGCATTCCGGCGGAGGAGATGGCCCAGGCGGAACGCGCGGCGGCACCCGCGACGCGGGGGGTTGGCGAGCAGACGCGCGAAAGCGCGCTGATGCTGACCGGTGAGGCCGAGCCGCAAGGCGCCACGGCGCTGAAGGGCGGTCTCGTCGCGTTTTATGCCGCACAAACGACGGAGACAACGCCGGAGCGCCCGATGCCGCGCGGACAGGAGGGCGCCACGTCCTATGGCGTGTTTACCTACACCCTGTTCCAACGAATGGCCGAAAATCCGAACATGACCTATCGCCAGCTCGGCCAGGCGATCCTCCAGCAATATGCCGCGGACAATCAGACCAAGCCGACGCCGCTCTTCGAGGGTGATCTCGACGCGCGCGTTTTCGGCACGGAGAAGATCGATACGGTCATGCAATGGCCTGTCCGGGCAAAAGGCGACCAGATCGAACTGAGGGCCGGTCTCCTGCACAATCTCACCCCCGGTACCAAGCTCGCCTTGCTGCCTTCGCCGACCTCGGAAATGAAGGAGGCGCTCGGCTATCTGGAAGTCACCGGCGCCAAGAACCTGACGAGCCAGGCGAGGCCGGTCGCATTCGACGGCAAGCCCGCGCTGAAAATGGCGGCGATACCGGCGCAGGCCTATGCGCGACTTCTGGAGCTTGCGGTCCGTTTCGAACTCAAAGTGGCGCGGCCAGCGGCCAATGACCAACTCACGGACGAGGTATCGCTGGTCAACGAGGCACTCGACGAGTTGGCCGCCAATCCGGAAAAGCGCTTCAACGTCACACTGGTCGACGCTGGCGAGGATGCGGACCTTCGGCTTGCCGTGCTCAGGGAAGATCAAGTCGACCCGGCCACAGGAAGTGACACACCGGCACTCTGGTTCCTGCCCCCCTCCGGCAAGGTGACTGCGGGAGGCGACAACAGGCCGCCTCTGGTTACGATCGATGTCACCAATCCGCAAAAGCTTGCCGACGCGACCGCGGCCAATCTCCAGAAGATTTTTCGCGCGACAAGTCTCGCGCGCCTGTCCGCCGCCTCCGACTACAGGCCTGATCAAGTAAGCGTTCACTTCATGATCAAGCGCGAGCAAAGCGACGAAATGGAGCCGCTTGACGGGTCGGCCGTGCCCTATGTCAATCCGGGCGACCAGGTGCATATTCTTGCGGAGAACATGTCCAGCAAACGCGTCGACATAAACATACTTTATATCGGCAGTGATTATTCGATCACTCACATTACCGCGCAGCGTCTGGAAGCGGGCAGCAAGCTGGAAGAGGGTCTCCTTGCGTTTACCGACGACAGTTTCGGGCTGGAGCGAATGGTGGCGGTTCTGACGGACGCGCCTCCCGGCAGCGAAACTGAAGATCTGAGTTTCCTTGAGCAGGGGAAGGTGCCGCCGGCAACGCGCGCGGCCGGACAGGCTTCGGCTTTTTCATCGATGCTTGGCCAGATCGCGGAAGTGCCTTCGACACGCGGGGCGACGGCATTCAAGGTCAATGATGGTGGAGCGCCCAAGGGCGGAGTGATGATCTTCGGCATAGAGACGCAACCGCGTCCCTGACCGACATGAAATACAGTGCCGGGTTTCGCACTTGCGAAGTCCCGACCTTTGTGAAAACTGTCTCGCTGGCGTGAAGATCCTGTCCCCGGATGCCTGGCGAAGCATGGAGATTGCAGGATGAAACATGTTCGACATCTGGTGACCGGCGCGGCAATGCTGTCGCTCGCCGCCACCTCTGTCCACGCACAATGCGGCCTTTGCGATACGCAAGTGGTCATCAATTCCGATCTCGCCTCATGCTTCCTTTCCGAATTTCCGCAGCTCGCCGCACGCGACGGTGCTGCGGTGGCCGTCGATCTCAGCAATTGCGGCACGTCTCGCGGTGTGGTGGAGGCGTTGCCTGAGCCCACGCTTGGCGCCGAGGCACCGGATACGGAATTCATGCTGTCCCGGGCCCAGCTCAACTGCCTCAAGGAAAAACTCGAAGCTCCCGATATCGTGCTTGATCCAACGGCAACGATCGAGCTCAAGGACTGCGGATGAGCAAGGTCGACATACCGAACGTCGATCTTGGGCAGGCGGTTCACGCCACCTCGACGCCCAAGGTCGCCAAGAAGCGCAAGGGAAAACCCGAGTTCGACGATCCGCCACCGGTCGCGCTGACCGATGGCGGCGAAGGCCTGAAGGGGGATACGTCGCCCTTCACCAGTCGCGACGTGCGCGTTGTCATATACGCCTATATCGGCTTCCTGCTTCGCGTCCTGCTTGTCTTCGGTGCCATTTTCTCTGTCGTGCAGTATCTGCAACAGCGGACCGAGGGGCGCGTCAACCGCACGCTGGAACTCGTCGAGATGTGGGATCGTGAAGAGTATCAGCAGGCCCAGAAGGCGCTGAAACACAGACTTGCGGCCGCAAATGAGCAAAACCAGAGTGTGCTTGGCGCGAATCCGTCCGATTCGGAGAGGCGAATCTATCGCTCACGGCTCGGCAAACTTCTGCTGACGCCGGAAGGCGGAACCATGCCGGTCGCCGAGTTTCAGGATCACTTCGACAAGATCGTCTATTTCCTGAACCGTCTCGGCTCTTGCGTGGCAAACAACATATGCGACCGCGATGTCGCCAATGACTATTTCCTGGACTACGCACGGTCGTTCTGGTCCTATTTCTCAGGCTACGCGGGGGATGTTCGTACCAGCGGATCGCCGAACTTCGCAAAGCCGCTCGAAGAGTATGTGGCCAGCGAGGCAGGCTCCATGTCGGTAGTGAATCCCGTCAAGGATTAGCGGCAAGGATCGCAGCGCAACAGGGAGTTCCGATATGCGCGGCGTCATCAAAGCAACTCTAGCGCTGGCAGCCGGCCTTGCGACGGCGCTTTCGTGTTGTGCACCGGTGGCCGCCGCCGACGCCGTCGACTTCCAGCTTGATCTCGACACGGGTGGTCACCGCGCGATTGTGCGCGATCTGGCCTTTACCTCGGACGGTAGACTTCTGGTCTCAGCCTCCGACGACAAGACGATCCGCATCTGGGACATCGCTAGTGGCACCACCCTTCGCACCCTGCGCGGCTATATGGGTGCGGGCAATGACGGCAAGGTGTTTGCGGTGGCCGTGTCGCCGGACGACACCACGGTCGCAGCCGGCGGCTATTTCGGCGCGGGCATCGATCAACCGCCCTATGGCGACATCCGCCTTTTCGACATCGGCACCGGAAAGATCGGCGCGGTTCTGACCGGCGCCACACAATCCATCTTCAGTGTCGCCTACGCTCCCGATGGCCGCGAAATCGCCGCCGGCAGCGGAGACGGCTATGTCTATATCTGGCGCAAGCAAGGAAACGACTGGGCACCCCATACGCGCCTCGATGCCGATTCCTGGCGGGTGGGCCATGTCGCCTATGCCCTGGGCGGCGAACGGATCGTCGCTTCCACCACAGACAATGGCATCCGGGTGTGGCGGCACGACGATGGCTCGGAAATCGAGGTTCCCGAGGCCGAAATGCTCCGCGACACCGGCGTCGGCGCTTTGGCGGTCTCGGGCGATGGCCTTCGCTTTGCGACCGGCGACAGCGAAGGCAACGTGTTGATCTTCGGGGCTGAAAATGGCGCACTGCTGGCGACACTGCCGAAACAACCCTTCCGTATCGGCTCCCTCACATTTGCCGGAGACAGGTTGGTCGTTTCCTGCGGCTATGAATGTACCGACCAATATCGCTCGATTGTCTTTGGCGCGGACGGCACGATCGAACGCGAATATCGCGGCCACGACAATTCCATTCATGCCAGCAAGACCACGCCGGATGGCAGGATGGTGGCGACCGCCGGGGGCCTGAACCACGCCATTCACCTCTGGAACCCGGCCACCGGCGAAGCGGGGACCATCATGCAGGGCGCGGGCGCTCCGATCATGGCGGTTGGAATCGACGTCAAGTCCGGCGTCATCGGCTGGGGTCTGGAAAACCCCTGCCCGGACCGTGTCTCCTGCCCCGAGATCATGGGAATGCTTGATCGCTCACTCCTTCTGCCGAGCAAGGACGTCTTCTTCGAGCATCCGGCGCTCATCGAGGGCAGCGCGTCGCGCTTTCGCCGTGCGCGACATGAAGATCGCGGCCGCACCTTGCTGGCCGTGATGGGTGGCAGCGCCGATCTGCCCAATGGCCGGCTCGAGATTCGTGACGGCGATGCCGTTTCGCACGCCATCGACAATGACGAGACGACCGGCTTCCTACACGCCGCCTTCTCACTTCTTGATCAGGCCCAGAGGGTTGTGACCGGCGGCAGCGACGGAACACTTATAGAATATGACACTGCGACGGGTTCATTCGCCGGTGAGTACAAGAACGGTCATACAGGCGAAATCAATGCGCTGGCCATTTCCGAGGAACTCGGACTGATGGTGACCGGCAGCGCCGACCAGACGCTGAAGCTCTGGAACCTCAAGACGCGCGAACTGATCGCCAGCCTTTTCCTGGCGGGCGATGAATGGATCGTCTGGCTGCCGCAGGGCTACTATTATTCTTCGGACAATGGCGACAAGTTCATCGGCTGGCATGTCAATGACGACCGACGGCGCGAGGGTCGTTTCGTACATGGCGATCAGCTCAAACGCTTCCTGTTTTCGCCCGAGATCGTGCGGCGGGCCATCGTCCTGAAAAGTGCGGCGCAAGCGATCGAGGAGCTTCGGCCGGGCGCTGATGACGCCTTGCAGAAACTGCTGCAGCATCGGCCTCCAGAATTCGGCATTCGCGTCGCCGAGGACCAAAGTTCGGCCAGCGACGGCCATGTCGTCATTGAAATCACCGGCGAGGAGAGCGATGCCGCGGCGGAATTCTCCGTCCTTTCCAACAGCATCAAGATCGGTGATTTCGCATCGCGCGACATCGGCGGGGCGGGCAAGAGGACCATTGAAGTTCCCGTCACCGAGGGCAGCAATATCATCAAGGTCACAGGGACCGACGAGGCCGGGTATCTCACCGAGCGCAGCGTCACCGCTCTTGGAAAAAAGCAGGACGCGACTGCGCGGAAGGGCAAGCTCTATGTCGCCGTGATCGGTGTCGAGAGCTATCCGAACCTGCCCGACGCGTGCAGCGGCCGGTCGTGCGATTTGCGGTTTTCGGTGGACGACGCGACCGAGCTTCTGCAGGCGATCGCCGAGAAAGCGTCGCCCATGGCGGAAGAAATGGAGTCGCTGGTACTGGTCAATCGGTCCGCCCTCAAAGAAAACCCTGAGCAGGAACGGGCCGTGGCCGCGCTTGCGGACGAAAGTCGCGTGATGGAGCCGGATTCCGATGCAATCGAGGATGAGCTTGCCGACTTCCTCGACAAACCGACGGCAGACGACCGCACGATCGTGTTCGTGGCGGGGCATGGCGTGAACATCGATGAGGACTATTATTTTGTGCCGACCGACGCGCGGCAGGAGGACGGCAAATGGCGCCGTTCATCGCTGGTGGAATGGTCCGACATCCAGCGCGCGCTTGACCGAGCCAAAGGTCTGCGCGTGCTGATGATCGACACCTGCCATGCCGCCAATGCGTTCAATCCGGGCCTGGAAAAGGAGTCCGCCGATTCCGGCCTCGTGGTCTATTCCGCAACGGCGGCGAACAGCACGGCAGCTGAAATCGCGAGTCTCCGGCACGGTGTCTTCACCCATGCGATGATCGAGGGATTGCGGGGCAAGGCAAATCTATTTGGAGACGGGGTCTATCTGCTTGGACTTGGCGAGTATATCTCGCACGAGGTGGCCCGTCTCACGAGCCAGAAGCAGACCCCCTATTTCCGGCTCAACAACATCGCCAACGCGCTCATTGCGCTGCCATGACATGTTGAGCGGACTTTCCTTCGTGCGCGCGTGCGTTCCGGCGATCGTTTTGCTTGTCACTCTCGCGTTCGTCGCATGTCCGGCGTTCTCGGCGACGCTTTGCCCGGCGAGCGGGGCGAACTATCCACAGTTCGACAGCAATCCTGAACTCTACCGAGGCGCGATCGAGAAGGTCTCGACCTTCGAAAGGTCAAACCAAAAGCTCAGCGGCATCATCGTTCCGCATCATCTGCTTGCCGACGAACTGGTCGCGCTGGGGTTCCGCGCCGCTTCCGCCTTCACCTACAAGCGCATCGTCATTCTGGCGCCTGATCACTTTCGGCGCAGCGAAACGCTCTTTGCCACGAGTGCGTTTGGATATGAGACCGAGTTCGGGCCGGTTGCAGCCGATGACGAGGCGGTGGCGCGGCTTCTATCGGGAAGCGACCAGATCGGGACGTCCTGCCTGTTTGATCGCGAACATGGGGTGCGTGCGCTGCTCCCGTTCATCCGACATTATTTTCCCCAGGCGAGGATCGTGCCTGTCGCAATGTCGATCCGCTCGAAAAGGAGTGACTGGGACGGCCTGATCGACGCGCTGCTTCCCATCATCGACGACGATACGCTCATCGTGGAATCGACCGACTACTCGCATTATCTGACGCAGCCGGAGGCACGTCTGTTCGACCAGCAGACCCTCAACATTATGGCGGCAGGAGAGCTCGATGCCATTGCGGCGCTTCGCCAGCCCGAACACGCTGACTCAGTGGGCGCGCTATATGTCCAGACGGCACTGCAAATGCGTCGGTTCGGCGCATCACCACTGGTCGTCGCCAATGAAAGTTCCAACGCATTCAGTCAGGAGCCGATGACTGAGACAACGAGCTATATGGTGACGCTGTTCGGGAGGTTCGAAGAAGGCTTCAACAGTCCGGCTGTTGACGGAACGCATGTCTACTATTTTGCCGGTGACACCAATTTCGGGCGTGCCATGAAGATGGCGCTGCTCTCTCCCGAAGCCGAAGATCGCGTTCGAGAGGCGATTCTGAGCCGCACGCAAGGTCGGCCAGTTATCCTCAACCTGGAAGGCGTCATCCTGCCCAATGTGCCGGAAGCGCTCGACGATCTGACGCTGGCGATGCCGGCTGACCTGACACTGAGATGGCTAAAGGACATCAATGTGGCGGCTGTCAGCCTTGCCAACAACCATGCCACCGATCTCGGGGAAAGCGGACTCGAGGAGACCCGGCTGGCGCTCGATGGCGCTGGCATCGCGCATTTCGCACAAGGGGAAATGGTGCGGCTTCCAGGCCTCGACATTGCGGGGCTGACGGATCTGGATTCCAACGCCCTTCACCAGACCGAATTGATACATCCGCATCTGCTCGACAGGCTGAGCGAAGGTGACGGCGCGCAGGTTCTTGCAGTCATGGTCCATTGGGGGCGGGAATACCGGCCGGAGCCATCTCCGCGAGAAATGGATCTTGCCGAGGAGATGCGCCTGCGCGGTGCCAGTGCAATCATCGGTGCGCATCCGCATGTCGCAAGTGAAGGCCCGCAAGCGCTGGCGGGCGGTGAGGCGATCGGCGTCTATTCCCTCGGCAACTTCCTGTTCGATCAGACTGCCAGGCGCGCTTCGGGGCAACTGGTCGAATTGCGGGTGTTTGCGCAGGGAACAGTGTTTCTGCGCACAATCAAACTGCCAAACCTTTTCGACCTGGCTGCCGGAGGCAACTGATCAGCAGCCACTCGACGAGGGCGGCAGATAGCATTGCGCGGGCTCCATCGACGTCACGAATCCGGACGGCTTCGGTCTGAAGTAATACAGCCGGATCGCCTTGCTCAATCGTTCGCTTCCATCGGCAAACCGGGCCGCCACGTTGAAGTCGTGGTAGGAGGTCATGTCGGCACGCAGCTTCAGATTGGCGTGGTAGCTTTTTATGTTCTTGTTGCCGCGCACGGGCATTTCGATGGCATAGTTGCTCTGGTTCACAGGCAAATGCACATCCTGATAACGCGGTGCATCGGGAGCGCCGCCAAAGCCATCGCCGCACTCTGCAAGGTCTTCCGGCAACTCGATCGTGCTCAAGGCGATGTTCACCCGGAATGGCTCGGACTGGTGATAGCTGTTTCCGAAATCGTCAGCCCAGTCATAGTCGATACGTCCAACGGCCGTGGTGCCGAGCTTGTCGTCTCCCCACACATAATCCGCGATCTCGCCAAACCCGACCGAGTTGAACACCTGGCTGCGGCAGACCGCGAGACTTTCGCGCGACTGGCAGGAAAAGCGCTCGCCAGCCAACGCGGCGACGTCGACGCCGGCTTCGTTGAGTGCGGCCTCGATCGACACGTCCGCCCCGTCGGCAATATCAGGCACACTCACGTGGAAGATGCGTGACGTCCCATTGGCGGGATCCTCGCCGGAAAATTGCAGCGCGACCTTCACGTTGCGCGCCTCGCCCCAACCATTGTTCTTGATCGAGAAGGAGGGGCGAAAGCCGACGCAGCCCACATGGTCCAACAAGGTCAGCATCGGCTTGCGGTAGGCGACGCTCTCCTTGACGCGCAATTCCATCGAGTCGAGCTTGGCCCGCCCGTTGGAACCTGTGCTGAGATCGACCTCGACAAAGGCTGGCGTATCTTCCCAGTCGATGCCGGTAATGTAGTAGTCGCCGGCAGTTACCTCGCCATCGCCCCGCCACGCCTGATTCATCTGCTCATCCTCGGGGTAGAGCTCGATGGACTCGTCGCCGGCAAATTGCGTGTAGCGCATGTCCGCCTGCTGGGTCATGCGCTGGTCGATCTGGATACCTATCTCGACCTTGCCGGCATCGCCTCCACCGGATTGCGCCTTGAGCAGTCCGCCGAGCGTCGCATCGGCGACGGTATTGCGTGCCGCGCCGAGCTCACGCCCCATGGACCATTCGGACTCATAGCTGGTGCCGCCTGCAAGGATCGTGCGGCCATGCCCATGGCGCAGGCCGCCCGCGAAAGGGCCGACATAAATCTCGCCCGTTCTAAGCGCAAGCTTTCCTTGGCCCGAGGCAACTCCGTTGAGGAAATTCCCTTCATAGCGGCTTCCATCCACTCCGATCCGAACGCCCTTCCCTTCGAGATGACCGTCGACGAATGTTCCTTCCAGAATTTCACCCGAACGTGCTTCCAGCCGGCCGTTGCCATGAATGCGTCCGCCGCGCAGTTCGCCCTCATATGTACTGTAGACAGTCCGGGGATCGTAGCTTGCCGAGCCGCGTACGCGCCAGGTCAGCTTGCCAGCACCGGAGACGGCGCCATCATCGGCAATATGAGGCGTCTCGCCGGGTGCCGGCTCCCACACGAACTCCAGATTCTTGGCAGGCTCCGCATCCCAGACACGCAAGGTCCGGCGGATCACCGACTTGTTGGCCACGTCATAGATAATCTGTGTACGCGTGGCCCAATCGCCATCGGCATCGGCAGCGTTATCGCTTTGCGCATGCAGAACTGTTGGCGCCAACATGGTCACCAACGCAACTATCTTGAAGACATTCGATGCATTCATGGAGCCGCCCCCGGACCATAATGACTTCGTCGAAGGTCAGCCTAGCGACCTGCTTTTTGCCCCGCAATACGGATAGTATGAAAAAGCCCGGCAACGACACGCGTCCCGGGCTCTTTTATGCGGCATTTCTGCCGTGTTCTACTTGTTCAGGCTGTTGATCCACTCGACGTTGGTGGCGGTCAGGCGGACGGCCTGGTTCATAATTTCAGGGCTGGACGCGACATTGACGCCGACGATCACGCGCTGCTTGACGCTGGAATCGTAGGCATAGACGGCACTCCCGCTCGAGCCGGGCACGACATCGCAATCATAGGAAAAAACGTTGTCGTACACACGCTCCGAAAGCACGTCGCATCGCGTCCGCCACAGGGTGAAAGGCGGCTTGTCGCTTTGATAGCCGGCAATATTGGCCTCGAAATTCGCGAGGTCGGGATAGGCATAGTAGCCAAGCCAGCCTAATGCGTCGCCGATCGGGTCCTGCAGGGTAATGACCGACATGTCGTAGGGAATGATGCTACCGTCGTACTGTCCCTGATAATTGTCGATGTAGCCCTGATTAATGTAGACAGTGTCGTAGGCGTAGGCGCCAAAGGGCGCGTTGTCGGGACCCGCGAGACCCGGCACGAAAAGGATCTCATCGACGAATCCGCCCTTGGTGTGATCATAGACGCAATGGGCCGCGGTCAGGACCGTGCTTGGTCCGATCAGGGTGCCGGTGCACATGCCGATTTCGCCCTCCTGGTTCTTCATCTCCAGGTAGCCGATCACATTGTAGGGATAGACCTTCGTATTCGTGACCTGCACCCGGTCGTCATTGCCGAAGACCTGTCGGCTGGCATCTTCCGCCTTGGTAAGCGGGTCAACACTTTCGCCCTCAATGCCGCCCCGATCGGCAGGGTTCAGGTCGCCCTTGATGGCCTTCTTCACGCTGTCGCTTGGCTCGATGCGCACCTCCTTGCCGTCGGACGATTTTCCAACCGCAGTGAAGGATTTGACAACCGTCTCCTCATCGAGGTCGAGGCTGCGGCTCGCTTCGCCGGCAGGCAGAGGCGCGACCGGGGTCGCGTCACGGAACGTAAACTCTTCGCCCGAGGGTAGAGCGCGCGAGGTTTCGCCGCTGCCCTCGCTGCCCGCCGAGAAATCCGCCGCAATCGAAGGTGCCGCCCAAAGCACCGTCGAGAGCAACCCGGCAATAGCCAGTCCAGTTTTTGTGTACTTCATTTAAGACTCTCCCAAAGTCATCGATGCACAAACACTATTCAAGAATTTGTCTGGATAATGGAGCCATGAAATCAACTCGATTCCGCCTGAATTCCAATTGCGGCGGCAACCTCGGCGCCCCTTGCTTCAGCCGAACAGATTGCGACAGTGCAAGATGGCGACAATTTCACCCCGTTTCAAACGACAGAGTCAAGCAACCTGTCTCATTTGGGAACTAACGCTGAACGGTTGGCAAGAAACAGTCTTCGCGCCCCAAAATATGCAAGATCGGCTGGGAGAAATCGCTTTCACCGGCGCCGCCCGTTGATTTACATGGCGGTGGATAGATCAGCCGGGGTGGCTTGTCATTCGGTGAACGTCTCAGTCTCAGGAGGTCACGTTGATGAAGAAGTGGTTTGGTCCGTTGGCGGCCGGCTGTCTATTGGCTGCAGCCGCGGCACTTCCCGCTCTGCATGAAGCGGCTGCGCAAGATGTCGTGCGCCCGGAAGCGTCTCCGCAAAAGCGCGTTCCGGAGGCGCGCGCGGCGCAGCGCGAAGCGTCCGGCGGCAGCAATGACCGGGTCTTCGGCGGTTTTGCGGCCGAACAAGGCGCCTGGCCGTTTCAGGTGGCCCTGCTAACAGCGAACATGCTCGACAACCGACCGGAATCACAGGTCGACGCGCAGTTTTGCGGGGGCAGCCTGATCGCGCCGAACTGGGTGCTCACTGCCGCTCACTGCCTTGTCTATGAGGGCAGTCAGGTGCCCGCGGAAGCGATCGTGGTGCTGTCGGGCGCGACGCATCTCGCCGAAGGTACGCGTATCCCCGCAGCTGAGGTATTCGTGCATGAAGGGTTCGACAAGTCGATGGCGTCGATCGACAATGATATCGGCCTGATCAGGCTGGGCGGCTCCGCAACGACCCCGACAATTGCGCTGCCACAGGAAGCGGCGCCTGAGGGAGGTACCGCTACGGTCACAGGCTGGGGCAAGATGGAAGACGGCACGTTCCCGTCCGACCTGATGCAGGTCGATATCGAAGTGACAACCAACGAAGCCTGCAATGCCGGCATCAAGGAAATTTATGCCAAGGATCTCGGCAAGATCCTGCGCAGCTGGGCACCGCGCATGCGCCTCTCCGACGAAGCCATCGACGCGGCAACAACGAGCATGGCGAGCACCATGACAGACCCGCTGACAGCGAACATGCTGTGCGCGGGCATCAAGGAAGGGGGACGCGATTCCTGCAGTGGAGACAGCGGCGGCCCTCTTTTCGTCACAGACGGAAGCCATGTGACACAAATCGGCGTCGTGAGTTGGGGTGAGGGCCCCGTCGATGCCGCCGCACCCTGCGGCCATGCAAATGCGTATGGAGTCTATACTCGTCTTTCCAATTACACCGATTGGATCAAGTCGAAGACCGGTCTCTGAGTCCGGTCTGAGAGTCTCAGGCAACGGGCGGCGAGCTTCGGCTCGCCGCTTCTGATTCAGCTGTTTCGCGGAATGTACTCAAACCGCTGGAAATCCGCGGGCATGGCCGCGCCAGACACATCGAACGCCATCATTCCGACGAACGCTCCGGTGAACGAGGCGTGCTCGCCGCGCCCGCCTTCATCCGAAATGACACTGGCGTCGAGCACGGGGCCTGCTGCCTGCCAGCCCGATCCCGTGTCGAAGAAGAACTGCAGCGCGGCGCCGTCAACATCCGCGGCCAGCTCGACCGGCCCGCCCGGCAACCGAAGGGGTGTGGCGAGCGGGAACTCCAGCTTGCCGTCCGGCCAATTGCCGGGACAGGACAGGATCGTCAGAACCCGACCCAGGCGCTCATCATGGGTGACGGCCAGCAGGTGGAACTTGTGGCGATTGTAGTAGAGTGTGAGGCCTGCCGCCTGCTGCAGGTTCTGCGGTGAGACATCGAGCACCGTCTGCGCCCTGAACGAAAAATGCTCCTGCCTGCGCGCGACCAGAGACTGCTCGAACCAGCTGCCGATTGATTCGCGCCCGTGAAGACGCAGCCAGCCCGGGCGTTCGGTCAGCGAGAAGAGGCGGTCCGGATAGGGCGTCCTGAGCCACTGAAAGTCGGCCGGGAGTTGTGCGCCATCATCGAAGCTGTGGCGCGCGGCTTTATCCGGCCTCGGCTCGGCTGCTCCAATGGGCGCCTCGACATCGACACGCGGCACCGGTCCGCCTGCAACAAGCCGCAACCAGCCATCCTCTCCCCATACGCATTTCTGGATTGCCGTTTCACGCCCGAGTGGGGATCGGCGCAGCCCCGGAAGCGGACGTGAACAGAGATGCGTGTGATAGAACTGGCCGTCCGGCGTCTCGACGATCTGGCCATGCCCTGCGCGCTGCAATAATGCTTCAGGTGCATCCTTCGACGTGATGACGTGCACGTCGGGGTGCATCTCGTAGGGACCATCGATTTTGCGGGAGCGAGCCATCGTCACGGCGTGTCCATAGCCAGTCCCGCCTTCGGCGGTGGTGAGATAGTACCAGCCATCGCGCTTGAACAGATGCGGCCCCTCGACCAGGCCGAGCGGGCTTCCGGCAAAGATGTTCTTGACCGGACCCACGAGCTTGCCGGTCGTCGCATCCCATTCCTGCAACAGGATGCCGGCAAAGGACGGGTGCTTCGGCTGGCCACCCACACCATTCGATATGTGGCTCCACAGCATGTTGAGGAACCATTTGCGGCCGTCATCGTCGTGAAAAAGCGAGGGGTCGAAACCGCTCGAATTGACATAGAACGGATCGGACCAGGGTCCATCGATCGCCGGGGCGGTCACGATGTAGTTGTGCGTGTCCTTGAAGTTGCCGTCCATGCGCTTGACGTCGGTGTAGACCAGCCAGAACAGGCCGTCCGCATGGGACAGACACGGAGCCCAGATGCCGCCCGAATCCGGATTGCCGCGCATATCGAGCTGGCTGGCGCGATCCAGCGGCCGCTTCACCAGCCTCCAGTTTACGAGGTCGGTCGAGTGGTGGATCTGGACGCCGGGATACCACTCGAAGGTGGAGGTCGCGATGTAATAATCGCCCCCGACCCTGCAGATCGACGGATCGGCATTAAAGCCGCGCAGGATCGGGTTGCGGATCATATCGTCACTTCTTCCGTGTCGGCCCTTTGCGCTCCGCAGAAGCGGCCCACAGATTGATGTCCGCGTCGCGCGCGAACTTGTCGATGTCGGCGAGTTCCGCCTCCGTGAAATCGAGGTTCTTCAGTGCACCGACACAATCATCCACCTGTTCGGGACGGCTGGCCCCGATCAGCGCGCTTGTCACGCGGCCTTTGCGCAGAACCCATGCGATCGCCATCTGGGCAAGCGTCTGCCCGCGCGCCTTGGCGATCTTGTCCAATGCCTTGATGTTCTTGAGGGTGGTGTCGTTGATAAAGCCTTCGCGGAGCGACTTGCCCTGAGAGGCGCGGCTGCCGGCCGGAATTCCCTTGAGATATTTCGACGTCAGCATGCCCTGCGCCAGCGGCGAGAACACGATCGAACCGATCCCGAGGCCCTCCAGCGTATCGAGCAGCCCATCATCCTCGACCCAGCGGTTGATCATCGAATAGCTGGGCTGATGGATCAGCAGCGGCGTGCCAAGCTGCTTCATGATGTCTGCCGCCTCGCGGGTGCGCTGCGAATTATAGGACGAGATGCCGACATAGAGCGCGCGTCCGGACCGCACGATATGATCGAGCGCCATCATCGTTTCCTCGAGCGGCGTTTCCGGATCGAAGCGGTGTGAATAGAAGATGTCGACATAGTCCAGACCCATGCGCTTCAGGCTCTGGTCACAGCTGGCGATCAGATATTTGCGGCTGCCCCATTCGCCGTACGGTCCCGGCCACATGTCGTAGCCGGCCTTGGACGAAATGATCATCTGGTCGCGATAACCGGCGAAATCGGTGCGCAGGATCTCGCCGAATGCGGTTTCGGCCGAACCGGGCGGCGGGCCGTAATTGTTTGCAAGGTCGAAATGGGTGATGCCCAGATCAAAGGCCCGCTGGCAGATGGCGCGCTTGGTCTGGTGAGGCGTGTCATCGCCGAAGTTGTGCCAGAGGCCGAGCGAGATCGCCGGCAGCTTCAGGCCGGACGCGCCTGTGCGGTTGTACTTCATCGACTGATATCTGTTTTCTGCCGGATGCCACGCCATGGATTGTTCCTCATGTTGCTCGTCTGCGCTGGCTCGCCGCTGGGGCGCCTGTGCACGAACATGTTTGTATCAGGATTTCGGGACCGATGGAGGGTCGACCTCGAAAGAGGCCTTCCCTCCACCTGCCCGGGCCTTGTGCCAGACCTCTCAAGGGGCCGTGGAAGCCTGGCAACGGCCTACTGTTTGGCGGCCCTCTTTACCGCCGTACCTTTGGAACGAGCGAGAAGCGATTTTGCTTCCTTCACGGCAAGCGGAGCAGGTCGCTCGCATGTCGTTTGCATGGCGATGAACTTGCCCGTCTCACCGGACTTCAGGATGCCGGTCATGACTTCGACGGCATGCAGCGCCATTTCCATCGAGCAGCGATGCGGCCGGCCTTCGCCAATGGCAATCGCCATGTCCGCAAGCCCGGCTGCCCGGTAATTGGCCCTCATGCCATTCTTGTGCTTTTCGTTGGGCTCACTGAACGGGTGTTCCCATTTCGGTCGTGCCTTCATTTCCGACCCGCGTTTCGTGTAGCGCACATCTCCGCCGAAGAAATTCGGATCGGGCACGAAAATGGTGCCGTTCTCACCGTAAAGCTCGACCGGCGCATGACCATGCGTCCACACATCCCAGCTGGCGTTGAGCGTGATCACCGCTCCATTCACAAACTCAAGAACCGCATGGATCGTGGTCGGCGTATCGACGGGGATCTTCTCGCCGGCACGCGGCTTCGAGCCGATCGTGCGCTCTTTGGCGGGAATTGCCGAAATTGCGGCGACCTGCCTGACCGGACCAATCAGATTGATGAGCTCGGAAACGTAATATGGTCCGACGTCAAGAATCGGCCCCGCTCCCGGCTGAAAGAAGAAGTCGGGATTGGGATGCCAATCCTCCATTCCATGGCTCATCACATAGCAGGTTCCGCTTGTGATGCGGCCAACCCTGCCAGCGTCGATCAAATGTCGCACAAGTTGGTGGGCGCCACCAAGAAACGTATCGGGGGCCGAACCGATGCGAAGATTCTTGCGGTCGGCGCGCTTCTTCAGATCCAACCCGTCCTTGACGTTAAGCACGAAGGGCTTTTCCGAATAGACATGCTTGCCGGCATCCAGAACCTGCTTCGTCACCTCATAGTGTACCGCCGGAATGGTGAGATTGACGATGATATCGATCTCATCATCCTTCAGTATCTCGTCGACGGTCTCAGCGCGGATTCCGTACTGCTTTGCGCGAGCGTGCGCGGCCTCCATGTTGATGTCGGCGCAGGCACGTATCTCGATGCCCTTGAAAAGCGGAGCGAGCGAAAAATAGGTGGTGGAGATGTTCCCACAACCGATGACGCCGACGCCAAGTTGCTTTGCCATCTGCCTGTCCTCAAAAGTTCTTTGCGGATTCGATCGACCGGCGCGCGAAGCGCTCGATATCGTTCGGATTATCCTGTTCCATCACATAATACCTGGCGGCCGAGTTTGCCTTGAACGCCTTCATGAGAGCAGGCCAGTCGACGGTGCCGTAGCCGACATCGGACCAGCCATCCTCATCCAGACCCTCGCCTTGTCGGGCAATATCCTTGACGTGCACGGCAACGATGCGCGAGCCGTATTTCTCGATCCAGGGAAGCGCATCGGCACCCCCGCGGATGACCCATGCGACATCCATCTCCCAGCCGATATCCGGCGCCGCGGACAGGATGTGTTCCTGGGGCGTGCTGCCGTCGTCGAGCTTCATGAACTCGAAATCGTGATTGTGCCAGGCAAAGTCGTAGCCGGCGCGTTTTGCGGCTTCACCGACCTTGGCAAGACGCTCGCCGAAACCCCGCCAACCGGTAGCGTCGGAAGGGCGCAGGTCAGCGGCGATGTGGGGACATATCATGACCTTCACACCGAGCGTGTCCGCGATGCTGGCGGCGCGCGAAAAGTCGTTCTCGAGCATATCGAGGCTGAAATGGCCGGTGGGCATGGTCAGCCCATCGCGGTCGAGCATCCCGCGCAGCGATTTCGGATCGTCATAGAGCCCGCCGAAGCCTTCGACATGAGCGTAGCCCGCGTCGGCGACAGTCTTGATGACAGTCTCCCAAGGCTGGAAATTGCGCGCGCTGTAGAGTTGGAATGACCAGTTCATTCGATGTTGTCCTGTCTCGGGTCTGTGTTGGCGGAAGCTCAGAGGCGAGCCCCTGTGGCAATATCAAACAGCGATGCCCGCATCGGATCGAAGCCGATGGATACGCTGTCTCCCACACGCGGCGCGCGTTCGCTGGGCAGCCGCATGGATATGTTCTGATTGCCCAGCTTCGACCAGATCAGCGTGTCTGAGCCCATGGGCTCGACCACTTCAACCGCGACGGTGTTGGCATAGGGCCAATCCTCGCCGCTGTTGACGCCGATATGTTCGGGGCGGACACCGAGTTCGGCTGGTCCGGCCGCGACCGCATCGCCATTGAAGATATAGTTCGACAGCGATACGTCGATGCCTTCGGCGATAAAATGCGGGATACCATCTTTGATCTCAACCGCTCCGGACAGAAAATTCATGCCCGGCGAGCCGATGAAGTCGGCGACGTAGCGATTTACCGGCCGGCTGTAGATGGTCTGCGGCGCATCGAGCTGCTGGATCTGGCCGCCGCGCATCACCGCGATCCGGTCGGCCAGCGTCATCGCCTCGATCTGGTCATGCGTCACATAGACCATTGTGTTGGCGAGTTTCTGGTGAAGGCGCTTGATCTCGACGCGCAGTTCCGACCGCAGCTTGGCGTCGAGATTGGACAGAGGCTCATCGAACAGAAACACGTCAACGTCGCGCACCAATGCGCGGCCGATGGCGACGCGCTGCCGCTGGCCGCCTGACAATTGCGACGGCTTGCGGTCGAGCAGCGGCTCAATCTGAAGCACGTCCGCGGTGCGCGCGACCCGCTTGGCGATCTCATCCTTGGCCATGCCGGCAGTCTTGAGACCAAAGCTCAGATTGCCCCTGACGGTCATCTGCGGGTAGAGCGCATAGGATTGAAACACCATGCCGATGCCACGGTCCTTGGGCTCCTCCCAGGTGACGTTCCTGTCCTTGATGAATATCTGGCCGTCGCTCACATCCATCAGCCCGGCAATGCAATTGAGCAAGGTGGACTTGCCACAGCCGGAGGGCCCAAGCAGGACAAGGAATTCGCCTTCCTGAATGTCCAGGTCCAGGCCTTTCAGCACTGCAACCGTGCCGAAATTGAGCGACAGATCGCGAATGGAGACGCTTGTGGCGGGAGTGTCCATGCTGCTCATCCCTTCACCGCGCCAGCCGCGATACCGCGAACGAACAGCTTGCCGGAAACGAAATAGACGATCAGCGGGACAAGGCCGGTCAGAATGGTGGCTGCCATATTGACGTTGTACTCCTTCACGCCCTGAACCGAGTTGACGATGTTGTTGAGCTGCACGGTCATCGGGTAGGTATCTGGCTTGGTGTAGATCACGCCGAACAGGAAATCGTTCCAGATGCCGGTAATCTGGATGATGATGGCGACGACGAAGATCGGCAGCGCCATCGGCAGCATGATGACGAAATAGATGCGCCAGAACCCGGCGCCGTCGACGCGCGCAGCCTTGAAAAGCTCCTCGGGCACCGAACTGAAGTAGTTGCGGAAGAGAAGCGTCAGGATCGGCATGCCGAAGATCGAGTGCACGATCACCAGGCCCCACAAAGTGCCGTAGAGGCCGATCTCCCGCAGCAGGATGACGATCGGGTAGATCATCACCTGGTAGGGGATGAAGGCGCCAACGATCAGGATCGTGAAGAATGTGTCGGCCCCCTTGAAGCGCCAGTTCGCCAACGCATAGCCATTGATCGAGGCGACGCCGATGGAGAAGATCACCGAGGGCACGGTGATCTGGACGGAATTCCAGAAGCCGCGGGAGAGACCATCGCAGTTCAGCCCCGTACAGGCCGTCGCCCAAGCCTTCACCCATGGTTCGAAGGTGATCTCGACGGGCGGCGCGAAAATGTTGCCGAGACGGATTTCCGGCATGCCCTTCAGCGAGGTAACGATCATCACGTAGAGTGGAATGAGGTAATAGACAGCCACCAGAATGAGCGTGCCGTAAATGAAGATGTTGCGGCGTGAAAGGGTGCGGCGCGGCCGCGCTCCACGCGGTCCCGAAAGCCGATCGGATGCGGGGTCGACGCCCGCGGCAACCATGTTCAGGGTCTGAACGTCAGCCACGCTTCTTTCCCCCGAATTCGAGATAGGCCCATGGCACGACAATGATGGCTACCGACAGCAGCATCATGGTCGACGCGGCGAAGCCCTGACCGAGATTCTGGGCGAGGAACATGTAGTCGTAGACATATTTCGCCGGCACCTCAGAGGCGCCTCCCGGCCCGCCGCTGGTCTGCGCGACGACAAGGTCGTAGAGCCGCACGATGCCCGACGCGACGATGACCAGAGTGGTGATGAATACCGGGCGCATCATCGGGATAACGATGAAAACATATGTCTTCCACGTCGGAATGCCGTCGACGCGAGCGGCCTTCCAGATATCCTCGTCGATACCGCGCAAGCCGGCCAGCATCAGGCACATGATCAATCCCGTGCCTTGCCACAGACCCGCAATCAGGATGCCGTAGATGACAATCCGCTGATCATAGAGCGGATTGAAGGTGAAGCTCGTCCAGCCGATGGCGCGAACGATGCGCTGCACGCCGAAATCCGGATTGAGTATCCATTGCCAGGTCAGTCCTGTGACGACGAAGGACAGCGCGAACGGATAAAGAAAGATGGTTCGAAACACGCCCTCGAAGCGGATTTTCTGGTCGAGAAGCGCCGCAAGGATGAAACCAATGATAAAGGAGAAAACCAGCGACAACACGCCATAGACGAGCAGGTTTTCGATCGAGGTCAGCCAGCGCGATTGCGCCCAGAGGCGCTCATATTGGTCGAGCCCTACGAATTTGAGACGCGGCAGCAGCTTGGAGTTGGTGAAAGAATAGACGATCGTCCATGCAGTACTGCCGAGGAACACCACGAGGGCGGTCAGGATCATCGGCAGCGATGCGATCTTGGCGCTGAGATTCCTGAACAGCTGGCTCGGGCGGCGAGCGATGGTTTCGCTGGTGCTCATCTTGGGCTCCGGCTGCCAAGGGACAGGCCGATCCGCGTGCGGATCGGCCTGACGTTCATGCGATCGGTCAGTCGGCTGACGCGATGATGGCGGCGAAGCGCTTTTGCGCCTCTTCCGGGGTCAGGGACGGCGTCTTGAAGAACTCGACGAACAGGTCGTTGAGCTGGTTGTTCGTATCTTCGGTGTTGAGCTGATTGGTGTCGGGGATGATGTTGCCCTTGGCGAGGATTTCGAGACCCTTCTTCATGCAATCATTGGCGGCCGAGACATCAACGTCGCCGCGCACCGGAACCGAACCCTTCTTCAAGTTAAACGCAACCTGGGTCGCCGGGTTGAGCATGGTCGAGGCCAGCACTTCCTGAGCCGCGGTCTTGTCGGCATCGTCGAGCTTGGGGAAATAGAAGGAGTCGCCGCCCGTCGAAATCAGTTCGTTGACGCCGAGGCCGGGAAGACACGTATAGTCCTTTCCTGCCACCTGTCCGGCGACCTGGAATTCGCCCTGCGCCCAGTCACCCATGATCTGGCCGCCGGCTTGACCCGTGATGACGAGGTTGGTCGCCTGATTCCAGTCCTGAACGTTGGATTTGGCCGACATACGGCGCGCATCGTCGGCGGCCTTGAACACCTTGGCGATTTCAGGACCCGCAGCCGCTTCGGCATCGTGATCCTGATAGACCTTGAGGAAAACGTCCTTGCCGGCAATAGCCGGGATCAGCACGTTGAAGGCACCGGTCGTCTGCCAGGACTGGCCGCCGATGGCGAGCGGGATCTTGCCGGCTTTCTCAAGCGCTGGGCCAGCGGCGACGAACTCGTCCCAATTGGTCGGAACCGGCACGCCGGCATCCTCGAACGCCTTGTTGGAGAGCCATAGCCACTGCCAGGAGTGGATATTGACGGGCACGCAATAGACCTTGCCGTCGACAGTGCAGCCTTCGAGCAGGCTGACCGGGCGGATAAAGCTCTTCCAGTCTTCCTTCTCGGCCAGATCGGTGAAGTCGCGCATCAGTCCGGCTTCGACCAGTTCCTCGGCCTGACGGCCCGTATTGAACTGCGTTGCAGCCATTGGAGAACCGCCGGTGATGCGGCTGACCATGACCGGACGCGCGGTGCTGCCGCCGCCCGCTATGGCGCCGTCGATCCACTTGTTGCCGGTGGCATCGAATGCCTTGGCGAACTCGGCAACCGCCGCGGCCTCGCCGCCAGACGTCCACCAATGCGTCACTTCAAGATCGGCGGCCTGTGCGCCACCCGACAAACCAAGTGCAATTCCCGCAGCAAGCGCGGCAGTACATTCAAAACGCATCGACGTTCCTCCCAGAATCTGTAACGTTTCAGTTTCAAACCTATGTCAACGGGAATGGGCGCGCAACGCGTAATTTGATCTTGGTTGGATTTTTTTCGAGACCCGCAAATAATCACGCGAGTTGAGCTCGGCGCATGGAGAGCCGCGGGGGATGTTGCGGTGCGACAACTTTATGCCGTTCGGTGCGCTATCCGCCTGATTCGTTTGCATGTCGCAGCGCAGCAGCCCAGTCCGGCTTAACGGCCGCGCCAGAACTCTGGCAGAACCTGAGACGAGCAGATGGCCTATAATCTGCAACGTTACAGTTTTTGAACTGTCGCTTGTATCCCTTCGGTCGCGGTGCGATAGGAAGCCATCTACAGGTGGCGTGGTATGGACAGGGATATTTCTATCAAAGCGGGCGCCAGCCCCTCAGACGAGCGCAACCGCCCTACATTGAAGACGATTGCCTTCATGACGGGCCTCGGCGTCACCACCGTTTCGCGCGCTCTCAAGGATGCGCCAGAGATCGGCGTGGAAACGCGCAAGCGCGTTCAACTGGTTGCCAGACAGATCGGCTACAGGCCAAATCGAGCCGGCGTTCGCCTCAGGACAGGCAAGACGAATGTCATCAGCCTCGTGCTCGACACGCGTGAGCAGATCGGCGGTTTCGTTTCGGACATGATCTACGGCATATCCGAGCAACTGGCCCAAACGCCCTATCATCTGATCGTGACGCCCCATTCGCGCAACCACGATCCGATGGAGCCGATACGGTATCTGGTCGAAACCGGGTCGGCGGACGGCATCATCATTTCGCAGACGCAACCCGACGACCCACGGGTACGCTACATGATCGAGCGGCAGTTCCCGTTTGCCACCCACGGTCGCACCACTGCGAATGGGGAGCATCCCTATCATGACTTCGACAACCGCGCCTTCGCCAGAATAGCGGTCCGTCGCCTTGCAGAGCGCGGTCGCAAGCGTCTGGCGCTGCTCGCGCCGCCTTCGTCGCTGACCTACCAACACCACATGCGAAGCGGGTTCATGGACGGCCTGGAGGAGATTCAAGGCAGCGAGGTGCCTCTCACTTCAGTCACGAACGAGCACACAATCGACGAGATACGCCTTGCAACCATAGAGCTCATGAACAGGCGGTCGCGGCCGGATGGCATCGTCAGCGGCGCCGGCGGGGCGACATTTGCGCTTGTCGCCGGTATAGAGGCTGCCGGGCTCAGGCTCGGCCAGGATATCGACATCGTCTCAAAGCAGTCGTTTCGACTGCTCCCGCTGTTTCGGCCGGAGCTTCACGTCGTGCAGGAGGACGTCCGCCTTGCCGGAAGCGAGCTGGCGAAGGCGGTTACAGGAAGCATCGCCAAAGCGCCGCTCAACACCCTGCAGAGCCTCGTCGTACCAACAGAAGTGATATCGCCTCGAACCTGACGGGAGGGGTCTTGACCGATTGCGCGTCAGGCGCCACTGCCCCATGGCCCGTGATGGGCGCCTGGCTCGTCCATCCGTTCGAACCCATGCGCACCAAAGAAGTCGCGCTGTGCTTGAATTACGTTGGATGTGCCACGGCCCTGCCGGTAACCGTCGAAATAGGCCAGCGCGGAGCCGAGTGCCGGCATGGGCAAGCCTGCCTCAGCGGAAATCGCCACCACGCGGCGTAGTGACGGGCTGGCACCCTTCATCATTTCGATGAAGGCCGGCGCCATGAGAAGGTTTGCGACCCCAGCGTCCTTGCCGAACGCCTCGGCGATCGTCCCCAGAAACTGCGAACGGATGATGCAGCCCGCGCGCCAGATTTTGGCGATGGTGGGCAAGGGAAGGTTCCAGTTGAACTCTCTGGACGCTGTCGACATCACCGCAAAGCCCTGCGCATAGGCAGCAATCTTGCCCGCAAAAAGCGCCAGTTCCAAATCGTCGATAATGTCCCTGGAGATGGTTCCGGTCGCGGCGGGTCCATAGGCGCGTTCGGCAGCAAGCCTTTCGTCACGCAGCGAGGAGATGACGCGCGCCGCAACAGCAGCCTCGATTGCGGTCGCCGGTACCCCCAGAGTCTGGGCTTCGATGGCCGACCATTTGCCCGTACCCTTCTGACCGGCGCGGTCGAGGATCATGTCCACGATCGGCTTGCCGGTCTTCGGGTCATCCGCACCCAGCACCTTTGCCGTGATCTCGATCAGGAAGGAGTTGAGGCGTCCCTTGTTCCAGCGTTCGAAGACGGCCCCGATTTCCTTTGCCTGCATGCCAAGCCCATCGCGCAAAACGCCATAGACCTCCGCGATCATCTGCATGTCAGCATATTCTATGCCATTGTGTATGGTCTTGACGAAATGTCCGGCACCGTCCGTGCCGAGCCATGCCGAACAGGCCTCGCCATCAAACTTGGCGGAAATCGCGGTGAGCGTCGGCTCGACACGGCGGTATGAGTCCTCGGTCCCTCCCACCATGATCGACGGACCGTTGCGCGCCCCTTCCTCGCCTCCCGAAACCCCCATGCCGATAAAGGTGAGCCCCGTATTCTCAAGCTCCTTGGTGCGCCGAACGGTGTCGTGGAAATTGGCGTTGCCGGCATCAATGATAATGTCGTTCGCCGACAGGACAGGCTTCAGATGGGCGATCTGTTCATCTACGGCACTACCAGCCTGAACCATGACGATGATCGGCCGCGGCGGGCGGATGGCTTCTGCAAGGGCTTCGATTGTCTCGCACGGCACGATCATGCCCGCGAGATCCCCCGCCTGCTCGACGAAAGCCGTCGTGCGCGCCGTCGTTCGATTGAAGACGGCAATCTTCTGGCCCTTTTCGGCAATGTTTAGCGCGAGATTCGCACCCATGACGCCCAGGCCGATCAGGCCGATTTCCGCTTTTTCCGTCGTCATTTCCATCCCGTGAGGCTTATTGCTGTTGCGCCGTGCTCCTGCCGGACGCCACGGTTGGGCGGATAATTGTCCGCATGCGCCTTGACGTCAACCTGCGGCGGGGCGGATGCCATCCGACCTCAAGGCAACAGGCCCGGATTCTTCTTGCAACAACCGACTGGAGGGGTTGCGCGGACAGGCAAGCGGGGCTACCGCAAACTTCCCGGCACCGCCATTTGCGCTGCCGTTCCCCGAGAGGACCGTCGTGAATATCGGTGTGCTATTGGCCCTTGCCGCCTATGCCGTTTACGCGTGGGGCGACGGTATCATCAAGAGCTTCAGCGGCGAGCTGTCGGTCTTCGAAATCGGCTTCTTCAACATCCTGTTCGGCAGTCTCTTCCTGCTGTTCCTGAAGCCCAAGGGCGAGCAATGGAACGGCTTCTGGCGCACGATGAGACGCCCCTGGGCTGTCCACGCACGCGCCTTTTTCGGTGTGGCGGCTGGCATGCTCAGTGTCTATGCCTTCACGACCATCCCGATGGCGGAAGTCTATGCCGTGTTCTTCCTGTCGCCGATCCTGGTGACGCTGCTTTCAATCATCATTCTGAAGGAACAGGTCGGGCCCTGGCGCTGGATGGCCGTTGTGATGGGCTTCTTCGGCGTGCTGCTTGTCGTCCGGCCCGGCTTCAGGGAGCTTGAACTCGGACATCTCGCGGCCCTCATCGTAGCCTTGCTGGCCGCATCGACGATCATCCTGATGCGCTCCCTGCAAGGCGAGCGGCAGACGACCGTTCTCGGCATGCTTGTTGTCTACACGCTTGTCTTCAATGGCATCGCGATGCTCGCCACATCCTCCTTCAACTCGCCAGACTGGAAGACATGGGTGCTCCTGATCCTGTCCGGATTGTGCACGGCAGGAGGGCATCGGTTGCTCCTGCTGGCCACGCGTCAGGCACCCGCCAATCTCGTGGCGCCGACCCACTATTCGCAGATCATCTGGGCGGTCATCATCGGTGCCAGTTTCTTCGATGAAGTTCCCGACTGGCTAAGCATCACCGGTGCGGCCGTCGTCATCGCGTCGGGTCTGTTGACCATCATCCGCGAGCAGATACGGCTTGGTGCCGCGCGCTTCCTGCGCAACCGCATATGAAGGTGGTGCAATCTGGAAAATTCCGGCCAGTCGCCTGCCACTATCGATGTGGCGACAGGGTCGATACCGGCAAGACGCTCAGCCTGTCGTGCGCGCCTTCGTCTTTGCAGTGTTCCGCCGGCAGAACTGCATGATGCCTTGATGCTCGGCTCGCTACTTCATCCCAACCCTGATAAATGGCGTGCGCAGGCAGATGCGCCACAGGTGACAGGAGCTTATGGAAACCGATAGGTCATCGTCGTTTCGCGACCGGTTGAGAATTCTCTATAATGGTCAAAGCACACAGTCGCGCTCTTTTCAGGCGGCTGTTGTGCTCGTCGACCTGGCGATCATTGCGTTCTTTATCGCAACCCCGGTGCTTCAGAAGCTGTCGACCTTTCTTTGGATCGACTATTCCGTCGCCGCACTGCTGTCGGTGGACATACTGGCCCGACTTCTTGCCTCGAGCGACATTCCACGGCGCCTGCGACAACCAACCGTCTGGGTCGACATATTCATCTTCGTGACGCTGCTGTTCCCGGCCACATTCGCCAACCTAGGCTTTCTGCGAATTCTTCGGCTCTGGTCGCTGTCGCGCAGCGGCTTCCTGTGGCGGCCCCTGCAATCGTGGGGGATCTCAAATTGGCGAGAGCCGATCCATGCAGTTGTGAATCTGCTGACGTTCCTGTTTGTTGCCACGGGCTTCATTTACACATTCTATTTCCGCACCGGCGCCGGCGTGGCGGAGTATGTGGACGCACTTTATTTTACCGTCGCGACCGTCACTACAACCGGCTTCGGCGATATCGTCTTGCCTGGTATTTCGGGGAAGCTGACGGCGATCGTCACGATGATTGTAGGGATCTCCCTGTTTGTCAGGTTGGCGCAATCGATCTTCAAACCCGAGAAAGTATTTTTCCCTTGTCCTCAATGCGCGCTGCAGCGCCATGACCCGGACGCGGTCTACTGCAAGGCTTGCGGTCACGCGATGAAGATCCCTGATCCGGGCGATTGATATCGAAGAGCATCGCGCCGACTGGCTTGGGGCGATCGCACCGGACCCTTTGTGCCACACCCGAAGCATTCAGCAATCGAAGCCCTCTGCATCGCCTCAAGGCGCTCGCATATTCGAGAAGCGTGGCTGGACTAGCCTCGTCAAAGCAGAAGCCGCTGAAGTTGCTCTATTGCTTTCTAACGCAGAGTCTCGACGGGCATGGGACCCATCTCCGACCCGCCGAGATTCTCTCCTGCAGTGGCCCAGATAAACGCATAGCCTCTGGTGCCGACGCTGGCCTGGATGGACCAAGGCGGCGAAATCACCGCCTGCTGATCGCCGGCGACGATATGGCGGGTCTCAGTTGGTTCACCCATAAAATGGAAAACTCTCTGGTCGGGTCGCATGCCGAAGTAGAGAAACGCCTCGGTCCGCCGGCGGTTCTGTTCGCCCGACAGGGTGCTCCAGACAGACCCTTCCGCAAGGATCGTGAGCCCGGCCGTAAGCTGACAGGTCTCGGTGAGAGATGGATCCAAGATGTTGAATGTGGCGCGCTGGCTGGCGCTTGGCGCATCCCCTTGATCCACGCGCGCAGACCCGACACCACTCAGATGGCGTATCGGGATTTCCTTGTGGGCGGGTGCACTGAGCAGGTAGAATCTGGCGGGCCGTGCCCGGTCGCTGCTCGAAAACGTGACAGGACCCGTTCCTCGCCCGAGATAGAGAGCGTCCCGGCGCGCGAGCATATAGGTGCCCGTCAGTGTAACGATCTGGCCCTCTCCGCCAATATTGATGATCAGCATCTCGCGCCGGTCGAGAAAATACTCGGTCCCAATCGCGCTTCCGTCGGGCAGAAACACCTCGCGATCGACCGGGGATGTGCCGCCGACGATCAGACGATCATAGTGCGAATAAACAAGGCGCATGTCATCGTTTGGGAACAGGTCGCCGATCAGAAATGCGTCGCGCAAGGCTTGGGTATCGAAGCCGCGCGCCTCACGCGGACCGACCGCTTCGCGGATTTCCATCGTCATAGGCCGTTCCTCTCGGCTGCCCTTCGACAGCGCTCACATGTCTACGCTATTCCTCCTAAAGCAAGATTGTTTCGGATTGCTCAATTCTGGCTCCGAAGCTCAGGCCGCCTGCGCGACAGCGTGTTCGACCGCGAAGGAGCGTCCATCGCTATCGAAGATGTGAAGATCCTGCGGTTTGGCATCGAGACGCAATTTGTCGCCGCGCTTCACATCGGCTCCACCCGGCAGCTTCGCGGTGAGCGGCTCGCCGCCCTGACCGACATCGATATAGACCATCTGAACTTCTCCCAGTTGCTCGATGTAATCCACCGTTCCCTCAAACAGGAAATTGTCGTCACTGGTCACAAACAGATCTTCGGGCCGAACGCCGAAACTGATGGTTTTGCCAGCCGCTCCGGAGGACGTGGCAATCGGCAACTCGACGCTTCGGCCACCCGCATGGCTGACCAGGGTGAGAGTGCCCGCGCGTTCTATTTTTGCCGGCAGAATGTTCATGGCCGGAGAACCGATGAACTGCGCCACGAAAAGATTGCCCGGCCGCTTGTAGAGATCCATCGGCGAGCCGACCTGTTCGACCCGGCCATCCTTGAGCACGACGATGCGGTCGGCCAGCGTCATGGCCTCGACCTGGTCGTGGGTCACATAGATCATGGTGGTGTCGGGCATCGATTCCTTCAGCTTGGCAATCTCGATGCGGGTCGCCACGCGCAGCGCGGCATCAAGGTTCGACAGAGGCTCGTCGAACAGAAACACTTTCGGATTGCGCACGATGGCGCGCCCGATGGCGACGCGCTGTCGCTGGCCGCCGGACAGGGCTTTGGGAAGCCGCGCAAGGTACTTTGTCAGTTGCAGAATCTCGGCGGCGTTCTTGACCCTGCGATCGATCTCCTGCTTGCTTTCGCGGGCGATCTTCATGCCGAACGCCATGTTGTCGTACACCGTCATGTGCGGGTACAGCGCATAGGACTGAAAGACCATGGCAATGCCGCGCTTGGAAGGCGGCACGTCATTGACCACTTCCCCGTCGATCTTCAACGTGCCGCCAGAGATTTCCTCAAGTCCCGCAATGGAGCGGAGCAGCGTCGACTTCCCGCACCCGGACGGCCCTACAAAGACGATGAACTCGCCCGATTTGATGTCGAGGTCGATGCCATGCAGGATTTTCAGCGTGCCATAGGCCTTTTCGACCTTGGACAGATTGACGTCGGCCATGAAGTCCTCCCTCCAGTTAAGCGCAACGCCCGAACCAGGCGCCATAGGCACCCAGTGCGATGCTGCCGTTTCGTGCGGTGGATGTGAAGCCGTGGCCTTCCACGGCGCTGAGTTCCAAGTCACTGCCAAAGGCGACGGTTGCATCTCCTGCGCCGAGATTGAAGGCACAGAAGAGCTTCTCATTGCCATGCGTACGGGTGAAGGCCAGCACGTCCTCGCCCACATCGAGAAATTCGATGGCGCCCTTGGCAAAAACAGGATGGGCGCGCCGAAACGACAGGAACGTTCTGTAGTGTTCCAGCATCGAGCCGGCCTCTGACGCCTGCATGTCGACGGCAAGCAGGAGATGCTCGGCCTGCACCGGCAGCCACGGTGCACCAAGCGAGAAACCGCCATTCGGCGCATCATGAGTCCAGACCATCGGCGTGCGACAACCATCCCGACCCTTGAACTCGGGCCACATCGTCTTGCCGTAGGGATCCTGCAGGTCTTCAAAGGCAATATCGCCCTCGCCCAGACCAAGTTCCTCGCCCTGATAGAGGCACACCGAACCACGCAGCGACATGAGCATCGCCGACAGCACCTTGAGGTAGCCCTGGACGTCACGTTCACCCGCGCCCCATCGCGTGGCGTGGCGGACCACGTCGTGGTTGGACAACGCCCAGCAAGCCCATCCGTCGGGCGCCTCGCGGCCGAACTGCTCCAGCACCTCGCGCACATTGCGCGCATTCAGTTTGTCTGGTCCGAGGAAGTCGAACGAGTAGCACATATGCACGCGGTTGCCGCCGCTGGTGTAGGACGAAACGATCTCAAGGCCGCGCTGCGAATCGCCGACTTCTCCCACCGAAGCCTTGTCGGGATATTCGTCCAGCAGCGCCCGGAACCGCTGCAGGAAATCGAGGTTCTCGGGACGGCTCTTGTCGTAAAGGTGGTCCTGAAAATTGTAGGGATTCACGGCCGGCGCCGTGGAGGCATTCCGCTCCTCGGGTAGCAAAGGCGGATTGTCCTCCAGCCCCTTGCTGTGGAAGTAGAAATTGATCGTATCCAGCCGGAAGCCATCTATTCCGCGGTCAAGCCAGAACCTCACACTGTCCAGCACTGCATCCTGCACTTGCGCATTGTGGAAGTTGAGATCGGGCTGCTCGGTCAGGAAATTATGCATGTAATACTGCATGCGCCGCGTGTCCCACTGCCACGCGGAACCGCCAAAGATGGAGAGCCAGTTGTTGGGCGGGGTTCCATCGGGCTTGGGATCGGCCCAGACATACCAGTCTGCCTTGGGATTGTCGCGGCTTGCCCTGCTTTCCACGAACCACGGATGCTGGTCCGAGGTGTGGGAAATGACGATATCCGTCATTACCTTCAGCCCCAGCCTGTGCGCTTCAGCCAGCAATGCGTCGAAATCAGCAAGTGTCCCGAAGAGAGGGTCAATATCGCAGTAATCCGATACGTCGTAGCCGAAATCCTTCATCGGCGATTTCGCAATCGGCGAGATCCAGATCGCGTCGACACCGAGTTCGGCGACGTAGGGCAGGTGCTGGATAATGCCCTTCAGGTCGCCGACGCCATCGCCGTCACTGTCCTGAAAGCTGCGCGGGTAGATCTGATAGATCACCGCCCCGCGCCACCAGTCGGCATCGGAGTGCGTCGATTGCTGCGTCATAGGTACATCTCGAAACAAGGGGCGCGCATTCTTCTCACCCGCCCTTAACGGAACCTGCCAGCAGGCCGCGAACGAAGTAGCGCTGCAAGGAGAAGAACACGATCAGCGGCACGATGATGGTGACGAACGCCGATGTGGTGAGGATTTCCCAGTCGCCGCCGCGCGAACCCAGAAGCGCGTTGAGTTTGCCGGTAAGCACCAGTTGGTCGGCGCTGCTGCCAAGAAAGACCATGGCGACGAGCAGATCGTTCCACACCCACAAGAACTGGAAGATCGCGAAGGATGCGAGCACCGGCAATGACAGCGGCAAGACGATCTTGACGAAAATCTCGAAATCGCTCGCGCCATCGATGCGCGCCGACTCCATCAGCTCGCGCGGCAAACCTGCCATATAGCTTCGCAACAGATAGATCGCGAATGGAAGGCCGAAGCCCGTATGAGCGAGCCAGATGCCGAGATAGGTTTTTGATGAGACGCCAAAGAATGCGCCCACGCCGTTGTACAGCTGGAGCAGCGGAATCAACGCCATCTGCAGGGGCACGACCAGAAGCCCGATGACAACCGCAATCAGTAGCGCGCGTCCCGGAAACTTCATCCATGCCAGGGCATAGGCCGCGAAGGCCGCGATCATGATGGGAATGATTGTGGCAGGGATGGTCACCGTCAGCGAGTTGATGAAGGACCGGCCAATGCCTTCCGAAAGCAGCACGGTCTCGTAGTTTTCCGTCGTGAAGCGCGGCGGCACGGTCGCGGCGAAATAGATCCGAAGCCCGCGCTTGCCATCCTGTGCGGCCGGGTAGGTCAAAACGAAGTTGCCGTCGGCGTCGATCAGAAGTGTTTCGCCATCGCCGAGATCGGCCACCGTGCCGGCCGGGTATTCCGTGGGGTTCTGAATCCGCGTGCCGAAGGCGGAGATGCCCCGCTCACCGGGCTCGGCGAAGACACTTCCCTCAAGAACGTACTTGCCATCCTTCTCGACGGCGGTGTTCGGAGGCGGCAGGCGGCCTGCCTCTGTCTGGGACGAACTCGTGAAGGAGGTCCACCAGCCCGACGCGATGATCTGGTCCTTGTCGCGAATCGACGTCACCAGAATGCCGAGCGTCGGCAGCGTCCATACAGCGACGAAGAAGAGTACCGCCAGATGCGTGCCGATCCGGCCGAGCGAGGACTTGCCTGCGGAAGCGGCGCCAGCCTGTGCCATGTCAGCGTCCCTTCATCTCTTTGTTGGCCTGCCGGATGTTCCAGATCATGATCGGCAGGACTGCCACCATGATGACGATGGCGATGGTGGCGCCACGGCCGAAATCGCCGCCGCCCCGGAACATCCAGTCAAACATGAGATTGGCCAGAACCTGGCTGTTCCACTGGCCGTTGGTCATGGTCAGGACGATATCGAAGACTTTGAGAACGAGAATGGTGATGGTCGTCCAGACGACGGCGATGGTGCCCCATATCTGAGGCACCATGATCTTCCAGAATATCTGGAACGGATTGGCCCCGTCGATCACCGCCGCCTCGATTGTTTCCTCGGGAATTCCGCGCAGCGCCGACGACAGGATGACCATGGCGAAGCCTGTCTGGATCCAGATCAGGATGACCATCAGGAAGAAATTGTTCCAGAAGGGGAGCGAGATCCAGACCTGCGGCTGGCCGCCCAGACCCTGCACGATGGCGTTCAGAATGCCAATCTGCGTTTGCCCGTCGCCGCGATATTCATAGACGAATTTCCAGATGACGCTGGCACCGACAAAGGAGATGGCAAGCGGGAGGAAGATCAGGCTCTTGGCGATCGTCCCCCACCAGATGCGGTCCGTCAGAACGGCGATGATCAGTCCGAAAAAGGTGCAGGCGGCGGGCACGACGGCGAGCCACAGCAAATTGTTCAGGATGGAGTTGCGGAATTCACGGTCACCGAAAGCCCATTGATAGTTTGCCAGTCCAACGAAATTCTCGCCTCCCTTGCCATGGAAGGAGAGGATCAGGGTCTGCACCACCGGATAGATGAGATAGATGATCAGAATGATGAGCGCGGGGCCGATGAACAGCCAGGGGCGGATCAGTCCCTGACGGCGGAGATTGTCCACCGCAGCGGCACCGCTCACACCGCGCGCGGGCAAGACGAGATCAAGCAACCTGTTGGCGCCCCAGAAATAGGCGACACAGCCGCCCACGCCGACGATGATGACAAGGATCGCGGAAAATAGCTGAGCCGTCACGATTGGCTCCTCCCCTTAGCGAGCCGGCCTGCCGCGGCATTCATGCCGCGACCGAACTGACATTTCCCCTCGAAATGCGGTCCCCGACCGCTCGGCCCTCCTCTCCCCGATCGGAGAGAGAAGGTACGCAAACAGCGCTGCCACACCGGTTGGGCGGGCTGCCGTGGTACCCCCTCTCTCCGCCGGGGAGGGGACGACCGAGCGATGCGAAGACAACTCCGACCGGCCCGCCAACAGGGGCCAGTTACATCAACGCTATTTGATCGCGTCCCAGCTGGTCTGGATATCGGTCGCCACGGCTTCCGCCGACTTGCCGCCGACAAGATCGATCATGCCGGTCCAGAATGCGCCCGCGCCGATCTTGCCTGGCATTAGATCCGATCCATCGAAACGGAATGTGGAAGCACTGACGAGAATGTCGCCCTGCTTTCTCAGCGAGTCATTAGCATAGGCGTCCTTGTTGGCCGTCTTGAGCGGCGTCAACAGCCCCGACTGCGCCATCCAGATCTCATGGGCGAGCGGCATTTCGAGGAACTTGATGAAGGCGCGCGCGGATTTCGAATCCTTGGTGATCGAAGCGAATGTTCCCGCGCCCAGGACGGGCGTGCCAAGCTCGGGTTTGGCTGCCATTGGGGGCAGATAGAAGAAATCCGCATCGACGCCCAGTTCGGTGCCTTCTGGAAAGAAGGAGGAGATGAACGATGCCTGACGGTGCAGGTAGCATTTGGGCGGAATGTCGAAGAGGCCCTTCGGGCTGTCGCGGAAGTCGGTTGCCGCGACCGCTGCCTTGCCACCACTCACATACTGATCATTGGTGGCGATGTCGGCGAAGATCTGCAGTGCGTTTACGACCGCCGGATCATTGAACGGGATCTTGTTGCTGGTCCAGTCATCATAGACTTCAGGCGGCTGCGTGCGCAGCATGATGTCCTCGACCCAGTCCGTCGCGGGCCAGCCCGTCGCACCACCAGAACCCAGCCCGATGCACCAGGGCGTTCCGCCGTCCGCCACGATCTGGTCGGACAGTTTCATCATGTCTTCCCAGGTTTTCGGTACCTCGTAACCCGCTTCCTCAAAATTCTCGGGCACGTACCAGACCATGGATTTGAGGTCGGCCTTGTAGGGAAAGGCGAAGAACTTCTCGTTGCCGTCCTTGTCGGTGAAGGTGCCCAACTTGACCCAGGATTCACCCGCGCCATAGTTCTCGCGCACAAATGCTGCGTCGGCGTCGTCAAGCGGGGTCAGCAGGCCCTTCGAGGCCAGATCCTGTATCAGGCCCGGCTGAGGCAGAATCGCGATGTTGGGCGGGCTGCCGGCCTGTGTATCGATGACGATCTGCTGCTCGTAGTTTTCCGACGAGGAGTAGGTCAGGTTCACACCTGTCGCTTCAACGAAATAGTCGAGCACGCTGCGTACCAGCGCCTCATCCTCGCCGCGCCATGGCCCGAAGATCGTCAGGCTTTCGCCCTTCAGATCGGTTTTCTTGAGTTCGTCGAAATTTGACCAGGTGAAACGGGCATCCTCGCCGGGCTTGAACTTCAGTTCAGCCGAAGCCGGAGATGCGATCGCCAATGCCACAAGTGCGATGCTCGCCAGTAGCGTTTTCCGCATGCCTTCCTCCCTTATGTATCCGTATCGCCGAACCTCCATCCGGCGCGCCTTGCGTATTGAAGGATGCTCCCGCAATGCGCTACGCACAAGCGTTAAAAGCATCTTCCAAAGCGCTTTGGTTCGACAAATACGCCATCCTTCCCTTCCGCTGTCAAGAGAGATCCGATGAGAATCGTTGAAAGCGCGCCCCCGTTGCGTGCTCTGCCTCCATGCGTTCAGACAAGAATGGTGCTGTGCTTTCGTTTTGCGACCGCATTGTCTAGATTGGCGAACCAAGTCGAGCCTAATTTTGAAAGCGCTTTGAGGAAAAGCCGCACGTGAACCTGAAACAGCTTGCCCATATGCTGGCCCTGTCACAAACGACAGTCAGCCGCGCTCTCAACGGTTATCCGGAAGTCAGCGAGGAAACGCGGCGGCGCGTGGTCGACGCGGCCAAACGCCATGGCTATCGGCCCAACCCGAGCGCCCGACGTCTCGCAACCGGCAAGGCTGGAATGATCGGCTATGTGATGCCAACGGGCTCGTCGGTAAACCTGGACCCGCATTTCGTCGAATTTCTCTCCGGGCTGGGTGATTATGCACGCGAACATGAACTCGATCTCGTTCTGTCGCCAACGGATGCCGAGGATGAAGAAACGACATATCGTCGTGTCGCGGCGAACAAGCAGGTCGATGCGGTCTATGTGTCCTCCCCTCGTCCTCAAGACCGGCGCATCAGATTGTTGCAGCAGCTTGGCCTCGCCTACATCGTGCACGGACGCAGCGAGGGACTGGACTTCCCCTATCCTTTTCTCGACATCGACAATGAGGGTGCGTTTCACGATGCCGGGAGACTTTTGACGCAGCTCGGCCACAGGCGCATCGGCTTGATCAACGGCGAAATCACCCAAACCTTCGCAATCTTCCGGGAGCGCGGACTGGCACGTGCGCTGGAAGCGGTGGGGCATCCGCTTCAGGCTCGGCGTGTCCGATCCGTCGTCATGACGGAGGAAAACGGCTATCGCGCGACACTCAGCCTCATGGACCAGTCCGAGTCGCCAACGGCACTCGTATGCTCCAGCCTGATGTTGGCTTTGGGAGCGATGCGCGCGCTGTCTGAGCGTGGCCTTTCAGTGCCGACGGACGTCTCAGTGATTGCTCATGACGACGTTTTTCCGTGGCTGAAGCCGGAGAATTTCGCCGTGCCGCTGTCGACGACGCGGTCGTCGATCCGGGCTGCAGGCGCCCGCATAGCCGAACGCCTGGCATGGCGCATTTCAGGCGCCGAGAGCGCCGAAAAGCAAGAGATCTGGCCGGTGGATCTGGTGGTCAGAGGCTCGATCGCGGCGGCAAAGGACTGACACCCGGCCGCCTCGCATCAGTCCATATGCGCGACAGCGGGCTGGCCAGCCTTCGCCTTGGGCTTGCGCAGCAGAAGAGCAAGCGGAATCGCGGCAAGCGTTACGATCATCATCAGCTTGAAGTCGTCGATATAGGAAATCATTGCCGCCTGTCCCGAAACAATGCGGTCGATCATCGCCAGCGACTCCGGATCTCCCTGTGCCGCTCCCGGCGACACACTCCAGAGATTGGGATTGAAGGGATTGATCGACGTGGACAGCACAGAATGATTCACCGCAATGTTGCGCGTCAGCACGACGGTGACGATCGAGATCCCGATTGACGAGCCGAGATTGCGCACCAGGCTGAAAAGGCTGGTGGCATCCGTGCGGAACTGCGGGGGGAGAGTGGCGAAAGCAACTGTCGACAAAGGCACAAAAACCAAGCCCAGTCCCAATCCCTGAACGATGCCCGAAACGATGATGTCGGTATCGTCCATCTGAGGGGTGAACCCCGTCATAATGTGAAGCGACCATGCTGTCAGCACGAGGCCAGTGACCACGAGATAGCGCGCATCGATCAGATGCACGAGCCGGCCCACCAGAACCATCGATATCATGGTGCCCACGCCGCGCGGCGCCATGACCAGCCCCGTCAGAATGGTGGAGTGATTGAAAAGATTGGACAGCATTGGCGGAAGCAAGGCCATCGAGGCAAGCAGAATGACGCCGATGACAAAGATGAACACCAGACCAGTGACGAAGTTGCGGTCCCGGAAAATCTGGGGGTCGATGAACGGATGCTCCGCCGTCGTAAGGTGAACCACGAAGACCCAGAAACCGGTGATCGACAGGCCAAGCTCGATCCAGATCTCAGGCGAAGCGAACCAATCCACTTCGGCTCCACGATCCAGCATCAGCTGGAGTGCGCCGACACCAAGCGACAGCATTGCGAAACCGAAGAAGTCGAAACCCCGCAAGCGTCTTGCGACATGCGGCAGATATGCAGTCGAGCCGAGAAACGCGATGATGCCTACGGGTAGGTTGATGAAGAACACGTAGCGCCAGTTGAAGCTCTCGGTGAGCCAGCCGCCCAGCGTCGGCCCGATGATCGGACCGACCATGATGCCGGCACCCCACATCGCCATGGCCTGCCCATGGCGTTCCTTCGGATTGATGTCCAGCAAGAAGGTCTGCGACAGGGGGACGATGGCCGCGCCGAAGATGCCCTGCATCAGCCGGAATGCGACCATGGTTTCCAGGCTCCAGGCAAGTCCGCACAACATGGAACTGATCGTGAAACCCACAACCGCGGTCAGAAACAGTTCGCGACGGCCAAGACGGTCGGACAACCAGCCGGTCAATGGCGTCATGATGGCCGCTGCTACAATGTAGGACGTCAAAACCCAGGTGATCGTGTCCTGCGACGCGCCAAGATCGCCTGTCATCGACGGAAGCGCCACATTGGCGATGGTGGTGTCGAGCACCTGCATCACCGTGGCAAGCATGATCGACACCGTGATCAGCCCGCGATGCGGTACTTCGGCGTGGGATTTGGACGTGTCTGACATGGCGATGTCTCGCGCAACGCGCCGCCGCAATGTTGCGGCAGTGCGCGCGGCTCCTTACTGGCCGGCCAGAGCCGTGCCGAAGAGTTTCGGCCAGCCCCGCGCGACGCCGGTGTCCACCGATACCGTCGCGCTCATGCCCGTACGCATCAGCATCTCTACATCGTCAGAGGTTATTTTCAGGCGCACCGGGATGCGTTGCGTCACCTTCACCCAATTGCCGGTCGCATTCTGGGCCGGCAGGAGCGAAAACTCAGCGCCTGTACCCGCACCGATCGTGTCGACCGTTGCAATCAGCGGCCGGTCGGGGAAGGTGTCCAGCGTCACCTCGGCCTTCTGGCCGCGCTTCATATGCGTGAGCTGCGTCTCCTTGAAATTCGCCTCGACCCATGTGTCGCCGGTCTCGACCAGCGTGAACAGGGATGTTCCCGCGTTGACGTACTGGCCGGGCTTGAAGGACGAGGCCTGGCTGATGACGCCGTCCGTGGGCGCCGTCACAGTCGTCTGCTTCAGGTTGAGGGCGGCCTGATCGCGGGCCGCCAGCGCCGCCAGCACGACCGGATGGCTGTCCGTCGCGATCGTCGGGTCGCCGCCGAGGGCCGCCAGCGCGCCGCTCACCGCATCCACCGCCGCGGCGTGCTCGTCCTCGGCGTTCACGAGATCGCGCCGCGCCGAATCGAGCGCCGACTGCGTGCCGACGCCCTTCTGCGTCAGCGTCTGTTGCCGGTCGAGCTCGGACTGGTAGTAGCGCACATCGCTCGCCGTCACTTTTTCCTTGGCCTGCGCCTGGCTGTAGGCGGAACGCAGCTGCTCGACATTCAGCCTTGCTGTCGCCAGCGCGGCCTCGGCCTGCGCGAGCGCGATCCGGTAGGGTTCTGGATCGACGACGAAGAGCACGTCGCCGGCCTGGACCTTCTGGTTTTCGCCGATATTCGCCTGCACGATCCGGCCTGATGACTCCGACGCGATGGTGACGCGCGCCTGCCGCAGATTGGCGTTTTCCGTTTCCTCGTAGCGGCCGCCCGTGACCCACATATAGGTGCCGCCGGCCACAAGCAGCAGCGGCAGCGCAGCCATCAGGACGAAGCGTCCGATGCCG
>JAMLJA010000021.1 GCA_023953905.1 Rhizobiaceae bacterium | reverse complement strand
CAAACTATCTCACAAACGCAGGATACGCTTCCGTCAAAAACTGAAACGCTCTAACGCCCAGCCGTCTCAGCCCACCGTCTCAGAATGCGATTACGAGCAGGTCAGCTGGCTTTGGCGGGCATGCCCTGTCGCGGCTTTTCGACCGGCTGCCGGCCAAGTAGCGTGTAGTCGATCTCCAGAAACGCATCGACTTCCGGCACCCAGCGATCTCGAACGAAGGCGACGTGGTCGGGATGATCGTTATAGCCCTGATAAGCGGCCTGATCGGCGAACTCCATCGAGAAGCCGAAGCTGTAGTCATTCTTCGGGCTCACCTGTCTGAGCTGCTCGAATTTCTGCACGCCGGGTATGTCCGCCAGCACTTTCGCGGCATCCAGAAAGTCTCTCTCTGCCGCCGAATGAGGTTCGTGCTTCAGTCTGAACACCACGGTGTGACGGATCATGAGACTGCTCCCTCGCTATTCGCTTTGCGCCCAGTGGCGGATCAGGACGCCGGCAATTGCGGACGCCGGCGGCACGAAAACCCCGTCAGGATGCGTCCTGTCGATTGCGGCCCGCACCTCGTCGCGGCTGAACCAGCGGCATGCCTCCAATTCGGTCGCGTCGTGATCGATGTCGTCGTTCAGAGCCTCGCCAAAGCATCCGATCATCAGTGAATAGGGAAACGGCCAGGGCTGGCTTGCGTAATAGACGACGCGGCCGAGGCGAATGCCGGATTCTTCCAGCGTCTCGCGCCGCACTGCGTTTTCGATGGTCTCGCCGGGTTCGATGAAGCCGGCAAGGGCAGAGAACATGCCGGGCGCGAAATGCGGACTGCGTCCGAGCAGGCAGTGGTCCTTCGTCACCGTCAGCATGATCGCGACCGGGTCCGTGCGTGGAAAATGTTCCGCATTGCAGTTCGGGCAGGTGCGCTTGTAGCCGCCGATGCGCATGACGCTCCTGGTGCCGCAGCGGCTGCAAAATGCGTGACTGGCGTTCCAGGCGAGCAGAGACGCCGCCTGCGCCATGGCGCCGGCCGCCGCCGGTTCCAGCAGACCCTGCATGTTTATCGAACGATAGTCGATCGCCTTGATGCCGTCCGGCAATTCTTCTGGCTCGATCCCGCCATTTGCTGCCACCACAGGTCCGTCCGGATCCACGCCCAGCAGAATTGCGTTTTCGAGATCGGCCCCGAGCATGCGCGCCGCGTTCAGCCGGAAATAAGGCTCCAGGCCCATCTCCGTCTCGCGCAGATAGCAGCGCCCATTGCGTAGCAGCATCAGGCGCACATTCGGCTCGGCAAGCGCCTTCTCGGTGACGTCGTCGCTGCGATGCTCGGCCTGCCGGTCGATGACGTTGCCCCCGAACCCCACAAACTGGCTGGGTTCCTGGGCAGGCGCGGTGAAAAGGGAAAAGGTCATGGAAACTCGGGGCTGTATCAGGAAAGGGCTAGAAAAGTGAGCGGATCGAAGCGACAAGCCGATCACGCTCTCCGCCCTGGTAGGGCGTGCGCTGGCCGTGTCCCCAGACAGGCCCGGGCCATGCGGCATCGCCTTCGTTGCGTGCAATGACATGAACATGGAGCTGGCGCACGATATTTCCCAGCGCTCCGATGTTGATCTTGGTGCAACGGGTGAACGCCTTCAGCTCCTGCGCGACCAGGTTCGTCTCGAATGTCAGCATTGCCTGATCGAGCGGCGTCAACTCGTGAACCTCCTCGATGTCCGGTCGCCGCGGAATGAGCATCAGCCATAACCAACGGCTGTCGTTCATGAGGCGCAGTTCGCAAAGCCCGAGCCACATCACGTGCTCGCTGTCGGCCTGCAGCCGTGCATTCAGTTCAAACCCGGCCCTGTTGCCCGGCATTGTGGCGTTTCCAATCTGCATGCGTGTCTGGCGACGTTGCTTTTTCGGCAAAGCTAAAGTGGCCTTGGAATTCTCGCAAGTGACTCATTTCGGTGTCGTTCCTCGCGCAGTCCGGGCTTGCATTTCGGTTGCGGATTGCCGATATGGGGATCGGGAGGTTGGTGGTGGACGATCCACTCGCCAACCGGGTCAGGTCCGGAAGGAAGCAGCCCCAACGAGCCACGGAACGGGTCATTGTTCCAGCCTCCCGCCTCAATCGTCCTTCATGTGGAAAACGTGCCGCCACGTTGACGGCCTTTCCGGTCATGGGCGACACTCAGGCCCAATGATGTTCGGGCCGTGAATTGGCCGTAGGGAAGATATCGGGCGAATGAGCGACGCCGGCAATCTGGAAACGAAAAAGGCGGCCGGCGCCTACCGCGTTCTTGCACGGAAATACAGGCCTGCGAATTTCTCCGAACTGATCGGTCAGGAGCCGATGGTTCGCACACTGACCAACGCGTTCGCTGCGGGCCGTATCGCGCAGGCCTGGATGCTGACCGGGGTTCGCGGCGTTGGCAAGACGACCACCGCGCGCATTCTCGCACGTGCGCTCAACTACAGGACTGAGACGATCAACGAACCCTCGGTTGATCTGTCTGTTCCCGGCGAGCATTGCCAGGCCATCATGGAAGGCCGTCATGTCGATGTCATCGAGATGGACGCCGCGTCCCATACCGGTATCGACGACATTCGCGAGATCATAGAACAGGTGCGCTATGCTCCGGTGTCGGCCCGATACAAGGTCTACATAATCGATGAGGTGCACATGCTGTCGACGCAGGCTTTCAACGGCCTGCTGAAAACGCTTGAAGAACCCCCGCCGCACGTCAAGTTCATCTTCGCGACCACCGAGATCCGAAAGGTTCCGATCACCATTCTGTCGCGGTGTCAGCGCTTCGACCTGCGCCGCATATCCGCCGATCTGCTGGTCGGCCATCTGCGTCACATCGCGGGACTGGAATCGATCGACGTCGACGATGACGCGCTCGCGATGATTGCCCGCGCAGGTGACGGTTCGGCGCGCGATTCGCTGTCCATCTTCGATCAGGCGATCGCCCATGGCGCGGGTACAGTGACGGCGGCAGCGGTGCGCACCATGCTCGGGCTTGCCGATCGTGCGCGCGTCATTGATCTTTTCGAGCGGCTGATGGCCGGCGATATTGCGGCGGCACTTACCGAGTACAGATCCCAGTATGATGTCGGTGCCGATCCGGCCACCGTGCTCGTGGATCTGGCGGAGTTCAATCATCTCGTCACCCGCGTCAAATTCGTGCCTTCGGCCGCGGACGACGCGTCTATTTCCGATGAGGAGCGCCAGCGCGCGGCCGAACTCGCCCAGAAATTGTCTGTTCGCGTTCTCTCGCGCACATGGCAGATGCTGTTGAAGGGCATTCCTGAAGTCCAGTCGTCGAACCGTCCGATCAATGCGGGAGAAATGGTGCTCATCCGCATTGCCCACTCTGCGGATTTGCCCACACTCGACGAAGCTTTGAAGGCGCTGGAGGATGCGCCAGCGAGCGACAACTCAGGCTCCAGATCGTCTCTTTCAGGAAACGGCGCGGCTACTGGGCCGGGCGCTTCAGCCGTGTCGCAGACCCGTATGGCGCCATCTGGCGGCGGAGCGGCGACCATGCGGCTTGTTCAGCCAGACAGTGACCGGTTTGCGCCTCCGCAGCAGGATATTTCGTCGGCGCCTACCGACGCTACCTCGGAGCCCGTGACGACACTGGAAAAGACGCCGGCAGCGCAGCCCGGGCCGACGATCCGTTCTCTGGAAGATATTGTCGCGCTTGCCGACCAGCACCGCGATGGCTTGATGAAGGCCCAGATCAGGCGTTGCGTGCGGCCGGTGCGCATCGAGCCCGGTCGTCTTGACGTCAGCCTGACGGAAGACGCGCCACGCACCCTGCTGAACGATCTGGGAACTCGGCTTCAGAGCTGGACCGGCATGCGCTGGATCGTTTCCCTTTCGCGCGAAGAGGGGGGGGCGACGATCGGCGAACAGGAAAACGCGCGCCGGGAAAGCGCCTTCATGGACGCGCGCAACGATCCGGCGGTGGCCGCCATTCTTGCGCGGTTTCCCGGCGCCAAGATCATCGATGTGCGCATTCCAAGCACACCAGAGACGGACGCCGACGAAACGGAAACATTGCCTGACCCGGCAATCGATGATGACGACGACGAATAGGAGACGGAAATGAAGGACCTTCTGGGCCTCATGGGCAAAGCCAAGGAAATGCAGGCCAAGTTTCAGGCGCTGCAGGAAGAGGTCGCAACTGTCGAAGCGGCAGGTCAGGCGGGCGGCGGTCTCGTGAAAGTGACGCTTACCGGCAAGTTCGAAATGAAGAAGCTTGAAATCGATCCGGCCCTCTTCAAGGAGGACGAAGTCGAGATTCTGGAGGATCTCATCCTCGCCGCGCACAATGATGCAAAGGCGAAGGTTGAGGAGATCATGCAGGAAAAGACCAAGGAACTGACCGCCGGCCTTCCAATTCCTCCGGGCATGAAACTTCCCTTCTAGCGGGTCAAATTGCGAAAGCTCTGCAGCTCATTGCCTCAATTAGGAACCTTCCATTAACCATAGGGGTAAGATGGTTAATGATTGCAGGCTGTCTAAACTTCAAATATTTCAATGGATTAGTCGACGAGGCGTGACCGACGGGGCCACACCCGTAAACGCATTAATCACGATCACGTCATGATTTCGCCTGAAAGTGGCATGACCTTGCCTCACAGGGGAAATCGGAAGTTTGGAATGCAGATTTTGATGCGCGGCGGTTGGCCGATTGTCGCTATGTTCATGGCGCTGGTAGCTCTTTCGGGGTGCAGCCAGAGTACGTCGGGCATCAGTCAGAGCTTCAACTCCGTCAAGTCGATGGTCGTTCCCACGTCCACGCAGCGCTACAGGGCAAGCGATCGGGAGCGTGAATGTCTCGCCCGCGCTATGTTCTTTGAATCCAATCGCTCAAGCCGAGACGGTCTGATCGCTGTCGGTTCTGTTGTCATGAACAGGCGCGACAGCGGCAAATGGGGCAACAATATCTGCGACGTGGTTGGTGCGAAGCGCCAGTTCGCGCCCGGCGTGCTGACCCGACCAATGAATTCCAAGGCGCTGCCTGATGTAATGGAAGCAGCCGACGCTGTCCTAAAGGGCGAGCGCCATGCGAAAGTGACGGACGACGTGATGTTCTTTCACACGGCTGGGCTCAAATTCCCCTACAAGAACATGCGATACACCACTGTCGCGGGTGGCAATGCCTTTTACTACAAGGCCAACCGCAAGAACGACCGGCTTCCCAAGAGCCGGCAGGATCAGATTCCGGGCGTTGAACCGATGATGGTCGCCCAGGCCGATACATCGGCTTCCGATGCCGAAGTATCGTTGCCCGATCAGATCGCCTATGTCGGGGACACGCCCGCCACGATGATCGGCGCCCCCCGCGAACGGGTTGAGCCGCGCGCCGAAACGCGTTCTGCCCTGGTAGCGGAAGACGCGCCCCAGATCCGGTCTCCGCAGAAGGCGAAACGCAGTTCGCAGGCACGTGAAACCCAGATGGTTGCCGACGCCGACTTTGCCTATGAGGTGCCGTCGAGCGAGCGCTTCGGCGGCGACGCAATGCCCGCCTATGCGGATAGTGGTCTGTCTGAGGGCGACGGAACCGGCATGGGTGTGCTTGGCCGCATGATGGTGCTCGGCAACAATTAGAACGCTCTAGCAGCACGATCGAATGGACATTTGAAGGCCGCGCCGGTCGTTCCCTCTACTCGCGGCAACGCGTTCGCATTATACGACGGACCATGTCCAAGCGAATCGCCGGCCCCGAAATCGAACGCCTGATCCAGCTTCTTGCCAAAGTGCCGGGGCTTGGCCCGAGATCGGCGCGTCGGGCTGCTCTTCATCTGATCAAGAAGAAGGAAGCTCTGCTGAGGCCGCTCTCTTCCGCAATGGCCGATGCGGTGGAGCACGTCCGCATCTGTTCGAATTGCGGCAATATCGACACGCTCGACCCCTGTACGATTTGCACCGATCCCCGTCGTGACGATGGGACTCTGATCGTGGTCGAGGACGTCGGCGATCTCTGGGCGCTCGAACGGGCGGGCGCCATGAATGCGCGGTTCCATGTATTGGGCGGAACCTTGTCGCCGCTCGACGGGATCGGACCGGATCAGCTCAACATTCGCCAACTGGTGGAGCGCGTGGCGCAAGGCGGCATTCGCGAAGTCATTCTTGCGGTCAATGCCACCGTCGAGGGTCAGACCACGGCCCATTACATTACCGACCAGCTATCTGATTTCGAGTTGAAGGCAACACGTCTCGCACATGGCGTGCCTGTCGGAGGCGAGCTTGACTATCTGGACGAGGGCACCCTCTCGGCGGCGCTCAAATCCAGAACCGAATTCTGACGAGATCAGGAGGCAAACAATTTCGATGAAGCGTGTTCTGAATTTGCTATTTGCGTTTGCCGTGATGACTTTTTCCTCGTCGAGCGCGCTGCATGCCGCTACCTCGGTGGACTCGCAGTTCCGCGACTGGCTGGAGACCTCCCTCTGGCCGGAAGCCCGCGCCAAAGGCGTTTCCCGCAAGACCTTCAAAGCCGCTTTCGACGGCGTCACCCCTAATCTGAAATTGCCGGATCTCGTCATGCCGGGGGAGAAGCCCAAGACGCCCAAGGTCCAGCATCAGGCGGAATTCAACTCGCCCTCCGGATATTTCGCTGAGAAGACGATTGGTGCCGTGGCTGCCGGTGGCCGCAGCCGCTCTGGCAAATATGCCCGCACGCTTGGCGCGATAGAAAAGCGCTATGGCGTTCCAGGCGGCATCGTGCTCGCCATCTGGGGACGTGAGTCCGGGTTTGGAGCGGCAAAGATTCCGTATGACGCGTTCGAGGTCCTCGGGACCAAGGCGTTCATGGCCACTCGCAAGGATATGTTTCGCAAGGAGGTTCTGGCCGCCCTTCTGATCGCTGAGCGCGGATTGGCTTCGCCCAAACAGATGAAATCGTCTTGGGCGGGCGCGATGGGACAACCGCAGTTTCTGCCGACGTCTTTTCTGGATCACGCCGTGGACTTCGATGGAGACGGGAGAGCCGATATCTGGAATTCCGAGGCCGATACCCTCGGCTCAATCGCAAATTACCTCCGCCATTATGGCTGGGTGAAGGGGCGCGACTGGGGTTTCGAGGTGACGGTCCCGGACAGCGTCTCCTGTTCGCTGGAGGGTCCCGACCGGGGCAGAAAGATATCGGACTGGGCGAAACTTGGGATTCAGCGCATCGGCGGCAAGCCATTTCCGGCCCATGAGGCGGCATCTGAAGGTTTTCTGCTGATGCCGGCTGGCAGATATGGCCCAGCCTTCATCGTCACGCCGAATTTCTACGTGCTCAAGGAATACAATGAGAGCGATCTCTATGCGCTCTTCATTGGGAACGGTGCGGACCGGATCACCTATGGAAGCAGCGCGTTCGCCGGGAAATGGGGCAAGGTCGCGAAGCTCTTCAGGTCGGACGTCGCGGCCATGCAGAAGGGGCTGGAAAAGCTCGGCTACGACGTCGGAGGGGCGGATGGCCTGCCGGGCTACAAGACCCGCCGCTCCATCGGCGATTGGCAGTCACGCAACGGAAATGCGCCGACATGCTTCCCAGATGCGGGAATCGTCGCCGCATTGCGCTGATCCCTTGCCCTATGCCGCCTGAGCGAGGTCCTGTCTGGCTTCCATCAATATCTCGAACGACCTCTTGCGGGCGGCGTGATCGAAGATCTGAGCCGTCACCATCAATTCGTCGGCGCCCGTGCGGGCAACAAACGCCTGCAATTCGCGCTTCACCTTTTCGCGCGAGCCGACAATCGCGCAAGACAGAGCATGATCGAGCATCGCCTTGGCATGTGGATCGAGCGTCGCCTCGTAGCCCTCTACCGGCGAAGGCAATTTACCGGGGCGCCCACTGCGCAGATTGACGAACGCTTGCTGCAGCGAAGAGAACAGGAAGCGGGCTTCCTCATCCGTATCGGCGGCCACCACGTTCAGGCCAAGCATCAGATGGGGCTTGTCCGAGATCGCGGTCTCTTGAAAGCGCGAACGGTAGATTTCGGTGGCGTTCTCGAGTTCGGCGGGCGCGAAATGCGAGGCAAACGCGTAGGGTAGCCCGAGCATCGCGGCCAGTTGAGCGCCATAGGTGCTGGAGCCCAGCATCCACACTTCGACTTGTTCGCCTTCTCCGGGCACCGCTCGAACCCTCTGTCCATCTTCGGCGGGCGCGAAATAGTTGATCAGTTCGACCACGTCATTCGGGAAATGATCAACGTCTCCCTGCAGGTTTCGGCGCAAAGCGCGAGCCGTCAGCATGTCTGTGCCCGGCGCGCGTCCAAGCCCAAGGTCTATACGCCCCGGATGAAAGGCTGCGAGTGTGCCAAATTGTTCTGCGATGACCAGCGGTGAATGATTGGGGAGCATAATGCCGCCAGCACCGACCCGAATGGTGGACGTAGCTGACGCGACATGACCAATCACCACCGCCGTCGCCGCACTGGCGATGCCGGGCATATTATGATGCTCGGCCAGCCAGTATCGATTGAAGCCAAGCTTCTCTGCATGTTGGGCAAGATCTATGGTGTTGCGAAGAGCTTGCCCAACACTCGTGCCTTCAGGAACGGGGGCAAGATCCAGAACGGATAGTTTGGCCATGAACGGGCCTTTCTGCGATTTCAGCTCGGAAGACGCATATAGGTGCCATGGTCACGGGTCGCAATCGCCGGTCAACCAGTGGTGGTCTTCGCCGTCGCAGGGGGCAGTTCCTCGGGTTCTGGTTCCACGGTGGTCTGGGCCGACAGAAAGTTGCCTATATGACTCAGTTCTTCAAAGTGGTCGCAGAAGACCTTGATGATCACCAGAATGGGAACTGCGATAAGTGCGCCTACAAATCCCCACAACCATGACCAGAAGGCAACGGCAATAAAGATAGCGACCGCATTGATTTCCAGCCTCCGCCCGACAATGAATGGCGTGATGATCTGACCTTCGAGCACATTGCACATAACGATGAATGCCGGTGCCAGCAGCGCATAGGTCAGGTTGTCGAATGTGACCAGTGAGATCGCAAAAACGATCAGGATGGTTGCAGCAGCACCGATATAGGGCAGAAAATTAAGCAGAGCGGCAAGTACGCCCCAAAGAGCGGGATTTGGCATGCCGAGAATCCATAGCCCGATAGAGATCACCGTTCCCAGCCCCGCATTAATCAGGGCAACAGTGAGTAGATATCGCGAAATCTCGCGTTCGACGTCGTAGACCACTCGGAGCGCGCGCTTTTTCTCGCTCATCAGCGCGAACGACTTGACGATCTTTTCATAGAACATCGTGCCCGACGCGAGCAGAAACAGCGAGAGCACAAAAATGATGGCAATCGAGGTGCCGCCCGAAATCAGGTTCCCGGCGGCTTGCGAAATGACACCAGGCTGCGCAACAACCACCTTTTGAACACCGGGTTCGCGGGTCTCTTCCGTCACCTTATCGATCTGGTTTGAAATCTCCTTCAACTTCTCGAAGGGATGCTGAATCTCTGCCAGGCGTTCGGCAACGCGTCGGCCGATGCTCGGACCGTCATTGGCGAGCGTGATTACCGGCCCGCTAAGGAAATAACCGCCAGCCCCCAGGGCAACCGTGGAGAAGACGACCAGCAATGTGGCAGAGAGCGGGGGCGGAACGCCGCGCCGCGCCAGAAATCGGACAACCGGCGTGAGCATAAGGGCGAGAAGGAAGGCCAAGGTAACGGGCATGAAGAAATCGCGTGCGAAGTAGAGCGCGTGAATCATGCCCAGCACAAATATGCCCAGGACGGCAAAGCGGAACATGCGCGAATGATTGGGCTCGACATGCCCTTCCGGCAAGTCTGATGAACCTACGGTCTCCCGCATGCAGTGAAATCCTCCGCGCCAGCCCCCTTAACGCGCGTTCGACAATTCCGTTCCCAAGCGCATGCGATCGGAGACCTTTACGGGCCAAGACACCGAATCTCGTGTTTTCCGTGGCTCTCGGGCGTGAATTTTGCGGCAGAATGACCCGGAACGCTTGAACTCTCAGCGTCTATGAGTATCTAAGCGACGCGGAATCATAACAAGGACGTGACTTTGGCAATATACAAGGAAAAGGATTTCACCGAGCGTCTCAACGCCGCAAACGACGCGAAGAAAGCACTTCTGGAGAAGTTCAAGGCAAGGCCAGCCGCCGACGATCCGGCAGTTCTGGCGCGTCAGGCAGAGCGCAAGGCGATACTTGAAGCTCGCAAGATCCGGGAAGCCGAAAAGGCTCGGTTGAAGCAGGAACGCTTGGAGCGGGAAGCCGCGGAGGCTGAAGCCCGTCGCAAGGCGGAAGAAGAAGCCCGTTTGCAGGCAGAGGCGGAGGCCGCTGAGCAGGCACGCATTCGTGAGGCCGAGGAGGCCGAGAGGCGGGCGGCTGAGGAAGCTCTCGAAGCAGCTCAGAAGGCCAAGCGCGACGCGCGCTATGCAGCACGCAAGGCCCGGGGCGGTCGTTTGCCGCCTGGTTTCAAGGCTTGAGCGTCAGCATCCAAACTCATCCGCCGGCCGGAACTTGATCGCGCCGGTAGTGTTTGCATGATCGGGGTGGCCAGTGGCCGCCCCGATCGCGTTTTACGGCCAGTTTCAGCCACTATCATCTCAGGCGACGAGCTTCAGGCCGACAATGCCTGCCACGATCAGCGCGATGCAGGCGAGCCGCATTGCGGTGGCGGGTTCTCCCAGAAGCCAGATACCAAGCAATGCTGTGCCGACCGTGCCGATGCCTGTCCACACTGCATAGGCGGTGCCTACGGGCAGTGTCTTGAGTGCAACTCCGAGCAAGCCGAGACTTACAATCATGGAAAGCACGGTGAGAAGGGTGGGTAACGGCCTCGAAAAACCGTCAGTGTATTTCAGGCCGATGGCCCAGCCGATTTCAAACAGGCCTGCGAGGAAAAGAAATATCCACGACATCTGACACTCCGTTGAGGCAGGTCGTCCTGCGGTTCAAAGCACTCAGAAACAAGGTCGTCCTTGCTCAGGCGACGTTTTCCTCTGGCGCGCCGCACCCTCGGTTTAGCAGGTCGGGGACGTATTGCCAGCCGCCCTCAGCCATGTCGATTCCCTAGTCGCCGTCGTCCACGACCCTTAGCCGCAACTGGCCCGTTTTCGAATCCACAACACGCTGCCCCACGTCGCGCAGCGGAGGGGTCGCCGGATGATCCTCCAAGGCTTTCGAAGAAGAAGCGTCTGTGCCGAACTCCAGCGCCTCGATCCTGCGCCCCCGTTTGGTCACCTTGTCGGTCGAAGTCAGGATCTGCTCTATGTCTTTCTGGGTAAGCGAGAAGTGTCCCTGCAGCTTCCGCACGCGGTCGTCCAGACGATTGACGTCGTCCAGAAGCCTGATCACCTCACCCTGGATGACATGCGCCTGTTCGCGCATGCTGGCGTCTTTCAGGATCGCCTGAACGACCTGGATGGAGAGCATGAGCAGCGATGGCGAGACGATGACGATCCGCGCGCGATGGGCCTTCTGGACCACGCCTTCGAAATTTTCGTGGATCTCCGCGAACACCGATTCCGACGGCACGAACATGAAAGCCGTGTCCTGTGTCTCGCCAGCGATCAGATATTTCTCGGAGATATCCCTGATATGCGTTTCGATATCTCTCCGGAACGACTGTGCCGCCAGCTTCCGCGCGTCGGCATGTTCCGCGGCGCGGATGGCGTTCCACGATTCGAGCGGAAACTTCGCGTCGATCACCAGACCGGCGGCGCCGTTTGGCATGCGGATCACGCAGTCGGGCCGGTTCCCGTTCGAGAGCGTTGCCTGAAACTCGAAAGCGCCATGCGGAAGCCCGTCCGCCACGACAGCTTCCATGCGTGACTGGCCGAAGGCGCCGCGCGTCTGCTTGTTGGAGAGTATGGCCTGCAGTTCCACCACCTGCCCGGCGAGCGACTGAATATTGCCCTGGGCCTTGTCGATAACCGCAAGCCTTTCCTGCAGCTTGGACAGACTGTCGTGCGTCGATTTGGTCTGTTCCGTCATCGTCTGACCAAGCCGGCCGGTCATGGCGTCGAGGCGTTGGCTGATCGATTGATTGAGCTCGGCCTGTCGTGCGCCGAAAACTTCCGCGATCGTGCCAAGCCGGCCCTGCATCTCCGATTGCGCCTGAAGAAGACGCATCATGCGCTGGTCGGCCTGCCGAGACCGCTCTTCGGTCTCTGCCGCCATCCTCGATCGCGCGCTCGACACGCGCCACATGGCGATACCCATCGCCGCAAGCGCCAACGCCATCAGAATGGTCGCGGCAAGGATAGCCTGACCCAGACTGATCGTAAGTGCGCCCAACTGGCCAACCGGCAGTGCAAGGAGCTCATTGGATTTCATTGCCGCGCACCATAGGCGATTCTCACGCTATTGTAAGATCAAAACGTGAACGCGGGGTTGCCAAGCCTGTTGACGCTCGCCGGGCGAGCGAATAGGTGAACGAAATGTCGATACGGCCACTCATTATCCTCCCCGATCCGCTCCTTCGCCAGGTCTCGAAGCCTGTCGAACGGATCGATGATGACTTGCGCAGATTCGCCGACGATATGCTTGAGACGATGTATGACGCGCCGGGAATAGGGCTGGCGGCGATTCAGATCGGCGAACCCTTGCGCATGCTGGTGATCGATCTCGCGAAGGAAGACGAAGAGCCCGCTCCCCATGTCGTGATCAATCCGGAAATCCTCGGGCATGGCGACGATAGCGCTGTCTATGAGGAAGGCTGCCTGTCGATCCCCGATTACTATGCCGAAGTCGAAAGGCCTGCCACGGTGACCGTGCGCTACCTCGACAAGTTCGGAAAGCAGCAGGAGATCGAGGCGGACGGACTGATGGCCACCTGTCTTCAGCACGAGATCGACCATCTGAACGGCGTGCTTTTCATAGACCATATTTCCAAGCTCAAGCGGGATATGGTGGTACGCAAGTTCAAGAAGCTTGCCCGCGAAAAGGCGCCGCCGAAACTCGCGGTCTGATCGCCGCGAACTCCTGCCGCTTCGGCAAACACGTCTGAACGTGGCTGAAGCAGTGGCGGGAAATGCCGTTCTGGCTCAACCAGAGAAGGGTTCTGCGTAAAACCGATGCCGCTTCGTGTCGTCTTCATGGGAACGCCTGACTTTTCGGTGCCGACGCTGCGCGCCGTGGTCGACGCGGGCCACGACGTCGTCGCTGTCTATAGCCAGCCGCCCCGTCCAGCTGGTCGGCGCGGACTGGAACTGACCCCGTCGCCGGTGCAGCGCGAGGCCGAACGGCTTGGCATTCCGGTCCGTACGCCGACGTCGTTGCGGTCCGCCGACGAACAGCAGAGGTTTTGCGACCTTGAGGCCGATGTCGCCGTTGTGGTGGCTTATGGTCTGCTTCTGCCATCGGCCATTCTCGAAGGAACCAGATTGGGTTGCTACAACGGCCATGCGTCGCTCCTGCCGCGCTGGCGCGGTGCCGCTCCGATCCAGCGCGCGATCATGGCGGGCGACACCGAGACGGGCGTGATGATCATGAAGATGGATGTCGGCCTCGACACCGGCCCGGTAGCGCTGACCCAGACGGTCGCCATTGGTCCGGAAATGACGGCGGGCGCATTGCACGACGAGTTGATGCATGTCGGCGCCGCGCTGATGGTCGAGGCGTTGTCGCGGCTCGACCGCGGAGAGCTGCCATTGTCGCCTCAACCGGACGAGGGCGCGCTCTACGCGGCGAAGATATCCAAGGCCGAGACTCGCATCGACTGGCAGCGGCCAGCGTCTGACGTACATAACCATATAAGAGGGCTTTCGCCTTTCCCGGGCGCATGGTGCGAGGTTGAACTGGCCGGGAAGATCGAGCGTCTCAAAATATTGCGTTCCAAGCTCGCGACAGGGCAAGGGATTGCCGGTGAGAGCCTTGACGATCAACTGACCGTCGCCTGTGCCGATGGAGCGGTTCGACTGGTTGAGGTTCAGCGCGCGGGCGGCAAGCCGGTTTCCGCGGAGGAATTTTTGCGCGGCGCAAAGCTGGAAGCTGGGATGCGGCTCCTGTGAAAGACTGTGTCGTCAGGCAAGCTGTGGCCGCCGATCATCCGGCGATCCGCGCTGTTGTTGTCGAAGCATTCAAGGGCGACGGCGAAGCAAACCTGATAGAATCCCTTCGATCTGCGGGAGACGTGGTTCTCGAGCTTGTCGCCGTTGGAGATGACCAGATTGCCGGACACATATTGTTTTCGCGCCTTCTCGTGGTCGTTGGAGGCCAAAATCATGCAGCCGTTGCGCTCGCGCCACTCGCTGTCCAACCTGCTTTGCAGTTGAAAGGCATCGGCCACCGACTTATGGAAGAGGGGCACAGCAAGCTCGCTCCGCGAGAGACGCTTTCGGTTGTTTTGGGCGATCCTTCCTACTACGGCAGATTTGGCTACAGCCACGCTCGGGCTGCCAAATTCGACAGCGCTTATCAGTGTGAGGCCTTGCAGGCGCTTGCATGGGGAAATGGGCCTAAGACCGGCCGGATCGTGTATCCCTCTGCTTTTGCAGGGCTTTGAACATGCCTCGCTACCGCCTCGACATTGAGTATGATGGCAGCGCCTACGCCGGATGGCAGCGGCAGACGGGGCCGCATTCCGTGCAGGCGGCCATAGAGCAGGCGATCTCGGCATTCAGCGGCGAGACTGTGACCATACGCGGCGCCGGTCGCACTGACGCCGGTGTTCACGCCACGGGCCAGGTTGCCCATTGCGATCTTGAGAAGGATTGGCCGGCGAATACCGTTGCCGGCGCGCTCAACGCGCATCTGGCATCTTCCGGTGAGCGTGTCGCCATTCTCTCTGCAACGGCAGTCGACAGTGATTTCGATGCACGCTTTTCCGCCACTGCCCGGCACTATCTCTATCGCATCGTCACACGACGGGCGCCGCTTGCCATCGAGTTCAACCGAGCATGGCGGGTGGCGAAGACTTTGGATGTCGATGCGATGCACGAGGCCGCGCAGCTATTGGTCGGGCGTCATGATTTCTCGACGTTTCGGTCCGCCCATTGTCAGGCGAAGAGCCCGCTGCGAACGCTGGACCGGCTGGATGTCTTTCAAAATGGCGATCTCATCGAGATTTTCGCCTCTGCGCGGTCCTTCCTCCACAATCAGGTGCGTTCCATGGTGGGAAGCCTGAAGCAGGTCGGGGAGGGCAGATGGTCATCTGCCGATCTCAAGGCCGCCCTCGACGCGCACAACCGCGCAGCGTGCGGACAGGTGGCGCCGCCGGAAGGGCTCTATCTCACTCGGGTTGACTACGACGCCGGTCAGTAAGGGCTGTCGAGACCGAGCAGGCCTTGGGTGACGATGAGCACCAGCAGGGCGCAAACGAACATGGCCACGAAAACAGCCGTGGCGAGGCCGGGTCCCTTCGCGAGTGCCACATTGGTCTGCCGCCACGTGAGAACCATCGACAACAGAAACAGCGCCAGCGACAGCATGGATGCGAAATCCGCGGTGTCCGGGGCGACCAGTTTCAGCAGACTCGGCGGCACCATCATCCAGACGAGAACGGCAGAGGCCCAGTTTCCAGAAACGACATAGTGCACAAAGCGGTCCGCGATGCCGACCTGCTTTGCCACAAGGCCAAGGATGATCAGCGGTAGCAGCCATACGGCGAGATCTACGATTGCAAGCCGCGCCACGATCGACGCGCGCGATACACCCTCGATGTACTGCACGAACGTATCGGCGCTGGCAAACCAGCCGATGGCGAGCGCGGGAAATGCAACAATGATCGCGAAGAAGGAATCCCAGAAACCTTCCAGCGAGGTATCGAGCATCCGCATGCCGTCAGGGCGGCCGGTCATGACCCGCCAGGCACCTTTCAGACTGCGTTGGATGTCCGTCGTGTCGAGCATTCCGGTCAGCCGAACCAGTCTTCCAGGAAGCGCTCGTAGATGCGCGTCAGCGTTTCAAGATCGTCAAGCGCCACCCGTTCGTCCGCCATATGCATGGTCTGACCGACGAGACCGAATTCAACCACGGGACAATAGTCCTTGATGTAGCGCGCGTCGGACGTGCCGCCCGTGGTCGACAGCTTCGGGGTCTGTCCGGTTACGGCGGCTACCGATTTCGACAGGCTTTCGATGAGCTTGTCGTCTCGCGTCAGAAACACATGGCTCGGACGATCCTTCCAAGCGAGATCGAATGAGACGGGCTCGTCGCGTCCTGTTCGGTAGCTGTTTGACTCGGCAGCCAGATCGAGCCGGTTGTGGATCTCCGCCTGAAGACTTTCCGACGTCCAGCTATCGTTGAAGCGTATGTTGAACGTCGCCGTGGCGCGTCCGGGAATGACGTTTGCCGCCGGATTTGCCACATCCACGGTGGTGATCTCCAGATTGGTCGGCTGGAAATTCTCCGTCCCTTCGTCAAGCGGTTTCGCAATCAGCGCATCGAGCAATGCCATCAGCCCGCGTACGGGATTGTCCGCCAGATGCGGATAGGCGACATGCCCCTGCTTTCCGTAGACCGTTATGACGCCGGTAATCGAACCGCGACGCCCGATCTTGATCATATCGCCTAGTTTCTCGGGATTGGTGGGCTCCCCCACGATCGAGGCGTCCCAGGTTTCGCCCTTGGCTGCCGCCCATTCGAGCAGTTTGCCCGTACCGTTGATTGAGGGTCCTTCCTCGTCACCGGTGATCAGCAGTGAAACCGATCCCTTCGGCTTGCTGTGTTTTTGCAGATATCTCGACAATGCGGCCACGAAACAGGCGATGCCGCCCTTCATATCCACGGCGCCGCGCCCATACATCATGCCATTGACGATTTCTGCCGCGAAAGGCGGATGCGACCAGTCCCGCTCGTCGCCCGTCGGAACGACGTCTGTGTGGCCGGCAAACATGATATGTGGCCCGTTGCCGGACAGTCGCGCGTAGAGGTTCTCGACGTCGGGTGTGCCGTGTTCGCTGAAGACAGGCCGCTCAACCGCGAAGCCAAGCGGTGTCAGCATGGCCTCCAGCGCCCCGAGTGCACCGCCTTCGGCAGGCGTCACGGACGGGCAGCGGATGAGTGTGGCGAGATTGGCAGCCGGATCTGTAGCGAGGGTCATGGTGCGGAGCGATAGTGGAAACAGTGCAGCCTGTCACGGCCCACGCGTCATGATAGCCATAGCTTCGGCTCTGTCCAACGCTATCGGGCCTGCGCGCTCAGTCGGAGCTGTTGCGGGGCTATTCGGGCGCGTTTGGGGAACGGCCGTAAGGGTTGGGTCCTGGTGTACCCGGCGCGATGCACAGATAGGCGAACGCGATCAGTGAAATTACCGGAATGAACAAGGTCGCGCTCATGAAGCCAGTCCGTCCCAGATCATGAAAGCGTTTGACGCTCATGGCGACATGCGACCACAGCGCCGCAACGAAGCATATGCCGAAGATCAGCGACCAGGTCTGAGCCGCAGGTGTTCCCTCCGGATAAAGCATGAACCGGTAGAGCGGAAACGAGATCACCACCATGAGGAACAGAAAGCCCAATATGTAGGCCGCGCGCCCGGCGCGGCCCCTGAGCTTGAAGAAGAACCAGAGAAGTTTGCCTGTATCAGCCAAGAGGATCCGGTCCAAATCTGTTGGCGCCGCGCGTACCCTCAAGGAGCCCGCACTCGATCAGAAGCCATATTCCGCCAATCACCGGCACCAGCGCTATGAGAGTCCAATCCATGTTCATCCCCTCCGTCGAAACGGCGCGTCAGCCTGCGCCGACAGGAAGGTGCGTCCACTCTGAAAAAAGATCAATCTCTCAGCAATTCGTTGATGGACGTCTTTGAACGGGTCTTTTCATCGACGCGCTTGACGATCACGGCGCAATAGAGGCTGGGGCCGGGCTCGCCTCCCGGAAGCGGCTTGCCGGGCATTGTCCCCGCCACCACGACCGACCCGGCGGGCACTTCTCCGTAAAACACTTCTCCGGTCGCGCGATCGACGATCTTGGTGGACTGGCCGATGAAGACGCCCATGCCCAGAACCGAGCCTTCGCGCACGATGCACCCTTCGACAACTTCGGAACGCGCCCCGATAAAGCAATTGTCCTCGATAATGGTGGGGCCAGCCTGCAATGGCTCCAGAACGCCGCCAATGCCGACGCCGCCCGATAGGTGCACATTCTTGCCGATCTGCGCGCAGGACCCGACAGTCGCCCATGTGTCGACCATCGTGCCCGTGTCGACACGTGCACCGAGATTGACGAAGGACGGCATCAGGACGACACCCGGCGCGACATAGGCCGAGCGGCGGACAACGGCCGATGGCACCGCGCGGAAGCCGGCGCGCTCGAAATCGACGGCTCCCCAGCCGTCAAACTTGGACGGAACCTTGTCCCACCAGGTCGCGCCGCCGGGACCGCCCGGAATGATCTCCATGGCGTTGAGCCGGAACGACAGGAGCACAGCCTTCTTGAGCCACTGATTCACCTGCCATTTGCCGTCGGCCTGCCGCTCCGCGACACGCGCCTCGCCACGGTCAAGCAGGTTCAGGGCCGTCTCTACCGCCTCACGGATTTCCCCGCTGGTCTCAGTCGAAACGCCCTCGCGAGCGTCGAATGCCTTCTCGATAATTGTCTCGAGACCGGCAAGGTCGGGCTTCGCCATGGCAAATACTCCGTTAAAGGTGGCGTTAAGACGCGGGCGGATAAGGTGTTTCGGAATCGCGCCGACCCTACTATGTCATGCACCGGCAAGGGTCAATTGCGCGGCAGGCATCGGACGGCGGCAGCCGGGAAAACGGGAATGGCTATGGAACCGGAGGAAAAGGTCGGCTGGACGCCACTTTCACATTCGGACGAGGATCTGGAGCGCGCCCGAAGCGTTCCCGATACGCCGCAGACGCGCGCGCCTACCTATCGTCTCGCCTGGAACGATCAGGATTTCATGACCCGTCGCGAAACGCGGTCAGTGCGCCTGCAACTGGAACTGCTCAAGCCCGAAATGACGCTTGCCGAGCGGGGTATTCGTTCGACGGTCGTGATGTTCGGCGGCGCGCGACTGCCTGAACCGGGCGGCGATGCCTGGGCTGCAAAGAATGAAACGCAGAAGAAGAATCTACTCAAGAACAGCAAATATTACGAACAGGCCCGCGAGTTCGCGCGGATCTGTTCGCGACATGCGGCCGAGTCCTATTATCGGGAGTTCGTCGTGACCACAGGCGGCGGTCCCGGCGTCATGGAAGCTGGAAACCGTGGCGCGGACGACGTCGGTGCACCATCCATCGGCCTCAATATCGTCCTGCCGCACGAGCAGGCGCCCAACGTCTATGTGACGCCGGAACTGTGCTTCAATTTCCACTATTTCGCGATTCGCAAGATGCACTTCGTCATGCGCGCCAAGGCGGTCGTCGTGTTTCCTGGTGGCTTCGGCACGCTCGACGAGTTTTTCGAGACGCTTACCTTGATCCAGACCGGCCGAATGGAGCGCGTGCCAGTGATCCTGTTCAGTCGCAAATTCTGGGAGGGCGCACTGAACCTCGACTTCCTGGCCGAACAGGGCACCATCTCGCCGGGCGATCAGGACATCATCGACTATGCCGAGACCGCTGATGAAGCCTGGGCGATCATCAGCGAGTTCTACAAGCTGGGGGCAGCGACATAGCGGCGCAGGATCAGCTTCGGAAGACGTCTCAGGCCGTCTGTGGCGCGATGGACTGAAGGAAGCCGGTCAGATCGTCGGTGACATAGTCGACATCGTCTTCCTTGGCCGCGTCGCGTTCCCAGATTTCGGCGAAAGTCGGTTCGAAATTGCGCGGCACGACCAGTACCGTGGTCATGCCGAGCGCCTTGGGAGCAATCAGGTTACGCGCCAGATCCTCGAACATGATGGCGTTGGGACCGGCGACCTCGTGCAATGACAGAAATTTGTCGTAGGTTTCACGAGCCGGTTTCGGAGTAAGGCCAGCCGCAACGATGTCGAAAATATCGTCAAAATGGTCAAGTATGCCGAGCTGGGCCGCGGTGCGCTCTGCGTGGCCACGGCTTCCATTGGTCAGGATGAATTTGCGACCTGGCAGCGCCTTGATCGCGTCGCCCAGCTTCTCGTCGGGCTGCAGCCATGAATAGTCGATGTCGTGGACTTTCTGAAGAAAATCGTCGGAATCGATCCCGTGCAGCGCCATGAGGCCGGCGAGCGTTGTTCCATGCTCCAGATAGAGCTTCTTCTGCAGTTGACGCGCTTCATCGCGTGGCAGCTTCAGAAGTTCCGACACATAGGCGGTCATTCGAACATCAATCTGCGAGAACAGATTTGTGTGATGCGGATACAGCGTGTTGTCCAGGTCGAACACCCAATCACGGATGTGGGCGAAATCCTGACGATTCGGGGAGCTTGTCATGGCGCCCTTATGGCACGAAAAGAACGGACGGAAAGCATTTTTGAAACACACGAAATCTTCAGATAGTTCGCATTTTAAGAGCCGATGAAACTCGATATTTCTTGCCGCCATGCAGTCTCGCGCGTCGATACGCCATGAAGAAAATCCTGCTCAAGACTCTGTGTGCAACTACCCTGTCGGTGATCGGCTCGCTTATTGCGGCCTTCCTCATCATGTCGTCCTTCGGGAGCCGGCTCGATGGATTCGCCCTGATCATGTGTGTCGTTTGTCCGATCGTGGTTGCCGCACCCGCAAGCGCACACACTTTCTGGCAAAACGAGCGTATGCGTCGCCTGCACGCCCAACTAACTTCGGCTCACGAAGCCTTGTCGGCTGCCCATAGCGCGCTTCTTGAAAAGTCTCGACGCGACTTTATGACGGGCTTCCTGAACCGTGAAAGTTTTCTCCAGGAGCTTCGTGAGCGGCGCAAGAAAGATCCCGGCGCCCTGCTGATCATCGACGCCGACGACTTCAAATCGATCAACGATCTTTATGGCCATCCTGTCGGCGACGAGGCGCTCCGGCAGATCGCCGCGGCCATCGGGCGGATCGTGCGGCACGAAGACGTGGTGGGACGCATAGGAGGCGAGGAGTTTGCCGTGCTGCTTAGCCGGGCATCCATGCCCGATGCGGCGATCCTGGCAGAGCGCATACGTGTTGAGGTCGAGCAGATTCTTGTTTAGTCCACAGGGCGTCGCCCAGCCGCTCACCGTCAGTATCGGTGGTGTCGCACTCGATCCGGAAATGTCCGTCAGCGCCCATATGCGGATCGCGGACGCACGGCTTTATGCAGCGAAGCGGCAGGGGCGCAACCTGACGGTATTCGACTTCGACGCGAAGGCAGCGGCCTGATCCTGAAGGGTCAGGGGATGTCCTCTGGTCGCCGTCCCGGTCGCCCTTTGTAATCGGGCAGACACCATCCGTAGCGCAGAGCGCCTCCCCGGATACCCAACGCGACAAGAAAGGCGATGATCGCCGACACCTGCATGGCGAGCCCCGCAATGCCGAGGACCGTGTAGGTGACGGCTCCGGCCAAAGCCGCCGTTACATAGATTTCCCGCGTCAGGATCACCGACCGCTCCTGTGATAGAAGATCACGAAGCACGCCGCCAAAGGTTGCTGTGAGCAATCCGGTGATGACCGCGACCGGCGCCGAGCCTGTCACGGTGAGGCCCTTCGCCGCGCCCATCACGCAGAAGGCCGCCAATCCGACGGCGTCCAGCCATAAAAGCAATTTGTACCGGGACTCAATGCGGTGTGCGGTGAAGAACACGAATAGGGCAACCAGAACACAGATCCAGATGTAGTCCGTGTTCCCGACCCAGAATACCGGTATGTTGAGGATGATATCCCGGAACGTGCCGCCGCCGATCGCGGTTGCGCTCGCCAGAAACAGAAAGCCGATGATGTCGAGCCGTTTGCGGGACGCAGCAAGCGCTCCGGTCGCGGCGAAGACCGCGACACCCGCATAGTCCAGAAACTGGATCAGGTTCATTGAAGCGACAGCCGGCAAATGATCATGGACGATCCTGCTTCAATCACCACCGGACGTCTACCCTGCTCGTGCCGGGGTGCGGCCGTCGCGTCCTCAGGCCCTGATTGCCGTATCGCCTCAGGCGTCCTTCTCAGCTTCTTCGCTGATCGGGCCAGGCTCAGGCTTGGCATCATTTGCTGCCGCCTGCTTGGGGCCGCCCGTGGAAACTCCGACCATCGCCGGGCGCAGCACGCGCTCGCCGATCGAATATCCAGGCTGCACGACCTGGACCACAGTATTCGCCGGTACTTCGGGATTGGGAATCTCGAACATCGCCTGATGGAAATTCGGGTCGAATTTCTCGCCTTCCGGCGCGAGCTTCTTCACGCCGTGGCGCTCCAACGTCGAGAGCATGCCCCGTTCCGTCATCTCGACGCCTTCTGTCAGCGCCTTCAATGTGCTGTCCGCCGCCGCCTTGGCTTCGGCTGAGACTGCCTCGATGGCGCGTCGAAGGTTGTCGGAGACCGACAGCATGTCACGAGCGAAGTTGGTTACGGCGTAGGACTTCGCATCCTGCACGTCGCGAGCCGTTCGTCTGCGCAAATTCTCCATCTCCGCCGCAATTCGCAGCGCGCGATCCTTCAGCTCTTCATTTTCCTTCATCAGGCGATCGAGCACTTCGAAATGAGCGTCCGCGTCTTTGGCCGCCCCGGTGTTCACCGTTTCGGATGTGTCGAGCATGTCGTCGACTGGCGTATCTTCTCTGGGTGTGTCGGTCATTACTTTTCCGCTGGTCTTGAGGGCCACGAATTTGCGCCCGATATCGAGGTTCGAAAGTCAAAAATCAAGGCTTGGAGAACTTTCAGCTGCCGGTTCAGGTCGAGCAAACGGCGATTTGGCGTGTGAACGCATTTTCCAACCGCCGCACGCGCTGGTCATGCTGCGCCAACAACCGCTCCCGTGCCGGTCTTCAGCGCAACATCCGGCTGACCATCTGAGCCGTGTAATCGACCATCGGCACGATGCGCGCATAGTTGAGCCGCGTCGGGCCGATCACGCCGAGCGCGCCGACGACACGCGCATCCTTGTCCTTGTAGGGTGCCACGACGAGTGACGAACCCGACAGGGAGAATAGCTTGTTCTCCGAACCGATGAATATGCGCACACCTGAACCCGCCTCGGCCAGGTCGAGGAGCTGAAGAAGGCCGTCCTTGGTCTCCAGATCGTCGAACAGATGCTTGAGCAGTTCCAGATCCGCCTGCGCCGTGACGTTCTCGAGCAGATTTGCCCGGCCCCGAACAATAAGCCGAGCTGGCACACCGCTTTCGGCGCCGCCCCAGATGGCGAGGCCCTTTTCCACAAGATCCTGGGAGAGAGTGTCCAGCGCCTGGCGTGTTTCAGTCTTGAGGCGCTCGATCTCGCTTCGCGCCTCGACCAGCGTCCTGCCCCGGATATGGGCATTGAGGAAATTCGACGCTTCGTGGAGCTGTGATGTGGTGACGCCCGTGGGCAGCTCGACGACGCGATTCTCGACATCTCCGCCCTGCGATACCAGCACGGCAAGCGCGCGCGTGGGATCAAGCTGGATAAACTCGATATGTTTCAGCGGAAGTTCGTTCTTTGCCGTGAGCACGACACCCGCACCGCGCGAAAGCCCCGACAAGAGTTGGCTTGCCTCCGTCAACATATGCTCCAGCGATATGTCGCCGCCCGAGGCTCTGACCTGCGTATCGATCGTTCGACGCTCGTCTTCGCTGAGGTCGCCAACCTCCATGAAGGCATCGACGAAAAAGCGCAGCCCCTGCTGTGTCGGGAGCCTGCCGGCCGAGATATGCGGCGCGTAGATCAGACCAAGCTGCTCAAGGTCGCTCATCACGTTGCGTACCGTGGCGGGCGAAAGGGTCGATGGCAGGAGCCGCGAGAGATTGCGCGAACCGACCGGTTCGCCGTCGTGCAGATATGACTCTACGATGCGCCGGAAGATGTCGCGAGATCGCAGATCGAGGGATTGCAGGCTGGGGTCGGTGATGGGCTTTGTCATTGTGTGGAAAACCTCAACCCTGAATATAGACGTCGGACGGTCGAACACAACATGCAGGAAGGTTTTGGGTTTTCCTTTGCGCCACACGTCCGGGACGGTTAAGAACGCCCACGATTCCCACGAATGACAGAGGCCTGCATGCGCCCTTCCAAACGTCAGCCCGACGAAATGCGGGCCATTTCCTTCGAACGCAACGTGTCCAAGCACGCCGAGGGCTCGTGCCTCGTCAAGTTTGGGGACACGCACGTCCTGTGTACGGCAAGTCTTGAGGAAAAGGTTCCGGGCTGGATGCGCAACACTGGCCGGGGCTGGGTTACGGCAGAATATGGCATGCTGCCACGCTCCACGGGAGAGCGCATGCGCCGCGAATCTTCGGCAGGCAAGCAGGGTGGTCGCACCCTTGAAATCCAACGTCTCATCGGACGCTCGCTGCGCGCTGTGGTGGACCTCCAGGCCCTGGGCGAGCAACAGATCACCATCGACTGCGATGTCATCCAGGCCGATGGCGGAACGCGCACTGCCTCGATTACGGGCGGGTGGGTCGCTCTATACGATTGCCTGCGCTGGATGGAGGCGCGCCAGATGGTGGCGGTCTCTAAGGTGCTCAAGGATCATGTCGCGGCCATTTCCTGCGGCATTCACAATGGCGAGCCCGTCATCGACCTTGACTATCTGGAGGATTCCTCGGCCGGTACCGACGCGAACTTCGTCATGACCGGCAAGGGCGGCATCGTCGAGATTCAGGGTACCGCCGAAGGCGAGCCGTTCTCCGAAGAGCAACTGCACCAGCTCATGACGCTTGCACGCAATGGCATCAAGCGTCTCGTCGATCTCCAGCAGATGGCCGTTGCCTAGGAATATGAAACCGTCTGCCGTTCTTGAATCCGCACTTTACGTGACAGATCTCGAAGCCGCCGAGGTCTTCTACGCCGACGTCCTTGGCCTTCCCGTGATCGCAAAGGTTGCGGAACGCCATGTGTTTTTCCGGTGTGGAGACGGTGTCGTTCTGCTCTTCAACGCCGACGCAACCAGAAATCCTCCGGCCCCCGACGCAAAGCTGCCGGTGCCCCCGCACGGGACCGTGGGGCAGGGGCATCTGTGCTTTGCGGCAAGCGCTGAAGAGATCACACGCTGGAAGTCGCATCTCGAATCACGCAACATTGTGATCGAAGCGGATTTCGAATGGCCCAATGGCGGCCGTTCGATCTATCTGCGCGATCCGTCCGGCAATTCGATCGAGTTTGCCGAACCTCGTATCTGGGGCATTTGAATGCGGGATCTGAAGGGCAAGACACTTGTCGTCGCGAGCCACAATGCCGGCAAGCTTCGCGAGTTCGCAGATCTCCTGGAGCCGTTTGGCATCGATGCGAAATCGGCCAAGGAATTCGGCCTTCCCGAGCCCGACGAAACCGGGACGACCTTCGAGGAAAACGCCTACATCAAGGCTTTCGCGGCGGCCAAGGCCACGGGACTGCCGGCAATGTCGGATGATTCGGGACTGGCGGTTGACGCGCTTGACGGAGAGCCTGGCGTCTATACGGCCAATTGGGCAGAAAAGCCGGATGGCAGCCGCGATTTCATGATGGCGATGGAAAAGACAGAAAAGCGCCTGCAGGAAGCTGGCGCAAGCGATCCAGCGCACCGCGGCGGGCGGTTTGTCGCCGTCATTTGTCTGGCGTGGCCAGATGGCGAGGCGGAGTATTTCAGGGGTGAGGCCGAAGGTCATCTGGTTTGGCCGCCGCGCGGCGACAGCGGCTTTGGCTATGATCCTGTTTTTCTGCCTCTCGGCCACCAGCGCACGTTTGGGGAGATGACCGCCGAGGAAAAGCACGGCTGGAAGCCCGGTCAGCCGGACGCACTCTCCCATCGCGCCCGCGCCTTCCAGAAGTTCGCCCAGGCGAGGCTGGGTTCGGCTTGAACGCGGTCTTGCCCATCGACCGCGACCCGGGCTTCGGCGTCTATGTGCACTGGCCATTCTGCGCGGCCAAGTGCCCCTATTGCGACTTCAACAGTCACGTGCGCCATCAGCCGGTGGATCAGGAGCGCTACGCCAAGGCTTTCGCCGCAGAACTGGCGGACCGCCGCGAGCGAACCGGCCCGCGCACCGTCACCAGCATTTTTATCGGCGGTGGAACGCCGTCATTGATGAAGCCTGAAACCGTCGGCTCGATTCTTGAGACAATTTCGGCCAAATGGCACGTCCCGGCAGGCATTGAGGTGACGCTGGAAGCCAATCCATCATCGGTGGAGGCGGAGCGCTTTCGCGGTTACCGAGCGGCTGGCGTCAATCGCGTCTCGCTTGGCGTACAGGCGCTCAACGACAAGGATTTGCGCTTTCTGGGCCGCTTGCACAATGTCGAGGAAGCGCTGAAGGCGATAGGGCTCGCGCGCGATATCTTTCCCCGGCTTTCCTTCGATCTGATCTACGCCCGACCGGGACAGACGCCGGCGGACTGGGCAGAGGAGCTGAAAAAAGCGATCGGATACACTGTCGATCACCTTTCACTCTATCAACTGACGATCGAGGAAGGGACGCGCTTCTTCGACCTGCACAACGCGGGAAAGCTCGTCATTCCCGATCCCGATACCGCCGCCGACCTCTATCAGATGACGCAGGACGTCACGGCAGCCCACGGACTGCCTGCCTACGAAATATCTAACCATGCGCGACCCGGCTGCGAGAGCCGCCACAATCTGACCTATTGGCGATACGGGGAATATGTCGGGGTGGGTCCGGGCGCTCATGGCCGGTTCATCGAAAACGACAAGCGCGTGGTCGCCTTCACCGAAAAGTTCCCGGAAGCTTGGCTCAACCTCGTCGAATCGAAAGGCCACGGCATTGTCGGCGGAGAGGTTCTGACGCAATCGGAGGAGGCCGACGAGTTCCTTATGATGGGGCTCAGGCTGGTCGAAGGCATCGACCTTGCCCGCTACGAGGCACTTTCAGGTCACACGCTGTCCTCGCGCCGCGTATCTATCCTTCAGGATGAGGGCCTGATCGCATCAGTCGGGAACTCGAATCTGCGCGCCACGCCTTCGGGCATGGTCGTGCTGGATGCCCTCGTTGCGGATCTGGCTCGATAACCGAGGGGCCTGGCCGGGGGCGTCGAAGCCTCGCTCTTTTCGCATTCGGAATCGAAATAGGGGGCGAAACTGTCCTGAATTTCAAGCTGTCCCATAGCAATTCTCCCTGTGCGGAGAAAAACTGGGAAGCTGCCGATTTGTTCCGCCTGAAACGCCCGCTCATGCGCCACTGAAACTGGTTGGCGAGGGGCTGACAATCTTGCGTCGACCGCCCGGCTCGATCTCATAAACCGTGTAGGCACGCTGGTTGGAACCGTCTGATCCGAAGCGGAATACGCCTCCATAGCCGGTGAAACCCGACCGCGCCTCAATTACGCCGGCCGTGAAACCTACGGGTCCGTGGACCTTCACGATGCTGACGGCAAGCGACACGCTATCATAGCCAAGCACGGCGTTGGTCGAGGGTTCAGCGCCAAACTTCTGGCGGTAGCGGGTCTTGAACTCGTTGATCCTGGCCTGATCGACATCGGCCAGCCACGCCCCGGCAAGAGCGGGATCGGCGAGGGAAGAGCTGTTCCAAAGACCCGTGCCCAGCAGCTTCTTGGCGGCAATATCAACCCCGTTCGAACGCAGTGCCGCGGCTATGGCATTCGGGCTTGGCCCGCCATCAGGTATGAAGATTGCCTGAGCTTCATTCGCCTTGGCGGCAATGGCCGCGGCGGCGGTCTGCACCGAGCCGTCATTCGGCTCATAGCGTTCGACCTGCAAAACCTCTCCGCCAAGCGTTTGCAGTGTCTCCTGCAATTGTCGCTCCATCACCGCACCGGCAGCGTTATTGGGAACCAACGCCACGAACGTCCTTAGCCCTTGGGAAAACGCATAGGTCACTGTGCGGTCGGCAATCCCCTGAGGCAGGAAGGAATTGAGATAGATGCCGTTTCCGGCAACTGTCTGGTCCGAGGAGAATGCGATCGCGATCTTGCCTGACTGGCGCAAAGTAGGGGCGATCCGGGACACTTCGGGCGCAAAGACGGGTCCAAGCAGGGCCGAGGAGCCCTCCGCCAGCGCTTCTGTTGCCATGGAAAGCGCCAGTTCGGGTTGGCCAGCCGTGTCCTTCACGACGATCTGGAGCGTATCGCTGCCGAAATCCTCTACCGCGAGTCGGGCCGAGTTGCGCAGTTCGATGCCAATCTTGGCGCCGTTGCCGCTGCCGCCGATCGGCAACAGCATCGCCACGCGAACTGGTCCCGATCCAATCATTTCGCCCTGCGCCGGGGGAAGTGTTTCCGTGACCACGGGCGTCACCCCAGTGGGCTGATCCGGCAATCCGGAGGGCACCGACTGGCAGCCGCCTGCAGTGACGGCGAACAGCGAAAGACCTGATAGAAAGCGGCGGCGGGTGAGAGCCATGAGCATGTCGTCTCTTCTCTGCGTGATCGCGCGCTTTGCAAGGCGCGGCTCGTCGTGTCAATGGTTGGCCGCGCGGACTGATCCGGGCGATGGTATGGAGACGACGTGGAAAAGCCGGCAGCGAGCTACATGATCGGAGGCACGCAGATTGCGGCGCGGCCTCTTGAGCCGATGCTGTATCTGGTCGCCACGCCTATTGGAAATCTCGGCGACATCACACTGCGCGCGCTGGAAACGATGGCGGGCTGCGACGTGCTGGCGTGCGAGGACACCCGCGTCACCCGTGTTCTCCTTGACCGCTACGGCATCCGGCAGAAGCCTGTCGCCTATCATGAGCACAATGCCGATGAAGCCGGTCCTCGCCTGATCGCGGCACTTGAGGCGGGCAAGAGCGTTGCGCTCGTTTCGGACGCAGGCACGCCGCTCGTGTCGGATCCCGGCTTCCGGCTGGTATTGCGGGCGCGTGAGGCGGGCATCCGCATTGTGCCGATACCCGGCGCGTCGGCTGTGCTGGCAGCACTGACGGGGTCGGGCCTGCCTTCGGACGCCTTCATGTTTTGCGGATTCTTGCCGGTGAAGGATGGCGCGCGTCGTGCCCGGCTTGAAGAGATCAAGGCAGTCCCGGCAACGCTGATCTTCTTCGAGTCTCCCCGGCGGCTGACCGATACACTCGAAGCGATGGCCGATGTGCTGGGTGACCGGCCCGCGACCATCGGCCGAGAATTGACCAAGACTTTTGAGGAGTTTCGCGCCGACCCGCTTTCATCGCTGGCGGCCCATTATGCACAGGCTGACGCCCCCAAGGGCGAGATCGTCATCTGCGTTGGGCCACCCGCCGCCCAAGCGATCGATGCACAGGACATTGACCGCCTGCTGCTGTCGCTTGCCTCCGAAATGCCTGCTGCCAAGGCAGCGGGAGAGGCCGCGCGCATGACTGGCGCGCGCAAACCCGATCTCTATCGGCGTCTCTTGGAGCTTCGCGAAAAGTCGTGATGGAGACCAAGAGCACAGACAGCGAAGCGCACAGACGCAAGCGTCTCTCCGCTTATCGGCACGGTCATCGCAGCGAGTGGTTTGCCGCGCTGGCACTGCTGGTGAAAGGATATCGCATTGTAGCGCGCCGCTATCGCACGAGGCTCGGCGAAATCGATCTGATCGCCAGGCGTGGAAATCTCGTCCTTATTGTCGAGGTCAAGGCGCGACCGACACTTGCCGAGGCCATGGACGCAATTGGCGGCATGTCGGCGCACCGCATAGAAGGTGCCGCGGATCTCTGGCTTGCACGGCAAAGCGATCGAGCAAACCTGTCCCTGCGTTTCGATCTGATGGCGGTCCTGCCGCGCCGCTGGCCCGTACATGTCGCAAACGTCTTTTCCGCGCAGAGATGATGCGCGCCAAGGATCTGCGCGCCTATCTGCGCTTCGACACGGCCATTGGCAGCCCGCCTTCGGGCTGAGTGGTGAGCTTTTGCACGGGCCACGGCTTCGTCGCTTCAATGATGTCGAACCGGTAGCGCGACATGAGAACCGCGAGCGCGATAATGGCTTCCTGCATGGCGAATGCGGTTCCGATGCAAACGCGTGGCCCAGCGCCGAAAGGCAGATACTGGAAGCGGTCGATCTTCTCTCGATTGCCGGGGTGAAAGCGGGAGGGGATGAACGCGTCCGGTTGATCCCATAGCTTGCGATGCCGATGAATGATCCACGGCATGACCAGAACGGCTGCACCCTTCCGAATGTGGAGATCCTTGTAGAACTCAGGCTCGATGGGCTCCCGGTTGATGGAGGGGGCCGGTGGATAGAGCCTGAGCGCCTCCTCGAATGCGGCCCGGGTGAGGGGCATTGCGTCGAGCCATTTGGTTGGATCGCTTTCGTGCGCCAACACCGCGTCGATCTCCGCTTCTACCTTGTCGCGCTCCCATGGCGCCCCGGCGAGGCAATAGATCGTCCAGCCAAGTGCCCGCGCCGTCGTCTCATGACCAGCGCCGATGAAGGTGATGATGTTGTCTTCGATTTCTTCCCTGCTGAGCCCATCCGGCCCTTCGGCTCTCAGCAGCAGTGTGAGAAAATCCTGTGGCACTTCTTCGGGTGCAAGTTTCAGCTTCTCGATCCGCATATTCATCGTGTCGCGCACGATGTTGCGGAAATAGGCAAGCGTCTTGCGCCCGCGCAGCCGTGTCAGACGGGGCAACCATTCCGGTGCGCGCAAAAGGTCGAGTGGGTCGACCCGGCCCATAGTTTCGAACAGGCGCTCCACCTCGTTTGCGAAGTTTCCCGATTCGCCGGCGATCTCGCCCGAAAACAGCGTTTCGGCCAAAATTTCGTAGGTCAGCATCGTCATGTCCTGGGCAATGTCCACAGGACCGGACGTCGTTTCGTATTTTTCGACGAAAGCTTCCGTCTTCGCCAGCATGGGATGCGCGAAGCCAAAGATGTGACGAGGCGTGAAGACCGGCGCCATCGCCTTGCGCGAGCGCTTCCAGGTTTCTCCTTCCGCCGTCAGAAGGCCGTCCCGCAGGATCGGACGCAGGATCAGCTGCCGCACCTTCGCCATGCGGTAGTTTTTCGCATTGTCGACGAGCACGTGGCGGATCAATCCGGGGTCGTTGGCGACGACGAGAGCGCCACCGATTCCGCTGACGCTCACCCAAGGTTCCCTGTAGGAGTGTTCACCCCACAATTCGAGCGGGTTGCGGTAGACGATTCGCATCATCTCCAGCGTTGAAGGAGGCTTCGTTCGTGGTGTGGGCGCTGGCGGAACGAAGGGCGCGGGAGACCTGTCCATACCACACACCTAAGCGCGCCGTTGCCGCTGTTCAACCTGTCCTTTTCGGTCTGCTTCATCCGAACGGGGACATGACGCGGACATTTTCGTGTCGATGCTTACCAAAACCCCGGTTTTCCTAAGGAAATCGGCCTCGAAAGTTTGGAAAATCGAGCCGGAACGCCTATATCTTGGGCATGATGCTAGGCGCGATTCGGCCGTATTTTTGCACGTATCCCGAGGCGCGGTTTCAATGAAAGTTTTGCATGACTGACGAGCTAGACAACGGCAACGGCGAGAACGCCGAATATGGCGCCGGTTCCATCAAGGTTTTGAAGGGCTTGGATGCCGTCCGCAAGCGGCCCGGCATGTATATCGGAGATACCGACGACGGCTCCGGGCTCCATCACATGGTCTATGAGGTGGTCGACAACGCCATCGACGAGGCGCTGGCGGGCCATGCCGATCTGGTTTCGGTCACGCTGAATGCCGACGGTTCCTGTACTGTCATCGACAATGGTCGCGGAATTCCGACGGATCTTCATCCCACCGAGGGTGTCTCTGCTGCCGAAGTCATCATGACCCAGCTGCACGCAGGCGGAAAATTCGACCAGAACTCCTACAAGGTGTCCGGCGGATTGCATGGCGTCGGTGTTTCGGTGGTCAACGCGCTTTCAGTATGGCTCAGGCTCAAGATTCGTCGCGACGGCAAGATTCACGAGATGAGCTTCACTCATGGCGATGCCGATGCGCCGCTTGCTGTGACCGGTACCTATGAACAGAACAAGCTGCCCGGCACCAATGAGGGCCGTTCCGGCAGCGAAATCAGCTTCATGCCCTCGACGGGCACATTCACCATGGTCGAGTTCGACTATGGCACGCTGGAGCACCGTCTACGCGAACTCGCCTTCCTCAATTCCGGCGTCCGCATCGTGCTGACCGACAATCGTCATGCCGACGTGAAGCAGGTGGAGCTGATGTATGAGGGCGGGCTCGAGGAGTTCGTCAAATATCTCGATCGTGCCAAGAAGCCGTTGATCCAGAAGCCGATTGCCATTCGCGCCGAGCGCGACGGCATTACGGTTGAGGTGGCGATGTGGTGGAACGAAAGCTACCACGAGAATGTGCTCTGCTTCACGAACAACATTCCGCAGCGCGACGGGGGCACCCATCTTGCCGGTTTCCGTGGCGCGTTGACGCGACAGATCACTGGCTATGCGGGCGCTTCCGGCCTGACCAAGAAGGAAAAGGTGGAACTCATGGGTGACGACTGCCGCGAGGGCCTTACGGCGGTCCTCTCGGTCAAGGTTCCCGATCCAAAATTCTCCTCTCAGACAAAGGACAAGCTGGTCTCGTCCGAGGTCCGTCCCGTCGTTGAAAGTCTGGTCAACGAGGCTCTTGGGTCGTGGCTCGAAGAGCATCCGTCGGACGGCAAGATCGTCGTTGCGAAGGTCATTCAGGCTGCAGCGGCGCGCGAAGCAGCGCGTCGCGCCCGCGAAACCGTCCGCAAGGATGTGATGAGCGTGTCGACGCTGCCGGGCAAGCTCGCCGATTGTCAGGAAAAGGACCCTGCCAAGTCCGAAATATTCATCGTCGAGGGTGATTCCGCCGGCGGTTCGGCCAAGGGCGGTCGGTCGCGTCAGAATCAGGCGATCCTGCCGCTGCGCGGCAAGATCCTGAATGTCGAGCGCGTGCGCATGGATCGCATGCTGTCATCGGAAATGATCGGGACGCTGATCACCGCGCTCGGGACCGGCATCGGTTCGGACGAAAACAGCCCCTATCGGTTCAACATCGAAAAGCTGCGCTACCACAAGATCATCATAATGACGGACGCTGACGTCGATGGCGCCCATATTCGTACGCTGCTTCTCACCTTCTTCTTCCGTCAGATGCCTGCCATCATCGAAGGCGGGTTTCTCTACATCGCGCAGCCGCCTTTGTATAAGGTTTCGCGGGGCAAGAGCGTTCAGTACGTCAAGGACGAGCTGGCGTTCGAGAATTTCCTGATCGATGCCGGGCTGGATGAGGCGTCGCTTGTGCTGGACACGGGCGAGGTGCGTGCTGGCCATGATCTTCTGTCCGTTCTGGATGATGCACGCGCCGTACGTCAGCTCATCAACGGCCTCCACTCCCGCTACAACCGTGTGATCGTGGAGCAGGCGGCGATTGCGGGTGCACTGAACCTGGAAAGCGTCACCGATCTTTCCCGAGCCAATGAAATGGTGGAAGTCATCGCCCGCCGTCTGGACGCCATCTCGGAAGAAACCGAGCGCGGTTGGCAGGGGCGCCTTTCGACCTCGAATGAGGGGCCGGGTGGCTATACGTTCGAGCGCACCGTACGCGGCGTGAAGGAGACGGCGCAACTCGATATGGCGCTCATCAATTCCGCCGATGCCCGTGCGCTTGATCGATACTCAGCGAGACTGGGCGAGATCTACAAAACCTCCCCCGTATTGCGCCGCAAGGAAATATCGACACCGATTTCCGGTCCGGTAGCGCTGCTGGACGGGGTGTTCGCGGCGGGTCGCAAGGGGCTTACGCTGCAGCGCTACAAGGGCCTGGGCGAAATGAACGCGGAACAGCTTTGGGAAACGACGCTCGATCCCAATGCCCGGTCTCTGTTGCAGGTCAGGGTGACCGATGCGACCAATGCCGACTCGCTGTTCTCCCGATTGATGGGCGACGAGGTCGAACCTCGCCGCGAATTCATTCAGGAGAACGCGCTTTCGGTTGCGAATCTGGACGTCTGACGTCTCCCCCCAAGGGGCGGCCGTCAGGCCGCTCCCTTCGCCTCGGCATGGTTTTGATGGCGCGCCTGTCTGCGCTTTTCGACGGCATCGGCAAGCGTGCGCAGCACTGACACCGAACTATCCCAATCGATACAGCCATCAGTGATGCTCTGGCCGTAGACCAGCGGCTTTCCAGGCACGACATCCTGTCGGCCGGCCACAAGATTGCTCTCTACCATTACGCCGATGATGCGATCGTCGCCCGCGGCAACCTGTCCGGCAATATCGTTCACCACGAGAGGCTGATTTTCAGGCTTCTTGGAGCTGTTGGCATGGCTGGCGTCGATCATGACGCAGGGCGAGATGCCGGAACGCTCCAGTTCGGCGCAGGCCGAATCGACGCTTGCCGCATCGTAATTCGGCGCGCTGCCGCCCCGCAGGATGATGTGGCAGTCCTCATTGCCAGCCGTAGCGGCGATGGCGGAGCGGCCTTCCTTGGTCACGGCCAGAAAACGGTGTGGCTGGGACGCTGACTTGACGGCATCGGCCGCGATTCGAATGTTCCCGTCGGTACCGTTCTTGAAGCCAACTGGACAGGACAGACCGGACGCCAGTTCGCGATGCACCTGGCTTTCGGTGGTGCGCGCCCCGATTGCCCCCCACGAGACGAGATCGGCGAGATATTGGGGCGTCGTCATGTCGAGGAACTCACAGCCCGCCGGCAGACCGAGATTGTTCACGGCCGCCAGCACATTGCGTGCAAGTCGCAACCCCTTGTTGATGTCGAAGCTTCCGTCAAGGTCGGGGTCGTTGATCAGGCCTTTCCAGCCCACCGTCGTGCGCGGCTTTTCGAAATAGACACGCATGACAATTTCCAGCCGGTCGGCGAGTTCCTCGCGCAGCGAGGCCAGTCTGGAGGCGTAATCCATAGCCGCCGCCGGATCGTGGATGGAGCACGGGCCTATCACGACCAGCAGCCGGTCGTCGCTGCGATTGAGGATCGAGCGGATAGCGTTGCGGGAAGTCGTCACCGTATGGGTCGCGGTAAGCGTTCGGGGAACTTCCCGCGTGATCGTGTTCGGTGGAGTGAGTTCGTGAATCTCGCGGATGCGAAGATCTTCAGTGGTGCTCAACACGGCTTTAGTCCTTTTCTGGAGGTCGCCGGCGGCACAAAAAAGCCGCCTGGTCTGGCGGCTGTTCGGATGTTCTTTCTGGAAACTTCAGATCGAGCGAAATCCTCCCACCGCCGGTGAGCTCATAAAGCTAAAGTACCAATAGTTGGCGGCGAGGTGGATCATGGCTCGCCCTATAGCGCGCAGTTTGGCCGCTGTCACCTCAAAAGTGACGGGCCGGTTTCGAGCCACAATCGGACAGGGTTTTGTCTGTCCGCGCTGACAATCACGGCAAAATGCCGGAATCGTCCGGATCGTCTGAGGTTTGCGCGGCTTTTGGCGCGCTTTTGCGGCGCATGTTCCGTCTGATCGCGCCGAGGTCGGCGCCACCCGTCCCGAAGGCGACCGCGAAATAGATGATCATCGCCCCGACCACGATAGAGCCGATGGCGCTTGCCTTTGCAATGAGCGGTGCGCCGGACGCGATATAGGGCGCTGCCACGGTTTCCTGCACGTACCAGATGGCGAGTGCCATTGCAGTGGCTGCGAACAGCAGACGCGGAATCCGGCTCAGAAGGGCCGCATCCTTTCCCCAATGGCCCCGCTTGATAAGGACGCCGAGAAGCATGCATGCATTGACCCATCCCGCCACGGCGGAGGCGATCGCAATGCCGGGCGCGCCCAGAGACGGGAAAATGGAAAGTGCGATGCTGAGGTTGATGGCCACCGAAATCGCGGCGAAATACATCGGTGTTCGGGTGTCTTCACGCGCAAAGTAACCCGGTGTGAACGCTTTTATCAGCACGAATGCCGGGAGACCCAAGGCAAAAATGGCAAGAATCGAAGCAACGGTTTGCGTACTGCCGTCAGCGGCAAACTGGCCGCGCTCATAGAGCAGGCGCACGATCGGTTCGGCCATCACCAACAGTGCCGCCGCAGCTGGCAAGGTCAGAAACAATGTGAATTCGACCGAGCGGTTCTGGAGGTTCGACGCTTCCCGAAGGTTGCCGGCCTTGAGCGCGCGGGCGAGTTCCGGCAGGAGCACGATCGCCACAGCGATGCCGACAACGCCAAGCGGGAGCTGATAAATGCGGTCGGCATAGCCCAGCGAAGAAACCGCGCTGGCCTTGCCGGAAGCGATCGCCGTACCGATCAGCTGGTTGATCTGCGTAATACCGCCGGTAATCGCGGCGGGGAAGGCGAGCCAGAGCAGACGACGCACATTCGGAGTGAAATGCGGCATGCGCAATCTGATTCGAACACCTGCCCGGCGAACAGCAAGCCACACGATGCCCAGTTGCACCAGTCCTGCGGCCAGTACGCCCCACGCCAGCGCATTGCCGATCCGGCGTCCGTCGTGGCCTTCATACCAGGCGTAGGCGAGCACGCCGATCAGAATCACATTGAGAAAAACGGGCGCGACGGCCGCCGCGAAATATTTGCGTAGCGAGTTCAGCATGCCGCTCATCATGGCAGCGAGCGACATGCACATGAGATAGGGGAACATGATCGTTGCCAGCCCGACGGTCAGCTCGAACTTTTCAGGATTGTCGGCGAAGCCCGGTGCGATAATCGTGGACACCAGCAGCGGCATCGACAGTTCCATCAGGATCGTCAGGCCGATCAGAACGGTGAAAAGCACGCCAAAGACTTCGGACGAAAAACGGCGCGCGCCTTCCAATCCGTTCGCCTCGATTTCCTTGGCGAAGAGCGGAACGAAGGCTGTGTTGAATGCGCCTTCGGCGAACAGCCGGCGAAACGTGTTCGGAAACTGGAAAGCGGCATTGAACGCATCTGCCACGGGGCCCGTGCCCAAGGCGGCCGCCATGAACATCTCGCGTGTGAACCCGAGCAGCCGGCTCATCATGGTGCCAGAGGACACAGTGGCGAATTTCTTGAGCAGGCTCATGCCTTGTCGGGTCCCTTCACCGTGATCGCCCTGCGACGAAACCCGGTCGCGTCGTCATTCGGCAGCTGCCTTTTCCGGCTTGCTGCGGATGCTCCCGTGACGATCCAGAACTGACAGAAGACGCGTCTGGATGGTCTTTTGCCGGCTCGGGCTGTCGATCTTCTGCCAGGTCAGATCGGTCACATAAAATGTGTCGATCACTTTCTCACCGAAGGTGGTGATGTGGGCGGAGACGATATTGAGCGAGAGGTCGGACAAGGCACCGGTTATTGCCGACAGAAGTCCAGGGCGGTCAAGCCCGGTGACTTCGATGACGGAGAAGCGGTTGGATAGTGTGTTGCCGATCTCGACACGCGGCGCAATCCTGAAGGTTCGCGTTCCGCGCTTGGGCTTCGTACGCTTCTCGATGATGTCGGCCAGCCGGGTCACCCCGGCCAGTGTTGTCTCGATCAATTCTCCCACACGTTGGGCGCGCCGGAATTCGTCCTCGTCATGATCGAACTCGCGGCTGATCATGATCGAATCCAGTGCACGGCTGTCGGACGTCGTGAAGATCTGGGCGTCCACGATATTGCCGCCTGCCGCGGCGCATGCCCCGCTGATGATTGAAAGAAGACGCGGGTTGTCTGGCGCAAGGATGGTGATTTCCGTCACGCCCTCAAAGGCATGCGGCTTGACCATGGTTGCGAACTTTCTGCCCGCCTTGTCGGTATCGCGGATGAACGCAGCGTGGCGGATCTGGTCCTTGAGATCCACCGTCAGCATATAGTTGCTGTAGTGCAGGTCGAGGATCCGCTGGCGATCGGCGTCCGGCCAGTCTGCGAGCGCTTCCTCCAGGCGTGATTTTGCGGCCTTGGTGCGCTCAACGCGGGAAACTTCGGAAAAGCCGCCGGTCAGCACGAGCTCCGTCTCGTAATAGAGCGTCCTCAGCAACTGGCCTTTCCAGCCATTCCAAACGCCGGGTCCCACACCGCGGATGTCGCAAACCGTCAGTACCAGCAGCAGCTTCAGTCGTTCAGCCGACTGAACCAGCGCGGCAAAGTCGTCGATTGTCTTGCGGTCGTTGAGGTCACGCGTCTGGGCGGTCATGGACATGACCAGGTGGTTTTCCACCAGCCACGCCACGGTGTCGGTATCGGCTTTGGAAAGCCCAAGATGCGGGCAGATTCGCCGCGCAATCCTCGCTCCGGCCACCGAATGGTCTTCAGGGCGTCCCTTGGCGATGTCATGCAGAAGGACAGCGATATAGAGAAGCTCGCGCTGCCCGCGCAGGCTGGGCATCAAGGAGTGCGCGAGCGGATGCGACTTCGCACCTTCGCCGCGCTCGATTTCCGACAGGATGCCGATGCAGCGTATCAGGTGCTCGTCGACGGTGTAGTGGTGATACATTGAGAACTGCATCATCGCCACGATGCGCCCGAATTCGGGTATCAGCTTGCCGAGCAGCCCCGCCTCGTTCATGCGCCGCAGATTGAGCTCGGGATTCCGGTCCGACGTCATGATGTCGACGAACAGGCGGTTGGCTTCGGGATTGCGGCGCAAGGTCTTGTCGACAAGGCGCAGCGAGCGCCTGAGAAGTTTCAGCGCATCCGGATGATACTCCAGCCCGTGCTTGTCCGCGAACCAGAACAGCCGAAGCAGATTGACCGGATCGCGCTCGAACACCGTATCGTCAGCGATGTTGATGCGATGGTTGTCGACAATGAAGTCGCTGGTCCCGGCGAGCTTGCGCTTGCGGCGCGAGAAGCCAGAGATCAGACGGTTGAACCCGGGAACCTGCTTGGCCTGTTCCACTTCCAGCGCTGCGCAGAAGATGCGGGTCAGGTCGCCAACATTCTTCGCGATCAAGAAGTAGTGCTTCATGAAGCGTTCGACATCTGAGAGGCCCGGATGGCTGGTGTAGCCAAGCCGTTGCGCGATATCGCGCTGAATGTCGAAATGCAGCCGCTCCTCGGCTTTTCCCGTCAGGAAATGCATGTGACAGCGAACCGCCCACAGGAAATCGTCGGCCTTGATGAACTGGTTGTACTCTGAACGCGTGAAAACGCCCTTGCCGACCAGTTCCTCGGCTGTGCGCACGCGGTAGAAATATTTGCCGATCCAGAACAGCGTGTGCAGATCGCGCAACCCGCCTTTGCCGTCCTTCACATTCGGCTCAACGAGATAGCGGCTTTCACCTGCCTTGGCATGCCGCTGGTCACGCTCCGCCAGCTTGGCCTGCACATATTCGGGGCCAGTGAGCTTGACGACCTCTTCATCGAAACGGGCGATAAGGTCGTCATAGAGCGCGCTTTCGCCCCAGATCAGCCTGGCCTCCAGAATGGTCGTGCGGATCGTGGTATCGGCGCGCGCCTGGCGAATACACTCGTCGACGCTTCTGGTTGCATGGCCGACCTTCAGTCTGAGGTCCCAGAGCATGTAGAGGATGTACTCGACAACCTGCTCGCCCCAGGGTGTCTGCTTGTAGGGCAGCACGAAGAGCAGATCGATATCAGAACCGGGAGCCAGCGTTCCGCGCCCATAGCCGCCGACGGCCACGACCGCCATTCTCTCGGCAGAGGAAGGGTTCTTCGATCGATAGACGTGCGTCGCGGCAAAATCGTAGAGCGCGCTGATCATCTCGTCCATGAGGTATGACAGCCGGCTCGCACAGGCTAAGCCGCCGCCATCCTCCTTGAGCATTTCCTCGGCCCGCTCACGGCCTTTGTCGAGCGTTTCGCGCATCAGCGCCACCACGTTCGACCGCACCTTGGGTGATGAACCATCACCGCCGGTACTGGCAGTCAAACCCGATAGCGCATGGCGCAAAGCCTTGCCGTCAACGATTTCGTCCAGATGAAGTGCGATATGCGCCATTTAGGAGATATAGGCCATTTTCAGGAAACAGGGCGGCTCTATAGCCGGATTTGATGTCCGTGAACACTCGGGGCTGCTGTCGCCTTCGATCCGAGTGCGCGTGAGGCACTGGGATTTCAGCAGGCCGTAGCCAGATTTCGCGCCTTCATGAAGGCTGTGAAAGCATCGGCATTCATCGGACGGGCAAATGCGTAACCCTGAAGCCCGTTGCATCCAAGTTCGCGCAGGACTTTCGCGTGCTGCATGGTCTCGACGCCCTCAGCCAGAACGTCGATGCCAAGCGACCGTCCGATCTCGATAATCGATCGCACGAGATGCCGCTGTCCTTCCGAACTCACGATCGGCATGATCAGTTGCCGCGCGATCTTCAGGCGACTGGGCTGCAGCTTGAGCAGCGACACGATCGAAGCATGGCCGGTGCCGAAATCGTCAATCTCGATGTCGATACCGAGATTCTTGATTTGCTCGACATTCCAGGTGACCAGTTCGTCGTTTTCGTCGAGGAAGATAGATTCCACGAGCTCGAAGGACAGTTTGCCGGACGCAATATCGAGCTGCTTGAGGCTGCGGATCAGTTCGTCATCATGCAACCGGCGAGCAGACACGTTGACGGACGCCTTTGGAACGTTGATGCCCAGCTTCGTCCATTCTTCCAACTGAACCAGAGTCTGTTCAAGGATCATGCGGTCGATCATCGCGACAACGTTCAGCTCTTCAGCCGTTTTGATGAAGGTCTGCGGCGGCAATATTCCCTTTTTCGGATGCTGCCAGCGCGCCAGCGCCTCGACTCCGACCACCTTATGCGTCGTGGCGTCGAATTGAGGTTGGTAATAGGTGATGAACTGCTGCCGCTCCAGCGCAGAGAGGATCTCGTCTGCAAGATGCTTGGTGGTGATGATTTCCGCCTGCAGCGTGTCATTGAAGAACTGGTGGCGGTTTCTGCCCCTGGCTTTGGCGCGGTAGAGCGCGATATCTGCTCGCACGAGCAGGTCACGGGCGTTCGCGGCCTTGTCGAGATCCGAAGCAATGCCGATGCTAACGCCGAATCGGCATTCGTGACCCTTGAACCGGACCGGCTGTTGCATCTCGTTGATAATGCCGTCCGCGAGATCCGCAAGTTGCTGGGCCCAGTCGGCTGCGTCGGTCGCCTCGGTGGTGGTACGGATCACCACGAATTCGTCGCCGCCGACGCGCGCCACGAAATCATCGGGCCGTAGGTTGAGTTTAAGGACGCCAGCCGCGTGGACAAGCATGGCGTCGCCTGCGGCATGGCCGAGCGTGTCGTTGATCTGCTTGAAGCGATCAAGATCGATGTGAAGGAGGCCAGCCCGTTCGCCATGGGCATCGAACCGCCTGACATGTTTGGAAAGGGTTTCGTCCAGAAACCGCCGGTTTGGCAGCCCGGTCAGGGAATCGTGCAGCGCATTGAACTCGATCCGGGCCTTTGCCGCCTCCAGCTCCTGGTTTCTAGCCTCACTCAGTCGGTTTGAGCGCTTGAGATTTTCCCGGATGGTGATGTCGTCGGTCACATCCCAGTTCACGCCAACAATCCTCAACGGCTCGCCTTCATCCTTGTAAGCTCTGGCGCTTTCACGAATGTGGCGAACATGACCATTGACCAAAAGACGGTATTCAATCTGTAGACGGCTATCTGGCGCGAGGGGCTCAAGGAACGTTCTGGTGATATGTTCCGCATCCGTCGGGTGGAGCACGCGTTCCCAGTCGGCATAGGTGCGCGGACCGCCATCGGCCGGATAGCCGTACAGCTCATTCATGCGGTCGTCCCAGATCAGCTCATTGGTCTCCGTATTCAGCTCCCATACTCCAATCTGGGAGCTGTCGAGCGCGAGTTCGAGTCGCCGCGACAGGCGCCCGAGATCACGTTCGCGGCGTCGAAGCTCGGCAATGTTGCGCGTCCGCTCCTCGATCAGGCGGGCGAGCAACCAAGTAGGAGCTATCACCAAAGTGCCAGCCAGTATGACGAACAGCCATAACTTCCATGTGTTTGGCGGAACGGCGGGCCACCCGCCCTTCGGAATTGCGGCAATTCGCCAGCTTCCTGACGGCACCATGACGTCGGTTGTCACCGGATCATGCAGCAGAATATCGGGGTCGCCGAAAAAAAGTTCTCCGCCGGCGCCCTGCGCGTCGCGCCCCACAAGAGCTATGTCGATCGGAAGGTCGTCATCCAGAAGCCCGCTGTGCTGGTAAAGCGCGTGAGCGTCGATGATCGCCGAGACGATGCCCCAGAATCTGCCGTCCCCCGTCGGACTCGCGACGAACACAGGGAAGCGTCCGATAAAGCCACGTCCGCCCTGCACCAGCTCTGTCGGCCCGGCGAAGACGAGTGCGCCCGTTTCCTTGGCCCGAAATGCAGCGTCGCGTTGCGCAAGATTTCGTCTGTAATCGAGTCCGTAAGCCTGCTCGTTGCCCTTGATCGGGTAGACCATCTGTACGACCAGGTCTGGAGCCGCAGCAATCGACCTGATCTGGGATTTTTCGTCGATGATGGTCGACGCCAGCTGAGAAAATCGTGGCTGGCGCATATTTGGTTCTGTCGTGAGGGTCGCAACCAGTCCGCGCACAAGCTGGAGGTTGCTGTTGACGTCGCCCTCCAGCTTGGCATGCACAAGGGTTGCTTCGCGCAGGACGGTGGCGCGCAAATCCTGCTCGAACACCGTCTGGTTCAACTGATGGGCATAGAATCCTGCTGCCGCCACCACGATGAAGGCAAGAATTGTCGGCAAATTCGTTCGCCGCAGAAGTATGTCGGCCAAGTGCCTTGCGAGGCGTGGGCCAGTCGGCTTTTGCATTATTCGGGCCGCAGCAGCTTTCACTTGAGATAAAAGCATATCCGGCTGAGCTTAAATTTGCATTGAAACGATCCGGACACTTTCCGGAATGTCGAAAATTATGCGGCGGGATTCAGACCCGGCTTCCTCTATTTTCCAGCCAAAACCTTTAGTTTGTAGAGCGCCTCCAGCGCCTCGCGCGGGGTCATTTCGTCTGGGTTCAGCGAGGCGATCTCCAGCGTCAATTCATCCTTGCCAGTGCCTGTCGCAGGCGTCTCACGCCTCAGGGCTGCGGAAAATAGCGGCAGATCGTCGATCAGTCGGCTGGCTTTACCAGATGTCTCTCCCGCTTCGAGCTGGGCGAGAACCTCCTTGGCGCGGCGCACCACAGGTTCCGGAAGACCGGCCAGCCGGGCGACCTGAACACCATATGAGCGATCAGCCGCTCCGGCGCCCACCTCGTGCAGGAAAATGACGTCACCCTCCCATTCCTTCACGCGCATCGTGACATTGTGAAGTCGCGGCAGCTTGCCGGCGAGCGCCGTCATCTCATGGAAATGCGTGGCGAAAATCGCGCGGCAGCGGTTTTTCTCATGTAGATACTCAAGTGCCGCCCAGGCGATCGACAGACCGTCGAAAGTCGAGGTGCCCCGTCCAATCTCGTCGAGGATGACGAGCGACCGCTCACTTGCCTGATTGAGGATCGCCGCTGTCTCCACCATTTCGACCATGAAGGTGGAACGCCCGCGCGCAAGATCGTCCGACGCGCCGACGCGACTGAAAAGCCTGTCCACGACTCCAAGCCTCGCGGATGTCGCAGGTACGAAAGAGCCGGTCTGCGCCATGATGGCAATCAGGGCGTTCTGGCGCAGAAAGGTCGATTTGCCGCCCATATTCGGGCCAGTGAGGAGCCAGATCGCGCCATGCCGCGCGTCGGTCTCGGGCGAAAGATCACAGTCATTGGCCACGAAAGCGCTTCCGCTGAGCGTGCGGATTGCCTGTTCCACCACGGGATGGCGACCGCCTTCGACCGCGAAGTTGAGGCTTGCGTCGACTATTGGCCTGACGAGATGTTCCTCACCGGCCAATTGCGCCAGCCCCGCGGAGACGTCGATCGCTGCGAGAGCGGTTGCCGCAGCCCTGATGAGTTCGGCATGATCGGTGACCTCGGTCACCATCAGATCGAAGATCTCGAGCTCGATCGACAGTGCGCGATCCGCGGCATTGGCGATCTTGGTTTCCATCTCGGCCAGTTCGGTCGTTGTGAAACGGATGGCGTTGGCCATGGTCTGTCGATGGATGAAGCGCGATTTCGCCTCGTCCGTTCCCATCATCACCGACTGATGGTTGGAACTCACTTCGATGTAGTAGCCGAGCACGTTGTTGTGGCGAATCTTGAGGGACCGCACGCCCGTCTCATCGATGAGACTGCGCTCCATCTCGGCAATAATGCGCCGCGACTCCTTCGCAAGCGCGCGCATCTCGTCAAGCTCGGGGTCGTGTCCTGTGCGCACGAAACCCCCATCGCGCCTGAGCAATGGCAGTTCGTCGTCCAGCGCCTGGGCAAGATTCTCCAACAGTCTCGCGGGCAGGGCGCGCAGATCCTGCGCTGTCTGACTAAGTTCGTCGGGCAGCGAACTCGACGAAAGAGCCTGTACCATACGCATAGCGGACTCGAGGCCGCCCGCAATCGCGCCAAGGTCGCGGGGACCACCGCGGTTGAGCGCGAGGCGCGAAAGGGCACGCATCATGTCCGGGGTACCCTTCAGGATCTGGCGCGCGGTTTCGCGCAATCGCCCTTCCAGCCGGAAGAAGGAGACAGAATCCAGACGTCGGGATATCTGGGCGGGGTCGGTCAGTGGGGCGGTCAGGCGATCCGCAAGCAGTCTTGCGCCGGGTCCAGTCACTGTTCGGTCGACCGCCGAGAAAAGCGAACCGCTCCTGCTTCCCGAAAGCGTCTTCAGCAGTTCGAGATTGGCGCGCGTCGCGGGGTCGATGAAGAGCGTAGATCCAGCATCTTCGTGGTGGGGATGGGACAGTGGGGGGCGCTCCGCCTTCTGCGTCTTCTCCACGTAAGCGATGGCGCCTGAAATGGCTGAGAGTTCGGCGCGCGAGAACGTTCCGAAACTGTCGGGCGTGGCGACATTGTAGAAGCGCGCGATGCGGTTTGGAGCAGTGGCCGATTCGAAAAGGCTAGGGGGTTGCGGAACGACGACGCGACCGAGTGCATGGAATGCGGGCGCAAGCTCGTCGTCGTGGAATACGGGCTCGGCAACAATGAGTTCCTTGGGGTCTATGCGTGATATATCAGCTAGAAGACGGTCCGCTGACGTCTCGGAAACCCTGAATACTCCGGTTGATATATCAATCCACGCCAATGCGAATGCGTTGTCCGCGCCACTCTTGATGCGGCCCATCGACATGAGAAAATTGCTCTCGGAAGGCGCAAGGAGCTTGTCCTCCGTAATGGTGCCAGGCGTGACGAGTCTCACCACATCACGTTTCACCACTGACTTCGAGCCGCGCTTGCGCGCTTCGGCGGGGTCCTCGATCTGTTCGCAAACGGCCACGCGAAAGCCGAGCCCGATCAGCTTCTGAAGATAGTCGTCGGCCGCATGAATGGGCACGCCGCACATGGGAATATCGTCGCCCTGATGCTTTCCGCGCTTCGTCAGCACGATGCCCAGGGCATGGCTTGCCTGTTCCGCATCGTGAAAAAACAGCTCGTAGAAATCGCCCATGCGATAGAAGAGCAGCGAATCCGGGTTCGCCGCTTTGATCTCCAGATACTGTGCCATCATCGGCGTCACCGCCGCCCCGGCTTTATCTGGATCGGACGCGGGGGCTGCTCCGCCGTGGTGTGCCGACTGATCTTTCACGGGCCGCTCGACAAAAACACGCTTCGGAAGGTCCTTGCCGGTTTACGCTGACGAATTGTAGCCTTAATCCGAAACACTCCACAAAAGAACAAGAACCTCGGCAGGAAACGCACCCCATCATGGCATCTCCAGAAAAGCCTAATCGCACGCGCCCTTCGGTCAGCCCGGACGAGGCTCTCGAATTTCACGCAATGGGCCGGCCTGGCAAGCTGGAGATCAGTCCCACCAAGCCGATGGCAACGCAGCGTGATCTGTCGCTAGCCTATTCGCCGGGCGTCGCCGTGCCCGTTCAGGCAATTGCGGAGGATCCCTCCAAGGCGTTCGACTACACGACGCGTGGTAATATGGTCGCCGTCATCTCGAACGGCACCGCAATCCTGGGGCTCGGCAATCTCGGCGCGTTGGCTTCTAAGCCGGTCATGGAAGGAAAGGCGGTTCTCTTCAAACGCTTTGCCGATGTCGATTCCATCGATCTTGAAATCGACACCGAAGACGCGGACGCTTTCATCAACTCGGTTCGCTATCTTGGCCCTTCATTCGGCGGAATCAATCTGGAAGACATCAAGGCTCCAGAGTGCTTCATCATCGAGCAGCGTCTGCGCGAACTGATGGATATCCCAGTTTTTCATGACGATCAGCACGGCACGGCCATTATCGCCGCAGCCGGGCTCATCAATGCGCTGGAGATCACCGGCCGCGACATGGCGACCACTAAACTCGTCTGTAACGGCGCCGGGGCAGCGGGCATCGCCTGTATCGAACTGGTGAAGTCGATGGGCTTTGCGCCTGACAATGTGTTGCTTTGCGACACCAAGGGCGTCGTCTATCAGGGGCGCACCGAAGGCATGAACCAGTGGAAGTCCGCTCATGCCGCCAAGACGGATGCGCGAAGCCTTGCCGATGCTCTGGAAGGGGCAGATGTCGTGTTCGGTCTCTCGGCGCGTGGCGCGTTCACGCCGGCAATGATCCAATCCATGGCAAAGAATCCCATCATCTTCGCCATGGCAAATCCTGATCCGGAAATCACGCCGGAGGAAGTGGCGGAAATCCGTACCGACGCCATCATCGCGACCGGGCGATCCGACTATCCAAACCAGGTCAACAATGTACTTGGATTCCCTTACATTTTCCGTGGTGCACTGGACGTGCGCGCCACCACAATCAATGACGAGATGAAGATCGCGGCGGCTCGCGCGCTGGCGGAGCTCGCCCGCCTGGATGTGCCGGACGATGTGGCCGCCGCCTATCAGGGCAATCGGCCGAAGTTCGGGCCGAACTACATCATCCCCGTGCCCTTCGATCCGCGCCTTATTTCGGCGGTGCCTGTCGCAGTGGCAAAGGCGGCCATGGAAAGCGGGGTAGCGCGCCGCCCTGTGCCGGACCTCGCGAAATATGCCCAACAGCTTTCCGCGCGGCGCGATCCGATCGCCTCGACTCTCGCGCGGATCTACGACCGCGTCCGTCGGCAGCCCAAGCGCACCGTGTTTGCCGAGGGCGAGGAGGAACAGGTGATGCGTGCGGCCGTTTCCTATGTGAACCAGAATCTGGGCACGGCAATCCTTGTCGGTCGCGACGACGTCATTCGCGAGAATGCGCACGCGGCCGGCGTGGATCTCAATCGGCCCGGTATCGAGATCATCAATGCGCGCCTGTCCCGCCGCAATTCCGTCTATGCGGACCATCTGTATGAGCGACTGCAGCGCAAGGGCTTTCTCTTTCGGGATTGCCAGCGGCTGATCAACAACGATCGAAACCACTTTGCGGCGACCATGCTCGCACTGGGCGACGCTGACGCGATGGTGACAGGCGTCACCCGAAACTACTCGACGGTACTGGACGACGTGCGGCGCGTCATCGACGCCCGTCCGGGACACCGGGTCATCGGCGTTTCCATGGTCCTGTCGCGATCGCGTACGGTCATCGTGGCCGATACGGCGGTGCACGACATGCCTAATTCCGAGCAGATTGCCGACATTGCGGAAGAGGTCGCAGGGTTTGCGCGGCGCATGGGCTATGAGCCACGTGTTGCCATGCTTGCTTACTCGACCTTCGGGCACCCGCAGGGCGAGCGCTCCGAAAGGGTTCAGGAGGCGGTCAAGATTCTCGACAAACGCCGCGTCGATTTCGAATATGACGGCGAGATGGGTGCCGATGTCGCACTCAATCACACCCTGATGCAGCAGCAATATCCGTTCTGCCGTCTGTCGGGCCCGGCCAACGTTCTCGTCATGCCAGCCTTCCACTCGGCATCGATATCGACCAAGATGCTGCAGGAACTTGGGGGCTCGACTGTCATCGGGCCTTTGCTTGTCGGACTTAACAAGCCGGTTCAGATCGTCGGGCTCAATGCCAAGGACAGCGATATCGTCAACATGGCTGCGCTCGCGGCTTTCAGTGCAGGAGCTTGAAGGAAAGCATGTCGGATAAAGGCACGTTCGCGCTACCGGTCGAGGAGGGTGGCCCCTACCATTTCACCAAGGACTACATCACCCCCTATATTCCCTTCTACCAGGCGCATCTGGGCGAGTTTAGGGGAAAGCCGGATGTGCATTTTCTTGAAGTCGGCACGTTTGAGGGTCGTACCTCCTTGTGGTTCCTGGACAACATCCTGACAGATCCCACATCGACGATGACGATCGTGGATTTCTTCGAGGACACGGGATACGAGCCGCGCTTTGACCACAACCGCGAGGTATCCGGCCATGCAGATCGCTGGACCAAGTTCAAGGGCATGTCGCACGACGTGCTGCCCACTCTGGCCGGTCGCAAGTTTGACGCCATTTACATCGATGGAGGCCACACCGCGGCTGAGGTCTATTCGGACGCAGTCATGTGTTGGCCGATGTTGAAAGTGGGTGGCATCGTCTGTTTCGACGACTATGAGTGGCGCTTGCATCGGCCGGTGGAAAATCGCCCGCAGCAGGGAATCGACAAGTTCCTCGACGAGCACGCCGACGAACTGGAAATCCTGCACAAGGCATATACAGTGATGGCTAAGCGTCTTCGCTAATGCGTGTTAGGCCCGCCGCGATCGCCAGACGGTCGCGGCGGAGCTCCAACAATTCTACTCGGTGACACGTTCAGGAGTACCAGCCACCCTGGACGACCTTGGTCTCCGGGGCAGCTTCCGTCACCTTCTCGGCGAACATCTGCGGGTCGCTGCCCTTGTAGTGGTAAGGATAGACAAAGGCCGGCTTGAATTCCGCGACTGCCGAACTCGCCTGGGTCACGTCCATCGTGTAGGGAAGATTCATCGGCACGAAGGCAATGTAGATGTCCTTCAGGGCGCGCATTTCCGGAATATCCTCGGTATCACCGGCGATATAGACATTACGGCCATCCACCGACAGCACATAGCCGTTGTCGCGTCCCTGCGGATGGTACTTCTTGCGATCCTCGGTCGTGTTGTAGGCAGGAATTGCCCTGATCTCGACCGGTCCAACCGTCGTCGTTTCGCCATTTGCGATCGCCGTGGCTTTCGCCTTGAGGTCCTCGGGCAGTTTTTCGAACACGGACGGATTCGTAACAAGCTTGGTATCCGCGCCAACGATTGCCGCCAGTGTCTCCGGATCGAAATGGTCGCCATGCTCATGGGTGATCAGGATCAGCTGAGGCGCCGGCTGCCCTTCATACAGAGCCTTGCCGCCGACCGGATCGTTATAGATGACCAGACCGGGCACAGTCATGACAAAGCTCGCATGCGAGATGGGGCTGACCTGAATCTCGCCGGTCTCCGTCTTGTAGCCATCCGGTGCCGCGCGCGCCGTAAACGGCATGATCGTGGTCAGTCCAATTCCGGCCGCCCCTGCGAGACCGAATTTCAAGCTTTCGCGTCGCGTAAAGTCCATCTGTGTCGCTCTCCCTGTATGGCCAAACTGTTCGACAATTCCATACAGGAAACTATGCCCCGCCGTCCCTTTTGGGAGGGGTGCCACTGACAATCTCTCAAAATCGTGTTCGATGCGTGAGATTGGCTTGGGTGTTTGACGCTGGCCGGACCCGACACTCGTTGCCGGCAGGTTCAGGCAGCAAACCGGGTCGCATCCGCCGAATAATGGGTCACATAGCGTGCATCGAGGCTTTTAACCGGCAGCACGATGCAGACATCAATCGTCCCGAATTCATGGTCGATGACACAACCATCGCCAATCTTCGCACCCAGCCGCAGATATCCCTTGATAAGGGGCGGCATGGCATTCATGGCGGAGCGCAGGCCGACGGCTTCGACGGGCATCAGGTCCATCGGCTGGTAGCGTCCATTCACCGCGCGAATGTCCCATTCGCCCTGCGCGCGGCAGTGGTGAGCGAGGAATGACAGAGCTTCGGCATGATAGGCGGGTACGGTCCCATGGAAGGACGCACACCCGGTCATGACATCGATGCCGTAATAGTTCACATATGCCCAGCAGCCTTGCCACAGGACCTCAATGGTGCGCTTGCCACGATAGGCGGGCAGCACGCACGAACGTCCGAGTTCAAGGAACCGGGTGCCCGGATGGCGTTGGGTCAGTGCCGTCAGTTCGAACTCGTCCTCCGAGTAGAATCCGCCGGCTTCCAGCGCCACCTCCTGCCGCAGAAGTCGGTAGGTGCCGACGATCTGCTTTTCCACGGGACCCGGCAGCGCGGAATCCAGAACCAGAAGATGGTCGCAAACCTCGTCAAAGCGATCGAAATCGCGTTTCTCGATACGACTGTCGGTGGGGCGGCGCGCGCCCAGTTCTTCGTAGAACACCTGATAGCGTATTTCCTGCGCAGCCCGGATCTCGTCCAGATTCTGCGCGAGGCGTACCTCGAGCGAGCCGATCCGGCCGAGCAACGCGCCGGGACCTGGCCGTGGATTTCGCGCAGCGGCGAAACCACTTGAAACGTGGAATGCGGAAGACGACGGGCCGTTCACTGCGTGGCTCTCCATTCCCTCTCTGGGAAGCACGTAGGTGATATCTGCAACACGATTATGACACAGATTGGCAAACCTGTCTGCAACGCTGCGCCGCAGGTACGAAAGCTCCTAGGCGGCGATCTGGTCTTCCACGGCGCGAACCAGTCGCTCGGGGTCGAGCGGTTTGGTCAGGAAGCCCGAGGCACCGTGGGCTAAGGTGGCATGCCGCGTCTGTTCCTGGCTGTCGGCTGACAGCACCATGATCGGAACCGGCGCCATTCCGGTCTCTTCCTCATGGCGTCGGATCAGCGCAATGGCGTCCAACCCGTCCATCACCGGCATGTGCAGGTCCATCAGCACGACATCGTATCGTTTGCGACGCGTGGACGCTTCCAGAGCCTCGACAGCCGCCTTGCCATTGTTGACGATGTCGACCCGGTAGCCCGCTTTCTGCAGGGCCGTCCGCGTGAGCATTGCATTGATGTCGTTGTCCTCCGCAACCAGCACGCTTTGCCCTGTGTCGTCGGAGTACTCATCCTCGGTCGCATCGTCGTCGGCGGTCTTGACTACAGGTGCGCCACGCTTAGATGGCTCGCTTAGCAGGACGCGCAATAGGGTTTCGCCTCGCACAGGACGCGCGAGAAATGTCGCGTAGCCGTTGTTGCGATACTCGGCGAGCAGGCTGCGCTCGTTGGGAGCAATAAGTGTGATGGCTTCGGCATCGGCGAACCCCTGGCTTCGGAGATGCTTGAGAAGACGTCCGTCGCCATTTTCCATTGCCGCCGAGACGAGGAGTGTGTTGCGGCCCTCGGCGAGCGCGATCGCCTGCTGGGCGGTCGTGGCGACCTCCGCCGTTCCGCCATGGACGCGGATGGATTCAGCCAGAGTTTCGGCCTCGACCACGTTCTTGGCCATGATGAGCACGTTTCGATGCTCCAGCATCTTCTCGCGCCTGGCCGAATGCGGCTGATAGTCCCGAACCGGTATCTCGAAACTGAACACCGATCCCGAACCTTGGGAACTCTCGACGGATATCTTGCCGCCCATCAACTGGACGATACGTTTGGAAATGGCCAGACCCAGCCCCGCGCCGCCATGTGGTCGCGTGGATGTGCTGTCGGCCTGCTCGAATTCCTCGAAGATGCGATGAAAGTCCTTCTCCATCAGGCCACTGCCGGTATCGGCAACGGAAATGCGCAGAACCAGACCTGTTTCCAGCGTTTCCGCCTTCATGCGCACCGTTACGCCACCCACATCGGTGAACTTGATAGCGTTGCCGACGAGATTGAGCAGCACCTGCCGTATCCGACCTGGGTCCGATTTGATCGTTTGCGGAACACTGGGCTCGACCACGCATCCAAGCCCGATACCCTTGGCAAACGCGCGCGAGGACAGGAGCTCAACCACATTGTCGATGAGTTCACGCGGAGAAGCGTCCTGAATCTCCGGTTCGAACCGGCCCGACTCGATCTTCGAATAATCCAGGAGGTCGTCTATCAAGGCCAGCAAAGCACTGGCTGACGTCGAGACGGCGCCCACATAGGTGCGCTGCTCGGGCGTCAGCTTCGTATCGGCAAGCAGCTTCGCCATCCCCATGATCCCGTTCATGGGGGTACGAATCTCGTGGCTCACCGTTGCAAGGAAGCGCGATTTGGCGCGGCTCGCAAATTCCGCGCGCTCTCGCGAGGCGATCAACGCAGTCTCGGCGCGTTTGCGGCTGGTGATGTCTCGTGCGATTGCGCGATGTGAAACATCCGCGCTCTGCTTGTCGCGCACCGACAACTCTATCCACGAAAACCAGCGTGTCCCGCCTGCCGACCTGATTGCGACATCGGTGGAACTGAGGCACTCGCCGTTCCAGAATGCCGCATCTGGAACAACGCCGATCTCAATTCCGAACTCCGACAATGTCTTGCCCTTCACCTGATCCAGATCAAGTCCGACCAGATCGGCAAAGACCTTGTTTGCGTAGACTACGCGACCCTCTCGGTCGCGATGAAGAACCACGTCACCGAGGGCATCTATGAGACCGTGAAAACGCTCTTCGCTCTCCTGCAACTCCCAGACGCGGTCGGCAAGGGTCTCGATCCGGGTCCGGCTGTCGGCATCGCTCTCCCGCAGGCGCGCAACCAGGCGCTCGTCAGTCTCGACGTTTCGATTGAGCAGATAAAGCGTGGCCAGTCCGCAGATGAACAGTCCTAAAGTGACGAGGACCGACGCCCCCATGAGGTGCGCGACTGCCACGAGCGGGAAGATAGCAAGGATGAGCGACTTGCCGAGGCTTCGAAGGTGGTCCGGCCAGCGGCTCTTCCTGAAAGACGGGATTTCTGGCTGCGCATCTCCCGTCTTCGGTTGAGCAGGTGACACCGCTCGACGCGAAGCTCGTTTATCGGGCATAGCCCATGCGTGATCTGCGACCATGGCAGATCAATAGCATTGCAACGATTAGAGAAGCTTTGGAGCGATCGTTTCAATTTTAACGATCGCCCGATTCCCGCATCTCGGGCGGCTAATAGACCGCGTGACCGTCAATCGCCGGTCGTGCGGCGACGGCGATCCCGGGCCCATTCGAGCAGTTCGTCCAGAATCACCATTCCGGCTCCGACCGATATGAAGCTGTCTGCGAGGTTGAACACCGCGAACGACCAGGTCGGCGTGTGGAATAGAAAATAGTCGATCACATAACCCAGCATCGCCCGGTCGATGAGATTTCCGATGGCGCCGCCCACGATCAGCGCAAAGCCGATGCGTGCAAGGATCTGTGAGGGCCGCGAGCGAGCGGCGAGATAGAGCACGAATGTGATCACCGCGATCGAAAGGATGATCAGTGGTGTATCCCCCGCCGAGGAGAACAGCGAGAAGGCGACGCCGGTATTGTAGGTGCGGTAGAGCGCGAAGAACGGCAAGATATCGACCGGCTGATGCATGTCGAGATTGGCCTCAACCCACATCTTCAGCCACTGGTCGAGCGCTACGGCCGCAAGCGAGAGCGCGGAGTAGCCGAATAATGCTTTCATGCCTCACCCGACAGAGCCAGCGCGTCGCGCCGTATCTCGAAAAGCATTACCCCCGTCGCAACCGCGAGATTGAGCGAATCCGCGCGACCCGCCTGCGGAATCCGCAGGAGCCCGTCGCAGGATCCGGCCAGTTCATCGGGGAGGCCCTGCTGCTCATTGCCCATCAGCAGCAATGTTGGCCTGCCCCCAAATTTTACTGAACGGTAGTCGACGGCACCCTTCAGATGCGTGCCAGCCACAAGCCCGTCAAAGCCCTTGCGCCACTCGAGAAAGGCCTCGACGCTGACCCGCGCGATAGGCACCGCAAAGATCGATCCCATCGTCGCGCGCACCGTCTCAAGTGAATAGGGGTCCGTCGTATCGCCGATCAGAATGATACCCTTGGCGCCCACGGCATCGGCGGTACGGATGATGGTGCCGAGATTGCCGGGGTCGCGCACGCGGTCGAGACCGATCCAGACGTCTTCGCCCTGTGGTCTGACGCTTTTGATGGGAAGCAGCCGCTGTGAGAAAACGCCCACCACCATTTGTGGATTGTCCCGGCGGGTGATGGCGGACAGCACTTTCTCCGAAACTTCCAGCACCGTCGCTCCGGCCGCCACCGTTCGAGCGGCCGTCTTCTCGACAGCAGGATTTCCAAGTCCGGACTTCGAGAAAATGAGCGTCTTGATCGTCCAGCCAAGATCGAGCGCATCTATGACAAGCTTCAGGCCTTCAGCGATGAACGCGTTCTGCTGATCACGGAATTTCTTGAGCGAAAGCGATTTGATGTCCTTGATCAGCGGGTTGGCGAGGCTTGTGACCTCCTTGACCTGACCGACGCGATTGGCGTTGCGCTCGTTCATGTCGCCACCCATCGCGAAAAAAGAGACGTCGACAGCGCGCGCCCTGCGGCTTTCTCACGGATGATCAACTCTCCAGATTCGACCGTCCCGCCCATGCCGGCAAACGTGTCGCGCATCAGCGCATGGATGGAGAAGAACGATGCCCTGATCGAATAGGCCGTAAGAACGACGGCCAACGGCTTCGGCGTCAGGATCGCGCGGCATAGCGCTGCCAGCCGCGGCAGGTCGTCAAACAATTGCCAGACTTCTCCCTTTGGCCCTCGTCCGAAGGCCGGCGGATCGAACAGCACGATGTCGTATCCGTTGCCGCGACGTTCCTCGCGTTCGGCGAACTTCATCGCATCCTCGACAATCCAGCGGATGGGCTTGTCCGAGAGCCGCGCCATCTCCTGATTTTCCCGCGCCCATCCCACGGCCTTCTTCGACGCGTCGACATGCGTGACTTCGGCCCCGGCCCGGGCGGCAACGAGTGAAGCGAGCCCGGTATAGCCAAACAGGTTCAATACCTTGACCGGGCGGCGCGCGGCGGCGATCAACCCGGCCATGTGCTCCCAGTGGGACGCCTGTTCGGGAAAGACGCCGACATGGCGAAACGAGGTAAATCGTCCGAGATAGTCTATACCGTCATGGCGCATTGGCCATGTTTCGCCGAGCGCGGATCTGGGAAAGCGCCAGCGGCCCATCCCCTCCTCATCGGTGTCCCCGGTGAAGACGGCATCGACGTTGCTCCACTCTTTTTCCGACAGAGCCGGTTGCCAGATTGCCTGCCCTTCCGGCCTCACGATGCGGTACGGACCATATTGCTCCAGCTTGCGGCCGCTACCACTGTCGATCAGTGCATAGTCGTCGTTGGGAAGCACCTCGAGAATTATGGGCGCGCGTTCGGATGGCAGGGGAGCGGTCGAACGCGGTGGCAGTTCCGGCTTGGCGGCAGCGCCGCCTGCGTTCTTGTTGTCCCCGGACTTCGGGCGTGCTGCCGGGGCCTCGCGGAAGGTCTTTTCGCGCGGCGCGTTCGGCCGGTCTTGGCGTCGGTCGCGAGAAGGCTTCAATTTGCTCGGCAGCTCCGGATCAGGCTGCACGCTTCTGCCATAGCGATCGGGCAGGAGCAAGGCAGGAGGAGAAGCCGACGGCAGGCCGGCGGCTTCTCGCTTGATCCGCGCCTTACCCCCGCGTCAGCTTGGGCGCTTGGCCCGCAGGTACAGCTTTGAAATCCGGAAGGTTCTTGAGATCGCGCTCGGCGCCTCCCGGATTATAGATGGCGAGCAGCACCAGCGGCTCCCAGCCTGTATTCACCGTGGAATGATAGATGGCGGTCGGAATATAGATCGTATCACCGGCGCGCACCTCGAATTCCGGCTTGTCGTCGACCATCTGGCGACCCGTACCGGAGAGCACGTAAAGGATTTCCTCGGATTGCGGATGATTGTGCCGGGTGTGCCCTTCGCCCGGCAGTAGAACGACCTGCCCGAATGTGATGTTAGCGCCCGGAGTGTTATCAGGGCTGACCAGCCATTTGATGACACCCCAGTCGAAAGTCTGCGTTTCGAACTGACTTGGATCGACGCTACCCATCTTGTTCCTCCCTTTAATCGTTCTTGTTTTTCAGATTGTTAAAGACAGCGATGCCCGCCGCCAGATCCTCGATCGCCGCGCCGACCGATTTGAACAGCGTTATCTCATCCCCGCTGGTGCGACCCTTAGCCTTGCCTCGCGTCAGGTCGTACAGGTCCGCGACAATATCGTCGGCCGCAAGCGCTCCAGAGGCGATTGGCTGAACAATGTCGCCAGCCTCCTTTGTTGCACCCGGGCGCGTGTCGACAAAAACCCGGGCACGACGAATGGCATCATCGTCCGTCTCGCGCATGGCTGGCGTGAAGCCGCCGACAAGATCGAGATGCGCCCCGGGTTTCATTAGGCGACCCTTGGCGACAGGCCTCTCGCTGATCGTCGCGCAGGATATGATATCGGCCCTCGACACCTCCGCGTCCAGATCTGAAACTGCCTCTGCCGGAAGACCCTCCTGGCGCAATTCAGCAGCGAGCTTCTCCGCATTGGCGGATGTGCGGTTCCATATCTTGATGGAAGAGATCGGTCGAACGGCGTTATGCGCCCGCGCAAGGAACGATGCCTGTGCGCCCGCGCCGACGATCAGGAGTTCGGACGCCTCCTCACGCGCCAGATAGGATGCCGCCAGAGCAGACGCACAGGCGGTGCGCCACTGCGTGAGCCTTGGTCCATCCATCAAGGCGCATGGCTCGCCTGTGGTCCCGTCGAGAAGCAGGTACAGCCCCACGACTGCGGGCTTTCCGATCTTGTTGTTGTCGGGCGAGACCGTGACGATCTTCACCCCCACATATCCACCGGCGGACGTGCCTGCTGCATTGAGGTCACTCCATGCCGGCATCAGCAACAGTGTGGAGTCAGCGCCGTCGGGTCGCTCGATCGTGTGATGATGGCGAACCGGCTGGACTGCCCCGTCGTGAAACGCTTTTCTGAGCGTCTCGACCAGACCGGGGAAAGTCAGCGCGCAATCGATGTCCTTGGCGGAAACGGTCAGCATCATTCAGCCTCCGTCCGTCTTGATCAGGCGAGTTGCTTCGGTAGTCCCGGTGTTCCGGCCGGCGCAGTCTGCAAGGCGTTCTTTTGGGCCTGACGCAGCGATTCCGCTTCCGCGCCCCGCTGCCGTGCGAGCTTGCGGTAGTGACCCTGTTTCATCCACGTCGTGCAGCTTCCGATCACCACGCCAATCGCGGCAGCCGCAAACAGGAAGACGAACATCGGCAACTGGATCGTCATGGCCGGATTGCCCGGATTGAAGGGGTCCAGCGTGAATGGCACCCACGATCGATTGGCCACAGCCATCGCGATCAGAACGATGGCGATCGGCAAGACGATTGCAACGAGGATGAGACGGTTAAGCATTGTTACACCATGACGCGCGTTTCGGACGAGGCGCCCTATTTTGCCGCGTTCAGCCTCTCACGCAGTTCTTTGCCGGTCTTGAAGAATGGAACCCATTTCTCCTCGACATCAACCGTCTCACCAGTTCGCGGATTTCTCCCAGTGCGAGCCGGACGGTTCTTGACCGAAAACGCGCCGAAGCCCCTCAGTTCGACCCGGTTTCCGCTTGAAAGGGCGTCTGTGATCTCCTCGAAGATCGCGTTCACGATATTCTCGACATCCCTCAGGAACAGATGCGGATTGCGGTTTGCAATAAGCTGGACAAGTTCGGACTTGATCATTGGGCGGTTCCCCGATCGCTTTCTCTAGCTTATCCTACGCGGATGTTTTTATTGGATTTTCAGACAGTCACACTGCTCAGTCAGGTTGCCAGACCGACACCATCCCGTCAAGGAACAACCGCTCGATGCCGAGCTGCCGAATAAGTTCGGAGCCGCCGGATGGGTAACCCAGTATCGACGCAAGCCGGTCCATCGCCGTGTTCGACAACAAGAACGAGCTCGCAGTTTCCTTGGGTTTCCACTCGATTACCTCAAGCTTTCGGTCGACACCCCTTGTCTCGAGCCAGTCGATCGCCGTTTCCTCGCCGCCAACTGCGTCAACTAGGCGCTTCTGCAAAGCCTGCCTTCCGGTGAAGATCGACCCGTCCGCCAGCACGATCACCTCCTGACGAGACATCGAGCGCCGATCGGCAACGATGCCGACAAACCAGTCGTAGCTGTCCATGATGAGCGACCGCAACATCGCGCGTTCGGGCTCGGTCGTTGGATTGAACGGGGAGGGCTCGGCCTTGAGGGGCGATGATTTCACCTCGTCGAGTGTGATGCCGACCTTTTCCATCAGTCCCGTAAAATTTGGAAACTGGACGAGGACGCCGATCGACCCGACGATGGAGGTCTGGCGTGCGACGATATGATCGGACGCGGTGGCGATCATGTAACCCGCGGAAGCGGCGAGCGTGCCGACCTGCGCCACCACCGGCTTGTCGCCCGCCAGTCGCCGGACCTCCTCAAAGATTGCCTCGCCTCCCGTCGTCGTGCCGCCGGGCGAATCAATGGAGAGAATGACGCCCTTGACGCTGGCCGATTTGCGAACGTCTTCCAGTCGCTCGATCAGCTTTTCGTCTTCGAAAATGGTGCCCTCGATGCGCACCTTCGCAATATGGTCGCGCGAGCTGGCCCGGCCGCTCCCAAAACTGTAGGCGACAGCGCCTATCGCGACGGCCACGATGAGCAAGGCGCAAATGCGCCAGAAACTCAGCTTGCGGCGCAATCGCGTCCGCTCGATCAGGTCGTCCGCTCTCATTGCCGTTCGTCCTCGTCGCACAAATCAGATTGCCGTTTGTAGTGCATGCCGGCCCCTTGAGCCAACACGCAGTATGGTTGCCGGTTGTACGGGCTGGTGTCTGACCGAAAAATCACCATATTATTCGCAAATAGCTTTATCTCGCCATCTCCGGATACCCCGGCGGTGTGCGCGAGAGTAATAATATGCCAATTGCGTTTTCGGGTGCCGGCGGGCAAGGGCGGTTCATCTGACATAAACGGGGATCTGACAACCTCGGCGGCTCTGTCAATGCGCGTCGAGAAGTCGATAGGTCGTAGTCTTTGGGTTATTCATGCTGGCAAGATCCGACATTACAGAAGACGACAGGGCCGGCATGGATGCGCGCGAATCCGATTTCCGTCGCGCCCGTGCTCACTCGGCCAAAGTCCGCGTGTTGAAATGGTCGCTTCCCGTAATCGGAGCGCTCATCGCACTGGTCTTTGTCGGTTATACCTTTGTTTCGCGAGTCCCGCAGCTTGCCTACGACATTGCAAGCGTCGCTTATGCCGACGGCAAGCTCGTCATGGCCAATCCAAAGCTGAACGGTGTTACGGCTGAAGATCGGCCCTATTCAATGAAGGCTACGCGCGCTGTGCAGGATCCGTCCAAACAACATATCGTTGAGCTGGAAGGTATCGACGCGACTGTCCCGATCGACAAGACGAATTCTGCCTCCATCATTGCAGCGCATGGCGTCTACGATAGCGACACGAACATTCTCAAGATCGACCAGCCTTTTTCCGTGACGGCGAGCGATGGTGCGACTGCGAACCTCTCCGAAGCCACTGTGAGCATTGACGAAGGTACGCTTTCGACAGACAAACCGGTGGAGATCACGCGCAACGGCAGCAAGCTGACCGCTGACTCGCTATCGGTCGCTGAAAACGGAAAAGTGATCGTATTCGAGAATCGCGTACGTCTGACAATCATGCCGGAGGCGCTTGGGCCTGCCGGAAAAGAGGGAGAGCGACATGCGGGGAACTGACCTGCTGGCATTTGCCTTGTTAATCGCCGCGGCCGGACCGGCCTTCGCGCAGACGAGCAGCACCGGCATCAAACTGGATGGTGACAAGCCCATTCAGATCGAGAGCGACAAGCTTGAGGTTCGCGAGCAGGAAAACAAGGCGATCTTCACTGGCAATGTCAGTGTGGTGCAGGGCACGACCCTGATGAAGGCCGGTGTCATGACTGTCTTCTATGCCAAAGATGCTGGCGGCGAGAAAGCGTCAGGGTCGCAGCAGATCGACCGTCTCGAAGTGAGCAACAAGGTCTATATCAAGTCGGAAAAGCAGGTGGCGACCGGCGACGAGGGCACCTTTGACGTCAAGTCAAACACGTTCACGCTCAAGGGCAAGGAAGTCGTGCTCACCGATGGCGGCAATGTCGCGCAGGGATGCAGTCTCATCGTGAACACGGTCACGGGACGCTCGCAACTGGATGGGTGCAGAGTCAAGGCTGGTACCGGCCGCGTGAAGGTTCAACTAGCACCGGCCAATCAAGGCAACTGATTGTGGACATCTCGCGTTCAGAACCGCAGGCCGGAGCGGCCACGCGGGAGGGAGAATCCGCCAAGCCTCGAGCCGCCCTGTTGCGTGAAGCACTCAAGGGTACGCTGATCGCGCGCGATCTGACCAAGAGCTACAAAGGCCGGCAAGTCGTCAAAGGCGTGTCGATCGGTGTGCGCGCGGGCGAAGCGGTTGGATTGCTGGGACCGAACGGCGCAGGCAAGACGACCTGCTTCTACATGGTCACTGGTCTGGTGCCGGTCGACAAGGGCAGCATCGAGATCGACGGCTACGATGTCACGGCCATGCCTATGTATCGACGTGCGCGTCTGGGAATCGGCTACCTCCCTCAGGAGGCGTCGATATTTCGGGGCCTGACCGTGGAGGGCAATATCCGTGCAGTTCTCGAGGTGGTGGAAAAGAACCGTAAACAGCGCGAGATCGCGCTCGATGAGCTTCTGGAAGAGTTTCACATTGCGCATCTGCGCAAGGCGCCGTCCATAGCGCTCTCCGGCGGTGAACGCCGCAGGCTGGAAATTGCCCGCGCCTTAGCCAGCAAGCCCAGTTACATGCTGCTGGATGAGCCTTTCGCAGGCATCGATCCCATCGCTGTTGCAGATATCCAGAGACTGGTGCGGCAGTTGACGTCTCGCGGCATCGGCGTTCTGATCACCGATCACAATGTGCGCGAGACCTTGGGACTTATCGACCGCGCCTATATAATCCACGCCGGAGAAGTGCTCACGCACGGCGCTCCCGCTGAAATCGTCGCCAATCCCGATGTGCGCCGGCTCTATCTGGGTGAAGGTTTTACGCTCTAGAGTTGAAGGCGGTGGTATCCCGCAACTTCTGATTCGTGGTGCGTCCGGTTTTTGTATCGAGGGAGCGCGTTTGCGCCCCGTGAACAATCGCAATTGAAAAAGTCACGAAAAACTTGACAAGCAAGAGCCGGGCCAGTTTGATCCGGATGAGGCGCGGCCGTGTGGAAATTGGCTGAGCCAAGGGCGGGTCAATAGTTTTCGGAGTTACCGCAGTCCATGGCGCTTGCGACAAAATTGCTGCTGCGTCAGTCACAGTCGCTCGTGATGACGCCCCAGTTGATGCAGTCGATACGGCTGCTTCAGCTGAGCCATCTGGAGCTCGAGCGCTTCATCGATGAGGAGATGGAGCGCAACCCGCTTCTCGAGCGTGCCGAACAGCAGGATGATCGGGCGGCCCCTGACGCGTTGGAGCCGCAGGCAGAGCCTGCCGGCGCCGATGAAATGTGGGTGCGGGACGACGGAAACTGGACCGCCGAGAGCATGTCGGAACAGCTCGACGCCTCACTGGAGAACATCTTCCCCGAAGATCCAGGCATGGTCCAACAGCTGGCGCCCGATCTTTCGGCGCAATGGAAATCCGCGTCGACAGGCGGACAAGGCTCGCAGCAGGGCGACTTCGACATGGAGGACCTGGCCGCATCGCCGGTCACCCTGCGCGACCATGTCGATGAACAGATCGTGTTCCAGATTATCGACCCCGCTGATCGTCTGATTGCGCGAGAGCTGGCCGATGGGCTGGATGACGCCGGCTACCTTCATGTCGACATGGCCGAGGTCGCTACGCGGCTCGGGACCGATGAAGTCACCATCGAGAGAGTCTTGCGTCTTTGTCAGGATTTCGAGCCTGCGGGTCTTTTCAGCCGCGATCTTGGCGAATGCCTTGCGATTCAACTCGCGGCCCGGCAACGGCTGGACCCGGCGATGCGCGCCATGCTCGACAATCTGCCTCTGCTGGCCCGCCGGGATTTCGCGACGCTGCGCAAGATCTGCGAGGTTGACGACGAGGATCTCATGGACATGGTTTCCGAGATTCGCGCCCTCGATCCGCGTCCCGGACTCGCGTTCCAGGGTGGTCGAACTGAGAGTATCGTACCTGACATTCAGGTTCGACAGGCCTCTGACGGCAGTTGGGCCATCGAGCTCAATCCTGAGACGCTCCCCCGCGTGCTGGTCAACAATTCGTATTTCACCCGCGTCAGCAAATCCTCCCGCAAGCAGTCGGAGCGCGATTTCCTTTCAGATTGCCTGCAAAGCGCCAACTGGCTGACCCGAAGTCTGGATCAGCGTGCGCGAACGATTCTCAAGGTCGCAGGCGAAATCGTGAAGCAGCAGGACGCTTTCCTGGTTCACGGAGTTGCGCATCTCAGGCCGCTGACGCTGAAAGCGGTCGCGGATGCGATCTCCATGCACGAATCGACGGTAAGCCGGGTGACGGCAAACAAGTTCATGCTGACGCCGCGTGGCGTCTTTGAACTGCGGTATTTTTTCACAGCGTCAATCGCGGCTGTGGATGGTGAGGAAGCGTTTTCGTCGGAAGCGGTTCGCCATCGTATCCGCGGGATGATCGCATCGGAGGATTCTTCAAATGTTCTGTCCGACGACGCCATCGTCTCTCTGTTGAAGTCGGACGGCGTCGATGTCGCGCGACGCACGGTCGCCAAGTATCGGGAAAGCATGGATATTCCATCCTCGGTGCAGCGCCGCCGGGAGAAGCGCGCGTCAGCCGGACGTTGAACCAAACCGACATTGGGCTGGTTCCGCGCCACTTGCTCAATTCACCGTTAATTGACAAGTGCTGGGGAAGTGACTAGAAGCCCGCCCGCAAGAGAGCGGACGTTGTGGTCATTCCGAAGAAACGCCGCATTAAGACCTGTGTTTAACCAGCGAGTTCGGACCTGAGGGCGGTCACCAGACTGCCGCAAAGCTTGTGTGCGCAGCCCACGAGTATAAACTCCGTGACCTTAGGAAGAACAGGAAGGCCCACCGCAAATGAGCTTACGTATCGCTGGCAAGCAGATGGACATCGGCGAGTCGTTTCGCACCCGGATCGAGGACCGCGTGAACGAGATGGTCGAGAAATATTTCGGCGGGAGGTTCTCCGGCCACGTTACCGTTCTGAAGGACGGATCGCGGTTTTCTGCCGATTGCATGGTTCATCTTGATTCGGGCATGGCCCTTCAGGCTACCGGCGGCGCGCAGGAGCCGACAGCAGCCTTCGAAGCGGCCGCCGAGCGCCTTGAAAAGCGCCTGCGACGTTACAAACGCCGTTTGAGGGCGCATCCCACGGGCGCCGGCTCGGAACCCATCGATATCTCATATACGGTCATGGCCGCGATTGCGGATGACGATGAAGACGAGGTCACTGACGACTATGCCCCGGCTATCGTGGCCGAATCGTCGCTTGCCGTGCAGACCATGAGCGTCGCCTCGGCGGTGATCGAATTGGACACCAAGGAAAGTCCCGTTTTCGTGTTCCGCAATGCCGGCAACCAGGAAATCAACATCGTGTACCGCCGGCCGGATGGAAATATCGGTTGGATCGACCCGTCTTCGGCGAGAGTCGTACAGGCGTAACGCGACTCAGCACTGTTGCGGCGGGACGTTCGGCGACAGTGACGAGAACAAAGGATTTTGTGATGGATCTAAGCGATCTGATCGACGTACCGGCAATCATGCCGGCGTTGCGCGCGAATTCCAAGAAGCAGCTGCTGCAACTGCTTGCAGAAAAGGCAGCCAAGCTCACAGGGCTGCCTGAGCGGGAGGTGTTCGATACCATCCTGCAACGCGAGCGGCTCGGATCGACGGGCGTCGGCAATGGCGTTGCCATTCCTCATGGCAAACTTGCCGGCGTGAAACGGATAACAGGTGTTTTCGCCCGCCTTGAAACACCTGTCGATTTCGAGGCGCTGGACGACCAGCCTGTCGATCTCGTCTTCCTGCTCCTGGCGCCTGAAGGCGCCGGAGCCGACCATCTCAAGGCACTGTCACGAATCGCGCGCGTTCTGCGCGATTCAGATACCGTTGCAAAGGTGCGCGGCACCCAGGATGCCGCCGCCATTCAGGCGCTGCTGTCGCAAACGCCTGCGTCTCACGCAGCGTGATTTTTCAGTCTCGTAGGTTGCAAGGGCGGCTAGCTGCCGCCCTCCGAACATTGTCAGCGCTTCTTCAGTGCACCGCGACAGGCGTCAGATCGTTCTGGAACGCGCCTGCAAGTGCCGAGTCACGCTTGTCCGACAGGAGGATCGGCGTGCCATTCGCCGCAAAAACAGCCCATAGCTTGGTACCGGAGGCGATTTCAGGCAGACCGGGAAACTTGGTCTTGAGGTCGTCGCTTTCCATTTCGCGAACGTAGGCGACGGCACCTTCGCCGATATGCGCCAACTGCGCTTCAGAGATATTCTTCACTTCGTTCTCAGTCATTTCAGCCTCCAGTTTTGCGGGGCGTCATTGCGACCGACCCGCTTCAGAGCTCAGGTTCTCGACGGGCCGACAATCAGTCGACCACCGAGATGTTTATTTTACGTACCAGCCTTTGCGGTTCCGGACGCTTCAGGTCGATGGACAACAGGCCGTTCTTCAGTTCGCAGCCTGTGACGAGCATGCCATCGGCAAGCACGAAGGTCCGCTGAAACTGGCGCGCCGCGATCCCGCGATGCAGAAATTCTCGTTCGCCTTCTTCCGCCTGACGGCCACGCACGACCAACTGGTTCTCTTCGGTGGTGACTTCCAGATTTTCATCGGAAAATCCCGCAACCGCCAGCGTGATACGCAGCTTGTCGCCTTCGCCCTCAACGCACCGGATGCGCTCGATATTGTAGGGCGGATAGGAATCGCCTGACTTGGCAAGACGTTCCAGCGTCTTCTCCATGGTGTCGAAGCCAAGCAGAAGCGGGCTCGAAAAAGGTGTCATTCGACTCATTGCATCTGTCCTCAAAGAGCGACCGAATTGGAGAAGACCCGGATGGCATCCCTTCCATGCTTCCTGATATGGTCCGCCGCCACGCCGAGTTCAAGACTTTCCAAAATGCGCCGTGGCACGAGAGGAATGGATGTCACTGAAGCATAAAATCATCATCGACACGGATCCTGGCCAGGACGATGCCATCGCGATCCTGTTGGCATTGGGCAGCCCGGAACTGGAAGTGCTGGGCATTACGGCAGTTGGCGGAAACGTGCCCCTGTTGTTGACACAGACCAATGCGCGCAAGATATGCGAGTTGGCCGGACGCCCGGATATCAAGGTTTTCGCCGGTGCCAGTCGGCCGCTGGTTCGCAGTCTGGTGACGGCTGAGAATGTGCACGGAAAGACCGGACTTAATGGTCCTGACCTGCCGGAACCGACCATGCCGCTGCAGGAGCAGCATGCGGTTGATTTCATCGTGGAGACGTTGATGCGCGAGGAGAGCGGCACCGTGACGCTCTGCCCGCTTGGCCCGCTGACAAACATCGCCTTGGCCCTCAACAGGGAGCCCAGGATCGGGGATCGAATCAAGCAGATCGTGCTGATGGGGGGCGGTTTCTTCGAAGGCGGCAACATCACACCCGCTGCGGAATTCAACATCTATGTCGATCCGCACGCCTGCGAAGTCGTGCTTGGTTCTGGCATCGACATCGTGATGATGCCGCTCGATGTCACCCACAAGGCACTGACAAGCGCCAGCCGCATCGCAGCCTTTCGGGGGCTTGGATCGCGCGTGGGAACAGCGGCTGCGGAGATGCTGGAATTTTTCGAGCGGTTCGACGAAGAAAAATACGGCACCGATGGCGGACCGCTGCATGATCCGTGTGTGATCGCCTATCTGATCAAGCCGGATCTTTTCTCAGGCCGCCGGTGCAATGTCGAGGTCGAGACCGGCTCGGAACTGACCATGGGCATGACTGTCGTCGACTGGTGGGGCGTCACCAGTCGCGGGAAAAACGCGACCGTCATGCGCGATATCGATGCCGCCGGGTTCTTCGCACTTCTCGTTGAGCGGCTTGGCCGGCTGAGCTAGTCCCGCCCTTTAAAATCGCACCGGTCAGGCCGCATCAAGCGCGGCCTCGACTTCCGATACGAGCGGGATGGCAGGTTGTGCACCGGATTTGAGGCAGGCAAGCGAGCCTGCCACCGCCGCGCGACGTAGGGCGTCTTCAAGCGAAAGGCCGGCATCAAGGGCTGCGCCGAGATAGCCGCAGAAGGTGTCGCCTGCGCCGACCGTGTCGATCGGCGTGATCTTCATAGCCGCCACCTTGAAGAACGCGGATGGCGTGGCGGCGATGACGCCGTCTCCGCCCAGCGTGACGATCATGGCGTTTCCGGTGGCCGCGACATAGGCCTTCATCCGCTCCTCGCGCGCGCCTGCTGGCAGCTCCAACGCATCGGCGAACAGGTCGAATTCGGTTTCGTTTGCGACCGCATAGGTGGCCTTTGCCAGCAGCGGTGCGGCATCTGCGCGGAAGGGTGCAGTGTTGAGGAGCGTGATTGCCCCAGCCTCCTTTGCCGCGTCGAGCACGGCGTCCACGGCAGGCAACGGAATTTCATGCTGGAGCAGAATGTGCTCACCGCGCATGAATGCAATGTCCGAAACGGCTTCAGCCGTCATCGTCGAATTTGCGCCCGGCACAATGGCGATGACGTTTTCGCCCTCGCCATCGACAAAGATTACCGCAATGCCGGTCTCGGTGTCGCGTTCGGCAACTTGATCCAGTTTGACGCCGCCCTCCTTGAGCAATGCGAGGGCCTCGGCTGCAAAGGAATCCTTGCCCACCGCGCCGATCATGCGCACCTGTCCGCCCGCGCGCGCGGCCGCCAGCGCCTGGTTAGCGCCCTTTCCGCCGGCTGCCGTGCGAAAGCTCCGGCCCGGCACCGTCTCGCCTGGCTTGGGCAAACGATCCATCGCGGTGATAAGGTCAAGATTGATGGAACCGACGATGGTAATCACGATGCAGGGTCTCCCGAATTTGCGGGTCAGCCTTAGCGTGCCGAAGCACCCGCAGCAATCATGACGTCGCGGATGTCTGTCCGGCCTCCCAGCCAAGGATGGCGCGCTTGCGCGTCAGTCCCCAGTGATAGCCTGTCAATGCGCCAGATTTCCCCAGCGCGCGGTGGCATGGAACGACAAAGGACAGCGGATTTGCGCCGACAGCCGCACCCACGGCACGGCTGGCAGTCGGCTTGCCAATGCTTTCTGCAATCGCCGAATATGTGCAGGCGCTTCCCATCGGGATGCGCAACAAGGCCTCCCAGACCCGCACCTGGAAGTCTGTTCCGATTAACACAACCCGCAGCGGCTGGTCCGAGCGCCATTTGCTCGGGTTGAAGATGCGCGCTGCGTAGGGCGTCGTCGCGGTGAGATCCTCCACGAACACCGCATTCGGCCAGCGTCCGGCCATGTCATCGAAAGCCGCGCGTTCATCTCCCGCATCGTTGAAAGCGAGCCCGGCCAGGCCGCGATCGGTGACCATCAACAAGGCGATCCCGAACGGGCATATGTGAAAGCCGTAGCGGATCGTCAGTCCAGCCGCGCGGGTCTTGTAGTCGCCTGGCGACATCGCTTCATGCGTAACGAACAGGTCGTGCAGCCGTCCGGGGCCGGACATGCCAAGCTCATAGGTCGTATCGAGCACCGACAGCCCCTGATCAAGCAGGTGACGGGCGTGATCGAGCGTCACCGCCTGCAGGAAGGCTTTCGGCGAGAGGCCGGCCCACCGGGTGAACAGTTTCTGCAAGCCTGTGGGCGTATCGCCCGCTGCCTCTGCGAGCTCGTCGAGGGACGGCTGGTCGCGAAAATCGAGACTGATCTTCTCTATAACCCTGCGCACGACGTCATAGTCGCTGCCAACGGGCGTGATATCCGATGTCAGCGTGATGGGGTTTTCGGACGGCTTGGTGTTCATCGACATATGTGCGTTCATAGCGAATTGCTCCTCTGCGGAGAATATCGCTTCGCGGCTTTGCCCTCGCCACCCGAAACCTGCAGACTAAGGTCGGGTTAGCTCCGTGCCTTGTGGAGTGCCTGCTGGAAGGCGTTGGCAAAACTCTCCCGGTCGTCGGGATTGAGAAAGCTGCCGATGGGAACATGGCGTCCCTGGGCCTCGACCGCCATGCCTGTAATTCCGATCTCGGAGTGACGCGAAACGGCGAATTTTGCCCAGAACGGATTGAAATGGTGGTCCTCGTGGCGGCCAGACGGAGCGGTCTTACGGATGTCGAGCGCCGTTCGTGACACGCAGACTTCTTCCCGCACGCGAGCGGCCCGGTAGTTCATATGAAACGCCAGATAGAGCAGGACGACGTCCAGCCCGAAGAAGCCGAAGACCGGCCAGGCGCCATGTGCGAGAAAAAAGGCGCCGGTTACCAGCCAGCAGAAGGTGGTCGTTCCCATCAGCACCAGAAAGCCGGTGCGTCCGAGGGAACGATAAGGTGTGAGCAAAGCCCTGAAAAAGGGCTCGTCGGCCTCAAATCCGGTGTTTGTGACGCTCATCACATTATTTATAGAGCTCTGATGACGAACCCCAAATCACAAAAGGTCGCAGCCGTGCAAAAGGTCGTGGCGAAGAAGATCGCAACGCGCCGCCTTCCACGCTCGCGCTACTCGCAGGCGGAAGTGCGCGAGATCTTTCGACGCTTTGCCGTCCAGCGTCCCGAACCCAAGGGCGAACTGGAGCACGTCAACGCGTTTACACTTCTTGTCGCCGTGGTCCTGTCAGCACAGGCCACCGACGCTGGCGTCAACAAGGCGACGCGAGCGCTCTTCAAGGCAGCCGATGATCCCCAGAAAATGCTGGCGCTGGGCGAGGCCGCGGTGGGCGAATATATTCGCACGATCGGCCTGTGGCGCAACAAGGCCAAGAACGTCATCGCGCTGTGTTCAGCGCTCGTCCGTGACCATGACGGCGAGGTTCCCGCCAGCCTGGACGAGTTGACCAAGTTGCCCGGCGTCGGTCGCAAGACCGCCAATGTCGTGCTCAACATGGCTTTTGGCGAACCCACCATGGCCGTCGACACGCATATCTTTCGCATCGGGAACAGGTTGGGGCTTGCGCCCGGAAAGACACCCGAGCAGGTCGAGGCGGGTCTGGTGAAGATCATCCCGCCAGAATATATGCGCCATGCGCACCATTGGCTGATCCTTCACGGACGCTATGTCTGCAAGGCGCGCAAGCCTGAATGCGAGCTGTGTGTCATCGCCGACATCTGCAAGGCCAAGGAAAAGACGACGGACGTTCCAGCGCCACTGGTGGAGCTACAGCCAGTGGACGCGGCTTTGCCAACCTGAGGCTCGCGGTCTCATTCTATTCGAAGACGATGCGCGGAAAATAGAAGGACACGACCCAGTTTGGCGCATCGACCACTTCGCTGATGCGCAGGTCCCCGCACACCGAGCAGAGCACATAGGCGTCTTCGGCCGTGAGGCCGCGCCAGCTGCAAAGATGATCGATCATGCCGCTGACCGCGTCTCTGGCGGCACTCATCAGATCAGGGCCGACGCCTGTCGTCGCCTCATAGCCTGCACTGTCGAGATGGCGCGTGACGGGGCCGCGCGTGGAGAACCGCGGAAAGCGCGGCGCGGCGCCTTTCACGAGGTCGAGCTTTACGGTGATGTCCATCGCGCTTTCGATCGCCGTGCCGCACACCTCGCCATCGCCCTGCGCGGCATGGGTGTCTCCCACCGAAAACAGCGCGCCCGCGACCTCGACCGGCAGCCAAAGCTCCGTTCCTGCCGACAGGTCGCGAATGTCCAGATTGCCGCCGGTCCGCCGGGGCGGGATGATGTCGTGACGCCCCGGTTCGGCAAGCGCGACACCAATGGTCCCCGCGAACGGCTTTAGCGGCACGCTTGCATGTGAATTGAAAACCGCAGGTTTGTTCGCCGCCGTATCATAGCGCCACAGGTGGAGATGCGGATCGGGGAACTGGTCCGCGAGTAGTCCGAAGCCCGGAATAATGGCGCTCCAGCCGAAACCTGACGGCTTGAATTCCTCGATCGTGACCTTCAGCGCGTCGCCCGGCTCGGCTCCCTCGACATAGACTGGACCTGTCACCGGATTGATACCGTCCGGATTCATGGTCGCGATGTCGGCTGCCGTACTGGTCGAGGTGAAATGACCGCCGGCTGCATCTTGGCACTGGAATGTGAGCGTCTCGCCGGATGTCACCCTTCCCACTGGCGGGATGGAATGGTCCCAGCCGCAATGGCAATTCTGCGCGTGAATGGTGCGCCATGGGGAGTGGGTGCCGGTCGTCATGATGTGGTCCCTCCACGAGCCCGCATGGCAGAACGCTCGAGCATGTATTTTTCCGCTTCCGCCATGTGCTCGCGCATGATGTCGCGTGCCTTGTCCGCCTGTCCTGCGCGAATCGCGCGCAAGAGGCGGATCTGGTAGGTGAGCCCGGCCTCTCGCAATTCGGGGTTGGGTTCGCTGTAGATCTCACGGCAAACAGTCATGTCGCGCAGCAGGCTGAGCAATACGGTGATCACGAAACCCAACAGGCGGTTAGGGGTATTGCGCGCGAGTTCTGCGTGGAAATCGAGTTCGGCCAGCCTTTGACGGTACTCTTCCTCCGCCGATGTCGGCTCGGCCTCGCAAAGCCGGATCGTCGCCTGCAAAGCCTCAAAAGCGCTGTCTGAAAGGGCTCCTGCGGTCGAAGCAGCGAGTTCCGGCTCCAGCAGCTTTCTGATCGCGTAGATGTCTGCGATTGAGGGAGGTGCAAAGAGGAACAGATTGTCCAGCATCCGCAACGCGTTTTCAGGCGCGATGGCTGCCACGAAGGTGCCGCCACCCGGGCCGGTCTTGCTGGTGATCAGACCCTCGAACTCAAGCACCTTCAACGCCTCGCGCAACGTTCCGCGCGAGACCTTCACCGTTTCGGCATCAAGCCAGTCTGTCGGAATGCGGTCGCCAGGCCCGAGGCGAGACCGCATGATGCGCTCGCGTATGGAGTCGGCCACAATGTCGGGCCGCTTGCGCCGCCTTGCAGCGGAGGGCACCACAGGATGTGCCCTGTCGCCCGCCTTCAGATCAACTTTGTGGTTCATTGCGCCTCATGCGGATGAAAACACGCTGCTCGATGATCGGCCTCGTCCGACATGAGTTCGAGCGGCGGCACTTGCGCAATACACTTATCCGTTCCGCGCGGGCAACGGGCATAAAACGCGCAGCCCGGCGGGGGATCGTAGGGGTCGGGGAGTTCCGTGTTCGCGTCCTCGGAAGCCCGCAGGCGACGGCCCGGCGCTGGTGCGGAATCGAGCAGGAGGTGCGTATAGGGATGGCGTGGCGTCCGGAACACTGTGCGTCCCGGCCCGATCTCCACGATCCGGCCGAAATACATGACCGCGACCCGATCGCTGACGCTTTCGACAACCGAAAGATCATGGCTGATGAAGACATAAGTCAGCCCGAACCGGCGCTTCAGATCGTCGAGGATATTGAGCACCTGGGCCTGCACTGAAACATCCAGTGCCGATACCGGCTCGTCCAGCACGATCAGTTTCGGATCTGCGGCAAGGGCACGCGCTATGCCGATACGCTGGGCCTGTCCGCCGGAAAACTCGTGCGGGTACCGACCGAGGAATTCGGGCGCAAGATTGACCGCCTCCATCAGTTCCTCAAGGCGCGTCTCGCGTTGGGCCTTGTCCAGCTTCCGCAGATGGCGGAGTGGCGCCTCCAATATGGCGCGAATTGTCTTGCGCGGATTGAGCGACGCGACCGGATCCTGAAACACATATTGAACTTCCCGCGACAGGCGGCGCAAATCGCCACGTGCCTCTTTGACGATGTCGCGTCCGTCGAAGACGATTCGCCCGGCGCTCGGCGCGTCGAGCCCGACAATCATGCGCGCCAATGTGGACTTTCCACAGCCTGATTCCCCGACCACGCCGAGTGTTTCGCCCTTTCGCACCGTGATGGTGACATCCTGCACGGCATGAACGGCAGGCTTTGGCTGGCCGAACATGGTGCGTCCGCCGCCGAAGACACGTTCGGCGTTTTCTATGGACAGCAGCGGGGCATCAGGCATTGGCGGCCTCTCCGGTCAGCGGATGGATGCAGCGAACCGTGCGGCCGTCACCGAACCGCGTGATGGGAATCGGTGCGGCACGGCAATCGTCCTGAGCGCGCGGGCACCTCGGCGCAAAGGCGCAACCGATGGGCAATTTGTTGACGACCGGCGGCCGTCCCTCGATGGCGTCGAGGCGGCGTTCCGGCTGGCCGAGAACTGGAACACAGTCGATCAGCTTCGCGGTATAGGGATGGGCCGGCGAGGAAAGAATGTCCTCGGTCTTTCCGGTCTCGACGAACTTGCCCGCATACATGACCGCCACACGGTCGCAGATCGCGGACACCACCCCGAAGTCGTGGGTGATGAACAATATTCCGGCGTTGCGCTCTTTGCGGAGCGTGTCCAACAAGGCCAGAACCTGCGCCTGAACAGTGACATCCAGAGCCGTGGTCGGCTCGTCCGCGATGATGACGCGCGCGTCGTCCGCAAGTGCCATGGCGATGCAGACGCGCTGGCGCATGCCGCCGGACAGTTCGTGGGGATAGGCGTTCAGACGCTCGGCGGGGTTCGGGATGCGCACCAATTTCAAGAGGTCTGCCGCCTTGGCGCGTGCTTCACTGCCTGAGAGGGACTGGTGCGCCTGAATTGCCTCCACGAGCTGGTCGCCAACCGTAAATAGCGGGTGCAATGTCGACAAAGGATCCTGAAAGACATGCGAGACAGCCGATCCGCGCAATTGGCGGATGCGCTCGTCTGTCGCGGCGAAGAGGTCTTCGCCCTCAAGCAGGGCAACGCCGCCTGTAATACGTCCCGGAGGTGTCGGCACCAGCCCCATGATCGACATGGCCGACACCGACTTGCCGGACCCCGACTCTCCGACGATGCCGAGGCATTCGCCTTGTCCGACCGACATGTCGACACCGCCGACCGCCTTGAAAATCTCACCGCCAAACGCGAACTCGGTCTTCAGGTCTCGCACGTCGAGAACCGCGTTTGCATCAGGCTCGGCGATCTGCGGCACGCTGTCCCGTATCACCGCGGTGCGTGCGACCGGCCGCGTCAGGGCGCCTGACTTCAGGCGTGGGTCGAGAACGTCGCGAACACCGTCTCCGAGTAGGTTGATGCTCATCACCAGCGCAAAGATCATCAGGCCGGGAATGATGGAGACATGGGGCGCGGTGAACAGGATCTTGCGCCCGTCGCCCAGCATCGACCCTAGGTCGGCCTGCGGCGGCTGCGCACCCAGCCCGAGGAAAGAAAGACCGGCCGTTTCCAGCACCATCCAGCCGATCGTCGTCGACATTGTGATGATGATAACCGGCAGGACGTTGGGCAACACTTCCAGGAACAGGATCTGGGGGTGGGACTTGCCCGACAGCCTCGCCGCATCGACGAACTCCCGGCGCGACAGGCCGAGCGCTATCCCCCGAATATTGCGCGCGAAGAAGGGGATATTGACGACGGCGATCGCATAGAGCGCATTGAGCAGGCCCGGTCCGAGCACCGCGACGATGGCCAGTGCCAGAAGGATGTAGGGGAAGGCCATGACCATATCGATGCCGCGCATCAGCAGCGTATCGATGCGTCCACCGGCATAGCCCGCGACGAGGCCGATCATCGAGCCGAAGAACGCGGCGATCAGAGTTGCGGAGATGCCGACGGCAAGGCTCACCCGCGTTCCCCAGATCAGCCTGGAGAGAATATCGCGCCCGAGAGCGTCCGTGCCCAGCAGATGGCCGTCCGAGAGCGGCCGCAACAACCGGTCGACAGGCGCTGTCGCGTCAGGATTGGCCAGCGGCAGCAACGGTGCGGCAAGGGCGACAAGCACGATCAGCCCGAACACGATGAGCCCTGCCGTCGCCAGCTTGTTGTTGAACAGGAGATGCAGGCTGCTCGGCCGGCTCGAAGTGGATTTCGCGGACTCCGCCGTTGACGTGGTCGCGGTTGCTGAGCGGCTCATTTAGCGTAGCCTCGGATCAAGCACGGTTTGCACGACATCGGCTGCGAGATTGAAAAGGACGTAGGCTGCCGCGACGACGAGGACTCCGCCCTGGACGAGCAGCAGGTCACGGGTGGAAATCGCCTTGACCAGCATCGATCCGATGCCCGGCCATTGGAAAACCGTCTCGATATAGACGGCACCGCCAAGCACGAAGCCGGCCTGAATGCCGATTACCGGGATAACCGTCACCAGCGCTGCCTTGAATGCGTGCCTGTAGATGACGGCGCGCTCGCTGACGCCTTTTGCACGGGCGGTTCGAATGAAATCCTGCCGCAGCACTTCCAGCATGGCCGTGCGGGTCAGGCGCGCGATGACCCCTGTCGCAACCACGGCAAGTGTGACGGCTGGCAGGAACAGATGGTGCAACAGGTCAGGCAGATCGCCGCCGCCATAGATGGCGAACATGCCTGAGGCGGGAAACCACTTCAGATTGACGGCGAAGACGAGAATGAGCAGCAGGCCGAGCCAAAAGGATGGCACCGAAATGCCGACGAGCACGACGAAAGTGATGATCCGGTCCGTCCACGAAAACTGCCGGACAGCCGAGATCACGCCCGCGATCAGGCCGAAAACGGAACAGAGAATGAGAGATGTGCCGGCCAGGATGAGCGTTGCCGAAAACCGCTCCATCACTTCATCCAGAACCGGCCGGTTGAGCGTGTAGGAACGGCCGAGATCACCATGCAGCAGGTTCGTCAGCCAGATGAGATATTGCTGGAACATCGGCTTGTCGAGACCGAGATCGCGGTTGAGTTTCTCGACATTCTCCGGCGTCGCGTAGGACCCGAGTATGGCTGTGGCCGGGTCTCCCGGGATCATCGCCATGATCAGAAAGACGATGATTGTCAGCCCGAACAGAACCGGGATCGCCGCCAGCAGTCGTTTCGAGATATAGCTCGTCACTGCGGTTTCCTTCGCCGGGAGAGTTTGGTGCCGGCGGCCTAAGCCGCCGGCACATCGGGATTATTGCGGCTTCGCAACCTTCTGCAGCATCAGGAAGAAGGAAGGCTGCAGCTTGAAATTCTCGACCGAGGCTTTCGTCACCGCATTCTGCTTCCAGTTGGCTACAAAGACCCACGGGGCGTCGTCCTGAACGATCTTCTGCATCTGCTTGTAGAGATCGGCGCGTTCGGATTGATCCGTGGATTTCCGTGCGGATTCGAGCAGTTTGTCGACTTCAGGGTTCGAATAATAACCCGAGTTGAAGCCGCCCTTGTCCGGTGAGGCCTCAGTGCGCAGCGTCAGGAACGGCAGGGTGTCGGGATCGTTTGTCATCCACGCCATCTCGGCCATGTCAGCCTTGCCTTCGAGACCCGGATTGACCTTGCCGAGGAACGTATTCCACTCATAGGTCTCGATCTTAACCTTCATGCCGACCGCTTCCAGATCGGCCTGGATCGCGGTGCCCATGGCGATCGGGTCGAGCATTCCAGAGCCACCTTCGGTGACGTAGAACGTCAATTCCTCGCCATTGTAGCCCGCCTCCGAAAGCATGGCCTTGGCCTTCTCCGGATCGTACGGATAGGGCTGGAGCTTTTCGTCATAGGCCCATGCAAAGGCCGGCGGGGTGGGTCCGGCGGCCACTTCAGCGGTACCTTGAAGGATGCTGTCCACCAGTGCGGTCTTGTTGATCGCGTAGTTCGCGGCCTGACGGATCTCCTTCTTGGCAAAAGGGCCTTCCTTTGTGTTCAGGATCAGGAACCAGAGATGGGGACCGGCCTGTTCCTGGACGGTGAAGCTGGCGTCGGTGCGAAACTGCTGCAAGCTGTCCGGTGGGACTTCCACCATGATGTCCAGACCACCGGCGAGCATCTCGGCAATACGGGTGTTCGCATCGGTGATCGGCCGGTAGATGACAGCCTCAAGCGAAGGCGCTCCATCCCAGT
>JAMLJA010000020.1 GCA_023953905.1 Rhizobiaceae bacterium | reverse complement strand
CGTCAGGGCCATTTCACCTCGGGCGGCATGCTGGACAGGATCGAATCGACGTTGCCGCCGGTCTTCAGCCCGAAGATCGTGCCGCGGTCGTAGAGCAGGTTGAACTCGACATAGCGGCCGCGCCGGATCAGCTGCTCCTCGCGGTCGGCCTCGGTCCAGTTGTCGTTGAAATTCTTGCGCACGAGGTGATTGTAGACGATCAGGAAGGTGCGGCCGACATCCTGCGTGAAGCGGAAATCGGCGTCCCAGCCGCCCTGCTCCTGCGGGCTTTTCAGCCAGTCGTAGAAGATGCCGCCGACGCCGCGCGGCTCGCCCCGGTGCGGCAGGAAGAAATAGTTGTTGCACCAGGCCTTGAAGCGGTCGTAGTCGGCTATCGCCGCATGCTTGTCGCAGACGAACTTCATCGACTTGTGGAAGGCGAGCGTGTCCCCGTCCTCCTGCGTGCGCCGGCGGGAAAGCACCGGCGTCAGGTCGGCGCCGCCGCCGAACCACTGCCGCGTCGTCACCACCATGCGCGTGTTCATGTGGACGGCGGGGACGTTGGGGTTCACCGGATGGGCGATCAGCGAGATGCCGGAAGCCCAGAAGCGCGGGTCCTCCTCGGCGCCGGGGATCTGCTTGCGGAAGTCGGGCGAGAATTCGCCGTGGACGGTGGAGACGTGGACGCCGACCTTCTCGAAGACGCGGCCGTACATCATCGACATCACGCCGCCGCCGCCACGGCCTTCGTCTCGGTGCCATTGCGTGCGTTGGAACCGCCCGGCGGGCAGATCGGATTTCGGACCGGTCAGCGCGTCCTCAAGGTCCTCGAAGGACGCGCATATCTGATCGCGCAGTTCCTGGAACCAGGCCCGCGCACGCGCCTTTCGGTCTTCAATGTCCTCAGGCAGTCCTGCCGCTATGTCTGGTCTTTCCATGTCACTCCGCATCGTGTCAGGCCGCCAGTGACAACCTTCAACAAAAGACTCGTCTTTCTGGTCTGCGATCCCTAATCTTCAAGTCTGTTGGGTCAAGGAGTTCTTTTGTGGCGACCCCGGCGAGACCGCCGCTAAACGCGCTTAAAAAACGCCTGGAGCGCTCCCGCGTGGAGCGTCAGGATCAGGCGCGGGATGGTTTTCTGCGCGAGACCTTCGTCCTTCCGCGCTCCGACGCACGTCTCAAGGCGAGGGAGTGGTTCGACCGCTGGCCGAAGCAGGCCTACTGGACCGAAATCGAGAGCTGGTTTGAGCGCCCCGGTGATGTGATCGAGTTCACGATCAGACGGCTTCCCGCGGCGGATTGACCGCATCAACCGACGGATAGTCTTCGTGGCCCGGCTCCCTGATGGCCGAGGCGGTCATCCTTGTTGCGAAGCGCGCATTTGTCGATCGAAAGACAACCGCAGCCGATGCAGTCGTCGAGGCCGTCACGCAATGCCTGAAGCTGGCGGATGCGTCGGTCGAGGTCGTTGCGCCATCTCCTTGAAATATGACTCCAATCCTCCCGGTTCGGCGTGCGCCCGTCGGGGAGAGACTGAAGTGCGGCGCCAATGTCGGAGAGTGAAATGCCCATCTCCTGCGCGACTTTGATAATCGCCACACGCCGCAGGACCTCGCGTCCATAACGCCGCTGATTGCCATCGGTGCGGTCGCTGCGGATCAGCGCCTTTGTTTCGTAGAAATGCAGAGTGGAAACGGCAACGCCGCTGCGCCGCGCCACTTCTCCGACCGAGAGTCCACCAGCCATCCCATGCTCCGCGAGAAACCTCTTGACCTCAACTATGCTTGAGGTTTTATCAGTATGTCCGTGATGCTTCAATGAGGAACGGATGAATGCCCAGCTCTTCGAGACAATGCTTCGTCATCAGGTGGGACGGTGCGGTCATTTTCTCCCGCAACGGGGCGATGTCAGCCGACCTGACGAATGGCTTCGCCGACCACCATGGCCGCCGCGAGCGCGACGTTGAGGCTGCGTCCGCCGCCGCGCATCGGGATCAGGAGGCGCGCATCCGCGCCGTCGTGGACTGTTTGCGGGACACCTGCCGATTCGCGGCCGAGCATCAATATATCGTCCTTTCGGAAGGCGAATTCGGTATAGGGGACACGCGCGCCGGTCGACAGCAGCACGAGCCGTCTGCCTTGACCCAGTCGCCACTCCTCGAAGCGCGCAAAGTCGACATGGCGGGAGAGGGCGGCCATTTCGAGATAGTCCATACCTGCGCGTTTCAGAGACCGGTCGGAGACGTCAAAGCCCGCCGGCTCGATAAGATCGACGGCGATATCCAGACAGGCGGCCATTCGCAGGATCGTGCCGGTATTGCCGGCGATGTCGGGCTGATAGAGCGCAATTCTCAGGCCGCCGGTCATTTAGGGCTCCGTGATCTGGTGTTGCTGATCGGCAACATTGTCAGGAGGCTGCGACAATCTTGCATGCTGCGGGTAGTCAACTTTGTCTCAGCCGTCTATAGAGCGCCCCGTGACAACTCGAACCTACGGAGGCGGGAATGGATTTCATGATGACCCTCGACATTCACCGCCCCACCCCAAGGCATTTTGCCTGAGCGCGGTTTCGGTTCGACGCTTTCTCTGATTTTCTGAGCAACATCGTCTCGATTCCGCGGAAACGACTCTCCGTCTCCCTAGGAATTCGAACATGTCACGCCATAATCACGGGTCGCGTCGCGATCCATACCTGATCCCATACGGCAGATACTCGGAATTTAACTCGCTGCATGAGGCGAAGCTCGCCGCATGGGCCTTTGCGATCGGAGAGGGCACGCCTGCCGGACGCGGCTCGGGCCGGCGCTTTCGCCGCGGCATGCTGTCCGATCTGCCTGCTCCAGAGCCGCCGCCCTCAGAGCGCCGATCGCCTTTTGCGCCGTGGTCGGAAGTGGTCGCCAGACTGTTCTCCTTCCTGTGGCCATCGGCGCATCTGGGTGAACTGTCTGCGAAAGCCCAAGGTGTCGCTGTCATCGGGACCGATTCGCCCAGCCTTGATCTCGTCGACGCCGCAATGCGCGACGAGAAAGAACCCCTACGGTCGCGCGCGGCATGACCTGCCCGCGCACCAACTGCCAATACGAGAGACAATATGCTGTTCCAATGGTTTGAAAAACGGCTGGATCCCTTTCCCGTGGAAGAACCGGTGGAGCCGCCTCGGACGCTCTTTGCCTTCTGCTTTCACTATACGCGGGGCGCCTGGCCGTATGTCGCGATGAATGCCGCATTTATTGCTGCAATCGCGATTGCCGAAGTGTGGATGTTCGGATTCCTCGGCTCCATTGTCGACTGGCTGTCAGCGCAGAACCGCCAGACCTTCCTGCAGACGGAGGGCTGGAAACTTGCGGGCATGGCGTTCATCGTCATGGTCGCGTTGCCGGCCACCGTGTTCCTGCAGTCGCTGGTGCACAGCCAGACCTTGATGGGCAACCATCCGATGCGCATCCGCTGGCAGGTTCACCGCTATCTGCTCAAGCAGTCCATGACCTTCTACCAGGACGAGTTTGCCGGTCGCATCGCCACCAAGTTGATGCAGACGGCTCTGGCCGTGCGCGAATGCGTCATCAAGGTTATCGATGTCCTCAACTACGTGGTCGTGTACTTCATAGGCATGTTGTTCATCGTCGGCTCGTCCGACTGGCGCCTCGCAGTGCCGCTGGCTCTGTGGCTCGTGGCCTATGCGCTGCTCCTGACCTATTTCATACCTCGCCTGGGAAAGGTGGCCGAGGAACAGGCCGACGCACGTTCAATGATGACCGGGCGGGTGGTGGACAGCTACACCAACATCCAGACGGTGAAGCTGTTTTCCCATGCACGACGCGAAGCCTCTTTCGCGAAGGAAGGCATGAGCACCTTCCTTGCGACGGTTTATCGCTCCATGCGCCTCGTCACCCAGCTCTACGGCGTGCTCTATCTCCTGAACTCGACGCTTTTGCTGTCTGTCGCGACCCTTTCGATCTGGTTCTGGCTGGAGGATATCGTGACGATCGGCGCGGTCGCTGTGGTGATCGGACTGGTCCTGCGCCTTTGGGGCATGTCGCAATGGATCATGTGGGAAATGTCGGCGCTGTTCGAGAATATCGGCACCGTACAGGACGGCATCACATCGATCTCGATGCCCCGGCTTGTTGACGACAAGCCCGGTGCCCGCGAACTGACCGTGCCGCAAGGCGCGATCCGGTTTGATGACGTGCGCTTCCACTACGGCAAGGACAAGGGCGTGATCGAACATCTGTCGCTCGACATCCGGCCCGGTGAGAAGGTGGGCGTCGTCGGACGTTCCGGAGCGGGCAAGTCGACGCTCGTGAACCTTCTGCTGCGCTTCTACGACCTTGAGGGCGGGCGGATCGTGATCGACGGACAGGACATTTCCGAAGTCACCCAAGATTCGCTCAGGGCCCAGATCGGAATGGTCACGCAGGACACCTCGTTGCTGCACCGATCCGTCCGGGAGAACATCCTTTATGGCCGGCCAGATGCGAGCGACGAACTAATGATAGAGGCGGCACGGCGCGCCGAGGCGATCGATTTTATCGCGACACTAACCGATCCGAAGGGGCGCAGAGGTTTCGACGCACATGTCGGCGAGCGCGGCGTCAAATTGTCCGGCGGCCAGCGGCAGCGCATCGCGATTGCACGCGTGATGCTGAAAGATGCGCCGATCCTGATCTTGGATGAGGCAACTTCCGCACTAGATTCGGAAGTGGAAGCGGCGATCCAGGAGAACCTCTATCGCCTGATGGAAGGCAAGACTGTGATCGCCATTGCGCATCGACTCTCGACCATTGCCGCCATGGACAGGCTGGTCGTCATGGACAGGGGCCAGATCGTCGAACATGGCTCGCATGACGAACTCGTTGCCAAGGGCGGGCTTTATGCCAAGCTTTGGCAGCGGCAGTCGGGTGGTTTCCTGCTTGATGAGAGCGACATCGTAGCCAATGACGAGATGGTGAAGGAGCAGGCGGCCGAATGAACGAAAGCCGGGCTGGAAAAGCCTCTTCGACGTCTCGTGATCACAACGCTTCCGAGCGCTCAGCCGTCCAGCAGGGCGGCTTGCTGGAGGGCCTGTGGCGTCGTGTCGAGACGTCGATCGAGCCGTTTCACGATACTGATCGTGCGGTTCTGCCCGACACGGCCTGGCAGTTCATTCTCTATTTCGCCAAGCAGGCAAAGCTGCCCTTCTTTCTGCTGCTGATTGTGGGCGGACTGGCTGGCAGCATCGACGCGGCCATGTATTGGGCGGTCGGCTGGTTGATCGATCTGCTCGATAACGCCAGCCCGGCGACGCTGTTTCAGGACCATTGGCCAGCCCTCATTGGGCTCCTGCTCCTCATTCTCGTCGTGCGGGCGGTGGTTTTGATCGCATCCGCCGTGATCGAGCAGCAGATCATTGTGCCAGGCTTCTATTCGCTGGTCCGCTGGCAGTCGTTCCGGCGCGTCATCGAACAGCCATATGGTTTCTACCAGAACGATTTTGCGGGCCGCATCGCCACCAAGATCATGCAGGGCGGGGAGGCGGTGGGCGATTTCATCGTCAACGTGCTTCAGACAATGTGGTCATTCCTGACCTTCGTCGTGCTTGCCATATCGATCCTGGTATCGCTGGACCCCTTGATGGGCGTTGTGGTGGGGTTGTGGTTCGTTGGGTATGTGGCGATCGTGCGCTTTCTGCTGCCGAAGCTGCGCAGGGCCGGCCGCGAAACCGCCGACCAGCGGTCCATCTTTAACGGACGGCTGGTCGACGCCTTCACGAACATCATGGCGGTGAAGCTCTTCGACAGCGGCAGGCGCGAGCACGCCTATATCCGCGACGGGCTCGAAAATTTCCTGGAAGCCGTCGTGCGCCTGACCCGGGCCGTCACGACGGTACGGTCGTGTGTCGCTATTCTGAATGGCATCATGATGAGCGCGGTGGGCGCGATCGCTGTCATCGCCTGGACCAACGGGCAGATGTCCACGGGCGCGATTGCCGCTTCCCTCGGCCTGGTGTTCAGGCTGAACACGATGTCGGGCTGGATGATGTTCAATATCAACGGCCTGATCCGCAATTATGCGACGGTTCAGGATGCAACCCGAACCATCTCGGTTGCTCCCGCCATATCGGATGCGCCGCAGGCCGGCGTCATGCCTCGCGCAAATGGCGATATCCGTTTCGAGAACGTGTCCTTCCACTATGAGAAGGACGGGGGAATCATCGACAATCTCAACCTGCATATCCGGGCAGGTGAGCGCGTTGCGCTGGTCGGCCCGTCAGGCGCGGGCAAGACGACTATCGTCAACCTGATGCTGCGGCTGTTCGATGTTCAGAGCGGACGCATTCTTGTGGATGGGCAGGACATTCGTGACGTGACGCAAGCGTCGCTGCGCGCGCAGTTCGGTGTCGTCAGCCAGGACGCGATGCTGATGCATCGATCGATCCGCGAGAACATCGGTTACGGCAGGCCGGAAGCGTCTTGCAACGAGATTGAGGCCGCCGCGCGGCGCGCTGCCGCCCATGATTTCATCGAGGACGTGACGGACCCGCGCGGACGCAAAGGTTATGAGGCTCATGTCGGTGAGCGTGGCGTCAAGCTCTCGGGCGGGCAACGCCAGCGCGTCGCGATAGCCCGCATGATGGTCAAAGACGCACCGATTCTCATTCTCGACGAGGCGACGTCCGCGCTCGATTCGGAAGTGGAAGCCGCGATTCAGGAGAACCTCGCGCAATTGATGGACGGCAAGACCGTCATCGCCATCGCGCACCGCCTTTCCACAATTGCCGCACTCGACCGACTCATCGTCCTGGATGAGGGGAAGGTTGTGGAAGAAGGCTCCCATGAAGAGTTGATCGCGCGCGGTGGTCTCTATGCGCAGTTATGGAAGCGCCAATCCGGGGGCTTTCTTCCTGATCGTGTCGCGGCGGAGTGAACACTGATGGACATGTCATGGCCTTCCGTCGAGTTGCGCCGGCCGCGGATCGAAAGTGCCGCTTTCCTGGCTCTCATCCACGAAAGCCGCGCGGAGGGCTATTGGATGCTGACGCGTCTGCTCGCAGACTGGCGCAACGGAACCACGCGTTTCTCGCGGCGGGGCGAGGCGCTGCTGGGTGGGTATGTGGACGGTCGGCTCGCGGGTATCTGCGGGCTTGGCGTTGATCCCTATGTCGAGGGCAAGCGCCAGGGACGAGTGAGGCATCTCTATGTTTCAGCCGCCGCTCGTCGTCTGGGCGTCGGAAGGGCGCTGGTGCGCACGGTAATCGTGAAGGCAAGGGAGCATTTCGGCGTGCTCAACGTTCGCGCGACGGAAAGCTCATTCGAGTTTTATGAGAGACTCGGGTTCGTGCCCGTGCACGGCGATGAGTTCGTCACGCACAGGATTGTTTTCCGACCACTTGCGAGATCTCTGCTGCAGGAGCGTGGAGTGAATGTCCGTTAGACCGCCACAGGTATTTGGAAACACGCAAGCGGCACAGACGAACCCGCTCGACCTCGAGATTCTCGGCGAGAAGGCTTCCGCGCTTGGCCGCGCAGGCGAACGCGTGGAAAAGACTCTCTGCCTCTTGCGCGGCACCGACACCGAATCGCCTGAACGCACGACGCGCCTGAAAGATGCGACTGACGCCGTCTATGGCTATTTCATTCAGCGCGAGCTGTGCGGCCTGCGCAGACACCAGGACGTCATTCGAGAATATGCCATTCCCAATGAGGTTTTGGTCCGACTCGGCGCGCGATAGCCCCTTTGAGTCCAGATTGACGATTCCCGTCAGATCGTTGGCAGCACAAGCTGATGTTTTGATTCAGTTCGCGTGAGCACATTCGCGGCAAGAGTATCGCCATGCCGCGCGGCAATATCTGAAATCTGCTGCGCGTGAGAGGTGTGAAATGGCCGATCCTGTGAAATCTGCCGCGACAATCTGCCCATGCGCCTTCTGCCGTCTGGACAAGCATTGGCTTCCTGCATAGAACCGCCGGAAATGCCGGTAATTTCGCCAGCCTGATCGCCAGCGTATTCAGGTGGCGTTTTTGAGCGGGGACAGGCTCAACCGGCGATCGAAAAGGAAGGATCGACGTTTCGTGAGCACGTCTGACACGATAGAACCCAATCGCCGTGATTTCCTGTATATAGCGACCGGTATGGCCGGCGTTGTCGGCGCAGGTGCTGTGGCCTGGCCGTTTATCGACCAGATGCGACCGGATGCTTCAACGCTCGCGGTTTCCTCCATCGAGGTGGATGTGGCTGCCGTCGAGCCAGGCATGTCGATTGTCGTCAAATGGCGCGGCAAGCCTGTTTTCATCCGCAATCGCACGCCTGAGGAAGTCAAGGCAGCCCAGGACACACCGCTTGCCGACCTCAAGGATCCGGTTGCGCGCAACGCCAACCTTCCGAGTGACGCTCCGGCCACCGATTCCGACCGCGCAGCGGCCAAGGACAAGGAAAATTGGATCGTCATGGTCGGCGTGTGCACGCATCTTGGTTGCGTGCCGCTCGGTCAGCAGGGCGATTTCGGCGGCTGGTTCTGCCCGTGCCATGGTTCGCACTACGACACGGCAGGACGTATCCGAAAGGGACCTGCTCCGGAAAACCTGGCGGTGCCGACACTTGCATTCCTGTCCGACACCAAGATCAAGATCGGCTGAGGGGAGATTTAGTCATGTCGGGCGGACATTCCTCATACACCCCAAAGACCGGTATCGAGCGCTGGTTCGACGCGCGCCTGCCGTTGCCGCGAATGATGTACGATTCTTTCGTTGCATACCCGGTGCCGCGTAACCTCAACTACGCCTACACATTCGGTGGCATCCTCGCGATCATGCTGGTCGTGCAGATCCTGACCGGCATCGTGCTGGCCATGCACTACGCGTCCAACACCGCACTCGCCTTCGATTCCGTTGAGAAGATCATGCGCGATGTCAATTCCGGCTGGTTGCTGCGCTATCTGCACGCCAACGGTGCTTCGTTCTTCTTCATCGCGGTCTACATTCATATCTTCCGCGGCCTCTACTACGGTTCCTATAAGGCGCCGCGCGAACTGCTCTGGATCCTTGGCTGCGTCATCTATCTGTTGATGATGGCAACCGGGTTCATGGGCTACGTGTTGCCGTGGGGTCAGATGTCGGGCTGGGGTGCGACTGTGATCACCGGCTTCTTCACCGCAATCCCACTGGTTGGTGACTGGATCCAGCAGCTTCTGCTTGGAGGCTTCTCTGTCGATAATCCGACGCTCAACCGCTTCTTCTCGCTGCACTATTTGCTGCCATTCATGATTGCCGGCGTTGTGATCCTGCATGTGTGGGCATTGCATGTGACTGGTCAGACAAATCCAACCGGTATTGAGGTGAAGTCGAAGACGGATACGCTCCCCTTCACGCCCTATGCGACGGTCAAGGACGCGTTTGGCATGATCGTATTCCTCGCGGTCTATGCGTATTTCGTTTTCTACCTTCCAAACTACATGGGACACCCTGACAACTACATTCAGTTCGACTCCCTGAAGACGCCCGCTCACATCGTGCCTGAATGGTATTTCCTTCCATTCTACGCGATCCTGCGTGCCATCACCTTCAACATCGGGCCGATCGATTCGAAGCTGGGCGGTGTTTTGGCAATGTTCGGTGCGATCGCGGTTCTGTTCTTCGTGCCGTGGCTGGATACGTCGAAGGTGCGTTCGGCTGTCTATCGTCCCTGGTTCAAGCTGTTTTTCTGGCTGTTCGCTGCCAATGCTATCTTCCTTGGCTGGTTGGGATCGAAACCAGCGGAAGGCTGGTACATTCCGGCGATGCAAATCTCGACGCTTTACTACTTTGCGTTTTTCCTGGTGGTAATGCCTGTTCTGGGGCTCATCGAAACGCCACGCCGGACGCCGAATTCGATCACCGAAGCGGTGCTGGAGAAGAATAAAGGAGCGCCTGTCGCACTTGGTGATGGACGCCCCACGCAGGCCAAGGCCTGATCGAAAGTCGGAGAGGGTATTTCAATGAAGAAGATTCTCACCGCTTTCGCCGCTGCCGGCGTTCTGCTTGCAGGTGCAGTGTCACTGGGATTGGCAGCCGGAGAGGGCGAGCACGCAGCCGCCGAGCCTACGCATTTTCCGATCAAGCATCCCAAGGAGCTTGACTGGAGTTTCGCCGGGCCTTTCGGCACCTATGACAAGGCGCAGTTGCAGCGCGGCCTCAAGGTGTACAAGGAAGTCTGCTCGGCGTGCCATTCGATGAGCTTTGTTCCGTTCCGGACGCTGGAGGGACTTGGCTACAACGAGGCCCAGCTTAAGACGCTTGCCGCCGAATACACGATTCAGGACGGCCCCAACGATGCCGGCGACATGTTCGATCGTCCGGGGTTGCCCTCGGACTATTTCCCGGCGCCGTTCGCCAATCCGCAGGCAGCTGCCGCCTCCAACAACGGCGCGGCTCCTCCCGACTTTTCGTTGATCGCCAAGGCGCGCGGGGTTACGCGTGGCTTCCCGACCTTCGTCTTCGACATATTCACGCAGTATGCGGAAGGCGGTCCAGACTACATCCATGCTCTGCTGACCGGTTATGATGAAACGCCGCCAGAGGGCATGGAGATCGCCGAAGGAACGCACTACAACCCGTACTTCATGAACGGCAAGTCGCTTGCGATGGCGAAGCCAATCGTGGATGGTCAGGTGACCTATGAGGATGGATCGCCCGAGACGGTGGATCAGTATTCGACGGATGTCGCCGCGTTTCTCATGTTCGTTGCCGAGCCGCATCTCGAAGACCGCAAGAAGACCGGCTTCCGGGTTTTGATCTTCCTGGTCCTGTTCGGTGGATTGGTCTATGCGACCAAGCGCAAGGTATGGGCAAACGTTGCTCATTGATGAGCCGCAAATATCTAAATGACACAGGGCGCTTCGGCGCCCTTTTCATTTCGGCGCCCTTTTCATTGTGTAGAGAAACTAGGCTTCTGCGGCCTTCGGCGGATCGATTGTAAACAGCGGTGGGTGATCCTGAGTGGCGGGCTTTTCGCTCTGTGCAAAACATCTTAGGACTGAGCATCAATCGGATTGGACCCGTATGAAATCGTCACTGGAAGGAACACTGCGTTCTGCAATACGGACGATCCCGGACTATCCGAAGCCGGGAATTCTGTTTCGGGACATCACCACGCTGCTGGGGAATGCGCGCGCCTTTCGCCGCGCTGTGGATGAACTCGTCCATCCCTATGCGGGCACGAAGGTGGAGAAGATCGCGGGTATCGAGGCGCGCGGCTTCATTCTTGGTGGTGCGATGGCGCACCAGCTCTCCTCGGGCTTCGTTCCGATCCGGAAGAAGGGAAAGCTGCCGCATGAGACTGTGCGGGTCGCCTACAGCCTGGAGTATGGGCTGGACGAGATGGAGATGCACAAGGATGCCGTGGCGCCGGGTGAGAAAGTGATTCTGGTCGATGACCTGATCGCGACCGGGGGCACCGCAGAGGGCGCCACGAAGCTCCTGAGGCAGATGGGTGCGGATATCGTGGCTGCATGCTTCGTCATCGACCTTCCAGATCTCGGGGGGCGGGCGAAGCTTGAGGCGCTGGATGTTCCTGTTCGGACGCTGATCTCTTACGAAGGTGAATGACGCGGGACGATCGTTTGCGCCTTCACTGCGTTCTCTTTCCTGCCTGTCGGTCAGCCGAACTGGATCAGCACCGTGCTGTCGAATTCAATCACGGTCTCATTCTTCTGATTGAAGCCTGATGACTTCATCGACAACATGCGCCAGCCGGGCCGTGTCGCCAGCGCGCGGTGGCTCAGATTCGTTCGTGTGTAGGTGATCGTATCACCAGCGTAGACCGGCTTGATCCAGCGCAGGTTTTCGAAGCCGGGTGATGGCCCGAAGACGGGGGCAGGGCCTTCGCCTTTCCAGACCAACGGAGTCTTCTCCAGCGAGAGAAGGTTGCAGCGCATCCACATTGCAGCCGTGTGCCATCCCGATGCGCAAAGCCCTCCAAGCAGGCTGTGACGAGCTGCCTCTTCGTCCACGTGGAAGGGCTGGGGATCAAACTTCTTCGCAAAGACCTTGATCTCGTCTGCCGTAAAAGTGTGAGAGCCGATGATTCTGGTCTCACCGATATCGAGGTACTCGTCGAGGGTCATGTCGCGTCACGCGTCAAAAAGAGACCGATATTCTGTAGCTCGATCACGACGTCGCCGTTCTGGTTCGTCATTTCACTGCGGAGTGTCACGAGCCCGAGACCCGGTCTCGAATTGGATTGTCTGCGGTTCACGACCGTGGATCGGGCGGTCAGCGTGTCACCGGCCAGCACAGGCTTTTTCCACCTTGTAAAGTCCATTCCCGGTGAACCCTGGGAGGTCGAATTCAGCAGGAACGCATCGCACATCATGCGCATGAACATCGCGCAGGTATGCCATCCCGACGCGCCGAGACCGCCCAGAATGCTTGCCTTGCCAGCTTCTTCATCGAGGTGCATCGGCTGGAAATCGAATTCCTTCGCGAATTCCACAATCTCTTCAGCCAGGACCAGTTTGCTGCCGAGTTCAATTGTCAGGCCGTCGATCAGATCCTCGTAGGCCCACTTCTTGTCTGACTTGGTGTTCAATGCTGTCCTGTCTCCGGGTCCAAACGTATCACCCTTCGGTTGGCGTTGGCATGCCAGCGTTATCAGATGTTGAACTTGAACATCAGAACGTCACCGTCCTGCACGACATATTCCTTGCCTTCGTCGCGGGCCTTGCCAGCTTCCTTCGCCGCCACCTCTCCGCCCAGTGTCACGAAGTCATTGTAAGCGATGGTCTGAGCGCGGATGAAACCGCGTTCGAAATCGGTATGGATGACACCCGCGGCTTGGGGTGCCTTCGTGCCCTTCTCGATCGTCCAGGCACGCGTTTCCTTCGGGCCGGCCGTGAAATAGGTAATAAGCTGCAGCAACTCGTATCCGGCCCGGATGAGGCGGTCGAGGCCGGGTTGTTCCAGCCCCATATCCTTGAGGTATTCCTTGGCTTCTTCGTCGGACAACTGGACAATCTCGGATTCAATTGCAGCGGAGATGATCACCGTGCCCGCGCCCTGATCGGCCGCCATCTTCTCGACAGCACGCGTGTGCTCGTTTCCGGCGGCCGCGTCGGTTTCCGCGACATTGCAGACGTAAAGGACCGGGTGAGCCGTCAGAAGGTTCAGTCCCTGGAGGATCTTGAGGTCTTCATGTGCGATGTTCTTCAAAAGCACGCGAACCGGTTTGCCGTCCTGCAGAAGCGCCAGCGCCTGCTCCATCATGGGCAGCACGGTCATGGAGTCCTTGTCCTTGCCCGTGGCGCGCTTGCGCGTCTGAACGATGCGCCGTTCAAGGCTTTCCAGATCGGAGAGCATCAATTCTGTCTCGACGGTTTCGGCATCCGCGACCGGGTCGATACGGCCCTCGACATGGGTGATGTCGTCGTTCTCGAAGCAACGCAGGACATGTACGATAGCGTCGACCTCGCGGATGTTGGCCAGAAACTGGTTGCCCAGCCCTTCGCCCTTCGAGGCGCCACGTACCAGACCGGCAATGTCGACAAACGAAATGCGGGTCGGAATGATTTCCTTTGACTTGGCCGCCCCGGCGATCTTCTGCAGACGCGGATCGGGCACAGCCACTTCACCCGTGTTCGGTTCGATGGTGCAAAATGGATAGTTGGCGGCCTGTGCGGCTGCCGTTCGTGTCAGCGCGTTGAATAGCGTCGACTTGCCTACGTTGGGCAAACCAACGATGCCGCATTTGAAACCCATGATGTGATCTGCCTTGCAGGAAATCGAAAATCTAGCGAGGCGTATGGGCGATAGGGTCGACCATCGTCAAGTCTTTGCGCGTGCGTTGTCAGTCCTTGCCGAGCAGCTTCTTCAGCATTGCGGCCATCGGACCGCTTTCAGGAACAGCAATCGCAGGCTTGTTCTGTCTCGCTTGGCGGATATGGCTTTGGCTCTTGGCCTTCTGGAGGATCTGCGAAGGGGAGGTGTCGCTGCGAGCCGGCACCTGTTTGGCGCCGCCCGAGACCGCGAGGCTCGTCTTGTTCATGAAGCCGCTGTCGTCGCCACTGGCGAGCATGTCCGCGTTGTCTGCAATCGCCTCGAGCAGTTTTTCCAGCCAGTCCCGGTCGTCCTTTGCGAAGTCGCCAAGCACATGGCCGTGGACCAGTTCCTTTGCACCTGGATGGCCGATGCCGATCCGCACGCGCCGAAAGCCGTTGCCGATATGCTGGTCTATCGAGCGAATGCCGTTGTGGCCGCCAGAACCGCCGCCCGTCTTCAGGCGTACCTTGCCGGGGGAAAGATCCAGTTCATCATAGAGAACCGCTACATCGGCCGCGTGCAGCTTGTAGAAGCGCATGGCCTCGCCGACAGATTGCCCTGACAGGTTCATGTAGGTCTGCGGCTTGATCAGGATGGCCTTTTCGCCAGCCAGGCGTCCCTCGGCGATCAGTCCCTTGAACTTCTTCGACCAAGGCGAAAAATTATGGCGGCGGGCGATTTCGTCCGCCGCCATGTAGCCGACATTGTGCCGGTTGTTGGCGTATTGCACCCCTGGATTGCCGAGACCTGCCAGTAGCAGCATCGCAATTGCCCTCCAGGGAGCGGGACTACTCCTCGGTCTCGGAGTCGGTCTCGGCCCCTTCCTCGGAAGTTGCCTCATTTTCTTCCGACTTCATCGCCGATGAGCCGGCAATTGTAGCGATGGTGAAATCGCGATCGGAGATCACCGGGCGTACTCCGGAAGGAAGCTTGACCGCCGAAATGTGAATCGAGTCACCAATATCGACGCCTTCGAGATCGACCGTGATCGAATCCGGGATTGCGTTTGCCGGGCAGTGGAACTCGACCTGGTGGCGGACGATGTTCAGCACGCCGCCACGCTTGATGCCGGGCGACTTTTCCTCGTTGATGAAGTGAACCGGCACTTCAACATTGACTTCGCTGTCCTTGCTGACGCGCAGGAAGTCGACATGCAACGGGGTGTCACGGACCGGATCCATCTGGAAGTCCTTGGGCAGGACCTGGATCTTCTTGCCGCCGACGTCGATGATTGCGACCGTCGTCAGGAACCCACCGCCGTGGATCTTGTAGAAGATTTCCTTGTACGACAACGAAATAGCCAGGGGAGGCTGCTTGTCGCCATAAATAACTGCAGGCACTTTACCGTCGCGACGAACTGCACGGGCGGACCCCTTACCGACCTGTTCGCGTGCTTCGGCCTTGAGCTCGTAAGAAGCGTGGCTCATGGCTTTTCCTTTCAAGTTGTGGAGCGTTTACGGATGACGATCAACGACTTGCCGTAAACGTCGAAAGCCGCCGGATGGGCGGCCTTCCCCCGCGTTGCCTCCAAGGGTGTCTACGCGGATGGGGGCTCTATAGCGGAACGTCCTTGCGCCTGCAAGACATGGCGCCCTGCAGCGGATGTTCATCCGAAAAACAGCTCTGGCTGCTCGCCTAGCCGGTTGGTCGGATATAGCAGTATATGACGATGAGGAGGCATTGAAGTTTCATGGACAGCTATCTGCCATTCGATCTGTCCGTTGGCGGCTTTGTCTTCCTTCTCGTGTCGGCCATGGTGGCAGGCTGTGCGCGGGGTTTTTCCGGGTTCGGCGGCGCGTTGATTTTTGTCCCGCTCGCCAGTTCGCTGATTGGTGCCAAGCACGCCGTGCCGCTGCTTCTGATCGTCGATCTTGCACTGACGCCGGGCCTGGTTCCGCGCGCGTGGCATCAGGCGGACAGGTCGAACGTCGCGGTAATGGCGATCGGGGCGATGATTGGAATCCCTCTTGGCACCTATCTTCTGGCCCATGTCGACGGTGTCACAATTCGTTGGGCTATCGTCGCTATCGTTGTCGTCTTGCTGGCGCTTCTGATGTCGGGCTGGCGGTATCATGGCAGCGCGCCTGCAGGAGTAACGATTGCGGTTGGAGTTACGTCGGGGCTGTTTTCCGGTGCGGCACAGGTCGGCGGTCCCCCGGTGGTGGCCTATTGGCTCGGTAGTCCGATCACGCCGCAGAAGGTGCGCGCCAATATCGTGCTCTACTTTGCAATCGCGAGCGTGATGTCCGTGCTCAGCTATCTCTTCGCTGGTGTCCTGACCTGGCAATCCGTCAAGCTTTCGTTGCTGATAGGCCCGGCATTTGCGCTCGGTCTGTTTGCTGGCTTGCGTCTTTTCAGGCTTGCCAATGAGGCCGTGTTCCGGCGCATTTGCTACGGCCTGATTGCAGGCGCGGCAATTGTCGGTCTGCCGGCGCTCGACGGAATCTTTCGATGACGGATGCATCGCGCAACTGGGGGCCGACACCACACTTTTCCGAAATCTTGCGCACTTTTGGCCAGATCGGACTTCTGTCCTTCGGTGGACCGGCTGGACAGATCAGCCTGATGCATCGCGTCCTCGTCGAGGAGAAGAATTGGTTGAACGAGGATCGCTTTCTGCATGCCCTGAACTATTGCATGCTGTTGCCCGGTCCCGAGGCAATGCAACTCGCAACCTATGTCGGTTGGCTTATCGACGGTGTTCGCGGTGGCGTTGTTGCGGGTTTGCTTTTTGTGCTGCCCGGGGCGTGCGTCATCACGCTTTTGTCGGCGGTATATCTGTTTGCTGGCGATGTTCCTCTCGTAGAAGCGCTGCTGTTCGGACTGAAGGCGGCCGTCCTCGGAATCGTCCTGCAGGCGCTGGTGGGTATTTCAAAGCGAGCGCTCAAGACGCGCACCGCCATCGTGATCGCAACTGCCGCATTCGTCGGGATTGCCCTGTTCAAACTGCCATTTCCGCTGGTCGTCGCCGCGGCGGCTGTGTTCGGGGCACTGTTCCCTCCGCTCGGTCGCGCGACTCTTCCGGATGCGACGCCTGACGCAACGGAGCAGAAACCCTCCCTTCACAGTTTTGTCGCGACCGTTGTTACCTGGACGCTGATCTGGTTCGCTCCCTTAGCCATCATGCTGCCGATCCTTGGTCTCGAACACGTGTATGTCGCCGAGGCGGGCTTCTTCACAAAACTGGCGATGGTGACGTTCGGCGGGGCCTATGCGGTGCTCGCTTATGTGGCTCAGCAGGCCGTTGACACTCATCACTGGCTGGGGGCGGGCGAGATGCTCGCGGGCCTCGGGCTCGCCGAGACGACGCCTGGACCGCTCATCCTGGTGCTGGTCTTCGTCGGTTTTCTCGGCGGCGCTCGCCTCGCAGGCATCGACCCCCTGCTTGGAGGTCTCGGAGGTGCCGCGATCACACTATGGTTCACCTTCGTGCCGTGCTTCTTGTGGATATTTGCGGGCGCGCCTTATGTCGAGCGAGTGCGCAACATTCGTTGGCTGGCAAGCGCACTCGCCTCGGTCACTGCCGCTGTCGTGGGTGTGATCGCGAATCTCGGGCTCTGGTTCGGCCTTCACGTGTTGTTTTCACGCGTGAGTGAAACGCGTGTCGGTCCACTCGTGCTGCCGATGGTGGAATGGTCCAGCATCGACGCGGGTGCTCTCGCGATTGCGGCCGTCGCCGCAGTCTCGCTGATCTATGTCCGAGCCAGCATCATGATCGTTCTCGCCGGCGCCATGGTTGCCGGCTTGCTGGTGAGAATGGTCTAGTCGAACAGGCTGGAGACGGACTCTTCGCTTGCCGTGCGCGAAATCGCCTCTCCGATCAGATCACCGATCGGAAGCACGCGAATGTTTGTTGCATCAACCACCCCCTGCGAGGGCTGTATCGAGTCGGTGATGACAAGCTCCTTGAGCTTTGAGGCACCGATACGGGCAGCAGCCCCTCCAGACAGGACACCGTGCGTGATATAGGCCGTGACGCTGGTTGCTCCATTGGCGAGCAGGGCCTCCGCAGCGTTGCACAGCGTTCCGCCCGAATCGACGATGTCGTCGATCAGCATGCAATCCTTGCCCCTGACATCGCCGATGATGTTCATCACTTCGGATTCGCCGGGTCGTTCGCGACGCTTGTCGACAATGGCCAACTGCGCATCGATGCGTTTTGCCACCGCGCGGGCGCGGACCACGCCGCCGACATCCGGCGAGACGACCATCACGTTTGAAAGATTGTATTTCGACTTGATGTCGCGGGTAATGACGGGTGCCGCAAACAGATTGTCCGTCGGTATGTCGAAGAAGCCCTGGATCTGGCCGGCGTGGAGGTCGAGGGTCAGTACCCGGTTGGCGCCGGCATGGGCAATCAGATTGGCGACCAGCTTCGCAGAAATCGGCGTGCGGCCCGACGCGCGCCGATCCTGGCGGGCATAGCCAAAATAGGGGATGACCGCCGTGATGCGCTTCGCGGACGAGCGCATGAAGGCATCCATCATGATCAGCAATTCCATCAGATGGTCGTTTGCCGGAAACGAGGTCGACTGAAGGACAAATACGTCCTCACCGCGTACGTTCTCCTGAATCTCAACGAAAATTTCCTGATCGGCAAAGCGCCTGACTGTGGCTTTTCCAAGCGGAATGTTGAGATAGCGGGCAACGGCTTCCGCCAGTACCCGATTTGAGTTACCCGCAAAGAGTTTCATGCAGCTGCCTTGGGCGACGAGTTGAGGCGGCTTTTAGCGCTGCACGCCGGTATTGCAAGCGCCGATCGGGGTTTTTTACCCCACGCCAGATATGATTTGGGCTCAGCCGCTGCTCCGACCGAGCCATATGCCAAGCTGATCGATGGTCTGATCCGCGATAATCTGCATGGTCCCAGCCGGTACGGAATCCCAGCCTGCTCCGCCTTTCGCCGTCTGTTGACCCTGAATGCGGTGCAGGCGGTTGCCCGTGCTGTCGAGAACGTCCCACACATAAACGACGGTCGTTTCCTTGCCTTCCGGTAGCGCGGAAAAATAACCCTTCAACACGAGCGATTGAGAATCGCCGCTGCCTGCGATGGTAAATCCGCGCTCGCGGGCACGGAGCGTCAGTCGTTCGCTCAGTGGCACTGCCGCTTCGACAGGAGTCCCGATGATGGGCGCAAACTGCAGGCGTTTCACATTGGGGATGGCGGCGGTCGCGCCATTGCTGTCCCCTATGGAGGGTTGCGACGATGGGGTTGTCCCTGCAGGCGATCCGGCGTTGTCGGTGGCGATTGCCGAGGGCTCAAGCACATCCGTACTGGTACAGGCCGCCGGAACGGCCAGGAGAGACAGGATACAGAGCTTTCTCAGACGCGCTGTCATCATGCTTTCCACAACCCCTCACATTCCGGCCATTGCTGCCGAACCTTGCAGAAGTCACTTCACGATAAGGTCGAGATCATGGCGGGAGAGGGGCCTTGGCTGTGTATCGGTGGTCAAATAGGTCCGTCCCAATGTCATGGCCGTATCGCTCTCCGAATCCATGATGATCATATGTGCGAAGAGGGTCATATCCGGCGCGATTGGCTCAGGGTTGCCCTGATAGAACATCGGCATGTCCATCCACGAAGGCGTGAAGCGCGCACCGAGCGAATAACCGCAGGCATTGAGGCGGTGGCGGGTCAGCCCATGCGCTTCCATGCTACGCGCATGGGCGTCAAACACGTCACCGAACGTCTTGCCGGGCACCATTGCGGCCTCAACCGCCTCCAGCGCGTCCTTTGCCGCGTCAAACAGCTCCTGATGACGCTTCGATACCTTGCCAGTGAGCACGGTTCGCATCATCGCCGCGTGATAGTGATGATAGACACCCGCCCATTCGAGCGTCAGCTGGTCATTCTTGTTGAGCTTGCGTCGTCCTGCCTTGTAGCGGCACAAAAGCGCGTCGGGACCGGAACCGATGATGAATTCGTTGGCAGGATAGTCACCGCCGCCCGCAAAGATCGCGCCCTGCATCGCGGCCAGAATTGCGCCCTCGTCTCCACCTTGCTTGATCAGTGGCAGCGCGGCATCCAGCGCGTCATCGGCGAGTGCGGCGGCCTTCTCGACCTTCTTGATCTCTGCGGGGCTTTTGAACAGGCGCAAATGGCCGACAATGCCTGACGCGTCGACGATCTGACCGAACGTCTGCAACTGTTCGTCAAGTCTGCGCCCGTTAAACGCGGTGAGGCCGTGCGTGTCATATTCCACACCGATGCGTCGGCCCAACAGGTCCATATCATTCAGCAGGTTACGCAGCTCAACGGTGGGATTTGCGTCCGCCCTGTCGGTCCAGACGACGATATTGTCGATGGTCGATGTGTGGCGCGCCTGGCGCAGATCGGCAGAGCGCGTCAAGAGGACCATGGATCCATCGGCCTTCATCACCAGTGCCTGGAAGAAGCAGAATCCGAACGTGTCGTAGCCTGTCAGCCAGTACATGCTCTCCTGGGCGAAAAGTACGATTGCGTCGAGCTTGCGCTCGATCATCTCCAGAACAAGGCGGTCGCGACGTGCGTCGAATTCGGTCTGCTCGAAATGAAGCGCCATCAAACATCCTCCAATACGATAGCTGAAATCTGCCTGCCGTAATCGGCCTCGCGGCGATGGGTGGTGCGGCGATACGAAAAGAAAAGGTCTTCTTCGGCGTAGGTGCAGCGGCCGAGCTGGGTGGCCGTCACTCCCGCCTGCGTCAGTCGGTCGACGGTGTAAAGGTTGAGATCGAACAGAGCATGGCCAGACTTGCCCGAAGGTGCGAAATAGCGGGCGTTGTGATCATTCGCCTCGACAAAGCGGGCGATGAATTCGGGACCTACCTCATAGTTCTTCTGGCTGATTGAGGGACCCAGAACGGCGATAATATTCTCGCGCAGCGCACCCAGCGTTTCCATGGCGTCGATGGTGCTTTCAAGCACCCCGGTGAGGGCGCCTTTCCAGCCTGCATGGGCAGCGCCCACGATGCGCGCATTCGGATCTGCGAACAGCACCGGACCGCAATCTGCGGAAGCGGCGGCAACGGCGATGCCTGGACGATCTGTGACAATCGCATCGGCCTTGGGCCGATCGCCGGGAAACGGCGCGCGCACGATGATTGCATCGGGCGAGTGTATCTGATGCACTGTGATCAGAGCCTCGGGCAGAACGCCCATCCACTCGGCCACGCGCCTGCGATTCTCGGTTACCAGCGTCTGATCGTCCAGCGAGCCGGTTCCAATGTTCAGGCTAGAGTAAATTCCGGAAGAGACCCCGCCGATCCTTGTAAAGAAACCGTGTCTTATCCCTGATATTGCTGCACTATCCAGCAAATCGGCGCGCAGCGGTGCGGGTCTCGAAGAATCAAGCATGTCGCCGCTTTCTCCTTTGCCCCGCCCCGTACGTCAAGCCATGTGCATGAATTCACGCGTTGTTACCAACGATTGCGGACAGTGATCCAGCAGGGTGCGCGAGTCAATTCGACGGTGCGAAGCCCGGGATCGCGATCCCGGGTCGACTGATTGCGAGCACCTTGAAAAGACGTCCCATCTGGTCATCGGAGGCGAGCCGTTCGACCTCTCCAGTCAGGCGTTCGCGCACCTTTTGCGATGCGTTGGCGCCAAGGTTGCCTGCACGCTCCAACAGTCCCAGGGAGAGCAGGAATTCGCCCTGCGTGGTGTAGAGACACTGCAATCCCGCCCGCCTCGCGGTCGCACCAAGTGCGGCAAAATCGACATGGGTCGTGAGATCGGCTTCGCCGGGGTGGGCCAGCGCGTCGTCATATGCGTGTTGACGCATGGCCTGGAGCGTATCTCCAATGGCGGGCTCGCCGTAGCCATAGTCGATGAACAGGCCAGCGCCGCCATGTGCTGCGACATGTGTTGCAATGTTCTGCATCAGGGCTGATCGAGCCGGAGCCAGTTCAACGATCGCTCCGAGTGGCGCCGTATTAGCATTCGGTGGCAAAAGGGACGGGTCCAGCGATCCCAGACCAGCGACGAAACGCAGGTCGCCCTCGTCGTTCGTATCGACAAGACGCTCACGCCAGCCCGATCCTGTCTTGACATACTGCCGGACTGGAATGGCGTCAAAGAGCTCGTTGCCGACAATGATCACGGGCATGGCCGGTAACGTTTCGACGCTCTCCTGCCAGAAAAACGTGCCCTCCATGTCTTGGAGCGTGTCGGCCTGCACTTTTGCCAGGCGTGGGCTGGTTTCGATGAGGGTGAAGCGCGCCGCCTTGTGCAGAGTGGGCGCGATCTTGCCGAGCGTGCGCGCCACGTCTTTCATCAGTGTGCCGCGACCAGGCCCAATCTCTGCCACAGCAAGGGCTTCAGGCTTGCCCATTGCGAGCCAAATGGCGGCGATCCAGGCCCCGATCAGTTCCCCAAACATCTGGCTGACTTCCGGCGCCGTGGTGAAATCGCCCTGCCTGCCGAAGGGGTCGCGCGTCGTGTAGTAGCCATCATTCGGGTCGGACAGGCACAGCGCCATATATTCCTGAAGCGAGATCGGTCCCGCCGTTTCGATCTGCCGGATGATGCACGCCTTGAGGGCAGTCATGCGGGGACCCGTCACGACGTCGGCGCGGCCACCAAGGGACGCGCACGCGCCATCATCCAGATTCCGATCAGCACCATTGGCAGCGAAAGCACCATGCCCATGGTCAGCCACCCGCCGAGGAGGTAGCCAAGCTGCACATCCGGCTCGCGAAAGAACTCCACGAAAATGCGCGACAGGCCGTATCCGGCCACAAAGGCACCCGAGACAAAGCCGGGAGCCCTGAGTTTCCTGAGACCCCAGACGAGGAACAGCAGGACGCCGAATAGGACAAGACCTTCCAGCAATGCTTCGTAAATCTGACTGGGATGGCGCGTGAACGGCCCGCCATTTGGAAACTCGACGGCCCAGGGGACGTTGGTGAACCGTCCCCAGAGCTCCGAGTTGATGAAATTGGCAATTCGGACAAGACCGAGTCCGACAGGAGCACCTGCCGCAATCACGTCAAACATGGACCACGCGCTGAATCCACGCGAGCGGGCGAAGAGCACCATGGCGATGGTGGTTCCCGCGAAGCCTCCATGGAAAGACATTCCACCCTGCCAGATGGCGAGCATGTCTGCGGGATTTTCGATGTAGCGGGCAAAATCGTAGAAAAGAATATATCCCAGACGTCCGCCAAGGACGATACCGACCGCCGCCCAGACCAGAAAATCGTCGATGTCGTTACCCTTGATCGGCGAAGCTTTGCCGGCCCACAGCCGGTCAGTCGCGACGAGCTTTCTGGCATACCACCAGGCAAACAAGATGCCGACAATGTAGCCGACGCCATACCAGTGTATCGCCAAAGGCCCGATCTGCACGATAACCGGGTCGATCTGCGGGAACGGTATCGCCGAGATCGGCAGCAGGAGGTATTCGATCACAGCAGGCTCCGCTGGGGGTCTCGGCGGCGGAACATGTGCCAGCATGGCGGCTGGGTCAAGGTGACATAACAGGTTCGTGCTCGGTTCGGGCGTTAACGGAAAATCCGCCATCTTTCGATAAAGTTCGGCTTCCCGTTCTCGATGTCCGAGACGTTACGCACCGGTGGTGGAAATGCGGATGCCCCAGAGGTTCCGATTGTCGCGCTCGCAGCCCGCCTCACAAGCGGGTATAGCCGAGCATGGTGCTGCGATGGCCGCGGCGTTGATGCGCCATCCGCCCAGAGACTTTGCGCGCCTGATCTTTCTAGGTGATCTTGCTGCACGCAATGACCGGGATGCGCCCATTCTTGATCCCGTCATCGCAGGTGCGCTTCAATCCGCTGATTTGGTCGTAGCCGGATGCGGCAGCCCCATTGTGCGTCGACCACACAAATCCCTGGGCTCGTGGATGGGACAGCGCCGGCACATGAATGCAGGCGCACTCTTGGGACTGATTTCTGCGATGGGCATCGAAACGGACCGTCTCGTTCTATCGGTAGCGGGCGGTGCGATATTCGATCAGGGGAATGTCGGCTATGAGGAGACACTCCGTACTTTAAGGTCACTGCATGTCAGGACCCTTGGCGTGGAAGGTACCGATCCGGTAAGCGAGATTTCCTTGAGGAACATCAAGGTCCGACTGCTGGCTCAGTCCGAGACCTGCGCTCGGGTCAATCAAGCACCGAGCATGTTCTGCGCGCTTCCAGACGCTCGATCAGGTGGTTCCCAGAGACCCGCAGTCAAGATCGGTCAGCCTAATTGTGTGGCGGGACGGGGAATCGGCCTCATCGTGCCACCTGTCTCTCATCCGCAGAGCGGCGGCTTCACTTTTCTCGCATGTGGGTTGGGGACATTTCACGGAAAGCCGGCCTCTTCCGATCCGACCAGCCAATTGGGGGCAATGTTCATCGTGGATATCGCCTCATCGGGAGCCGAAAGGGGACAGATCGCGGCCTACGAACTGTTTCCGTTCGCGCGTATCACGGACGGTCGCCGCGAGCGCGTGGTGCCGTTGGATGCGCTCCCGCGCAAGATGCAAGGCAAGGTTCAGAAAGCCTTGTCGCCCGCCCCGGCGATCGCCTGAGACGCAAGCTATCGCTGCCAAAGCGAACATAAAGCTCACATCTTGCAACATTCCGTCATACATGCGATAGTTTCGCCGTTCGGGCATTTGCTGACCCGGAGACTGGAACGTTCATTGCACGACCCTTTCCCCGACATTGTGAATCTCTAACCACCCGCCTTGGCAGGGGTGTGTAGCCGCCAGCGCAAAACGGCCAAGACCTAACCGGTGTTACGATGTTTCCATCGGATGCCAACTACAGACGGGTGATGGAGTGTCCCCCACATGAGCCAGACAGGTACCGTAAAGTTCTTCAATGCCACCAAGGGTTTCGGTTTCATTACGCCGGACGGTGGAGCGAAGGACGTTTTCGTTCATATCTCGGCAATCGAAAAGTCCGGCCTGCGCACGCTGGTTGACGGTCAGAAGGTTTCCTTCGACGTTGAACCGGATCGCATGGGCAAGGGCCCGAAGGCAGTGAACCTTAGCGTCGACTAGTCGACAGCTTCGTCACAACATCAATTCTTGCAAGGGGCGCGGCAGAGATTGTCGCGCCCCTTGTCTTTATTGGTACAATTATCATTGTCTTGATCGCTATACGGGTGACAGCGCCATTGTCTCTCAAAATGTCATTTGGCTGACCTGAAAGCTGCACTAAAGTTTCTCTTGCTCACATTTGAAAAATGAAGGAAAAAATCAGTGTTCGGGCATTTGCTGGCCCGGAGACTGGAATGGTTGCCCTGGGATCTCGGATGTGAGGCGCCTGGGCGGGTTGCGTGAGAGGACCAAAGATGTCCCGTCGCATTCTGTCTGTTTCTTCTCCTCCTGTGAATGCCCTGATGCAGTCGGTATGGTTTTCCGATTGCCGCATTACTGGGGAACAAGAGGAGCAGACCATGCCGCAAACCGGCACAGTGAAGTTTTTCAACCATGCGAAGGGGTTTGGATTCATCACCCCCGACGACGGCGAGAAGGACGTTTTCGTTCATATCTCGGCGGTGCAGTCTTCCGGCCTGCCGGGACTTGAAGACGGCCAGAAGGTGTCGTTCGATACCGAGCCCGACAAGCGTGGGAAGGGTCCCAAGGCGGTCAATCTGACAGTCATGTGATTTCGGGCGCCTGAGGCAACAGCCGTTTCTCATTCCGCAAGAGGGTTGTGCAGAATGGGTTGATGGCGTTCCGGAGTGGTGAGGACAGCGGGTTCGTTCAGCCTGCATTCACCCGCGGAGTTCTAGGTTTTCTGCGTATCGGGCCTGTTCTTGTCATGGTGGCCCGCGCAGGAGACCCTATGCGTGCATTCAGGAAGTCAGTGCTGTCGCTGGCCGTTGTCGCGACCGCTTTTGCAAGTTTACCAGCCGAGGCGGGCGAGCGTTGGCGCGAGCACCGACACTATAGTGGCCGGCACGCCTCCAACAGTGATGCCGTTGCAGCCGGAGTTCTTGGCCTCGCTATTGGCGCGCTGGCCGCCGGCGCCCTGGTATCGAACCGCGACGTCGTCGTAGATCGCAATCCGCTGCGTCACCCGCGCCCCAGGCCTATCCGGGATTGGGAATTCGACGCAGTTCCCAGCGAGGAATATTACGGCGCTCAGTCAAACTATGGCCGGGAATTCGAACCCTGGTCAAAGAGATGGTATCGCTACTGCGAGCAGCAGTACCGGACGTTTGATCCTCGAAGCGGCACCTATCTTGGCCGTGACGGACGGGAGCATTTCTGCCTGGCGGAATGATCGGCCAGACCGTTTCCAACGGCGCGGAGCATCGAGCATCCGCGCCGATCCGGCATGTCAGATCAGATAGGGATTTGTGCGCCGCTCTTCCCCAAGGCGTCCACCCGGCCCATGCCCACATATGAAGCCGACATCATCCCCAAGCGGCAGCAGCTTTTCATTGATCGAACGAATGAGTGTGTCGTGATCGCCGCCTGGCAGGTCTGTCCGACCCACAGAACCCCGGAAAAGTACGTCGCCGACATGGGCGAAACCAGCTTCGCGGTTGAAAAAGACGATATGGCCCGGCGCATGTCCAGGACAATGCAGAATTTCGAAAACATGGTCGCCGAAGCTTACGGTTTCGCCTTCGACAAGATAGCGATCCGGGGTGCAGTCCTGCATGCCGGTCAGCCCGTATGATGCCGCCTGCTTCGCAACATTTGTGAGGAGTTGAGCGTCTGCCTCGTGCGGACCAATGATATCGACCCCAAGTGCGGCCTTCAGTTCCATCGCCCCGCCCACATGATCAAGATGCCCATGTGTGATCCAGATGGCGCTCACGGTCACACCTTGCTCCTCGATCGCTGCAAGGATTGCCGGAACATCGCCGCCGGGGTCCACGACCACGCCGACCTTGTCATCAGCATCGAAAAGGATCGTGCAGTTCTGCTGAAAGGGAGTGACTGGAACGATGACGCCGTTGAGTTGACCCATTTGCCTACCTTCGAAATTCGCTTTGGGATGTAGGAGGCAGGGCGCGGCACGTCCACCTAAAAACACGGGCGGCCATGCACCGCCCGTGGTTCGAACTGCTGGCTCAGGCCTTTTTGCCCATCACAGCACCGACAATGGCGGTCAGTATGGCCCCGCCGCCCGCGCCGCCAATCACATCACCCAACAAGCCACCAGCAACGGCTCCCGTCGCCGCATCGCCCGCTCCGCCGCCCAGCAACGCGCCGAGGATCTGCCCGCCAATAACGCCGCCAACAGCACCGCTCAAAATCTTTGGCAACTGCGCCATCGCCACCTGCTTCATAGCGGCGCTGACGGCCTGTCCTCCGATGACACCCGTTACGACCTGTATGACAATTTGTAGTATGAGATTTGTGTCCATGGTCAGTCCCTCCACACTCGCGTCAAATTCGCGAGCGCTTCAAGGAGCGACCGATTCGCGTAATTGTCAAATGGTTGGGGCAAGGCCGAAACGGTGCGGGTGGCACTGGGCCACCCGCCTCAACACAAGGCGCGGATTACTCCGCAGCAATCGCCTGCTTGGGCTGAACTTCAGCCGAATAGTCGTTCATCAAAGTCTTGGCGATCTCGCCGACCTGAAAATTGTACGGGCCGATCTCGGAAACCGGTGTCACCTCGGCGGCCGTGCCCGTCAGGAAGCACTGTTCGAAACCTGCCAGTTCGTCCGGCATGATCGCGCGTTCGACGATCTCGATACCGCGACGCTTGGCCAGATCGATCACCGTGCGGCGCGTGATGCCGTCCAGAAAACAGTCCGGCGTCGGCGTATGGAGCTTGCCATCCTTGACGAAGAAAATATTCGCGCCGGTCGCTTCGGCCACCTGTCCGCGCCAGTCCAGCATCATGGCGTCGGCATAGCCTTTCGCCTCGGCAGCATGCTTGGAGAGCGTGCAGATCATGTACAGGCCGGCTGCCTTCGACTTTGAAGGTGCGGTGCGCGGATCGGGACGACGGTACTCCGCAAGATCGAGGCGAATGCCCTTGAGCTTTTGCGCGGGGTCGAAGTAGCTCGGCCACTGCCATATGGCGATGGCGCAGTTGATGCGGTTATTCTGGGCGGAGACGCCCATCTGTTCGCTTCCGCGCCAGGCGATAGGCCTCACATAGGCGTCTTGGAAACCCTGCATCTTCAACAGTGCGCTCGAAGCTTCGTTGATCGCCTCGGCACTGTAGGGAATCGTGAAACCGAGGATCTTTGCAGAATCATGCAAACGCTGAGTGTGTTCCGCGAGCTTGAAAATCTCGCCGCCATAGGCTCGTTCGCCTTCGAACACGGCGCTGGCATAGTGGAGTCCATGTGTGAGCACGTGGATCTTGGCGTCCGCCCATTTGACGAAATCGCCATTCATCCAGATGAAGCCCTCGAGCTGATCGAAGGGAACGGATGCCATTTCTAACCTCCCAAGGCGCAAATGCCTTACAATGATGAGCCAGGTCGGCCAAACGCCTGACCATCTAAGTTCAGCGTAGGTCGAATGATGCCTTCTGGCAATTCCGTTGAAAATTGCGGTAAATGCCCGAAGTGCTTGTCTTTTCGTGCGCAATCGTCCGAAAAGGATGTCGAAAATTATCATCGACCCAAAAATATGTCAACAGTGCTGACGTATTTGATTCGGGAAGGCCATGACGAATAGCGAAATCACGAATTCGAGCCCCGTACGCACGGCACTGTCCACGGATGACGGCATAGATCTTGTTCTGATCGAATTGCTGTTCTTCGCTTATCGCGACTTCACGTCAGATCCAGACCAGCTTTTGGAGAATTACGGGTTCGGGCGCGCCCATCACCGCATCCTGCATTTCGTCAATCGCATGCCCGGCCTCACAGTGGCAGAGTTGCTCGACGTGCTGAAGATCACCAAGCAGAGCCTGGCGCGGGTGCTGAAGCAATTGATAGATACAGACCACATCGTTCAGGTTCAGGGACCAAAAGACAGGCGCCAACGCGAGCTTTATCCGACAGCCAAGGGCAGGGCGCTCGCGCTTGATCTTGCACGCCCCCAGTCCAGCCGCATCGCCAAGGCGTTGAAGGGTGGAACGCTTGCGGACCGTGCTGCCGTCGAGCATTTTCTTAAGGCCATGGTCAATCCTGAACTCAGGGTGCAGATCGACAATCTGCCCGGCAATGGTGGAGGAGATCGCGATGGACACGACTGAACCGGCAGACCGGGCGACCGGCCCCGATGATGATGCCCCCCATCTGCTGGTTGTGGATGACGACACGCGCATCCGCAACCTGCTCAAGCAGTATCTGACCGAGAACGGGTTCCGCGTCTCGGCAGCGGCAACCGCCGCCGAGGCACGGCGCAAGCTTGAGGGTCTCGATTTCGATCTGCTGATTCTGGATGTGATGATGCCCGGAGAAAGCGGCGTCGAATTGACCGCGTCGCTGCGCGTTGCGAAGGATGTACCCATTCTGATGCTCACCGCGTTGTCGGAGACCGACAGTCGCATCGCGGGGCTTGAAGCGGGTGCGGACGACTATCTCTCCAAGCCGTTCGATCCGCGTGAACTTGTCCTCCGGATCAACAACATCCTGCGAAGAGGGGGCCCGCAACAGACCCCGAGGATGGAGCAGTTGGTGTTTGGCCCCTACACGTTCCAGATATCCAGGCGGGAGCTGAAGAAAGGCGGCGAATTGGTCAAGCTGACCGATCGGGAGCAGGACATCCTGGCGATCTTCGCCGAGCGGGCCGGGGAGACGATTGCGCGTCACGAACTCGTGACGGGCGACGCGGAAGTCGGGGAGCGCACAATAGATGTTCAGATCAATCGTCTGAGGCGAAAGATCGAGCGTGATCCCGCCAATCCGGTCTGGTTGCAGACCGTTCGTGGTATTGGGTATCGGCTCAACGTGGAATAAGCTCTGATGAGACCCGATATGGGGTCCTGAAGAGACAGATGACCATCACTGAGACAGCACGCCGGCAGATGATGAGCGCGCGGGAACGCCTCGCGGCCAGTCTGCGTCCGTTGCGCAGGGCGTGGCACCGGTTTTGGCGGCTTGTCTCCTACTACATGCCGAAGCGGCTTTACGCCCGCTCGCTGATCATCGTCATCACGCCGATGATCCTGCTTCAGTCGGTGGTTGCGTTCGTTTTTATGGAGCGGCATTGGCAGACTGTGACCCAGCGCCTGTCAGAGGCTGTCACCCGCGACATCGCCGCGCTTGTTGACATGATCGATACCCTGCCGCCGGGCTCCGACTATTCCAATATCGTGCGCCTCGCTGGCGACAGGCTGTCACTCAAGATCGATCTGCTGCCACCTGATCCGCTGCCCCCGCCGGGACCCAAGCCGTTCTTCTCGATTCTCGACCGTTCTCTCTCCGCCGAGATCACAAAGCAGATAAATCGTCCATTCTGGATCGACACGGTCGGCAATTCGAACATCATCGAAATACGCATCCAGCTTGATGGAAAGGTCCTGCGTGTCTTTGCGCGGCGCAGTCAGGCCTACGCGCCCAACACATACATCTTCCTGACATGGATGGTTGGCACATCGCTGGTGCTGCTGATGATCGCGGTGCCGTTCCTGCGCAACCAAATCAAGCCGATCCTGCAACTCGCCGAAGCAGCCGAGAGCTTTGGCAAGGGACGTCCGACGCCACCGGGCTTCAAACCACGCGGAGCGGAAGAGGTCCGGCGGGCAGGGCTCGCCTTCATCCAGATGCGCGAACGCATCGAACGCCAGATCGAGCAGCGCACCGCGATGCTGACCGGCGTGAGCCACGATCTGCGCACCATATTGACCCGCTTCCGTCTGCAACTCGCGCTGTCGGGCAAGAAGCTCGATGTATCGGCTCTGAACGAAGACATCGATGACATGGAGTCGATGCTTGAGGGGTATCTGGCATTCGCTCGAGGCGAAGCGCTGGAAGACGCGGGCAGTTTTGATCTGGATATCTATTTCGAACGGCTTGGTGAGGAGGCCAAGCTGCGCGGGCGCAAGCTTACCACGCGGATTGTTGGCGAAAAAGAAATCCATGTCCGTCCGCATGCTTTCGGACGTTTGCTGGCAAACCTGACCGGCAACGCGTTCCGCTATGCCAACACGATCGACATTGCGGCGCTGCACAGGCGCGGATGGCTCAGCATCACGATCGACGATGATGGGCCGGGCATCCCCGATGAACGTCGGGAAGACGTGTTCAAGCCGTTTGTGCGGCTTGATGAAGCGCGCAATCAGGACGAGGGCGGTACCGGGCTCGGCCTCGCGATCGCACGCGACATAGCGCGAAGCCATGGCGGGGATATCGCACTCGACAGGAGCCCCTTGGGCGGTCTGCGCGCAATCGTTCGAATTCCTGCCTAGGCTCTTTTCATCGCGCCGTCACGAAACTCTGTTCAAAGCAATCTACTCACTTTGCCAGCGCAGAATCGGGGACGGCCTGTTGCGAATTCTCATGGTGACGGATGCCTGGAAGCCGCAGGTCAATGGAGTCGTCCATACGCTGGAGCGACTTTCGGAAGCGCTTGCGGATCGAGGCGTGGAGACGAGATTTCTCACGCCGCTTGATTTCGGGACCCGTTTTCCGCTGCCCACCTATCCGGATATTCAGATCGCACTGACGACGCCTGGCCATGTCGGGGCAGTGATCGAGAGCGCGCGCGCCGACCATGTTCATCTGGTTACCGAGGGTCCCTTGGGCTGGATGGCGCGGCGATATTGCCGCCGCAAGGGCCGCCCCTTTACCACGAGCTACCATACCAAGTTTCCCGAGTATCTGAGCGCGCGTCTGCCCGTCCCGCAGAAACTTGCATATGATTGGTTGCGGACGTTTCACAATTCTGGGACGGGCACGCTGGTTGCTACAAAATCACTCGCGGACGATCTCACGCGACGCGGTTTCAAGAATCTTCGCCCCTGGACGCGCGGTGTGGACAGTACCCTGTTCCGCCCGGATCGCCGCAAGGACTTTGGCGTCAAGGGACCGATATTCCTGTGCGCCGGACGCGTGGCGGTCGAAAAAAACCTGCCCGCCTTCCTCGATCTCGAACTACCGGGAACCAAGGTCATCATCGGGGAGGGCCCCGAACTCGATCGCCTGAAGGCGCTTTATCCCGAGGTGAGGTTTCTCGGCCGGTTGCCGACCGAGGAACTTGCAGACTGGTATGCATCCGCAGATGTGTTCGTGTTTCCAAGCATGACGGATACGTTCGGCAATGTGATCATCGAGGCCCTTGCAAGCGGGACGCCGGTCGCGGCTTTCCCGGTGACCGGGCCGATCGACATTGTCCGCAATGGAATTGATGGCGCCTTGTCGAAGGACCTGCGCGAAGCCGCGCTCTCGGCATTGAACATCGACCGTGCCAGGGCGCGACAGCGGGCGCTGGAGTTCAACTGGTCGGCTTGTGGTCAGATGTTTCTCGACGTTGTCGATGAGTCCTTGCGTGGCCGTCCAGGGAGTTCGTCTTCCTCAGCTCTTCCGATCATGTCGACATGATCTCCGTTCCCTGGCGGGCAGGAGCCTCGGTGCAGCTCATTTCGCCGCGTATTGATCATCCGTGACCTTTTCCAACCATTCCGCGTGAACGCCGTTGAGTGCTTCATGCATCGCCATATGGCTCATGGCGGTGGTGGAACTCGCGCCATGCCAGTGTTTCTCGCCGGGCCCGAAAGAAATCACGTCGCCAGCCTTGATCTCGCGCACCGGCTCGCCCCAGCTTTGCGCCAGCCCTGCACCAGAGACCACATAAAGCGTCTGGCCGAGTGGATGCGTGTGCCATGCGGTACGTGCGCCGGGTTCGAACGAGACCATCGCGGCACGCAGGCGGGACGGCTCTTCACGGTCGATGATGGGTGTCTGCGAAACACGTCCGGTAAAATAGCTTTCCGGAGCCTGAACCGTCGCAACGCTGCCGCATGGAATGATCTGCATAACTTCGCTCCTTGTAGCGGGGATTGGTCATCCCTCGGGCGTTCTTCGACATCGGGCGAGGCCCAAACGCTGCGCTTGACCTAAAACAAAACGCCCGACTTTCAAAGCCGGGCGTTTGGTCTTCAAATTTCCCGCTTCACGCTACCCGACACCACTCACATAGGAATCCGGATACCGTGAAGCGCGTTTTCAGGCGGCTTTGTCCGACATGTCGTTCAGATAACCGCGATCGCGCAGCCAACGGGCCAGGACCAACTCGACAAGTGAGGAAACGGACCGATGATCCTCTTTGGCTGCCTTCACCAGCGCTTCTTTGATGTCGCGTTCGATACGAAAGCCGAGGGGATGCGTCTTGGACATTTTTGTACTCCGATATTCAGTGCCGCTCATCCGCAACAGCGGAATGGGGCAGTTTCAATTCTCCTGAAGGATAAGGGGGTAGGTTCGCCTGAAGCTACCGCCGTTAGGCGGAAGCAGGCGGCGCGCGCGAATTGAAGGCCGCGAAAGATTGGTCGTCAGGGCAGGCGGCGATCGCCACTCCCTCGCCATTCAGCGCCTTGCCCGGTGGCAGAACGCTGTCCGCGGTAAAGATGTCGTCAGCGTCAAGAATCGGGTCTTGGCCCGAGAAGCCATCATCCGGCGAACGCTCGTCATCGGCTGCTAGCGCAACGTGAATGTCGCCGTGTCGTTCAACGCCCGAGACGTGAAGTTCCGTCTCAACGCGCGAGAAGCCCGCCTTGGAGAGACGCGAGGAGTCCGCGTTTGCGTGAGGGAAATCAGCAAACGAGAAGGCCGCGAAGACCCAAAGCAGAAAACGCACTGCATACGCAGAGGCGCTCTGTCTCCGGTTTGGCGGCTGCGCGTTCATTTGATTTGGGACTGCTCACTTTGCACTCCCAAGTTTTAGTCTGCATTTCCCTGTCAAATCAATACGGCGAATGAGGTTGTTGAGTCACTACCCTGTGTCTGCAGAGCCTCAAGCCTCGACGTCGCCCGCCGGAAATGAAGCGAGATAGCGCACTTTAGAAGAGTTTTGGGGGCGCCTCAGCCAGGATCTACGGGCACGTTCGTGGCTCCTGCTAGAACAGGCGGCTTCCGTTCGGCACCTGCTTGTCGATGGAGCCGAGCACGACTTCGCCCTCGGTATCGGGAAAGCCGAGGGTCAGAACTTCAGACATGAACTTGCCGATCTGGCGAGGCGGAAAATTCACAACCGCAAAGACTTGCCGGCCGACGAGCGTCTCCGGCTCATAATGTCTGGTGATCTGTGCGGACGACCGCTTCACGCCGATTTCGGGACCAAAATCGATCCTGAGCTTGAACGCTGGTTTTCTTGCTTCAGGATAAGGTTCGGCCTCGACGATCGTGCCGACCCTGATGTCCACCTTGTCGAAATCCGCGAAGGTGATTTCTGGCTTGGTCGTGCCGTTTGTCATGACGATCAGGCGTTGCCCTGTGTTTCGAACAGAACGCTTGCCAGCGCATCCTTGGCCGACGTGCCAGACCAGACCACGAACTGGAATGCCTGAAAGTAGCACTCGCAGGCTTCCAGGGCGTTGACCAGCAATCCTTCGACCTGCTTGCTCGTCGGCTCGGCACCGCCAGCCAGAAGCAACGATTGTCGGAACATGATCGCGCCCTCCTGCTCCCAAAGATCGAAATGTCCGAAGAGCATCTGCTCGTTTATCAGCGAAAGCAGGCGCATCACTTCGAGAGCGCGGCTGTCAGTCACTTTCAGGTCGAATGCGCACGCCAGATGCAGCGCTTCGAAGTCTTCCATCCACGAGAACGACACCTGGTACTCGGTCCACAGACCGGTTACCGTGATCGAAATCTCGTCGTCGGTGTTGCGCTCGAACGACCATTCGTTGGTATGCGCGACCTGCTCGATCACATCGACCGGATGTATGTCACGCGATGCTTCGAGTTCGAGAAGTTCCATTATCTGATCCCCGTCGTTGCCGCCGCAGTTGCGACCCCCGTCGCAAACTGTCCTGCAACGCACATCTTGTCTGTTCGGTCGAAGGCAAACGCACACCCGTCCCATGCCAGCCTCACAACCGACCGCTGATCCGCTTTCGAATCATGCAGTAAATTCAGTGTATTGATGCCGAGTCTGGTGAACAGCCCCTTTTTCAATCAAGGCTGCCGGACATGTGGAAATCGTAAAGCGCCCACAGGGGCGCTCAGGAGGTAAGGGATTCACGCGGAACGGTTTTTCCGGCGTGATGGGGCTGTGGAAAAGCTCCGAACTATTTTTTCGCGGCAGGCTTCGGCGAGCGCTTCGTCCCGGAATCGGAAGCTTCAGATGTGCCGTTTCCCTCGAGCACGGCAATACGTTGTTCCAGCCCTTCGATGATTTTGGCCAGCTTCTTGTTTTCCGCACGCGCCTTGGTTGCCATCTCGCGAGCAGCTTCGAACTCTTCGCGCTGTACGATATCCATCGAATTGAGAAGCCGCTCGGCCTGCGAGCGGAATGCGCCTTCCATCTCGCGGCGAACGCCTTGTGCGGCGCCCGCGGCATCGGTCATCAGCTTGGCAAATTCGTCCAGAATGCGGTTTGGTCCGGTCGACATGGCACATTCTCCGTTGCTGTTGACGACGTAGGCAGACAGCTTGGGGATTGCAAGCCGAAAGCGCTTTCCGTGGCCAATCTTGGCTGTCCTCTTCATAGGCGATTTGCCTTATTGCGGAGTCTGGCGTTGACAGGAACCGGGAGCTGGCTTTCCTTGGTGTACAGGCACTGTCATGGCTGGAATTACCAGCGCCGGAGGGAGGCATTGATGAGTTTCTTTTCACCCATGTTGTTGCGCGCTGGCGCCGTGATGCTCTTCGTGGTGGGTCTGCTGACGGCCTGTACGGTCGTTGTCGAGGACGATTCACGTCCGATCGGTCCGGGTCCCGTAGTCGGTCAGATGTGTCCGCGCAATTATGATCCCGTATGCGCCCGTCGCGGTGGGGATCGGCAGACCTTCTCGAACGCCTGTATGGCCGACCGTGCCGGCTACAGGATCGTCTCGGGAGGGGAGTGTCGCCGCGGCGACCGCAACCCACGGATATGCACCCGCGAATATGCGCCGGTCTGTGCGCGGCGAGGTGGGAATGTCCGCAGCTTCGGCAATAGTTGCGAGGCAGATGCCGCGGGCTACCGCATTCTCCGCTACGGACCTTGCTGAACTAGGTTTCCGGTTGCCCGCGCCGCCTCCTTGTCGGCGTGGGCGTTCCGCGATGTGGTGCGACCCTCCTGCCACCCTCCTGTCAGGAGGTCCCCCTATTGCGTGCGCGCGTGGCACTCCGCCCTTCCCATAAGGTTCGTGTATGCCCATATTCCCGGCATGGCCGACTCCGATGACAAAATGAACGCGTCACGATTGACGCGCGAGCCGCGACGCAAGCGCGGTAGCCCACTGACCGACTACCAGGATGCGTCTGAGCCCTTGCACCGGCCAGGCTTGGGTGAAGTGCCACAGTCCGAGCTTTCAGGCACTCTGCTCGCCGGCTCTGTTGCCGATTGGGCGGAGCAGATATCGCTGGAAGCGGAGCGTGAAGGCCAGTTCGTCGAGAAAAAGTCCGGCACCAAGGGTGCCAGGAAAGTTCCCGAGCGATCGTCCGCCCCCACCAAGACGGCCCGCGGCACTTCCATGGGTGGCGCGGCGACAGCGAAAGAACGCGCTGCGGCTGGTCTCAATCCCGTCGCTGGCCTCGACATTTCTCTGGAAGACGCTGCCAGTATCAGCAATTCGGGAGTGACCGCGACAGTTGCAGCGCTTTCTGCGCTCATCGAATCCGGGAATCCGCTTCACAAGAATGGCGAGTTGTGGGTGCCGCATAGGCCCGAGCGTCCGCAGAAGTCGGAAGGCGGCATTCCGATCGAGATGAAGTCCGAATTTCAGCCGGCGGGCGATCAGCCCACCGCGATCAAGGATCTCGTCGAAGGTGTCCAGAGCAACGACCGTACCCAGGTACTGCTTGGTGTGACGGGGTCGGGCAAGACCTACACGATGGCCAAGGTCATCGAGGAAACGCAAAGGCCGGCTCTGATCCTCGCTCCCAACAAGACGCTGGCTGCCCAGCTTTATGGCGAGTTCAAGCAGTTCTTCCCAGACAACGCCGTCGAGTATTTCGTTTCTTACTACGACTACTACCAGCCCGAGGCCTATGTTCCGCGAACGGACACGTTTATCGAGAAGGAATCCTCGATCAACGAACAGATCGACCGCATGCGTCACTCCGCGACGCGGTCTCTGCTGGAGCGCGACGATGTGATCATCGTGGCGTCAGTCTCCTGTATCTACGGTATCGGCTCGGTCGAGACCTACACCGCCATGACTTTCCAGATGGAGGTTGGCGAAAGGCTGGATCAGCGCCAGCTGCTGGCCGATCTCGTGGCACAGCAATACAAGCGACAGGACATCAATTTCGTGCGCGGTTCATTCCGAGTGCGTGGCGATACGATCGAGATCTTTCCGGCCCACCTTGAGGACAGGGCGTGGCGCATTTCGCTTTTCGGAGACGAGATTGAATCGATCACCGAATTCGATCCGCTCACCGGCACCAAGACCGGCGAGCTCAAATCCGTCAAGATCTACGCGAATTCTCACTATGTGACGCCGCGGCCGACGCTTAACCAGGCAATCAAGTCGATCAAGGCGGAGCTGAAGATGCGGCTCGCAGAGCTCGAGCGCGCCGGCCGCCTTCTGGAGGCGCAGCGGCTTGAGCAGCGTACGCGTTTTGACCTCGAGATGCTTGAAGCCACCGGCTCCTGCGCGGGCATCGAGAACTATTCCCGCTATCTGACAGGCAGGCAACCCGGCGATCCGCCTCCAACCCTGTTCGAATACGTGCCTGACAATGCTCTGGTCTTCATCGACGAGAGCCACGTCACTATTCCTCAGATCGGCGGCATGTATCGTGGTGACTTTCGCCGCAAGGCGACCCTTGCCGAGTATGGCTTCCGCCTGCCGTCATGCATGGACAACCGCCCGTTGCGTTTCGAGGAGTGGGATGCCATGCGCCCGCTCTCGGTGGCGGTTTCGGCCACGCCCGGCGCATGGGAGATGGAGCAGGCCGGTGGCGTTTTCGCCGAACAGGTTATTCGGCCAACCGGTCTCATCGATCCGCCGGTTGAGGTGCGACCCGCCAAGACGCAGGTCGATGACGTGGTCGGCGAGATAACCGAAACGACACGCAAGGGCTACCGGACCCTGGTCACGGTCCTGACCAAGCGCATGGCGGAGGATCTTACCGAGTATCTGCATGAGCGCGGCGTGCGGGTCCGCTACATGCATTCCGATATCGACACGCTGGAGCGCATCGAGATTCTGCGCGATCTGAGGCTTGGGGCCTTCGACGTGCTGGTCGGCATCAACCTCTTGCGCGAGGGTCTCGACATTCCCGAATGCGGATTCGTCGCCATTTTGGACGCCGACAAGGAGGGGTTCCTGCGTTCCGAGACGTCGCTGATCCAGACCATCGGACGCGCGGCCCGCAACGTGGATGGAAAGGTCATTCTCTACGCCGACAACATCACCGGTTCGATGGAGCGGGCGATGGCGGAGACCAACCGCCGCCGCGAGAAGCAGATTGCCTACAATACCGAGCACGGCATCACACCGGAAAGCGTGAAGTCACGCATCGCCGACATCCTGGATTCCGTCTACGAGAAAGACCACGTCCGCGCCGACATCTCGCAGTTTACCGACGATGCGGGCCAGATGATGGGGAACAATCTCAAGGCTCATCTTGAGTACCTGCAGAAGAAGATGCGCGATGCGGCGGCTGACCTCAATTTCGAGGAAGCGGCGAGATTGCGCGACGAAGTTAAACGGCTGACCGACCTGGAGCTAACGCTCTCGGACGACCCCATGGCGCGGGACGTGGAAGGGCAGAGCCCGTCGAGCGGCCGTGAGAAAGGCAAGCATAACAAGGGCATCGCCAAGCATCGTACAGTTGGAGAGGATGCCGGGAAGAAGTCTCTTTTCGGCAAACCCTCACTCGACGACATGGGGCCGGAGACCGACATGGCGACGCCGGCAGGCGCGGTTTCGCGTACGCTCTTTCGCAAGAACACCCTGGATGAGATGACCGTCAGGCGCACGGAAAAACCCGCCGACGGCGCGAAGCCGGTCAAACGTGAGCAGATCGGAATCGGGTCCTACGAGGATCCGGCAGATGTGAAGCGCAAGGGTCGTCGCAAGACCAAAAGCGGTCGTCCGGGGCACTAGGAATGTTCTTGAGAACTTATGTCGTCTTCACCGCGTTGCTGGCTGCCGCACCATTTTCGTCGCCTTCGTCAGCCCAATCCGCCGAGTGGCAGGCTACGGAGCAGACCAAGACCTACGCCATTTCCGGGAAGACAGGGCCTGAGCTCTACGCTTCGATCGGCGCGCGCGGGCCGGTTGTGGGGAGCGCTGGAACCCGAACCATCGCGCACACGACATTCGATCTCAAATGGTCGCGAAACTATCAGCCGCAGAAAGATGGTAGCTGCAGGCTCGTCTCGGCCAAGCCCTGGATGACCATCACTTACACGTTGCCGAAACCGTCAGCGAAGCTCGCTTCCGGCGCCCAGAAATCCTGGGATACCTTTATTGCCGGCCTGCGCCATCACGAGAAGGTTCATGGCGAGCATATGAAGGACATGGTGGACCGTATTCTTGCGACGACGGTCGGGGTTGCGGTGCCAAACGATCCAAAGTGCCAGAAGATACGCCAGCACATTCAGACTCCCTTGTCAGAAGCGTCGCTCGAACAGCGCCAAAGGAGCGCGGAGTTCGACAGGGTCGAAATGAGCAATGGCGGCAATGTGCATCGTCTCATTCTGGCATTGCTGAACGGGCAGTAATCCCCAGGAACGGGTCACTCTTCCGGTTCTGTGGTGAACAATAGGGGAAAGCCCGCCGCCTTGCCGGCATCGGTCGCCCGTGTGGCTTTCGTTTCAGCAATATCGCGTGCGAACACAGCGACGACGCAGACACCTCTGCGGTGTGCCGTCATCATGACCTTGTACGACTGTTCCTCGCTCAGGCGGAATTCTGCTTTCAGCACGCGCACGACAAACTCGCGCGGCGTGAAGTCGTCATTGACCAGAATGACCTTGTGCAGCTTCGGCCGTTCGACCTTCAGCTCTGGTTTTGTCTGCGTGTTCAGATTGGTATCGGCCATCACACCTGACCTCCGATTGGATGGAAATCGTCGCACGGAAGCGGATTGCGGTTCAATAGTGATGAGGTGATGTCCCGGCGCCGAACGCATCCCGGATGTATGTGATACGCTGCATCTGTGGCAGTGGTGACGTGTTGGCAAAGTGAAGCTATCTTGTGGCGCGATGGGATGAGGGATTGGGATGGACGCACAGGACTTCATGCCGAGTGACGCTGCGCTTGCGACGCTGAGGGCGGAAATCGAGGCCTATGAGGCCGAGCGCCGGAAGATACGTCGCGACGTGCGTTGGCGAATTCCTGCCTATATGGCGACGGTGGTGGTGATAGTCGTCATCCTGGCTTTGGCATTCAATGCGTTTGCCGACCCCAACGAGCTTTGGTTTTCTGCGCCGCACGTGTTCCTGTATGTGGCTGGGGCAATTGGGTTGATCGTGGCGTATTTCGTCGGGTCTGGTCCGGAGCGGAAGTTACAGCAGTCCTATCGTGACAGGTTGCTTCCCATTATCTTCGCCTTCATCGAAAATGTGAGATACCAGCGTGGTGACGCGCCTGCGTCGGTCGAACGCCTGCCGCGCGAAACGATCGGGGAGTTCAACCAGTCGAGCTATGACGACGAGATCTCGGGAAGCTGGCAAGGCTTCCCGTTCGAGCTCTATGAAGCCGTATTCTCCCAAAAATCCGGAGGAACGACATCGACGGTCTTTCGGGGTGTGGTTGTCGCGCTCGAAACGGACATTCTGTTTCCGGGAGTCCTGGTCGCGACACGCAAGGCGAACAAGGTCACATCTTTTTTCCGCGGCATGTTCGGAAAGAACCTGCACGAGCTTTCCAGCGGCATTCCTGATCTGGATGCTGCCTACGATTTCCGCACCGACAATCCGGAAGCTGCGCGGCCCCTCGTTTCCGGCCCGCTCGCGCAGGCCCTTCAGTGGTTGGGAGAGGCGTGGCCGGAGGAGCCTGCCCGCATCGCGTTGAAGGACAAGGATGCTTTCCTGCTCCTGCCGCAGTCGAAGAACTTCTTCGAGTTGCCGGACATCTCGGTCCCGCTGGACTACAAGACCCACATCGCCCCGATGATTGCCGACATGGCCTCGCTTCTGGCTACCGGCGCACTGGTACGCAAGATCGGCTGAACCGGATAAGACGCGCAGGCCGCGTTGCTGGTCAAACGAAGTTCATCTCGGTGAGCGCGTTCACGTCGACATCTGGAAATGTGCCGACGAGACCGATCTCTGAGACCTCCCCAGCGTCGTCGGTTGCAACGTAATACAGGTCGGCGTAGCCGCCGGCTTCACCATCGCGGTCGACGATGAGAACAGTGTTGCTGCTTTCACGCAGTCGCAGGTCAGTTGGTTCCCGTCCGACAAAGGCCAAAAGATTTTCTGAAGTCAGCGCCCTATCGGCCTCAAGCACAACTACGTTGGCGTCGGTTTGGAACCCGTCGCCTTCGCCGATCTCGCCCGCTGTGATCCGCGCCACTTCTGTTTCCCCGGTGAAAGCTCTCAAATCGAGTTGGTCTGCATAACGTCCGGATTCGGTGAACGGATAGAAGTAAATCTCCGGTGTACTGGCCGAAGGAAACTCGGCTGGCAGCCAATACACAATCGGTTCGGCAGGCTCCGGGTCGCCGCCATCGTAGTTGAAGCCGTCGGCAACTCCGATCGGCGTAAAAACGCTCCCATTTCGCGGAAGTTCTGCACTCCCATCTTGAACCGCCGCCGTAAGGTCGTTGATTGCGTCGCCCAGACCCCAGTCTTCTCGCGCCATGATATCCAGCATTGAGGCCATGGCGACGATCGCCGCACCATCGGGTCCGCCTATTCCCCGCTCCGCCGCCACGTCCTCATAGAAGGCAAGCGCTTCGGGTCGTGTCAGGTAGCTGCGACCTTCTTCTGAGAGCCATCCAGGAGGAGACAGGTCGTCGTAAATGGCGAGTATCTTCTCGGCCAAGGTCGACGCGTCGCCGATGATTGCGCCAAAAGCGTTCTGAGCGACATCATTGCCGGCCACCAGGGCGTTGGCGATATTGATGAAGATGTTCTCGCGATTGAATTCTACCGTCGGATCGCTGGAGCCGTAGTTCGTCGCGACGGCATTGTTGATGAGATAGGTGAAGCCGCTGATGGATGGCACGCCATAAAGCAGTGCTTCATAAGCTGCCGCGATCCCCTGAAAGGTATCGGTGTGGGCCTCCACGAGGCCGCCAAGTTCTGAAAGTGTCGCGACCATGGTTTTCCTGTGCGTTGCGATGCCGATCTTTGGGAAGATGCATCGTTAGCCTTCGTTCGACGGTGTATGCAACTCTTGTCACAATCTCATATTATCCCGATTGTGAGTCTACCTCGAGAACGAGGCGCTCAACTGCGAGCTGTGGCTGCCGGTCGGGTTGGCAGCAGCGATGACATATGACGGCGTGCGTGCCGCCGGCGCTCTGGATGGCGTGACAGGAGAGGTTTGGGTTCATGAAGATTGCTGTGCTGGGTGGCGACGGATTCATCGGCTGGCCGACCTGTCTGAACCTTTCAGACAAGGGGCATGACGTTCACATCGTCGATAACCTGTCGCGGCGATGGATCGACACCGAGCTTGGCGTGCAGTCACTGACACCCATGGATTCCATTCAGGAGCGGACGCGCATCTGGTATCAGGAGACCGGACGACGCATCCATTTCCACCTGATCGATATCGCGCGCGACTATGAGGTGCTTAAGCAATGGCTGGCCGAACAGCGCCCTGACGCCATTGTTCATTTCGCCGAGCAGCGGGCGGCGCCCTATTCGATGAAGAGCGATCGCCACAAGAACTACACCGTCAACAACAATGTGAATGCGACGCATAATCTGCTGAATGCCATGGTTGAGCTCAACCTCGATGCGCATCTCGTGCATCTCGGCACGATGGGCGTTTATGGCTATTCCACGGTCGGGGCGGCGATTCCTGAGGGCTATCTCGATGTCGGCATCGACACGATCGAGGGCGAGACCGTGCGGCAGGAGATCCTCTACCCGTCCAATCCCGGCTCCATCTACCATATGACCAAGTGCCTCGATCAGTTGCTCTTCCAGTTCTATGCAAAGAATGACGGTGTGCGGATTACCGATCTGCATCAAGGCATTGTCTGGGGCACGCATACGCAGCAGACGCGAAGGCATGAGCAACTGGTCAACCGCTTCGATTATGATGGCGACTACGGCACGGTGCTCAATCGGTTCCTCATTCAGGCCGCCATCGGCTATCCGCTCACGGTTCACGGCACGGGCGGGCAGACGCGCGCCTTCATCCATATCGAGGATTCCGTGCGCTGCATTGAACTCGCCCTGGCCAACCCGCCCAAGCGGGGTTCGAGAGTAAAGATCTTCAATCAGATGACGGAAACGCATCGCGTTCGCGATCTTGCCGAACTGGTTGCCCGACTGACCGGCGGCAAGGTGGCCTATCTTCCCAACCCTCGGAAGGAAGCTGCGGAGAATGATCTCGTGGTCAGGAATGACCAGTTCCTTGAACTGGGCTTGAATCCGATTACGCTGGCCGAGGGGCTTCTGTCCGAGGTCGTGGATGTGGCCAGGAAATTCGCCTATCGCGTGGACCGCAGCCGCATACCGGCCGTTTCGGCGTGGACGAAGGACATCGCCCCCTCGATCGATCGCGATCCTGAAGGCAAGCGGCTGAAGAGTGTCGGATAGAAGGTCGCCGCGCAGGTCATGGCGCGCAATGCCTATGTGACACTGGTCACCAATGCGGACTTCGCAGAGGGTGCGGTAGCCTTGCTGCGCTCGCTAGCAATGAGCGGGACGGATGCCGATATCGTCGTCATGCATACCGGCGGCGTGGCGCCGTCGGCGCTTCGGCCTTTGGAGGAACTTGGCGGTCGGCTTCTTTCGGTCCAACTGCTGCCGACGTCCGACGCCTTTAATGAACGGCATGCGCGCGCGAAGCTGCATGGCGCGGCTCCGTTCACCAAGGGTCGAAAGCCCGAATTCCACACCCCGCTCGACAATTTCGCAAAGCTCCGGCTGTGGCAGCTGACGCAGTACGAGCGGGTCGTCTTCCTCGATGCGGACACGCTGGTGGTTAAGAACATCGACCGGCTGTTCGGCTATCCGGAGTTCTGTGCCGCGCCTAATGTTTATGAGAGCCTCGCCGATTTCCGGCGGTTGAACTCGGGCGTGTTCGTGGCGCAGCCATCTGAGGAGACGTTTTCGGCGATGCTCGCGCGTCTCGATGCGCCGGATGCCTTCTGGCCACGGACCGATCAGACCTTTTTGCAGAGCTATTTCCCGCAGTGGCATGGGCTGCCGGTATTCTGCAACATGCTGCAATATGTCTGGTTTGCGCTGCCGGAACTTTGGGACTGGAATTCCGTATCTGTGGTTCACTACCAGTATGAGAAGCCATGGGAGACGGATCATCCCAAGGCCGAACTGCTCCAACCGCTGATCGATCTCTGGCGCGCCTATCGAACGGGCGAGGGCATCCCCAACATCGCCTCGTTGCCCAACCCCACCCCATGAGCCAGGCTAAAATACTCGTATCGGGTGGCGGCGGCTATGTCGGGCGCTTCATCGTCGAGGCGTTCATCGCGGAAGATTACGAGGTCGTCGTGGCGGGACGCAATGCGCCAGCCCATGGCTTCTTTTCCAAGGCGACCGGATTTCGACCGCTTTGCCTTGGCGAAGAACCGCCGCATGACCTGTTCGACGGAATTGACTGTTTTGTTCACGCAGCCTTCGACCATGTGCCGGGAAAATACCGCGGAGGTGAGGGGGATGATCCTGACGCATTTGTTTCCCGCAATCTGGCCTGCACAACACGGCTCTTCGATCTTGCGAAGGCGTCGCAGGTAGGGTGCGTTGCTCTGTTGTCGACACGGGCCGTCTACGGCACGCAAATTCCCGGATCTGTTCTGACGGAAGATACTCCGCCTCATCCCGATACGCTCTACGGGCAGGTCAAGCGCGGCGCCGAAGAGCATCTCCAATCACTGTCTGACGCCGCCTTTCGCCCATTGTCCCTGCGCGTAACGGGCGTGTATGGCCCGGGCGGATTGGGACAACAGCACAAATGGCACTCATTGTTCGAAGACTATGCAGATGGCCGCGTGATCGCACCGCGCGTGGCGACAGAAGTCCACGGTGTGGACGTCGCCCGAGCGCTGGTCCTGCTGGTCAGGACGGGAGCGTCAGGAATCTTCAATGTCTCGGATTGCGTGGTCGACCGTCACGATCTGCTGCGGGTTGTTGCCGAGACAACCGGTTGCACGCATCCCTTGCCAGATCCTGCGGACAGCGCAACGCTCAATATCATGAACACGGACAAGCTTCACGCCAGGGGCTGGCAGCCGGGTGGCTGGCCATTGCTTGAACGTACCGTCCGCGAAATGGTCTCGTCGCGAAGCTCGGATACTGATTCAGGTCCGTAAGAGTCTGATTCCGCGCCATGTCGCAAGCTGTTGAAATATAACGTCAGGGCTGCAACGCCGTCTGGGTCATTTCGAGGTGAAGCGCCTTTCCAGAATAGGGATGCGCCTCGCAAACGGCTTCGTCGAGTTCGACGCCGATGCCCGGCTCCTTCGACGGTATGACGTGGCCGTCCTGCCATTCGATCTTGTTCTTCAGCAGCTCCGCGTGAAAGCCATCCCATTGCTTGAGAGACTCGAGCACCAGGAAGTTTGGCAAGGTGGCCGCCAGCTGGATGTTGGCCGCGCCGACGATCGGACCGCAATAGCAGTGGGGCGCGATCTGGATGTGATAGGCCTCGGCCATGGCCGCGATCTTCTTGGTTTCCAGTATGCCGCCGGAGCGGCCGAGATCCGGCTGCAGAATGGCAGCCGCGCGGTTCTCGATGATGCGTGCAAACTCCCATTTCGTGGTCAGTCTCTCGCCGGTCGCGATGGGAATTTTCGTACCGCGCGCCACTTGCGCCATGACCTCGGGCATATCTGGTGGCACGGGTTCCTCGAACCACAGCGGATCGTAAGGCTCGATGGCGCGTACCATGCGCAGGGCGCCGGATGCGGTGAACTGCCCATGCGTGCCGAAGAGAATATCGGCCCGGGTGCCGACCGCTTCGCGGATCGCTTTCATCATGCGGGCTGAAAGGTCGATGTCGACCAGACGCGGCTGGTGCCCGTCGAAAACGGTGTACGGGCCGGCCGGATCGAGCTTGATGGCGTCGAACCCCTGCTCGACGTAGCGCACGGCGCATTCGGCTGCCATGTCGGGGTCGTTATAGACGTTCTTGGGTTCGACATCCTCCGTGTGCACGCTGCCTGCGTGCGGATAGAGGTAGGTGTAGGACCGCAGGGTCTCGTGAACCTGCCCGCCAAGCAGCTTGTAGACGGGTTTGCCGGCCTCTTTGCCGATGATGTCCCAACAGGCCATTTCCAGCGCCGAGACGCATCCCTGCATCGACACATCGGGACGCTGCGTGAACCCGGACGAGTAACCGCGGCGGAAGAAGGTCTCGATGTCATGCGGATCGCGACCAACCAGATAGCGTTCCGCGCAATCCTCGATCATGCGCGCGGTGACGTGGGGGCCAAAGGTCGCGTTGTAGGCCTCGCCATAGCCGACCACATTCGAATCTGTGGTAAGTTTCACGAAGATGAAATACTTGCCGCCAAGGCCCGGCGGCGGATTGCCGACCACCCATGTCTTGACGTCGGTGATTTTCACGCGTGGTCCTCCAGTATTAATTTCGACCCCTTCCACCCGGTCATGATAGATGGCGCATTGGTGTTTCCCGAAATGTTGTGCGGGAAAATCGAGGCGTCGACGATGCGCAGGCCCTCCACTCCATGCACCTTGAGGCGTGGATCGACAACCGCAGCGTTTGGATCCGGTCCCATTCGGCACGTGGCAACCGGATGATACACGGTTCCCGATCGCATCCTGAAATCCTGAATCAAGTCGGTGTCCGAACGTATTGACGGGCCGGGAAGAATTTCCTCTTCGATGAAGTCCGCCATGGCGGGCTGCGCGGCGATGTGCCGGACGAATTTCACCGCTGCAAGCATCTCCCGGACGTCGTGGTCGGTTGAATAGGCATTGGCACGGATTGCGGGATATTCGTTCGCATCCGCCGACCGTATCATGATCTCCCCCCGACTGGTCGGGCGGCAGTTCGACAGGCCGATCGAGAAGCCCGGCCAAGGATCGGGCGTCAGTATCGGGCGTTCGCCATTCTTGGGGATGACCGTCGAGAATGCCTGAAAATAGAGCTGCATGTTTGGCCGGGCCAATGACGGGTCGGTGCGGAAAAAGCCCCCCGCGTTGTTCATGGATAGTGACAACGGTCCCTTGCGCTGCAGAAGATATTGCGCGCCGACGAAAGCCTTGCCCCACCATGGCCGCAGGATCTGGTTCAGCGTGGCTGTCCGACCCTTGAAGGTGTAGTTGATGCCAACATGGTCTTCGAGGTTGCGTCCGACATTCTCGTTGGCGTGTACGACCTCGATCCCCAAGCCGGAGAGATGAGCTCCCGGACCGATGCCCGACAGCTGAAGAAGCTGAGGCGAATTTATCGATCCGGCTGCGACGATCAATTCCCGGCCCGCCTTCACGATGTGTCGGCTACCGTTCTTCTGGTACTCGACGCCCAGGGCGCGCGTGCCTTCAAAGAGGATGCGCGTCGCAAGGGCGTTTGTTTCAATGCGCAGATTGCGGCGCTTCATGGCGGGCCAGAGAAAGGCCCGGGAGGCCGACATGCGCTGCCCGCCCTTGGTGGATATCTGGTAGACGCCCACCCCTTCCTGCGCCTCGCCATTGAAGTCGGGATTGAGGGCCAGACCTGCCTGTTGGGCGGCAGCGAGATAACGCTGGGTGAGGGGATGAACGGCGCCCGAGCAGTCGGTTACATGGACCGGACCGCCGCTGCCGCGCCACGCGTTTCCACCGGCCTGATTTGTCTCGATTGCCTTGAAATCGGGAAGAAGATCATCAAATCCCCAGCCTGGATTTCCCTCGTCGCGCCATAGATCGTAATCCGCGCGATGGCCCCTGATCCAGACCATCGCGTTGATCGAGCTCGAGCCTCCTAGCAGCTTGCCGCGCGGCCAGTGGTCGGCGTTTCCGCCCAAGCCCGGATCCGGCTCTGCCTTGTAGTTCCAGTTCACTGCCGGGTCGAAGAAAGTCTTGCCGTATCCAAGCGGCATCTGAACGTAGAATCGACGGTCAGTGCCGCCCGCCTCCAGGATCAGAACCGAGAAGCGTCCACTTGCAGACAGGCGCTCCGCCAGCACCGAACCGGCCGAGCCGGCGCCTATGATGACGAAGTCGTATGTCTGCATGGGGTGGGCTTCGTCGTGCGTGAGAGACTTGTGGAGACTAGCGAGGAGAGGCGAGGGTGCTCGCGCGGCGTTCCGGCATCTCCTGTGACAAATGCGACCCGTGCGGTGCCTGTTGTGATCGTCGCCGTGGATTGACCAGCCTTTGGGTCACAGGTTAGGCAACAGTACGACCAGCTGGGATCAGATCATGGCACACTATGCGGATGGAGCGCCAACGGGCGAACTGACCCTGCGCACCCTCGCAATGCCATCTGACGCGAATGCTGCAATGGATATTTTCGGCGGCTGGGTGATGGCCCAGATGGATCTTGCGTGCGGCATAAGGGCCGCCGAACATGCCAAGGGCCGGGTGGTCACCGCTGCGGTCAAAGAGATGTCCTTTGCCAAGCCGATGAAGATCGGCGACACCCTATGTATTTACACCCACATCAATCGCGTGGGACGTACGTCGATGACGCTGAAGGTGGAGGCCTGGGCGCAGCGCTACCTGTCGGACCTTATGGAAAAGGTGACAGACGCCGATTTCATCATGGTCGCGCTCGACGAGCACGGGAAGCCGACACCCATACCTCCACTATAGAAGCTGAACCCTACCCAGATTGGCGTTCACTCGGCGGCGAGTCTGGCGCCGTAACGTTCCCTTGCCGACTCCATGCGCTCCCGATTCGCTTTTGCCCAGAAGATCAGCCCATGGACGGGGGTCAACAGGTCGCGGCCCAGTTCCGTCAACTCGTAGTCGACCCGAGGAGGGATCGTCGGATAAACGGTTCGCGTCACGAATCCATCCTGTTCGAGATCGCGCAACGTTGAGGTGAGCATCTTCTGCGAGATGTTCCCGATCGACCGGCGAAGCTCGTTGAAGCGCATCTTGCCGTCGCCAAGCTGGCTGACGACGAGCACGGTCCATTTGTCCCCCACTCTTTGAAGCACGTCGCTTATGGCCCGGCACTCGGGATGCTCGAGGTGACTAGGTTTCAAAAACGTGCCTCCTTGCGGCGATCATGGACACTCTCATATGTAGCTCTGGTATCCATAAGATACCATATATTTACGAGAGGTTTTCATGTCAAAGCCAAGAATTGGCATCATTATCGGTTCCGTGCGTCCCAATCGCTTTGCCGATCACCCAACCCAGTGGATCGCGGAAATTGCGAAGGGGCATCCGGAGCTGGATTTCGAGATTGTCGATCTTAAAGACTACCCAATGCCGCTTTTCAACGAAGTCGCGTCGTCTCTTTACGCGCCGTCGACAAGTGAGGCCGCGCAGAGGTGGCAGAAGAAAATCGACAGCCTTGATGGGTTCATCTTCATTGCCGCAGAGTATTCGCGCGGCCCCACCGGATCGCTCAAGAATGCGCTCGACTATGCATATACGGAGTGGAATCGAAAGCCAGCGGCCTTTGTCGGCTATGGTGGAGTGGGTGGAGCGCGCGCCGTCGAGCAGCTTCGATTGAATGCCGTGGAACTTCAGATGGCACCCACGCGCAACGGTGTTCACATCGTCTGGGCCGATATGGCGCCGGTCATGCAGGGCACGAAGAAGCTGGCCGATCTGGAACACCTGAAAGCGGCCGCCGACGCGCTGCTGACTGAATTGACATGGTGGGCGAAGGTCCTGAAGGCTGCCCGCGAGGCTGACGCTGCAAAGGCCTGAGCGATACAAAATTGAAGGCAGACAAGGGGGCGACCGGCGGTTGCCCCTTTTTTGTTCAAACCACTCGCTCTCGCCGCCCAAGCGGCACCCGGCTCGCCAGTACTTTGTCGATGCGGCGTCCGTCCAGATCTACGACCTCAAACCGCCAGCCCTCGGCGTCCACGATTTCGCCTGTCGTGGGAAGATGGTGCAGATGAGACAGAACAAAACCGGCGACCGTTTCATAGTCGCGACTTTCGGGAAGGGCGATGCCCAACTGATCCGCCATCTCGTCGGCGGGCATGTATCCGGGCAGAAGCCAGGACCCGTCTTCGCGCTGAACGGATGTTTCCTCTCCTTCCTCCAGATCGGACCGGAACACGCCGGTAATCGCTTCCAATATGTCGGCTGGCGAGACAATGCCTTCGAAATGACCATACTCGTCATGGACAAGCGCCATCGGCATGTCCGATTCACGCAAGGTGGTTAGCACGTCGAGTGCGTCAGCCTGATCGTGCACGATCGGGGCGTGCCTGAGATACTTGCGCACTTCCAGAGGCTTGCCAGACAGGAGCGCGGCAAGGATATCGCGCGAGGCGATCACACCCACCATGGCGTCGACCGAACCCTCTCCGGCCGGCAGGCGAGAGTGGTCCGTTTCCATCAAGGCCTTGCGGATCGAGGCTTCGTCGGCATCAAGATTGATCCAATCAACATCCGTGCGGGGCGTCATGACGGCTCGCACTGCCCTATCGCCGAGCCGCATGACGCCGGCGATCATACGCCGTTCGTCCGATTCGATGGTGCCGTGATGCTCTGCCTCGGCGACCAGCAGCTTGATTTCTTCGTCCGTAACTTTCTCCTCGGACTCGCCACGCTGGCCAAGCAGCCACAAAACGCTGCGGCCGGAGATGTCCAAGAGAAAGACCAGAGGTGCGCCGATCTTAGCAAGAATTGCCATGCCGGGCGCGACCATTGACGCCACGCCCTCAGGATTACGCAGCGCAACCTGCTTGGGCACAAGTTCACCTACGATGAGCGACCCGTAAGTGATGATGGCCACCACCACGCCCACGCCGACGGTGCTGGCAACGCCAGAACTTACGCCATAGCTGATCAGAACGGTCGACAGTCGGTCGCCCAGTGTCGCGCCTGAGAAGGCGCCCGACAGCACTCCGACCAGGGTGATGCCGATCTGAACGGTTGAGAGGAAGCGTCCTGGATTGCCCGCAAGCAGAAGGGCGCTCGCCGCGCCCTTGATATTCCGGTCGGCCATCGCCTTGAGGCGCCCAGGTCGCGATGACACAACTGCTAGCTCGGACATTGCCAAAAGGCCGTTCACGCATATGAGAACGACCACGATGGCGATTTCGATGTAGACCATGATTCCTTTCAACTACACGTATGTGCGGTTGCTGCAAATAGTGTTTGGCACACGCTTGCAACAATACGCCATGAGCGAAGGGGCGTGAATATGGCCTTGCCTGCTTGGCGTAACCTGCCTAGCGACAGGCGCGATGGCCGCTGCGCCGAGCTTTGATGTCGAAGTGGAAATGGTCCGCGTGATCGCGGTTGTAGCCGGGTCCGAGCACTGTCGTGAAATATTCGCATCCGTCGGCGCGGACGGTATTGAGCAGGCCGCGCTTTCGGAACGCGAAGAGGCCAGGCTTGCGCACGTCGATTTCCTTGCCGCTCTGCAGCTCGATCTTCATGATGTCGATCGCGTTTCCGAGTGAATGCTCTGACGGGGTGCCTCTGGTTCCGGCAATCTTGCGGCAGGAATAGCTGGACCCCTGACGTATGGTCTTTACACCTGACAGGAAGCGCCAGCGTGAGGCGGGCACGAGTTCGTTGCGGGTCCAGGACGCGAAGGCTTCCGCCATTTGGCAGTTCAACGTTGCGGCCGGCTTTATGGCGACATTTCCAATTCGCGACACCTTGACGGGATGGTCGATATGGCAGGAAGCGCTTTGCCGGATGGGGTCCAGTTCCTGAAATTGCACGCCCAGCTTGCGGAGCTCGTTGCGGCAAGCCAACTCGGTGGCCGGCATCGGCTCAATCATCACAGATGGGCTATCAAGGCGTGGATAGCCTGCAAGTACCGTGGGCGCCGCAGGTTCGGGGGTGAATTCGCCGGTCCATGTATCAGCAGCTATGTCGCCTGCAGGTGAGGTGACATCCATCTGCGGGAGCTGCATCGAGGCCGATCGGGTGTCTATGTCAACCGAAGGTCGGACCTCCATAATGTCTCCAGACGTGCAGGAGACAAGGCCGAGTGTCGCAAGTACCGGCAAGAGTCTTCGCGACAGCCGATATGCGTGCCGTACGGTTGAGGCCGAACGGCGCTTGTCCCGGGTCATGGGTCTGTTTCTCCGCGTCTGACAGGGCCAGTCTAGCCACCAACCGTAAAGGAAAGCTCAGCCGCCGCGTTTACGTGTCAGGCGAAATCAAGGCACTCACTGGCAAAAAGTGCCGCCGTTGCGGCGCGGGGCGAGATCGAGATGGAAGTGCGTGGCGTGATCGGCATCGCTGCCGGGGCCAAGAACCGTCTTGAACGGGCCACATGCGGCCTTCCGAATGCCGTCGAGAAATTTACTGTCCTTCTCATCCTCTGTGGCCGCCACATCGATTGCCGTGCCGTCCGCCAGTGTGAAACGGGCAATGTCGAGCGCGTTTCCGAAAGCGTGCTCGGAGAGCTTGCTGGTGCCATTGCGGGGTCTACACACATAGGTCGAGGCATTGGCCATCGTGGCCAGTTCCGAGCCATAGATCGATTTCGCAAGTGGCGAAATCACCGAACGCGCAAACTTTGCGGTCGTGTCCGCCATAGCGCAATTCATCACACCTGCGGGCTGGAGGGATATACCGCTTCCCAGCGCCGATACCGAGAGGGGCGCGGCAATCTTGCATCCCGCGGCCTCTGATATCGGCGCCTGGGACTCGAAGATGACGCCGATTGAACGCAGTTCCTGCTGGCAAGCGTTGTCGGCCGCGCGTTGCTGAGGGTCTTCGGCCGTTTCATAGGCTGGCGCATTGTGGCGACCGACACTTTCCCGGATCGCCGGCTTTTGGGAAGGTGTTTCCTGCGTTGTGGTCTTTGGCGCGGGTTGTTGCTGTTCAGGCTCAGGACGGCTTTCGGGCACAGGAATTTCGCGACTTTCGAAGTCCGGCTTTTCGTCCGGCACTATTGGCGCAGGTCGGACAGCGGGCGCTTCAGGCCTCACGGGCGGAATGGGCGCACTGACCGGCGGCTGAACGCTTAAGGGCCTGGCATCGGCATCGCCTGCCAGCACAAGGAGACTGGCGGCGATCAACGGGACGCATTTGACAATCGTCATCAATCCAATCTGGGGCGACCCGCTGGAAGGGCAAGAGCACGTTGCGTTTCAGGCGCCAAGGGCTTCTAAACCTTCCTCCAGCCATGCGCCGAGCATCGGCATTCCCATCAGGTATTTCGACGTCTTGCTGGTGCCACGTCGCTTCGCTTCTGCAACCGCCTCGGCCCACTCGCCGGCGTCATAGTCGCCGCGGCCGACCCATGCCAACGCGACGAGATCGGCGGCTTCGTCGACGTTGAGATCGTCAATGAGCTCGCGAAGCTCCTCCTCGGTCAGATCTTCCTGCTCTTCTTCTACCAGCCCGTCGTGCTGATGTGTGTCGTGCGTCCGATCCGAATCCATTTCGATTTCGTGCTCGTGACCGTCGTCATAATCCGAGTTGACGCCCGCGCTGATCGCCTTGGCTTTGAGAATGAACAGGCGCACCGTTTCCGGGCTGATGGAAAGTGCCCATTCTGGATCAGTTTTGTGACGCAAGGCAGGCCTCCTTTATTTCACGCAATCATAGTCGAAATGTCGACACAGTCATGTATCTATCAGGCCTTACCGCCTGGCAGGACTGGTCGCGATTGGCAGGTGGCATCTGCCGCGATACAGCCTGAGGGCTCCCTCTATCGCAGGCCTTCTCCATGACAATTCTCTGGTCGCCCAAAGTGCTGCCCATTCTTCTGCTCGTCGCGTCGAATGTCTTCATGACCTTCGCATGGTACGGACATCTCAAATTCAAGGCCGCGCCACTCTATGTCGTTGTCGTTGTAAGCTGGGGCATCGCGTTCTTCGAATACTGGCTGGCGGTGCCGGCAAACAGGATCGGTAGCTCGGTTTATTCTGCTGCCGAGCTTAAAACCATGCAGGAGGTGATCACTCTTGTCGTGTTTGCCGGGTTCTCGGTGCTCTATCTCAAGGAGAGCTTCACCTGGAATCACGTTCTTGGCTTTGCACTCATTGCCGGGGGTGCCGCCGTGATCTTCCGCGCCTGACTGAGCGTTCCGAACCCGTTAGTCGGTTCGCGACAATCTGATGATGGCGCCGTCGCTTTCATCGGTCAGGAGCCAGATCGCCCCATCCGGGGCGACGTCCACGTCACGGATGCGCCCGAAGGCGCCTTTCAGCATGCGCTCTTCGTCGAGGATGTTGCCGCTTTCGTCCCGGTCAAGCCGTGACAGAAGTCCGAACTTGAGCGATCCGACGAGAAGATCGCCTTGCCATTCGGGGAACATGTCTCCGCGATAGACCGCCAGCCCCGAGGGTGCGATGGACGGGTCCCAATAAAAGATGGGCTGCTCGAGACCTTCCGCCGATGTGCCCGACCCGATCTTGCTTCCATTGTAGTTGACGCCGTACGAAATGACCGGCCACCCGTAGTTCTTGCCGGGTTTGGGAAGGTTGATCTCGTCGCCGCCCTTGGCTCCATGCTCCACGGTGACCAGACCGTCGGTAACTGGATCATAGGTCGCGCCCTGAATGTTGCGGTGCCCCTTCGACCAGATGAGGTGCAGCGCGTCATCGCTCGCAGCGTAGGGATTGTCGGCGGGCACGCTTCCGTCCTGATTGATCCTCAGGACCGCGCCAGCACTGTCCATCATGTCCTGCGCTCGGCGCCCGTCACCGCGGTCGCCCGTTGTCAGGAATATCGTTCCGTCTGGACCAAAGGCGATCCGCGAGCCAAAATGCTGACCGCGCCCGGATTTCTTGTCCATGGTGAAGATGACCTCCACGTTCTCCAATTTGGCATTGACCTCGCTGCGGACGAGCTTTGCGCGGGCTAGAGCAGTGCCAGCTCCGGTCGATCCCGGTTCGGCAAAGGTCATGAAGACCGTGCCAGTCTGCTCAAAGTCGGGTGCAGCCTTCACGTCAAGCAGTCCACCCTGACCCTGAGCCCAGACCTCGGGAACACCCTCGACAGGGTCGGACAAGCCGACTTGTGAGAGGATTCTGAGCGCGCCGGACCGCTCGGTCACCAAAATCTCGCCTCCAGGGAGGAAATCCATGCCCCAGGGGTGATCCAACCCTTGGGCGACGATTTCTGCCGCAAAGCTTACGCCTCCCGCCTTAAAGATTTCTTGGGCGCTGGTTGGGGATGCGGCCAAACTGGCGATGAAGGCGGCGGCGAAAATGGAATGTGCTGACGTTCTCATACACTCGACTTAGGTGCCTCATCCGCGATGGCAAGGGTCCGCCGGTCTCAGGATGCGCAAAGTATGAAATCAGCAGCGGCATGAGCGCTGAAATGCCGTTCATATTTTAGGCGTGAAAATTGCGCGCAAATCACTATATAGTATAAGTGAACAGACGAAGCGGTTCCGCCAGCAAGGCTGTCGGGCCGTTTTCTTTTTGTGCCTTTGAGGCCGGCCAGCTGTCGGCATGCCAGGATTTGGAAAGGTAGACTGCTATGAACAAGGTCCCGATGACCGTTCGGGGATATGACACGTTGAAGGAGGAGCTTCGCTGGCGTCAGCAGGAGGAGCGGCCAAGGATCATCGAGGCGATTGCCGAGGCGCGTTCACATGGCGATCTTTCCGAGAATGCGGAGTATCACGCCGCCAAGGAGCAGCAGAGCCTTAATGAGGGCCGCGTGAACGAACTCGAGGACTTCATCGCTCGTGCGGAAGTCATCGACGTAAACAAGCTAAGTGGCGACAAGGTAAAATTTGGCGCGACCGTGCGGGTCGTCGACGAGGATACCGAGGAAGAGAAGAGCTACCAGATCGTGGGAGATCAGGAAGCTGACGTAAAGTCAGGCCGGATTTCCATATCTTCGCCGATCGCGCGGGCTCTGATCGGCAAGGAAGTCGGTGATACGATCGAGGTAAATGCTCCTGGTGGGGCGCGAGGCTACGAGATCGTTAAAGTCGAATTCGTGTGAATCGCCAGGACGAGTCGCGCGCTCTTTTCCCCGCGCGGCGTATCGATCCCGCTGACATCGATGTTGTTGCACCCAATCTGAAGCGTCGTCTGTCGGGGGTTACGAGCTCTATTGTTCAGCTTGTTCCCATTCAGGCGCGCTCAATCGGGATTGCAACGCTTGGTCCCGGTTTGCCGGCAACCTTGCCGCATCTTGCATGGTGGCAGGTGGCCAGCCTGTTGAGGCGACCCCGCTCGGGCCGCCCCCGAATCTGGCACGCACGTCGCAATGTGGAGATGATCGCTGGTCTCGCGCTGCGCTGGATAGCATTCGCGCCGATGCGACTGGTTTTTACCTCCGCGGCACAACGTCATCACAAGACCTTCACAAAATGGCTTATCCGCCGGATGGACGCGGTAATCGCGACCAGTACCACGTCCGGGCGCTTCCTTGATGTGCCTCATACAGTCGTCATGCATGGTGTCGATCTGAAGAAGTTCCGGCCGGCGAGTGCTGTCGATGACAGATTTGAAGCAGCTGGACTACCGGGAAAATATGCGATCGGTTGCTTTGGGCGAATCCGCCATCAGAAAGGAACGGATCTCTTTGTCGATGCGATGATCGCCCTTTTGCCTCACTATCCGGACTGGACGGCGATCATTACCGGCCGCGTGACAGTGGAGAACCAGTCCTTTGCACGCGATCTTCAGGCGCGGATCGATTCGGCCGGTCTTACGGACCGTATCCGTTTTCTCGGCGAAGTGCCCGACGTCGCCATTTGGTATCGGCGGGTCACGCTCTATGTGGCGCCCTCGCGCAACGAAGGCTTTGGCCTGACACCGCTCGAAGCCATGGCTTCCGGGACGGCCGTTGTCGCCAGCGATGCGGGTGCGTTCGCCGAACTTGTCAGTCCCGGTGTGACGGGTGACGTCGTGCCTGCCGGCAACGGCGCTGCGTTGCGAGATGCGATCGAGCCCTATCTTCGCGATCCAGCGCTAGCGGAGCAACATGGCGCAAATGGGCTTTCCCTCGTTACCCGCAACTTTCCTCTCGAACGGGAGGCCCGCGGCGTTATGGAAGTCTACCAGCGGGTCTGGGCCGAAGCGGCGAACTGATCGAAAGTCGTTGCCGGATCATTCCGGCGGAACTTCATTTCCTCGCGACAGGCGTTCCAGCTTCGCCTCCGTCAACAGCACGTATTCTGCACGCAACAGGGCGTGGATGATGCCCGGCTTGCCACAGAAGATATAGCGCTGGCCGAAACACGTCTTCACGAACTCTCCGATGCAAAGGAATATCAACCGAAAAGGTCCCGTCGTCATACCGCGTGAGTGCTTATCCCGCGCCTTGAGGGTTGAGTATCTGTTGAGAACGGCGGATTCCGCGGCGACCGACATATTGCGATAGTGCATGATGACGCCGGTCTTGAGCCGCTCAGTTACGCCGTCTGCAGACAGAGATTCATGAACGAGCTGAGTGGTGTCGAAACGTGCCTTGTCTTTGCGTACCAGTCGCAGCAGGTAACGCGCGTGAACGATTTTTGGCGGATAGCCGTAGCCGGGCAGATGGTCCCGACGGCGCATCCAGAAGCCGGTTGTTTCGGTGGTGCCCAAGGGGAGAGACAGGATCTCTTTTCGGAGTTCATCGTCCAGATACTCGTCAGCATCCAGCGATAGGCACCAAAGGCATTTGGTTGCCTCCAGCGCGAACTGCTTCTGCGTGGCGTAGCCTTGCCATTCGTGCTCGATGAGGTGGATGGGTAAGCCTTCCGCGATCATGGCACGCAGGACATCAAGCGTCCCATCCGTCGAGCCGGAATCAACAACCACGATCTCGCGGCAGAAAGCCAGGCTCTCCACACATCGGCGGATAGTGGAGACTTCGTCCTTGCAGATGATGAAGCCGGAAATGTCGGCGGTGGCTTTCCGAACCAGCATCAGGTCTTGCCAGGCTTTCTCGAGAGTTGGTCTAAAATAGTCGGGCGGTTGAGGTATTGGTGAAGGTCAGCCGCAACGAATGGTCGCGTTGCCGCATAAATTTGACATCCGCAAGGCGGATCCGAGTTTCGATGATATATTAGCATCTTCGAAATGTATCAGATGGGGACGAGGCCTTCTTCCTTCACTGGACGGATTGTCAGTGCCGTGCGCACCGTATCGACATTCGGCGCAGAGGTCAGTTCCTCGATCACGAAGCTCTGGAAGCTCCCCAGGTCGCGCGCGACGCAATGCAGCATGAAGTCCGACTCTCCGGACACCATCCAAGCCTGGCGCACGACGGTCCAGCCGCGGGACAGATCTGCAAACGCCTTCAGATCGGCCTCCGACTGGTGATGCAGTCCTACAAGGCAGAATGCCACCACATCGAGACCGAGTGCAGGCGCGTTCAACAGCGCCCGATAGCCGCGGATGATCCCTGATTCTTCGAGCCATCTCATGCGTCTCAGGCAGGGCGGGGCGGAAATGCCCACACGGCGCGACAGTTCGACATTCGAAATGCGTCCGTCTTCCTGGAGTTCACGCAGGATCTTCCAGTCGATTTCGTCAAGTTCAGCGGAAAATGGCATTGGGAGCCTTGAAACACGGAGCAGCGTTTCGGTCTTTCTGTAGTCGAAGCCAACGCGCAGCTCAATCGTTCGTGGCGTGCGATCGCTCAGGTGTATGCAAATCGGCCACGTTGGTTGGGGAGGAGTTCATTCCAAGCCTTGCGGGTGCAGGGTGCAGAACATAGATTGCTGCTGTATCCGAACGCCCCTGCTAGGGCGCGTTGTCGTGTGAAAGCTCCATCATGACCGTCAAACATGCCCCTGTTCTGATTATTGGTTCCGGCCCTGCTGGCTATACCGCAGCTATATATGCGGCTCGAGCAATGCTGCAGCCCGTCCTCATTTCCGGGATGCAACAAGGCGGGCAACTGACTATCACCACTGACGTGGAGAACTACCCCGGCTTCAGCGATCCGATTCAGGGTCCGTGGCTGATGGAGCAGATGTTCAAGCAGGCAGAACATGTCGGCACCGAGATGGTGAACGATCTGGTGACCGAGGTGAAGATCGACACGCGACCCTTCCGGATCATTTGCGATTCCGGTCAGGAATACACGGCTGATGCGTTGATCGTGGCGACTGGCGCTCAGGCAAAATGGCTTGGAATACCGAGCGAGAAGACATTCATGGGCTTCGGGGTTTCAGCGTGCGCCACCTGTGACGGTTTCTTCTATCGCGGAAAGGACGTGGTGGTGGTGGGCGGCGGCAACAGTGCTGTCGAGGAGGCCCTCTATCTCTCAAATCTGGCTAAGCACGTTACGGTCATACATCGCCGTGGTGATTTTCGAGCCGAACGGATCCTGCGGGAACGCATCGCGAAGAAGGAAAACGTATCCGTTATATGGGATACAGTGGTCGATGAGATCATCGGTGAACACGCCAAGCATCCCATGCCGCCATCGGTGCATGGCCTGAAACTGCGCAATTTGAAGACGGGGGCGACAACGGATCTCAAGACGGACGGTGTGTTCGTGGCAATCGGACACGCCCCGGCGGTGGAGCTTTTCGCTGGAAAACTGCGCCAGAAGCCAAACGGCTATCTTTGGACCGAACCGGGTTCCACCCGGACCGACGTGCCAGGCGTGTTCGCAGCAGGCGACGTCGCGGATGACGTCTATCGGCAGGCGGTAACGGCTGCAGGTTTGGGATGTATGGCGGCGTTGGAAGCGGAAAAATATCTGGCAGAGATGGAGATGCATCGCGAGGCCGCAGAGTAAGACGGCACTTGATCGCGGCCGGCGGCGAGACGCGATCCAATAATCAATACGAGGGGAATGATGGCACTCGACTGGGACAAGTTGCGCGTGTTTCACGCGGCGGCGGAGGCTGGCTCGTTCACGCACGCCGCTGAGAAACTGCGCTTGTCGCAATCCGCGATCTCGCGCCAGGTGAGTGCGCTGGAGGCGGATGTCGGAGTTTCGCTCTTCCATCGTCATGCGCGTGGTCTTGTGCTGACCGAGCAGGGCGAGATACTGTTTCGAACAGCGCATGACGTGCTCATGAAGCTGGAAAACGTGAAGTCTCAGCTGACTGAGACGAAGGACCGGCCCTCGGGTCTGCTTCGGGTCACGACCACCGTTGGACTGGGAGCGGGCTGGCTGACGGAACGCGTTCCGGAGTTTCTTGAGCTTTACCCCGACATTCAGCTGCAGCTGATCCTTGCGAATGAAGAGCTTGATCTGGTCATGCGGCAAGCCGACTGCGCCATCAGATTGCGGCAGCCGCAACAGCCGGACCTTATCCAGAGACGTCTGTTCACCGTGCACTTCCATCTCTACTCGTCTCCAGCCTACATCGCCAAACACGGCAAGCCGGAAAACATTGCGGAGCTCAAGGACCACCGCATCGTGACATTCGGTGAGCCCGTCCCCTCTCATCTCTCGGAGCTGAACTGGCTTGAATCTGTCGGCGATTTCGAAGGTGGCAAGCGCATCGCGACGTTGCAGATCAACGACATTCTCTCGATCAAGCGCGCCGTGCAGAGGGGAGCCGGCGTCGCAATGCTGCCGGACTATATCATCGAGAAAGATTCGGGGCTCGTGCAACTGCTCCCGGAAACGGAAGTACCTTCGTTCGATACCTACTTCGCCTATCCCGATGCGATGAAGAACCAGGCCAAACTTCATGCATTTCGCGATTTCGTGCTCGCAAAGGCGCGGAATTGGGCATATTAGGCCCGTTTCCGATCAAAAATCCGGCATTCTGGAAGGTGCGTCCTTTTTGCATGGGTGCCTTGCAAACTCACTGCTTGCGAAATGAGCAGCCTTTGCACATATACAGATCATCTCTTGGGCGCGTTCCTCCTCCCATTGGCGCCCATGAGTGTTCCCCTCTGGAGGTTTCGCCTTTATAGGCACTTCCATACCTAGCCGGATCTTTTGATCCGGCTTTTTTTTGCTTAGTTTTTGGGTTACGTGCATATTTTTGCACAAGTTGTCGACAAACTCAGTGTTTGCCTAAATTTCATGCATGTGCAGGGCGACGCTGCGATCGCCCCTGACGGTCATCACATGTAGAGATTTTCGCTTTCGAGACCCGCATAAAGGTCTGCGACTTCAGCACCGTACCCGTTGAACAGTTGCGTTGGGATCACGTCGCTCGTGCCGATCACCCGTTCCTGCGCCTGGCTCCAGCGTGGATGTGGTACCTCCGGGTTTACATTGGCCCAGAAGCCGTACTCGCTCGATTGCAGCGCTTCCCACAATCCGACCGGACGTTCCTCAACGAAGGAGATCTTGCGGATCGACTTGATGGATTTGAAGCCATATTTCCACGGCAGATGAAGCCGGATGGGCGCGCCAAACTGCTTTGCCATCGGCTTGTCATATGCACCCGTGACGAGGAAGGCGAGGTCGTGACCAGCCTCTTTGATCGTGAGCCCCTCGATATAAGGCCAAGGGTAGAGGAAGTCGTTCTGGCCCGGAGCCATCGACGGATCCATGAATGTCTCGAAGCGTACATATTTCGCCGAGGCGAGCGGATTGGCCATGGCCAGAAGCGACTTCAGCGGGAATCCCGTCCAAGGTACGGTCATTGACCATGCCTCAACGCAACGGTGGCGGTAGAGCCGTGTTTCCAACGGAATTTTCCGCACCAGATCATCGAATGCGATGGTCATAGGCTTCTCGACCAGACCGTCGATCTCGATCTCCCATGGACGGGTCTTCAGTTGCTGTGCGGCTTCTGAAATCTGCTTGTAGGTGCCATATTCATAGAAATTGTTGTAGGTCGACGCTATCGGCTCGGGCGTCAGCGCGCGCTCGATTGTGTAGGTCTCGTTCTTCGCAGCCGGATAAAGGTCTGCCGTCGGGTCTGTCTCTGCGCAGCAGCGGGGCGGGGGAGAAGGCCGGAGATGCCCGCCAGTCCCAAACCCATGCCCTTCAATATGTGTCGGCGGTCGGCGAAAACCTGCTCCGGCGTCGCAAGAGCTTCGGAAATGGCCCAGGAAGGGCGGCGGTGGATGGCAAACATATGCGTTCTCCGCTTGCGGAATGCTCAAGATGAGCGAAGGTAAGGTGTTCTACCTCTTCCTTCGCTCTCCCTAGCAGAAACGTTACATATCCGCCCAAGTTTCCCGCACGAGCACAGATCAACCGATCGTGAGGCGTCAGGCGGCCTTGCCGTGCGCGTTCAGAACGTCGTCCGCCATTCGTCCCGTCAATTCGGCCATATGATCGAAGCTGGCTTCAAAGCTTGCGACACCTGATGTTGCGGAGCGCAAGTCGATGATGAGGCTGCCGATTTCCGACTGCGGCATGGTTGCCTCGACCGTGTCCCATCCGTCCCATCCGGGGCGGGCATCGAAGCCCAGAATCTGGCCTCGCCTCTGCGGCACGATAGCTGTCACCTTCGCCGTGGAGTCCGACGGCGTGAAGATCGCAACTTTCATGATCGGTTCCAGCAGGACCGGCGAACAGGCCGACATTCCTTCTCTCATGCCGAGCTTGGCAGCCATCTGGAATGCCATGTCCGACGAGTCCACTGCGTGGTAAGAGCCGTCCGACAGATTGACGGCGATATCGACGACGGGAAATCCAAGCGGCCCGGATTTGAGATAGTCGCGAATGCCCGTTTCGACGGATGGAATGTACTGCTTCGGCACGACGCCACCGGTGATGGTGTCGGTGAATTCAAAACCCGCGCCACGGGGCAGGGGCCTTATCTCGATCAAGACATCTGCGAACTGGCCGTGTCCGCCGGATTGCTTCTTGTGACGGCCTCGCTGCTGCACGCTCTTGCGGATTGTCTCGCGATAGGGAAGCGTGGGCTCCGACGAAATGACGGGGATCTGGTATTTTCCCTCCAGCCGCTCCACTGTGACCCTCAGATGCATTTCGCCATGGCCGGATACAATCGTCTCGCCCGTGAGCTGATCGTGTCGGACTTTTAGTGACGGGTCTTCGTCGCAGATACGTTGGATCGCGTTGGAGAGCTTGACGTCGTCCTTTCGTTCCTTGGGTCGCAGGGCAACTGAAAACACTGCCTGAGCAGTGGTCGGATGGAAAAGCCGGGCACCGTCCTTTGACGACAACAAGGTGTCGCCGGTCCGAGCCTCGTCCAGCTTTCCAAGTGCAACCGTGTCGCCAGCGTTTGCGGAGGCAAGTTTCTGCTGGTCCTTGCCCATCATCCTGTAGATGCCAGAGATCTTGACGGTTCCCTTGCCCGGAATGTTGAGTTCGACGCCGTCGGTGATGTTGCCGGACAGAATGCGCGTGATGGAGAGTTTACCGCCGTGCGAGGTATGCACGGTCTTCATGATCTGCCCGACCGTTCCGGCATTTGCCGGCACGCCCAGACGTCTGCATGTCGCGTCCACATCTGGCGCATCGTGCCGAATTGTCTTCAGGAGGCGCAGAACGCCATTGCCCTTCTCAGCCGTGCCTATGTGCACTGGCACGATCGTGCCCGCGCGCAGATCGGCGGAAAGATCGTCAAAAATCTCGTCGCGAGGCGGTTCCTTATCTTCGAGCAATTGCTCCATGAGGAGATCGTCGTGGTCGGCCAGTGTTTCCAGCATTGCGAAGCGCGCTTCGACCTCGCGGGCCTTCTCATCGTCGGGGATTGCAGCCACCTCGCTCTCGGCGAACTCGCGCCATATGTAGGCCCGCTCCAGCGCAAGGTCGATCGAACCGATGACATTGTCGCCGTCACGCAGGGGAATTTGCCTTAGGAGCAATGGGACTGTGCTCGTCGGCTGCAGCATCTTGAGCGTGTCGCGTACACCCGCATCGGTTCGGTCGATCTTGTTGAGGAACAGGATGCGCGGGATGGCGAATTCATCCAGCTTACGCATGATTAGCTGCAGGGCTGGAATTTTCTTCGGATCCGCTTCTGCCACGACAACGGCGACATCCGCCGCCGCCAGCACCGCGTCGGCCTCGCTGGCGAACTCTATAGAGCCCGGGCAATCGATGAATGTCAGGCTTTCGCCCATGAAATCTACAGTTGCGGCATTAGCCTCCACACTCATTGCATGAGCGCGCGCTTCCGGGGAGTGATCTCCCACTGTCGAACCCGAGGCCACCGTGTTTTGGCGTCCAATGGCCCCACAGCGGGCAAGAATTGCTTCAAGAAGGGTGGTTTTTCCGCTGGCAAAGGGACCGACAATGGCGATGCATTTCGGCCCCGTTCGCCTGCCTTCGGCGCGACTTCCCATACTGACCTCCACTCTGTTTCCTCAAGAGCGGCGGCCTCGCTGGGCCAGTTGGCATGACCGGCCCATTGTCCGGCCGTCGCGGCGCGGTCTTTTGACCGTCGCCCTTCTACATGGAAACACGAGCAGAGGTGGGTAGCAAGGCGGAATCGAAGTCAGACAGATACGCACGGAGCAAGCCGCCGTGCGTATCTGTCCGGATCAGGCGCGGTTGATCAGCTCAGCGAGTTGGTGAAGCGCTGGATGCGGATGCATGCCTCTTCGAGCAGACTGTCGGAGGTCGCGTAGGAAATCCGGAAGTTTGGCCCGAGGCCGAAAGCCGTGCCGTGCACGACAGCAACCCCTTCTGCCTCAAGAAGCTCGCTGACAAAGTTTTCGTCGCTTTCGATGACCTTGCCCCCAGGTGTCTTCTTGCCGATCAGCCCTTCACAGGACGGATAGACATAGAATGCGCCTTCCGGGACGGGGCAGGAAATGCCCTTGGCCTGATTGAGCATCGACACGACAAGATCGCGGCGGCCCTGAAAGACCGCCTTGTTCTTGGCGATGAAATCCTGAGGACCGTTGAGCGCCTCGACGGCGGCCCACTGAGAAATCGTGCAGGCCCCCGATGTCTGCTGCCCCTGGATCATGTCCATCGCCTTGATCAAGGCGACTGGCCCCGCTGCGTAGCCAATGCGCCAGCCGGTCATCGCATAGGCTTTCGACACGCCGTTCATCGTCAGTGTGCGATCCAGCAATGCTGGTTCGACCTCGGCAATCGTTTTGAAAACGAAGTCGCCGTAGGTGAGGTGCTCATACATGTCGTCGGTGAGCGTCCATACATGCGGATGCTTGAGCAGGACGTCGGCGAGTTCGCGCAGCTCGCCTTGCGTATAGGCTGCGCCGGACGGGTTCGACGGAGAATTCATGATCAGCCATTTTGTGCGCGGCGTGATAGCCTTTTCGAGCGCGGCGGCGGTCAGCTTGAAGCCATTATCAATCGATGTTTCTGCGTAGACTGGCGTGCCTCCGCAGATGGCCACCATCTCGGGGTAGCTGACCCAATAGGGGCGGGGAATGATGACCTCGTCGCCAGTATTGAGGGTTGCCATGAAGGCATTGAACAGGATCTGCTTGCCGCCGGTGCCCACGATCGTTTGGTCGGGCCGATAATCAAGATTGTTCTCGCGCTTGAACTTGGCTGCGATCGCCTCCCTCAAGGGCACGATCCCCGACACTGGCGGATACTTTGTCTCGCCCCGGCGGATCGCTTCGATGGCTGCGTTCTTGATATTGTCGGGGGTGTCGAAGTCGGGCTCGCCCGCGCCAAGACCTATAACGTCGCGTCCGGAGTTTTTGAGTTCGCGGGCCTTCTGGGTGACCGCGATCGTCGCGGAAGGCTTAACGCGGGAGAGGACGTCAGCGAGAAAGGCCATCAGTGTAAGACTCCGGTGTAGCCGCCCCCTTCGGCGGCGGGTCTTATTGTCCCAACATCACTGCAAGCGCAAGTGCCTGGAGAGCATAGTCCAGCAGGCATTCTCGGCCCCGATTTAACGCATAGTAAATGCTTCCATGCGACCTTTGGATGCTCTTTTCCGATTGCTGAAAGGTCCTGTATGTCACGGAGCGTCGCGCTTGCCCATCTCGTACGCCAGAGCGACGGTCTCTCGGAGGGCGTGTGGGCTGGTCATACGCTGCGAAGCGCCTTTCAGCCAATCTATGGCACACAGGGCGACCGGCTCGAAGTGCTTGCCTATGAAGGTCTCCTGCGCGCCTTTCGAGATGGCGAGCCAATACCTCCCATGGCCTTCTTCGTCAGCATTCCAGATCTTGACAGAATGCATGTCGAGACACTGACGCGTACGCTTCATCTGCTCAACGCAGCAGTGTGTCTGGAGGAGAGTGCATCCATTTTCGTGAACTTCAACCCGTCCGTCTTTACCGAAACAGGCGTCGCCGACAACGCGTTGCGCGATATGCGGCTGGTGCTCCACGAGGCAGGCATCGACGCTCGACGCGTCGTTTGCGAGATCACGGAACAGCAATCTGCTTCACCAGAAACACTGGACAGCCTTATCGGCGCGCTGCGCGGGAACGGATTCCGTATTGCCGTCGACGATTATGGCGCGGCAGATTCCGATATTGCGCGCGTTGCGGCGCTGAAGCCGGACATCGTCAAGTTCGACGCGCACTGGATGTCCCGACTTATGGACACGGAATCGGGTTTTGTGCTGCTGAAGACCATGGTCGCGGCGTTCGAGGATCGCGGCATAAAGACCGTTTTCGAAGGCATTGAAGAGCCTTGGCAGATCGAGATGGCGCTCGCGTCGGGGGTCTCCATGCTGCAAGGTTTCGCACTCGCGCGTCCGGCTTTGGCCCAGGTGCGTGGCGCGAAGGCCGACATGAGCCTGCCGCGTCCAACTGGGTCCGTTGCGAAAGAACCTCCGGCTGAGACGATGCGCCCGATGGTGCGTTCGGGACGGACTTTTGGAAAGCGGACAGCATTCCAATGACCGTCAGTTCGTTTCTCAATGCCGTTCTCGTTGATGAGATCGGCATAGAGAGTTTGCGCATAGAAGACTGCTTTTTGAGGAGTGCGTATCAGCCAGTGTTTTCACGGGACGGTCGGCGGCTTCAGATCCGCGCGATGAGCGCAGTCACTATGGTTGAGCGCCAAGGTCGGCTTGCCCCATTGTCGGATGGCGTCACCCGTGGCTTCCATTCAACCGCGCCGGAAGAACTCTTCGGGCTGTGCCAGCAGCTGCATCTCAGCAATCACAGGAACCTGGCGATACCCGCTTGTGATCTCTTCATTGCGCATCAACTTGCAAACAGCGGTCAATTGACCAAGGCTCTGCACTTGGCAGCGGATCGGGCCCGTGACGCGGGCGAAGTCCCACTTGAGGCCGAGCAGGTCGTTTGCAGGATCGACATGCATGATGCCGTGTCGGCGAGCCGTCGTCGCGTGGCTCTCGAGGCGTTGAGCCGTGATGGTTTCCGGGTTGCCTTCGATGTGTTTGATGGCGCTGCTGAAACCAATGGCTTTCGCCCTGACATCTCGGAAATCAGCAGTGTCTGGCTTGCCAAGATTGCGAGCGAAACCGCAGCAGCGCGTTTGCTGGCTCCTTTGATGGAGGCTCATCGGCGCGAGGGCGTCGGTGTGATGGTCAGCGGGATCGCAACCTCCGACGATCTGCGCCTGGCGGTGACGACGGGTGCCGACTATCTTGCGGGCGACTATCTCGCGCCCGCCGAGCTTGTCGGCAGTTACGTCGAAGAGGAGCCGAAGGATCTCCGCGATCTTTTGCCCGCCGGGATCGGCCTCATGTCGAAATCAGGCCGCCGCTAGCCTTTCGGCACCAGCGAGACGCCATTGGACGCGGCAACGAAATCCGAGAGCGTGGGGACGAAATCCTCTCCCTTGCCGGCGTTGACCGCGAGGGCGAACGAGTTGCGAACCGCGGATCCCATCGGGTTTGCCGTGCCCGAAGAGTTGGCGAAACCCGCAAGATAGGTCATGTCCTTGAATGCATTGGACATTGTAAAGCGATGGGCGTTCGGATCGCGTTCGAGAACCCATTTGAAAAAAGTGCGATAGAACGGACTGTCCATGCGTCCGTCGCGGATGACCGCGTCGAAGACGCTGGGCGTCAGTCCAGCCTTCGCGCCGAGCGTCAGAGCTTCAGCGTAAAGCGCTGCGTAGCCCATCGCGAGGAAGTTGTTCAGCAACTTCATCGTGTGGCCACTTCCCACCGGCCCGGTGTGAACGATGCGTCCCGCGAAAGTGTCGATGATCGGTCGGACACGCTCGAAATCTTCAGGGCTTGCGCCGCACATGACGTCCAGCGTGCCGGCTTCAGCGTCTGCCGGCGTCCGCGACAGTGGCGCATCGATGAAAGTGATGCCCTTTGTCTTCAGGTCAGCTTCGAGCTTGACTGTGGAGGAGGGGTCTGATGTCGAGCAGTCCACGATGGTGATGCTGCGACCGGCCGATGCGAGACCGTCGGGGCCATTGACCATCGCCTCCACCTGCGGGCTTCCGGTCACGCATAGAAAGATCACATCGCAGGTTTCGGCCAGTTGTCGCGCCGATGTGGCTTCGCTTGCCCCCCGTCCAACGAGGTCCTCGACAGGCTCGCGGTTGCGGTGTCCCATGACCGTCAACGCAAAGCCCTTCTCGACAATGTTCTTGGCCATGCCATGGCCCATAAGCCCGACACCGATGAAACCCACTTTGGTTGATGACATTCATGTTCCTCCCAGACAATTCCGCATCACCATAGCAGTTTGCCGTGGCCCGTCACCTGTCGTCCCGATGCGATGTCCGGCGAGGCGGAATCCCGCAGAATTGATACTCTGACCTGACCCGGAGCCAACGCTTGCCTTGATTGCGCGGCAATTTGCGAGCCATGATGAGAGAATAAAGGTGTGGCGATGATGAAGCTTGTACTACTGACATTGGGGCTCTCCGTGATCTCTTCGGAGAGCATGGCGATCCAGCGCTACACATCGACGAGCATGAGCTGCGCGGAGGTTCAACGCACGCTACAGCGCGATGGTGCGGCGATCATGCGGTACCAGTCGACGCGGGTGAAGAACCTGCCGCTCTACGGTCGCTATGTGCGCAGCCAGCAATTCTGTCAGGCGGGCGAAACTGCGGTTCCGGCTTATATTCCCGCTCGCGATACCAAATCATGCCCGGTCTCTGATTGCGAACGGGTCGACTATGACGATCCGATGTTCATTCGTCCGGGACGCTGAGCCGCGCCCGCATGCCTTAAAACTCAAACGCCGTTTGCGCATCGGGCGCCGGGCCTAGCCTAACCCCTTCAATTTCCAGCAATTTCTGTTTCGTGGCGGCGCCGCCGGGGGCAGAGAAACCGCCGATCTTTTTCCCGGCGGTGAGGATGCGGTGACAGGGAACGATGAGCGGCACCGGATTTCGGCCGAGCGCAGTACCGGTTTCGCGCGCTTTCCCAGGATGGCCGGCGGCTTCGGCAAGCCCGCCATAAGTGGTGATGATGCCGAACCCGAGCTTGCGGGCCGCCAGATAGATCGCACGTTCGAAAGCGTCCGCGCTGTCCATATCGACCGGAATATCGTCGAATTCGACGTATTTTCCGTCCGAATACTGCCGGATCCGGTCCAAAATACCTGAAATCTCATCCGTTGGCACTTGGCGTCGCGCGCCTTCGGAAACGAGTTTTCTCTCGGTTATGGACGGATCGCTGTGCGGAAGAAGCAGGCGCCGCACGCCCTTTTCGCCCCAACCCAAGCCGATCCATCCGAGCGCCGTATCGACCATTTCATAGGCGTAGGTCATGCCAATTCCATCCGTTTCAGCGCCGAGGGTGCCCAAAACACGGGTACAAATCAAGAACGAATGCCCGCAATCCGGGTGCGTTTTCAGCAAAACTGACCGGATTTTTCGCACTTTCCCACCCGTTTTGCGTGCCTTTGCGTTAGGCGGATCTTCACAAGTGTTAACGGCGGGTTGCCGCACAGGCCATGGTGGGGTATTCAGCGGGCTCCGGGTGGGGGCGTCCGGTGATCAGGAAGAGACATATTGGTCGCATCGAAGCCAACAGCGGCGTTTGCAATTCTGGCGGCAGGGCTCGCCATGTCCGGCTGCACGACGGCCGGAACGACGACGACGGAAAATGTCGTCGCCTCCACCACGCTCGCCTATCCGACCCTGCCTGACACGATCATTACCATTCCGTCCGGTGCGAGTGGATTTGCCGAAGCCTCCGGCACCTATGCGATGGTCGCCTCAGTCCCACCGGCTGACCCGGCGACCGAGACCGCTGCCGCGCAGCCGGCCACAGACAATCCGATCCTGGCAAGCATCGAGCCGCAGGATGCGTCCACCGCATCCATCATGCCAGCCTCCTTCGCCGGACCGACGCCGAGCGCGGCCGCAAGTTCGCCGCTGGGCGAGACGCGTTTCAACAGCGGGCGCATCGAGGCGATCCACGCGCCCGACGGTCGCATTGGCCCCGACGCGGTGGCAGCGCGCAGTGCGGAACTCGACATGCTGATGGCGCGCTATGCCCAGCACTACGAGATACCGGAAGAACTGGTGCGCCGCGTGGCCAAGCGCGAAAGCACTTTCAATCCGACCGCCCGCAACGGCCCCTATTGGGGACTGATGCAGATCCGGCACGATACGGCCAAGGGCATGGGCTATAAGGGCAGCGCCAGCGGCCTGCTCGACGCGGAGACCAACCTCAAATATGCGGTGCGCTATCTGCGCGGCGCATGGCTGGTGGCCAAGGGCAATATGGCGGTCGCCGACAAGCTCTATCAGCGCGGCTATTATTATGACGCCAAGAAGGCCGGCCTGCTCGACGAAACCGGGCTCGGCAAGGACCGCCGCCGCAGGAACCCCTCCTGACGCGCCCGTTCTTCCATTGCTTCATTTGTAACGATCCCGCTTAAACGGTTTTTACCGTAGATGCAGGTCGACGCGCCGAAACGGTCAATGATTACCGCCGTTTAACCGGCCGCGTGCTCTCTGCCCGCCATGTTCAAGAAGAAAGCCAAGGCGGCTACCGCCGCGCCATCCGACACGCCGCCCGCGCCCAAAAAGCGGTCGAAGATGAAACTCGCCGTTCTGGGTCTTGTCCCGGTCCTGCTGGCAGGAGGAGGCTATGCCGGCTGGCTGTTTGCCGGGCCCATGCTGGGGCTGGGTGCAGCCGAGGCGGCCGCGCCGCATGAGGGCGAGGAAGCCGACCACGGCATCGACGCCATGCATGTCTCGGCGCTGCCGCCGGAGGTGGTGGCCGAAACCTCCTTCACCTACACCTTCGCACTGTCCGAACTTTTAAAGCGCGAATGCGGCGCCGCGCAGGTCTCAGCGCTCAAGGCGGCCAGCGACACGGAAGCGAAGGCCGACGGCGCGATGGTCAACCTCGCCTGGATCGCGGCCAACAAGCGGCTTGAGACGCTGACAAGCGCATCCTGCGACAAGATGTTTTCCGAGATCGGTCGCGCGGAAATGAAAGCGGCCGAACTGGCCGGACCCGCCGAGGACAAGCCCAAGCCCAAGGCGTCGGCGCATTAGGGCATTCCCCGCGAAAACGGGGTGCCTTCAAGGCTCTGTCTCTCCGGTTCTGATCGGTTCCGCAGCGCCGCCCGGCCAAAATCCTTTCATCGTCGCAAGCGGGGCGTTAGCCTTGCGCGACCGGATTCGCCCGGTCGACCGAGGAGATGTCCATGCCCGCCATTCCATTGCCGCTCAAGGGATCGTGCCGCTGCGGTCTGGTCGAAGTCGAACTGACCAAGGCGCCGATCTGCACGGCCGCGTGCCATTGCAGGGGCTGCCAGAAAATGTCGTCTTCGGCCTATTCGCTGACGGCGATGGTGCCGGCGGAGGGATTTGCGGTGACCAAGGGTGAGCCGGTCGTCGGCGGGCTGCACGGCGCCGACATTCACCACTATTTCTGCCCGCACTGCATGACGTGGATGTTCACCCGGCCGCAGGGCTTCGATTTCGTCAATGTGCGTCCGACCATGCTGGAGGATGCCGCGTGGTACCGGCCCTATATGGAGACCTATACGCGCACGAAGCTGCCCTTTGCGGAAACCGGCGCGGTGCGAAGCTTTGAGACGTTTCCGGCGATGGAAGAGATCGGGGCGTTGGTGAGTGGGTATGCGGCGTGGGGGTGAAGGGGATTTATGGCAATTATGGGGTGGGAAGCGGACTGGCGGGTTTTGAGCAGTCACTTCGGAAGGCTGCCCTCTGGTGGAGCCATGGCGCCCGAGATGGCGACAACCTCGGCACCTTCCAAGCATTTTCCAACGAGCATATGGATACAACATTGTCTCTTAGAAAGCGTAGGTAGACCGGTGGTGCGCCTGCAGCTAGCTTGTGGTCAAACACACCGGGTGATCAAATGGGCGCTGAACTCTCGCGGCGAAACGCAACTCTACGAGCTTTCGCGTTTGAAGACCTGTTTGCCGAACTGTTCGAGAAACTCGGCTACTCAGTGGTACAGTCGGCACGGATAGGGCCTGGCGAAGTCGATCTCATCGTCAAACGCGATGGTTTGCAAATTCCAGTGGAAGTCTCTGCCGTCAGATCGCCATCTGTTATGGCGAAACTACGCACCGATGCTGATCGCCTGCGAGCACTGCTCCAAACCGTGGATGGGCTAGAAAAGCCCATCATTGTGGTTGGCTCCGACCTAACAGACGCAGCGAAACAGTGGTCTGAACAGCAACTGGATATGTCCGTCTGGGATTTTCAGGAACTTCTTCGCCAAGCGAGTTTATTCCCAGACATTTCAGCGAAGCTCGAAAAGTTCCGCCGCGACACCCCTCACCTTGATACCGCGATTGATTCTGAACGTCAGTCTCTGCAACGTCGTCTGCAGGCTCACATTGACCATAACCACCTTACACCAAGCCAGTACGAAGACCTATGCAGAGAGGCATTCATAAAGCTCTTCGACCCTCATTTGTACGGTTTCGAAAAACAGGCGAAAACCACTGACGGAGGAAATCGATACGATTTCATTTGTCGTATAAAGCCAGGAAACCCTTTTTGGGATGGCATAAGGCAAGATTTTCGGACCAAGGCCATCCTATTCGAGTGTAAGAGTTTTACCGACGCCATCGGTCCAGACCAAGTATACTCAACAGAGCGCCACCTATTCTCTGGCGCACTCCGAACGGTATGCGTCCTCACTGCGCGTTCGGGCGGGAATGAAGCGGCAATACGAGCGGCCCAAGGCGCCATGCGAGAGTCGGGCAAATTGCTGATATTGCTTTCAAATAGAGACCTAATCGAGATGCTCAAGCTTAGCACACAGGAGGGCGGGCCCGAAGAATTCCTCGACAAACGTATCTGGGATTTCATTATTAGCCTGCCACGATAACTTGTTCTGTAAACAGAACCGCATCTCCTAAGGTGCTTGCGGGTGGGCAGGTTACAGCCGAGCACCGACAGTTTCTTACGTGGCTGCGATCAATCTGAAAGTCGGACGTGCAATAAGGCAGCCTTCGCGAGGGCCAGTGACCTCGGAGCGACCGAGAGGGGATCGACTTCTGCTCGCAAACGATGTTTCACCGATTTTACTTGCGGGTGATTAAGGCCATCATTTTATTCAAGTTAACTCCACCCGCGTACGCCTTCGCCACGCCCAGATGCTGCGCGATGACTGATTTTTTCATTTCAATCATTTTAAGCAGAAAATCGTCGAAACTCTCTTCTGGCTTTCTTGCTCGTCCATACATCTGGCCCATAAGTCCGGCGGCCATCTGCATTGCAAGCGACTGGTGTACGGGTATCTCCGTGTAGAGTATGCGCAAATGCTCTATGTGCTTCTTTAGATCAGTCTCATCTGTGGTGGAATGATTTCCGTCGATTCGATCATTGATTAGTTCTTGCACCTTATCGTAGCTGGCTTCGGTAGTTCCTGCATCCTGCCGGATGTATACAGCGCCCTCTCTGATTCCCTCTCCGCTCTTCACAGCCACAAAGGGTGTGTGTTCAGAACTGTGCTCTATGAACATGACTTGGAATATCTTCCCTTGGAGTTTTTCATATTCACTTGAGTTGTAAGAAAAATCATAGACCGATATCCTATCGGCCAAGGGCGACGGAATGTAGCCTTTAACACCTTTTGTAATATCGATTTTGTCCCTGAGAGCGTTTAGGCCTATCGGATTCGCGGATCCATCGCCGTTTTCCTCAACTCCGATGACCAGGCAGCCTGTCCCAGTATTTGCTATGCCGAGAATATGCTTGGCTAGTGTTGACCAAGCGGGCCACTCGCGCTTGAAATCTAGCAGCCTTGTCTCGCCGAAATTGTCGGCCATGACCATTCGGAATGTCTCTAATGTGGGGTCGTCAAGAAAGGATGCGAACGCATGTGTTATTCCCCGCGATTGATTTGACGGCTTCACGCTGGCCATAGGAATACCTATCGGTGCTCAATGAATTTCGATTGCTCGGCATAGCTCAAAAGAATGCTAAAGCGAAACGTATTGCCACTGTCCTAGTCAATACGCTGCGGGAACGGCTGCTTCCAGGCACGCGTTGGGGAGCATTCAACGTCAGGGATGGGGTCGGAAGCTGCCGCTAAATGCTCTTCAATATGTCCGTCGTGTCGGGCATACGGTTGAGCGAGTTCGCCAAGTGTTCCCGCCAGCGCGGACCGACCTCCATGGCGGTGGCATAGGCCAAGCGCAGATCGTCCGGGCGGTCTTCGGCCATTGCCTCGATCAGGAAAGCGGCCTGCTCGCGATCCTTCGCGGCCCTCAGGCTGCCCGCACCATCGCGCCGCCGATCAGCGACAATCAGCTTGTGGATCGCGTATCTCTCGGGGCGGGGCACCTGCACCAGCACGCCTGAACGATAGATGGCCGCTGCGTGGATCGGTTCGGCGATCAGGAAGTTGAGGTAGTTCAGTGCCTGCGCGCTGACGCCGAGTGCGGGCAGGTCGCGAATGCTCTCCTCACCGAACGCGGGGGTGAGGAACTCGACCAACTGGCCGCTGCCCCCCTGCGCCCAGCGCCACGTGCGACCGGGGTCCAGCCCCGGCAGCGGGTCGAATTTCAGCGCCGAGAACGTTTCGGCCAGACCCGGATCGACTTTATCTTCCAAGGCGACGCTGAGTTTCTCGAACTGCGCGATGTCGATGTCGCCTGTGTTTGCCATTCCGCCCAGGGGCAGGCGGATGCCAAGCTCCCCTTCATACAGGCGAAATGCATTGGTGCCGATGATGGTGCCGCCCAGCCGAAATGTTCCGGCGTCCGCCATGGCAGACAGGATGGAGCCGGTCGCCCGGTCGGTCGGTGTCATGCCTTCCGCCCGCAACAGGCGGACGAGCCGCGACCGCTCGGCCTGGCGCTCCTTCGCTGTTGCGTGCAGGGCCTCCATGCGGTCGATGCGGGCGCGCGTTTCGTCGTTGTCTTCACCGATGTAGACAAAGCGCATCTCTGATCCGACGCGGCTGGCCGCATACCAATAAGCCTTCTCACCGCGCTTCTTGAGGGTCGGTTTGCCCGCAATGCCGGACACAGCGTCGTCCCTTAACAGGCGCACCAGATCGGTATACGCGCTTGTCGCGATGCTGCTGAGTGATTTCATGCCTAGCACTTTCAGCTTTTGCTTGGCACAATATGCCTATCAAAAGTTAAAATTGCTAGGCACGTCAGCCGCTGGTCAGGCGAAATAGCTTTGCAGCGGCCGGACTTCGAGATTGCCGGCCTTGAGCGCGGCGATGGCTTCGGCCACGGCTGCGGCTCCCGCCATGGTCGTATAATAGGGCACCTTCTGCATCAGCGTGGCGCGGCGCAGCGATTTTGAATCCGACACCGCTTTCTGGCCGTCGGTGGTGTTGAAAACGATCTGCACCTGCCGGTTGCGGATGGCGTCCTCGATATGCGGGCGGCCTTCCAGAACCTTGTTGATCTTCTGGGCCTCGATGCCGTTCTCGTTGAGGAAGCGCGCCGTGCCGCTGGTGGCCAGCACCTTGAAGCCGAGATCGGCAAGCCGCCGGACGGCAGGCAGTACGCCCTGCTTGTCCTCGTCGCGGATGGAGACGAACAGGGTGCCCGAACGGGGCAGGTCGATATTTGCGCCGAGCTGCGCCTTGGCGAAGGCCATGGCGTAGTCGCGGTCGAGGCCCATGACCTCGCCGGTCGACTTCATTTCCGGCCCGAGCAGGATGTCGACGCCGGGGAAGCGGGCGAATGGGAACACGGCTTCCTTGACCGCGATGTGGCCGGGGCGGCGCGGATCGGGCTTGTCGCCGTAATGGGCAAAGGCGGCGTCAAGGCTTTCGCCGGCCATGATGCGCGCGGCGATCTTGGCGATCGGCTTGCCGATGGTCTTTGCCACGAAAGGCACGGTTCGGGAGGCGCGCGGGTTGACCTCCAGCACATAGATGGTGCCGTCCTTGATGGCGTATTGCACGTTCATCAGGCCGCCGACATGCAGCGCGCGGGCAAGGGCGGCCGTCTGGCGCTCCAGCTCGTCGACCATGGCGTCGTCCAGCGTGTGGACGGGCAGCGAACAGGCAGAATCGCCTGAGTGGATGCCGGCTTCCTCGATATGCTCCATGATACCCGACACGAAGGTCGCGGAGCCGTCGCAGAGGCAGTCGACATCGACCTCGACCGCGTTCGACAGATAGGTGTCGAACAGCAGCGGGTTCTTGCCGAGCAGCGTGTTGATCTGGCCGGTCTTGTCGTTGGGGTATTTCTGCTTGATGTCCTCCGGCACGAGGCCGGGCACAGTGTCGAGCAGATAGGTTTGCAGCATCGTCTCGTCATGGATGATCTGCATGGCGCGGCCGCCAAGCACATAGGACGGGCGCACGACCAGCGGGAAGCCGAGCTCGGAGGCGACGGTGCGCGCCTGCTCGACGGACCAGGCGATGCCGTTGCGCGGCTGGACGAGGTTGAGCTTGTGCAGCAGCTTCTGGAAGCGGTCGCGGTCCTCGGCCAGGTCGATCATGTCGGGCGAGGTGCCGAGGATCGGGATGCCGGCCTTTTCGAGCGCGTCGGCGAGCTTGAGCGGGGTCTGGCCGCCGAACTGGACGATGACGCCATGCAGCGTGCCGGCCGCCTTTTCGGCGCGCATGATCTCCAGCACGTCCTCCGGCGTCAGCGGCTCGAAATAGAGCCGGTCGGAGGTGTCGTAATCGGTCGAGACGGTCTCGGGATTGCAGTTGACCATGATCGATTCGTAGCCGGCCTCGGCCAGCGCATAGGCGGCGTGGACGCAGCAATAGTCGAACTCGATTCCCTGGCCGATGCGGTTGGGGCCGCCTCCGAGGATGACGACCTTCTTCTTGTCCGAGACCTTGGCCTCGTCGGCGAGGGCGCCCGCAAAGGGCACCTCATAGGTCGAATACATATAGGCGGTGGGGGAGGCGAACTCCGCCGCGCAGGTGTCGATGCGCTTGTAGACAGGATGGACGGCGAGCTTTTCGCGTTGCTTTTGAATCGCTTCCGCGTCGGTCTTCGTGAGCGAGGCGAGGCGGGCGTCGGAGAAGCCCATGCCCTTCAGCATGCGCAGGTTCTGCGCGTCGGCGGGCAGGCCGTGCTCGCGCACGCGCGCCTCCGTGGCGATGATGCCGGCGATCTGCTCGAGGAACCACGGGTCGATCTTGCACATGGCATGAACGTCCTCCAGCGAGGTACCCATGCGGATCGCCTGGGCGACCATGCGCAAACGGTCGGGTGTCGGCGTGCCGAGCGCGGCGCGGATGGCGTTCTTGGCCTCGGGGCCGTCGGCGCCGCCGGGTCCGAGGTCGGGGATCTCGATCTCGTCGAGGCCGGTCAGCCCGGTTTCAAGCCCGCGCAGCGCCTTTTGCAGCGATTCCTGGAAGGTGCGGCCAATGGCCATGACCTCGCCGACGGACTTCATGGCGGTGGTCAGCACCTGATCTGCGCCGGGAAACTTTTCGAAGGCAAAGCGCGGGATCTTGGTGACGACGTAGTCGATCGACGGTTCGAAGGAGGCGGGGGTGGCGCCGCCGGTAATGTCGTTGTCCAACTCGTCCAGCGTGTAGCCGACGGCCAGCTTGGCCGCGACCCGGGCAATGGGGAAACCGGTGGCCTTGGAGGCAAGGGCGGAAGAACGCGAGACGCGCGGGTTCATCTCGATGACGACGAGGCGACCGTCGGCCGGATTGACGGCGAACTGAACGTTGGACCCGCCGGTCTCCACGCCGATCTCGCGCAGAACCGCGAGGCTGGCGTTGCGCATCATCTGGTATTCCTTGTCGGTCAGCGTCAGCGCCGGCGCCACGGTGATGGAATCGCCGGTGTGGACGCCCATCGGATCGAGGTTTTCGATCGAGCAGATGATGATGCAATTGTCCGCGCGGTCGCGGACGACTTCCATCTCGAACTCCTTCCAGCCGAGCACGCTTTCCTCGATCAGCACTTCCGTGGTCGGGGAGGCGTCGAGGCCCGAGCCGATGATCTCGAAGAACTCGGCGCGATTGTAGGCGATGCCGCCGCCGGTGCCACCCATGGTGAAGGAAGGGCGGATGATGGCGGGAAGGCCGACATGGTCGAGCGCCTGCGCGGCCACGCCCATGGCATGGCTGATGTAGCGCTGCTTGCGGTCGCCTTCGCCAAGGTTCCACTCCGTCTCCAGCGCGTCGAGCGCGGCGTCGAGATTCTCGGGGCTGGATGCCTTGAGCACCTCGCGGCGGGCCTCGTGCATCTTGCGGTCGGCGTCCTTCGCGTCGGACGCGTTGGCAAGCATGGAGCGCGGCGTCTCAAGTCCGATCTTGGCCATGGCCTCACGAAACAGGGAGCGGTCCTCCGCCTTGTCGATCGCCTCGGCATTGGCGCCGATCATTTCGACATTGTAGCGGTCCAGCACGCCCATGCGACGCAGCGAAAGCGCGGTGTTGAGCGCCGTCTGGCCGCCCATGGTCGGCAAGAGCGCGTCGGGGCGCTCCTTGGCGATGATCTTGGCGACGACTTCTGGCGTGATCGGCTCGATATAGGTG
>JAMLJA010000002.1 GCA_023953905.1 Rhizobiaceae bacterium | reverse complement strand
CTAACAGAACGTTAACCAATGCCCTGCGCGCGGATTGCGTTTGAGTTTCGTTTTTCTTCGCTGTTGACAATTGTATCTGGTTCGCTTACCGAAATGTCGCATTCTAGATTATATAGAATGTTGAATATGGCATCTGCCAGCTTCCGGCGGGAGGAAACCGGCCGTTGAAGCGAGGCTCCAGGGAGGAATGGATGATTCAGTTTCGCAAGTTCGCGGGCGCGGTATCGCGTCGCGCGCTTATCGTAGGTGCCGCTTCGATGGCTGCGTCGCTGGGCTTTGGTGCGGCAGGCGCCAAGGCGCAAGACGCCGGTCTGGGTACGCCTGAGCAACCCGTCGAAGTGCGCATGATCGCCAATGAGGCATTTGCCAACCAATGGCAGACGTTGATGGTGCCGGAATTCAACAAGAGCTATCCGAACGTCAAGGTCACGATCGACGGCGTTCCCTATGTGGAGCTGCTGGCCAAGAGCATGCTTGATGCGACCGGCCCAAGCCCGACCTATGACATCATCATTGCGGACGATCCGTGGGTGCCACAACTGGCCGAGGTCGGTGCGCTGCTCGACCTGAAGAGCCCTGAGGTGCAGGCGTGGACGGATGCCGACTATGCGTGGGACGATTTCAATGCGGCTCCGCTCGCGGCAGGTGAGTGGAAAGGCGTCCAGTATGGCGTGCCGCTGCGCTCCAACATGCTGATGATGTTTGTCAACAAGGCGCTTTACGAGAAGGCCGGCGTGCCGGTGCCGACGCCTGACCTGACCTGGGATCAGTATCTGGAGCAGGCGCCGAAGCTTGTTCAGGACACCGATGGCGATGGCAAGGTGGATGCGTGGGCAATCGACACGTATTTTGTGCGTGAGCCGCTGACGCCGACCATCTGGCAGACGATCATGAACTCGAATGGCGGCCAGCTACTCGATGACAATGGCAAGCCTGCTTTCAACAATGAGATTGGTGTGGCTGCCCTCGAAACACACAAGAAGCTTCTCGACTTTGCGCCCACCGGTGCGGTCAGCCATGGTTTTTCGGAAGCGCTGCAGGCGTTCCGCCAGGGTCTCGTCGCGACGATGTTCAACTGGGGTAGCGTCTTCAAGGGTTCCGCGATTGACGAGAAGACCACGACCTTGAAGCCTGAGCAGGTTGGCATTCAGGTGATGCCCGCCGGCTCGACCGGGCCCGGTGCGCATCGCGGCATCTGGAACGGTACCGTATCGGCCAAGAGCGAACATCCGCAGGCTGCGTGGGCTGTGCTGCAGTGGTTGAGCTCAAAGGAAGGCGAGGCCTGGCATTCCGCGAACCTTGGTGTGTTCCCGGCGCGCAAGTCGACGCTTGCGGCCACGCCGGCAGAGCCTTGGCTGGTTCCGGTTTTCGCCGCTCTCCAACAGGCTTATGACGCAGCCGAAAAGGGCGAGATGTGGCGTATCCGCAATCCGCGCTCCGATGCCGCGCAGCAAATCCTCGCTGACGAAGTCTCGCGCGCCCTTGCCGGGCAGGTATCGGCGGCCGAGGCGCTTCAGGTTGCTGCCGACAAGATCGAGAAGGTTCTCGACTGACGGGAAGGTGGGGAGGCATCGCCATGAGCACGACGACGGCAGGAGGCGCGCGCCGCGCGCGCCCCCGCAGCTGGGCGAAACTGACTGATATGGTGTCGCGCTGGGCGTTCATGGCGCCCGCCGCCATCATTCTCCTGGCGATGCTTGCCTACCCAATCTTCTACACGATCGAGATAAGCTTCTCGCGTTTCGACCTCATGACGTTCAGCGCGATCGAATGGGTCGGCTGGGAAAACTATCTCCACGTCATCGATGACTATCGTTTCTGGTCGTCGATGAAGGTCACCCTGGTCTATCTGGCCTTTGCGCTGCCTCTGCAGATCGTACTCGGCTTTGGAATCGCGTTTCTCATCAACGCGGATTGGCGCGGGCGCAGCATCGTGCGCGCGCTGTTCATCATTCCCATGGTGGTCGCGCCCGTGGTCGCCGGTGGTATCTGGCGCATGATCCTTGATCCGCTCTGGGGTATCGTGAACTGGCTGATGGGGCTCATCGGTCTCGGACCGCTCGACTGGTTCGGCGATCCAAATCTGGCCATGGCCGCCATCATCATCATAGACACCTGGCGCTGGACGCCGTTCGTGATCCTTATCGCCACCGCGGCCCTTCTCGCTCTTCCCAAGGAACTCTTCGAGGCGGCTGAGATCGATGGCGCGAACTGGTGGTCAATGCTGTGGTCGATCACCTTGCCGCTTCTTGTCCCGATCATTACAGCAACATTCGTCGTGCGCTGGCTCGGAGCGGTGAAGATGTTCGACATCGCGCTCGCGGCTACCTATGGCGGGCCCGGCGGCGCAACCAACGTCATCAATCTGTTCATCTACGAGGAGGCGTTCCGGTCGCTGCGGTTTGCCGAATCGGCAGCAATGGCGGTCATCGTGCTGGTGCTGACCATGGTTCTCACCGGCATCTTCCTGCGTGCCACCCGCAAGCTGGAGGAACTCTATTGACCGCACTCGCTCTCCAGCCGTCACGGCGCAGATCTAAACTTGGCCGACGCGTGCGTATTGCGGCAGGCATCGTCGCCTGTATCGTGTTTCTGTTTCCGGTCTTCTGGATGGTGCTGAGCTCGTTCAAGGATCAGCGCGACATCTTCACCACGCCGCCGACGCTGTTCTTCACTCCGACGCTGGAGACCTATATCGGCTACATGCAGCGCGCCGACATCAACCGGCGCCTGATCAACACCATTATTGTAGCAACCGGGTCCGGCCTCCTGTCGATCGTCGCCGGTGCGATGGCGGGCTACGCGCTTGCGCGCATCAAGCTCAAGGGCGCAACAACGATCGGCGTCCTCATCCTGCTGTCGCGTGGCGTGCCGCCGATCGCGCTGGCCGTCCCAATGTTCTTGGTGGCCCGCTCCATGGGCCTCACCGACAAGCACATCACGCTGATTCTTGCCTACTGCACATTCCTCATTCCGTATGTGATGTGGCTGATGCGGGGGTTCTTTCTCGCCCTTCCAAAGGAGCTTGAAGAGTCCGCGATGATCGACGGCTGCAGCCGCTTCGGCGCGTTCTTCAAGATTATTGTTCCAATCTCTGTTCCAGGTCTGTTGTCGACGCTGATCTTCAGCATGATCCTGGCTTGGGAGGAGCTATTGTTCGCACTGGTGCTGACCAACCGCTACGCTTCGACCATCCCTGTCGCCATCGCCGGAATTGCCGGTGACACGGTGAATGGCGCGAACTGGGGAGCGCTGACTGCTGTCGGAACGATCACGGTCATTCCTGTGGTGGTCTTTGCCCTGCTGGTCCAGAAATGGCTCATCCAGGGATTGGCCGACGGCGCAACGAAGGGGTGACCATCATGATCAGCAAGCCAGCGAGCGCGACACGTGACGGAAGACGTTCATGACACAATCGCCCGTATTCCTCTCCAAGGCCGATATTGCGCGCCGTCATATCGAGGGTCTCATCCTTTCGAGGAAGGTGAAGCCAGGCGATCGGATCACCACGCGTGAAGTCTCCGAAGCGCTCGGGATTTCCGAAACTCCCATCAGGGAGGCGATACGAAGTCTGGCGGCCGAGGGATGGCTCGACGTTCAAACCCATATCGGTGCCGTCGTTGCGAGCGCCGGAAGTGAGCAGTTGCGTGAAATCTATGCGCTGCGTGGCCGGGTGGGTTCGCTCGCCATCGAACTGGGCGGCGGAAGCTATGACGAGACGCGGCTTGCGGAAATCGATGACAATATCGACGCGTCGATCGTGGCGGTCGCGGCCCAGGATGTTCAGCGATACACCCAGCTCAATCACGAGTTTCACATCCTGCTCTATGATACGCCCCAGTCGCAATGGTGCCTGCGCATGCTGGTCAGCCTCAGCGCCCTGACGTCGGCGCATTACGGCTTCACGGTCATGCCGCGCCGCATGGCTTCGTCGCTTGCCGAGCACAAATCCATCCGAGATGCCTTGCGGGAAGGCCAGATCGACAGGGCGGCAGCGCTTGTCGTTGAACACGAGCAGGCTGGATACAGCGCACTCGCCAGAGAGCTTGAATCTTCTGACCGTCGAGCGCTGGCGGACAGCTCCGTATGACCGACGCATGAGACCGGCGGAGGCCGGCAAGCAACTTTCAGGGAGAGACGGGACGACAATGAGTACAGTCGAGATCAGGGACGTCCGCAAGAACTACGGACAGCTCGAAGTGATCCACGGTGTGTCCGTCGACATTCTCGATGGAGAGTTTGTGGCGCTGGTCGGGCCTTCCGGATGTGGAAAGTCGACGCTGCTGCGCATGATCGCTGGGCTTGAGGAAATCACCGATGGCGACATCGCGATAGGCGGGCGTGTGGTCAACGATATTGCGCCCAAGGATCGCGATATCGCCATGGTGTTCCAAAACTACGCGCTCTACCCGCACATGAACGTGCATCAGAACATGGGCTTTGCGCTGCGCCAGCGCGGCACACCACGTACGGAAATCGACAGGCGCGTCGGGGAGGCTGCACGCATCCTTGGTCTTGAGCCCTATCTGGAGCGCAAGCCGCGCGCCCTCTCGGGCGGTCAGCGCCAGCGCGTGGCCATGGGACGGGCCATCGTGCGCGATCCCAATGTGTTTCTCTTCGACGAGCCTCTGTCGAATCTCGATGCAAAACTGCGCGTACAGATGCGCTCCGAACTGAAGGAGCTTCACCAGCGTCTTGGCGTCACGACGGTCTATGTCACGCATGACCAGATCGAGGCAATGACATTGGCCGATCGCGTCGTCGTCATGAATGGCGGTGTGGTCGAGCAGATGGGGCCGCCTCTCGATCTCTACGATCAACCCAAGAGCCTGTTTGTGGCGGCCTTCATCGGATCGCCGCCCATGAACTTCCTGGAGGGTCTGGTCGAAACCGGATCGATGCTCGTTCTGGACGATGGGACGCGCCTCACTCTGCCCCGAGCCGTCCATAGTGATATGCGGGTGACGGTCGGTCTGCGTCCGGAACATCTTGTTCTCGCACAGGATGGGTGGCCGGCGGCGGTTTCAGTGGTGGAGCCCACCGGCTCTGAAACCCAGATTACGGCGCGCCTGGCGGATCGAGTGATCCGCGTGCTGGTGCGCGGGCGCACTCGTGTGAGGCCTGGCGAGACCATTCATCTGACCATCGCGCCGGACGATCTGCATGTTTTCGACACTGCGACCGGGAAGCGATTCGATGCCGAGGTCTGAGACATCGGTGAACTGCTTGATGCAGGAGACAGAACGATGATGGAGCTACGAAAGTTCTACATAGATGGCCGCTGGGTTCCCGCCAAAGGAGCCAGCGAGCAGGTGCTGGTGGACGCATCGACTGAAGAGAAATTCGGTGTCGTTGCACTTGGCAGCGACGCTGACACCGATGCCGCGGTTGCTGCGGCGCGTCGCGCGTTTCCCTCCTGGTCAATGGTCGACGTTGCCACTCGCATGCATTTCGTCGAACGCATGAGGGCCATCCATCTTGAGCGGATGGACGACATGGCCAAGGCCATCTCTCGTGAGATGGGCGCGCCAATCGATCTGGCCCGGCAGGCCCAGGCGGGTGCCGGTCCACGCCACATGGCGAACTATCTGGCCGCCATGAAGGATTTCGATTTCATTCGGCCGCTAGGGCCTCATGCGCCCAATGATCGTATTGTTCTGGAGCCGATTGGCGTCGCGGCCCTGATCACGCCCTGGAACTGGCCGATCAGCCAGATCACCCTGAAAGTCGCAGCGGCCTTGCTTGCCGGTTGCACGGTGGTGCTGAAGCCATCGGAGATGGCACCTTTGTCGGCAATCATCTTTGCCGAGATCGTCGATGCGGCCGGACTGCCACCCGGTGTCTTCAATCTCGTCAATGGCGACGGTGCGGGCGTCGGCCAGCGGCTGTCGACGCATCCTGACGTCGATATGGTCAGCTTCACAGGCTCGACCCGGGCAGGCGTCGCGATCACCAAGGCGGCGGCCGATACGCTTAAGCGTGTGGGTCTGGAGCTGGGTGGCAAGGGTGCAAATCTGATCTTTGCCGACGCCGACGAAATGGCGGTCGAACGAGGCGTGCGACAGTGCTTCGTCAATAGTGGCCAGAACTGCAACGCGCCATCGCGCATGCTGGTAGAGCGCTCGATCTATGAGAGGTCGGTTGAAGCGGCGGGCAATGTCGCACGCTCGATCGCCGTGGGACCCTCAAGCCAGCCTGGCGGACATATCGGTCCTGTCGTCTCGGCCAGGCAGTTCGAGCGCATTCAGGGGCTGATAGAGCAGGGAGCCTCGGAGGGAGCGCGTCTGGTTGCCGGTGGTGCCGGTCGGCCCGCGGGCTTCAACAGGGGCTATTTCGTTCAGCCGACCGTCTTTGCCGACGTCTCAAATGACATGACGATTGCCCGCGAGGAGATTTTTGGTCCCGTGCTGTCGATCATCCCGTTCGATAGCGAGGAAGACGCGATCTCGATCGCCAACGATACGCCCTACGGCCTGACGAATTATGTCCAGAGCGGGGACGACGCGCGGCGCAATCGCGTGGCGCGAAAGCTGCGGTCGGGCATGGTGGAAATGAACGGCAATGCGCGTGGCGCCGGTTCGCCATTCGGTGGCGTGAAGGCATCCGGGCGCGCCCGCGAAGGGGGCTCTTGGGGCATCGAGGAATATCTTGAGGTGAAGTCGATTTCCGGATGGGGCTGAGCCGCGTCTCACACGGGAAAACGCACAACCACATCCCACGCACAACATTCGCCGTCCGCGCATTGTCGGCCGGCCCCTAACCATACAGCAGCATAGCTGGGGAATAAGCATGAGAAACAAGGCAATCGTCGCGGAAGTGAAAACGCTGTCCTGCAGCAATTCGTTTCGCAATTATCACTTCCTGAAGATCACCACAGAGGATGGCACCGTCGGCTGGAGCGAATTCGACGAGAATTTCGGCTCGCCCGGTGTGGCGACCGTCATCAACCAGATCAGCCACCGCGTCATCGGCCAGAGCGCCATGCTGCATGAACATATTCGCGAGGATCTTCGCAATGTGACACGTCCCGCCTTTGGCGGCGTGGTCGGGCAGGCGCTGGGTGCCATTGAGAATGCATTGCTCGACGTAAAGGCGAAGGTGCTGGACGTGCCCTGCCATGTCCTGCTCGGCGGCAAGGTTCGCGACAAGATCCGGGTCTACTGGTCACACTGCGTCGCCTACCGGATGCGCACCGAGCATTTTTCGCCTGGCATTGTCGACGCCAACGGCGTTCGTCAGATCGCGCGCGATGTCGTGTCGAACGGCTACACCGCGCTCAAGACCAACATCTTCGAGTATGATGAAAACGATCGCATCGAAGCGTGGTCGCCGGGTTTTGGTCGACCCTATGACCCGTCGCGCAATGTCGAGCGCAAAACGCTGAAAAACCTGCATCGCCATCTGGAAATGATGCGCGAAGAGGCAGGTCCGGACATCGATATACTGCTCGATCTGAACTTCAATGGCCGCACTGAAGGCTATGTGAAGATGCTGCGCGAGACGGCGGATCTGGATCTGTTCTGGGTGGAGATCGATACGCTCGATCCGCAGGCTCTCGCCTATATCCGCGCCAACAGCCCGCACCCGATCTCATCCTGCGAGACGCTGCTCGGACTGCAGCAGTTCCTGCCCTACTTTCAGAATCAGGCGATCGATGTGGCGATCATCGACACGCCTTGGAACGGCGTGTGGCAATCGCTGAAGATTGCGGCCGCCGCGGAGGCGTATGAAGTCGGTGTGGCTCCGCACAACTTCTATGGTCATCTGTGCACTATGATGAACGCGCATTTCAGCGCGGTCGTGCCCAATCTGCGCATCATGGAAACCGACATCGACCGCATTTCCTGGGACGACGAGGTCTTCACGCATGCCCCGGTTTACAAGGACGGATATCTGGTTCTGCCAGATCGTCCAGGTTGGGGAACCGAGCCAGTAGAGGCTGCTTTCGAGAAATATCCGCCGCTTCCCGCAGTCGGCATGATCCATCGTACCCCCGTTCCGCGGCTTGCTTTCTAAGGCCAGCCTCGGTTCGTGACATTCATCCAGGCACATAGCAATGAATGATCCCGTTGACGTCTTGATCATCGGTGGTGGCGCGTCCGGTGCGGCGGTCGCGTGGAATCTCGCCGAGACACGCATGCGCATCGTGTGCCTCGAGCAGGGCGATTGGCCTCAATCCTCGGACTATCCCAGCAATGGAAGGAATTGGGAGAGCCGCCAATCAGAGGACTTTGCGATCAGCCCCAACCGCCGCGCCTCGAGCGCGGATTACCCCGTCAATGACGATGCCTCGCCGATCAAGGTCGCCAATTTCAATGGTGTCGGGGGCGGAACCGTCCTCTATGCGGGCCACTTCCCGCGGTTTCACCCATCTGACTTCCGGGTGCGTTCACTCGATGGCGTCGCCGATGACTGGCCGATCGACTATCGGACTCTTGAGCCCTTCTATGCGCTGAATGATCGGATGATGGGGATTGCCGGTCTCGCGGGGGACCCGGCATATCCGGACAAGGAAGCGGTTATGCCGCCGCTGCCCCTTGGCAAGACGGGAGAGACGTTCGGTCAGGCGATGAACGAATTGGGCTGGCACTGGTGGCCCTGCGACGCGGCCATCAACTCTCGCGAATATGAGGGCCGGGCGCCGTGCATCAATCTCGGTCATTGCGGGCACGGGTGCGCGCAGGGTGCCAAGTCCAGCACCGACATCACCTATTGGCAGGAGGCGCTGCGCAACCGGGTCGAGGTGCGCACGCGGTGCCGAGTGAGCCGGATCGAGACGAACGAGGACCGGATGGCAACCGGTGCGTGGTACTTCGACGCGAATGGCGAGGAGGTGTTCCAGCCCGCGGAGATCGTTGTCATGGCGTGCAATGGGATCGGAACGCCCCGCATTCTTCTCAATTCCGCATCGGAACGTTTTCCCGATGGCTTGGCGAATTCCAGCGGTCTGGTTGGCCGCAACCTGATGTTTCATCCCTATGCGCTGGTGCGTGGCCGTTTTGACAAGACGCTGGACGGATTTCGCGGATCGCGCGTGTTCATGTGGAGCATGGAGTTTTACGAGACCGATCCAGCGCGCGGCTACGTGCGCGGCTACTGCTATCAGTTCACGCGCGGCTTCGGGCCTGTGATGCAGGCCATCAATGGCATGGCGGATGGGCTGGTGCCATGGGGCGAGGGCCACCACGATGCTTACCGACGTCTGTTCGACAGACAGGCGGGCATGGTGTCGATCTGCGAGGACCTGCCGGAGGAGATCAACACTGTCACACTCGATACCTCGCTCCGGGACGGCAATGGTATTCCCGCACCGAAGATCACCTACCGGATCGGCGAAAACACACAGCGCATGCTTGATCATTCGGTGGCGCGCGGGACGGAAATCCTGCTGAAGGCGGGTGCGCAGGACATCGTGACACGTTCTCCGCTCTCATATGCGGGATGGCATCTGCTCGGAACCGCGCGCATGGGGACAGACCCCAAGAGATCCGTCGTCAACGAATGGGGACGCAGCCACGACGTAAAAAACCTCTTCATCGTGGATGGCAGCGTCTTCGTAACGTCCGGAGGCGTCAATCCGACATCCACCATCCAGGCAATTGCGCTCTATGTCAGCGACCAGATTAAGGCCCGCCTCCATGACCTCTTCGACTGAGCTGGTGGCACTTTCGTCCGAACAGTTCGAATGCCTGCGCCTTATCGTCGGGCACATGATCCCGGCGAGCGAAAAGCATGGCGTGCCGGGTGCCGACGACCCGAAGATAATGGCCGACATGGCGGGCACGATCGGGCGCGACTTTGATGCGCTGTCGGCAATCCTGGACATCGTGAATGCCGCCGCCGGAGGGCATCTTGGTGATCTCCATACAGCCGAGCAGCGTGACCTTCTTGCGGATCTGCGTCTGCGCGATTCAGCGCTGTTCGGTGTCATCGAAGCGGTGGCCGCGCGCGCCTACTATCGCGACGACAGAGTGCTCAAGTCGATTGGTGTGGAGCCACGCGCGCCTTTTCCGCAAGGTTACGTCGTGGATGAGGGCGACTGGTCGCTCCTCGATCCCGTCAGGCGGCGTGGCGCGATCTATCGCGACGCCGGCTAATCGTCGCGCCTTGTCAGAGCTGCTAGCATTCCTGACTGGGCGCCTTGGCATCCAGGTAATCGGCCATCCCAACCGCACGATCGGCAAAATACTGGAACTCCACCAGCAGGCAGCCAGTGTGAGAAACAAGCGGCCCATGCGGTGTGCCTGGTGGGCGCAGGACATAGCCGGGCGCGGATATCGTTGAGCCATCGGCTTTCGAGGTCAGTTCGCCCTCGATGATCAGGAGTTCTTCCCAATATTCATGCTCGTACGGTTCGAACGTCTCGCCACCCGCTTCGATCCGCACATAGCGGGTGCGAAAACCCTTTCGTGATGGTTCGTCGAAATCGCCACTCAGCAGTTTCGTGGCAATCCTGCTCGTACCGGGTACCGAAACCCAGCCGCTCGTCAGATCCATTGGGTGCATTCTGTCTCCTCACATCCTGCTGGCGGACATCAATTCGTCGCGGAAACGTGGATCGGCGATGGCAACAAGAAGCCGGGCTCGCTGCGAAAGGGACTGGCCGCGAAGGTCGGCGATGCCATGTTCGGTAACGACAACGCCGATATCGGCTCGGCCGATGGTTGCCGGTCCTGCCAGACTGGCGACGATACGGCTGACGACGGTGCCGTCCTTCATGGTGGCGACCGAGGGCAGCGCGACGATGGGGATGCCCCCTTCACTTGCATGTGCGGCGCGGCAGAAATCGACGGCGCCGCCAATGCCTCCCAGATATCGCCCATTGGCCGTTTCAGTATTGGCCTGCCCGGACAGATCGACCTCAATGGCTGAGTTGACTGCGGTAAACCTTGGCAGCGCCGCGATCGTGGCGATATCGTGCGTGAAACTGATAGGCCTCAGCGAAATGGCGGGATTGTGGTCAGCAAAAGCAAGCAGCGCTCCGCTCCCGAGGAGCCCTCCGGTTATCGACACTCCGGTGTCATGCGGCTTTCGGATATTGTTGATGACGCCCTTTTGCATCAGCTTCATCGCCGCGTCGGACATGACGCCAGTGTGCAGGCCAAGATCGCGCCGATCGCCAAGAAGCTGCGCCACACATTCGGGAAGAGCGCCCAGTCCGAACTGCACAGTTGCACCGTCGGCAACGAGTTCCGCCGCGTGGGTGGCGATCTGCCGGTCGACGGGTGACGGAACCGGGCTCGCCATCGTGGCCGGTTCATAGTCGCTCCGCACAAGCATATCGATGTCGGCGGGATCGATAAGCGCGTCGGTAAAGGGCGCCCGCCTGTTCACCTCGGCAATGACCAGTCTGGCTGCTGGCACCAGATCCTGCACATAGTCGCAAGTGGCTGCCAGACTGTAGCGCCCGCCTTCGGGATGCTCGGCAAGTTGGAGAAGCAATATGTCGACTTCGCGCCGGAGCGTTTGCGTCAATCGCGAGTAGTGCAGCGGCAGGATGTCCAGTTTGCCGGCCGCAGCAAGACGCCGGTTGTTGCCGGTTCCGCAAAAGGAGCTGAAGTCGATGCAATCGGCATGTTCCGGGTCCGCCGTAGAACTCAGTGTTATGCCGATGAAGGCGCGGAAGCGCCCGATACCATGACGCTGCGCCATGAGCTGCCGTGTCAGTACGAGCGGTTCGGCGCTGGCCTGCCCCCAGACGACAAGGTCGCCTGGGCGGACAATTCCGGTGAAGTCCAGGGCGTCGGCGTCGATTTCGAGCGGCATTCTTGCCGTCTCAGGCGCGTTCGAAAATCGCGGCGACACCTTGCCCGCCGCCCACGCACATCGTCTCCAGACCGTATCGCAGATTTCGGCGTTTCATTTCATGCAGCATGGTGGTCAGGATTCGCACGCCCGTTGCCCCGATCGGGTGGCCGAGCGAGATGCCCGAACCGTTCACGTTGACCTTTTCTTCGTCCACCGATCCCCAGCTTTGAAGGACTGAAAGAACCTGACACGCAAACGCCTCGTTGATCTCCACAAGACCCATATCGTCGAGCGAAAGCCCGGTGCGCGCCATCACGCGGCGGGTTGCGGGGACAGGGCCGATGCCCATCTCGATAGGCTCGCATCCAGCCGCTGCCCAACCGACCAGAAATGCGTCTGGTGTCAGTCCCAGCGCCTCGAGGCGATCCTCGGCTACGATCAGACAGGCCGCAGCCGCGTCATTCTGCTGTGCCGCGTTTCCCGCCGTGACAGTGCCGCCACTCTGGATCGGGCGCAGCTTTGCGAGAGATTCAATCGTGGTGTCAGCGCGAATTCCCTCATCCTGCGCGATCACGATGGCGTCGCCCCGCTTTGGCTGGACGGTAACCGGCACCACCTCATCGTTCATGCGTCCGTCCGCCCACGCTGCGGCTGCCCGCCGCTGGCTGCGCGCCGCATATGCATCGGCGGCCTCGCGGGTAATGGAGTATTTGCGCGCCAACGTTTCGGCGGTCTCGATCATGCCCGATATATGACCGAAGCGATGCTCCGGCTGGGATCTTTCGCGACCCCGGTCGAGCCGATCATAGAGTATTGGCGAGCCTGATCGTGTGCCCCATCGCACGCCGGTCGTGTAGTGCTCGATGTTGCTCATGCTTTCGACGCCGCCAGCTACGACAACATCGCAGGCACCCGTCTGGACCATCATCGCCGCAGTCGCCACCGACTGCAGCCCGCCTCCGCATCTGCGATCGAGCTGCATGCCCGGAACCTCTACGGGTAGGCCCGCCTCCAGGGCGATCCAGCGTCCGACGCAGGGCGTTTCGGAATTGGCGTAGGATTGTGCGAACACGACATCTTCGATCGCGCTGGGGTCGATGCCGGACCGTTCGATAACGGACTTTACGACGATCGCGCCCAAGCGCTCGACGGACACGTCCTTGAGGGCGCCGCCGAAGCGTCCCACTGGCGTGCGAACAGGACTAATGATGGCAGCTCTTCTCATTGTTTCGTCTTTCGCGGTCAGACTCAGATGGGGTCCCAGCAGAACACGTCCGCGGACACTTCCAATGGGTGAAAACTTGCCGATAGGGCGGGGATGGCGTGGCTCGCAATGTCTTCTGGCGTCCAGCCATTCTGCCGATGTACGGAGCGGACCGGCCGGGGCTGACTGAACACGAAAATCTCGTTGTTGCGGACGCTGAGGATCTGGCCCGAAACACTCTCGGCCAAATCCGACAGAAGATACACCGCCAGCGGCGCGATCTTTGAAGGCGTCATTTGCTGAAGCCGCGCGACACGTTCGATCTGCTCCGGCGAATCGACCTTGATGGAGCTGATCATGCGGCTCCAGGCAAAAGGCGCGATGCAATTCGACCTTACGCCGAAGCGGCGCATGTCCAGCGCAATCGACTTTGAAAGGCCGACGATGCCGAGCTTGGCTGCCGAATAGTTCGACTGAGCCACATTGCCGATAAGACCGGAGGTGGAGGTCATGTGAACCATGCTTCCGGATTGCTGCTCCTTGAACAGGGGAGCTACGGCGCGGCTGACATTGAAGGTTCCGTAGAGGTGAACCTTGATCACCTGATCCCATTCCTCGTCGGACATCTTGTGAAAGAAGCCGTCACGGAGGATTCCCGCATTGTTGACGACGCCGTCCACGCGGCCGAATGCCTCGACCGCCGTATCCACGATCCGACGTGCGCCATCAGGCTCGGATACACTGTCCAGGCTGGCGACAGCCGTTCCACCCGCGCTGCGGATTTCCTCGACCACGGTGTGCGCGGGACCATTGTCCTGTCCCTTCCCGTCGAGGCTCGCGCCGATGTCGTTGACCACGACTTTTGCGCCATAGGTACCGGCCAGAAGCGCGATGTCGCGACCGATTCCGCCGCCTGCGCCGGTGACGACGATCACCTTGCCGTCAAGCATGTCTGTCTTGGCCATGAATCAATCTCCCTTCAGAACCTGTCGCGCGATAAGCAATTGCTGGATTTGGCTGGTTCCCTCGTAGATGCGCAGCAGACGAACGTCCCGGTAGAACCGCTCCACGGCATACTCGCTCATATACCCCGCACCGCCATGTACCTGCACGGCACGGTCAGCGATGCGGCCGACGGCCTCCGTGGCAAAGTACTTCGCGGCCGAAGCTTCGGTCCTCGCCGCTCCGCTGGCGTCGTAAATTTCCGCGGTTTCCTGAACAAGCGCCCGGGCGGCTCTGTATTCGGTATAGCTGTCGGCGATCATCGCCTGAATGAGCTGGTAGTTGGCAATCGGTTTTCCGAACTGCTTGCGTTCCTTGGCATAGCCGATCATTTCCGAAATCAGCCGGTCGCACATGCCTGTTGCCAGCGCAGCGATATGGATGCGCCCGCGATCAAGGACCCGCATGGCCAGCCTGAAGCCTCGACCCGGCTGCAGACCGATAATGGCGCTTGCGGGTACACGCACATTGTCGAACATGACGTCTGAGGTCGTGGTGCCGCGCTGTCCCATCTTGCGGTCTTTCTTACCGATGCTGAGGCCGGGCGTGTCACGCGGCACGAGGAAGGCAGAGATGGCGTCTGCTCCCGGCTTGTCGAACTCGGTGCGCGCCATGACCGTGAAGAGGCCTGCACGCTCGGCGTTGGTGATATAACGCTTCGTCCCCGAAATGACGTAGTCGTCGCCGTCGCGTTCGGCGCGTGTCGTCAAATTTGCCGGGTCGGAGCCGGTGTCGGGTTCGGTCAGCGCGAAGGCGGATATCAGCTCTCCGCTCGCAAGTGCGGGCAGATAGGTCTGCTTCTGCTCGTCCGTGCCTTCGAAGATGAGCCCGCGGGCGCCTATGCCAATATTGGTGGCCAGCAGGGAGCGAAAGGCGAGCGCCGTGTGGCCGAAGATCATCGCAATCTGCGCTTCCTGGCGCGCATTAATGCCGATGCCTCCATAGGCAGGCGGGATTGTCAGACCGAACAAACCGAGTTCGCGCATTTCCTGCACGATGGCCTCGGGGATCTCGTCATCGATCTCAACCTTCATTTCATTGGGAATCAGGCGCTCGGTCACAAAGCGCTGGATCGCATCCTTGAGATGCGCGAATGTGTCGTCATCGACCCAGTCGGTCATGAAAAATTCTCCGATTTCTAGCTGGAAGCGCTTGTCGTTACGACGCGCAACGTGCCTTCGACAGCGCGCTCTCCCGCCGCCGTCTCCACAAAGACGTCATATGTTCCCGTGGATGCTTTGCGCAGCGAGCCGCCAGCGCGGATCGTGGTGCCAACCGGAACCGGTCGAATGAACCGGACATCGATCTCCAATCCGGGTGCCGGATCGCCAAAGGTCGCTTCGATCGTGTCGACCAGCAGGTTGAGCCCCATCGTGCCATGGATGATGGGCTGTCCGAAGCTCGTTCCGGCAGCAAATACCGGGTCCATGTGGATTGGATTGAAGTCGGTTGTCAGCTCGGCGTATTTGCGTGTCGAGACGGGACCAGTCTTCAATTCCCGCGTGACAAGTTCAGGTGGAAGCACTGTCTTTTGTATTGTCTGTGTCATTGGTTGCTCATCGTGCCCAGACAGTGCGGATCTCGCCGCGCAACAGTTCATGACCGTTGCTGTTCATGACGACGCCGATGGTGACCCAACCCCTGTCCTTGCGACGGATTTTGTCCAGACAGGTCACGGTCGCGGTGACAGTATCGCCAACCTTGAGCGATCCAGATCCGAGCATGAGTTTCTGACTGGCGTGGATGTTGCCGGGCGGGCGGGGCGAGACCACACGAAGATAGGTTTCCATCATGCCCGCCACCAAAAGCCCACGGGGCACACGTCCGGTCTGGTCGATGCGTGCCTCGTCGCCATACACCTCTTTCCAGAGCGCCAGTCTGGTTTCATCTAGCTTGAGTTCGACAGAGCCGTACGTCTCGCCCGGTTGGAAATCCTCATAGGTCCAGACGGCGTCGTCAATGGTATGTGTCATGCGTGTTGTCCCGCCGCGATTGCCCGCCGTCCGGTTTGTCTGACACCTTTAGCAACACCGAAAAGCGTCTCGCTCAGCCAATCCGTGGTGTTGCGCAGATCGATCGCCAGCCGCTCGAGGTCGCGCCTGGGAATTTGGCCAGCAATGTTAATGGCACTGATGCCAAGGCGCGGCCTGCCTGTGGTGTCCGTGATGATCGATGCAGCGATCTCCACGCCGATGAAGAGTTGTCCGAGATCAAACGCAAAGCCGTTTCGGCGGGCCTGATCGACGTCGGCGAGATAGGATTCGAAGCTAGGTGGCGATTGCCACTTCAGGTGCTCGAAACGCTGCTTCAAGGCTTCCCTGTCGATATTGGTGATCGCCGCATAGCATCGACCAACCGCTCCGACATGAGCCGGAAGGCGCGATCCATAGGACATATCGACCCTTACCGTCCGAGCGACCGAAACGCGGTCGACCAGCATCACGCGCTCTCGTTCGGTGATCTGCCAAAGGCATATGAGGCTCTTGTGATCGGATGACAGGCGCTGAAGTTCCGGCCTGATCAGATCGGCCTGATTTGCCCCCAACAGCGGCACAGAAAATTCCAATACGCCCAACCCGATGCGATACGTCTTGTCGACATTGTCGAACACCACAAGGCGTTCGCTTGCCAGCGTACGCAATATGTTGAAGCACGTGCTGACACTGATGCCGGTCTGGCGTGCCACCACGGCGACACCCGCTGGCTCGGCGCTTTCTGCCAATGCCCTCAGGATCGAGATCGCGTTTGCGACCGCTCCGACGAATTTTGGTGCAGGGTCTTGATCGACGTGGGCAGTCATGTATGAATGGCTTTCATGAAAATGTGAATGACATTCCGTATAGAGAATGCCTAGCACGGAAGGGGCGGTTCGGGAAGGCCCAAATCGCACAAAACAGGGTAGGAACGGTGTCGGAAAAGATCCGAACGGAGCAGCAGGCAGCGCTGGCAGAGCAGCGGGAACCGATGGGGCTCAGCGGTCTGCGCGTGCTCGATCTTGGCCGTTACATTGCCGCGCCCTATTGCGCCGCGCTTCTTGCCGACCAGGGTGCCGAGGTCATTCGGATTGACCCTCCCGGAGGCGCGCCAGACCGCGACGTGATGCCGATCGGCATCGAAGGACGCGGAGCGCTCTATATTCAGGTCAATCGAAACAAGAAATCAGTCATCCTCGATCTCGAGCAAGCCGATGGCCGAAAGGCGTTCGAGCGATTGGTGGCAAGCGCAGACGTTGTGATCGTCAATCTGCCGGACGCGGCTTTGAAACGCGCGCGTCTGGATTACGAGTCACTCAAGGCGATCCGAAAGGACATCATCCTGACCACCATATGCGCCCTCGGTTTCGAAGGGCGGGACAAGAATCGGATCGGCTTCGATGGTACTGGCCAGGCCCTGAGCGGCGCCATGCATCTTACGGGCACCGGCGAACAGCCAATGCGTGCGGCCGTCTCTTATGTCGACTTTTCGACGGCGATGGCTGCGGCCTTCGCCACAGTCACCGCCATATATGAGCGCAGCCGCACCGGCCAGGGACAGCATGTGAAGGCATCGCTGCTTGGAACTGCGCTGACCATGACGAACCCGATGCTGATCGAGGAAGCGGCAGGCGCCCGAACCCGTGAGCCATTGGCCAACCGCAGTCCGATTTCTGGTCCCTCGGACCTTTTTCGCGCGCGTGACGGCTGGGTGATGGCGCAGGTCATCGGCGATGGCATGTTCGCGCGTTGGGCGCGTCTGGTGGGCCGTGAGGATCTCATTGGCGAGGAGCGCTTCGCATCGGACATTGCCCGAGGTGAAAACGGTGCAGAGCTCAGTGCCATAATGGCTGATTGGTGCGCCGTCCGCACGGTCGAGGAATGTCTCTCGCAGCTTGAAGCCGTGCGTCTGCCGGGATGTCCGGTGTTGACGCCGGGGCAGGCTTTGAAGGCCGACGAGAACATGGCGGGTGGCTTTTTCCGCCTTGACCAGTCGGCAGGTGTGCCGGTGGCGGCAACCACTTTGAGGACTGCCGCGACGATGTCTCTGGCAACCAGGCCGGCCCCCTCGCTCGGAGCGGACACGGATCAGGTTCTGTCGGCATTGGGCTACGGAGCAGAGGAGATTAGCCAGCTGTCTTGGTCGGCTAAGGAGCAACTACACGCGTAAGAGGACGGGCATCCGTCACCAATGAGGAGGAGTTGAAATGTCTATCGTGAAGTCCATGAAATTCGTCGTGCTGGGAGCCGTATTCGGCGTTGCCGGGTCGGTCGCTGGCGCGAATGCACAGGAAATCATCAAGCTCGGGCTTTCCATCCCGCTCTCCGGTTCCGGCGCCACATGGGGCAAGGGTTCGGAGTTCATGTGCAAGGAGGCCGCCAGCGAGATCAATGAAGCGGGTGGTGTCAAGGTTGGTGACGTCACCTACAATTTCGAGTGCGTCGGCTACGACAACAAGTACAACGCGGCTGAAGGCACGCGCGTTGCGCAGACGCTGCTCAACCGCGAGGGTGTGAAGTTCATCGGCGGAAGCCTTGGCACGGCGCCGGTGAAGGCGCTTCAGTCGCTCACCGAGCGGCAGGGTGTGATGATCTTCACGACAGCGTGGGGATCCAGCATCAAGGGTCCGGATTTTCCGCTGACCTTTACCCAGATGAACACGCCGTTCGAGATTCTCCCGCAGTTGATCCCCTATATCCACCAGGCGCATCCCGAGGCGAAGACGCTCGCCATGTTGAATCCCAACGATGCATCGGGTCAGGAAACCGAATCCGTTGCCAATGGCGTCTGGAAGAAGACGGGCGTAGAGATCCTCTCCAGCGACTTCTATGAGCGCGGCACGACGGAGTTTCAGCCTATTGCCGCGCGTCTAGCCTCCATGAAGCCCGACATCATTGATCTGGGCGGAATGCCGCCTGCCGATGCTGGTGCCGTGCTGCGAGAACTCGATTCTCTTGGCTGGAAGGGCGTCAAGGTCGTCGAGGTCGGCACGGGCGCCGATGGCCTCAAGGCAACCGGCGGCGACGCAGTCGAGGGTGTCTATATGGGCGCCGGCGTGACATTCGACGGTCCCGACGTCACGGATCACCAGAAGAAGGTGAACGAGGATGCGCGCGCTGCTATTGGCGAGTCCCTGAACGCCATCCAGATCGGCTTCTACGATTCTGTCTACGCACTCAAGGCCGGCATTGAAGCTGCCAAGAGCATCGATCCCAAGGAAGTCGCGAAAGTGATGCCGGATGTCACCTTCAAGACCTTCTACGGAGGCGAAATCGGCTTCTACGGAATGGATTCGTACGGATCGCGTCAGCAGATGCGTCTTCCGGTGATCGTGACACAGATCCAGGACGGCAAGCTCGTGGAAATGGCGCGCGTCGTTCCTGACGGCAAGTAACCGTCAGGCTCGACCCGACAGAGGCATTTCAGCGATGCAAACCGCGATACAGCTCATCCTGACGAGCCTGCAGATTGGCGCCGTCTACATCCTGTTCTCGCTCGGCCTGACGCTCATCTTCGGCGTTATGCGGATCGTGAACTTCGCTCACGGCCATCTCTTTGCCGTTTCGGCACTGGTCGTGGCGTATACGGTGCCATGGTTGGCGGATACGGGGCTTCCCGTTCTGCCTGCCTATCTGCTCGCGGTCATCGCTGGCGTGGCTGTGGCGATGGTGCTCGGCTTCCTCATGTACGTGTTCGGATTCAAGTATTTCCAACGCGACATGGTCGGCTCGTTCATCCTTTCCATCGGCCTTGTGCTTTTGCTTGACGGCATCCTGCTGAAGACTTTCGGCGGCGCCGTCAGGCCGGTGCCCGAAATTCTCCCGGGCACCGTAACCATTCTCGGGGCTTCGGTGACCGTTCAGCGTGTCGCGCTGTGTGCGGCCGCCGTGATCATCACGGCAGCGCTCTACTGGGCCCTGACGCGTACAAAACTTGGCAAGGCGCTGCGCGCCGTCTCCATCGATCATGAGGCCGCGATGCTTCAAGGTGTCCCATATAACAGGATGGCGCTTGCGGGGTTCATGATCGCCGCAGCCCTCGCGGCACTTGCCGGTGCGCTGATTGCGCCGATCTCGATTGTCTCTCCCGTGATTGGCGCGGATTACCTCATCAAGGGATTCATCGCGGTCATCATTGGCGGGCTGGGCAGCGTACCCGGGGCCATACTTGGCGGCCTGTTCGTTGCTGCGATTGAAACCTTCGGAGGTTTCTATCTTGACCCCACGTCAGCCACGATCGCCATTTTCGTACTCGTAATTGTCGTCCTGCTTGTACGACCCAAGGGGCTGCTCGGCCATGGATGACAATTTGAAGCTGCCCTACTGGGCGATCGGCATCGGTATCGCGCTCGCAGCCACCCTGATCGTCAAGGACCCCTATATTTCGAGTGTCATCAATCTCATCTCGATCGCGGCACTGATGGCTGCCAGCCTGCGTTTCGTGATGCTGATGGGCGAACTGAACTTCGCGACCGCTGCCTTTGTCGGCATCGGCGCCTACACTGCCGGCGTGGCGGTCACGATCCTTGATTGGCCCTTTCTGGTCGCGCTTGTGCTGGGGGGCATCATTGCGGCGCTCATCAGCATCGTGTTTGGTTTTGTCACGCTGAGGACCAAGGGACCGTATTTCCTCCTGATCGGCTTCGCCTTCACCGAGGCGATCCGCATTCTCTATTCCAAGAGCATGGTGTTGGGGGGCAATTCGGGCATGGTCGGGATTTTCCCGCCAATGGCTCTCGACGCGTGGATGCCGACATTCGTGATGGCCGTTGCAGCCATTCTGATCTTCGGGCTCTACGTTCTCGAACGATCCGACTTCGGCAGGATCCTGACCGCAATCCGGGACAATGAGGACGTGGCGCGCACCGTTGGCCTCAATATCCTGTTCTGCAAGATCGCATGTTTTGCCGCCGCTTCATTCGCGGCCGGAATTGCTGGCAGCCTCCATGCCTTCGTCAACAACGTCATCAGTCCTGGTGATTTCAGCTTCCTGCTGGCCGCCTTCGCGCTGGCCTATGTCAAGGTCGGCGGGGAGGACAATGTCGTCGGACCGCTTGTTGGAGCCGTGCTTCTCGTCACGCTTGGCAGCTATGCCCTTGGCCTTGGCGGACAGGAGCACATCTTCTACGGAACGGCGATCGTTCTGGCGGTACTGCTGCTGCCCCATGGCGTGACCGGAATTGCGCGACGCGGCTGGGCCCTCATTGCCAGGAAGGAAAAGTGAGATGTCGGCGACAGATCATTCTCCCCTTCTCAGAACCAAGGGCCTGACACGTCGCTTCGGCGGGTTGGTGGCCGTATCGGATCTCGATCTCGAAATCATGCCCAACGAGATCCTCGGGCTCATCGGGCCGAACGGCGCTGGCAAGAGCACGACATTCAACCTCATCAGCGGCTTCTACAAGCCATCTGCCGGGGAGCTGTTCGTCTTTGGCCAGAATTGCACCGGCAAATCTCCCCTTTCGATCAGCCGCATGGGGCTCGTGCGCACCTTCCAGCACGGCAGCCTGATGCGCAGCATGACCGTGGGCGACAACATCCTGCTTGGCGCCATCCATGGCATCGGCAGCCGCCAGAAGCGCCGCGAGCGGGTTCGCGAGACGGCCGAGATGCTGGGCCTTTCCGGCTATCTGTCGGACGAGGCGGGAACGCTTCCGCACGGCATCCAGCGTCTCGTCTCCATTGGTATCGCTTTCGCGGCGCGTCCGCGTCTGTTGTGTCTCGACGAACCCTTGACGGGGCTCAACCAGACCGAAGTCACAAACACGCTTTCCGTGCTGGAGCGGATTCGGGATGATTTCGGATGTTCCGTGCTGCTTGTCGAGCACAATATGAAGGCGGTGATGAAGGTCTGCGATCGCATCGTCGTCCTGCATCATGGACAGCACCTTGCGACCGGCACACCCGCCGAGATCAGAGCGGACAAGAATGTGATCGACGCGTATCTGGGGCACCGCAATGAGCATTGAAGAGAATGCGCTGGTGGTTGCCGGCCTGTCCGCGAGTTATGGAGTCGTCCCTGCAATCAGGAACGTGAACCTGACAATTCGCACCGGCCAGATCGTCACCATCGTCGGAGCGAATGGCGCAGGCAAATCGACCCTCATCAAAACGATCTGCGGTCTGGTGCGTGCGACAGCCGGCACTGTCCATCTGTTCGGAGAAGACATCACGGGGCAGTCGCCCGACCGGCTCGTGCCGAAGGGACTTTCGGTGGTTCCGGAGGGACGCCGTCTCTTCTCGGAAATGACTCTTCTGGAGAACCTCGAACTTGGCGCCTTCGCCCGATCCGACAAGGTGGCGGTGCGGCGAGACCTCGACCGGGTGCTTGATCTGTTTCCTGAGCTTCGAGAGCGGTTGTCGACGATGGCCGGGACATTCAGCGGCGGCCAGCAACAGATGATTGCTGTGGCGCGTGCGCTGATGAGTTCACCGCGTCTGCTGCTGCTGGACGAGCCGACGATTGGCCTGGCACCCGCCGTGGTTGATCGTATTGCCGAACTGGTGACGACGATTGCCGGCACCGGCGTCAATGTGCTGTTGGTCGAGCAGAATGCCGAGACGGCGCTTTCGGTCGCCGACTATGCCTACATCCTCGAAGGCGGGTCGATTGTCGCGGAGGACAAGGCGAGCGTTCTGGCGGAAAGCCCTGAGGTTCAACGCGCGTATTTGGGAATTTAGCGATGGCACTCGACGCGAAAGATGTCTGGCAGCCTACGGACGCATATATCGACAACGCGCAGGTGACGGCGCTCGCGCGTCGGCTGGGCCTTCAGGACTTCGATACACTCTATGATTTTTCTCTTGCCAACCCGGATGCCTACTGGCGCGAGGTCGTTGATTTCTGCGGCGTGCGGTGGAGCCGCGATTACGACACCTATTGCGATACCTCGCGGGGTGCGCCTTTTCCTTCCTGGTTCGTCGGAGGGGAACTGAACTGGGTCGACATGATCCTGGACAATGACGAAGCAAAGAACAGGCTCGCGATCATTGCCGAGACCGAGAATGGAGGCTCCAATCGCCTGACCTATGGCGAACTCGCAGATGAAGTGCGCGGGTTCGCTTCCGGGCTTCTTGCCGCCGGGATCAAGCGCGGCGACAGGGTAGGCCTGCTGATTGAGAACGGGATCGAGGCTTCCGTCTCAGTGCTCGCCATCGCCTATATTGGGGCAATTGTCGTCCCGCTCTTCAGTGGTTTTGGAGTTGATGCGATTTCGGCGCGTCTCGAACCTTGCGGCGCACGCGCGCTCATCGTGACGTCTGGCTTCCAGCGCCGTGGCAAATTTGTCTCCACGAGCGAAACGGTCGCAGCCGTGCGCCGTGCCGTGCCGGGGCTGGAACTCGTCATTCTCAAGACATCCGCCGACGACCCGTCGCCTCCCGATCTCAGCGGCCAGAACATGATCGACTGGCACTCGCTTCGCTTGCCGGCTGAATCCGCCCCGCCATCGGCGCGCATGTCTCCCAATGACCCGTTCATGGTCATTTTCACCTCCGGCACGACCGGAAAGCCCAAGGGCGCGGTGCATGTACATGGCGGATTTCCGATCAAGATCGCGCATGATGCGGCAGTGCATTTCGATGTCGGCCCCGGCGACGTCTTTTGCTGGCCAGCCGACATGGGTTGGATTGCGGGTTGTCTCATTCTTTCTTCGGCATTGCTGAGAGGCGCGACGCTTGTCTGTTATGACGGCGCGCCGGATTATCCCGACTGGTCGCGCATGGGGCGTTTGATCGAGCGCTACAAGGCGACGCATTTCGGATCTGCGCCTACATTGATCCGAGGGCTGGCGGCTCATCAGGAGACGGCAACCAGTCCAGATTTGTCCTCTTTGCGGATGCTGATCACTGCCGGAGAGAGCATTGCGGCCGAACATTTTGTTTGGTTCGAGCGCAATTTCGGACGCGGCGATTGCCCGCTCATCAACTACACCGGCGGCACCGAAGTCTCCGGCGGGCTCCTGGCGAGCGTGGTCGTCAAGCCAATCATTCCCGGGGGGTTCAATGCGCGATCACCGGGCGTTGCTGTGGATGTGGTGGATTCGACCGGCGCCTCTGTAACGGGCACGGTTGGCGAGCTTGCGATCCGCACTCCCTTCGTCGGCATGACGGCCTCGTTCTGGAAGGACGACGCCCGCTATCTGGAGACCTATTGGCAAAGCGTTCCCGGCATCTGGATCCATGGCGATCTGGCAATGCGCACGGAGGAGGGACACTACTTTCTGCCCGGTCGATCTGACGACACGATCAAGGTCGCCGGCAAGCGTGTCGGTCCGGCCGAGGTCGAGGAAATACTTGCCGAGATCGACGGCGTCGTCGAGGCGGCGGTCATCGGCGCCGACGATCCGGTAAAGGGACAGGTAATAGTCGCGTTCCTGTGCTGCGACGGTGCGCCGGAGAATGTGCGCGACATTGCTGCAAAGCGCATTCAGGAACGGCTTGGCCGTCCCTTCGCGCCGCGTGCCGTGTTCATTGTCCCGCAACTGCCCAAGACCCGAAGCTCGAAGATCATGCGGCGGGTCATTCGCAGTGTATATTCCGGGTTACCTGCAGGAGACCTCTCTTCGCTGGTCAATCCCGAAGCGATAGCGGAAATCGAGCGGGTCATAAAACAGGGATAGGACAAGGCGCATGGATCTCAATCTCCACGGCAAGAAAGTTCTCATCACCGGGGCCTCCCAGGGGATCGGCGAGGGCCTCGCTGAGGCATTCGCCGAGGAAGGGTGCCGTCTCCATCTCGTCGCGCGATCCAGCCAGAAGCTCCAGGCCGTCGCTAGCCGGCTTACCGATGCTCACGGGATCGAGGTCACCATCCAGGAACAGGATATTTCGGCGAAGGGTGCGACGGCAGCCATCGCCGAGCAAGCCGGTGACGTCGACATTCTCGTCAACAACGCGGGAGCCATTCCAGGCGGGGATCTGTGGCAGGTCGATGCCGATGCATGGCGCGCCGGTTGGGAAGTCAAGGTGATGGGTTATATCGACCTTTGCCGCGCATTCTATCCTCGCATGAAGGCGGCAGGCGGAGGCGTGATCCTCAACAATATCGGCAATGGCGGCGAGAATTTCGATTTCCGCTATATTGCCGGCTCGACGGGCAACGCGGCCTTGATGGCGTTCACGCGCGCGCTGGGCGGCCGCAGTCTCGAGGACGGCGTGCGTGTCGTGGGCATCAATCCCGGACCCGTCGCGACCGACAGGATCGCCAACATCATGAAGAAGCGCGCGAAAGAAGCCTGGGGTGACGAGAGCCGTTTCGGGGAGCTCCTTGCCGAATACCCGCTCGGCCGAGCCGCAACGGTTCGCGAGGTGGTGGACATGTTTGTCTTCCTCGCCTCGTCGCGCTCATCCTACACCTCCGGAACCATCATCACGATAGATGGGGGCCTGACGTCCCGCCGTTCGATCTGAACGTGCAGTGCCTCTTCAAGGACCAGTCATGACTGAAACCTATGCTGCATTTCCGACGATACGTTGTGACCGGCCCGTCGAGGGCGTCCTGCGCCTGACGCTGGATCGGCCCGAGCGGCTAAATGCGCTTGACGCGGACGGTCACCGCGAACTCGCGGACATCTGGCGCGTGATCGACCGCGACCGGGATGTAAAAGCTGTTCTTCTGTGCGCAACCGGAAGGTCGTTTTCCGCAGGCGGGGATTTCGACGTCGTCGACAAGCTGACGAGCAGCTTCGAAGAGCGCGCCAATATGTGGCGAGAGGCGCGGGACCTCGTCTACAACATCATCAACTGCTCAAAGCCGATCGTGTCAGCCATTCAGGGTTCGGCGGTCGGTGCGGGGCTTGCCGCAGCGCTTGTCTCGGATATTCCCATCGCGACGAAGACCGCGAAGCTCGTTGACGGGCACGTCCGGCTGGGCGTTGCTGCGGGTGATCATGCGGCGATCATCTGGCCGATTTTATGCGGCATGGCGAAGGCGAAATATCATCTGCTTCTCAACGAACCGGTGACGGGAGAGATGGCGGAGCGCATGGGCCTCGTGGCACTTGCCGTCGAAGACAACGAATTGCAGGACAAGGCGCTGGAAATCGCGACGCGTCTGGCGCAGGGCGCGCCGTCGGCCGTGCAATGGACGAAATATGCGCTCAACAACTGGCTGCGCATGGCCGGCCCGACCTTCGACGCATCTCTTGCATTGGAAATGCTTGGCTTCTCCGGTCCAGATCCGGTCGAAGGGCTGGCTTCCTTCAAGGAGAGGCGGCCACCCTCCTTTCCCAAGAAGACGCCGTACTAGCCGTGAGCAACCACCTCTATCCAAAACTGTTCACGCCGCTGAAGCTGGGGCATGTCACGCTGCGCAATCGGATCGCGATGATGCCGCACGCGGTTATGTTCGGCGGCGGTTACGGATCGGCGATTGACCGGACGATCGCTTACCATGTCGAGCGGGCCAAGGGCGGCGCAGGGCTGGTCATCATGTCCAACTTCCTGATGCCTGCATCCTGGCGCAAGCTCGGAAGCTGGGGCGACGCGCTGGAGACGACCGCGCTTGGTGGCCTCGATCTTGCCAATGATCGAAGCCTGCAGCCGCATTACCGCCGAATGATCGAGGCGATCTCCACGCACGGCGCGCACTTCGTTTCGCAGCTCAATGCCAGCGGACGACAATTGCGCTCGCCTGGCACCACACAGTTCGGCATCCCGCTGTTTGCGCCATCGCCTTTGCCATGTCCGCGGACCGGTGAGATTCCCAAGGAGATGGATCACGGCGACATCGAGGAATATGTCGCGACCATGGTCGACGCTGCCCTCAACATGCAGGAGGCGGGAGCGTCAGGTGTCGAGCTTTTCGCCGCACAAGGTTACCTGCTCCACGAATTCCTGTCGCCGGCCACGAACAAGCGATCGGACGCCTACGGCGGAAGCCTCGAAAACCGCATGCGCTTCCTGCTCGATACGCTCCAAGCAGTGCGGAGCGCTGCCGGCACCGACTTCCTCATCGGTGTTCGCATGAACGGCGCCGATGGGGTGCCGGGCGGGCTCGAGCTCTCGGATTCGATCGAGATTGCCAGGCGTCTGCGCGAGGGGGGCGCAAACTACGTCAATGTCAGCGGCTTGACGTCACTGCACTACCCCGGATGGATTTCCGACATTACCGCACCGGAGGCGCAGTTTGCGTCGCATGCCGGCCAGATACGCGACGCTGTCGGCGGAATGCCTGTTTGCGTCAGTTCGCGTATCGCGACGCCTGAAGATGCGGAGGCCGTTCTCGAGGCCGGACAGGCCGACTTCATCGGCATGGCACGAGCGCTCATTTCCGATCCTGAGCTACCCTTGAAGGCCCAGCGCGGCGATCGTGAGGGGATCCGCATCTGCACCTACTCCAACCAGTCTTGCATCGTCGGGCTGGACCGTGGGCGCGGCGTTGGCTGCGTCCACAATCCGGCGGTTGGCCGCGAAGCACAATTGGGCATCGGCACGATGCGTGGAGCGCCCCACCGTCAGAAAGTTGCGGTGGTCGGTGGCGGCCCGGCAGGCATGGCGGCCGCGCGCGTTGCCGCCGAGAGGGGTCATGCCGTCACGCTCTTCGAGCGCGATCAGGAGCTTGGCGGTCAAAATCGGATCACGGCGTCCGTGTCCTCGCGACGTGGATTTGCCGAGATTCATGACTGGCAGGAAATGATGCTTGGCCGGACGGGTGTGAACGTCCTGCGCGGGACCGCAGCTGACACGTCGGTGCTTTTAGGGGGCGGGTTCGATGCGGTGGTCGTGGCGACTGGTTCGCAGCCGCGCCGAGACGGCTACACGTCGCTGCGCCCGGGTGCCGAGGGGATCGAAGGTGTCGACAGCGCGCGCGTCGTCACCGTGCGCGATGCGTTTGCCGCCAACGGCGCGATTGCCGAAGAGGTCGTCGTCATTGAGGACGATCCGCATCTATCGGGAACGGCTGCCGCCGAATGGCTCGCCGAAAAGGGCCGCAAGGTCACGATCGTCACACCTCATTTCTATGCCGGCGCCGATCTGCCGGTTCATCATGCACCGCAGCTCTATCGTCGACTGGCCAATCTCGGCATCACGGTCAGACCCTCGACCTTCGTGACGGCGATCGAGCCTGACGCGGTGGTTTGCGAGGACCGATTCGGCGGGCGTGTCCATCGCATTTCGCATACGGGCTCAATCGTGCTCGCCATCGGCAACAGCGCGGACAATGCACTGGCCGCCGAACTGAAAGGCCGCGGCATGCGGACATTGCTGATCGGGGACGCTTTGGCGCCGCGGCAGGTGGATGCCGCAATACTCGACGGCGAGCGCGCGGGCTGGATGATCTGAACGGGAGGAAGATTTGGGACGACTCGACGGAAAAGTTGCCTTCGTCACTGGCGCCGCCGGTGGAATTGGGCGTGCAACATGCCGACGCTTCATCGAGGAAGGCGCGCGTGTCGCGGCGATCGACATTGATGAAGATGCGGTCAACGATGCCCTGCGCGAGGCGCAGGCCGGCGAAAATGGTCTTGGGCTTGTCGTCGACATCACCGACCCCGCCCGGGTGCAGGGTGCCATCAAATCGATCGTCGAACGTTTCGGCCGTCTGAATGTCGTGTGCAATATCGCGGGTGGTTCAAGTTCGGCGGATGGGCGGGTCACGGACGCGCCTGAAGAGGAATTCTGGCGCGTGATAAAGCTGGACCTCTACGGCACGTTCCTGTGCTGCAAATACGCTATTCCCGAGATCGCCAAAGCAGGCGGGGGATCGGTGGTGAATATGTCGTCCATGGCCGCGCTGATGGCCCTGACGGAACGCGACTGCTATACCGCCGCGAAAGGTGGAGTTGCCGCTTTGACGCGATCAATGGCTGTCGAGTACGCGCCCGACAAGATACGGGTGAATGCCATTGCGCCCGGGCTGGTGATGACACCGCGCGCAGAACGACTTCTCGGCGAGCGTGAGGAAATCAGACGGCTTGCCGACATGCATCTGTTGGGGCCGTGCAAGCCGCTCGATATTGCCGATATGGCCGTCTACCTCGCCTCCGACGAGGCGCGCGTGGTTACCGGTCAGGTCATGTCGGTCGACAGCGGCGTCACCATCTATTGAGGCAAGACATGACAATCGAAAAGGTAGCGGTGATCGGCGTCGGCGCCATGGGCGCGCCAATGGCGATGAACATTCACAAGGCTGGTTTCGAGCTTGTGGTTTGCGATCGAAGCGACAAGGCGCGCGCTTCCTTTGAGGCGCTTGGCGTGCGCACCACGTCAAATGCTGCCGACTGTGCGGATTGCGATGTGGTCATCATCCTTGTCGCCACACCCGAACAGGTGCGCGCCGCCGTTACGGGCCCCGGCGGGCTGGTCTCTGGTGTCGGCGACAAGAAGCCCATGCTGGTGATCATGGGCACAGTCGCGCCTCAGACGATGAAGGATCTGGCGCAGGAGTTGTCTGGCGTCGGCATGCGGGTTGTCGACGCGCCGGTGAGTGGCGGCGTGATCAAGGCGCGGGACGGCACTCTCGCGATCATCATGGGCGGTACCGAGGAAGATTGCGCCTATCTGCAGCCTCTGATGGAGGCGATGGGCAGCAATATCTTCCGCTGCGGCGCTCTGGGTTCGGGGCAGGCGACCAAGATCGTCAACAATATGGTCGGCATCAGCACATTGATGATCGCGGCCGAAGCATATCGCATCGGATTGGAGAACGGTCTGTTTCTGCCGGATGCGATGCCGGTGTTCGAGGCGGGAACGGGTCGCAATTTCCTGACATCCGGCCCCGGCGACGCCACCCAGGCCTATGCAGCCTGGGCCTCGACACGCAGCGATTTCGACTCGCTGCACTCCATTCTACGCAAGGATATCGATCTCGCCCTGTCTATCGGCCAAAACGCCGGCCCGCTGCCGATGACCAGCGCACTGCGCGAGGTGTTGGCCAATGTGGGCGATGAAACGTTCGAGAATTGGCTTTCTGTCGCGCAGGCACCAGGTCCGAAATCCTGAGGCGAAATCTCCGCTGTTACTAACGCGGCGGTTCACGATTCCATTGCCACCGGTCAGATCGCCGGACATCCGGAGGGGCATTCTCTTTCCCTCCAGATTGTCAGATGACTTTCAGTATCAGCCGCCGACCTGTCTCAAATGGCGAACCGGCCGTCCGGGCACGAGGGCCTGTGCGGCGCGCATGATGCCTTCTGCATCAATGCCATAATGGCGATAGAGATCCGCGATCGTGCCCGTCTGACCGAAATGCTCGACGCCGAGCGAACGGGTGCGATGTCCGTGAACGGCACCCAGCCAGGCAAGCGTTGCCGGATGGCCGTCGAGAACCGTGACCAGGGCGCAATGCTGCGGCACCTCGGCCAGAAGTCGTTCGACATGGCTTCGGGCGTGGACCAGACCCTGCTCACGCGCACGCTGCGCGGCACTCCAGCCGGCATTGAGCCGGTCGGCGGAGGTAATCGCGAGCAGGCCGATGTCGCGCCTGTCCTCGCCCAGAAGGCCGACGGCCTCGATCGCCTCCGGCGCCATTGCGCCGGTGTAGGCGACTACGATCTGGGCATTGGGTCCGGGCTTGCGGCGCCAATAGCCACCATTGACGATGTCCTCGGCGAGCGCGTTGTCGATCGTACGGCGGGGCTGCTCGATCGAGCGCGTTGACAGTCTCAGATAGATCGAGCCGCCAAGCGCATCGCGCAGCCAGGTCGTCTCGTCCGGCTCTCCGTCGCCGTCGCGCTGGATATAGTCGAAGCCGAAGCGCAGTATCGTTGCGAGCTCGTCGACGTAGGCGGGTTCGAAGCTTGCCAACCCGTCTTGCGCCATGCCGATGAGTGGTGTGGCTATGGACTGATGCGCGCCACCTTCGGGGGCCAGCGTGACCCCGGAGGGTGTCGCAGCCAGGATGAAACGCGCATCCTGATAGCAGGCATAGTTGAGCGCATCGAGACCGCGCTCGATGAAGGGATCATAAAGCGTGCCAACCGGAAGCAGGCGCTCGCCGAAGGTGGTGTGTGAGAGCCCCAAAGCCGACAGCATCAGAAACAGGTTCATTTCGGCGATGCCGAGTTCCATATGCTGCCCGCTCGGAGCAAAGTTCCACGTGAAGGTCGAGGGTATTCGCTCGGCCTTGAACACATCCGCCATCTTCTCGCGCGCAAACAAGCCGCGCCGGTTCACCCAGGCGCCGAGATTGGTGGAGACCGTGACGTCGGGCGACGTCGTGACCACGCGGTCGGCAAACGGGCTGTCCTGCTTGCTGATTCCATGCATCAGCAGGCCAAAGCCCTGTTGAGTCGACATGGATGCCGCGATTTCGACTTCGAGATTTTCAGGGACGGCAACCGTTGGTGCATGCTGTCGGCGCGGTCCTTTCGCGTTGAAGGGCGCGTCGGAGATGATCCGGCGCACCGCGCCTGCGTTTGCCACGCCTTCATAGGGCTCCCATTCGTGACCAGCGCGGATGCCGAGATCATCGCGCATTGCCTCGACCTGAGTAGGCGTCATGAGGCCGGCATGATTGTCCTTGTGGCCAGCCAGAGGCAGTCCATAGCCCTTGATGGTGTAGGCGATGAAGCAGACCGGTCGGTCGTGTTTGCGTGCCGCTTCGAATGCCTCCAGCAGTGATGGCAGATCGTGGCCCGCAAGGTTGGCCATGAGCTGGGCGAGTTCGGCGTCGCTGCGAGACTCTATCAGTCGGCTGACGTCGCCCTGATCGCCGATCTCATCCATCAGCCGCTTGCGCCACGCGGCGCCACCCTGGAATGTCAGTGCCGAATAGAGCTGGTTGGGACATTGGTCGATCCATTGCCTCAGCGCATCGCCGCCCGGCTCGCTGAAGGCGGCCTGCTGCAACGAACCGTGCTTCAGGATGACGACGTCCCAGCCGAAATTGCGGAATATTGCCTCGAACCGCTCCCAAAGCCCCTCGCGAACAACGGCGTCGAGGCTCTGCCGATTGTAGTCGACGACCCACCACGTATTGCGCAGTCCGTGTTTCCAGCCTTCCAGCAGCGCCTCGAAAATGTTGCCCTCGTCCATCTCGGCATCGCCGAGCAGGGCCACCATCTTTCCTTCCGTGCCGTCAGCGGCCCAGTCCTTGGCCTTCAAATAGTCCTGAGTCAGCGAAGAGAAGAGAGTTTGCGCAACGCCCAGGCCGACAGACCCCGTGGAGAAATCGACGTCGTCCACATCCTTGGTGCGCGACGGATAGGACTGGGCGCCCTTGTAGCCGCGAAAGTTCTCCAGCTTCTCCAGTGTCTGATTGCCGAACAGATATTGTATCGCGTGGAAAATCGGGCTGGCATGAGGCTTTACGGCGACGCGGTCCTCAGGTCGCAAGGCTGCGAAATAGAGCGCCGTCATGATCGTAGACAGCGAGGCGGACGAGGCCTGATGGCCGCCCACCTTCATTCCGTCGTCATTGGGGCGGACGTGGTTCGCGTTATGGATCATCCATGTCGATAGCCAACGCACCTTGCGTTCGATCTGAGCCAGCGCAGAAACCCGTGCGTCATTCATTCCCGCAAACCTCCATTGTGCGCGCATGATAGCGCGGTGCGAACACGATAACTCGCCAAACTCGCCACAAGCGTGCTAGTAATTTGGTGAAATCAACTATGATGAGCCGCAAGAGAAGTGAGAATCGGCAATCTTGGAAAAACTGGATATCATCGACGTGAAGATCATTGCTGCCGTACAGGACGATGGCCGGATCTCGATCAACGACCTTGCGGACCGTGTCGGCCTGTCGCCGTCTCCCTGCGCCCGTCGTTTGCGGATCCTGGAGGAAAAGGGGATCATCAAAGGCTATACGGCGATGATCGATCAGACCAAGATCGGTTTACCCGTCAGTGCCTTCGCCTCGATCAAGCTGGAGCGGCAGCGCGAGGAAGATCTCGACCGCTTCGCAAAGGCGGTGGCGGGGTGGCCCGAGGTGGTCGATTGCTATTTGATGACCGGCCAGCGCGACTATCTGATGCGCATTGTGGTGAAGGATCTTCACGCCTACGAGACGTTCATAAAGTCGAAATTGACGCGGCTGGAAGGCATCGCGTCCATCGAGACGAGCTTCGCGCTCGACCAGGTCAAGCGCGCCGAGGTGTTGCCGATCGGATAAAATGGTCGGACAACGTCGATGTCAGGATTTGCTCGGAGCGGTGTCCCTGGCTTCGTTGCTGGGTGGTGAACAGAATGCGGTGTGAAGCGCCTCGACCACGGTCAAGACTTCCGGCCGGGTGATCCTGTAGTGGACGGTTGTGCCGTCGCGCCGAGCCTCAACAAGGCCGTCAGCCTTTAGCCGCATCAGTTGCTGTGACATCGGCACCTGATCGATGCCGAGTTTCTCGCGCAACCATGCCACCGATCTCTCCTCGCGTCCGAGCGCACAAAGAGCGAGAAGCCTTTGCGGATGCGAAAGGCTTCTGAGGAGTGCCGCAGCCTTTCCGGACGCCGGAATCATCTCTGATACATTCATAATCTTGAATTTATAATCCTTGAATGTTACATGCAATAGCGCAGCTGCGTCTCTGAACACTGGAGCAGGATGAGCCGATCTCCAAGGCGGTGAACCAGATCAACGCGCGCCACGACATTTCGATGCAGCATAGAGTTGTGGAAAAGACCAAGGGAGGAAAATCGATGGCACATATCGTGGTGCTCGGTGCCGGTCTCGGCGGAACAATAATGGCCTATGAAATGCGCGCGAAACTGGGGCGCGACGATAGATTGACGGTGGTCAATCTTGGGTCGATCTATTCTTTCGTTCCTTCAAATCCCTGGGTGGCTGTCGGATGGCGTCAGCGCGAGGATGTGACGATCGATCTGACGCGGACCCTTGCCCGCCGGGACATCGCTCTCAGACCCGAAGGCGCAAAGAAGGTTCTTCCCGCGGAAAGCCGCATCGAGCTCAATGACGGTTCCTATGTGGATTACGACTATCTTGTCATCGCCACCGGGCCGGACCTGGCTTTCGATGAAGTGCCAGGTCTCGGACCTACGGCCTATACCCAGTCAGTGTGCCATGTCGATCACGCCATGGCCGCCAAGTCCAGATTCGACGAATTGGTCGCGAAGCCCGGGCCTGTCGTGGTCGGGGCCGTTCAAGGTGCATCCTGCTATGGCCCTGCCTATGAGTTCGCGTTCATTCTCGATACGGCGTTGCGGAAGGCAAAAATACGCGATCAGGTGCCCATGACCTTTGTCACGCCGGAACCCTATATCGGCCATCTTGGACTCGATGGTGTTGGCGACACCAAGAGCCTCATGGAGAGCGCCATGCGCGATCGTCACATCAAGTGGATCGTGAATGCACGCGTGACGTCGGTCGAAAGGGACATGATGCATGTCGAGGAGGTCAATGACGACGGCAGCGTGAAAGCCCGGCACGACCTGCCCTTCGCCTATTCCATGATGCTGCCAGCATTTCGTGGGGTTGAGGCGGTGATGGGCGTGGAGGGACTCGTCAATCCGCGCGGGTTTGTCACCATCGACAAGCATCAGCGCAATACGGCGTTTCCGAACGTCTTCTCCATAGGCGTTTGCGTGGCTATCCCGCCGGTCGGCAAGACGCCGGTGCCGGTCGGGGTGCCGAAGACCGGTTTCATGATCGAATCCATGGTGACTGCGACTGCGGAGAACATTGCCGCACTGCTTCAGGGGGAGGAGCCAAGAGCGGTCGCTACCTGGAATGCTGTCTGCCTTGCAGATTTTGGGGACGATGGGATCGCCTTTGTCGCACAACCACAGATTCCGCCACGCAATGTGAACTGGTCGTCGCAGGGCAAATGGGTTCATGCGGCCAAGATCGGCTTCGAAAAATACTTCCTGCACAAGGTCAAGCAGGGCAAGAGCGAGACCTTCTATGAGGGATTGGCGCTTGATGTACTCGGCATCAAGAAACTGAAGGCCATTCACATGGACCCTGCCGACTGACAGTCATTTCGCGAGCTGCAGCATCGGGCTTTCTCAAGCGGGATAGGCAGACCCCTGCCTAGCGCGTTGAGAGTGCGCGGCTACTTTGCAGAAGACGCTCGCGAAGCGCGTCCGTCCGCTCATTGTTAGGATCTACAGAGGCAATCTGCCATCAACGGTTCCAGACCTATTGACCTGATACCGCTCTTGCGGGCGGCTCCGGCGCCCGTGCCAGCGTCGCCACCGTGTCATCGTCCAAGCCGAGCGGCGGTTGAATCTCGGTGACTTCGATCTCGCGTATCCATTCGCGCCAGATGGCGACAAGCAGCGCCATCAGAACCGGCCCAATGAAGATTCCGAGAAAGCCCATTGTCTTCACACCGCCGACAAGCCCGAAAAAGGTTGGAAGAAAAGGTAGCTTGATCGGTCCGCCAACCAGCTTGGGACGGATTGTCTTGTCGACGATAAAGAGTTCGATGGTGCCCCACGCAAACAACGCCAGTCCGGCGAACAGCGAGCCACTTGCGGCCAGGTAGATCGAAACCAGCGTCATGGATAGCGGCGCGCCCCCGGGAATGAGCGCCATGATGCCGGTCAGCACGCCGAGCGTCACGGGTGATGGAACCCCCGCAATCCAGTAGGCGGCACCCAGCACGACGCCCTCACCGATTGCGATAACCGTCATGCCCATCACGGTCGAACTGATCGTTGCTGGCACAACGCGCGAAATGCGTTCCCAGCGTAGGGGAAGGATACGTTCCCCCACCAGATCGACCTGGGCCACAAGTTTCTCCCCGTCGCGAAATGCGAAGAAGAGCGCGATGAGCATGAAGAGCACTGCAAGCAGGAGCGAAAATGCGCTGCCACCGGCCGCTAGTGCGGCTTGATAGATGCTCCTGATGTTCGACCCGCTAACGAGTTGAATCACCTCGCCGATTCCGCCCGGATGACCAAAGCGGGCCAACCATTGCTCGTTCAACGAATCCCCGATCCATGGCAATGCCACGATCCACTCCGGTGTCGGCGCGCCGATGCGGTTCGCTTCGAATGCCCAGCTCACCCATTGTCGGATCTCGTCTATAGCATAGCCGGCTGCCATCACGATGGGCACGATCAGAAAGGTTAGGATGAAGGCCAGTGCAATTGTAGCGCCAAGTGTCCGATTGCCGTCGACGGCGGCCAGCAGCTTCCTGTAGAGCGGCCAGCTTGCAAACGCGATGACGAGCGCCGCAAGGCAGGGAAAGAGAAAGCCGTGAAAGAAATAAGCGCCCGCAAGGACGATGAGCAACAACAGCCATCGCGCTGCCGATAGGGGATGCACCACGGCGGTTCGCATTGACGCGGCGCCGCTCAGGAAGGGGCGCGGCTTTTGCGGCGGCGGAACAGGCATTCTCATTCCTCGGGTCCGAACGCGGCAGGACGCGCTTGCAATGACCCGATCCCCTTACAACGAAGCTCGATGGCAAAAACAATGGTCAATTCGAGCGCGATCGCCCCTTTGATGACCGCTACGCTCTGCATTCCAGGTTCTCCGGGCATTCCCATCCAGGCCCATATAAAGGCAGCAACCGGCGTGAGTAAAATGACTTTCGTGTATGCGACAGCAGACACCGTTAGGGAAAGTCGCGTCGAACGTCTTGCGATAGCGCAAGATTGGGGTTGAACCCCTCCCAGTTGAAAGCACACGTCTTCGACGAAGCCGTGACGGGCATGACATCGCAAGTTTGAGCGCGCTCAACGAATTCTGTCGCTGCCTGGGCTGTGCTGCCCCATGCTCGTGGCGGAAATAAGGGATCGCAGAGATCGTGCTACGGAACAAACGACACTTCTGCCCGTTCGAGATTATGCAAAGATCGGTGCTGCGCGCCGACGGCGGGCTGGGTGTCCAATCGACAGAGGGTGAGTCATGAAGAGCGCCACGACGACAAAAAGAACAACTGCTTCAAAGGCAAAACGAACGCGTCCATCGCGATCCGCAAAGGCCAAATCCTCCAATCCGGTATCAAAAGCCTCGAGCTATGCCTATCACACGGCGGATTCCGTCTTGCAGGCTGCCAGTGAAGGCGCATCGAATTTTTCTCACCGCGTCTCCAACATGATCGAGCAGCAGGTGAGCAACGGTGCTGACATGATCGGCCAGATCGCGCACTCGACCCGCGTCGCGGCCGATGACATGGACGAAAACATGCCGCAGGCGGCATCCCTGGTGCGATCAATGGCGGATCGGATCGACGACAGTGGCGCGTACATCCGCGACAAGTCGATCGATCAACTGGTCAACGGCGCTGCTGCTCTGACCCGACGCCAGCCTGCTATCGTATTTGGCGTTGCGGCTCTAGCCGGCTTCCTGGCGCTCAGGATGATCAGCAATGCCTCGTCCGAACAGGAGCCGCGAGCAAAGGCGGCCTCGAGCCGCCGGAGACGCTCGAATGACTGATCGGGCGCCCAAGGAATCCGCGCTTCTACAGTCTTTTTCCGACCTGGTCGGCGACTTCGCCGATCTGTTTCAGAAAGAGTTGCAGCTGGCCAAGGCCGAGATCATTTCAAATATTACGCGAAAACTGCAGGCAGGCCTTTGGATCATTGCGGCAGCGTTTTTCGCAGTTGTCGCTGCACTTCTGGTGGTGCAAGCAATCGTATTTGCCCTGATTGAATGGGGGCTCGCGCCCTATTGGGCTTGCCTGGTGACGGCGCTCGGATTTGCATGCATCGCCGGCTTAGCGCTCCTCAAGGGGAAGGCGGATGCAGCCCGTGGGCTCGCGCCAGAACGCGCCATCAATCAGATCAAGCAGGATATCAAGTCAACGAAGGAGCAATTGTCATGAGCGACCGTTCTCGAGACGCAAGCACCGGTGTCGTTGACCGGGTGCTCGGCGCAGCGCGACGCAATCCCGAAGGTGTGTTGCTGCTGGCGGCAGGATGCGCGCTACTCATGCGCGGCGTTGGCAAGGCGTCGGACATGTGGCGGGATCGCGAGCCACCGTCCCCGCGGAGCCGGAAATCGAGCCGTGCCGATGATGCTGCCGACGACGCGAGCGGGCTTATGCACACCGCACGCGATTATGCGTCGAGCCTCGCGGACAGTGCTGTGCAGTATGCCGAGGACACGCGCGATACCGTTGCGGAGCGGACTGGAGAAATCGCCCGAGGCGCCAAGGCCGGTGCGTCGAACGCCGTTGATCGAATGGTGCGCGAGCAGCCTCTCGTCGTTGCCTTGCTTGGTATTGCGGCAGGCGCCATGATGGCAGGTGCGCTTCCCGGTACGCGGACCGAGCGGAATGCGTTTGCGCCGGCCGGGGATCGTCTGAAGCGATCGGTCGGTAAGGCGAAGGAGCGCATCAGCGAGGTTGTTGATGAGCACGGACTCAATCGGGACGGATTGACACAAGCCGCGCGGGATGTCGCGCGGGCCTTTGGCGAAGGCCTCGTGGAGGACAGCAAGCCTGCTCGAAGGAAGCGGACAAAAGCCTCGGCTTCCGGAGCCAGCGCTGCCCAGACGTCCGGCACGACGCGCAAGAGTGCGCCTCGCCGCAAGAAGACACCCACTCCTGCCAAATCGCCTGAATCACCTGCGAAGGCGGAAGAGAAGGTGTCAACCTCTGCGCCGGAGACCACTTCAGGCGTTGAACGAGGTTCATGATGGGCGACAGCGATCTTCGCCAGCTTGAACTGGAGGTTGAGGCTGCTCGCGCAAAGCTTACCAGCGACATCGCTGCGTTGCGCGCGCCGGGAGCCCTCTCATCGCTTACCGAGGATATAAAGGAAGTCGTCGCTGACAAGCGGGATGCCTTCATTGACGAGGCGCGCGACCGGATCAACTCGACAGTGAGCGGCTTCATAGAGAACGTGAAGGAAAAGGCGGTTGCCAATCCGATGGCAGCTGTCGTGATCGGCGCCGGCATCGCCTGGCATGTCATTCGACGTCCACCTGTGGCGATCGCACTGGTAGGTGGCGGTCTCTATAGCCTGCTTCGCACTTCTCCCGGGCCTCTTATCGGGGGTGGTGATCCCTTCACCCGTGCGCGTCAAAATCTCGGTGCGCAAGCGCATGATATTGCAGAGGCTGCAGGCAGCATCGGTGAGGACGTGGCCGAACGCACCAAGGACGCCGCAATGGGAGCGGCTCGCAAGGCGAAAGATGCCGTTGCGTCTTCGATTTCACGCGTCATGCCTGACGCCGAGCCCGATCTCGAGGATTATGAGGAAGAAATGGCGGACGCAATGTCGGCTATGGATGAGCGGCCTGCCCCCTCCAGTTCGACAGACAAGCTATTTCTCGGCGTGGCCGGGTTGGCGGTCATGACGACCGTGGCCCTGATTTTTAGCAGGCGTAACGTCGACTGAGCCAATATTGCCGGGACTAAAAATGCGAAAGCGGCAGAGTGCTGCCGCTTTTCGTCCACAAGTCGGCGTTCAGTCGATCAGTGACCGTAGACTTCGCTATAGGCGTGACGCAGCATATCGGTGCGATTGCCATTGATGTCGGCTAGATCGCGCTCGGTCATGCCCATGATCTCATTGACGAGGCGATTGTAGCGGCGGCGCTTGTTCAAACGCGAGCGGACGGAATCCAAAGTACATTTAAACATTGGAACAGATCCCCATGATTGGGCCGCTTTTGGCGGCGAGGTTGTTCCTCCCAATGCAACCAAGATGGTGCGTCTGATTGTGCATTGCAACAATCTGCATCGCAATGCAGCATTGCATATATCGCATAGCTAAATTAATAAGTATTGCACAATTTGCAATCTTTTGTGCCCAATCACTGGGCAAATCAGACCCATGGCCAAGAATCAGGCGGATGCGTCCGATGCATTTGCGCCGCCAAGATAGGCAATCCGCAGCATATTGGTTGCGCCCGGCGTGCGAAGGGGCACGCCAGCCGTAATGATGATGCGATCACCCTCCTTCCCGAAATCCTCTTCCATAGCGATGCGGCATGCGCGATCGACCATGTCATCGAGATCCGATGCGTCGGGCGACACGACGCAATGGGTTCCCCAGAGAAGGGACAACCGGCGAGCCGTGCGAAGGATCGGAGACAGCGCGATAATGGGCACTTGCGGTCGCTCTCGCGCGGCGCGAATGCCGGTGGTTCCCGAAGCCGTATATGTCACGATGGCGGAAAGCCTCAGGGTCTCCGCGATCTCGCGCGCGGCCAGCGAGATCGCATCCGGGCCTGTCGCTTCAGGCGTGCTGCGCTGGGCATTGATGATACCGGGATAAAGCGGGTCCTTTTCGACCTGTTCGGCGATACGGCTCATCATGGCCACGGCCTCGACGGGATATTGCCCCGCAGCAGATTCAGCGGAAAGCATGACCGCGTCGGCGCCTTCGAAGACTGCTATCGACACGTCCGAAACCTCGGCCCGCGTCGGCACTGGCGCGGAGATCATGGATTCGAGCATCTGCGTTGCCACGACGACCGGTTTTCCAGCGCGGCGGGCGGCGCGTGTGATCTGCTTTTGAATGCCAGGCACCTTCTCGAGAGGCAATTCCACGCCGAGGTCGCCCCGAGCGACCATGATGGCATCGCTGAGTTCGATGATTTCGGCCAGCCGTGTAACGGCCTGCGGCTTTTCGATCTTCGACATCAATAGCGCGCGTCCGCGAGCAATCTTGCGTGCCTCGATCAGGTCTTCCGGGCGCTGGATGAAGGACAGAGCCACCCAGTCGACATCCGCATCAAGCACCGCGTCAAGGTCTGCGCGGTCCTTGTCCGTTAGCGCGCCGACCGGCAGATCGGTATCGGGAAGGCTGACGCCCTTCTTGTCGGAAATATGCGTTCCAGCCACTACTGTCGCGACAATGGACTTGCCGTCACATTTTACGGCCATCAGCTCGAGCTTGCCATCGTCGATCAGCAGCCGCTCTCCGGCCTGGACCGAAGACAGGATCTCCGGATGGGGCAGATAGACACGCTCCGAATCCCCGGGGGCGGGATTGTCGTCCAGAGTGAACGACTGTCCCACGGCCAGATCCACCTTGCCGTTCGCAAATTTGCCGACGCGCAGCTTGGGACCCTGAAGATCCGCGAGAATGCCGATCGGGCGGCCAACCTGCGTTTCCACATTGCGGATGCGCCCCACCAGTGCACGCATCGCGTCGTGGTCGGTGTGGCTCATGTTGATGCGGAATACATCCGCCCCGGCATCAAACAGCTTGCCGATCATGTCCTCTGACGAGGATGCGGGGCCGAGCGTGGCGAGAATTTTTACCTTGCGGGTACGTCTCATTGACCTTCGGTCCCATTTGGCGCTGCATCAGCGCCGTTCGCGGCCTCGCCAGTGAGCTGCACCATCCAGCTCGTCTGCTCGCCCGTGTCGTATTCCTGAAAGCCGGCACGCTGGAAACCGCGCGCGAAGCAGTCTTTTACGCCGTTGATCTTGAACTCTTTTTCAGCGACGCACATGTTGATCGTTCCGTCCCACCGGCCGCCTTTTTCAGCGTCTTCGGCGTAGAGGTAGAAGTAGCGAGAGGCGAGAGGCCCTTCGATCAGCGTCTTGCAGCTCGATCCGGCTATGTGCCACCAGCCTTCCGTTACCCAGCCCGCGGCGGCGCGGTAGCCGATGGCGACGCCGACGAGACTCTGCGTGCCGTTGCACACGCGGAAATCGGCGTGCGCATCACGCGTTCCAAATGCCGGAAGGGCGATAGCTGCTAACAGCAGCCCCAGCATCGTTGCACCTGACCGTGAGGTCCAGCGTCGCAGCTGCACTTTCAAATCGCTCCAGCGTGACATAGGCATCTTGATATCCTTTTCGGCAATGTCCGCGTGCATGTCAACGCGCGGAGCCGCCCATTCCAATCGATTTAGTCAAGCATTGCCGTATCGTCGCGATGGCGTGCTCATCCGATCCAAGACATTGACAAAAGGACGACATTCGGCCTGTTTCGTGCATGCCGTTGCAGGCTGCAATCGTTCGGGATTTTTCTTCATGGTGCGTACCGCCGTCTTCTCCCCCTTTGAGGTCATCGAGGGGGATCGTAGCCGCGGGCTTGTCCTGCTGGCAGACCATGCCGGACGGGCCCTGCCGGATGAATATGGCGATCTAGGTCTCCCTGCACGTGAATTCGACCGGCACATTGCCTACGACATTGGAGTGGCTCGCGTCACGCGCCGTCTTGCTGAACTCACCGGCGCCCCGGCCGTGATGGCAAATTTCTCCCGGCTTCTGATCGATCCCAATCGTGGCGAAGATGACCCCACACTGATTCGCCAACTTTACGACGGCACGGTCATTCCGGGAAACTATCCGATGTTGCCGGAGGAGCGCGAGCGGCGTGTCGAACTCTTCTACCAGCCCTATCACGATGCAGTCGGATCGCTGATCGCTTCTGTCCATGCCGCGACGGGCAAGGCCCCGTTCGTTTTCTCGGTGCATTCGTTCACGCCGGTGATGCAGGGCCATAAGCGGCCGTGGCATGTGGGAATATTGTGGGATCTCGACGATCGGGCGGCAAAGGCGTTGATCGGCATGCTCGAACAGGATGGCGACCTGACTGTCGGAGACAACGAACCCTATGATGGGGCACTGCGCGGTGACACCATGTTCCGGCACGCAATCGTCAATGGCTATGCGCATGCGCTTCTGGAAATCCGCCAGGATCTGATCGATGACGATGCGAAATCGGATGCCTGGGCTGAAAGACTGGCGCCGCTGGTTGAAGCTGTCAACGCCAGACCCGACATACACGAAAGACAGAAATTCGGCTCGCGAACCGGGCCGTTCGAATACACGCCATGATGGAGGCTCCCATGACCGACCTCAGTGTCGAGCAGCAGCGCGATTTCGAAGCCGCCGCATTCCGCAGGCTGGTGGAACATCTGCGCGAACGTACGGACGTCCAGAACATCGATTTGATGAACCTAGCCGGCTTCTGTCGCAACTGCCTATCAAACTGGTATCGCGACGCTGCAAATTCAGCGGGCGTCGATCTCGACAAGGATCAGTCCCGTGAGCTCATCTACGGCATGCCCTATGCTGAGTGGCAGGCGAAGTACCAGACCGAAGCGTCCGATACGAAGAAGGCCGCATTTGAAACCAACCGGCCAAAGGATCACTGAGCGTCATCGTTCCAGCTCTGGCCAGATGCCAGTGAAAGCTTAGAGCCTCCCGCAAAGAAAAAGGCGGCCGAAGCCGCCTTGTCTCGTCGATCAAGTGATCGCAGTTCTTAGTTTGCCTCGGCTGCCTCTGCTGCGGCCTTGTCGGCAGCAGCCTTGTCAGCTGCGGCCTTCTCGGCTGCGAGAGCCTGGGCTGCAGCGACCTTCTCGGCTTCGAGCTTGGCTCGTTCGGCTGCCAGAGCTTCACGCTCGGAATCGTTGAGCTTGCGGGCGCGAACGCCGGTGTTCTCCACGATACGGGCAGACTTGCCGCGACGGTCACGCAGATAATAGAGCTTGGCGCGACGCACCTTGCCGCGGCGCACGACTTCGACGCCCTCGACGAGTGGCGAATAGACCGGGAACACGCGCTCCACGCCTTCACCGTAGGAAATCTTGCGAACCGTGAAGTTCTCCTGGAAGCCCGAACCCGCGCGCGCGATCACAACGCCTTCATAGGCCTGAACACGGGTACGCGTGCCTTCGGTGACGCGCACCTGAACGCGAACGGTGTCGCCTGCCTGAAATTCGGGGAGCGTGCGCTTGGCTTCAATCTTTGCGGCCTGTTCGGCCTCGAGCTGACGAATGATGTCCATCTCAAAAGTCCACTTCTTGTTGTTCCAACAGCCAGAGCGCCATCACTCGCCGCGCAGTTCATCAAGACCGCTTGGCTATGCCTTTCAAGTCGTTTGACCGTCCCGGCAGGGGCGACTACACCATCATTGATTGACGGGACCGGACGGATTCCCGCCGGTTGGCCGCGCTCATACACATTTGGCGCGGGTTTGTCACCTGCCGGCCCGAAAAATCGCGTCGGAAAGGCAACCGATATGTGTTCAGGTCGGGTGCACGGCGTCGCGAAGGATAGTCGATGACCGATATACGTTTCATTCGCACCTCGATGCTTTCCATTGCCTATGAGGAACACGGTCCCGCAGATGGTGCGGCGATCATCCTCCTGCACGGCTTTCCTTATGACCCGCGTGGCTACGATGCGGTTGCGCCGAGGCTCGCTGCCGAGGGCTTTCGCGTCATCGTGCCCTATCTGCGCGGTTATGGCCCGACCCGGTTTCTGTCAGAGGCCACGCTGCGGTCGGGCGAACAAGCCGCGCTGGCGCGTGACCTCCTCGACCTGATGGACGCGCTCGGCATCGAGAAGGCAGGACTGGGCGGTTATGACTGGGGTGGGCGGGCAGCCTGCATCGTTGCGGCGCTCTGGCCGGAAAGGGTCACATGCCTCGTCACCGGCGACGGCTACAATATCCAGAATATCCCGGCTTCGGTGGCGCCTGCCGATCCCGAGACGGAGCATCGCTTCTGGTACCAATACTATTTTCATTCGCCGCGCGGGCGCAGGGGGCTTGCCGAAAACCGGTTCGAGCTTTGCAAGCTCCTGTGGCGGCTGTGGTCGCCGACCTGGCAGTTTACCGACGAAGAATATGCAAGATCCGCAGCCTCATTCGAGAACCCGGATTTTGTCGACGTGGTTGTGCATTCCTACCGGCACAGATTCGGCTATGTCGACGGCGATCCGAACGTTCTCGACGTCGAGCGCAGACTCGAAACCCAGCCGAGGATCGATGTTCCAACCATTTCGCTGGTAGGCGCCGATGACGGTGTGGCGGCAATATCGCGGTCAAATGATGCAGAAATGTTTGGCGGACGCTTTGAAAGCCGCCTCCTGCCGGGCATCGGTCACAACATACCGCAGGAAGCGCCAGTCGCGATGTGCGACGCTTTTCGGGACCTGATGACGTCCCGTTGAGCCCGTTCAATCCTTCCCGTTCAATCCGGAAGCCAGATCGGGCCGCCGTGCCCTGGTCAATTCCAGCGCCTTCTGGCGGCGCCATTCGGCGATCCTGGCATGATTGCCGGAGACCAGCACGTCAGGTATCGCGCGGCCTTCGAACTCCTGCGGACGGGTGTAATGTGGATGTTCGAGCAGGCCGCCTTCGAAGCTCTCTTCGTCACCTGAGATGTCATTGCCCATGACACCGGGAAGCAGGCGCACGACAGCGTCAAGCAGCACAAGCGCGGCCGGCTCGCCACCTGAAAGAATGTAGTCTCCGATCGAGACTTCTTCGAGCTCGCGCGCCTCGATGATGCGCTGGTCGACGCCCTCGAAACGGCCGCACAGGATGGTAGCGCCCGGACCGACCGCCAGTTCACGCACGCGTGCCTGGGTGAGGGGTTTGCCCCGTGGGCTCATCAGAAGGCGCGGACGATTGTCGTGAGGCGGAGCAACATGGTCGATGGCGCGTGCCAGAACATCTGCCCGCATCACCATGCCGGCTCCCCCGCCTGCTGGTGTGTCGTCGACCGAACGGTGCCGGTCGTTGGCGAAATCGCGGATCTGGACCGCATCGAGCGACCATTTGCCATCCTGCAACGCCTTGCCCGCCAGCGAGAGGCCAAGCGCGCCGGGAAACATTTCCGGATACAGCGTCAGCACGCTGGCATGGAAACCTGACATCAGCGGTTCCCGCCAGCATCGACCGGACCGCGCGGCCTTCGCTTCGGGTCGAAGCCGCCTCGTCCCGTCGAGCGTGCTGCCGGGTCTTCCCTATCCTCGTCGTCCGTGTCGACCATTCCGGCAGCAACTGGATCGACACGAACATAGCCCTGAGCCACGGCGACTTCAGGCACGGCTGCCGATGTGAATGGGACCAGCACGTCAGAGCGGCCGTTCACCGCGATCTCCAAGATGTCCCCGCCGCCAAAGTTGAGAACCGCCGCCACCTTGCCGATTAAGGTGTTTGTGTCGTCTCGCACAGTGAGCCCGACGAGGTCGGCATGATAGAACTCGTCCTGTTCGTTTTCGTCGGGCAGCACCGAACGATCGACGAACAACTCGGTGTTGGTGAGTGCCTCGGCCGCGTTGCGATCGCTAACGCCTTTAAATCGGACAACGACGACGGTGTTGGCCGGGCGAATATCGGAGATGGTAAACTTGCGCCCATCCTTCGCGAACAGGGGGCCGTAATCGGCCAGCGCGAGAGGGTCACCGGTGAAGCTCTTGACCCGCAGCTCGCCCTTGATGCCGTGGGCAGCGCCGATCACTGCCATCTTCACAGGGTTTTTCAATGGCGACATGGGACACTCCTTTGCGCGTTCTAGACGGCGTGCCGCGCCAATTCAATCGCGGCCTTCATGCTCCGCTAACCCGATATAGCGAGACTGCGCGCCAGACGAGGTGTTTTGATGGAAGAGTTCCTGATTTCGGCAAAGCCGGATCTTCAGGCGGCGCGGACGGCGTGGCTGAAGTCACTGGCTGGAGAGCGGCGCCTGGCTGCACTGACGGTCGATGCATATGAGCGCGATACGCGACAGTTCCTGCAGTTCCTGACCGGCCATTGTGGCGGCGCGCCTGGCATCGCGGACATCGCGGATCTTCGTCCCGCCGATCTTCGCGCCTTTCTTGCCCAGCGGCGAGGGGGCGGGGCCGGTGCGCGCACACTTGGGCGCGGCCTTGCGGGCATACGCTCCTTTCTGCGATTTCTGGAACGCCGGGGTATGGCAAATGCGGCTGGCGCCAGTGCTCTTCGCGCGCCGAAGCAACCGAAGTCGCTGCCAAAGCCGCTATCTGCGGCCGATGCGAGGCGTATCGTTTCCGCTGACGAGCAACTTGTGGACGAGCCCTGGATCGCGGCCCGAGATGCCGCCGTGCTAACGCTCCTGTATGGTTCGGGTCTGCGCATCTCGGAAGCTCTTGGCCTGAAAGGCGACGACCTCGCATCCGGGAGTGACGGCGTCCTGCGCGTCACCGGAAAGGGCGGCAAGACCCGGCTGGTTCCGGTTCTGCCTGTCGCATTGAAGGCAGTCGCCGAATACCGCAAACTCTGTCCTTACCACCTCGATGCGGAAGCCGCTCTTTTCCGAGGCGCGAAGGGCGGTGCCCTCAACCCGGCGATCGTGCAACGCGCCATGCGCAGGATGCGCTCGGCGCTCAACCTTCCGGACACTGCGACACCGCATGCCTTGCGCCATTCCTTTGCGACACATCTTCTTGGCCGGGGCGGGGATTTGCGCACCATTCAGGAACTGCTTGGGCATGCCAGCCTGTCGACAACCCAGATCTACACCGGCGTCGATACGGCGCGCCTGCTCGAAATCTACCAGGCAGCGCATCCCAGGGCCTAAATTTGAACAACGCGATTAACGGTTTGGGTGCTTTTAGTCGCTAGTTTCCGCGTCATGATTCGCGCAAAACTCCTTGCAGACCGCTATTCCGAAGCTGCCATCAAGCTGCTTGCCGCACTCAATGTGCTCTTCTTAGCATCATTCCTGGCGGCTCTGTTCTTTGCGACGAGCCAGGCGCGGGCCGATGCGCCCCTTTGCAAGGGGAAGGACCTGACGGCCACGCTTGCGGCCGAGAAGCCAGACGAATTCGCGGCGATCAAGGTTGAGGCCGCCAAAACCATCAATGGCGACAGGTTGCTTTGGAAAATCCAGAAGGATGGTGTCGCACCGTCCTATCTGTTCGGCACAATGCACATGACCGACCCTCGCGTGACGTCGTTGACGCCGACCGCGGCAAAGGCATTCGATGAGGCGAAGACCATCGTCATCGAAACCACGGACGTGCTCGACAAGTCACAGATGACGGCGGCGCTTCTTCGCAATCCCGAGCTTATGATGTTCACCGGCGATGCGACGCTGACGTCGTTGCTTTCTCCCGAGGACAAGGAGGCGCTCGAAAAGGGACTTGCGTCGCGCGGGATAATGCTTGCCAGCGTCATCAAGATGAAGCCCTGGATGCTGGCCGCCATGGTCGCTCTGCCGGCTTGCGAGATGGCACGGCAGGCCTCCGGCGCGCCGGTTCTCGATGTCAAGTTGGCGCAGGATGCGAAAGCCGATGGCAAGACCCTCATGGGTCTGGAGACCGTCACGGACCAGCTCGGTGCGATGGCCTCGCTGCCGATGGAGTTTCACATCCGTGGACTTGTCGACTCGCTGAAGCTCGGGGATCGGATGGACGACATCATGGAAACCATGATCGAGCTCTATCAGCGCGAGCAGGTGGCTATGATCATGCCCTTGGTTGCCGCGGCAACCAAGGATGCGGGCGTCAGCGATGAAGGCTATGCCGAGTTCGAGCAGACCATGATTACCGCACGCAACGTCACCATGGTGGACCACGCGGCTCCCATCATCGATCAGGGCAGCGCATTCATTGCCGTCGGTGCGTTGCACCTGCCTGGTCCCGACGGTGTCGTTGAGTTGTTGCGCGACGCGGGCTATGAGGTCAGCCCGGCGGAGTGATGTGGCATCGCGCACCAGCCTCACCCTAGTTCACGAAAAGCGTGATTTGCCAGAATCTGATCGTCTGATATGATTTTTCAGGCTTGTGGGTCCCCGCGGTCGGACGCGCTTTTTTTGCTTGCGCGATCGAACTGTGAAACCGAATCCCGCCTCGCGCGTTAATCCGCCACATAAACTCATGTGACGGAGGTTTCCCCATGGCCACTCCAGTTCGAAAATACGAAGAGCGCAACGAACGCGCTGATCGCCCGATCGATCCGATCAATCCTGTTCCGCCGCTTTCCGACCCCGCAGTCGATCCGCGGTTTCCTCCAGCAAACGATCGCAACTTCGCTGCTGAAACGGCTGCGCGCAGTCAAGGTACGAACACCGGCCTGCTGATTGGCGCATTGGTCGTGGTCCTCGCCGTCATCGCGTACTTCGTGTTTTCTCCCGGAGCGGAGACAACCATCCCGGCTGACCAGCCTGCTGTTACAAGTGAACCGGCTGCACCTGCTGCCGATACGACGGCGCCTGCCGCGACGGCTCCTGAAACCACGGCGCCCGCCGCGCCCGCACCGGAAGCTGCCGCTCCCGATGCCGCAGAGCCTGCTCCAAACGCAGTGGCACCCGAAGCTCCTGCCGATCCTGCGACCCCGGCTCCTGCTCCCGCCGCACCCGCGCCCGCACAGTAAGGTTCCTAAACGGACCATCGAGGCGTCTCGCGACATGCGAGGCGCCTCTTTCTTTTTGGCCTTGGGCTTCGACCTTTCCCCAGCAGTTCTTTAAATGTGAATTGGCTTGAAGAAGGTCGCCAGCGCGGCCTCCTTCACCGTCTCCGACATGGTCGGATGCGCGTGGCAGGTGCGGGCGAGATCTTCCGATGACCCGGAGAACTCCATGAGAACCGCGATCTCATGGATCATTTCGCCGGCGCCGAAACCGAGAATGTGGCCACCCAACACGCGATCGGTGGCCTTGTCGGCGAGGATCTTCACAAAACCGTCCGTGTGCAGCATCGCTCGTGCACGTCCATTCGCGGAGAAGGGGAATTTGCCGACCTTGTAGTCGATTCCCTCGGCTTTAAGCTGGTCTTCCGTCTTGCCGACGGATGCCACTTCCGGGCTCGTATAGACAACGCCGGGGATGACATCATAGTTCACGTGCCCTGCCTGGCCCGCGATGGTTTCAGCCACTGCAACGCCTTCGTCCTCGGCCTTGTGTGCGAGCATGGGACCGGCAATGACATCGCCGATCGCGTAGATCCCCGGGACATTGGTGCGCCAGTGCGCATCCGTCTTGACGCGACCGCGCTGGTCGAGTTCAACGCCGGCCTCGGACAGGCCAAGGCCCTCTGTGTAAGGTCTGCGTCCGGTTGCCACGAGCACGGCATCCGCCTCGATGGTTTGCGCGTCACCGCCCTTGACCGGTTCGAACGTGACCGTCGCGCCCTTCTTTGTTTTTGCGACAGCGGTGACCTTCGCGCCGAGCTTGAACTCGAACCCCTGCTTTCCAAGCATGCGCTGGAACTGCTTGGCGACCTCGCTGTCCATGCCTCCAAGGATGGAGTCGAGGAATTCCACAACAGTAACCTTTGCGCCAAGTCGCGCCCATACCGAGCCGAGTTCGAGGCCGATCACACCGCCGCCGACAACCACCAAGTGGCCCGGTACCTTTGCCAGATCGAGCGCGCCCGTCGACGAAAGGATCACCTTCTCGTCGAACGCAACCTCGACACCGGGTATGCCCGCCACGTCAGAGCCTGTGGCGATGACAATGTTCTTGGTTTCGACCTCCTGGGTCTTGCCATCGCCATCGGTCACGGAGACTTTTCCAGCCGCGATGATCTTGCCGGTTCCGCGAAGCACGTCGATCTTGTTCTTCTTTATCAGGAAGTCGAGACCCTTCGTGTTCTGCTCCACGGTCTGGGTCTTGTGGGCAAGCATCTGCTTCAGGTTCAGTTTCGGGCTGACCTCGACGCCAAGGTCCGCAAAGGAATGCTGAGCCTCCATGAACATCTCCGAGGCATGCAGCAGCGCCTTGGACGGAATGCAGCCGACATTTACGCAGGTGCCGCCATGAGTGGCCTGCTTTTCCACCACTGCGGTCTTCAGATCAAGTTGCGCAGCCTTGATGGCGCAGACATAGCCCCCAGGGCCGGTTCCGATGACGACGACGTCATAAGCCATGATGCAGATTCCCTTGCTTCCACAATGGGCCGCGATCAGCGGCCGCCTGTTACACTCAATATGCTGCCGGTCGTATAGGACGACGCGTCCGAAAGCAGCCAGACGATTGCTTCGGCGACTTCCTCGGCCGTGCCCGCGCGCTTCATCGGAAGGGATGGCGCCAGTTTCTTGGCGCGGTCGGCATCGCCTATGTCGGCGTGAATATCGGTGTCGATCATGCCGGGACGCACGGCATTGACCCGAATACCCTCGCTCGCCACCTCGCGTCCGAGACCGAGCGTGAACACGTCGATCGCGCCCTTCGTCGCTGCGTAGTCCACATAGGATCCGCCGCCGCCAAGCGTGGCGGCCGCCGAGGAGAGATTGACGATCGAACCTCCCTTGCCGCCCGCATTCGTCGACATGCGCTTGATCGCCTCTCGCGCACAAAGAAACGAGCCTGTGACGTTGACGCGGAAAATGCGCTCGATGCGTGCACTGTCCATCTGATCCAGCCGCTGCTCTGTCGCTGCGATCCCGGCATTGTTGACGAGGCCCTCAAGACGGCCGTATCGCTCGTCGACGGCTTTGAACATTTCTAGAATATCGGCTTCCGAGCCGACGTCGCCCTTGACGGCGAAAGCTTCGCCACCGCTATCGGTGATGGCAGCGACAACCTTGGCCGCCGCCGCCTCGTTGGATGTATAGTTCACCGCAACGCGCCAGCCCAATTTGGCGGCGAGCAGCGCCGTTGCCGCGCCGATGCCGCGCGAGCCGCCTGTAACCAGAAGCGTTTTTCTATCGGTCATTCCTGGCATCCATCTTGAGTGAACACGTCTGAAGGTATGTTCTGAAACCCGTCGACACCATAGGCTGTCGACGCGGCGAGGGAAGGTCCAAGATCCGGGAGAAGCAGCCGGTTCGGCGCGTCACTCCCCTCAGCGGGGAGCAAAGTGACATCGCCAACCTTGTCCACCGCGTAGATGACGCCTTCCCAGAGCGTGCATGCGGACAGTTCCTCTCCCGTCACGTCGCCTTCCGGGCACTTGTTCATGACGATGCCGTAGGGTCGGGAAACGTCGGCCGTCCACATCACGATGCCATCGAAAACCATGTCGTGATCGAGAAGCAAACGGAAGCTGTTGGTGACCGTGGCCCCTTCTCCGGTCGGGGTGAATTCCAGTCGCGCGCCTGAGGGTGTGTCGCCGTAGGTGGCGCGTTCCAGAGGGCAACTGGCCAAAGCGGGTGTTGCCGCCACCGTCAGGGCGCAACCTGCGGCCGTCAATGTCTGTCTCAGCAGCGCGGAGCTCATACAAAAAGCCTGAACAGCATCATGCAGAGTCCGCTCAATGCGACGAACCAGGCAATGCTTCTGACGACGGGTGTTCCCGACGCGTAGACAACCAGATAGACGATGCGGGCCCCAAGCCATATCCATGCGCCTGCCGCCCCCATACCCCCTGCATGGCCGGTCACGACCAGTGCGAGGGCCAAGGCGACGAAAGCAGGATAGGTTTCCAGCAGGTTCGCAAGCGCCCGCCTCAAACGTCCGGCGAGGACGTTGCGCTGTCGCTCCTCGTCGCGCGGGCCCAGAAGGTAATTCGCCCCAAGATCGTAGGACGCAAACGCCTGAGCGGCAACCTGCACGAGCAGGAGGATGACGCTCAGGCCAAGGACGGTCATTTCCGTCGTATTTGCGGCGGCTTCCATATGACGTCCCCTTGAAGCGACGGCAAGCCCGCCTCGCAAATCGATCGGTCAATGCCGTACAGGCTGCGTGCGCTTGCCCCAACAAACCCGGTCACATGTGGTTTCCGGGTTGCCATGCGGGATCGTAAGCCTAGAGATCCAACACCAGACGCTCTGGATCCTCGAGCGTTTCCTTCACGCGGACCAGGAAGGTGACGGCTTCCTTGCCGTCGACGATGCGATGATCGTAGGACAGCGCGAGATACATCATCGGACGGATGACGATCTGCCCAGCAACGACGACCGGGCGCTCCTGGATCTTGTGCATGCCGAGAATGCCCGACTGCGGCGCGTTGAGGATCGGCGTCGACATGAGCGACCCGTAAACACCGCCGTTTGAGATGGTGAAGGTGCCGCCCTGCATGTCGGCGACCGAAAGCTTGCCGTCGCGCGCTGCCAGACCGAGGCGGCCGATTTCCTTCTCGATTTCGGCAATCGACATGGCGTCGGCATCACGCACCACGGGCACCACGAGACCCTTGTCCGTGCCGACCGCCACGCCGATATGGGCGTAGTTCTTGTAAACGAGGTCGGTACCGTCAATCTCGGCGTTGACTGCCGGGATCTCCTTCAGTGCATGCGTCACGGCCTTCGTGAAGAAGCCCATGAAGCCCAGCTTCACGCCATGCTTCTTTTCGAAGAGGTCCTTGTATTTGGTGCGCAGATCCATGACCGGCTTCATATCCACCTCGTTGAAGGTGGTCAGCATGGCTGCCGTCTGCTGTGCTTCCTTGAGCCGGCGCGCGATGGTCTGGCGCAGCTTGGTCATCCGCACGCGCTCTTCGCGGACCTCATCGGTCGGCGTGGCGGCGGGTCGTTGGGCCGGGGCGGAAACGGGGGCTTCCGAAGGCTGCGACGGCGCGCCCTTGGCAATGGCTTCAAGCACATCACCCTTGAGCACCTGACCGCGTTTTCCGGACCCTTCGACCTGATCCGCGGAGAGATTGTTCTCCGTGAGCAGCTTTGCGGCTGCTGGCGCAGGCGGTGTCTTGCGTTCTTCCACTGGAGCTTCACCGGCGATCTCAGCGGATGCGGCTGCCGCTTCCTTGGTGGAGGCGGCTGCTGTTGGCGCGGAGGCCTGTGCGACCGCCTTGTCGCCCTTCGCCGGAGCGCTCGCCTTGGCGCCGCTGCCGGAGCCGATGGTGCCGAGGATGGCGCCCAGGCCGACCGTGTCGCCCTCGTTGGCGGATATCTCCTCCAGCGTGCCTGCGGCCGGCGCCGGCACCTCGACCGTCACCTTGTCGGTCTCGAGTTCAACCAGCGGTTCGTCGGCTGCGATCGCGTCTCCGACCTTCTTGAACCACTTGCCGACTGTCGCTTCACTTACGGATTCGCCCAGTGTGGGGACCTTGATTTCGGTGGCCATCTGTCTCTTCCGGTTTTTCGTGTTATTCGCCAAGTGCGTCTTCGAGGAAGGCGGCAAGCTGCGCCAGATGCTTGGACATGAGACCGGTCGCGGGCGATGCCGCAGCCGGACGTCCGGTGTACCTTACCCGCTGGTGCTTCGCGTCGATATGGGCAAGCACCCATTCCAGATATGGATCGATGAAGGACCAGGCACCCATGTTCTTGGGTTCCTCCTGACACCAGACCATCTCTGCGTTGCGGAAGCGCGACAGCTCCGTGATGAGAGCCTTTGCGGGGAACGGGTAAAGCTGCTCGACGCGCAGCAGATAGATATCGTCGATGCCGCGCTTTTCCCGCTCTTCATAGAGGTCATAGTAGACCTTGCCCGAGCAAAGAACCACACGGCGAATCTTGGAATCCTTGACGAGCTTGATCGGCTGGTCAGGCAGTAGCTGCGCGTCGTCCCACAGTAGACGGTGGAACGTCGATTCGCCCGACATTTCAGCCAGAGTCGATACGGCGCGCTTGTGGCGAAGCAGCGACTTCGGCGTCATCAGGATCAGCGGCTTGCGGAAATCGCGCTTCAGCTGGCGACGCAGAATGTGGAAGTAGTTGGCAGGTGTCGTGCAATAGGCGACCTGCATGTTGTCTTCCGCGCAAAGCTGGAGGAAGCGCTCGAGGCGGGCCGAGGAATGTTCCGGTCCCTGGCCTTCATAGCCATGCGGCAGCAGGCATACGAGGCCCGACATGCGCAGCCACTTGCGCTCGCCCGAGGAGATGAACTGGTCGAACACGACCTGTGCGCCATTGGCGAAGTCGCCAAACTGCGCTTCCCAAAGGGTGAGGGCGCGAGGCTCGGCGAGGCTGTATCCATATTCGAAACCGAGAACGGCTTCCTCGGACAGCATCGAGTTGATGACCTCATAGCCCGCCTGCGCCGCCGAAAGGTTGTTCAGCGGGATGTAACGGTTCTCGTCGCGTTGATCGTAAAGAACCGAGTGACGCTGCGAGAAGGTGCCGCGTTCGGAATCCTGGCCCGAAAGGCGGATCGGATTGCCATCGACCAATATCGCCCCGAAAGCCAGCGACTCGGCGGTCGCCCAATCGATGCCCTCACCGGTATCGATTGCCTGCCGGCGATTGTCGAGAAACCGCTTGATCGTCCGGTGAACCTCGAAATCCTTGGGGATTTCGGTGAGCTTCCGGCCGATCTCCTTCAGCGACTTCATCGGCACCGACGTCTTGCCAAGACGGCGCTCGTCCTGATTGTCGGCTGTCCGGAGGCCGGACCAGGCGCCGTCGAGCCAGTCCGCCTTGTTCGGCTTGTATGCCTGGCCGACCTCGAATTCGCTTTCCAGATGAGCGCGCCACTCCGCCTTCATCTTTTCAAGTTCGTCCGCGCTCACCAGACCGTCGCTGACCAGCTTGTCGCCATAGATTTGCACCGTGGTCTTGTGCGACCGGATGTTCTTGTACATCAGCGGCTGGGTGAAAGCAGGCTCGTCGCCCTCATTGTGTCCAAAGCGGCGGTAGCAGAACATGTCCACGACGACCGGCTTGTGGAACTTCATGCGGAATTCGGTCGCGACCTTGGCCGCATAGACGACCGCTTCCGGATCGTCGCCGTTCACATGGAAGATCGGCGCCTCGATCATCTTCGCCACATCGGAAGGATATGGTGACGACCGCGACAAGCGCGGATTGGTGGTGAAGCCGATCTGGTTATTGATGATGAAATGCAGCGTACCGGCCACGCGATGGCCGCGCAGGCCCGAAAGCCCGAGTATTTCCGCGATAACGCCCTGACCGGCAAAGGCGGCGTCGCCATGCAGCAGCAACGGCATCACTTTTGCGCGTTCTTCCTGGGGCACAATCTCACCGCGCGCACGGCCAAATAGCTGGTCCTGCTTGGCGCGTGCCTTGCCCATGACGACAGGATCGACGATTTCCAGATGCGAGGGGTTGGCTGTCAGCGACAGATGGACCTTGTTGCCATCGAACTCGCGGTCGGACGAAGCACCCAGATGATACTTCACATCGCCCGAGCCTTCGACCTCGTCAGGGGCAAATGACCCACCCTTGAACTCGTGGAAGATGGCGCGATGCGGCTTGGCCATGACCTGGCTCAGAACGTTGAGGCGGCCACGGTGGGCCATGCCCAGCACGACTTCCTTCAATCCCATCGCGCCGCCGCGCTTGATGATCTGTTCAAGCGCGGGGATCAGCGCTTCACCGCCATCGAGGCCGAAACGCTTGGTTCCCTTGTACTTGACGTCGATGAACTGCTCGAAGCCCTCGGCCTCGACCAACTTCTGCAGGATCGCCTTCTTGCCGTTATCGGTAAACTCGATTGCCTTGTCCGGTCCTTCGATGCGCTCCTGAATCCATGCCTTTTCCTCCGGGTCGGAGATGTGCATGAATTCGACACCCAGCGTCGAACAATAGGTCCGCTTGAGCAATTCGAGCATCTGCCGGACGGTGGCGTAGTCGCCGAGTCCCAACACGCCATCGATGAAGATCTTCCTGTCGAGGTCGGCGTCGGTGAAGCCGTAGTTCTCCGGCGAAAGCTCGTTATAGTCCTCAAGCGGCTTGGCGATGCCGAGCGGATCGAGATTGGCATGCAGATGGCCGCGCATGCGAAAGGCGCGGATCATCATGATGGCGCGCACCGAGTCGCGCGCGGAACGCTGAAGATCCTGTTCAGAAACCGTCGTGCCGGCGGCCGCGGCCTTCTCGCGAACCTTCTTGTCGATGACCTTTTCGACCAGGCCCCAATTGCCGTCGAGCGCGGACACGAGTTCGCCATTGGCCTGCAACGGCCATGACGGACGCGACCATGAGGCACCCTTCGCGTTTTTGCGGACGTCGCCGGAATCATCCTTCAGCGCACTGAAGAACTGCTGCCATTCCGGGTCGACGGAAGTCGGGTCATCCTCATATGCGGCCTGAAGGGCCTCGATGTAGTCGGCGTTTCCGCCATAGAGGAACGAGGTAATGGAAAACTGGTCGTTGGCCTGATCTTGCCGCGCCATCGTATTTGCACGGAGCCGCCGCTCCGTCTCCTTGTGGTTGCGGCGTTTGCCGCGTTCGGACGGTTATCCGTCCCGTTTCCCCTCGCATGTCCGGTCTGTCTGGACCGGCAGTCCAAAGTGTGGGGCGGCGGCGACAAAGGCCCACCGCCTCACGTTCCTGTCGTCAGCCCTTGATGGCCTCGACGAGTGTCGTGCCCAGACGAGCTGGCGATGGCGAAACGCGAATGCCTGCGTCTTCCATCGCTGCAATCTTGTCTTCTGCGCCGCCCTTGCCGCCCGAGATCACGGCGCCTGCGTGGCCCATCGTGCGTCCGGGAGGTGCCGTGCGGCCTGCGATGAAGCCAGCCATCGGCTTCTTGCGGCCTTTCTTCGCCTCATCCTTGAGGAATTGCGCGGCTTCTTCCTCGGCCGAACCACCGATTTCGCCGATCATGATGATCGACTTGGTTTCGTCGTCCGCGAGGAACATTTCGAGGATGTCGATGAACTCCGTTCCCTTCACAGGATCGCCGCCGATGCCAACAGCCGTCGATTGGCCCAGACCGGCATTCGTTGTTTGAAACACCGCCTCATAGGTAAGGGTTCCAGAGCGTGAAACAACACCCACGGAGCCTTTACGGAAGATGTTGCCGGGCATGATCCCGATCTTGCATTCGTCGGGCGTCACAATGCCGGGGCAGTTCGGGCCGATCAGGCGGGACGACGACTTGTCCAGCCTTGCCTTGACCTTCACCATGTCCATTACCGGGATGCCCTCGGTGATGCAGACAATCAGCGGCACCTCGGCGTCGATCGCCTCAATGATGGCAGCACCGGCGCCTGCCGGAGGTACGTAAATGACGGAGGCGTTGGCACCGGTCTTTTCGCGGCCCTCGGCGACTGACGCGAAAATCGGCAGATTCTCGCCGTTTGATCCGGTCCAGGTTTCCCCGCCCTTCTTGGGGTGGATGCCACCGACCATCTGCGTGCCATGATAAGCGAGCGCCTGCTCGGTGTGGAAGGTGCCGGTCTTGCCGGTAAGGCCCTGCACAAGGACCTTGGTATTCTTGTCGATGAGAATGGACATGAAGCTTCCTACAATCTCCTGAGATCCGTCGCGTTCGATATGCGGGTGAGTTGCCTCAGCCCTTTACCGCCGCCACGATCTTCTTTGCCGCATCATCGAGGTCGTCCGCCGAGATGACGTTCAGGCCGCTCTCATTAATGATCTTCTTGCCGAGTTCGACATTGGTGCCTTCCAGGCGCACAACCAGCGGCACCTGAAGCCCAACTTCCTTGACCGCAGCGACAACACCCTCTGCGATCACGTCGCACTTCATGATGCCGCCGAAGATGTTGACGAGGATGCCTTCGACGCGCGGATCGGCGGTGATGATCTTGAAGGCCGCCGCGACCTTCTCCTTGGAAGCGCCGCCGCCCACGTCGCAGAAATTCGCAGGCTCCTTGCCGTACAGCTTGATAATGTCCATCGTCGCCATGGCCAGACCGGCGCCATTGACCATGCAGCCGATGTTTCCGTCGAGTGCCACATAGGCGAGATCCCACTTGGAAGCCTCGATCTCCTTGGCGTCTTCCTCAGTCGTATCGCGCAGTTCCATGATCTCCGGATGACGGAAAAGCGCGTTGCCATCAAACGACACCTTCGCGTCAAGTACCCGCAGGCGACCGCTGGTCATGACGATCAGCGGATTGACCTCGAGCAGGCTCATGTCTTTTTCGACAAACGCCTTGTAGAGCGCGGGGAATACGGTTTCGCCGTCCTTGGCCGCGTCGCCCGACAGCTTGAGCGCCGCGTTGAGCTTCTTGGTGTCGTCCGCCGTCACACCGGTGTCGGGATCGATCGCGACGGTTATGATCTTCTCGGGCGTGTCGTGCGCGACCTGCTCGATATCCATTCCGCCCTCGGTCGAAACGACGAAAGCGACGCGTCCGACGGAGCGATCCACCAGAATCGACAGATACAGTTCGCGATCGATGTCGGCGCCGTCCTCGATGTAGAGCCGGTTGACCTGCTTGCCTTCGGGGCCGGTCTGCTTGGTCACAAGCGTGTTGCCGAACATCTCGTTGACGTTTGCGACGACCTCGTCGACTGTCCTGGACAGGCGTACGCCGCCCTTGGCATCCGGACCGAGTTCCTTGAACTTGCCCTTGCCGCGACCGCCAGCATGGATCTGGCTCTTGACGACATAGAGAGGGCCTGGGAGCGCCTTGGCGGCAGCTTCCGCCTCGTTGGCATTAAGGACGGGAACGCCGGCTGCAACCGGCAGTCCGTAACCCTGCAAGACTTGCTTGGCTTGATACTCGTGAATGTTCATGGATTGCCTCTCGCTTCTTGCGGGCGCCTATTTCAGGGCGGGAGCGATTGCGACGCACGCGTCGCAGAGGCCCTTGACCGCCGAAACCGACTTTTCGAACATCGCCTTTTCCGCTTCGTCGAACTCGATTTCGACAATTCGTTCGACGCCCCCGGCACCGATCACCACCGGCACGCCGACATACATGTCGCTCAGGCCGTACTGGCCCGAGAGATGCGCCGCGCAGGGCAATACGCGCTTCTTGTCCTTCAAATAGCTTTCAGCCATCGCGATCGCGGAGGCGGCCGGAGCGTAGTAGGCGGAGCCTGTCTTGAGCAGCGCGACGATCTCGCCGCCGCCCTTGCGCGTACGATCTACAATCGCGTCGAGCTTCTCGGCGCTCGTCCAGCCCATCTTGATGAGATCGGGCAAAGGAATGCCGGCAACGGTGGAGTAGCGAACCAGCGGCACCATGTCGTCGCCATGGCCGCCCAGCGTCATGGCACTCACGTCTTCGACCGATACGCCGAATTCCTCGGCAAGGAAGTGGCGGAAGCGCGAGGAGTCCAGAACACCGGCCATGCCAACCACGTGGCTCTTGGGCAGCCCCGAGAATTTCTGAAGTGCCCAGACCATGGCGTCGAGCGGGTTGGTAATGCAGATCACGAAGGCGTTGGGCGCATATTTCTTGATGCCGGCGCCGACCTGTTCCATCACCTTTAGATTGATACCGAGGAGGTCGTCGCGGCTCATGCCCGGCTTGCGCGGCACGCCTGCTGTGACGATGCAGACATCAGCGCCTTCGATGGCGGCATAGTCGTTGGCGCCGACGAATTTTGCGTTGAACCCGTCAACCGGAGCGGACTCGGCGATGTCGAGTCCCTTGCCCTGTGGCGTGCCTTCCATGATATCGAACAGGACAACGTCGCCCAGTTCCTTGAGCCCGATCAGATGAGCCAGAGTGCCGCCAATCATGCCGGAGCCGATAAGCGCGATCTTGTTGCGTGCCATGTTGCGGAGGTTTCCCTTGTCTGAGCCGTTTTCCGGCGCCGTGCCTCGACGGCATGTTTGAACGTTAAGGGCGTGGCCAAAGGGCCAAAATCGGGAAGGGCAATAGCCGTGGATCGAAAAAAGATCAACCGATTATTTTGGGTTGAATTATTTCAATCGGTTAGACGCATCGGTATTTACGTAAACGTCAATAATGTTGACCTCGTTCGGGGCTTTTGGCGCGGCAGTACTAGCTCTTTACTGTTACTTGACTATGACGGCTTCGCAAAACAGGCGCCTTTCGGCGTGGGGCGCAATCGACGTCACTGGTCGGCTTGTTGGGTCTGGGCGTCGTCCCATTGCTTCAGCCAATCCCGACTTTGCATCTCGATCAGGCGTGACGATGTCCTTTCGAATTCGAATGCCTCTGTTCCGTTCTTTCCACCATACAACTGATCCGGCGAAGTGGCGGCGCTGATGATCAATCTTGTGTGATGGTCGTAGAGCGTGTCGATCAGGAGAATGAAGCGCTTGGCTTCGTTGCGCTGGCCGTCGGCAAGCTGGGGGACGTTGTCGACGACGAGCGTCGGATAGCGGGTCGCAATCGCAATGTAGTCACGCGCGCCAAGTGGCCGGGAGCACAGATCGGCGAATTCGAAGCGCGCCGCGATACTGGTCGCCGTCGGAACGGCGATGTGCCTGCCCTTGACCAGGATTTCCTGCGGCACAGGCGTTGCGCCATCGCACACCACCTTCCACGCTTCGTCCATGCGCCGGTCTGTGTCGGCGCCAAGCGGCGTCATATACACCTGAAGCTGGTCAAGCTTCTCAAGTCGATAGTCCGTGTCGGACAGGACAGGCAGGACATGTGTGTGACGTTCCAGGGTAGCGACGAAGGGCAGGAACAATTGCCGGTTCAGCCCGTCGCGATAGAGATCCTGTGGGGCGACGTTGGAGGTCGCCACCAGCACCACACCCTCGCTGAAAAGGGCGGAGAAAAGCCGTGACAGGATCATGGCGTCGGCAATGTCGGTGACCGTGAATTCGTCAAAACAGATGACCCATGCCTCCTCGGCGATGTCACGCGCGATCGGAGGGATCGGATCGTCCTCGCTGACCTTGCCTTCCTTGCGCGCCTGGCGATGGCGCTGGATGCGGTCATGGACGTCGGCCATGAAGTCGTTGAAATGAGCACGGCGCTTGCGCTTTACGGGCAGCATCTCGAAGAACAAGTCCATCAACATGGTCTTGCCGCGGCCAACGCCGCCATGAATGTAGAGGCCTTTGACAGGCTCCTTGTGTTCGCGCCGCTTGCCGAAGAGCCAGCCGAGCGAGCTTGATTTCTTGGCAAGTCGCTTGGACGCTATTTCGTCGCTGAGCCGGTCGAGGGCCGACACGATACGCAACTGAACAGGGTCGCGCTTGATCGCGCCCTGCTCGACAAGATGTTGGTATCGCTGAGCGATCGTGGCGCGCGGCTGGAGCCCGTCGCGTATATGCATTCCAGGGGCTCCGGAGAAATTCGAAGATCGGAAGGTTTAGCGGCTGAGCGAGATCGCTACGCCACTCGTGGTCTGTCCGTCAAATCTTTCCGCGCCTGACGAGTAGAGGCGGGCCAGAGTGCTGCCTCCTTCATCATACAAGGTGAGCTGCTTGCCTGAGACCGCCCAGGATTTGACCCCATCGAGCGGGGCGGGGCAGCGCAAGGGGCCAGCCCGAAAACCCTGGCCATATTTGGTTTGCGGAGTTGCCACTTTGCAGCTCTGTCCGGAGACGGTCGCGTTCCAAACGCCGGCCACGCTGCCCGCCGTAAGATCAGGGGCGTTGGCGCTCGGCTCGGGGAGGGAAGCGACCTGCGTTTCAGGCGCTGTAGGGAACGCGGCCGGGCTCTGTGGCGCGGCAGGAGGCGGCAACTGCTGGCTGCTCACCTGTCCGGACGGCACGGCCGGCAAAGGCGCAGGCTGGGTGTTCTCGGACTGGAAGCGTGTGCTTGTACAACCGCTGGCGGCAAGGGCAGCGAGTCCAACTGCCAGGACTGCGGTTCTCGAATTCAGCATTAGCCTCTCCATGGACGCGTATCCGGTTGCGCCCGGTTATGCGGCGCTACTCAAGACCGTGATGTTGACGAAATTGCAGCCCTATATGGTTAAAATGCGGTGTATGAGAAGCTAAATTCGATAGAATACTGTGATTTTTGACCGGTTTCGGGTGAAAATGGCGTCAGGTTGGTAACTTTGCCGGGAACCTGACCGCCCATTCGACGTTCATTTTTCGAGACAAACGGGGGAAAGCACATGATCAAATGGATTCTGATCCTTCTCATTGCGGCGGCGGTGTTGAGCCTGTTTGGCTTTCCGCGTCTTGCAGGAGCAGCGGCAACTGGCGCACGTCTGTTGATCGCCATAGTGCTGGTTCTGTTTCTGCTGGTGGTGCTCGGCCTTATCGTCGTCGCCTAGGCAACGGCCGCACTGGTAAAAGCAGCCGGTTTCCGCCATATAGGCCGCAAAAGACGCGGAGAGTTTGAGCGGCAATGGCGGCGCGTGCTGTATTCGCCAAGATGAATGGCCTCGGCAATGAGATAATCGTTGCCGACATGCGTGGTCGTGCGGATTTCGTTTCGGCACAGGCCGCAAGGGCCCTTAACGCCGACCCGGCCACGAAGTTCGACCAGATCATGGCGATTCACGATGCCAGGACACTCGGCACCGCCTATTTCGTCGACATCTTCAATTCCGACGGTTCGAAGGCGCAGGCCTGCGGCAACGGAATGCGCTGCGTCGTGCAGGCACTTGCGGCTGAAACCGGCGAGAAGGTTTTTACCTTCGAGACTGTCGCCGGGATCATCAACACGCAGGAACACGCCGACGGTCTGATCTCCGTCGATCTCGGTAAGCCGCGCTTCGGCTGGCAGGACATCCCTCTGGCCGAGGAATTCCACGACACCCGCGCCATCGAGTTGCAGATCGGTCCGATCGACGCGCCGGTGCTTCATTCGCCTTCCGTCGCGTCGATGGGCAATCCCCATGCGATTTTCTGGGTGGACCGCGATGTGTGGTCCTATGAACTCGACAAGTTTGGGCCTCTGCTCGAAAATCACCCGATCTTTCCCGAGCGTGCCAACATCACCATCGCACAGGTCGTAGCGCCCGATCATATGATCATCCGGACATGGGAACGCGGCGCGGGTCTTACCAGGGCCTGCGGCTCTGCTGCATGCGCGGCGGCCGTGTCGGGCGCCAGAACCGGCCGTACCCATCGCAAGGTGCGACTGACGGCTCCCGGCGGCGACATTACCGTGGAATGGCGCGAGGACGATCATGTGGTTCTCACGGGTCCGGCCGAGTGGGAGTTTTCAGGCAGTTTCGATCCGGCAACGGGCGCATGGACTCGTGAAGCCGAAAGTGCCGCCTGATGGCCATCGACATCGTCACATTCGGTTGTCGGCTCAACACCTACGAGTCGGAGGTCATGCGCCGGGAAGCCGACGTGGCCGGTCTTGGTGAGCTCGCCGATGGCGCGGTCATCTTCAACACATGTGCGGTGACGGCAGAGGCTGTCAGACAAGCCAAACAGTCAATTCGCAAGGCCCGTCGTGAGCGGCCGAACGCACGTATCATCGTTACTGGTTGCGCGGCGCAGACAGAGCCCGGCAGCTTCGTCGACATGGACGAGGTTGATCTCGTGCTTGGCAATGAGGAGAAGCTCAAGGCGCACTCCTATCGCGCGCTCCCGGATTTCGGTGTCAATGACACGGAAAAGGCGCGCGTCAACGACATATTCTCGGTGCGTGAGACCGCGTCGCATATGGTCGATGCGATAGAGGGGCGCGCGCGTGCCTTTGTGCAGGTCCAGAATGGATGCGACCATCGCTGCACCTTCTGCATCATTCCCTATGGCAGAGGCAACTCCCGCTCCGTGCCGATGGGCGCCGTGGTGGAGCAGGTCGCTCGGCTTGCGGGCAATGGCTACGCGGAGATCGTTCTGACCGGCGTCGACATGACGAGCTATGGCGCAGACCTGCCGGGCGCGCCGAAGCTCGGGCGGCTTGTCCGAACCATCCTGCGACAGGTCCCGGCGGTAAAGCGGCTGCGGCTGTCGTCCATCGATTCCGTGGAAGCCGATGACGATCTGCTCGACTGTATCGCGACGGAGTCTCGGCTGATGCCTCATCTGCATCTTTCGCTGCAGGCAGGCGACGACATGATCCTGAAGCGCATGAAGCGGCGCCATCTGCGCGACGATTCCATCCGTTTTTGCGAGGATGTGCGCAGGCTTCGCCCAGACATCGTATTCGGTGCGGACATTATCGCCGGTTTCCCGACCGAGACCGACGCGATGTTCGAGAATTCTCTCAAACTGGTTGACGAGTGCGGTCTCACGCATCTGCATGTGTTCCCGTTCAGCCCACGCGAAGGCACCCCCGCGGCCCGCATGCCACAGCTCGACCGCGGCATTGTAAAGGCACGTGCGGCAACCCTTCGAGAGGCCGGTGACCGTGCCTATGCGCACCATCTCGGTTCGCTCTCCGGCACGGCTCAGCGCATTCTTGTCGAACGCGAGGGGCTCGGCCGCACGGAAGGCTTCACGCTTGCCACAATCCCATGCGGGTTGCCGGGCGAGATCGTCGAGGCCACAATTGCCGGGCATGACGGCAGCCGGCTCATCGCCGTGCCTGTCGAAGCGCAGGCGGCATAAGGATTTCATCTCTGATGGCTTTGGGTTTTCTCAAGAAGGTCTTTTCCTTCGGCAAGAAGGAGGTGCTCGAACAGCCGCAGGAGGACGATGTCGCGACGCGTCCGCCGTTCGAAAGCACGCAGGTTCCTCAAGATCAGAGGCCTGAGCCGGAAGCGCTTGAGCCCTCTCCGATTGCCGCAGAATCCCCGGACGCGATCGAAGCAGTTGCGCCGGTCGCCGAGCGGTCTCCAGAGGCCGACTCCGAGCCTGCGGCCTCTCTTGCGGAGGAGGTGAAACGCCAAGCCGAGCCGGAGGCGCTGCCAACACCGATTGTGGTTGAGCACGAGGCCGAAGGGGCCGACCCGGCAGAATTGCGTTCCGGCGGGGAAGAACCGACATCTCCCATTGCCCCCGACAGAAAACCTGAACATCTTCCAGAGCCAGAGCCAGAGCCAGAGCCAGAGCCAGAGCCAGAGCCAGAGCCGGAGCCAGAGCCAGAGCCAGAGCCAGAAATCGTGGTCGAACCGGCGCCGCAGGCGCCGGGCAAGGTCACAGTGTCCAAGACGGTCGAGCAGAAGGCCGCCCCGATTGCCGCGCCAGTGGCGGAAAGCCCAAGGCAATCGTGGTTCCAGCGGCTGCGCGAGGGTCTGTCACGATCGTCGCGAGAGCTGACCGGCAATGTTGCCGGGCTTTTCACCAAGCGGCGGCTGGACGAGGACACACTGCAGGATCTTGAGGACGTGCTCATCCGTGCCGATCTCGGGCTTGAAACGGCGTTGCGCATCACCGACGCGCTGGCATCGGGACGGTACGGAAAGAATGTCTCGGACGAGGAAGTGCGGTCAGTCATGGCCGAGGAAATCGGCAAGGTGCTCGCGCCCGTTGCGCAGCCACTTGAGCTCGACCTGTCGCACAAGCCTCATGTCATCCTGGTGGTGGGTGTCAACGGCACCGGCAAGACCACGACCATCGGCAAGCTCGCGGCCAAGCTGACGCAGGGCGGCCTTTCGGTCATGCTCGCAGCGGGAGACACATTCCGCGCCGCGGCAATCGAACAGCTCAGGATCTGGGGAGAGCGGACACACTCGCCCGTCATATCCTCAAAACTCGGGGCGGATGCAGCCGGGCTTGCCTATGATGCTTTCGAGCAGGCAAAGGAAGCAGGCTCCGACGTCTTGATCATCGACACCGCCGGTCGACTGCAGAACAAGACAGAACTGATGGCCGAACTCGAGAAGATCGTTCGCGTGCTTGGGAAGCTCGATCCCGAGGCGCCGCATACGGTGCTTCAGACGGTGGATGCCACGACCGGACAAAACGCGCTCAATCAGGTCGAGATTTTCCGCAATGTAGCAGGCGTCAACGGCCTCGTAATGACCAAGCTCGACGGCACCGCACGCGGCGGTATCCTTGTCGGCATCGCGGCCAAGCACAAGCTGCCTGTTTATTTCATCGGGGTCGGCGAGCAGGTCGAGGATCTTGAGCCGTTCTCAGCCGGCGATTTCGCCAAGGCAATTGCAGGAATACAGTGAGCGGCGGACCCTCAATCCGCTGTGACTGATTTTACGAGGCATTTTCGATGAACGCTCCCATGCTCGAACGCGATCCGTCCGATCCGAAGCGCAGGGAGATGAACCCGCTTCTCAAGCTTGCTCTGGAGCTTGGGCCACTGATCGTGTTCTTCGTCGCCAACACGCGGGGCGAGTGGCTCGTTGGCAAATTTCCCGCGCTGAGCTGGTTCGGTGGCCCGATATTCCTTGCGACCGGTCTGTTCATGATCGCTACGGCGATCGCCCTGATTGCTTCCTGGGTGCTTGTGCGAACACTGCCGATCATGCCGCTCGTATCCGGCGCCGTTGTCTTCGTCTTCGGTGCGCTGACGCTCTATTTGCAGGACGACGTCTTCATCAAGATGAAGCCGACCATCGTGAACACGCTCTTCGGTGTCGTGCTTCTGGGCGGCCTCTACTTTGGCAAGTCTCTCCTCGGCTACGTGTTCGATTCCGCATTCAAGCTCGATGCCGAGGGCTGGAGAAAACTGACTTTTCGCTGGGGCTTGTTTTTCCTGTTTCTGGCTCTGGCCAACGAAATTGTCTGGCGTAACTTCTCGACCGACACCTGGGTGGCGTTCAAGGTGTGGGGAATCATGCCGATTACGCTCGTCTTCACGATGAGCCAGATGCGCCTGATCATGCGCCACTCGGCAGAGGAAAAGGGCGAGAAATAGGGAGGAAGCATGGAGTTCGTAACTTCGCGCGAGGGACTTCGCGAACATTACAAGCTTGCGACTGGTGGGGCGGTCCAGAAGGAGATGCGGCAGCTCGATCCGCATAGCCGCAATTTCATCGAAAAGAGCCCGTTCGTGTTGATCGGGTCGTCGGATGGCGAAGGCAATGCGGACGTCACGCCCAAAGGCGACAAGCCGGGGTTCGTGGCTGTCCTCGATGACGTGACGCTGGCCATTCCCGACCGGCCCGGCAACAACCGGCTCGACACTTGGGAAAACATCGTCGTCAATCCCGCCGTCGGGCTGCTATTCCTGATACCGGGAATGAACGAGACCCTGCGCGTTAACGGTAACGGCCGGATCACGTTCGACCAGCCTTTGCGCGAGAGCCTGTCGGCTGAGGGAAAGGTTCCGGTCAGCGTGCTCGTGGTTAAGGTCAAGGCCGTCTACATGCATTGCGCCAAGGCATTCATGCGATCCAAGCTATGGCAGCCGGAAAGCTGGCCGCCGCGCTCTGCGATGCCGACACTGGGTGAAATCCTGAAGGACCAGACGAAGTTTGCCGAATCCGCGGAAGCGAAGGACCGTTGGCTCGACGAGGTCTACGAGAAGGAGATGTGGTAGGCCTTCGCTCCGCACCTTTTGCGGCGGAAGGTCGTTCAATCGGCAGTCTTGAGACGTAATTGTTCCCGGAATCGTATTTCCGGTTCCGATTGCGGATCGGGATCTGTCGCATTGCCCCCATTGAGGGGAAGCTGCATCAGGACGGTATCCAGCCATCGCCCATGTTTCCAGCCGGTGCCGACCAGCGTACCTGCGTGCTGGAAGCCCAGCTTTTCATGTAGCCTGACGGAGGGGCTGGATTTCGAGCCATCGCCGATGACGGCGAGGATCTGGCGAAACCCGAGCTGTTCACATTGGTCGACGAGGGCGTGCATCAGTGCCGTCGCAATGCCCCCGCCCTTGGCTTCCGGGGCGACATAGATCGAATTCTCGACGATGAACCGATACGCTGGACGCGCCCTGAATGCATTGACGTAGGCATAGCCGACGATGGTTCCTTCGCGAATGGCGACCAGATAGGGATAGCCGCCTTTCACCATATCGTTGAACCGGCTTGCCATCTCCGCCTGTGTGGGCGGCTCCAACTCGTAGGATGCGGTTCCGCTCGTCACGGCGTCGGCATAGATCTCGGTAAGTCGCACCATGTCGGCAAGCGTTGCAGGACGAATCTCTAGTGGAGACATGGACACAGCTCGCGAGGTGAAAGTCCTCACATGAGCAGTTGAACCGACAAATGAAAAGGGCGGCCCTTGGGCCGCCCTCGCAAACTTTCTTGGTCCAGTTTCGGATGCAATTATTCGCGATTGCCGAGGAACTGGAGAAGGAACGTGAAGAGGTTGATGAAGTCCAGGTAGAGCGTCAGAGCGCCCATGATGGCCTTGCGGCCGGCAACCAGGACGTCATCGCCTTCCCAGTACATTTCCTTGATCTTCTGCGTGTCATAGGCGGTGAGGCCCGAGAAGATCAGCACGCCGAGTGCCGAGATGGCAAACTGCAGAGCCGAAGAGGCCAGGAAAATGTTCACCACCATGGCGATGATCAGGCCGAACACGCCCATGATCAGGAACGAGCCCATCGCGGTCAGGTCACGCTTGGTCGTGTAACCATAGAGCGAGAGGGCGCCGAACGCTGCCGCCGTGACGAAGAATGTCTGGACGATCGATGCGCTGGTGTAGACCAGGAAGATCGACGAAAGCGACAAGCCCATCAGACCGGCGAAGATCCAGAACGATGTCTGCGCGGCAGAGACGCTCATCTTGTGGACGCGGGCGCTCAGGAAGAACACCATGCCGAGCGGAGCCAGCATGATGACCCAGCGAAGCGGCGATGCATAGACGGCGTAGCCGACATTGGTCAGCATCTTGCCGTTACCCATCGTGGCTACGGCCTGTGACGGATCGTTGGTTGTCGCCAGCATCGCCATTGCAAGGGCGGCAACACCAGTGATCGCCATACCCATGGCCATCAGATTGTAGACCTTGAGCATGTAGGCGCGCAGACCCTGGTCGATCGCGGCGTCGGCGCGCGCACCGGGCGCTACGCGCGTCTGGTAGTTGCGAATGGGTTCAGCCATGGATTTCCTCTGTTGCTTCTGTCCCGTCGGGTGTCGGTCGCAGCCCATGCACGCGCCCAGGCGCCGCTGGCGGGACTCCAGCATGCCTGCGGCCGAATATGATGTGTCTTTGCGCCGAGAACAAGACCTGACACGCATTGCAAGACAACGTGATCACGCAATTTTCATACGAAGGCTAACGCGCAACATGTTGCAAACGCCGCCCCGCGTCTCGAAAGGCAAATGAAAGGTTACAAATTCCTCAGAATGGGTGCGGCCTTGTGCCCGAGCACCCGCCACGTTCCGGCCAATCCAATTCCGATGGTCAGCACAAGAGCCACGACCACTGTGCCGATTGCGACCTCGGGCAGGAACGCGGACGGCAGGCTCATGATCCTGCTGACGACGAACCAGGCGGCGACGCCACCTGCAAGCAGCGCGAAGATCGCGGTGGCGAGCCCGATCAGCAGATACTCAAGCGAGAATGCCAGAATCAGCGTGCGCCGCGTGGCGCCGAGTGTCTTGAGAACCACGGCATCGTGGATGCGCGCACGGTTGCCTGCCGCCAGCGCTCCGGCCAGCACCAGGATCGAAGCGATCAGGGCGACGCCCGCTGCGGCGCGAATGGCCACGCCAAGTTGGGCGACGAGACCGTTGACCACATCGAGCGCATCCTTGACGCGCACCGTGGTGACGGTCGGAAAGGCGCGCGTCACGGCATTCAGAATCCTGGATTCATCTTCAGCGCTGGCATTCCTGTCTGTCAGTGTCGCCAACCACGCATGCGGCGCGCCCGCGAAAGTATTGGGCGAAAATACCATGACAAAGTTGATCGAGAGCGATTCCCATTGAACGTCGCGCAGATTGGCAATGCGGGCGTCGACGTTGCGGCCAAGCACGTTGACCGTCAGCGTGTCGCCGATCTTAAGGCCAAGTTGTCCGGCCTCCTCGGCTGAAAACGACACCAGCGGCTCGCCGGAATAGTCCGCGGGCCACCATTGGCCGGCCGAAAGTGTCGCGTTCTCAGGCGCGCTGGCCGAATATGTGATGCCCCTGTCACCGCGCAACACCCACGCGCCTTCCGGCGGCACGGTGATTTCGCGTATGTCGGTTCCGTTGATGGCCATGATGCGACCGCGCAACATCGGCACGCGCATGAGATCGCCGCTTGGCGCCTCAGATTGCAGAAGCTGCGCGAATTGCTCGACTTCCGCGCTTTGTATGTCCACGAAGAAGAAGTTGGGCGCCTGTTCCGGCAGGCTGCCGGCTATCTGGCGTCGCAGATTGCCGTCGATCAGCGCCAGCGTGGCGAGCAGCGTCAAGCCAAGGCCGAGCGACAAAACCGCCGATGGGGTCAACGCGCCCGGGCGATGAATATTGCCGATGGCAAGGCGCAGAGCGGTCGATCTCACCCGCGGACTGTGACGCGCAAGATACTGAACGAGCGCTCCGACGGCTCGCAGCACGATGAAGGATACAATCGCGGCAACAACGAATATCCAGGCGATCCGCCGGTCGGCCGCCATCCAGATGGCTATCAGCGCAAGTGCGGCGGCAATGCCAACCGCCATGACGACATAGATCGGGCGAGGAAGACCACGTGCCTCGAAACCCAGTTCACGAAAGAGCGCGGTAGCCGGCACATCGCGCGCGCGACCAAGCGGCAGCAACGCAAACACCAGCGTCACCATGATCCCGAACAGGGCAGCAAGTGCGAGAGCGCCCGGATAGACGCGCGGCTCTGCGGGAACCGGGATGACCGAAGCCAGAAAGGTGCTGGCCGCGAAGGGCATCAATGCGCCGACGATCAATCCGAGCACGATGGCTATGGCGGAAATCAGCAGGATCTGGATGAGATAGACCTGAAATACAAAGCCACCCGAGGCCCCGAGGCTTTTGAACGTGGCGATGACAGGTCGCTTGGCATCGAGATGGGCGCGCACGGCGTTTGCCACGCCGACGCCACCGACGACGAGCGCCGTCAGCCCCACCAGCGTCAGAAACTGCGAGAACCGCTCTATGTTGGATGCGAGAGATGGCGCGGCAGTGGTGCGGGTGCGCGTCGACCAGCCCGCCTCGGGAAACTCAGCGTTGGCACGTTGCATGATGCTCGACAGTTCGGCCGCCGTCGTGGCGGGCGGCAGCTTGACCTTGTAGGCATACTCCACAAGGCTACCCGGCTGGATCAAACCGGCTGCACGCAAACCGTCCATCGAGACCATGAGGCGCGGGGCGAAGCCGAATCCGTCTGATACCGCATCGGGCTCCGTCAGGATCTTGGCCCGCAATTCGAAAGTGGCGGCACCCAGCCGGATCGTGGCGTTCAGCGGCAGGCCGAGGCGCTCGAACAGGAGATCCGGTGCGGCAGCACCATAGACCCCACCGCGTTCTGCAAAGAGGTCAGCGAGCGGAACTTGCGGGTCCGTCTGAAGCGCGCCGAAGAGGGGATATGCCTGATCGATTGCCTTGACCTCGACCAGTGCCTGATTTGAGCCGTCGGCCTGCCGTGCCATGGATCGCATATTGGCGCTTTCGGCCACGTCTCCGAGGCTGCGAAGATGGTCGAGTTCGGGTTGCGTCGCTTCACGCTGATTGAGTTCAAATCGGATATCGCCGCCGAGCAGAACCTGACCCTGATCGGCCACCGCATCCGAGATGGCGCGCGCCACCGAATTGACGCCACCGATCGCGGCGACACCGATTGCGATGCAAACGATGAAGATCAGGAAGCCGGAGAGACCGCTGCGCATCTCGCGCAGCGCGAAGCGGGTCGCGAGGGGAAGGGAACCGATCATCTGTCCCCGCCTCAGGCAGACATCAGAGCGGGGCGCGGCTCACCGGCTTCGATCCTGCCCGAGCGCATGGCGACCTGGCGTCCGCAGCGGGCGGCCAGCGCCTGATCATGCGTTACGAGTACGAGTGTCATGCCGCGCTCTGCCGCCTTGGCAAAGAGCAGGTCGGCGATTTGCAGGCCTGTAACCTGATCGAGATTTCCTGTCGGTTCGTCGGCGATGAGGATGTGCGGTTCGGGCGCCAGCGCGCGAGCAATCGCGACGCGCTGCTGTTCCCCGCCGGAAAGTTCGCCCGGATAGTGGGTCAGGCGTTGTGAGAGGCCAACGGCAGCGAGTTCACGCTCAGCGACCTCGAACGCGTCCTGCCTTCCCGCCAGTTCCAGTGGCACCGCGACGTTTTCCAGTGCGGTCATGTTCGGGATCAGGTGAAACGACTGAAACACGATCCCGATGGTACGGCCGCGAAAAGCCGCGATCTGGTCCTCGGTCTTACCATTGAGGCGTTCTCCGGCAATCGTCACTGTGCCGGAATCGACTTTCTCAAGACCCGCAAGCACCATCAGAAGTGTCGACTTGCCCGAACCGGAGGGGCCGACAATGCCGGTAACCTCGCCGGCAGCAAGATCGAGTGAAATCTCCTTGAGGACGTGCACGGACGACGCGCCTTCGCCCAATGTGAGAGATACGTCGCGCAGTTCGATGGCGGCTACTGTCACAGAGGAGAGTTCCTATATTGAGATGAGCGGGCGGTGTGTCCCGCCTGATATGGGTTACGAGAGATGCCTTTCAAACGTTTATTCGCCGTCTTCGCGTTTCTCGCAACGGTCGTGATCGGCACGGGTGCGCAGGCTTTTGCCGAGCCCTATCGCATCGTGGGCTTCGGCGACAGCCTGATGGCGGGCTATCAACTCGGGCCGGGCGAGAGCTTTCCCGAGAAGCTTCAGGCGGCGCTGACCGCCAAGGGTCTCGATGTCGAGGTCATTGGCGCGGGTGTATCCGGAGACACGACGAGCGGGGGGCTCGCGCGCCTCGACTGGTCCGTGCCGGACGGGACGGATCTTGTCATCCTTGAGCTGGGGGCAAACGACATGTTGCGCGGAATTGCCCCGGATCTGACGGAAAAGAACCTCGATTCCATGCTCGCGCGGCTGAGGGATCGGAATATTGGGGTGCTCCTTGCGGGCATGCTTGCGGCGCCCAATCTCGGTCCTGATTACGCACAGGCGTTCAATGGGCTCTATGATCGGCTGGCTCAGAAGTACGATGTTCCGCTCTATCCGTTCTTTCTCGATGGCGTCGCGGGCGAGCGCTCATTGGTGCAGTCCGACGGGATGCATCCCACCGCTGAAGGCATCGACATAATGGTGGAGCGCATGCTGCCAACTGTCGAAAAAGTGATTGACGCGTCATCAGGCAATGGCTGAGCTCGGTCGTTTTACCTGCCGCAACGGAAACCGTTGTTTGGGGATAGTGATCAACAAACAGCTTGCCGACGCGCCCTTTCGATGATTCGCTAGAGATGCGAGTTCGATTCGAGGAAAGGAGCCTGGCCATGCCACGTCTTTTTACCGCCCTCGAAATTCCGCGTGACGCTGCACTTTCTCTCTCGCTCCTTCGGGGCGGCCTGCCTGGCGCGCGCTGGATCGACGTCGAGAATTATCACATGACCTTGCGCTTCATCGGAGACGTTGAAGGCCATGTCGCCGATGAGATCGCCAACGCGCTCGACCGAGTGCGCCGGCCATCCTTCTCGCTCAGCCTTTCGGGCGTTGGCGCATTTGGCGGCAAGAAGCCGCATTCCCTATGGGCGGGTGCTATGCCGTCGCCCGATCTCAACGCATTGCAGGCGGAAATCGAGCGCATCTGCCAGCGGCTTGGATTGCCGGCCGATCCGCGCAAGTTCACGCCGCATGTGACGCTGGCACGCCTTAGAAACTCCAGCGCCGACGATGTCGCCCATTACCTTTCGTCGCGGGGGAATTTTGCGGCGATGCCGTTCCGCGCCGGGCGTTTTGTGTTGATGTCGTCCCGCGAGTCGGTTGGTGGCGGCCCCTACGTGATCGAGGAAGTGTGGCCGCTGATGGGGTCGGACGCGCGCGGCGCGGGTGCTTCATCTGGTCTCGTCGATGCTTTCCGCTATATGCGCTGACCATGGCACGCGAAAAACTCTCGGCTGAAGCCGTTGCGACGGCGCTCTCGGAATTGGAGGGCTGGAGCGTCTCAAGCGACGGCAAATCGATCCGCCGTGTCTTCACTTTCAAGAATTTTTCCGAGGCATTCGGCTTCATGAGCCGTGCGGCTCTTGCCGCCGAGAAGTTGGATCATCATCCTGACTGGTCGAATGTCTACAAGACCGTCGACGTCACACTGAACACCCATGATGTGGATGGGATTACAGATCTTGATTTCAAGCTGGCAAAGAAGATGAACGCTATCGCGGGCGGCTGACGCGACTCTTACATTCATGAATGCAAAAACGGCGGGCTCGAGGGCCGCCGTTTTCGTTAAATGCCTGACGTCGGGGCTTAGCTCGCGGCTGCTTCTTCGGCAGGAGCTGCTGCAGCGGCTGCCGCTGCGGCCGCAGCTGCTTCTTCGGCCTGCTTCTGCAGAGCGATGCGCTCCTGAGCCTTCTTGCCGGGCTCGGCCTTCTTTGGGTTGCTGCGTGCGGGACGGTTGGAGATGCCGGCCTCGTCGAGGAAGCGCAGAACACGATCGGTCGGGGTCGCACCATGCGACAGCCAGTGCTTGGCGCGGTCGGCGTCAAGCTTCACGCGCTCGCCATCCTTGGGCAGCATCGGGTTCCAGGCGCCAATCGTCTCGATGAAGCGGCCGTCGCGCGGGCTGCGCACGTCTGCAATGACGATATGGTAGTAGGGGCGCTTCTTGGAGCCAGCGCGGGCCAGACGGATCTTCAGGGACATTTCTTCAGTTCTCCTAGAGCTTGTACGATGGCTGAGGTCAGCCGGTTGTGGCGGCGCCCTCAGCGCCGGGTGCAGTCGCGCCGTTCGTGGCGGCGATCTGTTCGTGGTGGCGGATCACTTCCTTGATGACGAAATTCAGGAACTTCTCCGCAAAATCGGGATCGAGATGCGCGTCCTCGGCCAGTTGACGCAGCCGGGATATCTGCTGCTGCTCGCGTGACGGATCGGCGGGGGGCAGCCCATGGGTGGCTTTCAGAACACCGACGGCCTGGGTGCAGCGGAAACGCTCGGCCAGCATATGGATAAGGGCTGCATCGATGTTGTCGATGGAGGCGCGGTATTCTGCCAGCTTCGCGCGAGGATCGCCGCTCATTCTTTTCCTCCTACTTCTTCTTGCCGAGACCGGGCAGCCCGCCCGCAGGGCCGCCAAGTCCGGGAAGCTTCATTCCGCCCGGCAACCCTGGGAAACCTCCTCCGCCGCCTGGAAGACCGGGAAGTCCTCCGGGCATTCCCTTGCCAAGGCCGGCGGCTTGCGCCTGCTTCTGAAGAGCCTCTAGCTGCTTGGGATCCATCTTGGACAGATCCGGCATTCCGCCGCCCGGCATCATGCCGCCAAGCCCCATTTTCTGCGCCATGCCGCCCATAAGACCGCGCATCATCCCCCCGCCTTTGCCCTTGCCGCCCATCGCCTTCATCATGTCGGCCATCTGACGGTGCATTTTCAGAAGCTTGTTGATTTCGGCCGCATCCGTACCGGAGCCCGCCGCGATGCGCTTCTTGCGGCTGTGCTTGAGAATGTCTGGATTGGCGCGTTCGGCCTTGGTCATGGACTGGATGATGGCGATCTGACGGGCGAACATCTTGTCGTCCAGGCCTGCCGCGGCCATCTGGTCCTTCATCTTGCCCATGCCCGGCATCATGCCCATGATGCCGCCCATGCCACCCATCTTGCTCATCTGGCCAAGCTGATCGGCAAGGTCGTTCAGGTCGAACTTGCCGGACTGCATTTTCTTGGCCATCGCCGCGGCTTTTTCCGCGTCGATGTTCTCGGCTGCCTTTTCGACCAGCGAGACAATATCGCCCATGCCAAGGATGCGGTCGGCGATCCGCTTCGGATGGAATTCTTCCAGTCCGTCCATCTTCTCGCCGGTGCCAAGCAGCTTCACCGGCTTTCCGGTGACCGCACGCATCGAGAGGGCCGCGCCACCGCGTCCATCACCGTCCATGCGCGTGAGAATCAGGCCCGTGATACCAACGCGCTCATCAAAGCTCTTGGCGAGGTTGACGGCGTCCTGACCGGTCAGCGAATCGGCAACCAGCAGAATTTCGTGCGGGTTGGAGACGCGCTTGATCTCGGCCATCTCGGCCATCAGAGGCTCGTCGATGTGGGTACGACCCGCCGTGTCGAGGATGATCACGTCATGGCCGCCGAGTCTGGCTGCCTGGACCGCGCGGCGGGCGATCTCAACTGGCGATTGTCCGGCCACGATCGGCAAGGTTGCCACGCTGGTTTGCTCGCCAAGCTGGCGCAACTGCTCCTGCGCGGCAGGGCGCCGGGTGTCCAGCGAGGCCATAAGGACCTTCTTGCCCTGGCGTTCGGTCAGTCGCTTGGCGATCTTCGCCGAAGTCGTGGTCTTGCCCGAGCCCTGCAGACCGACCATCATGACGACGACGGGTGCGGGCGCATTGAGATCGATCGTCTGGCCTTCGGAGCCCAGCATCTCCACGAGTTCGTCGTGGACGATCTTGACGACCATCTGGCCGGGCTTAATCGACTTGAGAACCTCGGCGCCGACCGCCTTGGTGCGGACCCGATCGGTAAAGGAACGCACGACTTCAAGCGCCACGTCGGCTTCCAGCAGCGCGCGACGTACTTCGCGCAGGGCTGCCGAAACATCAGCCTCGGACAGCGCACCGCGGCCGGTCAGGCCATTCAGAATTGAGCCAAGGCGCTCTTGTAAGCTCTCGAACATCCGCTTTCCTTCGCTTCCGGGTCGGTATGACCCCAGAAGTAGTCCTTCAGCGGCGACCAACCAAGCGCCAAAGCCAAAAAGCACCCGGGGGCGCATCGCGCTGCCGGGTGTTGGCCTCCGGGATCTGTTTACAGCACCTGCCTGAAAAGGCGTGGGCGTCCCGGTCGGCTGCTCGGAGTTGAACTCGTCGCTGAATTAGGCTGCCTTCAACCGCAAAGCGCCAGCAAAGTCAAGCTTTGGAGGGCAAAGGCAGTGGCGTGAAGGGTCAGGCGACTTTGGCGTCTGCTGAAGCACCTGCCAGTACGCTGAACATCACGACGCGGTTCCGGCCCGCATTCTTGGCCGCGTAGAGAGCCAGATCGGCGTGGCCGGCGGCGCTGTCCAGCGTATCGTCGCGAGTGACAAGGCTGGCCCCGACGCTGGCGGTAACGGCGAGGTGTTCGTTATCGGGAAGGTTGAAAGGCCGTGCGCGGATGACGTTGACGATCGAAAATGCGACTTTCTGAAGGGTCTGCTCGTTGCAATCGATAATCAGGATTGCGAATTCGTCGCCTCCCCAACGGGCACAAACGCCTTTTGTGCCTACCGTTTCGGTCAGGCGGTTCGCCATTTGAATGACGATCTCGTCACCTGCTGTGTGGCCGAAGCGGTCATTGACGGTTTTGAAGCCATCGATATCCAGCAGAAGAAGGCCAAGGGGTGGCTTCGAAACATCGTGCTTCCGATGAAAGCTCTGGGTGAAGCCGCGACGGTTGGCGATGCCCGTCAAATGATCGACATAGGCGATGAGCTCCAGCTGTTGGGTCCTTTCCCGCACCGCCAGTTCCAGCATTTTCGTGTTGTCGCGTACAAATTCCGCCATCGCATGCAGCGACTGCGACAGGCGGCCGATCTCGTCAGGCGATTGATCGACGCTATCGCCATAGTCGCCTGCTTCTATCCGATTCACCGATTGTTCCATGCGCGCCAGCCGATCCAGAACGCTGCGTTTGAAGAGCCAGGTCACGAGCCCCGCGGCGGCCGCCATCACGACGGCAAGAAGAGCGGCCAACGGCCAAAACAGACCGCGATCAATGACCTTTCCGGAGTCGAGTATCGTCACATTGTACCAGTCGAGACCGTTCAGGTAGCCGATGCCGATCAGGACGCGACGGCCTTCTAGATGCATGAACTCCGGAGAGACTTCCTGACCGCCAGATGCCGCCGCCGCCATCATCTTTTCGAGGCGCAGCCGCTCGTCGGCGTCGTCCAGCATCTGATAGATCGTCTTGCGTTCGCCTGCAGTCTTGGTGAGGCTGTGGAAATCGATTTCATTGCGGTCGGCGCTGGCCTGAACGGCACCATCGCCGTCGACAAACAGGCTTTGAATGCCATCCTGGCCGCTGTTGACGACCTGGTTGATGAAGGTCGAAAGATCGATGCCGGTGCCAAGTACGCCCAGCCGCTTGCCACCATGTTCGACGATGCAGTTGATCCAGACCTTCGTCACACGCAGGTTATCGTCATTGTCGACGTTCAACTGGCACCCCGGGTCGCCGGCGATCGTCTTGAAGTACCACCCGTCTCGCGGATTGCCGGCGCGCACCGAATAGCGCAACTGGCGTCCCGCGAAGGAGTTACTGCTGTCGTTGAAGTAGTAATTTCCTGTGGCGTCGTGGACGAAGAAATAGCTTTGGTCACGAAACAGCAGGCGATAGCGCTCGAGCTCAGCGATCCCACGCGCGCGCTGTTCTGGGGAAGACTCATGCTCAGCCCAGGCGATCATTGAGGGCGATCGGGTCAGAGTTTCGGCCAGGCCGACCTCCCGGTTGAGCATTTCCAAGCCGCGAAGGCGGTCATACTGGATCTGCTTTTCGGCAAACAGAGTACCCAGCTTGAGCACGGCAGAATCTACGAAGTAGGTAAAAGCAAACGCGCTGGGCACTGCAATTGCCGCGAAGATGGCGACGATCAGCAAAAGCACGCGCGCGCGAAGACTGCTGGAAAGTCTGGACCGGTGGGCTTTGATCTGTGCACGGAACATAAGGTTTCCGCTTGACCTCGCGCGAGTTGGGCCGCGCATTCAATGCGCATCTACCATCGCTAAGCCATGCGCATTTAAGCAAGGTTAAGGCTGGCTTGATGCAGGCGAAGGTCTCTGTGCGAGTCAACGTGGCAACAATGCTGCATTGCGCCTGAATCGTGCCGTCTGACGCGCCCGTGACTTGCTTTGGCCTCAAACATCCTCTTCAACGACTGAAATCTGGGCGATTAACGCGCTTCCGGCAGGAATAACGTGCATAAATACCACCACAAGGGCAACGAGGAGCTATTCATGGCAGGGGTGACCAAAAAGACAGCAGTGGCGGCACTGTTCGCGGTATTCGCGATCGGAGCGGGCGCGGCGCAAGCGGCGACTTGCGGCAACAGCGGAGGCGGATTCGATGCCTGGAAGCAGTCTTTTGCTGCCGAGGCGAAGTCTCAGGGTATCAAGGGAAATGCGCTGTCGGCATTGGCGAAGACAAGCTATGCGACGAAGACCATCCATGCCGACCGAAACCAGAAGAGCTTCAAGTTGTCGCTGGAGCAGTTCATGGCCAAGCGCGGCGCCAAGACGATTATTTCCAAAGGCCGCAACCTCAAGAAGCAGAACGCGGCGCTCTTCAACAAGATCGAGAGCCGTTACGGCGTGCCTGCGGGTCCGCTGATCGCGATCTGGGGCATGGAGACCGGGTTCGGGAGCTTCATGGGCAACTCCAACACTTTGTCTGCGGTGGCGACGCTGGCTTATGACTGTCGGCGCTCGGACTATTTTACCAACCAGCTTTATGCCGCGTTGCGGCTTGTGCAGAACGGAACGCTGAGCAGCTCTTCCGTCGGCGCCATGCATGGCGAGGTCGGTCAGACGCAGTTTCTGCCCGTCAACGTGCTGAAATACGGCGTGGATGGCAGCGGCGATGGTCGCGTCGATCTGCGCAACAAGGCCGATGCACTTGCGTCGACCGCCAACTTCCTGCGCGGACATGGCTGGCGCGCGGGTGCCGGCTATCAGCCGGGACAGGCGAATTTCGGCGCGATCCAGGGATGGAATGCAGCGGGCGTTTACCAGAAGGCCATTGCGATCATCGGTGCTGAAATCGACGGTTGACGTGATCAGTCATTGATCCTGAAAGACAATGAATGGAACCCGGCCCCGTGCCGGGTTCTTTTTTTGCTATCCGCTCGTTCCGGTTTCAGGGCTCCTGAACCGCGTCCAGTCCGGTAACAGGCCGCCGCGCGCCGTGACATCCGTGAAACGCTCTGGCCCGCCTATGATGCCAAACAGAGAGTAGTGGCTGCGCCTTTCCACTCCGTAGACGAACTGCCGATGCGTACGGAAGAAGTCGCCGCGAATCTGAGCGTAGCTTGTCGGGTCGAGTTGCTGCTTGAAGCGGACCTCGACGATGGAGGGGCGTTTGGCAACATGGACGCGCAACGCGTCTGCCGGATTGGTGCGGAAGAAGTTGATCGGGTCGGTATGGGACTGAGCGTCCAGCCAGGTAACCGGGCTTCTCAGGACGCGCCTTGTGGCTTCGCGCAACGCCTTTGCGGCAGGATGGTGCGCCACGGCCAGAAGATAGGATCCGGCCGCCAGCAGTCCGACCGGATGTTGCTGTGCCACTTTCGTCACGCGGGGATCCGCCAGTGCCATGACTGCGGGCACGGCTCCAAAGCTATGGCCAACGACGATCACCTCATCGACCTTTGACGCCGCGATGCGGGTCGCGATGTCATCCGCAACCGCCGCCAGCATCCGGCGGACATCCTCTTTCCGGCCTCTGGGAACATCGACTGTGAGAGCCCACAGATCCATCATCAGCGGCACATGCATGCGCTTGGCGAACACGCAAAGAGATGCAAAACCCGCCAGCGCCAATGGCACGCTCCAGGCGAGGTGCCACGGGCCTTCAAGGGCTGCCGGCGCTATGGCGAGGGCCATCAGAACGACAATCGCCATGACGAAGAAGAAGGGAAACAGGAAGAACAGGAAAAAACGCCATCCGTCCCGCAAGTAGCGCAGCGCCGTGCCGTGGATCAGGAGATCAAGGACCGCTCCGAACCCGCGCAGAAGCCGCACGGGCATGGGCTGCCTGTCATACATGGCATTGAGGCAGGCGAGATCGTAGAGAACGACCTCAGCATGAGTTGTCCAAGCACTGCCTTGTGTGGTCATCTCGAAGGAGGATGTCTTGCACGCGCCCTCCTCGACCTGTGGCGCGCCGAAACTGAAACTCACGTCATAGCTCGGCGCGGACTTGGTGGCCTCCCGGCAGAATCGTCGATAGTGCGATTCCAGTGAAACCCGCTCGAAACCGGGCAGCACGAGAACCAGCCGGCGTCGAACGGCGTGATCTTGGCTGCGTCGCGACAAGGCTGTCGATCAGGTATTGCGTTTGCGCGCAGCGAGCGTGCGCAGACGCAGGCCGTTGAGACGGATGAAGCCCTCCGCATCCTTCTGATCATAGGCGCCGCGATCGTCCTCGAAGGTGACGAGCGCGTCCGAATAAAGCGACTTCTTCGACTTGCGGCCGGTCACGATGACATTGCCCTTGTAGAGCTTCAGACGCACGGTGCCTTCAACGTCTTCCTGGCTCTTGTCGATCAATGCCTGAAGCATCTCGCGCTCGGGCGAATACCAGAAGCCGTTGTAGATCAGCTCCGCATAGCGCGGCATCAACTCATCCTTGAGATGGGCTGCACCACGGTCGAGCGTGATCGATTCGATGCCACGATGAGCATAGAGCAGGATGGTGCCGCCGGGTGTCTCGTAGACGCCACGGCTTTTCATGCCCACGAACCGGTTCTCGACGAGATCGAGACGGCCGATTCCGTTGTCTCGTCCAAGATCGTTCAGCGCCGCGAGAAGTGTTGCAGGCGACATCTCCTTGCCGTTGATTGCAATCGGGTCGCCCTTGCGGAACTCGATTTCGATTTCAGTCACGGCATCGGGCGCGTCCATTGGCGAAACGGTACGCTGATGCACGAATTCCGGCGGCTCCTGCCACGGATCTTCCAGCACCTTGCCCTCGGAAGAGGAGTGCAGCAGGTTCGCATCGACCGAAAACGGCGCTTCGCCCTGCTTGTCCTTGGGGACGGGGATCTGATGATCGCGGGCAAAATCCAGAAGGTCGGTGCGGGACTTGAACGACCAGTCGCGCCATGGCGCGATCACCTTGATATCAGGATTGAGGGCATAGGCCGACAGCTCGAAGCGAACCTGATCATTGCCCTTGCCGGTTGCGCCATGGGCGATCGCGTCCGCGCCTGTTTCGGCAGCGATGTCGACGAGATGCTTGGAAATCAGCGGTCGCGCGATCGAGGTGCCGAGGAGATAAAGGCCTTCATACTCGGCATTGGCGCGGAACATCGGGAAGACAAAGTCACGAACGAATTCCTCACGGACATCCATGACGCGAATGTCCTTGATGCCCATCAGTTCGGCCTTCTTTCGCGCCGGCTCCAACTCGCCGCCCTGCCCGAGATCGGCCGTGAAGGTCACGACCTCAGCGCCGAGTTCGGTCTGAAGCCATTTCAGGATGATCGAGGTGTCCAGCCCGCCGGAATAGGCAAGCACAACCTTTTTCACGTCTTTCCAGTTGGACATGATTTCTCCGTACAGTTGGGGATTCATATCCCCGCAATTCGATGGGTCTCTAAGCAGGAAAGACCGGCTGAGGCAAGGTAATGAGAATGTGAAGCGATTTGTTTGCCATTTGCGGGCCGCACAGTTCCAATGGGACGGCTGATTCTCGTAGACGAAAAACGACCGGGGGACTGTGTGAGACGAATGGATCTGCCTTTGCGGCTTGCAATGGTGCTTGCCTGCGTGACTGGCACTGCGACGACGGCACTTGCGGCTGATCGATGGGAAGAAGCTGCGGGCGGCGCTGTCGCAATCCTGCCGACGCCCGTCGAGCCCAAGGGCATTTCGGGCGGCACGCTGTATTGCGTGGAGCAGAAATGGGGCTTCCTGTTTCGGACTGACGGCGAAGTCGGCTCGCCGGATGCCCTGAAGATCGGTGTCGAAGGACAGAGTTTCACGCTGCCGGTTGAGGCGAAGTCGGGATCCCTGCACGTCTTGGTGCCGACCGAAATGCTCAATCCTCTGAAGGCCGGCGTGAGGATGCGCGTGAGTGTAGCATCTGAACCGCCGCTCGTCGCAACGTTCAATCTGCGCGGTTCCAAGAAAGTCATCGAGGCAATCACTCCGCGCTGTAGCCCGATAGACATGTCGGCTTATCAGGAGGTTTCCCTTCTCGAAGAGGGGCCCTCAGTTGACGCTGCGACCGATCTTTTCGGCGAGGAGATCGAACTCTTTCGTCAGGCAACGAAAAAGCAGCCCTCCATCGCGGCCGCGCAATTCGAAACGGATGAGGGCAGGAAACTGCTGTTCGGGTCCCTTTGTGGGTCGACCTATTATTACGGCAGTTCCGGATGCACGCTTTCAGGCTGGCGTGAGAGCGGTGAGGGGGACTGGCAACAGATCTACTCTTCTGAGGGGGCGAGAATTTACATCGACAAGGCGCGCATGGATAGCGGCTGGCCGGGGCTGGTAACCGTTGCGATGGTGAACGGTGTCGAGGCTATCCACTGGAGCTGGCGTGATGACGTCTATGTGGCGGTGGATGACGGGATGATGGCGGAAGACGAGACGATCGAGAAGCCTAAATCCGCCCAATAGGTTTTTTCGGCGACGCAGATCTATCTTCGCGTGGAAGGGCTTGCCAATCTCCAGAAAGCGTGCGGAAAAAACGAGCATGATGTCCGTCTTTCTGCCAAGCCTCGCCACGATCCTTCAGTTCTCGGTCGCGATCTTCATTATTGCGATCACGCCGGGACCGGACATGACGCTGTTTGTCGGTCGGGCGCTTTCGGAGGGGCGCGCAGCGGGCCTTGCCTGCATGTTCGGCGCGCTGACCGGTTGCCTGATCCACACTTCGCTCGTGGTGTTCGGGCTGTCTGCCTTGATCGTTGCATCCCCCGCGTCGTTTCTGGCGCTGAAGATTGTCGGCGCGGGCTATCTCGTCTGGCTCGCCTGGCAGGCGCTTCGCCATGGTTCGGCATTCGCGCCCGAGAAGCGCCAGGGTCGGGGCCACACATTGTTGCAGAACTACCTTACGGGTATCGGCATCAATCTGCTCAACCCGAAGATCATCCTGTTCTTCATGACGTTTCTTCCACAATTCGTGACCGCGGGGGATCCATACGCGCCGGGCAAGCTCGCCTTTCTCGGCGCGCTGTTCGTGGTCCTCTCGACGTTTATCACCACACCGATGGTGCTTGCTGCGGACAAGTTTGCGGGAGTGTTGCGCGCAAGTCCCAAGGTCACGCGCATCGTCGACTATCTTTTCGCGGGTGTGTTTTCCGCGTTCGCGCTCAAAATCCTGACGGCGCAGGCAAGGTGAGCGCTGATCCTATGCCTCGCCATGGCCGGCGATCATCATGGCTTCCAGCGCCAAACGGTCCGTCCGCTTCATACGCTCTGATTCCGACTTGAGCTGACCGCAGGCGGCAAGAATGTCCCGACCGCGCGGCGTGCGGATCGGTGAGGCATAGCCCGCATTGTTGATGAAGTCGGCAAACTTCTCGATCGTCTCCCAGTCCGAGCACTGATAGTTCGTACCAGGCCAGGGATTGAACGGGATCAGGTTGATCTTGGCGGGAATGCCCCTCAACAGCTTGACCAGCGCCTTGGCGTCATCGAGGCTGTCGTTGACCTCCTTGAGCATCACATATTCGAAGGTAATCCGGCGCGCGTTCGACAGGCCGGGATAGTTTCGGCAGGCGGCGATCAGGTCCTTGAGCGGATACTTCTTGTTGATGGGCACCAACAGGTCGCGCAAATCGTCATTGGTGGCGTGGAGGGAAATGGCGAGCATGACGCCGATCTCCTCTCCGGTGCGCGCGATTTCCGGAACAACCCCCGAGGTCGACAGCGTGATGCGCCTCTTGGACAGCGACAGGCCGTCACCGTCCGAGGCGATAAGAAGCGCCTTCTTGACTTCTTCGAAATTATAAAGCGGCTCGCCCATGCCCATCATCACGATGTTGGACACCTTGCGGCCCTCCGCGGGCACGATAGCGCCGTCGGGCGTGTTGCGGTCGGGAAAGTCGCCGAGCCGATCGCGCGCGGTCAGAAGCTGCGCCAGGATTTCCTCGGCAGTGAGATTGCGAACCAGTTTTTGCGTGCCTGTGTGGCAGAACGAGCAGGTGAGCGTGCAGCCGACCTGACTTGAAATGCACAGCGTGCCCCGACCTTCCTCGGGAATGTAGACGGTTTCGATCTCGACCGGCCGCCCGGCACCGCGTGGCGGGAACCTGAACAGCCATTTGCGCGTGCCGTCATTGGAAATCTGCTCCTCGACGATCTCCGGCCGGGCTACCGTAAACTGCCTGGCGAGGGCTGCCCGCAAATCCTTCGAGATGTTGAACATCTCGGAAAAATCGGACACGCCGCGCACGTAAAGCCAATGCCACAATTGCTGGACGCGCATCTTTGCCTGACGTTCCGGGACAATGCCTGAAGCGACAAGCGCTTCGGCCATCTCGGCGCGTGACAGGCCTATCAGCGACGGCTTCTCGGCCTGCTTGGCGCGGGCGGCGAGGGCGGAGCGCGTCTCTTGCGCGGTGAGGTCGAGTGAAAGTGCCATGGTTTCGTTCGGTTGGAGTGGTCCGGCCAATAGCACGGATCTGGCAAGCGCGTCACGTCGCTCGGTATCGGCTGCCGGGCTTTGCCAATTTTTCAGCAATTGCGCGGCAGACTGGCAAGCATGGACGCCGTCTATGTCGTGCTCGCACTCGTCGGAATCAATGCCGTTTCGTTCCTTGCGTTCTGGCGCGACAAGCGGCTTGCCCGTCTTGGCGCCTGGCGCATTTCCGAAGCGACATTGCTATGGCTGGCATTTCTGGGCGGCAGCGCGGGCGCGGTCGCCGGACAGAGACTTCTGCGTCACAAGACGCGCAAAGAGCCGTTTCGCTCGACCCTTCGCACCATCATCATCATTCAGATTGTCGCTATCGCGGGCTGGATGTCCTCGCCGCTCTGGGTAGAGGGTTTGCGCGCCGCAGCCCTTGGCAGGTGATCGCTCAGTTCGCTGCCGAACCGGCTATTTGCACTTCGCGATCGAGCTGAGCGCCGCGGTGATGCCCTTCAGCGAGAAGACGTAGGACGTGTCGTTGCCGCGGCCAGACTTCGCATCGACCTTCATGTCACTACCGGACTTCATGGCGGCAATCAGTTCGGGTTCCTGCGCTGCATTCTCCATCCATGCGGACTTGCCGCGTGTGAACATCGAATATTTCTTGTCGCCAACGGTGACGGTGACCTTGGAATTGTCCTGAAAATTGTAGGATGCGATAAATTGCGGCTCGTACGTCACGTTCTGGCCGGGCTTCTGACTGACGAAGAAGAAGATGTCACCGTGATCGAGACTTGCGGGCTTCTTGTCTGTCGGCACGGTAAGCACATAGCAAACCTTGCTGCCGCTCTGCGTGTAACTGTAGGTGCCCCAGGCATTGTGCTGGCCGATTTTCGTGGCCGACTGAGCCATCGCCGGCGTGGCAACAGCAATCATCAGGAGGCCGGTGAATGTCGAAATCAATCCGCGCATGTTGTTGATCTTGTCCTTGAAAAATGACGCGTGGACGGAGCCGCCGGCGACGGCCCGTTCGCGTCACTTTGAATTAATCTGGGTTACCAAACGATGAAGATCTCTAAAAGAAAAGGCTTCCACGATTTGGCGCCCCGCCTGAAAATACAGGCCCGCGCACGCCTCCGCGCGCAGGCTCGTCCCTGACTATTTTCCAGCCGACGAAAACGGCGAGAGTTTGACTTCAAGCCAACAACCGCGCAACACGGCAATTGCCCGCACGATTTCACAGAAGCGTGATCAAGTCTGGTCCGACAGGGCTTCCGCAGCGGCAGCGCGATGGGCCGGTTTCAGGTGAGCCGCGATGGCCGAAATGGCGCCTGCCAGCACAGCTGCATCATCGGTGAAGCCAACGCCGAACAGGAAATCCGGAATGGTGTCGGCGGGCATGACGAAATAGGCCAGGGCGGCCAGAATGATGCCCTTCACGCGCAACGGTGTCTGCCTGTCCATGGCGCAGAAATAGGCCGCAACGACGTCCTGCATGAACGGCACGTGACGCGCGGCGCGCTTCGCAGTCCGCCAGAATCCGCCGCGGACATATGCTTCCTGATCAATCTGGCTCGTCTTCACCACGTTGCTCCCCCACAAAGGAACCTCAACCTAAAAATGGTGATGGCGGGCAATAGTACAAGAGAGAACTGGTTGGCGTGCAGCCGAGCCTAACCCGTTTCGCGCCCGGGCCGGGTATGTTCTCCCGTTCGGTCTGGCGGGACCCACTCATCCTTGCAGTTGGCGCCATATGCGTCCGACGAGATTCTGCTTTCCAAGGTTTGGACGATGGCAGAAAGATCGACCGCGCGCCCGGCGACCTTTCCAATCGCTCCGACCACCAGTTCCGGCGCCACCCATTCGGGCTTGTGACCCATATTGTGGACCCAGACGAGTTCCGCACCCGGTATGTCGCGGGCAAGGCCGCCGCTATGGATCGTCTCGGCGACCACAGTATCGCGATCGCCGGTCACGATGACGGTCGGGGATTTGATCTCGCCATAGCGCGGCGAAGCGGCGATCGCATAGTCGTACAGGCCGCTGACGTCGCGGGCGTTGGCCTGAAAGGCTGCTGGGCGCAACACGAGTTCAATGGAGGCCTTCTCCAGATAATTCTGCGCAACCGGGTTTGGCGCAAACACACATTCGGTTGCGCCAGCTATCTGCCAGAGCCCAGCTGGGAGCGTAAGGGTTTCGACAAAGAGACGGCCAAGTAAGGGCGCGGATGCCCAATCATAATACCAGGAGGTCGCGCCGCCGGGCCAGGGATGCGTGGCCGGCGAGAGAAAAACGAGGCCGCGAACGCGTTCGGGATAGGCGAGCGCGAAAGCCGTCTCCACCGCGCCGCCGAATGAATGCCCGACAATGATGGCGCTCTTGATGTCGAACTCGTCCATCAGTCTGGAAAGGACACGTGCCTGATCGAACGGGGTCTGAGTGGCAGAAGTCCCGCGCGACGACCACCCATAGCCGGGGCGATCCCAGAAAAGCAGCTCGGCGCGGCCTTCAAGGAGGGGGCGGAGAGGCACCATCTGGTCCTTCAGATTGGCGCTGGCGCCATGAATGAAGACGACAGGTGGCAAGTCGGCGTCCGGCAAGGCGGATATGTGGACGAAATGGATTCTCGATCCGTCAATGTCGGCAAAAGTGCCGACTGGCGGATTTCTGGACTCCAGAAACCATATGCCCGCGCGCGTGAAGCCGAGCAAAGCAAGGATGACCAGGATGGATATCGCTGCGATGGCAGCAAAAATGTTCATTGCGGTCGCGCGTCCGTGGTCAACCCGATGCCTACACATGCTTGTACGCCGGGCGCGCGCGGAAGGTTCACGTCAAGGGAGACTTTAGCGGAGTCGTTTCAGTGACAAGGCCGTCAGATGCCTTCGCCAACGAGGTCTTCAGAGAGCGTGGCGACCTCCGCCTGCGCACCACGCATCATGGGATAAATCGCCAGAACCCGCTCATAGGCATCAAGTGCAAGCACATTGTTGCCGCGACCCTTCATGATCTGGGCAAGTCCAGCAAGTGCTCCGAAGTGACGCGGCTCAAGCTCGAGCGTGCGCTGGATGTCGACCATCGATTTCGCAAAATTGTTCATCATGAAATGAACCGTCGCGCGGCGATTCCAACCCTCTGCATAATCGGGCTTCATCGTGACCACCTGATCGAGGAAATCGAGCGCGACATCGAATTGTTTACGAGCCGCGGCCTTCTGGGCCCATTGCATCATCAGGTCGATATTGGCGCTGCCTGATTCCGCCCATACCGCACCGATCCGCGCGGAAATCCGTTCTGCGGCTTTCTCGTTGCGTTCGCGTTTCAGCTCCGCAAAGAGTTTATCGAGTTTGGCTTGTGGGTCGATGGCCGATGGCTTCTCGACATCGGGAAGCGTGCTTCCCGCAGCCAATGCAGGTGCGCCCGACATCAGAACCGCAGCGCATAAGACAAAAACGTTCCGCATGCACGACAATGTATTGCCGCGCAGCGGAACGTCAAACTGAAATTCGCGTGAAGTGCGCTGGGCGATTAGCCCTGGCGCGCCTTGAAGCGCGGAGCAGTCTTGTTGATGATGTAGATACGGCCTTTGCGGCGAACCATGCGGTTGTCGCGGTGGCGGGCCTTCAAGGCCTTCAGTGAATTCTTGATCTTCATGGTCTTGCCCGTCGGATTTGGCCCGTACGGGCCGAACTGAAAAGGCGCGCCCCAAGACGCGCCCGACAAAGATGGCTGGCTCTTAAACGAGGGGGGCGGGGCGTGTCAACCATATGACAGCTTCCGCGGAGGGAATCTCGTCTTCCGAAACGATCGCCCTCAGGCAACAAATTTCCCTCCGAAAGATGTGAGTGGCGGTTGCGTTCATCAACTGTCAACCATGACAGGCGACGGTGCTGTCATGATTGAAGTGATTCCTTTTCCGTTGCGTTCGCGCGTTCACCTTGTCCGCTCCTTTGCGGATGATCTTGAAACCTTGAATGGTGAAGCAGCGAACCTGCTATGGCGCTCGCGCGTCAAGCAGATCGTTGCTGAACTTCGCGCCGCCGATCTTGGCGACGCAGCGATCCGGGAGGAGATCGTGGCCCTGCAATGGGCTGTACAAGGTGAATTGCAAGAGCGCTCGCTCGCGCGGGTCGACGCCGAAAGTGTCGCCCGGGCGTAAATGTGCCGCCAAAAGCCTTTTCAGGCTATGTCGGCAGCAGACAACGGTGCTTTGACACTGGTGTAGCCGAGGGTGCTGTCAGGCTTCCGGATCGTTTTCGTCGACCTGTTCCTGGCTTCGAAACACGCGGGTAAAGTGCCCCATCTTGCGGCCGGGACGTGCTTCGGCCTTGCCGTAGAGGTGCAGCATCAGGTTAGGCTCCATGGATAGCGCGTTTGCGCGCTCGACATCGTCTCCGATCAGATTCTCCATAATGCAGTCGAAATGCCGCTCAGTGCTGCCCAATGGCAGGCCCGCAATCGCACGAATATGCTGTTCGAATTGCGACACAAGACAGGCGGCCTCGGTCCAGTGGCCGGAATTGTGCACGCGGGGTGCGATCTCGTTGACCAGGATCGAACGATCGGGGAGCACGAAGAACTCGACTCCGATCACGCCTACATAGTCGAGTGCCTTCAGGATCGAAAAGGCGATCTGGCGCGCAGCCTTTGCTGTTTCTTCTGCCACCATGGCCGGCAGCGTCGAACTGTGCAGGATGCCGCCGCGATGGACATTCTCAGCGGGTTCGAACGCGGCCAATGTGCCATCAAGACCGCGGGCCGCGATGATCGAAATCTCTCGATCGAACGAAACCAGGCTTTCGAGAATCAGAGGCACCTTGCCCATCGATGCGTAAACGGCCGAGACGTCGGCCGGGCGATCCTTGCGAAAAACGTGCTGACCCTTGCCGTCATAGCCCAGTCGACGGGTCTTCAGCACGCCCTGTCCCCCAAATGCCTTCAGGGCTGCCGCAAGTTCTTTCTCACTCGATACTGCCTCGAACCGCGCCGTCTGGGCAGCGATGTCGTTGAGAAACGTCTTCTCGGTCAGGCGATCCTGCGAAACTTCGAGCGCGCGAGGGGGCGGCGAGACCCGGATCTGGTCAGCAAGGCGCGTCGCGGCTTCGACCGGCACGTTCTCAAATTCGTAGGTGACGACGTCGCTGCGTTCGGCCAGTTCGGCAAGCGCTGCCGGATCATCATAGGCAGCAACGATCTGCCCGTTTGTGACCTGTGACGCCGGCGCGTCCTGCTGCGGCTCCAACACCAGAGTGCGATAGCCAAGGCGCGCTGCCGCCATCGCCAGCATGCGGCCAAGTTGGCCGCCGCCAATGATTCCAATGGTTGCGCCAGGGGAAAGGGGAGCGCTCATGCTTCGTCCGAAGGTGTTTCCGCGACCTTATCGGTCTGAGCCTGCCTCCAATCGTCGAGCCGTGCGGCAAGCGCCGCATTACCGAGGGCCAGAATGGAGGCAGCAAAAAGGGCAGCGTTGATCGCGCCCGCCCGCCCGATTGCCAGTGTTCCGACGGGAATGCCCGCCGGCATCTGGACAATGGAGAGAAGAGAATCCTGTCCTGAGAGAGCTTTTGATTCGACAGGTACGCCCAGCACGGGCAGGGGCGTCATGGACGCCGTCATGCCCGGCAGATGCGCCGCGCCGCCGGCACCCGCGATGATCACCTTGAAGCCTGCCGCCTTGGCGCCTTTTGCGAACGAGACGAGGCGATCGGGTGTGCGATGGGCAGAGACGATTCGCGCTTCATGCGCAATGCCGAGCGCCTCAAGCGTCTCGGCTGCATGGCGCATCGTCGTCCAGTCGGACTGGCTGCCCATGATGATCGCTACGTCGGCCACGCGTTGCTCCGCATTGTTAGGCCGTGCGTCATGTGCGGCCTTTCCAGCGCGACTTAGCGGAATTGCCGCGACACCTCAAGAAAAGGTCTTCGGGAGGCTCCAAGCGCGCTTTCGGCGCAGTTCGCTCAAGCAATGATGTCGGGGATCACACGGTCTTCAAGGGCCAGCAACCTGTCCTTGATCGCCAGCTTCTTCTTTTTCATGCGCTGAATTGTCAGGGTATCGCACGCCTGTGCGATCATAGCATTTATCGCTACGTCGAAGTCTGCGTGTTCCTGCCTGAGACGTGCAAATTCGAGACGAATCTCGGCCTGTTCCTGTTCCGACATTCTCTTCCTGTTTGCCGTCTCCAGGTCGACAGCAAGGTCATCGACCGGTCCGGACTTTACGACCGACTCCATTCATATACCACAGATCACAACTTCGCGAAATGCTGCTAGCGACCATTCGACAACCGGCAATTTAGGTGGCACAGTGTCATAGTTTCGTCACAGGCTTGCCCTGCGGTGGATAGGCGGGTGGCGGACTTTCGAGGAAACAGCGAAGGAGAGCCTATCATGTCTCTTGTGTCCCATCTTGAGGAGCTTCAGCGTAAACACGGTGAAATCGAACGGGAAATAGACAATGCGATGTTGCATCCGTCGGTTGACGGTCTCGACATCGTGACGCTGAAAAGGCGCAAGCTGGCTCTCAAGGATCAGATCGAGAGGTTGAGAGGCGACACGCCCACAAGGCATTGATCCGGGAGGGATTTTGCCATGACGCCATGAGCCGGTATCGGCAAACTGGTCGTCTGGCTGCCAATCCATATTGAAGCGAATCACGGATTTGCAAAATGCGATCGAGGCTTGGCCGGCGGGCCAGTACTGTTTCGTCGGATTGAGATTTCATCGCCAGTTCACTTTGAGCCGCGTGCCTCCCATTGAGGCGCGCGGTTCATCCAGATCGATCCTCTTGGCTCTAATGAAGAGCCGCTATCCAGCGCGAATCTCGGACTTCAGTCCAGGTCGAAATGGGCGATCACCGGCACATGATCGGAGGGGCGCTCCCAACTGCGCGCATCCCGCAGAATGTCGATCCTGCCAAGAGACGGAACGAGATTTGGCGAGGACCACACGTGATCAAGCCGCCGGCCGCGATTGGACAATTCCCAGTCACGCGCGCGATAGCTCCACCATGTGAAAATTTTCTCTTCCGCCGGGATTTTCTGGCGCATCAGGTCCACCCAGCCGCCAGCGAGTCGCATGGCCTCAAAGTTCTCGGTCTCGACCGGCGTGTGGCTGACGACATTGAGCAATTGCCGGTGCGACCAGACGTCGTTCTCGAGCGGCGCGATGTTCAAATCGCCGACGAGGATCGACGCGCCTGCATCCGCATAGTCGGCGCGAATGCTGCGCATCTCCTCCACGAAATCGAGCTTGTGCCGGAACTTCCAGTTGATCTCCGGATCGGGCTCGTCGCCCCCGGCTGGCACGTAGAAATTATGCAGAAGAATGTCGAAAGCGCCTGCACGCACCCGCGTTGACAGGTGGCGGCAGTCCCCCTTCTCGCAAAAGGCCCGTTTCTCGACAATTTCAATCGGACGGCGCGCGACTGTCGCCACGCCATGATAGCCCTTCTGGCCGTTGATCGCGAGGTGGGTGTAACCGAGCTTGCGAAAGGCAGCGGAAGGAAACTGGTCGTCCGGACACTTCGTTTCCTGCAGGCACAGAACGTCGGGCTGGTGTTCAAGCAGCAAGCGCTCGACGAGAGGCATCCGCAGGCGAACGGAATTGATATTCCAGGTAGCTATCGAAAAGGGCATGAAACGGTCCGGAGAATGTGCGGCGGACCCTGCCAGTTCGAGGCGGTCAAGACAAGCGCGACAGGCCCGGCTGAGTGATTACGCCAGGCCATCCACAAATTGTGTCGCGGGGAAGAGCGCGGGCGGTCAGCGATTGCTCTTGCGCGTATTGACCTCGTTGTTGCGGCGATAGTCGATCTTGAACATGTTGCCGTCGAGTTTGACGCCCTGCTTGGTGTTGAAGATCATCACCGTCGTATCCTTGCCCTGCGCGTCGGTGATGGTCCACTGACGCAGCTCATAGGTCGCCGGATCGAACATCATCGTTATCTTCGAATTGCCGAAAATCTGCTTGTCGCCCAACTGGATCGTTGTGAGGTCGTCTTCTTCCTTGACGCTTTTCACCCGATTGCCGGACAGATCGATCCTGTCGTCCAGAAGCAGCTTCAACGGCGTCTTGGAAAGCGGGTAGACATCCATCGTATTGAGCTTGCGGTTGTCTATTGCGACCGAGGTGCCATCGGCGATCACCTCATAGGCCGAAGGCGCTTCGTAATTGAAACGGATCTTGCCTGGACGCTGGATGAAGAATTTCCCGCCAGTCTGCTCGCCGCGCGGACCGAACTGCACGAACTCTCCGGCCATGGTGCGCACGGCGGAGAAGTGATCCGCGATTTTCTGGGCAGCAGGCGATGCAGCCTGAGCCTGTGCCAAAAGGTTGAAGCCGGGCATCGTCTGCAGCGCGAGCGCGCCAATGCCAACAGCCGCGAAACCCAGCATCGAGCGGCGCGTCATCAGGGGTGCGTGGGCCAAGGCGTGTGGATTGAGTTTCATGTCTCGACTCTTTTCTGCAAGGTCTTCCCGCGTGCTAGTCGGCCAGTGAGGCTGAAGTTTGACGACACGCGTTCGCGCCGTCAACGCAAGCGACACGCAGCGGTTCCCACCGGCGAGAGCGTCAGCGGGAGAGAGGAACGCGGGCCGCTACATCTTGTCGTCTTCGGTCGGAACAAGGATCTCGCGTTTGCCTGCATGGTTCGCCGGCCCCACGATGCCCTCATTCTCCATTCGCTCGATGATCGAAGCAGCGCGGTTGTAACCGATGCCGAGCCGGCGCTGGATGTAGCTCGTCGACGCCTTTCCGTCTCGCAGCACAACGGCGACGGCCTGATCATAGGGATCCTCTGAATCCTCGAAGGACTCGCCGCTTGCGCCACCAGTCTTGCCTTTCGGCTCGTCTTCCTCGTCATCCTGTGTGATGGCGTCGAGATATTCGGGCGCGCCCTGCAGCTTGAGATGGGCGACGACCTTTTCCACTTCCTCGTCCGACACGAAGGGACCGTGCACACGCTGGATGCGCCCGCCGCCGGCCATGTAGAGCATGTCGCCCATGCCCAGGAGCTGCTCGGCACCCTGCTCGCCAAGAATGGTTCGGCTGTCGATCTTGGATGTCACCTGGAAGGAGATGCGGGTTGGGAAGTTTGCCTTGATCGTACCCGTGATGACGTCGACCGATGGTCGCTGCGTGGCCATGATGACATGGATGCCGGCGGCGCGCGCCATCTGTGCCAGACGCTGTACCGCGCCCTCGATGTCCTTGCCCGCCACCATCATGAGGTCGGCCATTTCGTCGATGATCACGACGATATAGGGCATCGGAGCGAGATCGAGTTCCTCCGTCTCGTAGATCGCCTCACCGGTGTCGCGGTCGAATCCGGTCTGTACCGTGCGTGAGATCGGCGCGCCCTTCTTGGTGGCCTCGCCGACGCGCTGGTTGAAGCCGTCGATGTTGCGCACGCCCACCTTCGACATCTTGCGATAGCGGTCCTCCATCTCGCGGACCGTCCATTTGAGCGCGACGACCGCCTTTTTCGGGTCGGTCACGACCGGCGTCAGCAGATGGGGAATACCGTCATAGACCGACAGTTCCAGCATCTTGGGGTCGATCATGATCAGACGGCACTGTTCGGGCGTCATGCGGTAGAGCAGCGAGAGAATCATCGTGTTGATGGCGACCGACTTGCCCGAGCCGGTGGTTCCCGCGACCAGCACGTGCGGCATCTTGGCGATGTCGACCGTCACCGCCTCGCCATTGATGGACTTGCCAAGCGCCAATGCCAGTTTCGCCTTGGTCTGCTCAAAATCGCGGCTGGCCAGGATTTCGCGCAGATACACGGTTTCGCGCTTGGCGTTCGGCAACTCGATGCCGATGGCGTTGCGGCCAGGCACGACCGCGACTCGGCAGGCAATGGCGCTCATCGAGCGGGCGATGTCGTCAGCCAAACCGATGACGCGCGACGATTTGATGCCGGGCGCGGGCTCCAGCTCGTAGAGAGTGACGACGGGGCCCGGGCGCACCTGGATGATCTCGCCCTTGACGCCAAAATCCTCCAGCACGCCTTCCAGAAGGCGGGCGTTCTGCTCCAGCGCGTCCTGCGACAGCGAGGGGTCGCGCGTGACGCTCTTGGGCTCGGACAGGAAGTGCAGCGTCGGCATCTCGAAGGCGCCCGAACCGATCATCGAGGTCTGCGCCTCACGTGAAATGCGGTTTCCGGGTTGCGGACGCGGTGCGGGGGCGGCAACGCGCTGGCCGGCCGGGCTGCGGAAATTCTGAACGTTCGCGGTCCTGGCGGGCGCGGGTGCGCGTACCATTCCATCGTCGATAGAGAAGTCGTCCGAATCATCGTCGAAGCTCGGCTCCTCCACGCGGCTGCGGGCGCTGACGGAGAACTCCGGCTCGATGCGCGCATGCGGGTCGGTGTCGTCCCAGGCCTCTTCGCGCTCGGCGTGTTCGACCCGCTCGGCGGCTTCGCGCCAGCCGGGGCGCCGCCCCAATCCCTCGAGTTCGTCATCCTCGCGATAGCTGCGTCTGGCGGCAATCTGGCGGCGCATGAGGCTGCGCGCTGACAGGAACCAGTGGGTGATTGCGCCGAAAGCCAGCACGACCCCGGCAATGAAGCCGCCGCCCGCGTCCTCTTCCTCGTCCGCCTCATCCTCGTAGGCGTCCGGCGCTGCGAAATCTTCTTCCGGTGCCGCGGTGCGACCCAGCAATGCGGAGCCGAAGGCGAACAGCCACAGGGCCGGCAGCGTGAAGACCGCCGCCACGACCATCGCAAGGAGGCCTTTGGGATATTCGCCCGTGAAGGCGGCGGGCAGCTTCAACATCATGTCGCCGAACACCCCGCCGAGACCGGTGGGCAGGGGCCAGGTCGGTGGCGGCACGATGCAGCCGGTGATGGCGGCGGCGCAAAGCGCTGCGCCCAGCCAGGCGAGGCTGCGCTTGCCGACCCGGTCGACACGATGCCCGCTGAGCAGGAACAGCGCCCAGATCACGGCCGGCACGAGCGCGGCGACGGCCGAAAGCCCGAAGAACTGCATGGCGAGATCGGAAAACACCGCGCCGGGAAAGCCCATGGCGTTGGTCACCGGCGTGTCGGTGGCGTGGCTGAAGCTCGGATCGGCGACGTTCCACGTGCCGAGCGCCGCAAGCGCGAATGAAACGCCGCAAAGCAGGCCAACGCCCGCCGCGCGGCCGAGCTGGCGCCGCAGAAATATCCCAAACCCGGAACCCGATTCGATCATCGACAGGGGCGCCGCCATACCAGAACGCATAAAAGTCCTCTCTCGCACAAGGCAAGCCGCGGCGGGGGATCGGTCCCCGGGCAGCGGGGCCATCCTAATGTCGTGTTGGTAAAGGGTGCATTAACCATCGATGAGTCGGACTGGACAGATCGCGGCTTCGATGCCGAAAGCGCTCATCACGCTAGAGAAAATCAAACGGAAAGTCGTTCAGAGCGTCTATCCGCTCGTGTGTGCAACATCTAGGGATCCGGCACGCGCGACCGCCTTTCCCGCAAGGCGAGAACCAAGCTTCGACGGTTTCTGCGCTGGTCGCATTTTGCAATGCCATCGCAGAAACCGTCGATTCTATAGTGCTAGAAGTGGAGCTAGGCTGCGATTACAAAATCATCATCGAAGCTGTCGGCAGTGCCAATGGTAAGCACCGCCCTGCCGCCACCGAAAGCAACCTGCGCATCAAGGTCCGCACTCAATCCGAGATAATCGACATCAAATCCATCTTCGAGCGTAATGGACAGATCGTCGGTCATCAGCAGTTCGACGATGTCTCCAGCGGCGAGCGTTGCCCCGGTTAGATCAACGATCATGCTGCCGTCCAGTATCAGATCCCCTGACATGCTGACAGCTGAGGAAGCCGTGCTGACGGACGTCAGCTCCATTATTCCGCTGCCATATTGTGTGAAGTCGCCAACGTAAACTTGAGCGGAAGCCAGGTCGAAGTTGACAATTCCCTCGTTGCGCAGATCACCCGTCAAGGTTGCGCTTCCCGCCATTACGATTTCACTATTCAGATTGACGCGAATGTCAGTGGTCCCATCGGAGACTGCTTCTCCGGCGTTCACTGAAGCATTATTGGTGATTTCGAGGATGCCCATGCCGTCACCATCGCCGAGGCGAAGGGACCGCCCAGCGTGGAGTGCCGAACCACTTCCGTCCACAATCACCAGGCCCGTTGCTTCCTGGCGACCGATCTCAAATCGAGCATCGGCTGTGTTGGTAAACTGACCGCCATCCAGAATGGAGAGAGTTCCGTCACCGCCAGTCCTCCGGCCGATGTCAACGAAGGCTTCGAGGGCAAATCCATCTGAATCCAACTTATCCGGGGCATCGTTTTGCAAAGTGACTGACGACCCGCTTCCCGTGATCGTCAATGAGCCGGTCCCCTCCTGGCCGATTCGAACCCAGATGCCGTTCTCGCCTTGCCCATCAAGGACAACGCTACCACCGTTCTGGACAGTCAGTTCTCCGTCGCTCTCAGGCGATCTGCCGATATTGAGGTAGATGTCAAATTCGTCAGCATCGGCGTTTTTGAGGAGAATCGAACCATTGTCGACAACGCCTTTGCCCGAACCACCGTCCTCGCCGATAATAAGCGACGAGATCACGACCATTCCTTGGTCTGAAACACTCAGGGAACCGACAGATCCGTTTCCTTGGCCAAAGTTAAACTCATTCGCCAGGTTCACCACCTTCGAGCCAAAGCCATCTACAATCAGAGAACCATTTCCGCCGCCTGATTCTGGAAGCCTGCTGTGTATGTTGCCGAAGCTGGCACCTCCTGCGAATTCTATCGCGGCGCCCTCGGAAACGGTAACTATGGCTGTTCCACCTTTCGCTACTCCAAACTGCGCGTAGTCTCCCAGGAAGCTGATTTTCGAGCCCGCGCCAGTCACGTTGACGATCGCCTCTGACGTTTCGGAGCCATTGTTCGTATCATTGCCACTCGCGTAATATGCTGCGAAACTTGCGTCGTCTTTGATGGTCAATGTGCCGCCGGAGGTGACGTCCACCGTCGCCTTGCTGGAGCCGCCGATCGTGCCGACCTGAAAACCGTCGTCAGTGATGAATGTTTTTCTGTCCGCGAAGTTCGCGCCGTGATTCAGAGTGACCGTCGCACCGGCACTGACGGAGAGGAAACTACTCGCTGCATCTCCGGCCTTTCCCCCTATCGCGAAGTAATCACCATTGTGTGTGAACGAGCTTCCTGTGCCTGCCACGGACATCCCGCCATCATTGCCGCGGATTTCAAAATCCGCATCGCTAACCAGATCAGCGCCGCCCTTCACGCGAACGATTGCTGGGTCATCGGCTTCTGACGACGCGTAGATGTTGACCGTGATTTCGGCTGTGTCCTGATCGATATTATATCTGGACAAAAACGCACCGCTATATGAGATGGACGGGCCCGTCAGTTCTGAAAGCGGTGTGAAGTCTGTCGACAGCTCGGGGATTTCGGTGCTTCCATCCAATACGTCCAGAGCGACGGAATTGATCTGAGCGCCGACGCCGAGACCTTCTTTCGTGAGGATATTGATCAAGGAGGAAAGCGCGATGATGGCTCCGCCCGCGTCTCCAGCCACGCCACGTTCCGCCGCGACATCCTGATAAAACTGCAGTCCTTCGGGTCGGGTGAAATATCCCAATCCTTCGGCGGTCTGGCTTCCCGCAGGAACAAACGCCTTGTAGAGAGCGGCCACTTGATCCGAAAGAGTGGTCTTGCCCCCGATTAGCGCCTGAAAGGCTTCTTTTGCAGGGTCATTGCCCTGCACCAGGCTGTTGAACGAATTGATGAAGATGTTCTCGCGATTGAAAACAGGCCCGGGGCCCGCTCCATAGTTTGTCGCGATCGCATTGTTGATCAGAAATACGTAGCCTTGCTGGTTTGGTGTGCCACCCAGCAGAATCCCATATGCCCCGGTTAAGGCCTTGGCAGTGTCCCCGTATGCGGAAAAGAGCCCCTGCAGCGTTTCGAGCGTGGTTGTCATGACCTGTTTGATCCCCTTCTAGATTTTTTTCTAGCTCACATTACTAAGACGTATGCTGGCCATTTCGTCCGCTGCCGGCTTCGCGCGGGCGCCGGAAAATTGCAATCCAAGGGTGTATTTCCGATCGAGTTGAGGTCAGCCTCCAGCCAAATCAGCTGTCGGTGGTTTCAACAACTTTTAGGTGTGCTCCGTCTCCGAACAGTATGTCATACGAGATTGGTTCGAAGAATTTCATGTACTGACGTAAAAAGTCCTTGGGTTGCAGTCCTAACGTTTCTGCCCATGCAGAGTAACGTTCCTTTGGGACGCTGCCGCGTCCTGTCTCTATTTGGGATATGAATGTATAGTAATCGACCCCTACGGCCACTGCAAAGGACCGCTGGGTGTACCCCGCCTGCTCGCGCAGGTGCTTGAGCCACTGGCCCCCATCCTTTCTAAGTTGCTGAAATTCCATCGGACTGCTGTTCTTGCTTGTCGCCGCAGACATGAGACTTGTATCCCGTCCTGAGTCAGATATAGGGGAACCGCGATTGATCGTTCCGGTTGTACCCAAAGTAACACGATACAACTTTTTGTAAAGGGCGATTGACACTAGCCACAATCACAGGTTACATCCGCTCACCGGACGGGGATAGCCAGGTCCGGCTACCCGACTTCACTCGAGGAGAGAAAACTGATGGACGAGTTGGCAGAACTCATTGGAGCCAACGCTACGGTCGCCAAGGCGATTGCAGCAGCCTACGAACTGGGACTTGGGGGCGTGCCGACTCAGGCAGGCTTTACCTTCCTCATCAACAATGCGGTTGCGACCAATTTCGGTTCGAACAACCCCAGCATCGTCTTCAATGACGAGAACGTTTACATCAACGTGATCAACGCGCTGGTGCAGGGCAATGCAGACGCCGCCGCGTCTTTCGCTGCCATGACGGCAGGTGCGTCGAGCCTCACCGACAAGATTGCTGCGTTCTACAATCAGCTGGTGCCTGCGTCGGCGCAGTCGGCCGAAGGTCTTGCCTATCTGACACGCCCCGAGGCGCTTGACTTCTACATGCAGGTTGCTGCCGAGCGCGGCGTGGCCGGCCCGGATGGCGCCGCGATCGTGGCGCTGGCCTCGATGGTCAATGTCTTCGTGCGCACCGACCTCTCCGGCATCGGCGACACGGTCAATGACTTCTACTCAGCCGTTCTGGACGGTTCGGCGGTTCTCCCGGCAGACGGCAACGTCTTCACGCCGCTGGAAACTGCAGACGGCACGAACTATGACGGCGACGATGGCGTGTTCGGCCAGGTTACGCTGACGGAAGGCACGGACATCGTGTCGGGCACGATCTTCGATGCTCCGCGCGGCTTCACGCCGGGTGGCACTGACCAGGTCAACACGCTCAATACGGACGACGTGCTGACGGGTACGAGCGACGATGATGTTCTGAACGTTACCTATGTGGCCAATGCTGACATTGGTGACAACGATATTCAGCCTACGCTGAACGACATCGAAACTGTAAATGTCAACGTTCAGGTGCCTTTCGACGCCTATCTCGATCTGCAGGACGCCACTGGAGTGGAGACGATCGCTCTCACCGGCATCGATGATGCATACTTTGGTGTCTATAACATTCAGGACGCAAAGGGTAAGGGCGACGCGGGCATCAATCTGTCCGTCACGAACTCGAATGACGAATACAGCGCAGCGGGCTTTAACTTCGTTGACAAGGCGCTCGCGGGCGCAATGGATATCGCGAACGTCACCGTCAGCAATGTCACGCTTAACTATCTTGCCGTCACGGGCAGCGGGTCGGAAGGATTTGAGACGATCAATCTCGAGTCTTCGGGTGCTTCGAATATTGTCAGGCAGATCGAGGCGGAAGATCTGCAGACGGCGAATATCACTGGCGACCAGGAACTGACGCTGGGTTCGAAGGACGACACGATTCGTTCGTCTGGGCAGGTGGAAGGCTTCCGCTACGGCGCGGGCTTCAGCGATGTCGCGGGCTCCCTCTCCGTTATCGACGCTTCGGGCCTTGACGCAGCGCTTGACATTGCCGTTGGTGGTGAGGCCGTTGCTTCAAAGGATGGGACATCGGGCACCCCGGTCGACATCAGCATCACCGGCACCAAGTTTGACGACACGATTCGCCTGTTGTCCGGCATCGACGGAAAGGGCGATACTGTGGCCGGTGGCGAAGGCGATGACACGGTTCAGGTCTTCGCGAGCGTCACCAAGGGTACGCTGACGGGGCTCGAGCATCTCGACATCCGTGGCGGGCAGGATCTTGGCACAGTTGCCGACACGATCAAGGTGGACACGTCGCTGTTCGACGGCCTGAAGGATATTACCATCCGCAATGAAGGTCAGGATTTCGTGGGTGTCAATTGGATCAGTTCTCCTGAGGCTCTCACCACGAATCTGACGAACCTCACGGCCGATCTCGCCAAAGCAATCACGATTCAGCATTCGACAACTGGTAGCAACGGCCTCCTGCAAAACACGATCGTTGCCCAGCTCAAGACCGACACGGCAGCCGACACTGTCGCGTTGACGATTGTCGATCAGAGCGACGGCGAAGATCGTGGCATCAACATCGATCCCCGCTTCAACATCCAGCTCCAGACCGCTGGTGTCGAGAATATCACCATCAACGACAATGATAGCGAGTCGAATACCGTTCGCCTGGGTGCCGGTGCGATTGCCACCGATACCAAGGGTGGTGGTCTTACTGACATCACTGGCACTCTTACACTTACGGGCGGGGTTGCTGGAACTTTCATGAATTTCGATACCCAGCAATCCAGCGGCTTCGGCCCGGCATTCGCCGGCACGTATGATCTGGATGTTTCCGGTCAAGCTTTGGATCCATCAGCACAGTCGCCGTTCAAGGCAGCCGGTGGGGTTGGATCGACGGCCAATGTCCTCGATTCCAACGGCAACCCAATGGACTGGTTCAGTGGCGCAAAATTCGATGGTTCCACCTATCTTGGAGATATCGTCCTTCGTGTAGATACGTTGCGCAATGCCGATGGTGCCGCACAGCCGGGTGGAGGTCAGACTCTACTGTTTGGATCAGGCAATGACACAGTCATATTTGATCTTCGAAACGATCTTACAGCTGGCCTGACCATTAGCGATACGGTTAAGGCGGGTGACGGCAACGATACCATTCTTTTTGATGGCGAAAATGCAAGACTCGTGTTGGGCTCGTCCGAATGGACCAATGTGAGCGGGTTTGAGAATATCCGCCTTGTCGGGAATGGCGTCGCTGCTGCCGACCTCAATCTCAATGGCGACGCCACAGAGTATGGCGAAAACTCGCAGAATATCTTGCTCACGAACGATATGATCGACCGCAACGGTGTTGATATCGCTGGTGGCCGGTCAATCAACATCATCAATGACAACGACCTCACTGACGGTGTTGGTACTACGGGCACCGGACTTGGCTTCGCCAACATGGGTGTCACGATTGACGCGCGGGGGCTCGACGCCAGCCACAGCTTCAGTTTCAATGGAGCTGAGGGTGGCCCCATCGTCACGGATCGCTTCATAATGGCGGATGCAAACATCAACGGCCTCGCGGTAATTGATGGTGGTATGGTGCTGGGCGGAGGCAACGCCGCCAGCAATAAAGCCAGCGCGGATATTCTCGAGGTTCGCGATAGTGCGGTCGTTACGATCGGTGACCTCGCCAATGTTTCGAATGTCGGACACATCTGGTTCACGAATGACACAGCCGCCGTTCAGACCTCGGTCCTGCAACTCGATGATGCGACGGTTGATAGACTGGTCAACACATCGCAGGCAGCTGGTGCCGCTACGGGAGTGGAAACACTTACGATCCGGGCTATCGACAATCCGATTCTTCCTGCAGCAACGACCCAGCTCAATCTTGACGCAAGTCAAGTGACCAGTGCCTTCTTGGCACTAAACGTCACGGGTGGCGGCGGCACCGACACCATTACTACGGGTGCTGGCGACGACATCATCAATGGCGGTGGCGACCGCGACATCATCAATGGTGGCGGCGGTAACGACATCATCACCGGAAGCCTTGGCTTCGATCTGCTCACTGGTGGTGCTGGCGCGGACATCTTCGACTTCAACCCAGGTACACCTCTTGGGATTGAAGCTCCCGCGTCTGGTACGATCGCCGCAGCACTGGCTTTGACCACCACTGCTCTTGCCAACGCGACAACGGCCTTTGAAGTCATCACCGACTTCATGGCCAACGTCGACAAGATCGATCTCCGTGGGTTCAATCTGGACTCGTTCGGAACCGGTGCGGCGGTTGCCAACGGCGGTGCGATCGGCGTTGACATTCTTGCGGTGCAGGTCGGTGCGAACACCGTTCTGCAAATTGATGCGAATGAGAGCGGTGTATACTTCGACAATACCGGCACCGACATGTTGATAGTCCTCACCGGTGTTACGGCGACGGATCTGGATATCAACGACTTCATCCTGGTCTAAATCGGACAGGATTGCGACAAGCGGGGGCCCGGTGGGCCCCCGTTTTCTTTGGTAACCATCGATCTTAACGGAGGAAGCCATGTCCTGGTCAGGCGGCTACGTCACCGATCTCGAATACACCTATGGCTTCTACAGGGAACTCGCGCCCAGCCTTCAATCGCTGGCGCTGCTGTGGAGTCGGGCCGGTGCGCCTTCACCTTCGGGCAAGCTCGCCTATTGTGAACTCGGATGCGGCCACGGCATGTCGGCCAACATTCTGGCGGCGGCAAATCCCGGCATCGAATTTTTCGCGACCGACTTCAATCCGGGTCAGGTCGCCTTCGCGCGCGAACTCGCGGCGTCGACACAACTTGCAAACATGCACTTCTTCGAGGACAGTTTTGCCGAATTCGCTGAGCGCAAGGATCTGCCCGAATTCGACATCATCTCGCTGCACGGCATCTATAGCTGGATCAAGGCGGAATACCGCGAGAACATCTGCGAGATCATCCGCCGCAGGCTGAAACCCGGCGGTATCGTCTACATCTCCTACAATTGCCTGCCCGGCTGGGCGGCGGCTGCGCCCATGCGCCATCTGCTCTACCTGCACGGCAAGACGAGCGGCGGGCCGACCGGCACGCGCGTTGGGCCGGCGCTGGATTTCGCGGCGAAAGTGGAGGCCAGTGGCTCCCGCTACTTCCAGTCCGTGCCGGGGCTCAAGCAGCGGCTGGAAAAGTTGCACGGCCAGAACCGCAACTATGTCGCCCATGAATATATGAACGACGCCTGGCAGCTTCTCTATTTCTCGGATGTGGCCGCGGAGCTTTCGGAGGCCAAGCTTGGGTTTGCAGCGTCCGCCGCGCTGCTCGACGCCATTGACGTCATCAATCTCACAAAGGAGCAGAAGGCGCTGCTCGGCGGGATTGCTGATCCGGTTTTGCGCGAGACGACGCGCGATTACATCATCAACCAGCAGTTCCGGCGCGATCTGTTCGTCAAGGGCAGGGTGCCCGCGCGGTCCGACGTGTTCGAAACCGAACTGGTCGACCTGCCATTCGTGCTGACCGTGCCGCTGGACGATCTAAACCTGACGATCAAGGGTGCATTGGGTGGCGCGAACGCCAGTGAGGGAGTCTATCGGCCCATCGCGGAGATCATCGCGGAAGGCCCGAGATCGGCGCGCCAGATCGTCACCGACGCACGGGGGTCGAAGATCAAGCTGCAGGAGATCATGCAGGCGCTCTACATCCTGACGGGAGCCGAGCAGGCGCATCCCTGTCTGCCGCCGGAAGGCGCGGATGCGCGGCGGGCCTCCACCGACCGGTTCAATCAGGTGATCCTGGAGCGGGCGCCGCACTTTTCCGAACTGCGCTATATGGCCTCGCCCGTGACCGGGAGCGGCCATCCCGTCGACCGTATGGCGCAGCTGTTCCTCGCGGGTCGCGCCCCCAATACAGACCCGAAGCATTTTGCCGAGCAGGCATTGGCGCGTCGTGGTGAACGCCTCGTCGTGGATGGCAAGCCGGTGACGGACAGCGCCGTGCACGAGGCCGAAATGGCAAAACGCGTTCGTGCGTTCGAAGCCAAACAACTGCCGCTTCTCAAGCGCCTCGGCATCGCCTGATGCATTCGCGGAGCCTGTTCGCGGCGCCCGCAATCTTGCTCCGGTAAAGACGGCTCGGCGAACCCGGTACATCCCACTTCACGAAAAAGAGGCCCGGTGAACCGGGCCTTAATGCGCAACACACCTTTGGCTGCTGCGACAGGATTTGGATGACCGCTTCTGCGGAAGCGGCCGGGCACGAGGCCCGACCGAAGCTCCGATCAGGAGTGGTAGGCCACTTCGCCATGCGAGGTGACGTCGAGGCCCTGACGCTCTGCTTCCTCTGTGGGACGCAGACCGACAATGGCGTCCACGACCTTGTAGAGGATCGCGGAGATGACGCCGCACCAGATGACGGTGACGAGAACGGCCATGATCTGGGTCCAGACCTGACCACCCATCGAAACACCGTCGGCATAGCCGATGCCGCCCAGTGACGAGGAGGCGAAGACGCCGGTGCCGATGGCGCCAATGATGCCGCCGACGCCGTGGATGCCGAACACGTCGAGCGAGTCGTCGTAACCCATCTTGATCTTCACGACCGCCACGAAGTAGTAGCAGACCGCGCTGGCGATGGCGCCGAGCACGATGGCGCCGACCGGACCGACAATGCCGGCTGCCGGGGTGACGGCCACGAGACCGGCAATCATGCCTGAAACAGCACCCAACATGGATGCCTTGCCGCGGGCGAGGCCTTCGATGATGACCCATGCGAGGATGGCGCCGGCGGTCGCGGTGAAGGTGTTGATCATGGCGAGTGCCGCGCCTGCGTTGGCTTCAAGGTTGGAGCCGGCGTTGAAGCCGAACCAGCCCACCCACAGGATGGAGGCGCCGACCATGGTCAGCGTCATGGAATGCGGAGCCATGTTGTCCTTGCCGTAACCGACGCGCTTGCCGACCATGATGGAACCGACGAGTGCCGCGATGCCCGCATTGATGTGGACGACCGTGCCGCCTGCGAAGTCCAGCGCGCCCCAGTTGAAGATCATGCCGCTGCCATCCCACACCATATGGGCGATGGGGAAGTAGACGAGGGTCACCCAAAGGGCGACGAAGAGCAGAACCGCCGAGAACTTGATGCGTTCGGCAAAGGCACCGACGATCAGGGCCGGGGTGATGCAGGCGAAGGTCATCTGGAATACGATGAAGACGTACTCCGGCAGAACAACGCCATCGGTGAAGGTCGCGGCGACGCTATCCATCGTCACGCCCGACAGGAAGAGCTTGCCGAAGCCGCCCCAGTAAGGACTGGTGCCGCCGCCGAAGGCGAAGGAATAGCCCCAGACAACCCAGATCACGATGACCAGGGCGCAGATGACGGTGCACTGCATGAGGACCGAGAGCATGTTCTTGGCGCGCACGAGGCCGCCATAAAACAGGCCGAGGCCGGGCAGCAGCATGAACAGGACGAGCAGGCTGGAGACCAGCATCCAGGCGGTATCGCCCTTGTCCATCGTGGCGGCCGGAGCAGCTTCGGCAGCGGCTTCCGCGGCCGGTGCGGCGGCATCCTGGGCAAAGGCGGCGAGTGTCCCGAACGCCGTTAGCGCAAGACCGCCGACGAGCGCAGCGCGCGCCGTCGACTTCAGAGAGGTTGGTATGTTCATCAATTTCTCCATGGGAATCTCTGCTGGCTCAGAGCGCGTCGGTGTCGGTTTCGCCCGTACGGATGCGGACGGCTTGTTCAATCGGGTAGACGAAGATCTTGCCATCGCCGATCTGGCCGGTCTTGGCGGCCGTGCTGATCGCTTCCACGGCCTTGTCGAGCAGGTCGCTTCCGACCGCGATCTCGATCTTGATCTTCGGAAGGAAACTGACCGCATATTCAGCGCCGCGGTATATCTCGGTATGTCCTTTTTGACGCCCGTAGCCCTTGACCTCAGTGACGGTCAGGCCCTGGATCCCGACATTGGTGAGCGCTTCGCGCACCTCGTCGAGTTTGAACGGCTTGATGATCGCCATTACTATCTTCATCAGGTATCACCCTCTGCTTGCGGATCCCCCGCGTTGCTCCACTCGCCAGACCACAAATGTCGCCGACTAGTGACTGAGGGGATTCAAGCTCCGTGCCAACTCGGAAAACGGGGTATTAACCTGTTGTAAATGCTTAGATTTGGGGCAATGTCGAGCACATGGCCGACCATATGGCCAACCATGCCTGCACAATAATTGTGCAAAATTGGAAAATTGATTAGTTCTTTGGCATTCCGCGAAGGCGGATGAGTCCTTCTTGTGCAACCGAAGCGATCAGAGTGCCGTCTTCGGCATAGATCGAGCCGCGGGTGAAGCCTCGCGCGCCCTGGGTCGAAGGGCTGTCGGTCGTGTAGAGAAGCCAACCGTCGAGCGGGTGAGACCGGTGAAACCACATCGCGTGATCGAGGCTCGCACCCTGGATATCGGGGTCGAAGATTGCCCGGCCATGCGCGAAGGTCGACGTATCTAGGAGGGTGATGTCGGAAATATAAGCGAGCATGGCACTGCGGATATGCCGGTCTTCAGGGGAGGTGCCGACGAAGCGCATCCAGACATGTTGTTCCGGCGCCAGCTTTTCCCTGCTGGTGTAATGGTCCATCGTGACGGGACGAACCTCGATGGGCCGTTCTCTCTTCCAGTAGCTGAGCACGGCTTTCGGGATCGCATCCCCGTAGCGGGCGATCAGCTCCTGCTGGGACGGCAGAGTTTCGGGGCGCGGCACGTCGCGCGGCATCGATGTCTGGTGCTCCAGTCCGCTCTCCTCGACCTGAAAGGATGCCTCCAACGAGAAGATCGCCTTTCCGTGCTGGATCGCGACGACGCGGCGTGTCGTGAAACTGTGCCCGTCGCGAATGCGATCGACCTCATAGACGATCGGCACCTTTGGATCGCCGCCGAGCATGAAATAGCCATGCAGGGAATGCACATTGCGTTCCGGCTCGACTGTGCGTTGGGCGGCGACCAGCGCCTGCGCAATGGTCTGGCCGCCGAAGACGCGCTGCCACGATGTATTGGGGCTGCGACCCCGAAACAGGTTGTGCTCGAGCTGTTCGAGGTCGAGAATGTTCAAAAGGTCTTGCAGGGCTTCAGACATGCGCTTTGTTCTTGCGGATCGTGAAAGTTGGGTTGGCCCCGCACGGCGCCGGTGTCAAGGACCAGCGAGCTTGTGACGAATGCTGGAGTGAGGATTGGCATGCGGGATCATACGGTTGAAATCCTGATTGCGGGTGCGGGCTATGTCGGCCTGGCGACCGCGGTTGCCATCAAGTCCGCGCGCCCCAATCTATCGGTTGCAGTCGTCGATGCGGCGCCTGCCGGCGTCTGGCAGAAGGACGGGCGCGCGTCGGCCATCGCGGCAGCGGCCTGCCGTATGCTGGAGGAACTGGGCTGCTGGGAACAGATTGCGCCGCAGGCGCAGCCAATGACAGAGATGATCGTCACCGACTCGCGGACGTCCGATCCGGTGCGGCCTGTGTTCCTGACCTTCGACGGTGAAGTGTTGCCGGGCGAGCCGTTCGCTCACATGGTGGCGAACAAGGTACTGAACGGGGCCTTGCGGAACCGGGCGCAGGAGCTCGGCATCGATATCATCGAAGGCGTGGCCGTGCTCGGCTTCGATGTGGGCAGCTACGGTGTCACCGTGCATCTTGCCGACGGGGTGACCCTGGACGCCCGACTTCTTGTCGCTGCCGACGGCGTCAAATCGAAGCTGCGCGACATGGCGGGGATCGGGACGGTGCACTGGGACTATGGCCAGTCTGGCATTGTTTGCACGGTCGCGCATGAACGGCCGCATAATGGACGCGCCGAAGAGCATTTCCTTCCGGCTGGACCATTCGCAATCTTGCCACTCAAGCCGGAAGAGAACGGCGCGAATCGGTCCTCCATTGTCTGGACGGAGCGGACTGCCGATGCGGACCGGCTTGTGGCCGAGGACGAGCTTGTCTTCGAGGCGGAACTGGAGCAGCGCTTCGGCTTGAAGCTCGGAGAAATCCGCGTTGAGAGCAAGCCGCGGGCCTGGCCGCTGGGCCTTACGCTGGCGCGTGATTTCGTCAAGCCGCGCATCGCGCTGTGTGGGGATGCCGCGCACGGTATCCACCCCATCGCGGGGCAAGGCCTCAATCTTGGGTTCAAGGACGCGGCGGCGCTGGCGGAGGTAATCGTCGAGGCCGACAGGATGGGCGAGGATATAGGCGCGCTCGACGTGCTTGAGCGCTACCAGGTCTGGCGGCGCTTCGACACGTTCCAGATGGGCGTCACGACGGATGTTCTCAATCGTCTGTTCTCGAATGATTTCGGTCCCTTGCGGGCCGTCCGGGACATCGGGCTCGGGATCGTCGACCGGCTTCCGCGCCTGAAAGAGTATTTCATCGGTCAGGCGTCGGGACTGTCGGGCGAGACGCCAAGACTGTTGAAGGGCGAAGCGATCTAGGAAGCGGGAATGAGTCTGGAATCAGTCAGGAAGTTCTTTGCCGACAAGGCATCCGACATCGAGGTCATCGTGACCGAAGAGAGTTCCGCCACAGTCGCGCTGGCTGCCGAGGCACATGGTGTCCAACCGGAACAGATCGCCAAGACGATTTGCCTGCGGGTGGGCGAGCAGACGATGCTCGTCGTAACCTGCGGAACGGCGCGTCTCGACAATCGCAAGTTCAAGGACAGGTTCGGTGGCAAGCCGCGAATGCTTGGACAGGAAGAGGTCGTTGCCGCGACAAGCCACCCCGTCGGTGGCGTCTGCCCGTTCGGCCTCCCGTCGGCACTGCCGGTCTATTGCGATGTTTCTTTGCAGGCGTTTGCGGAAGTCGTTCCCGCGGCCGGTGCCACCAATGCTGCGGTGAGGCTCCCCCCCGAACGGCTCGTCGCGCTGACCGACGCCGAGTGGGTCGACGTCTGCCAGTCTGCGGCGGTCGCCTGATTCAAAATCCCCGAGCTGTTCCCCGAGCCCGTGTCATCGCCCCTTCACGGAACTCTGCGTTGACACTGTTGCGGTCGACTTCGACCGGTCGCCATTTATCTTTCATCTGGTAGGATGGCGAAGAACACCACGAGACGGGAGGAGCAGCGACATGGCCGCCAAGTCAAAATCCGGTAAATCGAAATCGATCGAAAGCGGCGGTGGTGCATCTGCCCTCGGGCAATATCTTTTCTCACGGGCGCCCGCGGAGGATCTCTCTGGCTATGAGGCGGCTGCGCTCGACCGCGCCACCGAGTTTGCCTGGCGCGCGCTGTCCCGGCACAAGCGGGGAGAGACCGTCATCGAGATCGTCTCCGATGAAAAGCTCGTGCGGGATGGACGAAGTCTTACCGCCGTTACCGTCGTCAATGACAACATGCCCTTCCTGTTCGATTCGGTTATGGGCGAGGTGACTGATTTCGGGGGGGAACCAGCCCTCGTGACGCATCCCGTTCTGTATGTCGAACACGGCAGTGACGGGGTGAATTCGATCGTCGGGGAAGCCGGTCCGACCAAGGGCGAGCAAGATGCAGACAAGCTGAGCATCATCCATGTGCATCTGGGTTCACTGACGGCGGAGCAGCGCGACACGCTCAGCGATCGTCTCAAGACTGTGCTCGTTCAGGTCAAAGCCGCAGTGGGCGACTGGAAGCCCATGATGGCGCGGCTGGATCGAGCCATTTCCGACTTTCGCTACGCTCCTGTTCCTCTCGACCAGAACCGGGTGGATGAAGCAATCGCTTTTCTAGAATGGTTGCGCGACGACAATTTCACCTTTCTGGGAATGCGCGAGTTCAAATATTCAGGCGGCGAGAAGAGCGGCTCACTCGAGGCTGAGGAGGGTGGCCTTGGCATCCTCTCCAATCCGGACATCCGCGTGCTTCGCCGTGACGATGAAGCGGCCAGCACAACGCCAGAAATCCGGGCATTTCTACATGGCCCTGAACCGCTGACAGTCAGCAAGGCAAATACCAAATCGGTGGTGCATCGCAGGACTTATCTCGACTATGTGGGCGTCAAGACCTACGACCAGAAAGGCACTCTGGCTGGCGAACTGCGCGTCGTCGGTCTCTTCACCTCGACGGCATACACAAGATCGGTGATGAAGATCCCCTATCTGCGTTCAAAGGCGCAGGCGGTGGTCCAGCGATCCGGTTTCGACCCGTCCGATCATTCCGGAAAAGCACTCATCAACGTTCTGGAATCTTATCCGCGCGATGAGCTGTTTCAGGTGGATGTGGCAACGCTGTCCAAACATGCGGCCTCTATCCTGGCACTTGGGGAGCGGCCCAGGGTGCGCGTGCTCGCGAGAGCCGATCAGTTCGATCGCTTTGTGTCAGTGATCGTATTCGTGCCTCGCGACCGCTACGATTCCATCGTTCGCGAGAAGATAGGCCATTATCTCAAGACGGTCTTCGAAGGTCGTCTATCGGCATTCTATCCCGCTTTCCCTGAAGGCAGTCTCGCCCGCGTCCACTTCATCATCGGGCGCTCGGGCGGCAAGACGCCGAATATCGGGTCTACTGTTCTTGAGGCGGCCATTCGCGATATCGTGCGGACCTGGGAGGATTCACTCCAGGAGGCCGTTGTATCGAGCGGCGCAGATGCGGAACTGGCGCGTATCGCGAAGCTCTTCCCCGAGAACTATCGCAACAGCTTTTCCCCGACCGAAGCGTTGCGGGATGCCTCGCGGATCGCCACCATTAGCGCCGAGAATCCGATTGCCATCGACTATTACCGCCATTCCGACCAACCGCAGGAACAGGCGGCACTCAAGATCTATCACCATGGTGCGCCAGTGGCTTTGTCCCGACGGGTGCCGATGCTTGAAAACATTGGCTTTCGCGTCATCAGCGAACGCACATTCGAGGTGGGAGAGAAGGAGGGATCGCTCGTTTTCGTTCACGACATGGAACTCGAAAATGCCTATGGCAAGCCGATTGACCTGGCCGATGGCGGGGCGCTTTTCGAGGACGTATTCCTCTCCGTCTGGCGCGGAGAAGCCGATAACGACAGCTATAACCGGCTGGCGCAGACTGCCGGCTTGCGATCACGCGACATTACCGTTTTGCGTGCCTATGGCCGCTATCTCCAGCAGGTGGGTATACCGCAGAGCCAGGACTTCATTGCTGCCGTGCTCAATCGCTATCCCGGCATCGCTCAGGCCCTTCACGGTATTTTCGTCGCGCGCTTCGATCCGAAGGGCAAGGACGGCAAGGACACCGTCGAACAGCTCAAGGCGCAGGTTCACGAAGAACTGGAGTCGGTTCCCAGCCTCGACGACGACACGATCGTGCGGCGCTATCTCAATCTTCTCGATGCATCGTTGCGCACCAATCATTTCGTGCCCGACCTGAAGGATGGCGTTTCGCTGGCGATCAAGCTCGATCCACGGTCAATCGACGGCATGCCGGAGCCAAAACCCTGGCGTGAGATCTATGTCTACAGCACGGAAGTCGAGGGTCTTCATCTACGATTCGGACCGGTTGCGCGCGGCGGTCTGCGCTGGTCGGATCGTGCGCAGGACTACCGGACCGAGGTTCTGGGACTGGTCAAGGCGCAGCAGGTAAAGAATGCGGTGATCGTACCCGTGGGTGCAAAGGGCGGCTTCTATCCAAAGCGTCTACCGCCGAGCACCCAGCGCGACCTCTGGTTCCAGGCCGGTCGTCAAGCATACATCAACTTCGTCTCCAGCCTGTTGTCGGTCACCGACAATATCGAGGGCGACCATGTCGTCCCGCCCTCCCAAGTCGTGCGGCGCGACACTGACGATCCGTATTTCGTGGTCGCCGCTGACAAGGGCACGGCAAGCTTCTCCGATACAGCCAACGCCATCAGTCAGGCCCATGATTTCTGGCTGGACGATGCTTTCGCGTCCGGCGGCTCAGCCGGTTACGATCACAAGAAGATGGGCATCACCGCACGCGGCGCGTGGGAAGCGGTGAAGCGCCATTTCCGCGAGATGAATCGCGACATACAGACAACCTCCTTCACCACGGTCGGTGTGGGCGACATGTCCGGCGATGTGTTTGGCAATGGCATGCTGCTTTCAGAGCATACGATGCTTATCGCTGCCTTCGACCATCGCGACATCTTCATCGACCCGGCGCCTGATCCTGCCGTGTCGTTTGCCGAAAGGCAGCGCATGTTCGCGCTGCCGCGCTCCAGTTGGCAGGATTACGATACGTCCAAGCTCTCGCCGGGCGGGATGATCGTGTCGCGCTCACAGAAATCGGTTGCGCTTTCGCCTGAGGCGGCTGCAGCGATCGGGTTCGACAAAGCCACCGGCTCGCCGGCTGAGATCATCAAGGCGATCCTGCAAGCGCCGGTCGACCTGCTCTGGTTCGGCGGCATCGGAACATATGTGCGGGCGAGCGACGAGACAAATGCCGATGTCGGTGATCGCGCCAACGATGCCGTGCGTGTTACGGCTGCTCAGGTGGGTGCCAAGGTGATCGGCGAGGGCGCCAATCTTGGCGTCACGCAGCGCGCGCGCATCGAGTTCGGACTTCTGGGCGGAGCCTGCAATTCTGATGCAATCGACAATTCGGGCGGTGTGAATTCGTCGGACGTTGAGGTCAACATCAAGATTGCACTGGCCACGGCCATGCGCTCAGGATCCCTGAAGCGCGAGGCGCGTAACAAGCTGCTTGCGGAGATGACCGATGAAGTGGCCGCATTGGTGCTGGCCAACAATTACGAGCAGACCCTTGCGCTGTCTGTTGCGCGAAAGCACGGCATGGCCGACCTCGCACACCATGCGCGCTTCGTCTCGGTGATGGAACAAAGGGGACTTCTCGACCGCGAGGTGGAGACCCTGCCGTCAGCTGAGGCCTTTGCGCAGCGAGAGACGAGGCGCGAACCGCTCACGCGCGCCGAACTCGGCGTTCTCCTGGCATATGCCAAGATCGTTCTGTTCGACGATATGGTCGCGACCGATATACCTGACGATCCGCATTTCGCGCACGACCTCTTTTCCTACTTCCCCGATCGGATGTCGAAGAAATATGCCTCCGAGATTGCCGGACATCGTCTGCGGCGCGAGATTGTCGCGAGGGTCGTGTGCAACGATCTGATCAATAGAGGCGGCCCGGCCTTCGTTACCCGACTTCAGGATGCGACGGGCCGTGGCGTACGCGATATTGTGCGGGCCTTCTCCGTTGTGCGCGCAGGCTTCGGTCTACCCGCGCTCTATGCGGAGATCGATGCGTTGGACAACCGGATCGACGGACAGGTTCAGCTCGATCTGTACACAGCGGTGGGCCGACTGATCCACGCCGCGACGGCGTGGGACCTCAAAAATGGTTCCGGAGACATGGCGATAGACGAACAGATTGCTGCCCTCGTCGATGCCCGCAAGATACTCGAGCCGAAGCTGGTTTCCATGCTGCCGCAATACAGCAAGGACCGGATAGAGGAGCGCCGCCACGGCTTCGCAAAGGCCAATGTTCCGAATGCGCTTGCGGAGCGGCTTGCGATGCTCGATGTCATCGAGCTTATTCCAGACATCGCTCTCGTCGCCCAGAAGGCGGGAAAGGCCGCCAAGGGCAAGACAGATGGTGCAAGGCTTCTGGAGGCGGGTGCAGCGTTTTTTGCAGTAAGCGATGCTTTCCGCATTTCGCGCATAGAGCAGGCGGCGGGTGATGTTGCTGTGACAGATTATTATGACGGCCTTGCGCTGTCGCGGGCGCTCGACATGATCGCGGCTGCGCGCAGGGACATTGCCGTGGAAGCCTTGACCGCGCATGCAAAGTCGGACGAGCCAACTGCTGAATGGCTCAAACAGGGAAGCGAGCGCGTTGCCAAGACTCGGGAGAGGCTTTCCGCGCTCACCGAGGGTGGTGAGATCACCGTTTCGCGCCTGACCGTGGCAGCGGGTCTGATGGCCGATCTGGCCGGGCCAGGGTAATACCGTCCGATCTGATATATCTTTGGTATATCTATGCCGTTTCGTGACCCTGGCTGCGGTCGCGAGACCCACGAGGCTGGCGCGTGCTCGACAAATGCATGCCGAAAGGCTCTAACAGCGAGACGTATCAGCCGGATCGACGAGGGGCCCGCATGACAGCAACGACATCCGCCCCTGTTGCAAGGCGCGGCGTACTGGGCTGGATGCTGTTTGACTGGGCAGCCCAGCCATTTTTCACCGTCGTGACCACCTTTGTCTTCGGTCCCTATTTCGTTTCGCGCATGGTCTCGGACCCTGCTACCGGTCAAGCGGCGTGGGGTTATGGGATCGCGGTCTCAGGATTCATCATTGCGATTCTGTCGCCAATCCTCGGCTCGATTGCCGATCAGACCGGTTCGCGAAAGCCGTGGATTGGTTTTTTCGCGGTGGTTCAGATTGTTTGCCTCACCGGCTTATGGTGGGCGGCTCCCGGGTCAAATCTGGTGCTGGTTCTCGCCTTGTTTTCGTTGGCGTCGGTTGCTGCGGAATTTTCGATTGTCTTCAACGATTCCATGATGCCGCGCCTGGTTTCCAGTGCGCAGATCGGGCGCGTTTCAAACATCGCCTGGGGGCTCGGTTATCTGGGCGGCATGATCATGCTGATCTTCGTGCTGCTATTCATCTCAGCCTCGCCGGAAACCGGCAAGACGCTGCTCGGCATCACCCCTCTGTTCGGTCTCGACCCGTCGCAGGGCGAGGACGCCCGGGCAACGGGGCCTATGACCGCATTGTGGTACCTGGTTTTCGTGCTGCCGATGTTCCTGTTCACGCCGGATCAGAGCAAGGGAATGCCGATCAAGCTGGCGGTGGCGGTGGGGCTGTCGGAGCTCAAGGCGACCTTGCTTGAGGCGAGGCAGCGCGGCGGAATTATCCGGTTTCTTCTCGCCCGAATGATATATCAGGATGGAGTGAACGCGCTTCTCGCGCTCGGCGGAACCTTCGCCGCTCTGATGTTTGGCTGGTCGATCACCGAACTCGGCCTGTTCGGCATCATGCTCAATGTTGTTGCGATCTTTGGCTGCCTTGTGGCGAGCAGGCTTGACACAACGCTGGGTTCGAAGACGGTCGTGATGCTCTCCATCGTGTCGCTGACGATTGCCACCATCGGCATCGTGTCGACCGGACCGGGCTTTACGCTGTTCGGCTTGATACCGCTTGGGCTGGTAGATTCCGGCGGGCTTTTCGGAACGGCAGCAGAGAAGTGCTACATTCTCTATGGCGTTCTGATCGGCGTAGCGTTTGGACCCGTTCAGGCTTCGTCGCGTTCGTATATGGCGCGCAGCGTGACGCCGGATGAGGCAGGGCGCTATTTCGGGATCTATGCTCTGGCAGGACGGGCGACCAGCTTTCTCGCGCCATTTACTGTGGCTACGGTGACCGCCGCCAGCGGTTCGCCCCGGCTTGGCATGGCGGTCATCATCGTGTTCCTCGTCGTTGGGTTCGCGATCCTGGCGCGAACCCCTTACCCCGCCAACGGCGCCATTCAACGGTAGCAAAAGGCCGCTGGCGTCGGACAAGGGCGGACTTTGCCGCCCTTGTCCGAGACGTCTATTTCGAGATTTCGCTCTTTACCTTCTCGACCTCTTCCGCACTCATTTCGCCGACGGTTGTCACCTCACCGTTCTGGATCCGCCACAGGCGGAACGGGCCGGTAATGTCGCCATACTGATCGAAGCTGATCGGCCCGATAACGCCTTCATACTTGATCGGCTTGCCTTCCTTGATCAGCGCGAGGGCCTTGGCGAACTCTTCCTTGCCGGCATAGATGGGCTCGCCGCCTGCCGATGTCACCTCGGGAATGGCCGCCTTGATGGCAGCGGCGTCAGCCTTGCCCGCCTTGGCGATGGCCAGGGCGACGATGGCGCCTGCGTCATAGGAACGATCGGCTGCCGGCGCGTCCGGCTTGATGCCCCCGGAGAAGGCTTCGTAGTTGCCGTAGAAATAGTCGGTCGAAGCCGTCTTCGATGTGCCGGACGATGTGCCATACGCGTCGTTGAGATACTGGGCGCCAACCGCGTCGATGAACTCGCTGGCGTTCATGCCGTCATTGAGCAGGAACTTGGCCGCGCCGCCGCCCGAGATCCAGGCACGAGCGATCGTCGCGCCGTCAACCGGGTAGCTGACGAGATACAGCGCTTCGGGTTCCCCTGCCATGGCAGCACTTGCTTCGGCCGAATAGCTGGCCTGTTTCTCGTTGTAGGGCGTGGTCGACGTGATGGTGCCGCCAAGCTTCTCATAGGCCGCTGAAAACTCGCGCGCCATGTTCACACCGAAGTCGTTATTGACGTGAATGACGGCGAGCTTCTTGAGGCCCTGATCGATGGCGTATTTCGCTGCCGCCGTGCCCTGCAGCGCGTCGGAGGTGATGGTGCGGAAGAAGACGCCATTGGTCTTGCCTTCGCGTCCGAGCGCCGTCAGCGTCGGCGATGAGGATGCAGGCGAAACCTGAACGACGCCCGCAGGTGCGGTGACGGACGTCAGGATCGGGATCGACACGGAAGAGATGATGCCGCCGATGACGACCGGGACCTTCTTGATGTTGACGAGCTGGGTCGCCTGGTCGACTGCGACGTTGCCCTGGCTCTGGCTGTCGCGCGTATCGGTTACCAGCTTGCAGCCGTCGACGCCGCCTGCATCGTTGAAGTCGCGAAATGCCATTTCGACCGATTTGGCGCCGGCCTGACCGTAGGCGCCTGCAGGCCCGGTCAGTTCCATGACAAGGCCAACGGTGATGTCGCAATTCTGGGCGGAGGCCGGCAGAGCCATTGCGCCAAGCGCCGATAGTAGAGTTGTCGTCAAAAGCAGGTTTCTCATTGCTCTTCCCCTGTTTGTCGCCGCTCCCGCGGCTGGTTTGAAGATGGTCTGGTCGGATGCGCGCGGTTCAGGCGGCCCCTTCGTTGAGGTTGTATTTCATGATTGCGCCATGCCGGCTCTCGCGGTCGCGCTCCAGTGTATAGACGTCGCCTTCCAGCGGTCGGCCAACGGCCAGCACGCTTGTGATATCGGCGTGGTTCTCCTCCGTGAGCCTTATGTTTGCGATTGCCAGATTAGAGTTGAGGTGCGATCGATCGCGTGCACCGACAATCACGCCTGCCACCTGTGGACGGGTCAGCATCGCCGCACTGGCGATGGTCGCGATATCGGTACCGTGCTCGCTGGCGATCTTTCGCAGCGTGATCAAGAGCGACTGGAAGAAATCCCAGCCGCCGAGATCATCGATGATGAGCTTGTATTTTATCAAAGACCGGTTCTCGAAGCTGTCGGCCGGTTCGCGCTGACCGAGCCATTTGTCGCCGAGGAAGCCGCCAGCGACAGTGCCGTAGCAAAGCAATTGAACACCGTGCCGGGCCGCAGCATCCACCATGCGCTTGGCAGGGCGCGTGTCGAGTAGTGAGTATTGCACCTGCATCGTCGTGAGAGGTACGCCTGCCTCGATCATGGCCAGCATGTGATCGGTGTCGAAATTCGTTGCGCTCACCTTGTGGATCTTGCCGGCGCGGCGGAGTTCCTCCAGCCATTGCGCGGTTTCCAGCCAGCGTGGCGCGGCATAGTCCCACCAGTGAAATTGGACCAGGTCGAGGCGCTCCAATCTGAGCCGACGAAGCGATTCATCGATACCCCGGACGACGTGCTTTCTCGTGATCTTTGGCAGGATTGCGAGATCCGGCACGAATTTCGTGTGCACCTTGATCTTGTCGAGTGCGGTGTGGCCGCGCAGATCCCGGTAGCGCATGCGGAAGCGGCCGATCAGTTCCTCGACCCCGGTATAGATGTCGGCGCAGTCGAAGGTCGTGATTCCGGCATCGGCGAAGGCCACCATGTCGGCGATCGGGTCCTGGCTCTTGAGATTGCCGTGGCCGGTTGCCATCTGCCATCCGCCGCGGATGACCCGTGAGATTTCATAGTCGGGCGCAAGCTTTATGCGTTGCATGTCATTCATCCAGAGGCACTGCAGTTGTTTGGGCATGACTGAACCGACGAAGTCCGAGACGCGTAATGCGCAGCCGCGATCCGCAGTTTGGATCGGGACATGCAATTTCAGCGTCCGTCGTCATCCAGTCGTTCTTGTGTGTTGGCCGCTGTTTTGCCGCAAGAAGAGGCAGCACGGAGGCCAGCGAATAGATGGAAAAGCCCTGATCGGGCGGCAGGTGAAGCATCTCGCCGCGCAGCTCGAAATGGTCGCCCGGCTTGGCGCCGCAGAATATCGGCACGCCATCAGGAACGATCGCTTCCACGCGAAGATCGTACAGATCAAAGAAATCGTCAAAGGAGTCAGCCATACTTGGCATCCTCCGTCACGGGCTCCGGTTCGTCGAGACGCTCCCGAATGAGATTGAACGAGCGCGTGATGTCGTCCTTGAGTGCACGCACGGCGGCGGCCTTGTCGCGCGTCTCAAGGGCCTTGATCATCAACCAGTGGAAATGGGTGGCCGAAAGATCCTGGCTCTGGTCGTGGATTTGGGCGGCCGCGCGAACATAGGGGCCTGATTGCAGCCACAGGCTTTCCACAATCGGAATGAGTACCGGTGAGGCTGCTGCCCGATAGACATGGAAATGAAAGGCGTGGTTCAGTTCGGAACTCTGACCGGCGCGCATGCTCTGATCTCCGCTGAACGCGGCATCGCATGCGTGGGTCAACGCACGCAATTGGGACAGGTCGTCCGCTGAGAGATGGGGAAGCGCCAGCGCCACCATCTCGCCCTCGATCAGACATCTGGCGCGTGCGAGGTCATCCAGCTTTTCACGCGTAATAACAGGTACCCGCACGGAACGGTTCGGCAAGGCTTCCAAAGCCTGTTCGGATACGAGGCGGCCGAGGGCTTCCCGAACGGGCATCGTGCTGGTCTGAAGCCGGTCGGCAATGTCCTGGATGCGCAACATCTCGCCCGCATCGAACATGCCATGGATAAGCGAGCGCCGCAGTTCGCCATAGACCCGATCGTGCAGGGTCTCTCTGCCAACAGGTGAAAGCGCATCCTGTCGGCTCATACCGTGATGCTCTGCTGCACAACGCTCACTTTCCGTCCGGACATGTGATGCCGCCGTTCAAGAATTGCCGACACTATCGGCACACCTGAAATTTGTACTTGCGCGATTGCAGATTGTAAAGTTTGATCAAACATCATTCATCAAACTTCCGGTACGGATCTGACCGTGACCAACGTGAAGGCATCGAGCACCTCCGGCAACGCGCAGCCACTGATTGAGGCGCGCGACCTCGTGAAGGTGTTCGGCGGCCTCAGAGCGGTGGACGGCATGTCGATTGCGCTCAATCGCGGCGAGATGCTAGGACTTATCGGTCCAAACGGTGCGGGTAAGACAACGCTGTTCAATCTGCTGGCCGGAAGCCTCCGTCCAAGCGAGGGCCAAATCTGTGTCGCGGGACATGATCTGACCCGATATGGCGCGGACCGGCGACTTGGAGCCGGACTGGGGCGCACGTTCCAGATTCCACGACCTTTCGCGGAAATGTCGGTGCTCGAAAACGTGTTGACGGGACGTCAGGATCAACTCGGCGAACGATTGTGGATGAATGTTCTGACGCCTGGTCGCGTGGCGTCAGAAGAGCGTGCAGCGATGGAGAAGGCACGAAACCTGCTCGACTTCGTCACGCTCTCCAAACTGGAGCATGAGCCCGCGCGCGTGCTTTCAGGCGGGCAACGCAAGCTGCTTGAACTTGCCCGGATCCTGATGGCCGATCCGCAGGCGATCCTGCTCGACGAGCCGGCAGCGGGCGTCAATCCGACGCTGCTGGAGCTTATCATCGACCGTGTTCTGGAACTGAATGCACAGGGCAAGTCGATCCTGCTGATCGAGCACAATATGGACATGGTGGCCAGACTGTGCGGTCGCGTCGTCGTCATGGCTGCGGGGCGCCATCTGATCGAGGGGAAGCCGGAAGACGTATCGCGCGATCCGACCGTGATCGACGCCTATCTCGGCGGGGTTCACTAGTGGCGGGCGGCGGCGACATCATGCTGTCGACCGGTGCCCTCGTCGCGGGATATGAACGCGACCTGCCGATTGTGCGTGGCGTGGATTTTTCCGTCAGGCGCGGCGAACTGGTGGTCGTGCTTGGCCCCAACGGCGCGGGAAAGTCCACCTTCGTCAAGGCGATTGCCGGGCTTGTTCCGATTCATTCCGGTGCGGTCATGCTTGACGGCTCGGACGTAACCGCCGTGCCCACACATCAGAAGGTGCGGCATGGGCTCGCCTTCGTGCCGCAAACGGAAAACATCTTCGCCACGCTTTCCATCCACGACAACCTTTTGGTCGCGGCCCAGATTCTGCCGAAAGACAGACGGGCGAGGCGGGTCGCGGACCTCTACGCGATGTTCCCTGACCTTGCGGTCAAGCCTGCACGTCGGGCCGGTGCGTTGTCCGGCGGCCAACGGCAGATGCTCGCTGTCGCGCGCGCGCTCATCGTCGAGCCCTCGGTACTGATCCTTGACGAACCGTCTGCGGGATTGTCGCCCAAGATCGTCTTTGAAGTTTTTGAGAGATTGAAGGCGATCAATGCGACCGGCGTGACCATCATCCTCGTCGAGCAGAACGTGAAGGCCGCGCTCGCCATAGCCGACCGTGCCGTCATTCTGGTCGAAGGTCAATTGCGTCATGAGGGCAAGGCGGCAGGCCTGATGGACGATCCACTGATCGCGGAACTCTATCTGGGCGCGCGACCACACAAGGACGCGCATCGATGAACCCGCAGGCGCTCATGGATGGGCTGGTTGCCGGCTCGATGATCGGGCTGGGCGCGGTCGGCATCACGCTCACCTATTCGATCCTGCGCTTCGCCAATTTCGCGCATGGCGAACTCATTTCTTCTGGCGCCTATTTCGCCCTGTTGGTGGCCAGTGCGCTCGGCGCACTGTTTGGCGGGATGTCGACACCGATCGGCCCGTTCTCGTTCGGCTGGGCCGTTCCGGTTGCGGCTGTCGTGGCGTTCGCGCTGAATGGTGCGCTTGCGTTGCTCATCGACTGGCTGCTTTTTGGTCGGCTGCGCCGGCAAAGCGCCACCATCATCATCATGGTGATGGCAAGCTTCGGCGCTGCACTTACCTTGCGCAGCCTGCTTGAATTCATCTTCACGTCGAGCCCGGCCTATTACAGCCGGTCATTGCAAATCGCCAATTCGCTGGGCGGCGGAATCAGGGCCACGCCCGACCAGCTTCTGTCGCTGCTCGTCGCCGCGATACTGGTGGTCGCGATCCACATCCTGCTGACGCGCACGGCCATTGGCCGCTCCATGCGCGCGGTGAGCGAGAACCCACAACTCGCTGGCGTCGTCGGCATCGAAGTCCGGCAAGTCATCCGGGTGGTCTGGCTGCTGGGTGCGGGCCTGGCCGCCGTGGCGGGCGTGACAGCAGGCGTTCTCGTGCAGATACGGCCGCAGATGGGCTTCGATCTGCTGCTGCCGCTTTTCGCAGCGGCGATTCTTGGTGGAATCGGCAGCGTTCCCGGCGCCATGCTCGCCGGGCTGATCGTCGGTCTGTCCGAGGCGATCGCCGTGCAACTCGTCGGGGCGGAATGGCGCGCTGCCATTGCTTTCGTCATCCTTGTGGCGGTTCTTCTGTTTCGCCCGCAGGGCCTGTTCGGGAGGGCGGAATGAACCTCGAACTCATCGCCTACGGCGCCTTTTTCCTCACCATGGCGCTGACCTACGCGATCATCGCGCTGGGGCTGAATGTGCAATGGGGCCAGACGGGTCTGTTCAATGTCGGCATTGCCGGGTTTGTCGCTATCGGGGCCTATACATCTGCTCTCCTGACCACGCCGGATGATCCGAACCGCTTCGGCGGATTTGATTTGCCGATCTTCGTCGGCTGGATAGGTGGTGCGATCACTGCCAGCATTGCCTCCTTCCTGATTGGCGCGCTGACCATCCGGCTGCGAGCGGACTATCTTGCTATCGCCACCTTCGGGGTCGCGGTTGTCGTGCAACTTGCAGCACTCAACCTTGAACCGCTGACGGGTGGACCCTTTGGCGTCGGCTTCATCCCGCGGCCTTTTGCCGAACTGGCGGGCAACCCTCTTGCCTTCGGTCTGCTCAACCTTGCCGTCCTGTCGCTCGTCGTGGGCTCCACCTATTTACTGCTGGAGCGGCTGGCGCGCAGTCCATGGGGGCGCGTCCTGAGGTCGGTGAGAGAGGACGAGCAGGCGGCATTGGCGCTCGGAAAGAACGCGACGAAGTTCCGGCTGCAGGCATTTGCGTTGGGTGGCGGCATCATGGGGCTCGCCGGCGCCACGCAGGCACATTTCATCGGCTTCATCGCGCCTGAAAACTATCTGCCCATCCTCACCTTCCAGGTTTGGGCGATGCTCATCGTCGGAGGCTCGGGCAACAATCGTGGCGCAATCCTCGGAGCAGTGCTGGTCTGGGGCATATGGGCCGCATCGGCCGGCATCGTTTCAGCGATCGTGCCACCTGAACAACAGGCACGCGCCGCCGCGCTTCAGATCGTGATGATCGGGGTCGCGTTATGCGCCATCCTGCTTGTCAGGCCTCGCGGCATTCTTGGCGAGGAGAGAATGATCTCCCGCCATCTGGGAAAGCTCAGGACGCCGTCTCCGACGGCGAATTCGAGCGCAGATCGAAAGGCTTGAACATGTCGAAAGTGCCCGAACGCGCAACCATTGGCGGCGGTCTCGACATCAGTCGTCTTGTCTGCGGCCTTTGGCAGGTCGCAGATCTCGAAAAGGGTGGCACGACGCTGGATCCGGAAATCAGCGCGGACGCTCTTCAAGCATATGCAAAGGCAGGTTTCGACACATTCGACATGGCCGATCACTATGGCAGTGCCGAACTGATCACGGGGCGACTGCTGTCGCGTTTCGAAGGCGGCGAGAAGCGGCCAGCTGCGTTCACCAAATGGTGTCCCGAGCCAGGCCCGATGACGGCCGATGTGGTTCGCAAGGGCGTGCAGGAGCGTCTCGACAGGCTTGGCGTGCAGAAGGTCGACCTCCTTCAGTTCCATTGGTGGACATTCGAGCATCCGGCGTGGCTCGACGCGCTGCACCAGATGAAAGGGCTCATGGAAGAGGGCCTGATCGGTGCGCTCGGCGTGACCAATTTCGACACCGCGCATCTCAAGGTGGCGATTGCCGACGGCATTCCAATCGCCACCAATCAGGTCTCGTTCTCACTCGTCGATCGTCGGGCGGCAGGCGATCTTTCGAGGCTTTGCGCGGCCACGGGCGTAAAACTGCTCGCCTATGGCACGTTGTGTGGCGGCTTCATTTCGCAGAAGTGGGTGGGCGAGCGCGAGCCTCGGGAGATAGCTGATTGGAGCCGATCGAAATACAAGCGCTTCATCGATGTCGCCGGTGGCTGGGAGCCGTTTCAGGGCATCCTTTCCGCCGCATCCGCCATCGCGCGCCGGTATGGCGTCTCTTTGTCCAACGTGGCGAGCCGTTGGGTATTGGAGCATGAAGCGGTGGCAGCCACGATCATCGGCGCGCGGCTCGGCGAGAGCGAACACCGCAACGACAATCTGAGGGTGTTCGATTTCGAGCTGGATGACGACGACCGCGCGCAGCTCGAGCTGGCCTTCGCCGCCACGACGCCAATCCCGGGCGACTGCGGAGACGAGTATCGCAAGCCGCCATACCTGACGGCGTCGGGTGATCTCAGTCATCACCTCGACGCAATCCCTTCGGTCTTCAAGGCCGAGCCGGTTCCGGGGTCACCGGGCAGGTTCCGGGTTTCCTCGGGCAGCGTATGGGAGCCGATAGCGGGTTATAGCCGCGCGGTGCGCACAAAGGACACGATCCGCGTTTCCGGCACCACCGCAACACATGGCGGCGACCGTTGCGTCGCGCCGGGCGATGCGGGCGCTCAGGCCACCTATATTCTGGACAAGATACTCGCTTCGATTTCCGCGCTGGGCGGCAAGCCGGAAGATGTCGTGCGTACGCGCATCTATCTCCGCGACGCGGATCAATGGGAGCCGGTTTCGCGCGCGCATGGGCGGGTGTTCGGCGAGGTGATGCCCGCCAATACGCTGATTCAGGCTGGCGGGCTGATCGGTGACTATGAAGTCGAGATCGAAGCGGAAGCCGAACTGGGCGCCTGATCAGCTATCGACAGCCGAGATCCAGTGGCCTAAGGTTCATGCTTTGTTCTCGGCGTGGATCATGCAATTCGATTTTGGTTTTGCGGGCGTGGAGACGCCGCCAAGGCGCGTAGCTTCGCGTGCAAAGCATGCGCCCAGGCCGGCGGCGCAACAGTTCGAGTTTCCCGGATTCGACCATCTGCAACAGCACAGTTTTTATTTCGCGGTTGTGCTGGACGGTTCGATCGCGGCCATTGTTGACCAAGTCAGGCGTGGAATCGCCGAGCGAAGCGGCTTCGAGGGCGTTTTGGATGACCCCATGCATCTGCATGTCGCGCTGCTCTGCCTGTGCAGACGAAGTGGCAAGCCCCTTTCCATCGAGTTGGAACAGGCGGCGGTCGAGGCCGCGCGTTCTGTGAGAATGTCACCGTTCGAAGTCACGCTTGATCGCGCCATGAGCCTCGGCAAAGCCGGTGAGCAAACAAGCGGCAGACGTCCGGTGGTATTGAAGACCCGTAGCGGCGAAGCTCTGCGGGAGCTGCATGAGCGGCTTCATGGTGGACTTGAGCGCGCCCGCATCGTCGGTGGGCGGCCATATGCGTTCATGCCGCATGTAACCTTGTTCCAGCATGCCGCTTCCGTTGAAGAGGTCGTGCCCTACATCAGGTGGGATGTGCGCGAATTCAGGCTGATCCACAGCCTTCACGGCAAATCGCAGCAGCGGGTCGTGGCGTCTTTTCCCTTGCGTGCGTGACCGCCTCAGATCCTTGGCGCAAACTTGCCCACGACACCCTTTTCCGTCAGCGCGGACAATGAAAGGGTCCGATCCAGATGGGCGGCTCGCCAGTCGAGAAGTCGCTCCGCCAGTTTCAGCCTGACACGCAGATAACCGGCGTCTTCGGCAAGATTGCGCGTTTCGGAAGGATCTTCTTGGAGATCGTAAAGGGCCGGCGGCAAGCTTCCGAAATGAACATATTTATGGTGCTCGTCGCGGATCACGGCGAGATTGCAGCGTGACGAGGGAATGCCGAAATGCTCCTCGGCCTGCTGCTTCGGGATGCCGCGAAAGTCGAACTCCCAATGAGCGGCGTCGCGCCAGTCCGTTACCGACTTTCCTTTCAGGAACCGCTTGAGAGAACGGCCGTCGACCCACTGGGGCACTTCGCCTCCCATCAGGTCGACCACAGTCGGCATAATGTCCACCGCTTCGGTGAAAGCTTCGACCACACTGCCGGCGCTCTTCACGCCGGGTGCGCGGATGATGAGCGGTATATGATAGCTTCCGTCGAAATAGCCGCCCTTACCCAGCATGAAATGGTCGCCCATCTGCTCTGCGTGGTCGGAGGTCAGCACGATGACCGTGTTATCCCACTCGCCGGCATCGCGGATGCTCTTCCATAGCCGCCCAAGCTGTGAATCGACCTCCGAAATCATGCCGTAATAGATTGCGCGAATCTGGCGGAATGCGGCCTCGCCCCAATCCGCGACCTTTCCTTTTGCCCTCGGAATGAAGTCACCTCGCGACAGGCGATTGAGATGATATGCGACGAAAGGGTGTTGGTCAGCTTCCCTGCGGCTGTCCCTAGCCCTCTTGAAATCAGGCCCGTCGTCGGGGTCGTACATCGTGTTGAACGGCTCCGGCACAATGAATGGCGGGTGCGGGCTGATATAGGAGATATGCGCGAACCATGGTCCGCCGTTGCGCTGTTCGCCATGCCATCGAATAAACTCGTCGGTCAGGAAAGCGGTCGGAGTCTGACCCTTGTCGTAGATGGGCGGAGCGGAGGTTACCGACCCCGCAGTCTGGCCGACTGGCCGATGGATGGCAGGGGAACCAGCGCCTGCGTCGATTCCGCGTGACGCCAGCCACGACAGCCAGGGCTTCTGATGCTCCGGGAGATGCGTGCGGACGGTGAAGCCAGGCAGCACGCCCTCGTAACTGGTCAGAAGCGGATCGCCCGCCGCAAACCGCCGCGGATCGGGAGATACGTCCGTGTATCCGAACAATGTCGGGTCATAGCCGAGCGCGCGGGCGGCCAAAGCTATGTTGAAATGCCTGCCATCCATCGGCGTGCCATTGCGGCAAACACGATTGTTCATCTGGTAGAGCCCCGTATAGAGGCACGCGCGCGCCGGCGAGCATGGCGCCGCGCCCGCATAATGGCGGCGGAAGGCGACGCCCTCGCCCGCCAATGCATCCGCGTTAGGCGTGCGTATTGTCTGATGTCCGAGCGCCGAAAGGCACTCTCCGCGCCATTGATCGCAGGTCACCAACAGGATGTTGGGTTTCTTTCCCTTCGCAGCCATCGAGCGTTTCTACCTTGATTGATGTGTGTGGGTGGCGTTTGGCATCCTGATGACCGCACGCCCCGTCGCTGAATTTTGAACAAATCGCCGTTGATTGTCTGCTTTTAGAGAACGATGCATTCTGCAGACCGCAGCTTTCCAACCGCGTCCTGCTGCACGACATTGTGCCCAAGCAAGAGGGCACGAAGGGTGCCCGAGATCAAAGGAGCCTTGTCATGCTCGACCAGATTAAAGGACTTCATCACGTCACCTCCATGGCGGGGGATGCCCGCCAGAACAATCATTTCTTCACAAAGACACTTGGCCTGCGCAGGGTCAAGAAGACCGTCAATTTCGACGCTCCGGACGTCTATCATCTCTACTATGCCGACGAGTTTGGGACTCCCGGCTCGGTGATGACCTACTTTCCATTCCCCAATATCGGCAAGGGCCGGCACGGAACCGGCGAAGTCGGAACCACTGTCTTCTCCGTGCCGGAAGGGGCACTCGGATACTGGTCGAAGCGGCTTGCAGATGAGGGTGTGACCGGCGTGAGGACCGAGACTCTTTTCGGCGACAACCGGCTGCATTTCGACGGGCCGGACGGCGACAGCTTCGCGCTTGTCGAAGCCAAGGGTGATCAACGTGCACCCTGGGTGAAAGGCGGTGTTCCCGACGATGAAGCCATTCGCGGTTTTCACTCGGTTTCCATGCGGCTGCGAGACGATGGGCGCACCCGGGAACTGCTCAAATTCATGGGCTATGAGGAAGTCGACAGCGCCGACAATATCACCCGCATGGCCATCGCAAATGGCAATGGCGCGGATGTGATCGATGTTGAAACCATACCAGGTGCGGCACTTGCCAATCTCGGCGCTGGTTCGGTCCATCACGTGGCGTTTGCCGTGGAAAACCGCGCCAAGCAACTCGAGGTGCGCAAAGCGCTGGTGGATACGGGCTATCACGTGACACCGGTCATCGACCGCGACTACTTCTGGGCCATCTATTTCCGCACCCCGGGCGGCGTCTTGTTCGAGGTAGCCACAAATGAGCCAGGATTTGATCGCGACGAAGACACGGCACATCTTGGCGAGGCCCTGAAACTGCCTGCGCAACACGCTTCCCTGAGGCCGTATCTCGAAGAGCATCTGCCGAAGCTGGAGGACTGAAATGTCAAAGGACGCTTACATATATGAAGCGCTGCCCGGCGAGCCGGGCGCGCCAACGGCCTTTCTCTTTCATGGAACGGGCGGCAACGAACAGCAGTTGATCGGTCTCGGACGGGATTTGCTGCCGAATGCATCACTGATCTCGCCGCGTGGCGACGTCTCCGAAATGGGTGCGGCACGCTTCTTTCGTCGCACAGGGGAGGGCGTTTATGACATGGACGATCTCGCCCGGGCGACGGCAAAGATGGAAGGTTTCGTGCGCGCGCATTCGCTTGGTACGGGAAAGATCCTTGGACTCGGCTATTCCAACGGCGCAAACATTCTCGCGTCCACATTGTTCGCCGCGCCTGAACTCTTTGACGCAGTCGTCTTGATGCATCCGCTCATTCCGTTTGCACCGAGGATAAAAGGCAGCCTGGCCGGCAAGCGTATCCTAATCACCGCGGGACGTCGCGATCCAATCTGCCCTCCCGCGCTCACCTCTCGGCTCGACGCCTATTTGCGAGATGCGGGCGCTGAGGTTACGCTGGAATGGCACGAGGGTGGACACGAGTTGCGGCCCAACGAGGTTTCGGCGGCGAAACAGTTTCTCGAAACCGCCGCCGGGGAGTTGGTACGATGAGTGAGACAACACCGGAGATCCTGCTCGAGGAAACCGACACGAAGGGCCGCTATTTCCTGCGCGGCCCGAATGGGGAGGTCGCGGAGTCGACCTTCTCAAAACTGGGCGAGCATCGCATCATTATCGACCATACCGAGGTACCGGACGTGTTCCGCGGGCAGGGCGTGGGGCTTCGGCTAGTCACCCGCGCGGTCGAAGATGCCCGCGCCGCCGGCAAGAAGATCATACCGCTGTGCCCTTTCGCGAACGCACAGTTCAAGAAACATCCCGAATGGGCAGACGTGCTGAGCAAATAAGGTACCAATGGACAACATCGACACCGGAAGTCCCTTCGAATATGAGGAAACTGCCACGGGTGGCCGCTACTTCATGACGATGCCAAATGGCGAGCAGTCACGGTTGACCTTCCTGCGGGCGGGCGAGGGGCAGATCATCGCAAACCACACCTTCGTGCCACCGCCCTATCGTGGCGATGGTATCGCGGAAGCCATGGTCGAACGCCTTTTCGCAGACGCGCGCGCGAAGGGATTGAAGATCACGCCGACATGCTGGTTCGTGGCGGACGAGTTCAAGCGGCATTCCCCAAAATGGGACGATGTCCGGGCTTGATTGATTCCGGCGTCCTATGAAACGGTTTTACGCGCCACGGATTGGCGCGTGACCAGATAGGGCTCGATTGCGACAGCGCGGGGCAGGTCGGCGCCTTCGTCCATATGGGCGATGAGGGTTCGGGCGGCGACCGCACCCAGTTCCGTGGCAGGCTGTCTGACCGTCGTCAGCGGCGGAAAGGTGTAGGCCGCGAACTCGATGTCGTCGTAGCCGACGATCGAGACATCATCGGGAATGTTCAGGCCAAGCTCGCGGATGCCCTGCAACAGTCCTATCGCCATGACGTCGCTGAGGGCAAAGATCGCCTGCGGTCTGCCGTTTGCGTTGCCCTCCATCAGCTCGCGCGCGGCCCTTCGGCCTCCTTCCATCGTTAGTTCCGTGCGGTAGAGATCTTCGGGGCTGAACGTCATTCCGTGCGCCTTGAGGCCCTCCGAGAAGCCTTTGAGCCGGTCGGCCATTCGCGGATGTTCTTTCGGGCCAGACAGGCAAGCGATGTGTGTGAAACCGCACTCCACCAGATAGTCGGCGACGATGCGCCCGCCGCGGATAGAATCGTCCGAAACGGCTGACGCCACCGTTCCAGCCGGCGCATCGATTGCCACCACCGGAACGCGCTTCAACTGCCCGAGACGCCGGAAGAACTCGGGACTTGCATTGGATGTCATGACGATGACGGCATCGACTCGTTTGGCAAACAGCGCCTGCATATAGGTCACGAGTTGCTGGGCCACGTCGTCCGTATTGCAGATCATCAGCGTATAGCCGGCCGCAAAGCATACGCGTTCCACGCCGCGTATCACCTCGCCGAAAAACGGGTTCGAGGTGGTGGTCACGATCATGCCGATTGTGCGCGTACGGTTCGATTTCAGGGAGCGCGCAACTTCGGACGGAAGATAGCCGAGATCGGCAATCGCTGCTTCGACGCGCAGCGCGGTATCCGGACTGACGGGCCTCGTCTTGTTGATGACGTGCGAGACAGTCGTGAACGATACGTTGGCGCGTTTGGCGACATCCTTGATGGTGACCATCGCCGGGCTCCCGATGCCCGATTACCGCCTCACCCGGGACTTGAGCCAGCGGTCGAATGCGACGGCAATGACCAGGATAAGACCGATTACGATAGATTGGGTGTAGGACGATACGTTGTTGAACTGAAGACCGTTTTGCAGAACGCCGATCAGAGCTGCTCCGACAACTGTGCCGGTGATCGATCCGACGCCTCCAAACAGCGACGTGCCACCGATCACGACAGCCGAGATAACCGTCAATTCATAGCCCATGCCTGCGACCGCCTCGGCGGAATTCAGGCGAGCCGACAGAACGAAGGCCGCGAGACCCGAGAAGAACCCGACAATCACATAGACGGAGATGAGGATGCGATTGACCCTCAGTCCCGACAGTCGGGCAGCCTCCGCATTGCCGCCCACGGCGTAAACGGCACGGCCATATCGCGTGTAGCGCAGCACAATGTGACAGAGAATTGCTGCAATGATGAAGATGACGGCGGGAACGGGCACTGGTCCGATCAAGCCGGTGCCGAACCAGCGCATCGACGCATCGAATCCGGAGATCGGACCGCCATTGGAAATGGTCAGGGTCAGTCCGCGAAAGATTGTGAGACCGCCCAGTGTGACGACGAAAGGCGGCACCTTCAACCTCGTGATCGCCAGCCCCTGAACGCCGCCACAGAGTGCCCCGACAAGAACCGCGGCCATCATTGCAGCGAACCAGCCATAGCCGGCGGCCTGTGACGGGTCCAACGACAGCGTGTTGGCGGCGCCACCCTTGGCAACGACTGCGGCGACCATTCCACAAAAGGCGAGAAGCGAGCCGACCGAAAGATCGATGCCCGCCGTCAGGATCACGAAGGTCATGCCGAGCGCGATCAGGCCAGTGATCGAGATCTGGCGCATGATGTTGAAAATGTTGATCGGGTCGATGAAGTTCGGGTTCATCACCGTGAACACCACAATAAGCGCGGCAAGGAAAATCAGCGGGCCGAAGCTCACCAGAATGCGTGCAAAATCCACGCCGCTGCGTTCCTGATTGGCGACCGTCGTGCTCATGCTGCTATCCCCCCTTGCCGATCGAGTGCCATCAGCGCCATCAGCTTCTCCTCATTGGCTTCAAGCGCGGGCATTTCACCGGTGATGCGGCCACGCCGCATGGTGACGATCCGATCGCTGACCGCGATGACCTCAGGCAGTTCTGACGAAATGACCATTACCGCAATACCGCGGGCTGCAAGCTGCACGAGAATCTGATGCACCTCGGCCTTGGCACCGACGTCAACGCCACGGGTCGGCTCGTCGACGATCAGGATTTTGGGATCGCGGGCGAGCCAGCGGGCCAGTATGACCTTCTGCTGGTTGCCCCCTGACAGGCCTTCAATTGCCTGTTCGGGCGCGGCCATGCGGATCGACAGCATCTTCCGGTAAATCTCGAGCGCGTCTCGCTCTTTGCGTTCCTGCATGAATCCGAGCCGGTTGCTGTAGGAAGACAGCGCGGCGACAGAGAAATTGTTGAGTATGCCCAGTTCCGCAAATATGGCCTGATGCTTGCGGTCTTCCGGCACAAGGCCGATCCCCAGTGCGATCGCATCGGCGGGCGTCCGTGGGTCGATGGTTTTTCCGTCAAGCGTGATCGTGCCTGCAGCGATCCGGTCGGCGCCGAAGATGGCGCGCGCGAGTTCTGTCCGGCCCGAACCGACAAGACCCGCCACGCCCAGGATCTCCCCTGCGCGCAAATCGAGATCCACGCCTTCGAGCACGATGGCGTGAGGCGCTTCCGGATCACGGACGGTGCGCAGGCCTCGTATCGAAAGTCGTACTTGTCCCGCCTCTGGGCGCTCTGTCGAGCGCGCGTAAAGTTCCGATGCCTCGCGCCCGACCATCCGTTCAATAATGCCGGAAATGGCTATCGGCATTCCGTTTTCACGCTTGAGATGCCCGGCCAGCTTGCCATCGCGGAGCACCGTCATGCGATCGCAGATGGAGGACGCTTCCTCCAGCCTGTGCGTCACGAACATGATCGCGACACCGTCGCTGCGCAAGCGGTCCATGATAGAAAGCAGTGTCTGGACTTCGCTCTCGGTCAGTGCCGAGGTGGGCTCGTCCATAATGATAAGGCGACTGTCCAGCGAGAGCGCCCGTGCGATCTCGACAAGCTGCTGCTCTGCCACCGAAAGCGAGGATACGGGCGTGCGCGGGTCAAGTGTAAGCCCAACCCTTGCGATGATCTCGCGCGCTTCACGCTCCATGCGCCGCCAGTTCACGAGACCAAGCGGCCCCGTCGGCGCGCGGCCGACAAAGATGTTTTCAGCGACCGAAAGGGTCGGGATAAGGCTGAGTTCCTGATAGATGGTCACGACACCAAGGCGCTTTGCCTCGTCCGGACTAGCGGGCCGATAATCCTGGCCATCGAATACAATGCTTCCGCCGGTCGGCGGCTGCACGCCCGAGAGGATCTTCAGAAGCGTCGACTTGCCGGCGCCGTTCTCGCCCATCAGGCCGAGGATTTCGCCGCTGCGCACTTCAAGCGACACATAGTCCAGCGCCGTGACGCCCGCAAAGCGTTTGGTCACTCCGTCGACCACGAGAAGCGCTTCGGGTGCCTTCATGGACGGATCATTTGATGACACGCACCACTCCCTGTTCGCACATTGCCAAAGGTCTTCCAGCGTGACGCGTGCGTCGGCCAGATGCCTGGGCAACCGGGTATCGAGTTGATCGGAATGTGGCGCGGCCGCGTATCTGGTTGTCGCGCGGCCGCGCTGATCATTGCCTCAAGGGCGCGGACTTAGCCGGCTTCGCCCAGGCGCTCGGCCTTGTCGAGATTGTCCTTGCCAATGACGATAGGTGTCAGGAGAACGAGCTTCTCCTTCGGCTCGGTCTTGTCCTTGGCATAGGCAACTGCAATCCGGACAGCGGTACGAGACTGCTCACCGGGGAACTGTTCGACCGTGCCTGCCAGCTTGCCGTCACGGACGGCTGCAAGGGCCTCCGGCAACGCGTCGAAGCCATAGATCTTGACGTCGTTGAAGCCGCGGGCCGCACAGGCTTCCATGGCGCCAAGGGCCATGTCGTCGTTTGCGCAGATGATGGCATCCGGCTTGCCATTGGCGGCAAGACCAGCCTCGGTGACCGACAGGCCTTCGGCGCGGGCAAAGTTTGCGGTCTGCTCGAAGATGATCTGATACTTGTCCTTGACCGGATCAATGACGTTGTGCACGCCCTTGTTGCGATCGATGGCAGGTCCCGCGCCGGGCTGACCCTGCAGGTGGAAAATCTTGGCGCCATCCGGGAATGCATCGATCACCGCCTGCGCTTCGGCTTCGCCGCCCTTGACGTTGTCTGCTCCAACATGGGCGAGGATGCCTTCCACCCCGTCCACGCGACGGTCGATCGTGACGACCGGTATACCTGCCTGCACCGCCTGCTCGACCGCTGGAGCGAGCGCATTTACGTCAAGCGGCGAGATGACGATGGCGTTGACTTTCTGCACGATCGCCGACTCGATGTCCGCGGTCTGCTTTGGTGCCGAATTCTGACCGTCGCTCTCGATGATGTTGACGTCTTGAGCCTGCGCTTCAGCCTTGATCTGGTTCAACATGTGAACGAAGAAGGGAAAGCTCAGGCTCGGCACGGAACCAAGAATGGTCAGTTTGTCTTGCGCGAATGCCATAGGCGCAGCAAGCACCAACGCCGTGGCAGCCGACGACAGCAGAAACACACGTCTGTTCATAAAAGTCTCCTCCCTTTAGCCGGTGGGTCGCTGATCCTCCATCAGCGCCGGTTCTCGAAAGCTAGCCAAGGCCAAACGTTTGCGCAAGGTTTTTCCGCCGAGTGAAGCGGTTACGGCGCCTCAACTGCGGCCGTCGATGGGATTCGGATGCCTATCGGGCGGTTCGCTGGGTTCAGCCGCTCAGGCTGCGCTGGTCGGACGCGTGCATCATGCCTTCGTTGCGCTCGACCGTTCGATAGAAGTCAGCGAGCTGCTTGCCCCGCTCGGGCTTGAAGCTGCGCTCCGCGGAGCGAACTTCGCTGATCCGGTCGATGCGGAACGCGCGAAAATCGCCGCGCATCTCGCACCACCCGACGAGGGTCCAGACCCTGCCCCAGAACCAGAGTCCCAGGGGGCGAACATCGCGAAGCGAGCCTCGCCCGGCCTCGTCGCTATAGTCCAGCGTCAGCACCTGCCGCTTCTCGATGGCGCGCTCGATCAGATCTATAGCGGCGCGAGCGGCGTCGCTCACCACATACATCGGCGCGTGGATCTCGGTGCGCGAGATGCGATCCTTCTCGCTGTCCGGCAGAACCGAGCCGATCTTGACCAGTGCTTCTTCCGCCGCGCGTGCCATCGTGGCTCCGCCAAAGGCACGGACCATGCGCGCGCCGGCGACCAGCGCGACAATTTCGTCACGGGTAAACATGAGCGGTGGAAGGTCGAAACCCTCCCTCATCATATAGCCGACGCCGGCCTCTCCATCGATCGGAACCCCGGTCGACTGAAGGTCGGCGATGTCCCGGTAGATGGTGCGCTCGGAAACCTCGAGCCACGTGCCGAGCTTCTGTGCGGTGACAAGGCGCCCGCCTCGCAGATGCTGCACAATCTGAAACAGTCGGTCGGCGCGTCGCATGCCTCAATCCTGTCGCTGGCTTGCCCGATCCCGAAAGCTCGGGCGCTTTTGTGCACTTTCTTCCGGTCAAGGCCGCAACGCGTAGACCGCTGTTGCGTCTCTCACGGTAGGACACAACCACGTCGTCACCAAGGGTCGAACGGTCGTGCCATATGTCCGCGGCAATCATCACTCCGATGTGATCTATTGCACAAGGCTCCTGACAGCATATTGTCAGGAGCCGCTCGACGCAGGTCATCGGCGAGGGCCGCCCCGCCGCTGATAGTGATCCGGCCAGCCGACATCTTTGCGGATACTCTCCGACAAAGAGTTCATGAAACGTTCCGTACGAATTTCGCTGCGGATCGTCCTTATCTTGCCGGCATAGCGCTGGACGCTGCGGAATGGTGCAAACAGGTTCATGATTGGTTGGCTCCTCTGCTCTCTCAGGAAGCCACAATCGCATAGTCCTGCTGACAGCAATGCGTCAGGAGCGCAGGCGTTTCAGGCGTTCTTCACAGGCACGGTGTAATTGAGCGGCAGGCGGCCACCATCGGCGTAGATGGTCTGGCCGGTGATATAGCTCGCCTCATCTGATGCCAGAAATGCGGCAATTGACGCGATCTCGGATGGCTCGCCGACGCGGCCCAGAGGGGTGCGCGAGAGGATGCGTGTTCTTGCGGCGGAATCGTCGTTCACCGATGACAGCATGTCGGTAATGATCGAGCCCGGACCGATTGCATTGACACGAATTCCGTATGGCGCGAGCGACAATGCCATCACACGGGTCAACTGGTTCACGCCACCTTTCGAGATCGAGTAGGCAGTCTGGTTGGGGATAGCCACGAGTGCGTTGATGGACGACATGTTGACGATGACGCCTGCACTGCCGCCGCGCTCGATCTTATCGACCATGTGGCGGGCGACGGTCTGACCGACGAGAAACGACCCTTTCAGATTGACGTCGAGCACATGGTTGAAATCCTCTTCCTTGAGGTCGAGGAAATCAGCGCCGTGAACGACACCGGCATTGTTGATCAGAACGTCAATGTCACCGAACGCATCGACGGTGGCGGCAACCAGATTGTGGGCATCGAGCCTTCTGGAAACGTCGGTCCGCACGAAACATGCTGGTCCGAGTGTCCCGAGATCCGCCTCGGCTTTCTCACCCTTGGCCTGGTCGATATCGGCGATCACGACCTTTGCCCCCTCGCGAAGAAGTCGCTCGGCTATCGCATAGCCGATGCCGCTTGCCGCGCCCGTCACGATCGCCGTCTTGCCATCCAGAGCCATCTGGCCGCTCCGTGTATCGCATTGCACAATTCGAGCGGACACTGGCGAAAACGGTCTGACAGGTCAATGTGCGCCAGAAATATTCGCGCAGTGTCGTGACCTTGCCGCAGACGACAGCGTCAGCGCCACATGCCGCGCATTCGGCTCTTGAGATCGATACGCACGTCGGGCTGCGGCGCGCGCTCCGGCGATTGCGTCGGCGGTGGCCAGGACACGCGCTCGAAAGTACCAAGCATGTGATCTGCAATGAAACGGGTGCGGGAGGCGTAGAGATGCCGGTCGCCGCGCGCCATCTGTCCGCTTGGATAGAAGCGCTGCGGGGTCACGAGATGCAGCGAATCCTTCGCCCTGGTCATGGCAACGTAGAGCAGCCGGCGCTCTTCCTCGATCTCCTCGCGTTCACCTGCAGCCAGATCCGAGGGAATGCAGCCGTCAACTGCGTTGAGCAGGAATACGCGCGACCATTCCTGCCCCTTGGACGAGTGGATGGTGGACAGGATGAGATAGTCATCGTCCAGAAGCGGTGGTCCGGCTTCTGCGCTCGTGGCATCTGGCGGGTCGAGCGTCAGGTCCGTCAGGAACCGCTCGCGCGAAATATAACCAGTAGCGATCTGTTCAAGTTGGATGAGGTCCGCGCGCCGTGTCTGAGCGTTCTCGTGAATTCGCTCCAGATGTGGCTCGTACCAGAGGCGCACGCGTTCCAGATCCGTGGGCCATGACGACGAGCGTCTGATCTCGGAAAACATGTCCACGAAGCCCCGCCAGTCACTCGCTGCGCGCGCCGGAACGGGGAAAGCGGCGAGCGCCATCGCGGGATCAAGCGCGCGATCCATGGAGTCGGCCACTTGGCCCGCCATGGATGGACCGACACCCGGCAGAAGCTGGAGCACGCGAAATGCCGCGACGCGGTCGCGGAAGTTTTCTGCCAGCTTCAGGACGGCAAGAACGTCTTTCACATGTGCCGCGTCGAGGAATTTCAGTCCGCCAAATTTCACGAAAGGAATGTTTCGGCGCGTGAGCTCGATTTCCAGAGGGCCGGAATGATGCGATGCGCGGAACAGCACGGCCTGCTCCTTCAGCAGCGTGTTTTCCTCGCGCGCTTCCAGCACCTTCTCGCATATGTAGCTGGCCTGCTCGGCCTCATCGCGCACAGCGACGAGCTGGGGCTTTTCCTGCGACCGGCGCTCAGTCCAGAGGTTCTTTGTGAACCGCTCTTCCGCTTGTCCGATAACAGCGTTTGCCGCCGCCAATATGGTCTCGGTCGAGCGATAGTTGCGATCGAGAGTGACTATCCGTGCCGGCTCCTCGAAGAGTTTCGGGAAGTCGAGAATATTGCGTATTTCGGCGGCGCGGAACGAGTAGATCGACTGCGCATCGTCGCCGACGACGGTCAGGCCGCGCCCGTCCGGTTTCAGCGCGGTCAGGATAGAGGCCTGAAGCCGGTTGGTATCCTGATACTCGTCGACGAGGATATGGTCGAACCGCGCGGACAGATGCGCTGCGATTGCCGGCTCCTCCGACATCTGCGCCCAATAGAGCAGCAGATCGTCGTAGTCGAGCACGTTCTGGGCCTGTTTGGCCTCCACATAGGCGGCAAAGAGCCGGTTCAACTCGTCTACCCACCCGACACACCACGGAAAGTAGCGGGCCACCACCGGGGCCAGCTCGCTCTCGGCGTTCACCGCGCGCGAGTAGATCGCGAGACAGGTGCCTTTGGCTGGAAAGCGGCTTTCTGTCTTGGTCATGCCGAGCTCGTGCCTGACCAGCCCCATCAGGTCGGCGGAATCCTCGCGATCGTGGATGGTGAAGGCAACGTCGAGGCCGATTTCCAGCGCGTAGTCGCGCAGCAGGCGCGAGCCGATGGAGTGGAACGTTCCCGCCCAGCTCAGCCCCTGTGTCAGGACCGCTGCCTTGTCGCCAAGGACGTCGGCGGCGATCCGCTCGACGCGCCGCGTCATTTCAGACGCCGCGCGACGGGAAAAGGTCATCAGCAGTATGCGACGGGGATCGGCTCCATTGACGAGCAGATGAGCGACCCGATGCGCGAGCGTGTTGGTTTTGCCGGAACCAGCCCCCGCGATGATCAGCAGCGGACCGGAAATCTTCCCGCCACCGTGCTCCACGGCTGACCGCTGCTCGGCATTCAGCCGGGCCAGATAATCCCTCTGTTCTGGAAGTTCCGCCGAATCACGAAGCGCAATGTTCATTGCGACGCATGAAGCATCGTTTCCCTTATGTTCGCAATCTTCGATCGTCGTCTGGCAAGGTCACACGCCGATGCCGTGCTTCCTCAAAGCCTCACCGATTTCATCCAGAATGGCCGGATCGTCGATCGTCGCGGGCATTTTCCAGTCTTCCTTGTCAGCGATCTTCTGGATTGTGCCGCGCAGGATCTTTCCTGATCGCGTCTTTGGCAGTCGTTTGACCGGGATAACTGTCTTGAAGGCGGCAACGGCGCCGATCTTGTCGCGGACGAGAGCGACGATCTCGCGCTCCAGCTCGTTCGCGTCTCTGTCGCGTCCTGAACTCAGTACGACGAAGCCGCAGGGAATCTGCCCCTTGACCGCGTCTGCGATGCCAACGACGGCACATTCGGCAACATCCGGGTGTTCCGCCACGACCTCCTCCATCCCACCAGTGGACAGCCGGTGTCCCGCGACATTGATGATGTCGTCGGTGCGGGCCATGATGAAGAGGTAGCCGTCATCATCCAGATAGCCGGCATCGGCCGTTTTGTAGTAGCCCGGAAACTCCGCAAGGTAAGCGTCGCGAAAGCGGTCGTCTGCGTGCCACAGAGTGGGCAGGCATCCTGGCGGGAGCGGCAGCTTGATGACGACATTGCCCATCTTGCCATGGGGAACCGGGTGGCCGGCATCGTCAATAACCTGGACGTCGAAGCCGGGCATCGAAACACCGGGCGAGCCGTGTTTTACGGGGAGCATACCCAGGCCCACCGGATTGTGGCTGATGGGATGGCCGGTCTCCGTCTGCCACCAGTGATCGATCACCGGAACGCCAAGTTTCGCCTCGGCCCAGGCCAGGGTCGGGGGATCGGCGCGCTCGCCCGCCAGAAACAGCGCCCGCAACCCAGACAGATCATATTTCCGGATAAAAGTACCATCCGGATCCTGCCCCTTTATCGCGCGGAAAGCAGTTGGCGCGGTGAATAGGGAAACGACGCCGTGATCGGCGATCACCCGCCAGAACGTGCCCGGATCCGGCGTGCCGACCGGCTTTCCTTCGAACAGGATCGTGGTGCAACCATGCAGCAACGGGGCGTAGACGATGTAGGAATGGCCGACGACCCAACCGACATCTGACGCTGCCCAGAAAACTTCCCCCGGCTTGACGCCGAATTCGTTCTCCATGGACCATTTCAGGGCCACCATATGTCCGCCATTATCGCGCACCACGCCTTTCGGCTGGCCCGTCGTGCCCGAGGTATAGAGCACATAGAGCGGGTCTGTCGCTGCCACGGGCACGCAATCGACATTCGCCCCGGCCGCGCGTTCGCGCGCCATCTGGTCCGCAAGGTCAAGGTCACGGCCTTCGACCAGATCGCAGCGTCGTTGCTCACGCTGAAGCACCAGGCAGCGCTCAGGCTTGTACTTTGCGAGTTCGATGGCCCCGTCGAGCAGCGGCTTGTACTCGACGATGCGACCCGGTTCGAGGCCGCATGAGGCGGATATGATCATTTTTGGCCGCGCATCGTCGATACGCGTCGCCAGTTCGCGAGCGGCGAACCCGCCGAACACGACCGAATGGATTGCACCGAGCCGCGCGCATGCCAACATGGCGAACACCGCTTCGGGCACCATTGGCATATAGATGATGACACGGTCGCCCTTGGCGATGCCCTGGTTCTTCATGACCGAGGCAAGGGCGACGACCTCGCGCTTGAGCTCGGTATAGGTGTATTTCCTAACCTCTTGGGCCATCGGACTGTCATAGATAAGCGCGAGCTGGTCGGCTCTTCCGCCCGCAACGTGTCTGTCCAGGGCGTTATGGCAGGTGTTGCACTCCGCGCCTGCGAACCATTGGCCATACATGCCCGCTTCGGCGTCGAACACGCTGTCCCACGGCCTGGACCAGTCGATGGCCTTTGCCGCTTCGGCCCAGAATCGCTCAGGGTCGCTTTTCCAGCCGCCATAGACTTGGTGATAGGTCGATGCCATGAAACCCTCCCTCCGGTGCGGACCTGCTTTAAGCCTGCGAGGCGTGCGCGTCCATCCGACGAAGGGTGGGGGCGCGACTGTCCAGAAATGTGTATCCGCGGCGGCTGGGTTACGACACAAATCTTTGACAGCACGGGACGCGCCTGATCAAAGGACTGATGTCCAAAATACTCTCGCTGATCATCCTCGGCCTGATGGCGATCCAGATCATCAAGCCGATCGGACTGCCGGGACTTCGCCGTCGCAAGGACTTCTGGAAACTCGCGATCGCTGCCCTGGCAGCGATTTCGCTGACGGCGCTTCTCAGCCACCACAGCTGAACCGTCCAGTTCGTTCCAATGCCGAGAACTGCTTGGATGTGCATTGTCATGCAAGCTTCATAGACGTGTCATCCCACTGAAACGTTCACGCGCGAAGTGAGACCCTCTTTCAGGACGACTTAGAGGGATCAATGTCCACAACACGCCTCGCATTGCTGACAGCCGCGCTTTTGGCGTCGGCCTCGCTTCCCGCCAAGGCCGATATGGTCTTCAACCGCGTGGCGACATTTGCCGTCGCAGACAATTTGCCTGCCGATCTGGACAAGAACACCGAGACTTCCTCGGAGATCATCACCGTTTCCGAAGACGGCAACACGCTGGTCTATTCCGACAGTCCGCTGGGTGCAGTCGGCTTTGTCGACATCACCGATGCGAAGGCGCCCAAGGCAGGCGGAATCGTCAAGATCGAAGGTGAGCCGACGTCCGTGACTGTTGTCGGCGGAAAGGTGCTCGCTGGGGTCAACACGTCTGAATCCTATACTAATCCCTCAGGCAATCTCACGGTCATAGACCTTGCCTCCAAGGCAATCGAGGCAACCTGTGATCTCGGCGGGCAGCCGGATTCCGTTGCGGCCAGCAAGGACGGAAAGTTCCTTGCCGTCGCGATCGAGAATGAGCGCGACGAAGATCTGAACGATGGCGCCCTGCCACAACTTCCCACCGGGAGCCTGAAAATTCTGTCTCTGACAGATGGCGTTCCGGATTGTGGCGCCACAAGAACCGTCGAGCTGACCGGTCTGCCAGAAATCTCACCGACCGATGTCGAGCCGGAATTCGTTGACTTTAATGATGCCGGCGAGATCGTCGTGACGATGCAGGAAAACAATCATATCGCCGTTGTCGATGCGTCGACCGGCAAAGTCGTTTCCCACTTCTCCGCGGGCAGCGTCTCGCTAGAGAATATCGATACCAAGAAGGATGGCGCTCTGAATTTCTCCGGCAAGAAGGAGAACATCGTGCGCGAGCCTGACGCCGTGGGCTGGCTCGACAATGACCGCTTTGTCACCGCCAATGAGGGCGACATGGATGGCGGCTCGCGCGGTTTCACGATCTTCTCCAGATCGGGTGAAGTGCTCCACGATTCCGGCACGAGCTTCGAATACGCCGTCGCCGATCTCGGTCACTATCCCGAGCACCGCAGCGGCAAGAAGGGTGTGGAACCCGAAGGCATCGAAGTCGGCACTTATGGAGATCAGAAGCTGATCTTCGTGGGGTCTGAACGCGGCTCCATCATCGGGGTCTATGAGGATACCGGCACGGAACCGAAGCTGTTGCAGATGCTGCCGTCCGGCATTGGACCTGAAGGACTGGTCGCGATCCCGTCGCGCAATCTCTTCGTCAGTGCCAACGAGACCGATCTGGGCGAGGACGGTGCCGCACGCTCTCACGTGATGATCTTCGAGCGCGCCGAAGGCACGGCGATTTATCCTATGATCACCGCAAATCGTGCCGAAAATGGCACTCCTCTCGGGTGGGGCGCGCTCGGCGCATTGGCGGCGGACAAGACGGAACCGGGCAGGCTCTATGCGGCTTCGGACTCCGTCTATTCCAACGCACCAGCGATCTACACGATCGACGCGAGACAGACGCCGGCCGTGATCACCGCCAAGACGGTCGTGACTCGCAGCGGAAATCCAGCTCAGAAGCTTGACATCGAAGGGCTGGCGGTCGACGGCGAAGGCGGTTTCTGGGTCGCCTCGGAAGGCAATCCAGACAAGCTGGTGCCTAACGCCGTCTACCACGTCGATGCCAAGGGCGAGATCAAGCAAGAAATCGCGCTCCCCGCAGAACTCTATGGCAAGGAGACGCGTTTCGGCTTCGAGGGGATTACCACCATCGGCGAGGGGGATGACCTCACCCTCGTGATGGCCGTTCAGCGCGAATGGAAGGACGATCCGAAGGGCCAGGTGAAGCTGCTCGCATACAAGCCGAAATCAAAGGAGTGGTCGGCCGTTCGCTACCCGTTGGACGAGCCGAAAGCCGGCTGGATGGGTCTGTCGGAGATAACTGCCGCGGATGGCAAGCTGTACATCCTTGAGCGGGACAATCAGATCGGTGCCAATGCCAGCGCCAAGAATCTCTACAGCGTGGCGCTCGATGGGTTTCGCCCGGTCGGTCTCGATGGCGAATTGCCTGTTGTTGAGAAGACCCTAGAGCGCGATCTGATCCCGGACCTGAAGGCCGCGTCCAACGGCTATGTGGTGGACAAGGTCGAGGGCTTTGCGATCGATGCCGCAGGCAATGCCTTCTTCATCACCGACAATGACGGTGTCGACGATTCTTCAGGCGAGACGATCTTCGTCAATCTCGGAAACATCTCCGCGTCGAACTGAGGTCCGCGCCCCCGAACCTCACGGAAAATCGACGTGATCTGGCCGCGGCAAGTGTCGCGGCCTTTTTTATCGCGAAGCGTTGCGCTGCAAGGGGCTCAATCCTGCGCCAGCATCAGATCGGCCAGATGCTCCGCCCACGCGCGATAGCCAGCCTCGGACGCATGAAAGCCGTCTTTTGCGAAGCCGCGGGCAGCATCCAGAACCGGCAGCCTTGATGCGGCGACCGCGCTGCGCTCGCGGCAAAGGCGCACTCCCATTCGGTTGATCGCGCGCGCCCGCGTCTCAAGAATGGAAGCGAGCGCCTTGGGGAGCGCGGGAACGAGCTTCATGTCGATGACCGGCGACCAGACCAGTCTGGCCTCCGGCCATTTGGCGCGTAACGCATAGAGCAACGTGCCGAATTCCCGGTCCCAACGGCCCACAGTGTGAAAATTCTTGGTGTCGTTGGTGCCGATGGACAGAACGATATGGGTCCATTCTTCATGATCGAGATTTGGCACCACGTGGTCGCGGATTGTGCCCGCCGTGGCTGAGTTGAAGCCAGCCGCTCGCCAGCGCACGGCCCGTCCGGTGCGCTGGTTCATCAGCGCGGCAAGCTGCGCGGCGATTCCGCCATCTGACTGGTCAATCCCAACCGAGGCGGCGCTGGAATCCCCAAGAACAAGAAGACTGATTTCCGGTTCATCCCCGTCGATCCGGTCGCGCACCCGGCCCTTTGCGGGCAGCAGACGCTGAGTCCGCATGCGCACACCCACGCCTTGCCAGGCGTATACAGGCAGAGCGAGCCAGGTCAGCAGTGTCGACAGGCTGAACTTGTCGCTTTCCACTCTACGCGACTCGCTGCCTCAGGCCTTCAGCACGTCGACGCCCGGCAGTGGTTTGCCTTCCATCCACTCAAGAAAGGCGCCGCCCGCCGTGGAGATATAGGTGAAGTCCTCGGCCACATCGGCGTGATGGAGAGCTGCAACCGTGTCGCCGCCACCGGCCACGGAGATCAGGTTGCCTGCCTTGGTGCGCTCGGCAGCGTGCCGCGCGGCAGCGACCGTTGCCTTGTCGAAAGGGGTTATCTCGAAAGCACCCAGCGGGCCGTTCCAAACCAGCGTCTGGGCGCGATCGATCCAGCCATTCACGGCTTCGATGGTCTTTGGTCCGACATCCAGGATCATGGCGTCAGCCGGCACCTTGTCGATTGACACGGTCTCGTTGGTCGCTCCCGCCTTGAATTCCTTCGCCACGACCCCATCGACGGGCAGGACAAGGGCGCAGCCAGCACTCGCGGCCTCGATCATGATCTGCTTGGCGGTATCGGCGAGGTCGTGTTCGCATAGCGACTTGCCCACGTCCGTTCCGCGCGCGGCCAGGAAGGTATTGGCCATCCCGCCGCCGATAACCAAGGCATCGACTTTCTTGACGAGGTTCATGAGCAGGTCGATCTTGGTCGAAACCTTGGCACCGCCGACTATTGCGAGCACAGGCTTGGCAGGGTTGCCGAGGCCCTTTTCGAGTGCGTCGAGTTCTGCCTGCATGGTGCGCCCGGCATAGGCAGGAAGAAGATGCGCCAGACCTTCGGTCGAGGAATGCGCGCGATGGGCGGCCGAGAACGCGTCATTGACATAAATGTCGCCGTCTTTGGCGAGTTCAGCGGTGAATTCAGGATCATTCTTCTCTTCGCGCTTGTCGAAGCGCGTGTTTTCCAGCAGTGCGATATCGCCCGGGTTCATTGCGAAGATCGCGCCCTGCGCCCGCTCGCCGATCGTGTCGGGTATGAATGTGACCGGCCGACCGATTACGTCCGATGTCACCCGAGCGATAGGATCGAGCGAAAATGCTGGGTCCGGGGCGCCCTTGGGCCGGCCGAAATGCGCCAGCAGAACCACGCGCGCGCCTTTGTCAGCGAGTTCCAGAATGGTCGTCTTCACGCGCTCGATCCGCGTCGTGTCCGTTACCTTGCCGTCGGCCATCGGGACATTCAGGTCGACACGCACGAGGACGCGCTTGCCCTTGATGTCACCGATCTGATCGAGGGTCTTGAAATCAGCCAACGGAAATCTCCAATAGGTTCGAACTGCCGCGGGACATTATCGCGCGGATGCGACAATGCAACAATGTCTCGCGCATCTACCGCATTCCGGTTCCGGCGCCTGCACGCGCAGTTGCCGCGGCGGATGCAAACCAGTCAATGCCGATTGCCGATAGTTGATGTTGTAGCTTCTTTTCTGCAAGGTCCCGGCTGCAGGGTGGCTTGGTTGTATGAACAATGCAACGGCTAGCCGATCGGAGGGTGACTTGACTTCAGACAGTGTGCTTTCGCGGTTTGGTCTTACCGGTCAAGTTGCGGTCGTGACAGGCGGGGGCGATGGAATCGGTCGCGCAGCGGCCCTGCATCTGGCGTCCGCAGGCGCAATGGTCTGCGTGATCGATCTTCAGGCTGAAAAGGCGCAGTCGGTTGCTGCCGAGATCATCGATCGAGGTGGGATGGCATCCGCGTTCGTCGCCGATGTCACCGACGAGGCAGGCATGAAGTCTGTCTTCGACGAGATTGAGACACGCTTTGACGGTGTCGACGTACTGGTCAACAATGCCGGGCTTGCAATTCGTTCCGCGGCTTTCGACATGACGTTGGACGACTGGAACCGGGTGCTGGCCGTCAATCTGACCGGGATGTTCGTCGCCGCGCGGCTTGCCGCTGGAGTGATGGCGACATCGCAAAAAGGCGGCGCTATCGTCAACACCGCCTCGATCATGGGGCTCTCGGGTGGCCTATATCCCAACGCAGCGTATCAGACCACCAAGGGTGGCGTCGTCAACATGACGCGCGCGCTCGCACTTGAGTGGGCATCTTTGAAGATCAGGGTGAATGCAGTGGCCCCGACATTCGTGCGCACGGCTTTCATCGAGCCCTTGCTGAAGGATCAGGAGAAAATGGCCACGATTGTTGCTGCGACGCCGCTGGGCCGTATTGCCGAACCGGAAGAAGTAGCGGACGCGATCCTGTTTTTGTCTTCGCCGGCCGCCGCGATGATCACGGGCACAATCTTGCCCGTCGATGGCGGCTATCTGGCGCGGTGAGCATTCAAGCCTGGGCGAAAAAAGCAAAACGCCCGGACGATGCCGGGCGTTTCCTGTCAGGATCGATATAAACGATCAGGCGATTGTCTTGGCAAGGGCGATCGTCGTGTCCGCCATGCGGTTCGAGAAACCCCATTCATTGTCGTACCAGGACAGGACCGATACCAGATTGCCGTCCATGACCTTGGTCTGGTCCAGCGCCACTGTAGAGGAATGCGGATCATGGTTGAAGTCGATCGACACATTCGGGTGCATGGTGAAGTTGAGCACGCCCTTCAGCTTGCCTGCAGCGGCCTTCTTGATCGCATCGTTGATCTCCTCGGCCGAGGTGTTCTTCTTGGCGATGAATTTCAGATCGACCAGCGAAACATTCGGGGTGGGGACGCGAATGGAGATGCCGTCAAGCTTGCCCTTCAGTTCCGGCAGAACGAGGCCAATTGCCTTTGCAGCGCCCGTCGAGGTCGGGATCTGCGACAGCGCCGCAGCGCGGGCGCGATAAAGATCCTTGTGCATGGTGTCCAGCGTCGGCTGGTCGCCAGTGTAGGAGTGGATCGTCGTCATCATGCCTTTTTCGATGCCGACCGTCTCGTGGCAAACGGCAGCCAAAGGAGCCAGGCAGTTCGTCGTGCACGATGCGTTCGAGATGACCACGTGATCCTTGGTCAGCTGGTCGTGATTGATGCCGTAGACGACCGTGAAGTCTGCGCCGTCCGAAGGAGCGGAGACGATGACGCGCTTGGCACCTGCGGTCAAATGCGCGGCGGCCTTGTCGCGGGCCGTAAAAATGCCGGTGCATTCGAGCGCGATGTCGATATCGAGCTCCTTCCACGGCAACTGGGCGGGGTCTCTTACAGCGAGAACCTTGAAGCTGTCCTTGCCGATCGAGATCGTGTCGCCGCTCGTCGTGACCTCATGCGGGAACCTGCCGTGTACGCTGTCGAAGCGTAGCAAATGGGCATTGGTCTCGACGGGTCCGAGATCGTTGACCGCGACGACATCAATGTCGGTCCGGCCCGATTCATAGATTGCACGGACAATGTTGCGGCCGATCCGGCCAAATCCGTTGATGGCAACTCTGACGGTCATGAAAACCTCCTGCGGGCGTGGGGCCGCCTGCTCGGGCGACCGATCGAAATTCGCGGCGGCAGCGGTAGGAAATGCGCCGCGCTGGCAGTCGTTCATAAACGCGCCGCGCTCAAGAATCCAGCGCCTCTCCACTAAAACTAAATCGATTTATGTCGCTTTGCGCAAACGTCGCACGCGGCCATATGGCCGCAGGTGTCAAATATCGGCGGTAAAATCAGCTGAAAGACGCAGTTCGCGCATTGGACGCACCCGATTTGTCGTTTGGGCGTAGACCGGATGTGTCTTGAAAGCGGCAAGTGCGGCTTCATCCGCAAACTCCGCGTAGACGACAATGTCGACCTCGCTCGACCAGGGATCGACCTTGCTGTTCAACGCGACCTCGAAATGGCTCGACGAGGGAATGTCGGCCAGTTTCATGAGGCCGTCGCGGATGGTTTCGGCCTCGATGCCGGGCTTGGCGCTGAAGAAGACGATGTGTCGTATCATGCTGGTAATGAAGAGCTTCTGACAGACGGAATGAGAGAAAGCGCCACCCAGCTAAGGTGGCGCTTCTCAATATCGATGTGTCGTATCAGGCGGTCTTGCTGTCCAGCTTTGCGACCACGGCTTCGACGGTCGCTTCAGCGGTGATACCGAAGTGCTTGTAGAGCTGTTCAATCGTCCCGGACGCGCCGAAGCCGTGCATCCCGATGAAGATCCCGTCAGTTCCAATCAGAGGGTCCCAGCCCTGCCTGATGCCTGCTTCAATCGCGACTTTCACAGGCGCCTTGCCGAGCATCGCCGTCTTGTAGTCTTCACTCTGCTGCTCGAAAAGCTCGAAGCAGGGAACAGACACGACGCGAGTGGCCACGCCACGCGCCTGCAGCATCGCGCGAGCGGCCATTGCGATCTCGACTTCCGAGCCGGTGGCGAAAATCGCGACCTGGGCCTCGTCGCCGGCTGTCGCCAACTCATATGCGCCATGGCGGCACAGATTCTCCTCGACATATTCCGTGCGCAGGGCAGGGAGATTCTGGCGGGTCAGTGCGAGCGTCGACGGCGTATCGCGGCTTTCCAGGGCAATCTGCCAGCATTCCGCCGCTTCGGTCGCATCGGCTGGGCGAAACACGAAGTGGTTCGGAATCGCGCGCAGTGCGGCGAGATGCTCAACCGGCTGATGGGTCGGCCCGTCTTCCCCAAGGCCGATCGAATCATGGGTCATCACGAAGATCGTGCGAATTCCCATGAGGGAAGCGAGACGCATTGCGGGGCGGCAGTAGTCGGAGAAGCACATAAACGTGCCACCGTAAGGAATCACGCCTCCATGCAGGGTCAGGCCGTTCATCGCAGCTGCCATGCCATGCTCGCGAATGCCGTAATGGACGTAACGGTTGCCGTAGTTGCCCGCGGCGATTTCCTTTGTCTGGGTGGTCTTGGTGTTGTTGGAGCCTGTCAGATCGGCGGAGCCGCCGATGGTTTCCGGCACCACGCCGTTGATGACTTCCAGCGCCATTTCCGACGATTTGCGGGTCGCAACCTTTGGCTTGTCGGCGACGAGCTTCTTCTTGTAATCGGCGATTGCAGCGTCAAAGCCGCCCGGCAGTTCGCCATTCATGCGGCGTAGGAATTCCGTGCGAAGATCGGCATCGGCGGATGCGAGACGCTTCTCCCATTCGGTTCGTTTCTTCGATGAATTCAGTCCGGCCAGACGCCAGGCGTCCAGAATGTCGGAAGGAATTTCAAAGGGTTGATAGTCCCAGCCCAGCGCCTTGCGCGTGCCGGCGATTTCGTCCTTGCCGAGCGGCGAGCCGTGCGCACCCTTGGTGCCTGCCTTGGTCGGTGCGCCGAAGCCGATGGTCGTCTTGGCGGCGATGAGGGTCGGGCGGTCGGAATTATGGGCAAACTCGATCGCCTTGGCGATGGCGTCCGAGTCGTGGCCGTCGCAGGAAATCGTCGACCAGCCGGACGCCGCGAAGCGGGCGAGTTGATCCGTCGAATCGGCGAGCGAGATCGCGCCGTCGATGGAAATACTGTTGTTGTCCCAGAACAGCACCAGCTTGTTGAGCTTGAGGTGGCCGGCAAGTGAAATGGCTTCCTGGCTGATGCCTTCCATGAGGCAGCCGTCGCCGGCGATCACATATGTGTAGTGATCCACCAGATCATCGCCGAAAGCTGCATTCATGATGCGCTCGCCGAGTGCGAACCCGACCGAGTTGGCGACGCCCTGTCCCAGCGGTCCGGTGGTCGTCTCGATGCCAGCTACATGCCCGTATTCGGGATGGCCCGCCGTCTTTGAGCCCAACTGACGGAAATTCTTGATCTCGTCGATGGTGATGTCGTCATATCCGGTCAGATAGAGCAGCGCATAAAGCAGCATCGAGCCGTGACCGGCAGAGAGGATGAAGCGATCGCGATCCGGCCAATGGGGGTTCTGCGGGTCGAACTTCAGATATTTTGTGAACAGCACGGTGGCGATGTCAGCGCAGCCCATCGGCAGGCCGGGATGCCCTGAGTTCGCTTTTTCCACCGCATCGATCGCCAGGAAGCGGATCGCATTTGCCATCCGGTCGTGCTTTTCACTGTTGCTCATGATCGCTCGCTTTCAGGGGTGGTCTGGAGCCGTGCTAAGGCAGCGGACACATAGCAGCACAGCTCTTGGTGTCAATCAAATGCAGTCTGGAACGCGCATCAGGCGGCTCTCGCGGGCAGGAACTGTTGTCGCAGGCATTCGCTGGTGGTGCTAGGGCCGCCGTGTGATCGATCATGCAGACCGCCAATCGTCGGCTTGCCCTCGACACTCGTCTCCAACTGGCGCGATGCATTTACAGGGGACAGAGAAATCGATTGGTTGACGTCCGCTTACAGCGCCGCCTAATGTTTTACCTATAAGGCGTTCAGGACGCGAGCGATTCTCGCGGTTTCAGGTCCCAAGTCGCAGAGCATGACCGGCGAAACTACACTCAGGGAAGCCATCGCGCGCCTTAGCAAGGCGATAGAGGCGCTGGAAGATTCGGTGGCTGCACGCCTCGACCAGGCACAGGACTATTCCGAAGCGGAAGCCGAGGTGCAGCGGATGAATGCCGACCGGAGCAGGCTTGCCCAGGAGCTGGACAATTCGGAGGCGCGGGCAGAGCGTCTGGAAGAAGCCAACAAGGAAGTTTCCCGGCGTCTTGTGACGGCAATGGAAACGATCCGCGCGGTGCTGGACAGGTAGCGGGCAAATGGCTCAAGTCACAATCAGCATCGACAACAAGCAGTATCGCATGGCCTGCGACGAGGGGCAGGAAGAGCACCTCATCGAGATGGGGCAGAAGTTCGACCGCTATGTCACGTTCCTCAAGGGCTCGTTCGGAGAGATAGGCGATCAAAGGCTCACCATCATGGCGGCGATCATGGTGATGGACGAACTCACCGAACTTCAAAAGCGCGTGAAGGGCATGGAGAGCGAGATCGTCACGCTGCGCAAGACGCGTGACGACGCGCTGGTCAAGGCCGACAAGAACGATTCCGCACTGACCGGCGCGCTTGCCGGGCTTGCACATCGCATGGAAGTGCTGGCGGAAAAGCTCGCGGTCGACAAGGGCTAGGCAGGCACGTGCCGCGCCTCACCAATGCCTATCCTTCCAGCTCTTCCCGTAGCATTTCCAGTTCGAGCCATTCCTCCTCCAAGTTGGCAAGGGTCTCACGCTCCTTGTCCAGCATGGCGATGGACTGTCCGAAACCTTTCGGGTCGCGTTCGTAATATTTAGGGTCCGCGAGCCGGTCTTCGAGACTCGATATGGCGGCCGACACGGCCTCCATCTTTTTCGGAAGCGATTCCAGCGCGAATTTCTGCTTGTAGGACAGCTTCTTTGACGGTGATTTCGTTTCGGACGACACGGTCGCGGCCGCGCTCGGGGCGGCCGCCTGCGTCTCCTTGGCCTTTGCCTTGCGGTCTTCGAGGCTTTTGCCGCCACGTTGCGCCAGCATATCCGAATATCCGCCGGCATATTCCAGCCAGCGGCCATTCTCTTCCGGCGCGATCACGCTGGTGACCGTCCGGTCGAGAAAGTCGCGATCGTGACTGACCAGCAGCACCGTACCGGCATAGCCAGCGACCAGTTCCTGCAGAAGGTCGAGCGTTTCCATATCGAGGTCGTTTGTCGGCTCGTCGAGGACCAGCATGTTGGACGGCCGCGCCAGGATGCGGGCGAGGATCAGCCGCGCGCGTTCACCGCCGGAGAGTTCCCGGACCGGGGTTCGTGCCTGTTCCGGCTTGAACAGAAAGTCCTTCATGTAAGAAACGACGTGACGTTCCTCGCCGTTGACGACCACGGTCTCGCCGCGTCCGTCCGTGAGGTAATGCATCAGCGACTCATCTGGATCGAGCGAGGCGCGCTTCTGATCCAGTGTGGCTATTTCGAGATTGACTCCGAGGCGAATCCGCCCCGTGTCAGGCTTCAGTTCGCCGGTAAGCATTTTCAGCAGCGTGGTCTTTCCCGCGCCGTTTGCGCCGACAAAGCCGATGCGGTCGCCGCGCTGGATGCGTGTCGAGAATCCTTTGACGATCAACTGATCGCCATATGACTTGTCTATCAGGTTCGCCTCGACAACGAGTTTCCCGGATTCAGAGGCCTCCGAGACGACCATGGACACCGCCCCTTCGGCGCCGCGATGAGTCCTGTGTTTCTGGCGAAGGGCGTGCAGTTCGCCCAGCCGTCTGACATTTCTCTTGCGGCGGGCAGTGACGCCGTAGCGCAGCCAGTGTTCCTCGCGAACAATCTGCCGCCCCAGCTTTTGCTGGGCGACTTCCTCTTCCTCCAGCATCTTGTCGCGCCATTCCTCGAAATGGGTGAATCCGCGCTCGAGCCGGTTCGTGACACCACGGTCCAGCCAGACGACGGCCTTTGAAACACGTTCGAGGAAACGCCGGTCGTGGGATATGAGGACAAGTGCCGACGAGGTTCGAATGAGCTCTTCCTCGAGCCATTCGATGGTCGCGAGATCCAGATGGTTGGTCGGCTCGTCGAGAAGCAGGATGTCCGGTTCGGGTGCCATCACCTTGGCCAGCGCGGCTCGGCGCGCTTCCCCACCGGAAAGATCGACCGGGTTTTCCTCTCCGTTCAGACCGAGATGCTCGAGCAGATAGGTCGCACGATAAGAATCGTCGGCCGGCCCGAGACCCGCCTCGACATAGGCCCGCACCGTCGCATACCCCTCCATGTCCGGAACCTGCGGCAGATAGCGTATGGTCGCTGAAGGGTGGCGGAAAACCTCACCATCGGTCGGCTCCACCAGACGGGCGGCGATCTTGAGAAGAGTGGATTTTCCAGAGCCGTTGCGGCCCACCAGCGCGATGCGGTCGCCTGCGGAGGCTTGCAGGTTTGCGCCCTCCAGCAGCGGCGTGCCGCCGAAGGTCAGTCTGATATCGTCGAGCTTCAGAAGTGGTGGGGCCAAAAGTCAGGAACCTTCAATTGGATAGGGATGGGCGATAAGCAGCGCGCGCCCGGCCCGCAGGGTGATGTGGAGATGCCCTTTCACCCGATTGGATATAGTCAGCGACGAGCCCAGCGGGACTTCGACATCGTTGAGCGGCCACTTGGCCCCCGATACGCTGACGCCAGACAGTTCCGAAAGGCCAATGATGGAAAATAGTGTGTCGTCGGCGAAGTCGAAGGCCTGACGGCCCAGATTTAGCGGCAACCCTTCCTGAGCGCCGCTGGTCAGGATGACTTCAATTCCCTCATCGGCCAGTCGCAGCGCAAGCGCAAGGTGGAGGAAGGCGTGATCGGCGCGAAGTCCGCCGAATGCACCTGCCATGACCAGCGAGGTCGCGCCCTCCCGCAGCGCGATGGATGTCGCCAGTTCGCCGTCCGTCTGGTCCTTGTCCGCGGGAAACTCTTCGCGCCGCACATCCAGAAACGATCTCTCAAGCGGGCCGGTCGTGGAATCAAAGTCGCCTACCCATAGCTCGGGAATGAGCCCAAGTGCTTGCGCGTGCCGGATGCCAGCGTCTGCTGCAATCACGCGCGTGCCGGAAATCTGCGCGGCAAGGCGCTGCGTTGCGATCAGGTCGCCACCGAGAAGAAGCGTGAAACGGCTCATGACAGCGCCTCTATCACGCCGCGACGCAAATGCGGAAGGCGGGTCTTTGCACGGTTACAATCCTTGTTGCGCGGTTGAGATGTTCGGTCTAGGTTGCCCGCGCTCTAACGGGGTGCCGGACGCGTCAAAGCGTGCCGGCTGAGAGGCAAACGGGAATTTCCCGGCCAACCCGCTGAACCTGATCCGGCTCATACCGGCGGAGGGATTAGACGCTTTATCCGGCGCTAACTTCCCTTTTCAACCTTGGACGAAGGAGGCTTCGGATGCGTTTGTTTGCTACTCTGACCGCAGGTGTCGCCCTGTTGCTCGTGCCCTGCGTGGCGCAGGCCAAAGGCACGCTGACTGTTTACACCTATGAGAGCTTTATCGCCGAATGGGGCCCAGGCCCGCAGATCGAAAAGACATTCGAGGCCGAATGCGATTGCGATGTGAAGTTTGTCGGCGTTGCCGATGGCGTGGCGCTGCTCAACCGCGTCAAGCTTGAAGGTACCAGCACGAAGGCAGATATCGTGTTGGGGCTCGACACCAATCTGACGGCGGAAGCGCGCGAAACCGGCCTTTTCGCGCCATCGGGCATCGATTTGTCGAATGTCAGCTTGCCGGAAAAATGGACGGACGAGATTTTCGTGCCGTTCGACTATGGATACTTTGCCGTCATCTATGACACCGAGGCCCTTAAGACGCCGCCGGCCAGCCTGAAGGAACTCGTCGAGGGCGACAGCTCCGAGAAAATCGTCATTCAGGACCCGCGCACATCGACACCGGGTCTCGGCCTTCTTCTGTGGGTGAAGTCGGTTTATGGCGATCAGAGCGCCGGCGCATGGGAGAAGCTCAAGGATCGTGTTCTCACGGTTACGCCCGGCTGGAGCGAGGCCTATGGCCTGTTCACAAAGGGTGAAGCGCCGATGGTGCTATCCTACACGACCTCGCCGGCCTACCACATGATCGCCGAAGACACGGATCGCTATCAGGCCGCTGCCTTCTCCGAGGGGCATTATATGCAGATCGAAGTCGGGGCCATCACCACCAATGGAGCCTCCAACCCATTGGCGGCGAAGTTTCTGGAGTTCATGACCGGCCCGGGATTTCAGGACGCGATCCCCGAAACCAATTGGATGTATCCGGCAGGAAAAATGGATACGGCGCTCAATCCGGCGTTCGACAAGCTTGTGAAACCATCGAAGTCTCTGCTGTTCTCATCGGAAGAGGTGGCGAAGAACCGTAAGGAATGGGTCGACGAGTGGCTTGATGCCATGAGCAAATAGACGGAATCGGGCGTAAGGGGATGCGCGGAAGCCATCGAATGTCCACCTCTGCGCGCTCCGTGCGTCCTCTCCTTCCCGGGATCGTTTCGCTTGGCGTGATCGTGGTTCTCATCGGCGGCGCGTTTGGCGGGCTGCTGGTCGAGGGCTTTCGGGACCTGTCCCGGGCGATTGCGGCGTTTGACGGGTACATGTTGCGTCTCATCCGCTTCACCCTGCTGCAGGCGCTGTTGTCCACCTTGTTTTCGGTCGTACCGGCGATCGCGGTGGCGCGTGCGCTTTCGCGCCATCCGGTATTCTGGGGCCGGTCCTTCATTCTGAAGCTGTTCGCCGTTCCGCTGGCGCTTCCCGCGCTCGTGGCGGCGATGGGGGTTCTGGCGCTGTTCGGTCGCGCGGGGCTCTTTGCGCCGCTCCTTTCGTCGTTTTGGGATGGAGGCTGGCCGGGGATCTATGGTCTTGCGGGCATTCTTGTCGCGCATGTGTTCTTCAACCTGCCGCTTGCAACGCGGCTTCTGGTCGAGGCACTGGACACCGTTCCGGGCGACCAGTTGCGGCTCGCGAGCCAGCTTGGCATGGGGGCGGGCGCTTCTTTCCGGCTGATCGAATGGCCGGTCCTGCGCGCTGCGATACCCGGTGTCGCGGGTCTGATCTTCATGCTGTGCATCACCTCCTTCACCATCGTGTTGACGCTTGGCGGCGGCCCTGCCGCTTCGACACTGGAAGTTGCGATCTACCAGGCGTTGCGTTTCGATTTCGATCTTGCGCGTGCGGTCGCGCTGACGGTCATTCAGATAGCGCTGACGCTTGTCGTGGTGACGGGCCTCATACGGCTCGGCGCAAACGTCACCGGTGAGGCAAATCTGGTGGTCGCGCGCCAGCGCTACGTGAATGTCGGCCCGCAGGAATTGCTGTTCAACGCAATATGCATTGTGCTCGCATTGCTCTTCGTGGCCGGTCCAATGGTCGCGATCGTTGTATCTGGATTGAAGGCCGACCTTGGGCGTCTTCTTTCAGAATCGAGTTTTCACAGGGCGCTCGGAACAAGTCTCGTACTCGCGGTCGTGTCCGCAACCCTTGCGGCGACCCTCGCCTGGGCCCTCGCCGCCGCCCGTTCATACAGCAGCGGAAGTGGTGCAACGTTTCTTGCGAGCATCTTCGATACTGGCGCGAGTTTTGTTCTTGTCGTGCCCCCAATCGTGATTGGGGCCGGGTGGTTCGTGCTGTTGCGCCATTTCACCGATGTGTTTTCGGTCGCTCCCATCATGGTTGCCTTGGTCAATGCAGTGATGGCGATGCCGTTTGCGTTGCGGGCCATCCGGCCAGCTCATGATGCGGCAGCTGAACGTCACGATCGGTTGTGTCTTTCATTGGGCATAACGGGATGGAATCGGTTGAGGTTGATCGAGTGGCCGGTTCTGCGTCGTCCGTTTGCCACCGCCTTCGCCTTCGCGATGGCTTTGTCGCTCGGCGATTTGGGCGTCATTGCGCTTTTCGGGTCTGAAGGACTGAAGACGCTGCCCTATCTGCTTTACGAACGCATGGGCAGCTATCGCACGGCGGATGCGGCAGGGCTGGCGCTGCTTCTGGGCCTTTTCTGCCTGACCCTGATTATGATTGCCGACTGGCTGGGCCGAGAGGAAAAAGATGCACGAGGGTGAGCCTATCAACGCCGGGTCGCCGCTTGTATTCGACAAGGTCGTTTTCAGCTATTCGGAGACGCGTTTCGACTTCGACGTCGCCTTTTCGCCGGGCGTCGTCACCGCCCTCATGGGGCCCAGCGGTTCCGGCAAGTCGACCCTGCTGAATCTCATTGCGGGTTTCGAAGTACCTGACTCCGGACGCATCTTGATCGGCGACGCGGACGTGACCTCGCTGGCGCCCGCGCTCCGGCCTGTGTCGATGGTGTTTCAGGAGAACAATCTGTTCGGCCATCTCTCGATTGCCAGGAATGTCGGCCTCGGGCGTTCGCCATCACTTCGGCTCGACGCCGCCGATCGTGAAGCGGTTTCGAGCGCGCTGGCGCGCGTTGGCCTGGCAGGCAAGGAAGCGCGCCTGCCGCGGGAACTTTCGGGCGGCGAGCGCCAGCGCGTGGCATTGGCCCGGGTTCTGGTGCGTGACCGTCCCGTTCTACTGCTTGACGAGCCGTTTGCCGCGCTCGGCCCCGCGCTGCGCGACGACATGATCGATCTCGTCATCGAGTTGCAGCAAGAACGGCGCATGACCGTGATATTTGTGACACATCACCCCTCCGATGCACGAAAGATCGCCGAGGAACTCGTCTTTCTCGAGCACGGCAGGGTTTCGGCGACTGGTAAGATGGACAGGTTCTTCGAAGCCGCTGGTCCCAAGGCATTTCGCGACTATATTGGAGATGACGGCGCTGCACGCTAAACCCCGGTCTATGCCCGGATGCGGACATAATTCACAGCCACACGGAAATAGTGTGTTGGAATTGTGCGTATGGTGTCGGGCAAGAGCCGGTGAAAGGAATAGGATTGGACGTGCAGCGTGTCAGCCTGAAGCCTGCCATAAATCATGGCTTCGCACGGTTGTTGCCGCGCGGCGCGGCCCTTGTTGTGCTCGCGCTGACTCTTGCCGCTTGTCAGTCTGCAGTTGAACAGATCAACGAACAGGCATTCCAGCCGTCCAACAATCCTGTCACGATCGATTCGGTCAACCGCAATGACCGCTTGGCCGAGCTTGCGCGCGCGCAGCATCCGCGCATTCTTGCAACCTATGGCGGTGAGTATTCTGATCCGAAGCTCGAGCGTATGGTTGCCAAAGTCGTTGGCAATCTGACGGTCGAGACCGACAATCCGACCCAGACCTATCGAATCACGATTCTCAACTCGCCCAATGTGAACGCCTTCGCGCTACCCGGCGGCTATCTCTATGTGACGCGGGGATTGCTGGCGCTTGCCAATGATTCATCCGAGCTTGCCGCCGTCATCGCGCATGAAATGGGCCACGTTACGGCAAATCATGGTCTCGCGCGGCAGCGCAAGGAAGCGGAAGAGGGACTCGCGACCCGCGTCGTCTCGGACGTTCTCACCGACAATCAGGCCGCGAAGGCGGCATTGGTGAGGGGTAAGCTGCGACTGGCGCAATTTTCTCGCAATCAGGAACTGGAGGCCGATGCGATCGGCATACGAACGACCGGCCGTGCCGGTTATGATCCCTATGCTGCTTCCCGATTCCTGCAATCCATGGCCGCATATCAGGGCTTTCGATCCATCACGGGTGCAACCGACGCAAGCCTCGACTTTCTGGCCAGTCATCCGAACGCGCCTCAGCGCATAGAATTGGCACTGCGACATGCGCGTGCGTTCGGCACACCCGGTGATGCCGCGCGTGACCGCGACTCGTTCCTGGCCGGGATAGATGGGTTGCTTTATGGCGATACGCCCGACGAAGGCTATGTGCGCGGCAACACGTTTCTGCATCCGAAGCTCGGCATCGCGTTCTCCGTTCCTTCGGGCTTTGTCATCGACAATAGTGCGGCGGCGGTAACGGCGACTGGCCCCGGCGATGTCGCGGTGCGATTTGACGCCGTCGAGCTCAATCGCGGCACGTCCTTGACCGACTATCTGCGCAGCGGTTGGATCGCAGGCCTCGACCCTTCGAGCGTGCGCGCTGAACGCCTCAATGGAAACGATGCCGCCTTTGCCACCGCACGGGCTGATGGCTGGGCATTCGACATTGTGGTAATACGCGTCGATGGGCAGGTTTATCGTTTGCTGACTGCCGCGCCTGTCGGGAATGCAAGCCTGACGCCCACCGCACGCGCGGTGAGTGGATCGTTCAAGATGCTATCGGCTGCCGAGAAGGCCGCACTCAAGCCCCTCCGTATCCGGGTGTTGACGGTCAAGCCGGGTCAGACGGTCGCGTCTCTCTCCGCCAGCATGACCGGCGTCGATCGCAAGCTCGATCTCTTCCGCGTCATCAACGCGCTTGGGCCGGGCGCCAGCGTTTCGGCCGGCGACAAGGTCAAGATCATCACGGATCAATAGGCTGACGCCTTACGCGGCCTGTGCAATTTCCGGGTTGGCGCGGACCAGCGCTACCTTCAGCTTTTCCAGAGCGCGCGTTTCAATCTGGCGAACGCGTTCCTTGGAGATCCCGAGCGTCTCGCCAAGCGATTCGAGCGTCGCGCCATTGTCCTGAAGACGACGCTCCCGGATGATCCGCAGTTCTCGATCATTCAGCGCTCCGAGTGCCAAGTTCAGCCAGTCATTGCGGCGTTCAAGATCAATGCGCTCCTGAACGATCTCGTCGGGAAGAGGTTCGTCATCCACCAGATAGTCCATCCTGTCTGATGCATCGGCATCTTCGCCGACGGGGGCGTTCAATGATGAATCATGACCCGCGAACCGCGCATCCATGTTGGCTACATCGGCTTCGGAGACGCCAACTATGGTGGCGATCTGCTTGTGCACTTCGGCGTTCGTGAGGGACTCGGAGCCGGTCGCCAGCTTAGCACGAAGGCGGCGGAGATTGAAGAACAGCGCCTTCTGCGCAGAGCTGGTTCCGCCACGCACGATCGACCAGTTGCGCAATATGTAATCCTGCATGGAGGCTCTGATCCACCAGGTCGCATAGGTGGAGAACCGCACGTCGCGATCAGGCTCGAATCGGGCGGCTGCTTCAAGCAGTCCCACATGACCTTCCTGAATGAGATCGCCCATCGGGAGGCTGAAATGACGGAACTTGGATGCCATGGCGATCACAAGGCGCATATGCGCGATCGCGATTCTGTTGAGGGCTTCCTGATCTTTCGCATGCTTCCATCTCAGTGCGAGCTCATGTTCCTCATCTCGCTGGAGATAAGGTGCCTTCATTGCGGTGCGAATGAGGTTGCGTCTTGCCGTCTCTTCCATGGTCCGCGCTCCACTCAGGGTAGATCAGCTGAAAATCCCGGATCTCCACTTTGTACGAACGATTCGTCGGCTTCGGATCACCAGCCTGTGTGGGCAAATGCAATCCAAGGCCTGTCCAAACCAAGCAGAGAAGGCTTTCGGAGAACGCTGGTACGGCGGATTGGTTCCGGAAGAGGACAATCGCAGGCTCGCCGAAACGGCGTCAGCGAGGCCATTTGGGGTCAAACGCCGAGATAGCGATCCTGCACTGGAGATGTGAGTTCGGCGGATGTGCCGGACCAGACGGTCTGGCCCTTTTCCAGGATAAAGACGCGGTCGGCGACCGGCAGCAATTCCGAGAGGGTCTTGTCGACAACCAGGATCGACTGGCCTTGCGACTTTAAAGTGCGGATGGCTGACCAGATGGTCTGGCGGATGACCGGCGCGAGCCCTTCGGTTGCCTCATCGAGGATCAGCAATCGGGGATTGGTCATCAACGCGCGGCCGATGGCCAACATCTGCTGTTCGCCGCCGGAAAGCGTGTTGGCATATTGGTTGGCGCGCTCGCCAAGCCGTGGAAAGAGTTCATTGACGCGTTCGCGAGTCCAGCTGCCGCTGCGCCCTGCCGCCACGAGATTCTCACGCACGGTCAAATTAGGAAAACAGCGTCGGCCTTCCGGCACGAGACCTATTCCACAGCGTGCGACGCGATAGGGCTTCATGCGTGTGACCTCGGTGCCGTCAAAGCTGACGCTTCCGCGCGCCGCGCGCCGCAGACCCAGTATCGATGCAATAGTGGTCGTCTTACCCATTCCGTTGCGCCCCATCAGCGCCACGACTTCGCCTTGCGCAACCTCAAGGTGGACACCGAACAGAGCCTGCGCGGTGCCATAATATGTTTCCAGAGCCGAAACCTTGAGCAGGCTCATTCTGCATGCTCCCCGAGATAGGCGCGTCTGACCTCTGGATCGCTCCTGATCTCGTCGACGGTACCGCTGGCGATGACGCGGCCATAAACCAGTACGGAAATGCGGTCGGCCAATGCGAACACCGCGTCCATGTCGTGTTCGACCAGCAGAATAGGCGCTTCGCCACGCAGCTCGTCAAGAAAGGTGGTCAGTTGCTTCGAACCTTCCGGTCCCATCCCTGCCATCGGCTCATCGAAGAGAAAAGCCCTGGATTTCATGGCGAGCGCGATCGCAATCTCAAGCTTTCGCCGTTCGCCGTGAGAAAGTTCGCTTGCCGCCACATGGGCGCGATCGGCAATGCCGACACGCTCAAGAACCGCCATGGCCGGGTCTATCAGGGATGCATCGCGCATCACCGGCTTGAAGAAGCGGAAGCTCGACCCCTGGTACGACTGAACGGCCAGCATGACATTGCGCAGAGCCGAAAACTCCAGTGCGAGAGACGAAATCTGGAAGGAGCGGCCGAGTCCGGACCTTGCGCGCTGCGAGAGGCTGAGCCCTGTCACATCGGCACCCATGAACTCGATGCGTCCGGCGTCTGGTTTCAGCGATCCTGAAATCTGGTGAATGAGCGTGGTCTTTCCCGCTCCATTCGGGCCGATCAGAGCGTGGATCTCTCCGTGCCTCAGATCAAGGCTCACATCGTCGGTCGCCTTAAGGGCGCCGAAGCTCTTGTTGAGATTGCGGATGGCGAGGATCGGATCAGCCATGGCGCGGTTTTCCAGCCAGTAGGCCGACCATCCCGCCGCGGGCGAACAGCACCACGCCGAGCAGGATCAAGCCCAGGAAAAGCTGCCAGCGTTCGGTTGCGCCGCCCAGAAGATGTTCGATCAGAACGAACAGTACCGCGCCCGCGACCGGGCCGAACAGGCGGCCTGTGCCGCCAAGGATGATCAGGACGATGAGTTCCCCGGACATCTGCCACGACATCATGGAGGGGCTGGCAAAGCGATTCAGATCCGCAAACAGAGCACCGGCGACGGCGGTGAGCATTGCCGAGAGGACGAAGGCAACCAGTTTGATTCGAAACGGGGCAATGCCGACTGCCGCAAGGCGGGTTTCGTTCTGACGCGCCGCCTGCAGTGCCGCGCCGAAGCGAGACGCGCGCAGGATGGCGAAGATGGTCACGCCGACGAGCAGAGCGCCATAGCATACGGCAAAGAAACCCATGGGCGTCGCCGTGTTGACACCCGGAAAGACCGCGCGGGTGGGGACCGACAGGCCATCCTCGCCGCCATAGGCCGGCCAGGAAATGGCGAAATAGTAGATCATCTGCGCGAAGGCGAGGGTGATCATGATGAAATAGACGCCGGATGTGCGCAGGCTGATCGCGCCAGTTCCCAACGCGACCAGCCCCGCCACAACCACAGCCACCAGCCAGATTGCCGGCATGCTGTCTGTGCCGCCGATCTCGACAGGCCAGGTCAGGATGGGCTGCATGTAGAGCGCATGGGTGGCCAGAATGCCCGCCGCATAGCCGCCGATGCCGAAGAATGCCGCATGTCCAAAGGACACCAGTCCGCCGAGTCCGAGCGCGAGATTGAGGCCCGTCGCGGCGAGCGCTAGGATCGCCATTCGGGTCGCAAGCGTCACAAAAAATGGTTCATCGAAGGCGACGGCTCCGAGCGCGATGCCGACCGGCAGAAGCGCCAGCACGACATTGACAGGGATCGAGCGGTTCATGAGAGCCGCCATCACGTATTGGCCGGAAACAGGCCTTGCGGCCTGAGCGCAAGGATCAATGCCATGACGATGTAGATCAGCATGGACGCGACAGCTGCGCCGACGGTCGCACCTTCGGAGGGACCCATTGCGATGGCGAACAGCTTCGGCAGGAGGAGGCGTCCCAGCGTGTCGACCAGCCCGACAAGCACGGCGCCAACGAGCGCGCCCTTGATCGAGCCGATGCCGCCGATGACGATGACCACGAAGGCAAGGATAAGAACCGGTTCGCCCATGCCCACCTGGACAGATTGCAGGGCGCCTACCATCGCGCCCGCGAGGCCGGCCAATGCCGCGCCAAGTGCAAAGACCAAGGTGTAGAGGCTGCCGATGTCGACCCCCAATGCGCCGATCATCTCCCGGTCGGATTCACCCGCTCGTATCCGCATACCGATCCGTGTCCACGAAATCAGGAGATAGAGACCAATCGCGACGAGGATGCCCGCAGCAATGATGGCGAGGCGATAAAGCGGATATTGCGCGCCCCCGGGAAGGGGTATTGCCCCGGAAAGCACTGGTGGAATGTCGAGATACAGCGGGAATGATCCGAACAGCCAGCGTGTGCCTTCAGAAAAGATCAGGATGAGTGCGAAAGTTGCCAAAACCTGGTCGAGATGGTCTCTCTCGTAGAGCCTGCGCACGACCAGAATCTCAACGATGGCGCCGGCCGCTGCTGCCGCGGCGAGACTGGCCACAAGTCCGAGCCAGAATGATCCCGTCCATGCCGCAACGGCAGCGCAGGCGAATGCACCAATCATATAGAATGAGCCGTGGGCGAGGTTTATCAGACCCATGACCCCAAAAATAAGCGTCAGTCCCGCCGCCATCAGGAACAGCATGACGCCGAACTGAAGTCCGTTGAGCAATTGCTCTATGAGGAGGGCGGAGGACATATTTGCGAAGCGCCTGGGCGACCCATCATTCGATCGCGCCGTGTCTGGCCGGCTTGTTCCAGGTAGGAAAAAGCCGGTCAGTGATGCGCACGGAGGAAGGGTGCTGCCCCCGACTACTTGAGCGGGCAATCCTTCGCGTAGGCGTCAGCATGATCCGTAAAGGCGGTGGCGATGATCTTGTTCGTCAGCACGTCACCTTCCTTCACAACCTCGCGCACATAGAGGTCCTGAATCGGGTGGTTGTTGGTATTGAACTTAAACTTGCCACGCACCGACTTGAAATCGGCTGACTTCAGTGCCGCGCGGAACGCGTCCGCATCCTTCACATCTGCCTTCGCGGCGGCAGACAGGATGAGGTTGGCGGTATCATAGGCCTGAGCCGCATAGGTCGAGGGGAGGCGCCCATAGGCCTTCTGGAATTCCTCGACAAAGGTCTTGTTGGCGGGGTTGTCGAGGTCATGCGACCATGAACCTGAGTTTTTCGCGCCGAGCGCGGCGTCGCCGATCGCGCCAAGCACATCCTGGCTGAACGAGAAGCCCGGGCCCATCAATGGAATATCTACGCCGGACTGAGCGTATTGCTTCACAAAGGCGATGCCCATGCCACCGGGAAGGAAGAAGAAGACAGAATCTGCCCCGGAATCGCGGATCTGCGCAATCTCGGCAGCATAGTCGGTCTGGCCGAGCTTGGTGTAGACTTCGCCCGCCAGATCACCCTTGTAGAAGCGCTTGAATCCGCTCAGCGAGTCCGTTCCCGCCGGATAGTTCGGGGCCATGATGAAGACCTTCTTCATGCCCTGCTGGGTCGCGTATTCGCCCATCGCCTCGTGAAAATTGTCGTTCTGATAGGCGACGTTGAAATAGTTCTCGTTGCACTTCGCGCCAGCCAGCGGCGACGGGCCGGCATTGACCGACAGGTAGAACTTGCCCTGCGCGACGGCATTGGGAACCACCGCCATGGCGAGGTTCGACCAGATGATGCCGGTCAGAATGTCGACCTTTTCGGACTGGATCATCTTGTCGGCGATCTGCACGGCAAGCTCAGGCTTCATCGCATCGTCTTCGGTGACGACTGTCACGTCCTTGTTGCCAGCCAGCTTGATGGCAAGGTCGAAACCGTCCCGCGCATCCACACCCAAGCCGGCGCCACCGCCCGAAAGCGTAGTGATCATGCCGATCTTGACGGGCTCGGCAAAGGCAGCGCTTGCCGCCGTGAGCGAAAGCGCCAGCAATCCTGTTTTCAAGAAGTTCTTCATTTCGTTCCTCCGTTTGTTCCCACGATTGTCGTCATCTACAATTCCCGCCAGTTATGTTCAGTGCCCATCTTCGCCCCTGGAAACGTGGCTGGCGGATATCAGCCACCAAAAGTGCCATATGGATCGGCGAACGTTCCCGGAAGATCCTTCAAAGCGCTGATCGGCATGTGAAAGCTGCACGATTTGCAGAATTCCGGAATTCCGCATTTCTGCCAGTTCCAAAGCCGGCGTATCCGCTCATCATTCAACATGTCTCCCAGCGATCGGTCATTGATGTTGCCGATGGTCAGCTCCGTCTTGCCGTCGAAGTCTGCGCAACCGCAAAAGGACACGCTGCCATTGGACAAAACCTGCATGCTGATCAATGGCAGGGCGCATTGTTCGCGGTTCTCGGGCTGTGGCGTCCACTCTGCATCGAAGGGCAGTTGCGTGGAGGTGTCGAAGAAGCTCCAGTTCGCATATTGCATGGTGCCGCCAAAGCGGATGTCGCTGCGCTGAACACCGGCATCGTCAGCGATCGACTGAAGCCAGGCGTCGATCTCGGCGTCCGACCTTTTCTTGAGGTGGCGCGCGCCAAGTCCGACTTTCTTCGCGCCTGCGACCCGCAAGAGCTTCACCAGCCCCTCGCGGAACGCCTGATAGCGATCCTTTCGGGTCATGATACGGAATTCCTCGGCGTCCAGACCATAGATCGAAACCGTTAGCCTGTCGAAATACGAAACGATATCAGCAAGTTCCTCGTCGCTGTAACGCGAGACCATAGTCGCGTTGGTAATGGTGGAGACACGCGAGATCGTCGGAGAGTTTCTAAGCCGCTTCAGCCGCTCCGGCAGGAGTTTGTCGAGAAAGACTTCACCCACCATCGGCGTCAGGGTGATCGGACCGCCGCCGACGGCTTCGTAGTCGGAGACGATTTTCTCGAACAGGGACATCGGCATGGTCTGACGCCGACGCGTCTGCGACGAATAGGGGCAGATGATGCAGTCATTGTTGCAGATGTTGACCGTCTCGATGCTGAGCCCGAGAGGCCGGTAGTGTCCGCGATAGGTGAAATAGGAAATGTTGCGGGGGCGGTAGACGCTGTCGAGATGGGCAAGTGGGTGCTGGCCCGTATACTCATCGGAGGTCACGATCGTCTCGTGAAGCGCATCGAGCGACGCCCCGCTGTCCAGCCACGCGGTGGCGTTTGCGAGCGCTTCAGGTTCCGGCTCACGCGCAAGCAGCGTCCGGTACATGTGGCGCACCACCTCTGCATTGGACTGTCCGGGTTGAGCGTTCGAAGCGTGCGGCTTCAGGCGTTCGAGAAAGCGAAGCATGTTTGCGGGCATTCCGGTCGGCAAGGCGGCGGTGCCGTCAATGCACTGTCCTGGCGGCATCGTCGACCGCCCGACGCGTTTCGTTGAGGTGCGGCGAAGGTATAGCAGGCCATGTTCGGAGGCAACCCGCCCGCGATCGGCCGGACGCGCCTGTCGCGCCTCGTTTGGGCGCCTCAGGCAAACGGTCCGATCGGCACGCGGCAAGGTCCGCACTAGAGCTCCGTTCGCAGTTTCCAGAGTTCCGGGAAAAGCTCCACCTCCAGCATGCGCCGCAGGTAGGAGACACCGGCTGTGCCGCCGGTGCCGCGCTTCAACCCGATGATACGTTCGACGGTGGTGACATGGTTGAAACGCCAGCGCCGGAAATAGTCCTCGAAATCGACAAGCTTCTCGGCGAGTTCATAGAGTTCCCAGTGACGTTCCGGGTTTTGATAGACGTCCCGCCATGCCGCGCGCACGGCATCGCTTTCGACGCGATTGGTGCGCCACTCGACACGGTCGCCATCCGCGCCGATGTCGAAGCCCCTGCGGTTCAGCAGGTGCAGGGCTTCATCGTAAAGGCTCGGTTCGGCAAGGATTGCTTCCAGCGTTTCCAGGATCTCCGGCACGTGTTCGTGCGGTTTCAACATGGCGAGGTTGCGATTTCCCGCAAGGAATTCAATGGCGCGATATTGCCACGACTGGAAGCCTGAAGACTTCCCGAGTGTGCCGCGAAACTCGGTATATTCGCTTGGCGTCATGGTGCGCAGCACATCCCACGCGCTGTTGAGCTGTTCGAAAATGCGCGCGACGCGGGTGAGCATCTTGAAGGCGGGTTGCAGGCGATCTTGGCGGATTGCGCGTCGGGCCGAGTGGATCTCATGGATCGCGAGCTTCATCCAGAGCTCGGAGGTTTGATGCTGGATGATGAACAGCAATTCGTCATGGGCGACCGAAAGCGGTTCCTGCGCGTTCAGGATTTTTTCGAGGTGCAGGTAATCGCCATAGGACATGCGGTCCCGGAACGACATTTCCGCACCCTCGGAAGCGGGATTGTAGGGCTCGGTCATGTCACGGCCGCCTTGCGCCTGTATTCGGGCAGATCCCAAAGACGGTTTGTCAGGATGTGCTCGAGAACATCGACGGCGCCTCTGACTTCGCTGTCTCCAATATAGAGGGGAGTGAAGCCGAAGCGCATCGAGTCGGGCGCGCGGAAATCGCCGATTACGCCCTGCGCGATCAATGCCTGCATGATCGCGTATCCCTCCGGATGCCGGAACGACACCTGACTGCCGCGCTTGTTGCCGTCACGCGGCGAATTCAGGACGAGATCAGGGCATCGCTTTTCGACCGCGCTGATGAAAAGATCGCAAAGCTCGATGGACCGGGCGCGAACGGCTGCCATGTCGACGGCGTCCCACGCATCGAGCGCTGCCTCAAGTGCAGCAAGCGCAATGACGGGCGGCGTGCCGCAGCGCATCCGGTCAATGCCGCTGCCAGGCCGATACTCTAGATCGAACGCGAACGGGGCCGCATGCCCCATCCATCCTGAAAGTGCCGGCTGTGCCGTCTCGAGGTGTTTGGGGGCGACATAGATGAAGGCAGGCGCGCCGGGCCCGCCATTCAGATATTTGTAGGTACAGCCGACCGCGAAATCGGCGCCTGCCGCCGCCACGTCAACAGGGATTGCGCCGGTCGAGTGGGCGAGGTCCCACACGGTGATCGCTCCGGCCGCATGAGCGCGGGCGGTCAGCGCCTTCATATCGTGCAGGCGACCGGTTCGGTAGTCGACCTCGGTGACCATCAGGACGGCGACGCTTTCGTCGATTGCGGTCTCGACGTCCTCAGGATCGACGATCCTAAGCTCAAGTTCACGGTCGAGCGCCTTCAGCAGGCCCTGGGCGATGTAGAGGTCGGACGGGAAGTTGCCATTGTCCGAAAGCACCACCCTGCGGTCGGGATTGAGCGCAAGCGCGGCCGCCAGTGCCTGATAAACCTTGATGGAAAGCGTATCTCCCATCACGACGGTGCCTTCCTGCGCTCCGATAAGCCGCCCGATCCGGTCACCGACGCGTCGCGGCTGCGTAAACCATCGGGCGCTGTTCCAGCCCTTGATGAGTTGTTCGCCCCATTCAGCACCCATCATCCGTGCGACCCGAGCCTGCGCCGAAATGGGTAGCGGCCCAAGTGAGTTGCCGTCGAGATAGATGATCCCCTCCGGCAGGTGAAACAGGGTTCGGGTTTTGGTGAAATCGGTCAATGTACGTCCTGCCGCAGCCGGAATCTCTGGATCTTGCCCGTCTCCGTTTTCGGCAGGGAGGACACGAACTTTATCGAACGCGGATACTTGTAGGGCGCGATCGTCGCCTTGACGTGATCCTGCAGAAGTTTGCGCATCAGATCGTCTGCATTGGCTCCTTCCACGAGCACGATATGCGCCTCCACGATCTGGCCGCGCTCGACATCGGCAATGCCGATGACCGCGCACTCCTTCACATGACCATGCGAAAGCAGGGCTGCCTCAACCTCGGGCCCCGCGATGTTGTAGCCGGCCGAAACGATCATATCGTCCGAACGCGCGGCGAAATGGAAACGTCCATCGCTGTCCTGATAGAAGCTGTCGCCGGTCAGATTCCAGCCATCCCGCACATATTCGCGTTGACGCGCATCCGCCATATAGCGGCATCCGGTGGGACCGCGCACAGCAAGCCTGCCGACTTCGCCCTGCGGCAACTCCTGCATGTCTTCACCCACGATCCGGGCTTCGTAGCCGGTAACCGGCCGGCCGGTGCATGCCGGCATGCGATCGTCGAAGCGATTGGAGATGAAGATGTGCAGCATTTCCGTCGCGCCGATGCCGTCGAGAATGGGCTTTCCGGTCTTGCGCACCCATTCCTCGTAGACGGGGGCGGGAAGCGTCTCGCCCGCCGAAACAGCGACACGCAGCGACGACAGGTCCGCACCCTGGTCAAGTGCCGCCAGCATTGCGCGGTAGGCCGTCGGCGCGGTGAAGCTGATCGTCGCACGATATGTCTCGATGATCTCGATCATGTTGGGCGGCGTCGCATTTTCCAGAAGCGTTGCCGCCGCTCCGAAACGTAACGGGAAGATTGCGAGGCCGCCAAGGCCGAAGGTGAACGCGAGAGGCGGCGAGCCGACGAAAATGTCGTCCGGCTGAACGTCCAGTACTTCTCTGGCGTAGGCATCCGCGATGACAAGCAGGTCGCGGTGGAAATGCATGGTTGCCTTCGGGACACCAGTGGTGCCCGATGTGAAGCCGAGCAGCGCGACATCATCGCGTCCAGTATGGACCGCGTCGAACTTTACCGGCTTGTTGAGGGCAACCCGGTCGAGTTCGGCATCGTGATTGGCCGTGCCGTCGAAGCCGATGACCGTCTTCAGGAACTGGCTTGCCTTCGCGCAGATGACGAGTTCATCCTTGATACGCGTGTCGCACAGTGCCAGCGAGATTTCCGCCTTGTCGACGATCTTTGCAAGTTCGCTCGAGCGCAGCATGGGCATGGTGTTGACGACAACAGCACCCGCCTTGGTCGCCGCCAGCCAGCAGGCGACCATCGCAGGATTGTTTGCCGAGCGTATCAGGACGCGGTTGCCGGGCTTCAAGCCGTAGTCATCAACCAATGCGTGGGCGAGGCGGTTGGTCCAGTCCGACAGTTCCTTGTAGGTGCGCCGGCGCCCATTTCCGATCAGCGCTATATTGTCTCCAAAGCCGCGTTCGACCATGCGGTCGGTAAGCTCGACTGCCGCATTCAGCTGTTCGGGATACTGAAAATCCCCGAGCAGAAAATCGGGCCACTCGCTTTGGGGCGGGAGATTGTCGCGCGTGAACGTGTCGATATGGGCGCTCGGCGACAGCATCCTATTCGTTCGCCTCGGGCGGCAGGAATTCTACCTCATGCTGAGATGAAAGCTCGACGATGCGCTGAATATCGGTCAGGTCGTCCAGCGCTTCGAAAAGATCCTTGAGCTGGCCCGAAGGCGACACCCAGAAAAGCGCCCGCGTCGGCTTGTCTGATTTGTTGAAGTAGCCGTGAGGGATGCCCTTGGGCATGCGGACCAGATCGCCGGCCTTTGCTTTAGACCAGACCCCGTCGAGCTTGAGGTCAAGTTCGCCTTCCTGGACGAGGATGAACTCATCCTGCGTGGGATGGATGTGGACGGGCACAAACTGGCCTGGTTCGGAATTCGTCTCGAACGCGAAGGTCGTCTCGCAGATGGCCTTCGGATAGTAGGTCTGGCCAAGAATGTTCCAGGTCACGCCGGCAAAACCCTTACCGTTTTCCGTGATACCTTTTTCAAGTTTTTTTCCCATTGTGATGCCTCTCTGACGGTTCTTGTTTCGACTGTCTTTAAGTGAGCGGTCTTTATGCCGGTGGGTCAGTCTCCTTCAAATACCGGCTTTTCTTTTGCAACGAAGGCGCGATAGGCCCGCTCGAAATCCTTGGTCTGCATGCAGATGGCCTGCGCTTGCGCTTCGGCCTCAATGGCCTGCTCCAGTCCCATCGACCATTCCTGGTTCAATTGTGTCTTGGTGATCCCGTTCGCAAAGGTCGGACCCGAAACGATGCGGGCGGCCAGGTCGAGGGCGGTCTGCTCCAGTTCAGCGGCCGGCACCAGACGATTGTAGAAGCCCCAGCGTTCACCCTCCTCGGCAGTCAAAGCGCGGCCCGTATAGAGAAGTTCGGCGGCACGTCCCTGCCCGATGATGCGGGGCAGCATTGCGCATGCTCCCATGTCGCAGCCGGCTAGTCCGACGCGATTGAACAGAAAAGCTGTCTTTGCATCCGGCGTGGCGATACGGAGGTCCGAGGCCATGGCGATGATGGCGCCGGCGCCGGCTGCAATGCCGTCTATCGCGGAAATCACTGGCTTCCCGCAGTTCAACATCGCCTTGACGAGGTCGCCGGTCATGCGGGTGAAGGCGAGCAGTTCCTTCCTTGGGCGGGCATATCAACCAGCGGGCCGATGATTTCGTGAACGTCGCCGCCGGAACAGAAATTTCCACCGTTCGGCAGGAACACGACCGCATGTATGTCGTCGGTATATAGCAGATCGCGAAACGTATCGCGAAGTTCGGCATAGGAATCGAATGTCAGAGGGTTTTTGCGCTCAGGCCGTGCGAGTCGGATTCGCGCCACACCCTTATCTGCCTGCCATTCAAAATGGGTCGGCACAAGCGCTGACATGGAGGCGGATTTCATGCGCCATGCTCCCAGTTGCTGCGGAATGATTTCAGGGTGGCGGCGAGGTGGCTAGCGTCTTCTTCTTCTATGTCGCCCAGCAGTTCGCCGATCCAGGATTCATGCGCCGCTGCCATCTTTTCGAACACAATCGTTCCGGCATTTGTCAGACTGACGATCGATGTGCGCCTGTCGCCTTCACGTTGCGCGCGAGCGACATGGCCGTCGGTGACGAGCCGATCGATAATGCCTGTCACATTGCCGTTGGAAACGAGCAGATAGCGCGACAGATCGCTCATAAGCATACCGGACGGCTTGCGATAGAGCGCTGCCATCACATCGAATCTGGGCAGTGTGGTGTCGAATTCGCTCTTGAGCCGCTCGCGCAATTGCCCCTCGATCAAGCGCTGGACACGCAGGATGCGGACCCAAAGTCGCAACCGCTCGTGTGCTTGCGGGCGTGAGGGAGCCAAGGCTACCATGCCAAGTCAGCAGCAGTGTGTGCGGCCGAACGCAGGTCCGATTTTCTGCCGGGGGATTTCGCAATTTTCATCGCGCCGCTTCCTGCTGTTCCATGGGAGGATGTCACCGCCCCGCAGATATTTCAACCATAAAATTTTAGGGTTGAAAGAATTGCAATGCCGCGTCCGGATACGGTTGACAGAAGAAGCGAATTGCTTTCGCTTGAGCTGTTCTACAGGGAGGCCTCATGATCCACCGCCACATAACTGATTGGGATGATGCCTATGCCAACGGCCCCAACATACCCGGCGGGGAACGTTGGCCAGCGGCATGGAAAGAACCTGCGGACGCATACCGTCAGAAACTGACGCAGGCCGACCGTGCGCGCCTGGATCTGGCTTATGGCGAGCGGCCGCGTCAGCGTCTCGACGTGTTTCTTCCCGAAGGAACGCCTAAAGGTCTGGTCGTCTATATTCACGGCGGTTACTGGAGGGCCTTCGACAAGAGCATGTGGTCGCATCTGGCGGCGGGATGCGTGGATAGCGGCTATGCCGTGGCGATGCCCTCCTACACTCTGTGTCCGGAAGTTCGCATTGGCGATATTGTTCGCGAGGTCGGCCGAGCGATCGAAGTCGCAGTAAGCGAGGTGGGCGGACCGGTCATGCTGACAGGTCATTCGGCGGGCGGACATCTCGCGACGCGAATGCTGACGACGAGTTCACCACTTTCCCAATCGGTGCTCACCCGTGTGCGCAACACCGTCTCGATTTCAGGCGTCCACGATCTCAGGCCGATCATGTCGACGGCCATGAACAACGATCTGCATATCGATGAAGCGGAGGCAATCCACGAAAGCCCAGTATTGTTGAGGCCGGTTGCCGGCGCGCGTCTCACCTGCTGGGTGGGGGGTGGAGAGCGAGCGGAGTTCATCCGCCAGACGGCGCTCTTGGCCAATGTGTGGACGGGACTGGGAGCTGCGACCGCCGAATTCATCGAGCCGGATCGTCACCACTTCAACGTGGTCGATGGTTTGGAAGATGCAAACCATGCCCTCACCATAACGCTGCTGGCGCCCTGAGCGCTTTTTGCGCTTTATCGCGGAGCGACCGGCGAAAGCCCCGGCAAGAATTTGTTAACCATTCGCGCGCCTAATTCCCGGGTGGAGGTTTCATCGATGGCTGCGTGTCATCGCGGCCGTGTCGAAACGGGGATATCGCGATGAATGGCAATGCCGAAATGGAACTCATGCTCAAGGGCTACGGGCTGACCACCGCCCAGATTCTCTATCACATGCCTGATCACCCACATCTTCTGCAAACCTATGTCTGGCAGGATTACGATCTGGCGCCGAAATTTCCGGTCCTGTTTCGCTTTCTCGACTTCTGGAAGGCCAAACTCGAAGGACCTCTGCATTCGATCGCCTACACCCACAACAGGCTGATCGCACCGAACGAGTGGCGTAACGTCAAGGGTGAACTCGTTCTCCATTGATGCCTGTCGGCAGGGTATACCTTGCATTCCGTCATGGCTGGATCAATGCGTTCCGTGGTCTGTGCCATAAGTGGCCCATGACCAAAGTGAAACGTTTCGGTACCGGTCTTGGAAGGATCAGGGGTTTTTCGCCATGGCGCGATGAAATGCCTTGAAAGCAGCCGGGGAGCAGAAGGGTTTGGCGGCACGCGATGTCGGAGATGCGAACACGCGGCTGGGAATTCTTCTCATGGTGGCCGGCATCCTTTTGTTCGCGCTCAATGACGCTTTGGGCAAATGGCTTGTCGCGACCTATTCCGTAGGTCAGCTTCTGCTGGTGCGCAGCGGTGCGGCGATGTTGGTGCTTGCGCCAGCGATTGCGCGAACGGGTTGGCGCTCGCTGTTCAGGGTCGAGCGGCCACTTCTCCATGTGTTCCGCGTGATCGTCTCCTCGGCAGAGGTTTATCTCTTCTACTATGCGGTAATGTATCTACCCCTCGCCGACACCATGACATATTGGCTTGCGGCGCCGATATATGTGGCTGCGCTCTCACCCCTGCTTCTGGGAGAGCATGTCGGATGGCGACGCTGGACGGCAATCTTCGTAGGATTTCTTGGTGTGATCATTGCGCTGCGTCCGTCGACGGCGGTGTTGTCTCCTGCGGCTATCGTCGCGATCATGGGAAGCCTGGCTTTCGCGATGATGTTCATAACCTCGCGTATTCTGCGGGGTACGCCAGATGTGACGCTCGTCTTCTGGCAGATCTTCGGTGCAGGCGTGCTTGGTCTGGTAATGGCACCCCTGAACTGGACGCCAATCGATCCGGTCGACTTCGTCCTGCTCATGTTGCTTGGCATTGTCGCGATGGGCGCGCATGTATGTGTCAATCGGGCGCTGAAATTCGGCGATGCGGCCACCATCATTCCCTTCCAGTATACCCAACTGCTCTGGGGCGTTGTTCTTGGATGGGTCTTCTTCAGTGAGATCCCGAGCGTTCAACTGCTCGTTGGTGCCATCTTCATCATTGGCGCCGGCCTCTTCATCTTTTTCCGCGAGCGGCAATTGAAGAAGCCAACTGACGAGGTGATGGAGATCTGATCGCGCGCTTGCGCTACCGCACGCCGAATATGGCGCTTCCGACCCGCACGCTCGTTGCTCCAAAAGCAATTGCCGTCTCGAAATCGCCCGACATACCCATAGAGAGCCCTGGCACGTTCGATTCGCGTGCAAGCTTTCCCAGCAAAGCGAAATGCGGGCCTGGGTTTTCGTCGGCGGGTGGAATGCACATCAGTCCGGCAATCTCCAGACCGTGTACCTCCCGGCAACGCGTGACGAAGGCGACGGCGTCGGTCGGTTCGATACCGGCTTTCTGGGGTTCAGAGCCGGTGTTCACCTGAACGTAAAGCGCCGGCTTCTTTCCCTGTTTCGCAATCTCCTTGGCAAGCTCCGACGCGATCTTCTCGCGATCCACGGTCTCGATGACATCGAAAAGAGCAACGGCTTCTCTGGCCTTGTTCGACTGGAGTGGACCGATCAGGTGAAGCTCAACATCAGGGAAATCGGCTTTCAGTTCCGGCCATTTGGATTGCGCCTCCTGGACCCGATTTTCGCCGAACACGCGCTGGCCGGCATCAAGCACGGGCCTGATTGCATCCGTGTCGAATGTCTTGCAGACCGCGACCAGCGTGGCGCTGCCGGCGGGACGTCTGGCCTCGCTCTCGGCCTTGCCGATGAGGGATCGCACCTCGTTCAGTCGTGTGACTGCGTCACTCATGTCTCACTCCGGATCATTTTGGTTGGCTCGACTGTCATGAAAGCTGCCTGAGTCGGTTGACGGGTCACGGAAACCGTGATCGAAGGTCCGCCACCTATTTGCCCGTATATCAAGCGAAATTCCGGTCATGGCAACCGAACGATACAATCCGCGCGCGTCCGAACCGAAATGGCAGAAAGCCTGGAACGACGCAAAGCTCTTCGAGACGAAGAACGACGACCCTCGTCCGAAATATTACGTGCTCGAGATGTTCCCCTACCCCTCCGGGCGCATCCATATGGGTCACGTGCGCAACTACACCATGGGTGACGTGGTGGCTCGCTGGCGCCGCGCCATGGGCTTCAACGTGCTCCATCCGATGGGCTGGGACGCCTTCGGCCTGCCGGCCGAAAATGCCGCGCGCGACAACAAGGTCAATCCGCGTGACTGGACCTACGCCAATATCGAGACGATGAAGGGCCAGTTGAAGACGATGGGCCTGTCGCTCGACTGGTCGCGCGAACTGGCGACCTGCGATCCGAGCTACTACAAACACCAGCAGAAGATGTTCCTCGACTTCTGGAAGAGCGGGCTCGTGGAGCGCCGCAACGCCAAGGTCAATTGGGATCCGGTCGACATGACCGTGCTTGCGAACGAACAGGTGATCGACGGTCGCGGCTGGCGATCCGGCGCGCCGGTCGAGCAACGCGATCTGACCCAGTGGTTCTTCAAGATCACGTCGATGAGCCAGGAGCTGCTTGACGGGCTGGATACGCTCGACCGCTGGCCTGAAAAGGTCAAGCTGATGCAGTCGAACTGGATCGGGCGGTCCGAAGGCCTGCTGATCCGCTGGGCCTTGGCCAATCCGCCTCCGGGCGAGAGCGAGCTGGAAGTCTACACAACACGGCCCGATACGATCTTCGGCGCGTCCTTCATGGCGATCGCCGCAGATCATCCGCTGGCCAAGCGGGCGGCCGAGTTCAATCCGGATCTGACCGCATTCATTGACGACATCCGACATCGTGGCACGTCGGCGGCCGAACTGGAGACGGCAGAGAAGCGCGGCTTCGATACCGGGCTGCGGGTGGTCCATCCGTTCGATTCCAGCTGGACACTGCCAATCTATGTCGCGAATTTCGTGTTGATGGACTACGGCACGGGGGCGATCTTTGGTTGCCCGTCCGGCGATCAGCGCGATCTCGACTTCGCACGAAAATACGGCTTGCCGGTCGTTCCGGTTGTCATGCCGGAAGGCGCGGATGCGGAGACGTTCCGGATCGTCGACGAAGCCTATGTCGATGACGGCAAAATGATCAATTCGCGCTTCCTCGATGGCTTGAAGCCCAAGCAGGCGTTTGAGGAAGTGGCGCGTCTGCTCGGCGACAGCATGATCGACGGCCGTCCCCAGGGTGAACGAAAAGTCCAGTTCCGGCTGCGCGACTGGCTGATTTCGCGTCAGCGCTACTGGGGTTGCCCGATACCGGTCATTCACTGCGACGATTGCGGTTCGTTGCCTGTTCCAAGCCACCAGTTGCCCGTCGAACTGCCGTCTGACGTCAATTTCGACAAGCCCGGCAATCCGCTCGACCATCATGCCACGTGGAAACACGTTGCGTGCCCGCAATGCGGCAAGCCGGCTCGCCGGGACACGGACACGATGGACACTTTCGTCGATTCGTCCTGGTATTTCGCCCGGTTTACCGATCCGTGGAACACGGAACAGCCAACCGATCTGGCATATGTCGACGGGCCGAATGGCTGGCTACCGGTGAACCAATATATCGGCGGCATCGAGCACGCGATCCTGCATCTCCTGTATTCGCGCTTCTTTGCGCGCGCGATGAAGGCGACAGGCCATCTTGGCGACGTTGCAGAGCCGTTCGAAGGCCTGTTCACGCAAGGCATGGTCGTTCACGAGACCTACCGCCTGCCCGAAGGCTGGATCACGCCTGCCGAGATCAAGATCGAGGAAGTCGACGGCGTGCGCCGGGCGACGCTTTTGAAGGATGGTTCCCCGGTCGAGATCGGCTCGATCGAGAAAATGTCGAAGTCGAAGAAGAATGTGGTCGATCCCGATGACATCATTGCCAGCTACGGTGCCGATACCGCCCGCTGGTTCATGCTGTCGGATTCGCCGCCCGAACGCGACGTAATCTGGACCGAGGCGGGCGTGGAAGGCGCGCACCGCTTCGTGCAGCGGGTCTGGCGTCTCGTGTCGGAGTCTGCCGAGCATCTGTCGGGAGTGGCTCCGGCTGCGGCCACAGCCGGTGAGGCGGCCGCACTCTCCAAGACAGTCCACAAGACGCTGAAGGCAGTGGGCGAGGATATCGACAGGCTGTCCTTTAACAAGGCGGTGGCGCGGCTCTATGAACTGGTCAACGCCATTCAGGGCCAGGTCAGCGCGCTTAACGATTCAACTGATGGCGAGGCCAAGTCGGCGCTGCGCCAGGCTTTCGAGCTGCTGGTGACCATGATCGCGCCTATGATGCCGCATCTTGCGGAGGAATGCTGGGCGGCGCTGGGTGGCAAGGATCTCGTCTGCGATCGAAAGTGGCCGGAGTTCGATCCGGCATTGGTTGTCGACAACGAGTTCACCTATCCGGTACAGGTCAACGGCAAGAAGCGTGGCGATTTGACAATTGCACGCGACGCGGATCAAGCTGCCGTCGAAAAGGCCGCTTTGGAACTCGATGTCGTGGTCAAGGCTTTGGATGGCAAGCCGCCGCGCAAGGTGATCGTGGTTCCGCAGAGGATCGTGAATGTGGTTGCCTGAGGGTAGGTCAGGGGAATTCGGATGAATCGCGCGGTTTCTCTGGCTCTGCTTTTCGCCCTTGCCGTCTCAGCCGGCTGCACCGTGCGTCCGCTCTATTCGGACGCACCCCTCGGGACGGATGGCACAACCACAGGTGCGGCACTTGCGTTAGTTCTCGTACGACCCGTCAAAACGCGCGATGCGCTGGAAGTCCGCAACCAGCTGATTTTCCTGTTCAATGGCGGCAAGGCGCAAACGTCTTCGCCAGCCTATGAGTTGGAACTTGGCGTCGTCACGAATCGCGAGGTGTCCACAATCTCGCAGACGTCATCCGTCAATCAGCCAACGTCCGGCACCGTTACGGTTTCGTCCAACTACATCCTGCTGGATGCCAAGACAGGTCAGCCGGTTGCCAGAGGGCGTCGGCAGATCACGGCACAGTATGATATTCCTGATCAGGAATTTGCCGCCTACCGTGCGCAACGTGATGCAGAGAACCGCGCTGCCCGCGAGCTGGCAGAACTTCTGCGGCTGACGGTGGCACAGGACATCGTGCGTCATAGTGGGGGTTAGTTCAGGACCTTGTGGCGCTCGTGGCGTGTGTCATGAGGCCGTCAAGATCCTCGCGCAAGCAGCGTGAAACGGAGTCGTGCGATGCCTTTGTCCAATCCGCTGCCCAGCGCTGGAGCTGAAGGCGCGGACGGGTTGATCAAGGATACGGCGGATAGCGGCGAGCCGCATATCATCGATCAGCTGATTTCCGAACGCTCGCTGAACCTCTCTCGAAATCCGATCTGGCCGTTTGTGCGGCCGATCCTCATGCGGGCTTTCCACTATCGCAAGGCCGTGCGGATGGCCGACGACGTGCGTGATCTCTCGGGCTTCGACGCGATGGAGTATCTCAGCCGTCTGCTGCGGCTGAACGTGGATGTCGTCGGCATCGACAACATTCCTGACAATGGTTTGTTCATTCTGGCGCCGTCCCATCCGACCGGGATCGCGGATGGTGTTGCCGTTTTTGATGCGTTCAAGGCTGTGCGCCCCGACATGATCTTTTTCGCCAACCGCGACGCGCTGCGGGTGGCCGCCGGGTTTCGCGAGATTGTCATTCCCGTGGAATGGCGGGCGGGCGAAAAGAGCCATTCAAAAGGTCGCGATACGCTGGAAATGACGGCGCGCGCCTTTGCGGCGAAACGGATGGTTATCCTCTTCCCCTCGGGCCGCATCGCTTACTGGAACGAAGGTGAGCTTACAGAGAGGCCGTGGCAGTCATCCGTCGTGGCCCTGGCGCGTCGATACAATTGTCCGGTGATCCCTGTGAACATTCAGGCGCGCAATTCCGGATTGTTCTATTTTCTGTCGCGATTTTCCACGGATCTGCGCGACATCACCGTATTCCACGAACTGCTCAACAAGACGGGAAGGGCCTACCGGATTACGGTTGGAAAGCCTGTGCCGGCTGCAGCGCTCGACGGGGATGCCGGCGCGGTTGCCGCGCAATTGCAGTCGCACACGGTGAAGGCGCTCGCGGCCGATCCCGGCGCCGACTTCATGCAATCGCTGGCGCCCGACGTCAGTCGAGCGCGATAGCCATTCCCGGCAGATCGTAACCCAACAGTTTGGTTGACCAACGCTGGCCTGCCTCGATCGGGAACGCACGCGTGATCGTGCCCGTGGAAATGAACTCGCCTTTGCGCAGTGGAGGGTTCACCGGGTCTCGGGCCAGCACGTCAACGAGATATTTCAGGGCCTGGACGGGTCCATCCAGGACGTTCGAGCCGATTCCGCTGTCGACATGATTGCCATTGCAGGAGAGATCGATACGGATTGTCGGGAGTACCGACGGCAAGTGACGGCGCTCTTCCTGCGAAAGGGTCCTGCGCTGGCCGATGAAAAGCGCGCCATGCAGGCCGCCGTCGGCGACGCAATCGGCAACACTGCATTTCCAGTCCGGAAAGATCGACTGAACGATCTCGAAGCCATGTGCGATCCAGCCGATCTGCCCAACGACGTCGTCCAGTGACATGCCCGCATCAAGATCGCCGTCGAGGCCGAGCACGATTTCGGGCTCAATTCGCGGTTGAGGCAGATGCGAGATCTTGACACAATCACCCGGCGCGACGTCTGAGACCGTCGTGTCGTAGACGTCGCCCCAGATGGGTTCGTAGACGCCATATTCCGCCCAGATCGTGCGGTTTGTGAAACCGATCTTGCGGCCGACCGGGGTTTCGCCCCGGTTCGCGCGCAGTCCGCGCAGTTGAGCGGTCACCGCATAAGCCGCCTTGTCGTCGAAGGCGGCAAGCCGTGCGGTAAACGGCTCGACGGGAACGCGGGAGCTCAGCGCCTGAAGGACTTCCCCGGCGATGGCTCCGGCATCCGTCATCTTGAATCAGCCGATCTTCTGGCCAGTCTTGGCCCAGTCGGCAAGGAAAGCTTCAAGACCCTTGTCGGTGAGCGGATGCTTGACCAGCGCGCGCAGGGCCGCGGGCGGGGCAGTGATCACATCAGCACCGATCAGTGCCGCCTCCTTGATGTGGTTGACCGTGCGCACGGAGGCAACGAGGATCTCGGTGTCGAAATCGAAGTTGTCATAAATCTGGCGGATCTCGGAAATGAGCTCCATTCCGTCCAGACCGGTGTCGTCGAGGCGACCGACAAAGGGGGAAATGAAGCTCGCGCCCGCCTTGGCCGCCAGAAGCGCCTGATTGGCGGAGAAGCACAGGGTGACGTTCACCATCCGCTCCATCTCCGTACGGATGGTCTTGCAGGCCCTGAGACCGTCGAGCGTCAGCGGCACCTTGATGCAGACATTGTCCGCGATCGCGGCGAGGACTTCGGCCTCTTTCATCATCTGGGCGTATTCGGTTGCGACGACTTCAGCGGAAACCGGGCCTTCGACGATGCTGCAGATTTCCTTGGTGACGTCCGCGATGTTGCCACCGGACTTGAGAATCAGCGAAGGATTTGTGGTGACGCCGTCCACAAGGCCGAGCTCATTGAGTTCGCGAATTTCCTTTACGTCGGCCGTATCGACGAAGAATTTCATTGGTCGTCTCCTTACCTGTGATGTCATGGCGCGGGTATTCCGCCGCCGGTTATCTTTGATCTAGACCAAGAAGCGGACTACGTCACGTCTCATGAGGGGTGAATCGATCACAGGAAAGTCCGACCGGCAGCGTGTCGTGCCCGTTCTCGTGCCGATGCCGGCGGAGCGGCCCTATAGCTATTCCGTTCCTGACGGAATGGCTGTCGTCGCCGGCTCGATCGTGCGTGTGCCGCTCGGTCCGCGCGAGGTGGCAGGCATAGTCTGGGACGGAGAAACCGAAGAGATCGAGGCGCGGCGCCTGAGGCCGATCAGCCAGATGTTCGACTGTCCACCCGTTTGCGAGGACATGCGACGCTTCGTGGATTGGGTTGCCGCCTACACGCTATCGCCGCCGGGGCTGGTCGCACGCATGATCTTGCGCGCGCCCGAGGCCTTCGACCCCGAACCCTGGATTGATGGTCTCCAACTGACCGAGGCGCGACCCGATCGGATGACGGAGGCGCGCGGTCGCATTCTGGAACTGGCATCCAATGGTCTGGCATGGACCCGTTCGGGGCTCGCGCATGCCGCAGGGGTCTCGTTGTCAGTGGTCGACGGGCTCAAGGCACAGGGGATTTTTGCCGAGACGCTCATCCCACCGCGCCCCGTGGTGACCCAGCCCGACCCGACCTATGCCGCGCCCGATCTAACAATGGATCAGGAAGTAGCTGCCTCGCATCTGCGGGAATCGGCGGTGAGTGCCAAATATTCCGCAACGCTGATCGACGGTGTCACGGGATCCGGCAAGACGGAGGTCTATTTCGAGGCGGTGGCCGCAGCGATCGAAGCTGGACGGCAAGTATTGATCCTGTTGCCCGAAATCGCACTGACCCAAGCCTTTCTTGCGCGCTTTCACGACCGGTTCGGCACCAAGCCGGCGGAGTGGCACTCGGATCTGCCTCCGCGGATGCGCGAAAAGGTCTGGCGGCAGGTCGCGGAGGGTACGGTGCGCGTGGTTGCCGGTGCGCGCTCCGCGTTGTTTCTTCCCTTCAACGAACTCGGGCTGATCGTGGTCGACGAGGAGCATGACCCTGCCTACAAACAGGAAGACCGAGTCTTCTACAATGCGCGCGACATGGCGGTTGTGCGGGCGCATATCGGAGGATTTCCCGTCATGCTCGCCTCGGCCACGCCATCGGTGGAGAGCCAGGTCAACGTGGCCCAGGGCCGCTACGAGCGCGTTCATCTTCCATCCCGCTTCGCTGAGGCGGCCATGCCCGAGATTCGGGCGATAGATATGCGGCGCGCTCCCCCGGCGCGCGGAAGCTTCCTGTCGCCGCCTCTGATTTCCGCTGTTCAAGAGACGCTTGAGAAGGGGGAACAATCGCTTTTGTTCCTGAACCGGCGCGGCTATGCCCCGCTGACATTGTGCCGGGTCTGCGGGCATCGGTTTCAGTGCCCCGACTGTTCGAGCTGGCTCGTGGAGCATCGCTTTCGAGGCCAACTCGTGTGCCATCACTGCGGCCATCATGAGAAGCGTCCCGAGGCATGTCCGGAATGCGGTACGTTCGACCACCTCGTCGCCTGTGGGCCGGGGGTCGAGCGCATTGCCGAGGAGGTCGTCGGGCATTTTCCGGAGGCCCGCACCATCGTTCTCTCGTCAGATTTGCTTGGTGGGGTCAAACGCATGCGGCTCGAATTCGAGGCCGTCGCAAAAGGCGAGGCGGATATCGTCATCGGCACGCAACTGGTCGCCAAGGGACACAATTTTCCGAACATGACGCTCGTAGGCGTCGTCGACGCCGATCTCGGGCTCGCCAATGGCGATCCACGCGCGGCAGAGCGCACGTTTCAACTGCTCAGTCAGGTGACTGGTCGGGCAGGGCGCACAGGAAAGAAAAGCGTTGGACTGCTGCAAACCTATCAGCCAGACCATCCGGTCATGCGGGCAATCGTATCAGGTGATTCCGAATCGTTCTATGATCGCGAGATCGCCGAGAGGGAGCGCTCTGCCCTGCCTCCATTTGGAAGGCTTGCTAGCCTGATCGTCAGTGCTGATACGCGCGCCGATTCGGAAGGCCACGCCCGGCAATTGCGACGCGTCGCATTGCCGGCCTCCGATATTGCCGTTCTCGGGCCCGCCGAGGCGCCGCTGGCGGTGGTCGGTGGCCGGCACCGTTTCCGCCTGCTTTTGCATGGTGATCGCAAATCAGACATGCAAGGATATCTGCGGCGCCTGCTCGCGGATGCGCCAAAGGCGCGGGGTTCGGTGCGCGTGCAGGTGGATATCGATCCGCAGAGCTTTTTGTGAGGCGTAGCAGTTTGGCCGCAAACCTGGCCATTGCCACCAGAATAATTTCATCCGGTCATGATCTGCTATAGACTGGTGATGCAGCGATCCAGCAGGGGACCTAAATGGAATTTGCCTATACGTGGCCGGCGACGCAGGGCGAATGGGGTGCCTGGGCGAGCGCAGCCGCAACCGTGTATTTTGGACTGGCGCTTTTGTTCGCGCCTCGCCTGGCTTTCCGGGTCCTGCGTCTCGAGACGCGTCCGGACAAGCCGCACGCTATAGCCGAGGCACGCAGCACCATGGCGGGCTTCTATCTGGGGCTGGGCCTGTGCTGCCTGCTTCTGGGGAATCAGCCTTTCCTTTACAATGCGCTCGGCTTCTCCTGGTTATTCACCGCTTTCGGCCGGTTGATCTCGATCCTCTCGGATGCCGGCAACAAGCCATTCAATTGGGTCGCGCTGGCAATTGAACTGGTGTTGGCCGCGCTGCCGCTGGGATTTGTGCTGGGCTTTGTGGCCTGAACCGCGGCCTCGTCGGGCTGACTGCGCGCGCGACTGCGACAAACGGTTCAAAAACGTTGTCTGACATCGTGTTGCGAGTCTCTAACGCGTGTGCTATGCGGCAGTCGACTTTCGGTCGGGGAAGCCATTTCGAGCCTCCTTCGGGCGCAACAATTCAACTAGGTCAAGGATTTAGCTAGGGCGTTCGCCTCTCGCGAGAAATCTTCAGGCCTGTCAGACGAGAGAACCGACGCTCCGTGGCACAATCCAGTTCGCCAATCTCCGGTGTCGCACAGCGCTATGCGCGATCGCTTTTTGACCTCGCTGTTGAGGCAAATGCAGTCTCCAGCGTAGAGAAGGACCTGGGCAGGTTCGAGGCGATGCTCGATGGCAGTGAAGATCTGCAGCGTCTTATCTCAAGTCCTGTGTTTTCGTCCGAGGATCAGCTGCGGGCCATTTCGGCGATTGCTGACAAGGCAAAGATTACGGGGCTTGTTGGCAACCTGCTTCGTGTAGCGGCGGAAAATCGTCGTCTTTTCGTGCTTCCTGGCATCATTCGCGCGTTCCGGCAGCTTGCGGCCGAGCAGCGCGGAGAGGTGGCGGCCGAGGTGACCTCCGCCCATGCGCTCAGTTCTGCGCAGGAGTCGGAGCTGAAGGCCGCGCTGAAGAGCGTGGCAGGCAAGGAAGTTACCCTATCTGTGACGGTCGACCCGTCTCTGCTTGGCGGAATGATTGTCAGGCTGGGCTCGCGCCAGATCGATACATCTCTGAAAACCAAGCTCAATTCGCTTAAGCTCGCACTGAAAGAGGTCGGCTGATGGACATCCGCGCCGCGGAAATTTCCGCAATCCTGAAAGACCAGATCAAAAACTTCGGCAAGGAAGCCGAGGTTTCTGAAGTTGGTCAGGTTCTGTCGGTAGGTGACGGCATCGCCCGCGTCTATGGTCTGGACAATGTCCAGGCCGGTGAGATGGTTGAGTTTCCTGGTGGCATTCGCGGCATGGCGCTCAACCTCGAAACCGACAATGTCGGCGTGGTTATCTTCGGCGCCGACCGCGACATCAAGGAAGGCGACACCGTCAAGCGTACGGGCGCCATCGTTGACGTGCCTGTCGGTCCCGAGATGCTGGGTCGCGTCGTTGATGCGCTTGGTAATCCGATTGATGGCAAGGGCCCGATCGCGGCGACCCGCCGTTCGCGCGTCGATATCAAGGCGCCCGGCATCATCCCGCGCAAGTCGGTCAACGAGCCAATGTCGACGGGCCTCAAGGCCATCGACGCGCTGATCCCGGTCGGGCGCGGACAGCGCGAGCTGGTCATCGGCGATCGTCAGACCGGCAAGACCGCCATCATTCTCGACACGATCCTGAACCAGAAGTCGGTGCATGTATCGGGTCCCGAGTCCGAGAAGCTCTATTGCGTCTATGTGGCCGTCGGGCAGAAGCGTTCGACCGTTGCGCAGTTCGTGAAGGTGCTCGAGGAGCGCGGTGCGCTCGAATACTCGATCATCGTGGCAGCGACGGCATCCGACCCGGCCCCGATGCAGTATCTGGCCCCGATGGCCGGTTGTGCCATGGCGGAATATTTCCGCGACAATGGCCAGCACGCGCTCATCGCGTATGACGATCTGTCGAAGCAGGCTGTCGCCTATCGCCAGATGTCGCTCCTGCTGCGCCGTCCGCCCGGACGCGAAGCCTATCCCGGCGACGTTTTCTATCTGCACTCGCGTCTGCTCGAGCGCGCCGCGAAGCTCAATGACGAGATGGGCGGCGGTTCACTGACCGCGCTGCCGATCATCGAGACGCAGGCCAATGACGTGTCGGCATACATCCCGACCAACGTGATTTCGATCACCGACGGCCAGATCTTCCTCGAAACGAACCTGTTCTTCCAGGGCATTCGTCCTGCGGTGAACGTCGGCCTCTCGGTCTCCCGCGTCGGTTCCGCCGCGCAGATCAAGGCGATGAAGCAGGTTGCCGGTTCGATCAAGGGCGAGCTCGCTCAGTATCGCGAGATGGCCGCCTTCGCACAGTTCGGTTCCGATCTGGACGCGGCGACCCAGCGCCTTCTCAATCGTGGTGCGCGCCTGACCGAGCTTTTGAAGCAGCCCCAGTTCTCGCCGCTCAAGACGGAAGAGCAGGTCGCGGTTATCTTCGCCGGTGTGAATGGTTATCTCGACAAGCTGACGGTTCCGCAGGTCGGCAAGTTCGAGCAGGGCTTGCTCGCGCATATGCGTGGCCCCGGCAAGGACGTGCTGGATGCGATCCGCGCCGAAAAGGCTCTGTCCGATGACCTGCGTGGCAAGCTGAAGGCCGAAATCGACGCGTTTACGAAGACGTTCGTCTAACCTGACCTCGGAAAGCTAGGGCCGGCGAATGGCGTCACTCAAAGATCTCCGCAACCGCATTGCCTCGGTGAAGGCGACGCAAAAGATCACCAAGGCGATGCAGATGGTCGCCGCGGCGAAGCTGCGCCGTGCTCAGGAAGCGGCGGAAGCGGCGCGTCCCTATGCCCAGCGCATGGGTGCCGTGCTCGCCAATATCACCCAGGCCGTGGGTGGCGGCGGCGATGCGCCGGCCTTGATGGCGGGCACTGGCAAGGACGAAACGCATCTGCTCGTGGTCTGCACGGCAGAGCGCGGCCTTTGCGGCGGCTTCAACAGCCAGATCGCGCGCCTGGCGCGTGAGCAGGTTCGCAAGCTGCAGGCTGCCGGCAAGACCGTGAAGATCATGACGGTGGGCAAGAAGGGCAATGATATCCTTCGCCGCGAGTACAGCAGTCTGATCATCGAACGCATCGAATTGCGCGATGTGAAGCAGATAGGTTTCGTCAACGCGGATGCCATCGCGAAGAAGGTGATCGGACTTTTCGAGGAGGGTCAGTTCGACGTTTGCACGCTGATCTATTCCGAGTTCAAGTCGGTCATTTCGCAGGTTCCGACCGCACTTCAGCTTATTCCGGCGGCAGCTCCCGTCGCGCAGGCGGAAGCGGGCAATGGATCAGAGGCGATTTACGAGTATGAGCCGGAGCCGGGTGCAATCCTCTCCGATCTGATTCCGCGCAATATATCGGTTCAGATCTTCCGGGCGCTGCTCGAGAACGCCGCTGGCGAGATGGGCGCGAAAATGAGTGCGATGGACAATGCGACACGCAATGCGGGCGACATGATCAACAAGTTGTCGATCACGTACAACCGTCAGCGCCAGGCGCAGATCACCAAGGAACTCATCGAGATTATTTCGGGTGCGGAAGCGCTCTAGGCACTCTGACCGGCAAGCTGTCGGTCTAGAATTGGAAAAGGGTTAGAGAGAATGGCGAAAGCAGCGACCCCGAAGGCCGCACCGGCGGCCGAGAAGGCTCCGGCCAAAAAGGCTCCGGCCAAGAAGGCCCCCGTTACTAAGGCGGCAGCGGCCAAGGCTCCCGTGGCAAAGGCGGCATTGACCGGTGGCACTGGCAAGATTCGCCAGATCATCGGCGCCGTTGTCGACGTTCAGTTCGAGGATACGCTTCCTGCGATCCTGAACGCGATCGAGACGGACAATCAGGGCAACAGGTTGGTGCTCGAAGTGGCGCAGCACCTCGGTGAAAACACCGTGCGCTGTATCGCGATGGATTCCACCGAAGGTCTGGTCCGCGGTCAGTCGGTCACAGATACGGGCGCCCCAATCTCGGTTCCTGTCGGTCCGGAGATGCTTGGCCGCATCATCAACGTCATCGGCGAGCCGGTCGACGAGGCTGGCCCGATCAACGCCACCGAATATCGCGGCATCCACCAGCCTGCGCCTGAGTATGTGGATCAGTCCACGGAAGCGGCAATTCTGGTCACGGGCATCAAGGTTATCGACCTGCTCGCGCCTTATGCGAAAGGCGGAAAGATCGGCCTGTTCGGTGGCGCCGGCGTTGGCAAGACGGTGCTCATTCAGGAACTCATCAACAACATCGCGAAGGCGCACGGCGGCTATTCGGTGTTTGCTGGCGTGGGTGAGCGGACACGTGAGGGCAACGATCTCTATCACGAGTTCATCGAGTCCGGCGTCAACATGAAGGGCGGCGGCGAAGGGTCCAAGGCGGCCCTCGTTTATGGTCAGATGAACGAGCCTCCGGGAGCACGTGCTCGCGTTGGCCTGACGGGTCTGACCGTCGCCGAGTATTTCCGCGATCAGGGCCAGGACGTTCTGTTCTTCGTGGACAACATCTTCCGCTTCACGCAGGCGGGTTCAGAGGTCTCGGCGCTCTTGGGACGTATTCCTTCTGCTGTGGGTTATCAGCCGACACTCGCGACCGACATGGGCGCGTTGCAGGAGCGTATCACCACGACGACCAAGGGCTCGATCACTTCGGTGCAGGCAATTTACGTGCCTGCCGACGATTTGACCGATCCGGCGCCTGCAACATCGTTCGCGCACCTTGATGCGACGACCACGCTCAACCGCTCGATCGCCGAGAAGGGTATCTACCCGGCGGTGGATCCGCTCGATTCGACATCGCGTATGCTCGACCCGCTGGTGGTTGGTGAAGAGCACTATCAGGTTGCCCGCGCAGTTCAGCAGACCCTGCAGCGCTACAAGTCCCTGCAGGACATCATCGCGATTCTGGGCATGGATGAGTTGTCTGAAGAGGACAAGTTGACCGTTGCCCGCGCCCGCAAGATCGAACGCTTCCTGTCGCAGCCGTTCTTCGTGGCCGAAGTGTTCACGGGTTCGCCTGGCAAGCTGGTCGATCTCGCCGACACGATCAAGGGCTTCAAGGGTCTTGTGAATGGTGAGTACGATCATCTTCCGGAAGCCGCCTTCTACATGGTCGGTTCGATGGAAGAAGCGGTCGAGAAGGCTCAGAAGCTGGCTGCAGAGGCAGCTTGACGATTTGAGGTCGCCTCAATGTCCGCGAGGGCAGAGAGGCGGCCGTTCCGTCTCGGGGATAGGTATGCTCGGGCGGGGATAGGCAACATTGGTCGCCATCCAGAATGCGCGGTGCATGTCACGGCTTTTCTGGTTGATCGAGCTGAGACAATGTTGAGTTTACACGTCTGCGCCCGAGCGGTTGATCATGCCGACAGGCAGTTTGATGCCGCCGGACTGGATTAAACGGACAGAGTGATGGCTGAAGCTTTCAAATTTGAACTCGTCTCGCCCGAGCGGCTTCTCGTCTCTGAGGAGGTCGAGGCTGTCGTCATTCCGGGCACGGAAGGCGAGATGACCGTGATGGCCAACCATGCTCCGGTCATGACAACGGTCAAGCCGGGCGTCGTGACGTTGAAGTCGGCAGCCGGCAAGGAAGACCGCTACGTCGTGTTTGGCGGTTTCGCCGACATTTTGCCGACGGGCTGCACCCTGCTTGCTGAATCCGCGGTACATGTCGACGATCTGAATCGCGAGGACCTCGCGCGTCGCATCAACGCAGCCAAGGAAGATCTCGCGGAGGCCAAGGGCGAGCACGCGCGGAGCAAAGCCGAGGATTTCCTGCACCAGTTGTCTACGCTGGAAGGCGCGATCCTACCCGCCTGACGCAATACTCAGCATTGCGAATTCGATCGGCCGCCTCGTGCGGCCGTTTTCGTATTTGAGATGGGCAGGTTGGCTCAGACCGATGGGCGTACGATGTCAGGGTGCCGGACGTTGCACCGGAACCGCCGGCCTTTCGTGCCCCTGGTTGCGCGCAATGGCCTGACGTTCGACCTCAATTGCCCACCGATACTGGAAGTCGTAGAGCTGGCGCACCTGATACTCGGTCATGCCGGAGGGAATGAAACGGCGCCGGTCCGCTCCGTTGTGCTCCCCTGACGCGCTTGCGGCTAGCGAACGTGCATATTCCTGGTCGAGCTCAAGGACACTCACTTTGCCGGACCGGAAATGCTTTGTGGGATTGACGCCCGTTCCGCTTCGGGTTCGGTCCTCGGCTGGGGCAGCGATCGTGCTTGCGGACACGCCGAAACGACCGAACTGATCGTATTCCGTGTCCAAGTCTCCAATTGTGGCGCTCGCCGCAGGGGGAACAGTGTCGACGGCCTCGGATGTGCCAGCCGCAGCCGTCCTCATTCCGGGCTGAACTGTTGGCACCTGCCTCGCCACCCACTGGGACATGGCGGACGCGATCTGCGAGATCGTGAGTTCCAATTGACCCTCCGACACTTTCGCATCGTTAAGACATGGTCTCATAATAGTGCAGAAATGGATGGCAGGCAGGAAAAGCGTGTCGTGGGCTTAACCAAGCGCCTTACAATTCGCTAAAGTTCGAGCGACTGCCATATTTATTTTGGCGAGCACCGAACGAGACAGGTCTGCTGCGGCTCGCCCATTGAACGCGCGGCAGCCCCCGATGAGATAAGCCAAAGATCATGAACGACTTTGAACTGCGCCAATCAATCATCGACCATTGCATTCGCATGAACGCTTCCGGGCTCAATCAGGGCACATCTGGAAACATCAGCGTGCGAGCTGGCGACATGATGCTGATTACTCCGAGTGCCACTCCGTACGAGAAGCTGCGGCCGCAAGATATTGCCGCCATGCCCATCGATCATGATTATGGAAACTGGGAAGGTCCGCTGAAGCCCTCCACCGAGTGGCCGTTTCACCTCGACATAATGCGCGCTCGCCCCGAGGTCGGTGCGGTCGTTCACACGCATTCGACGTTTGCGACGATCCTTTCGATTGCGAGAAAGGAAATTCCGGCGTGCCACTACATGATCGCCGCTTTCGGAGGGAGCAATATACGCTGCGCCTCTTTCGCACGATATGGCACCAAGGAACTGTCGGAAGCCGCAGTTGAGGCGCTGGAGGGCCGCAAGGCTTGCCTTCTCGCCAATCACGGCATGATCACTCTCGGGCCGACGCTCGACAAGGCGATGTGGCTGGCGGTGGAATTGGAAACGCTCGCCAAGCAATATTATCATTCGCTGCTTATCGGCGGACCGGTGCTTCTTTCGGATGCCGAAATCGCTGAGACGATGAAGGGATTTGCCACTTACGGTCTTCAAGACCCTAAGCCCGCGGGCACGGCCAAAGCCGCCGTCAAGTCGCGAAAAAAGCAGTCCGGCTGAGAGTCGACCAATCCGCATTTGCGCAGTTGCGCGTGGGATTCCTGGGTATCCTGATTGGGGCTATTCGGAAATACGAGAGTTTGTGCATTCCCTCCATCGAGAATGATGCTTGAAACATCAGAATCAATGCGTCATCATTCAACAATGATCCTTGAAACGTTCATTGCGTTATGATTACATCCAATCAGATGCGGGCCGCGCGGGCTTTGCTTGGAATCGACCAGAAGCAATTGGCCGGAATGGCCGATGTTTCCCTTCCCACTGTTCAGCGCATGGAAGCCAGCGACGGCGTCGTTCGAGGGACGGTCGACACGCTGACAAAGGTCGTGGAGGCGCTGGGCCGCGCTGGCATCGAGCTGATCGGTGACGATCAGCGGAGCGAGGGCGGCGGACGCGGTGTCCGCCTGCGTGAAATCGGAGCGCGTTTCGGACGGAACGCCTGACATATCGAGAGTCGCGACGGCGACCGCCGACATACTATGCCGACGATCCCGCCGCATTGCGGATGAGGCATGTAATGACTGCAGAGGTTACCCCCAAACGATCCTCCCAGTCTCCGAGCTTTGCGGAGCTGTTCACGCCGAAGCTGATCACGGTTCTTCGCGAGGGCTACAATTTCAACAAGCTCCAGGCCGACGCCATTGCGGGTCTGACGGTTGCAATCGTTGCTCTTCCACTGTCGATGGCCATTGCCATCGCCTCGGGCGTTTCGCCTGACAGGGGACTGTTTACCGCTATTGTCGGCGGCTTTCTTGTTTCCGCCCTCGGCGGCAGCCGGTTTCAGATTGGTGGACCAGCAGGCGCGTTCATCGTGCTTGTCGCCTCGACAGCCGAAAGACAGGGCGTCGACGGACTGATCCTCGCCACCATCATGGCTGGTTTCTTCCTTGCGTTGATCGGTTTCCTCCGGCTGGGCACCTACATCAAGTTCATACCATATCCCGTGACAGTCGGCTTCACCGCAGGCATCGCGGTCATCATCTTTGCCAGTCAGCTGAGCGAGCTTTTCGGACTGACCTTGCCGGGAAAGGAGCCGGGAGCCTTCTTGCCCAAATTGCAGATGCTGGGGGCTGCCGCAAACACGATCAATCCGGCAGCATTTGGTCTCGCAGCTCTCACAATCGCGACGATTGTGGCTCTGCAGCGCTGGCGGCCGAAATGGCCCAGTCTTCTGATCGCCGTCTTTGCGGCCTCTGTGGTTGCAGCAGTCCTGTCCTTGCCGGTTGAAACGATCGGCACGCGCTTCGGTGGGATACCGCGTTCCTTGCCCGTCCCGATGCTGCCGGTGTTTTCGTTGGAAAAGGTGCAGGCCGTTCTTCCCGACGCGATTGCCTTTGCGCTGCTTGGCGCAATCGAGTCACTGCTCTCGGCCGTGGTTGCCGACGGCATGAGCGGTCGCCGCCATCGTTCAAACTGTGAACTTGTCGCGCAGGGCGTGGCAAATATAGGATCGGCCCTTTTCGGCGGCATCTGTGTCACCGGCACTATCGCACGCACCGCGACCAATGTAAGAGCCGGCGCGGTGGGCCCGATTTCGGGTATGCTCCATTCGGTTTTCCTGCTCGGCTTCATGCTGGTGGCAGCACCGCTTGCCAGTTACATCCCGCTGTCGGCTCTGGCGGGTGTACTCGCGATCGTGGCCTGGAACATGGTGGAGAAGCACGCTTTCGCAACGCTGCTGCGTTCGTCCAAGGGTGATGCAATCGTCTTGATCGTGACCTTCGCACTGGTCGTTTTTCGCGATCTGACCGAGGGGATCGTGGTCGGATTTGCCCTGGGCTCGCTTCTCTTCATCGATCGCATGGCAAAGAGCATCGCAATCGAAGCGGATATTCCCTCAGCGGAGGAGGATGTCGCAGACGATTCGGGACGCAAAGGCGGCGAGTACGAGCCCGTCTCTTCCAGTGACCCCGACACGATTGTGTATCGCATTTCGGGTGCCTTCTTCTTCGGCGCGGCTTCCACCGTCGGTGCCGTCCTTGATCGTATCGCTGACAGACACCGCAACTTCATTCTCGATTGCAGTGCCGTGCCTCATCTGGACTCGACGGCCGCCAATGTGCTGGAGGCGGCGGCCAAGAAGGCGAAGCGCGAGGGAATACGCTTCTTCATCACGGGCGCATCGGCTCCTGTCCGCAAGATTCTGCTTGCGCACGGAGTGCGGCCGCCGCTGGTGGATTACGCCCCGTCGGTGAGCGATGCACGATTGGAAATCCGTCGGGCAGGACACGATCTCGCCGTCGCCTAAAACGGCTTCCGGAAAGTTCATTTTATCTGCGTTTGCGTGATTGGGAACCTTTCGCGCGCTGGCGCTTTATATGTTCAGACCGGGCAATTGAGGGTCCCGGGAGATCGATAGCCAGGTGGGGATCGGTCCTAAGTAACTGAATGAATGCCGGTTTTTCCGTATTGCGAGTTTGGCTCGGGGGGTGTCCCTGTGTCAATTGCGACCACTATTGACTGCTTTTGTTGTTTCGACACGGTTACATGCGTTGAAGCGGGCAGCATTTAGCGGAAACATGCGCGATATATCTTCGTATTATCGAAGAACGAAAAAAAGGGAACGCAGATGTTTGGACTTTCGAAATCGACGCGGAATGCTTCCGGCAATCAGGACGAAGCCCCGCAGAATCCCTTCTTTCCCCAAATGGCACTGCGCCGCCGCTCGAACGATCATCCGATGATCATGTTTGCCGCGCTGTCCGGCATTTGCCTGGGCGCGATGGCCATGGTCCCTGCCGTTGGTCCTGCGCTTGTGAGCGCGGAGCGCGCTAACGTGAAACAGGCCGAATTTATTGCGCCGACTGAAAAGGGTGCGCGAGTCGTCTCCATGAGCGAATCCGACATTGCCTGCTACGGGCAGGCATGGGGCAGCGAAGATGAAGAATGTCTTCTGACGATCGCGCGCGATTCAGGTCGCGACACCCAACACATTCGCATGATCGCCAGCGCCGACACGGAATCTGACGACGCGAACCTGTTCTAATACCCTGTAGATTACCTCCAGTCTCCAGTGGCTGACCTCCCGCTGCTCCCCTGCCGCCGGGAGGTCATTTTTTAGGGTGCCAAGGTTACCTGATCACCGATTGCGGCGAGAACACTTCGCACGTCAAGCGTGCTGAAGGGCTTCTCCAGTATCTGGGGCCGCAGATAAGCAGGCAACGCTTCCACCTCTGCTTTCGCGCCGATCATATCGCCGGTGACCAGCACGAAACGCTTGGCCAAATGCGGTCGCCTGGCAATGATCTCGCGATAGATTTCCATGCCGCTTACTCCGGGCATGCGCAGATCGCTGAACAATATTCCGGGTTCTTCCTCGCTGAGCAGATCGTCGAGAGACGCGTAGGTGCATTTCACAGTGGTGATGATGCCCATAAGTTCGAGAATGTCGGCGAGAGATGCGGCCACATCTATCTCGTCGTCGAGAATTAGCGCCGAGCGTATCTGCGTAATCGGTGCGCTTTCGGTGTCGGGTGGGGTCAACAATGCGTCGATCGCTGGGAGTTGCACTACGAACCGCGCTCCTTGCGGCTGAACGGGTTCGAACCAGATGTCACCCTTGTGACGGTCCATGATGGATTTAGAGATGGAAAGGCCAATGCCTGTTCCCACGCCGGCTGGCTTGGTCGTGAAGTAGGACTCGAATATTCGGTGACGAATCGTCTCGTCTATGCCCTGACCGTTGTCTTCGACCGAGAAACCCGCCTTTCCGTTTTCCTGAAACGTTCTGATCCTGATGCGACGCGGAGGCCGCGCAGCCGCTAATGCATGCTGGGCGTTGATGAGAAAATTCGCCGCCACTTGCGTGAGGTGATCTGCATCTCCCATCACCAGAACGGTGCCCGGCGTCAGATCCGCCTCGATCTCGATGCCGGAACTGCGTGCCCCGTAGGCCGTGACTTCCAGCGCCGCGCGCATGATGGTGTTAAGGTCGGTTTGAGCCTGGGCGATCGGATGAATCCGCACCATACCAAGAAAACTCTTGACGATACGGCCGCAACGCTCGGCAGCGGCGCGGACTTTTTCGGCGCGGCTTTTGACGCTCGGATCCGTTGCAAACTCGTGCAGAAGCGTCGACTGGGCAACCACGACCGCAAGCGGGTTGTTGAGCTCGTGGGAAACCCCCGCGAGCAGGGAACCCATCGCCGCCATCTTCTCGTTCTGATGTAGTTTCTCTCGCTGCCGGTGAATCTCGAACTCGGCTTGCCGCTTTTCGCGCAGGTCGCGGATCGATCCGAGTATGAGCCGTCTGCCCGCCACATTGACCTGGGCTGTGGTCAGTTCGATGGGAAAGATCTCGCCGCTTGCGGTCGTGGACGTCGTTTCCAAGCGCGTGTCGAGCATAGGGGCGCCGCGGCGCGACATGTAGTCGGCTCCGTTCGAATGGCCATGTCGAAAAGACGGGGGAATGAGCGTGTAGAGGACATCCTTTCCCAGGATTTCCTCTTTCAGCCAGCCGAACATGCGTTCGGCTGCCGGATTGAACTCGATGATACTGCCTGTCTCGTCGATGACGACGACCGCGTCGAGCGAGGATTGGACCATTGCCGCGCGGATCACCTCACTGACATGCGCCTCGGATTCGGACCTCTCGACCGCGTCGCCAATTGACATTGCCATGAGTTCCAGTGCCGACATTTCGCTGTCGGTCCAGTCGCGTTCGTGCAGGCAGTCATTGACCGCAAGCGTTCCCCAGAAATGACCGTGCGCGAAAACAGCAACCGAAATGAAGGACTTGATACCCTGAAGCTCGAAATCCTCGCGCAGGAACCCGCTCAGTTCGCGTGTGTGGCCAGCGAAGGTTCTGCCTTGTCTCACGTCTTCCGCGAGTCGTTCCAGGAGGGGATCCGATTCCACCATCGACTGAACGATGATGGTGGGCGGGCGCGTGCTTTCCATGATCGATTCGTCCGACCAGTATGCGGCGATCGACTGGGCGAAGCCCTTGTCCGGCAGATCGCGCATACGGAACAGAATTGCGCGATGACAATTGAACGCTTTTCCGAGCGTCGCCAGAACGGTGTCGATCTCCGTCTGCCAGTTTGCGGCTTGGCGTAATTGCCGGACCATCCCAGCGCAAAAGACGGCAAGACCTGAAGAGCCGCTCTCAGATGGCAGGTCGATCATTATCGACACGTCTCCAGCTATTCGCCCGCAGCGCTGGCCTGAAGTGAGAAGATGTAGCCTTCGCCCCGCACCGTTCTCAGAAACCGCGGGTTGCCGGGATCGGTCTCAATCTTCTTGCGCAGGCGCATGACCCGGATATCCACCGCCCTTGAGGATTCAGGGTCTTCTGAGAGGCCGATTGCTTCAGAAATCGCTGTCCGCGTCAGCAAACGGTTGGGGCGGGCGAGGAACACTTCGAGCACATCGAACTCGCTCTTGGACATATCCAGGAGCGTTCCATCCCCGCCGGTCACTGCGCGACCGTCGAGGTCCACGGTAAACGGGCCAAAGACAATCAATCGACGCGCGGAAGGGACGTCGGCGCGAAGGTTTGGACGCTGGCTCTCCTGTGGTGGCAAGCGTCTCAATACGCTTCGCACGCGAGCGAGCAACTCGCGCAGTTCGTAAGGTTTGACCAGATAGTCGTCCGCGCCGAGTTCCAGGCCGACGATCCTGTCAATCGACGTTCCCGCCGCAGAGGCGTAGATGATGCCTGCGGGCCATTGGGAGCGGAGCCAGCGTCCCAGCGAAAGCCCATCCTCTCCGGGCATAGCGATATCAAGTATGGCGAGATCGAACGCCTCTGTCGTCGCCAATTCCCGCATAGCTGCCGCGTTCTCCGCAGTCAGCACGTCATAGCCGTTCGCACCGAGATACTCGGCCACGGCGTCCCGCAAATCCGGCTCGTCCTCGACAACGACAATTCTTGCGCGCAGTTGGGTCAGTCCTCCGCTTTCCGTCGAGACTAGATTGGGTATAAACATAATACCAGTATCACCTAAATAGAGTGGACGAATGGCGGTCAGGCCAAGGGTCGCGCTGATCTGCCTCGGGGGCGGGGACGTTCTTGAGGATCATCTCGTCAGGCGCGGCCATCAGGTGTGCGTTGTCGACGAAATGTGGGCGGCCGAATCGACGCTTTCGGCGGGCGGTATCGACGTCGCCGTTTTGGGGGACGGGATCTCCATGTCTGTCGCGTTCGACCTGTTGCGAACGCACGCTCGTCTCGACGGTCCGCTGTTCGTATTGGTCTGGCGCGCGACGGCTCTGGTGGAAAGGGTGCTGGCTCTGGAGCTCGGAGCCGCCGATGTGGTGGATGCTGCCGCAACGACCCGTGAGCTGGCGGCACGCATCGTCGGCCTCGCCGCGCGCCGCAGCAAGGGCAAAAGCGACCTCCTGGTGCTGGAGCGAGCCACCGTGGATCTCAGATCGGCGCTGGTCATGCATCAGTCGGGCGCCGAAGAGCAGCTCTCTGCCGGACAGGTGGCGCTTGTCAGACTTTTTCTTGCCAATCCGGGCAAGGTGCTGACCCGAGATGACATTGTGGCGGCCGCGCCTGCGGAAAACGCGGATGCCTTCGACAGATCGATAGATTCCCGCATTGTGCGTCTGCGGCGCAAGCTCGACACCAGTTCGATCGCCACCATACGCGGCTCCGGCTATCGTTTCGACCCGCCAGTCATTTAGGATATGCTTGGCGGAAGCCTGCATCAGGCATTCACCACGCCTTGATGGGCGGCGAAGAGTGAAGGTGCACCTGATCTGGCAATGGATGCGTCGCCGAATACGCCGATCGCGGCAAGCATTGCGGCGGCGGCCAGCACACGCGCTGCCCATCCAGACACTTTTGTTGCGGCATGCGCCAGCTTGTTCATCCAACGGTCTTCCATGTTGCTGTTGATGATGGGGAAGATGTGTTTCTGGTTGATGGCGTGCGGCTTGAATTCTGTTGCAGCGCAGTTTCCTTCCGCGTCGAGCCGATTGGAGCCGGCGACGCTACCACTTCCCAGATGGGTGGGGACTATCTCCGGTCTTGACCGAATTTGTGGCTTTGCAACCGTTTCGAAACATGTTTGCGCATCAAGCGAAATCAATTCGAAACAAAGCGAGCCGATAACCCTCCTTAACGAACACAGCCGAACCAATCGGCAGACAGAGAGGGTCGAACGATGAGAACCACCAAACTGATCAATGTCGCGGCAGCCACGCTGACGGGCATATTGCTCTTTGCAGGCGCGAATTCCGCGCATGCCGCCAACCAACTGGTTGCGCGCGTGTCACTATCCACTCAACGCATGGAGGTCATTGTGGACGGGCAGAAAGCGTTTGAATGGAAGGTTTCGACCGGGCGGAAGGGCTATCGCACCCCGACCGGTTCCTACAAGCCAACGCGGATGCACACGATGTGGCGCTCGCGCAAATACGACAACGCGCCGATGCCGCATTCGGTATTCTTCAATGGAGGATACGCGGTCCACGCCACTGACGCTGTCAAGCGGCTGGGTACGCCTGCTTCACATGGGTGCGTGCGGCTACATCCGGATAACGCTTCCGATTTCTACAAACTGGTCCAGACCTATGGCGCCGGCAACACAAGGATACTGATCGTTCAGTAGCAGCCCCGGGCGGGGTGGAACGATCCTTGAGCCGAGGTCCGGCTCGGAACGTTCCTGCATGGCGGCACGGAATCTCCCCCCGATTCCGTGCCGCCTGCCGTTTCTAGACGGTCCAGTAAAAGCGGACGATGTGGAAGAAGATGGGAGCTGCGAATACGAGGCTGTCGGCCCGGTCCAGCATGCCGCCATGTCCCTCGATCAGTTGCCCCCAGTCCTTCACGCCCTGGTCACGCTTGATGGCCGAAGCGACCAATCCGCCGAGAAAACCGAGGGTGCAGATCATGAAGGCGATGGCGCCAGCCTGAAGAGGCGAAAAGGGCGTCATGAAGGATAGTGCCGCACCGAGAAGGCTTGCGCTCGCAAGTCCGCCGCTCAATCCCTCCCATGTCTTGGAGGGAGATACGTTCGGAGAGACCCGGTGTTTTCCGAACAGCTTTCCAAACACATATTGCAGCACGTCGCTTCCCTGAACGGTCACGATCAGAAATATGATCAGAAAGATCTGCTGTCCCTGGAAGCCGGGAATGTCGAGGAAGAGCAGGAACGGCACGTGGCTTATGCAATAAACGGCAATCATGATCGCCCATTGCTGGTGCGCAATGCGCTCCAGGAAGCGTTCGGTGTCGCCGCGCAACGCCGTCAGGGCCGGCATGATCAGGAAACAGTAGACCGGAATGAAAATGGTGAAGAGGCCATACCATTCGGTCCAGACAAGCCAGTACTGGAACGGCAGGATGATGCCGAATATCCCAAGCAGCACCCAGTGGTCGCTACGACGCGAGTAGGTCAGCGTCACAAATTCGCGCAGGGCCGCGAAAGACACGAATGCGAAGAGCAGGATCACGCCGCTCTTTCCGAACGCAAAGGCAATCGACATCAGAATGACCATCACCCACCAGGCGTTGATCCGCTGGGTGAGGTTGATGAGCGTCGGGTTTGGCGTTGCGCCAGAGCGCCAGGAAAGGATCCCCGCCACGGTGCTGGCGATGGCGAGCACCACATAGGGCGCAAGGATCATGGGGAGCGTGAAACGGACCATGGCTAGCGCTCCGGTCGCGGATCGAGCTTCAGGAGGGTATCGTGAGCGCGAACGAGGAAAGCTGCCCGATCCTCATTCGTTTCGGGCGCAATCGGCGCGCCGAATACAACACGGCAGAGCAACGGAACTGGCAGAAACTCGCCCTTGGGCAGTACCCGTGACATGTTTTCGATCCAGCACGGAACGAGTTCAATTCCCGGTCTGGCCACGGCCAGGTTGTAGAGACCCGATTTGAAAGGAAGCAGCCGCTCCTCGCTCATGTTTCGCGTGCCTTCGGGAAAGATGATGAGGGAATCGCCCTGATCGAGCACCTTGAGCATCACAGCAAGAGGATCGACCTTGCGCTCGGCGGAACTGCGCTCGATCAGCACCGATGAAAGCATGTCCTGAGAGATGAAGCGCCGCAGCTTCGTCTTGCCCCAATAATCGGCTGCAGCCACCGCGCGTGTGCGTAGCCTTTCCCGCGGGGGCAGGCACGCGGTGAGAAGAATGAAATCACCGTGGCTGGCGTGATTGGCGAAATAGACGCGTTGTCTTTCCGAGGGCGTGGTGCCGAGCCAGAGCGGCCGCACGCCCGTCACAACGCGCGCGACGATGGCAAGCGTTGTGGAAGTTGCCGCCCGTAGAAAACGGAACATGACCGCGCTGAAGTCGCTCATCGACCGGCCTGCGCGTTGGGCACCAATCCCGCCCTTATGCGGTTGATTGCGGTGATGAGGCTAAGGAGCGCGAGCAATGGAAACAACCATGAGAGCCAGTGTGGCAGGTGAATGCCGATCGCGACCAACACTGCAATCGCCCCGAGCATCAGCGCACGGTCGCTCTTTCCAAGCGGACCGGCATAGTTGCGACCAATACCGGCAGGAATACCCAACACCCCTGCGTATTCGACAAGGATCGCGGCAATGGCGAAGCTGATGACGCCCGCCGGCGCGAAGGGTGCCACGAGCGCAAAGGGCAGGATCAAAGCTAGGTCGGAGACGATATCGGCGAGTTCGTTGAGATACATGCCGAGCGTCGACGCCTGTCCAAATTCGCGCGCCAGCATTCCGTCAATCGCATTGAGCGCCATGCGCACAAATAGCACCAGAGGCAAAAGGAAGAAGAGCGCACGCTTCTCCGGAAAGACCGCAAGCAATGCCCCGGCCGCGACGGACATAAGCATCGCTGCAACGGTGACCTGGTTGGCCGTCACACCTGAAGCGGCAAGTCGGGCAGTGAGAGGGCGCAATCGCGCCTGAAACGCGGGCTTGATATCGTAAAGCGTGGCCATCGTGAATCCCGATCACCGTGCAAAAGGCGCATGCGACGCAGCAGTGGTTTTTGTGACTTAAACGAACGACTTTTTCAATTGATCAGGCACCCGGCCTTTGCCGAGCAGCATTCACGCAAAATGTGCGTTGGATGACCTTAGAACACCGCAGTGTCCGGGTGGCAAGGTTCAATCGGTTTGGACTATCCGCAGAGCGCATTCCAAGAGCCGATGAGGAACGCTAGCACCAGATCGCAATCGGGATGCCCCGATTGTCGACACGCGGCGGATCTGGAAACGATATCGCTTGCCCACGCGCAATGCGCCTGGCGACGAGGCACATTGCGGCGGCATCGAGGAAATCATCCGCCGCTGCGCCCTTCGGCGGATTGCCTTCGAGGAACGCGGGCGGGAAACCGGACGCCGCCAGCAGGTCTCTGCGTTGTTCCATGCCATCCGGATTGATTTTGCCCTTCACCTTTTTCGGGAGGCTCATGGCCTTGCCTCCGTTCAGTTGCCAGAAGGCGACTTCAGGATGCGACTCGTAGATGCGCGCCCGCAGGTCCGGACGCTCGCACAACAATGCATCGATCTCGCGGATCTTCGGAAAGATGGCAAATGCCTGGATGGAAATCGCCCGTGCGGGATCCGAGGTCTGGCGGGACACGTGACTGGCACGCCGGTGGCTTTCGTACCAGGCGTCGAGTGAAGTGAAGCTGGCGTCTTCGGCATAGATTGCCGCCCGCGAAGGGATGGAGAAGACGCTGGACTGGCGCTCTTTCAATAAGGGTCGGACAAGAGCCTCCGGTCCCCTGCCGCCATGTCCGGTGGAGTCAGGCAGACCGATCGGCATGTCGACAGCGATGATGGCGTCGTCGGGAAGGGATGCCACCAATTGATCGAAAGCCGCAATCACGCGCATTTCAAGTGGCGTTTCGACGAGGGATGCCACCACCGCGATCCAGCCTGCCTTGCAGCCGTCCACGCCTGCAACGGTGCGCTCTCGCGCCTCCATCAGGCCCGACGGTCGCGACTGGGATGCAGGAGATGCTTCAACTGCACCATCGCCATTGGATGGGAAAGAGATGCCGCGTCTGTTTCAAGGGTGAGTTCGTCAGCGCCACGCTTGGCAGTGCGCGCCAGAATCTCGAAGACCGAGGCGGTTGTTGTCTGGAGCGCCTTCGATGCGCTTTGACCGGCGAGGCAACGGGCCAGGAAAACGGCTGCCGTCAGATCACCAAGCCCGTTTGGCGGGCGATCGATAATGCGATGTTCGGCAAGCAGCGCCTCATTGGGCGTCAACAGGATGTTACCTGTGCTTCCGGCCATCATGGCAGGTGCAGAGGTGACAAGCATGTTGTTGGGGCCGGTATCGAGCGCTGCGGAAATGATCGAACGGATGTCAGGCAGCTTCGCGCCAGCCAGCCATTCCAACTCGTAGCGGTTGGGCGTCGCGATATCGGCAATCGGCAACAGTTCGTCGCGGATGCCAGTGGCAAGGGCTTGTGTCACATATAGACCGCCGACGTCGCCAATGACCGGATCGCAGATGTAGGTCGCCCTCGGGTTTCTCGCCTTCAGCGTCCGAACGAGTGACGCGACAGCCGACACCTGCGCGGCGTCACCCAGATAGCCCGACAAGACGGCCGTCACTTCCCCAAGCCATGGGGAGTTCTCCAAATCTGACATCAGGGCAGCAAATGCGTCCGGCGGCGGAACGATGCGCGTGGACGGGCCGTGACCGGGATGCCACGCCAGGGTCAGCGTCGGTACGGCCCAAACGGGAAATCCGAGCGTCTCCAGAGCGAAAACAGCGGCGCGGTTGCCGACCGAGCCACGGACGACGTGACTGGACACGACGATGACGGCGCGTGGTGCGTCTGCTTCGGTATTCATTGCCGTTCTATCCGCCGCGAATCAGGAAGACCACGAGCCAGATGACAAGTGCTGCCGTCAGGATCAAGCCCACAGACCGACCAATGCGTGTGCCAAGCCGATCGATATGGTCATCGGCATCCGCGTCCTTGGCGGTGACATGATCACGCAAACCTGCTGACGCGCGGGACAAAAGAGTACCGCCGTCGGTTTCGCTGGAAATCTGATCCAGGATGCGGCGCGACTCGGTCGCCCGCTGCTCGTCTTCGCGCCTGTTCATGGGCTCTCCCTCTCATCATGCAGTAGTCTTTTCGACACGCGATTCACACCCGGGTCGACGCATGCGTCGCCATTTTCTTGCGTGCGCTTTGTGGTAAAGCAATTCAGCAACGTACGCTCCGCTATGGTCTTGAGGGTTTGCCATGAACCACGCATTCATTCGGGCTGTTCCCGACTTTCGCAAAAGTATCGCAATTCTGATGCTGCTGGCTGTCGCCCCGCTGCTGTCCGCATGCGGATACAACACCATCCCCACCGCGGAAGAAAATGCAAAGGCGGCATGGAGCGAGGTGCTCAACCAATATCAGCGCCGTGCCGATCTCATTCCCAATCTCGTAGAGACTGTGAAGGGCTATGCCGCCCACGAGAAAGATGTGCTGGAAAGTGTCGTTGAGGCCCGCGCCAAGGCCACGCAGGTTACGGTGTCTCCCGAAACGCTGAGCGATCCGAATGCGTTCAGGCAATTCCAGGAGAATCAGGCCGGATTAACCAGCGCGCTGTCGCGATTGCTGGCTGTGGTCGAGAACTATCCCGATCTCAAGGCCAACCAGAATTTTCTGGCACTGCAGGCACAGCTTGAGGGCACCGAGAACCGTATCGCCGTGGCGCGTCGCGACTACATTCAGGCGGTGCGCGACTATAATCTGAGCCTCAAAACATTCCCATCGGTTCTGTGGGCAAATCTCTGGTTCACCAGCAACGAGCCATATCAGAACTTCAGCGTCGAGGAAGACAAGCTCAAGGTGCCGACGGTCGATTTCGGCACCAAGTCCGGAGGTTGAACGGCGCTGCGAACGGGTATGCACGAGCCATGGCTCAGCTGAATCCCATATCAATCAACGCCTCTTCACACCCTTCCGCAACCGCGCAGGGAATTCGCCCAGATTCGCGTTCGGGTGGGTCGCTGCACGGTTGGTTCCGGGTGCTTGCTTTGGCGCTCGTCATGCTCCTGTGCCCGATCGGAGCGATGGCCGACACACTGCCATCACTGACTGGCCGAGTGGTTGATGATGCGGGGATGATCGACACCGCAACCGAAGCGGCGATCACTGCGAAACTCGAGGCGTTCGAGAAAGCGACCTCGGCTCAGCTGGTGGTGGCGACCGTGACGGACCTCGGCGGAGAGGCGATCGAACCCTATGCGAACCGACTGTTCCGGGCATGGAAACTCGGGCAGGCGGGCGACGACAATGGCGTGCTGCTTCTGGTCGCCAAGAACGATCGAAAGATGCGCATTGAGGTCGGCTATGGCCTTGAAGGGACGCTGATGGACCTGCATTCAAAGCTGATCATCGAGAACACGATGGTCCCCGCATTTCGCGCCGGCGACTTTTCTGGCGGCATATCGAAGGCGGTCGACCAGATCCTGATGGTGCTCGAAGGCAACGCGGCCGAAATTGTGCCTCCAGACTATGATCAGTCGCCGCCGGACAACGACGTCGATATCCTGATGGTCATCTTCTTCGTGGTCTGGGGGACCTTGTTTTTCGGCGGCTTCGCGATGGCTTTTCTTGTTCCGATCTTCGGCAAGAAGACCGGCCCGGGAAAGTACCGTTGGCTCGGCATGAATTTCGAATTTGGGCGCAGTGCTTCGAGCGGTGGGGGCGGATGGTCTTCCGGGCGATCTTCGGGGGGTGGATGGTCGAGCGGCGGCAGCGGCGGCTTCTCCGGCGGTGGCGGGTCGTCGGGTGGCGGCGGCGCCTCGGGGAGTTGGTAGTAATGCGACGAACCCCGATGACAGAAGAAGACCACCGCAGGGTAAGCGAGGCAATCCGGATCGCCGAAAGCCGGACCTCCGGTGAAATCTACTGCGTGCTTGCCCATCGCAGCGACAGCTATTTTTTTCCTGCCGCCGTATCGGTCCTCGCCTCGATACTTTTGATCAGTGTCGGGGCCGCGCTGGTCCTTGACGAGATGTGGCTGACGGTCAGCCTCGCCTGGTTTGCATCCGCGCAGGTGCTTTCGGCTGGGTGCGGTCTGCTGGTGCTGTGGCTGTTCGCCCCTTTGAGGATCTTTCTGGTCCCCCATAGCCTTCGTCAAAGCCGTGCACATGACAATGCCTGGAAGCAGTTTCTTTCGCGCAATGTGCATCGAACCGCCAAGCGCACGGGCGTGTTGATCTTCCTGTCTCTGGAAGAGCGATATGCTGAAGTGGTCGCCGATAGCGGCATCAATGCGAAGGTTGTCTCAGGCACCTGGCAGGCGGTGGTGGATATTCTGATTGACGGAGCACGGAGCGGACGACCCGCGGAGGGCTTTGTGGAGGCCGTCGAGGCAGTCGGGGAGTTGCTGGCGGAGCATTTCCCGGTCGGCGCCGGAGACGAGAACGAGCTTGATGATCATCTGGTCGAAATTTGAGCATTGCTCAGGGGGCTTTTGAGGACGCTCGCGCGCTTTTCGAAAGCCTGTGCGGATGTCTTTCGAAACGCATCTAGCGACTTGCGCGAGCCACCGGCTGGGCTATGGTTAACAAATCATGACCATACTCGCCATCGACATACGCAAAGCTGAAATCCGTGACGCGGACGCAATCGCGGACGTTCATCAGACATCCTGGGATGGTGCGTATGCCGGCATCATTCCCCATCGCGCTCTGAACACGATGATCAGCAGGCGCGGACCCCAGTGGTGGGCGCACGCGATCAGGCGCGCAACATCGATTCTCGTCGTGGAAATCGGTGGGGATGTTGCCGGATATGCGACTATCGGACGTAATCGCGCGCGGGAGTTGCCGCAGCAGGGCGAGATTTACGAACTGTATCTGAGGCCTGAGTGCCAGGGGATCGGCTTGGGCACGCGATTGTTCGCAGCCGCCCGTGCTCGCCTCGCGGCCTACAATATGAAGAGCCTCGTGGTCTGGGCGCTTGAGGACAATGTCGGCGCGGTTGAGTTCTATGCCCGTGCTGGCGGGCGTGATATCGCGGAAGGGGTCGAAGTGTTCGACCAGAAGGCACTGCGCAAGATCGCGTTCTCCTGGGAGTGAGCGGAGCCGCGCCGCACCCGCATCTCGATTCATTATACATGTCGACGTGTCGCAATTGCGCATAGCGAGCGCACTCGCTATGCGTGGCGCAAATTCAGGAGTATCCCCATGCGTATCGACGCGATTTCAATTGGCAAGAATCCGCCAGAAGACGTCAATGTGATCATCGAAGTGCCGGTCGGTGGCGAGCCGATCAAGTACGAGATGGACAAGGAAGCCGGCACTCTGGTCGTCGACCGCTTTCTTTACACTGCCATGCGCTATCCGGGGAATTACGGTTTTGTGCCGCACACCCTTTCGGGTGACGGCGATCCGATCGACGTGTTGGTTGCCAACACCCGTGCATTGGTGCCCGGTTGTGTGATCAATGTGCGGCCCATCGGCGTGCTGATCATGGAAGACAATGCGGGCACCGATGAGAAGGTCATCGCCGTACCGACTCCGAAGCTCACTCTGCGCTACGAGAACGTCCACAATTACAGCGACCTGCCGGACATAACCCTCCAGCAGATCGAGCATTTCTTCGAGCACTACAAGGATCTCGAGCCCGGGAAATGGGTGAAGATCGGCGGCTGGCACGACGCCGCCTATGCGCGCAAGATGATCGTCGAGGCAATCGAGCGCGCCAAGCAGGAAAAATAGGTTTCGGTTGGCGAGTTCCTAGGGTCGGGCGATCGCCGGCATCGGCGTGTCGCCAGACACCAACACAGGCTCGTCGGCGCCGCAGACGAATTCCCGGACCTGTTCATCGGCGATTTTCCGAGCCATCTCGTTGGCTTTCGGACTGCCGGTGGCCACGACATAACCAACGGCGCAACCTTCGCGCTCCTGCAACTGGCCGATCTTCTCCACGACCAGCACTTCGGTCTTTGTCTCACTGTCGTCCGGATCGTCGCTGACAAACCATCGGTGGATGGTCGCAAAGGGAACCTTGCGATCGCCATCCACCGAAAGACGCCATTCGATTTTCGGGCCAGCCGAATTGAAACCGGCAAAGCTCTCCCACACATGGTCGCTCTCAGGGGGCAGGCCGTAAAAGACCGACTCGCGCAGGTCTCCCGTGAAGATAAGTACCGGGTAGCCGCGAAAGCCCGCGCAGATCAGATTGCCGGAATCTCCGCCATCCTGATCGGATGAAAAGACAACGCAATCGCGCTTCACATCGAGGTCGGTGTAGGCACTTTCGATGGTTTCTGCGCTGGCTGGCCAGGCGACGGCCAACATAAACATGGCATGCCAGATGCGGGTCATGATTCTTCCTCCGATCGGGGAAGGATCTAGCGCCTTCCCGCATGAAGACAATCTTGCGCCGCCAATTTCCGTTCGATGAGGGCTGTGAGTTCTCCAGGCTCGCCCGCGACGCGAAGGGTTTTCAGGCGAGACGTGGCACCGCTCGAAACCTCCACGCTGGCCTTTGGCACTCCAAGCCAGACCGCAAGCAACTTTGAGACCGCGGCATTTGCAGCGCCCTTGTCGGGCAGGGCTCGCACTTTGGCGGCCAGATGGGGGCGACCATCTGCAGCCACTTCGACACCGGTCACAACGTCCCTGTCGGCGCGCGGCGTCAGCCGCACATGCACGCGTATGCCATCCGCAGCGATCCTGAATGGCAGCATAGGGTCAAATTACTAACGGGGCTATTGTCGACCACAGAAACTCCCGCAAAAAATATAGTATAAGAAGTACTATAATCGGCGAAATGTCGATTCCGCCAAGATCGGGCAGAATCCGTCGTATTGGTCGAAGTACTGGCTCAGTGGCGCGAAACAGGAAATCCCCAATCATACCTACAAATTGGTTGCGCGAGTTCACCACATTGAACGCGTAGAGCCACGAGAAGATTGCGGAGCCGATCAAGATCCACCAGTAGATGCCAATTGCGAAATCGATTGTTTTAAGCAGCGCGAGCATCAAATTCTCCGTCGGACTGGCCGACATGTAACCATTGGCCGCTCGAGCGGCAAGTGCCGTTGCTCCATCCGGATGCCAAACCGCCTGATCAGTCGGCTGCGAAACCAAGATTACTTGGTTTCGCGGGCAGAGTGGGGTTGGGTGTAGCGCGAGACGTCGGCGCACGAGGCGCTTGACAGACGCGCGCGGCGCACCATAAATGCGCCATCCGCTGACGGGGCTGTAGCTCAGCTGGGAGAGCGCGTCGTTCGCAATGACGAGGTCAGGAGTTCGATCCTCCTCAGCTCCACCAGCGGAATCTCCCGAATCTGCGACCACGAGTGCTACCTCGAATAGCGCGGTGTTTTCCGTGGCTCGGCCACCTGTGGAGAACAATTCCGCCAATGAGAGACGCTCATTGCGGCGGAACTGAGCGATACTGGTGGCTGCGTCTCTGTCCGGCGTTTGCGATCGCGGTGATGGTGGCTGGGATCAGCGCGATGCCGGCGGAGATCGAACCGCCATCGCCGGTGATCGCAGCGCTGGTCCCGGTGACGTTGCAGACCGGAGTGCTGATCGTAGATGTCGTCAGCCGGGCAGGAACAAGGTTCCTGATCAGTCTCGCCGCTTCGGTCCAGCCGAGGCTATAGCCGGAGTGCGGCCTCCTGCCCGGATCAGAGCATTGGCAGATCGATGCGGGCGAGCTGCCGGGGGGTGAGCGATGGCGCCTGGCGTCCGGTGAGGATCGCTGCGAGCATTGCCGGGCTGAGGAAGGCGAGCGGCAGGATGCGGCCGACGTCGGCTCGGTCGACACCGAACTCTCTTGCGATCTCCGTGCTGCGGGTCGTGGAGGACGATGTGAGCCGGTCGAGATAGACATGCGCGCGAGCGACGAGATCGACCAGCGCGGGATCAGCCTGACGCTGCCGCGCGAATTCAGACCCGATCACCAGCCGCATCTCGCTGCCGCGACGCTTCAGGATCACAGGCACATCGATGATCTCGGTCGCGAGGACCTCATCGGGATCGGCGTTGTCATCGTCCAGAGTGACGTTTATCGCCCCGTCCACATTGGCATGATCTTCATCCAGTTCCAGCAAGGCACCGACGATCGCCCCAGGCACGACTTCGAAGCGGATGGAGGTTGCGGACAGGGTGATGGAGCTGAAGATGCGGTGCAGGGCCGTGCGACGTCGCTTTTGATCAAATGCGCTGACGCATGCTCGCCGATCCATCGTGCGATCCTCGCCCTGTCCCACAGCATGCCGATGGTGGCGTCGATCCTCAGCTGCTCGATCTGCGTCGCCGGCACGCGCCAGCTACCTGCAACATCCCCCTGCGACGCCCCGATGCGGCTGGACACATGGTAGCGATAGCGACGGCCATGCGCCCCTGCAGGGGTCGGCGCCAGACGATCTCCGGTCTCGTCGAACAGAATGCCGGTCAGCAGATGCACGTCACCATGGACTCGCGATCCCCGTGGCGTTGCCGCGCCGGCCGCCAGCTTCTGCTGAACACGCCCGAACAGCTCTTCATCGACGATCGCCTCGTGCTCGCCGTCATAGACATTGCCGCGATAACCGTTTCGTCCTTATATAGATGCCGTCCGCTACGACTCAGATCATCATCACGAACACTTCTCGGGGTGCCGCGCCGGACAGCCTCGTCGCGATCGCTTTTGAGGTCCGCTCCAGCTTTCTCCGATCCATCTGACCTGCGGTGAAGCGCGATGGCCCTGTTCAGCTCTGCGACCAGCCTTGGGACTGATCCGAGTTCGAGATAGCGCCTGAACAGTTACCGGACGAAGCTGGCCTCCTTCTGATGAATGATGAGCCTCCCATCCCTGACCCGGTAGCCGAGCGGCACGGTGTCGCCCATCCACATGCCTTTCCTCTTCGATGCCGCGATCTTGTCACGGATGCGCTCGGCCGTGACCTCCCGCTCCAACTGCGCGAAGGAGAGGAGAACGTTCAAGGTCAGCCTGCCCATGGAGGTGGTGGTGTTGAACTGCTGGGTGACGGAGACGAACGAGGCGCAAGCCTGATCGAACACCTCGACGATCCTGGCAAAGTCCATGAGCGAGCGGGTGGGACGATCGATCTTGTAGACGACCACAACATCGATCTTCCTGTCGCGAACATCCTGCAGCAGGCGCCTGAGGGCAGGGCGCTCCATAGTGCCGCCGGAAATGCCACCATCGTCATAGCGGTCTGCAACCAGCCGCCAACCAAGGCCTGCCTGTGATGCGACATATGCAGTATAGGCCTCTCGCTGGGCATCGAGGGAGTTAAACTCCTGTTCAAGTCCCTCCTCGCTCGACTTGCGGGTGTAGACCGCACAGCGCAGGCGAGGGGCAGAGGATGGAGAACGGGACACCTGTCCGTGTGTGCTGCGAGAGACTGTCGGCGCAGGACGCTCCGGTATCACACCCGTTCTGCCGGATTGACCGGAGCCCCGATCAGGGGTGAAACGCCCACTCTTATCCGATGCTGAGCGAAGAAAGACCTTTGCCTCGAAGACGTCAGCTGCCCTCGATCAAATCGACGACATGGGTCCTGCCGTTCCAGTCCCGCAGCAGCCGAGCACCCGGCTGAACGGAACGACGCTGACGACGTCGGTGGCCGGCCTTCTTCTCCATTGCCCCGTCCGGACTGCCCGGCTGTGACGCGCGATCATCGCAACCGCTGCACCGTGGCGCTTCCGCAACAGGGCTTTCGCCAACATCGATGGAAGCCGACAAACCAGCGTTGTGTTCTGAACCGGTCCGGCTACGCTCCTTTCCATGGGCGAGCGTTTTTGCTTCGACCCTGTCCATGGCGGACCTGAGCAGTCGGCGCATCTCGGCGGAATGACCGCCGGGATGTTTTGCCTGAAGATGCCAGGCAGCAGCACGCAATAACAGTTCCCTGCGGATGCCTGTCGGTGGCTGATGCCTGTAGATGCGCACCCAGTGACTGACGAGGTCTTCTCTCGGCAATTTGCCGAACGCCGCCACACCGGCGGCAAGGTCCGGTCGCGCGCGCATGACGGTCACCCCGTCTTCGCAGCATCGGCTTCAGCCACGATGCGATAGCGGCGCATGCCGTCCTTGCCGACGCTAACCGTCACCGCAAGGCCGAGCTTCTTGCTCACCACACCCGACAGGAAACCGCGCACCGAATGCGCCTGCCAGCCCGTCACCTCCATCATCGCATCGACCGTGGCGCCCTTCGCAGACCGAAGCAGCTTCAGCACCGCCGCCGACTTCGGCGCCGTCTGCTTCGGGCGTGTCGGCAGCGGCTTCTTCGCCCTGGCGTTCCTTGGGAACTTGAAGACCTCGGGACCGACGGTTAGTGGCGTCGCTTTCTCACGAAGCTTCATCCTGCGCGTGTTCTTTGCCGCGGGGCCGGGGCGCGATCGGGCTGCGCAACCTGCCCGGCGGCAGATTCCTCGTACGAAAGCTCGGTAATTGCCATCTCTGTTCTCTATCGCTCCAGCCAGCCGGACCACCCGGCGCCTACTGGCTGAAGCCCGCAAAAGCGGGCGGGAGGAACGCGAGGCGTAGCCGGGAGAAGAGGATGTGCCGGGGCCGTCTGCCTCTGTCCACGTGAGCAATGCTCGTATCGCGGCAACAGTCAAATGGTCGTTCTATGCGCGTTCGTTTTTCTGTTCCAAGGCCACCTGCCGATCATCGCGGATGGCATCGGCGACCGCGAACAAGGAGGAATGCGGCCGGTCCCTGTCGTCCAGCCCGACGATCAGGCTCGACAGGCTCACGGCAGGCAGCTCGGCGTCGGGACGTTTGGCATCGCCGGCAGCAGGCTTCGCGCGCCCGGCAGGGGCAGCGCGGTTAGGGCGGATTCGGGCATCGGTGGCGACAGCGGTGGCAAGGCTCATAGGCGATCTCATGGTGTTGAAACAACGCCTTGCCGCAGCGAGAAGCACACTCTGCAAAAGATCGGGACGCTTGTACTCAGATGCGGTGGTTTAGCCTATGATTCCTCTGTCTCCTTACGGGACGAGGACGCCATTGCATTCGTGCTCCTGGATAGTATTCGAATTGTCTTGTAGTTAGAAAAGTGAGAACGTCTCCGAGCACGCGATTCTCTCGATAGGTTACTGTAGCGAATGCACGGAATAGACCGTGCTTCAATCAGTTTAGGATGGGTGGATGTCGAGGTATTACTTTCTGATTTTTGGCGTACTTGCGCTTCTCGTAGCGGCATTTACCCCACTTCGCGATGAAAGAGGTTGGAAAAATGCAAGAGACAACAGAACTAGGATAGGGTACGCGATTTACGCATTGTTAATTATTATTGGGATTGGCTCACTCACGCTGCAGATATACCACGCAAGACAGAAATAAGGACAATAAGTAGTTTGGTTCATCTGCCGTGATGCGGATTCTCGTTTGAATTGTCAGGAGCTCCTTGCAGTTGCAGAATGGGTGCGTTCCAAGAAACCCTTTCACGTTATGCGGGATCATATTTATCATATGGACCTGATGTTAGCTGGCATGTGGGGTGGAGCTGCTGGTCTGTTGCCCAATATGCAACAAGTTCTGTCGACCTCTCCAGAGTATTTCGATGACCGATTCGCCGACCAGAATTTCCTTATGTACGAAGTATGGCGCCTAATCCGTGGCCGGTTGTGCTCGCACGATACTCATTATCAATTTCATGGTGGGAAAGAGTTTTTATTCGCATATCGGCTGCCCTCCCCATCCATGTGGGTGGCGGGGTTAAAGAGCTTCCAAATCGTAGATTATAGTTTCCATCCGGCTGCGCATGGGCGCAATTGGGGATGGTTGGCGATGTGACGGGGCGCCTTCTCAAGGTAGATCCCATTTGCCGATAAAATCGTTGGGTAGAAGCTTTACAGTTTTATTGTAACATTGTGGAGCGCCATAGTATATAATGTGTATATAATAAAACTTCGTGCGTATTATAAATTAAATAAATATTAAAAATCTACCTTTTGAATCGATTATTTCGGTAAATCATGTTACTTTATGTAAAGAAGGGGGGATCCGACTCATGAAGTCGACAATTACATGGGTTCGTGCGACTATCATTTCCATGTTGCTGATCAGTCTTTTGAGTCCGGCTAGAGCCGGTGATCTAGAAGGATTAATGCAGCGGTACAACGACCTCTTTGCGAAGGGTAGATATGACGAAGCATACTCATTGATTGAGGGCATTTCCGACAGTAACGATCCCATCTTATATATGGAGAGAGGTCTAATGCTGGGTCGCGGCCTTCTTTCAACAGGAGTAGATAAATGCGGTGCGATTCTCGAACTAGAGCGGGCCTTTGCTCTTGGGATGAGCAACTTGATTGAAACGATGGATTTCCTTTACGGAGGAGATTGGGCCGCTATATCGGCAATAGAGGGGAATCCAGAGGCGTTATATGTGATCGGAAACCGTATACTTAACAGTTCGAATAGTCGAAATATGTTATATATATTTGACAAATATAGGCCATACTTTGACTCGTATCCATATTTTGTTGCTTCTTTTGCGCAGGGAAATGAGAGGGCTAAAGAGAGGGTCGATACGATAAAGGAGATTTTGGATCGAGTCTATGAAGATAGATTCGATGCTAGTATAGAGTTTAGAAAGATCCTTTGTGATGTTAGGCGCTCCGGAAACGTAAAGTGACCAGGTTCTCTTGTAATGAAGATCAGATGCAAGAGATTTATCGTCTTTTTGAGCGTGCGGAGGGAGTTTTTGGGGGATCGTGCCCAGACAGAAACCCAAGCATGGATTATTTGATTCAGCAGGGTTATTGGGGCGCAGATGATTTTGTTTAATTTATATGTCTGCCACAATTCTCTCAAGTTTTACGAGCACTCTCCCGGAAAACTTGGCGCAGGTTGCAACAGCCAGAATCTATGGAGAGGTCGGAAGCCGGATTGCCGAGAATACGCAAAATGGTTTGGGACAAAACTATGAAATACTACTCGATTATGTTGCTCAAAAGGAATTGATCAACGAGATAATAGAAGATTTGACTCAGCCGTCTGATCCGTCTGATCCGAATGGACCATGGGCGCCGTCGCCGCCGCGTGATCCATTGGTGGCTGATCTTGACGGCGACGGCATTGAGTTGATCAGCGTTGCGGAGTCGCAAGCCTATTTCGATTTCGGCGGCGATGGGTTTGCGGAGCGCACCGGGTGGCTCGAGCCTGACGACGGGTTCCTTTTCGAGGATACTGAAAGCGACGGAGTAGCATCGGGGATCTCCGAACTATTTGGATCTGAGGATGAGGATGGTTTTACAGAGTTGAGCCGATATGACGTGAATGGCGATGTGAAGATCGATGCAAATGATCCGGTGTTTTCATCCCTTCGGATCTAGCCAGATCTCAACGGAGACGGAACTTCCACGCAGTACGAGGTTTTCACTCTAGGCTCCCAAGGAATTGTCGCTATCGGATTGGAGAGATTGGAAGATGGTAGTCGGTATGCTGGCAACGAGATTCGATACACCGGCACCGTAACAACTACAGATCGCGGAATTCTGGAAAGTGGTGCAGTCTATCTCGCGCGAAATCTCGTAATCTTATCTTGGGATAAGCCAGAGGGGTTTGTTCCGAATCCAGAAACTATCAAGCTGCCTAACTTGAAAGGCTATGGTCATCTAGCTGATCTGAATTATGCGATGATGATATCGGAGTCGCTGCTGCGGAGTGTTGAGGAATTCATTTTGACTTCCATGTAAATGAATCTCAGTGAAATGCAGGAAGAATTTTATGAGATACTTTTTGAGTGGGCGGGCGTTGATGAGGTTGTAATAGATGCCTATGGTGCGAACATTGATGGTCGTTTTGTCGCATTTCTCGAAAAGGTGTTTGGGAGCAGCGTTGCGGAATGGGCAGCGGATCGGACCATAAGTGGCCCGTGGTCAGCTGAAATAGAGCATTCGTTCGTTGAGATTTCTGGCGCATTGCTTTTGCGCTTTGCAGCACAAGCGCCGATAAGCGCCATGTTGCTGGGGCATTCTTTCGCCAATATCGAGAATAGCTCATTTTTCATGTTTTCTGCACTTGGATACGATCCCGACAGCGATAGCTTTAGGCGCACTTTTGATGACTTTAAGAGCGTTGTTGGAACGATTCTTGGCGAAGGCGGGGTTTCTGGAAAATTGCCGCATGTTGCAACGCTGATCGGAATAGCTAAAGGTGCGTTGTTTGACTTTGCTGGCGAGGACCAATCGCGTCTCATTGCGATGTTGCGGGAGACATTTGAGCCTCTTGTCGGAGCACAAACAGCCGATGCGCTGATTTTGTCGACAATACGAATTGGTGCTGTTGATAGTGAGGCGCTGAATGGCTCGAATGCTCGCGATGCATTAATTGGCGGTAGAGGCGACGATAGTCTGACGGGTGGCAGCGGCAACGACACCATCGTCGGCTTCAATGTAGCGGACACCCTACGTGGCCGCGCTGGAAACGACAATCTGTCAGGCGGCGACGGGAATGACATCTATATTTACGCGCGTGGCGCTGGGGAAGACATTATTGCCGAAGCTGCCGATGGTGGCACGTCTGACCGGATAAAATTCCTGGATATCTATCAGGCGGACATCACTGCGACCAGAAATGGGGACGATCTTAGGCTCGTCATTGCCGAAAGTGTACCCAATGCTGGCGATGGCGGATCTATTGTCGTCAAACAAGCATTTACTAGCAGTACCTCAAGAGGCATAGAAGCTTTAGAGTTTGCCGATGGATCGGTCCTAAACCGGGCTGCTATCTTGGCAATGGTGAGCGGAAGCAACGGTACTCCCGGTGATGACACTATTTACGAACGAGTTCGGCATATGACATTTACGGAGGTATTGGCAACTACACTTTAATAAGGCTAGCCGGTGATGATACATATCTCTATAACCTCGGGGACGGCAATGACATTATTTCGGAAATCACGTCAGGTACCGAGAAGGACTCGCTGATCTTCGATGGCATAAATCAGAGCGATATTCGTTTTGAATGTTCGTTCACGGACCTATCTGATGTAATTCTTCGAATAATTCCAAATGACCAAACCATTATTCTCGACAACCAGTTCGACACAGAGGGCGGTGTCGAAAGGATCGTATTTGACGACACATCGGTACTCGGCGGCTTCGATTGGACGCTCGACGGAATCCTGCTGGGCCTGGTTACCATCTACGGAACCTCAGGTAATGATACGATTTATGGCTCTACAACAGCCAACGATATAATCGACGGGGGGACCGCGGACGATTATCTGGCTGGTGAGGAGGGAAGCGACACCTACATCTACCGTGCTGGCTACGGCAATGATTTCGTGAATGAGAAGGCCTCTGGAACTGACAAGGACGCTCTGAAGCTGGTCGGCCTTTACCAAACCGATATCGAGTTCGAGCGCCCCGCAGCGGATCTGACCGACATCATTATTCGCACCAAGGCCACTGGCGAGACCTTCACGCTCGACAACCAGTTCGATAAGGAAGACGGTGTAGAGAAGATCATATTCGCGGACGACTCGGTGCTGGGTGGGAATGATTGGAGCCTGGATGGGATCCTATCAAACCTGGCAAGCATCGTTGGCACAGCCGGTAACGACACGATTAATGGATACGCTTCCAAAAACGATGTTATCATCGGCAAGGGCGATAACGATACGCTCAAGGGACTTGCCGGCAGTGATACCTTTGTGTTCGGAACCGGCTTCGGCCACGATACGATTTTGGACTTCACGGCAGGCGCCGGCACCGATGATGTGCTGAGGTTCGAAACCGCAGTCTTTGCGGACTTCACGGCGGTTATGTCTGTTGCGGCGCAATCGGGCGCCGACACGGTCAACACCTATGATCCTAACAACACCATAACGTTGAAGAGCGTGACTGTTTCCAACCTGCACCAAGATGATTTTATCTTCATTTGACAATGATCATGGAGTCGTCAGAAAAGTTTCCTTCCAAAAATTTCCGTCGGCGATAGTCTCACCAATGGCAATTGGGGAAATTTTGTGAGCCTCGTTATTGCATGAATACGTATTTCATCCTCTTTGTGAGAGATGCATATTAGGCCGTAAACTCATAAAAGCCGGATCATTGATTGGAGTTGGCGGCGGTCCCTACGCCAGACGCCAGTAGGCAAGATGATGCGGATGGTCGCCGAAAAGCGTTTGGAAGTCAGAGATACCAAGGACACTGACTTCAATCTCATCCAGGCCCTTTTGGTAATCGTCTATCCAGACGCCCGAACATTCCATTCGACCATGCGGTCCATAGACGATGAGGTTTGCGTCAGCACCTACTTCGTTTCGCTCACCCTCAATCGTTCCAGCATGGAGCGTGGGCACGCACGCACGCGGCGGCAGGGACAAACACGCCAAACGCGACGCCCATCGGCGGGTCCAACCGATCCAACTCGCTCGTGCCGATAACTACGTCATTTGCCAGGACTTCCACCTCCATAACCAAGCGTCTCACACCTTCCAGGTGTGCGCTATGGAATTGTTTGCTGACTGGCGGCTTCTAAATTCGAGCGAAGTCTGATTCAGGTTCCGCATGAGCCGATATGATCTGACCAACTTCGAATGGCGCGCGATCCAGCCCCACCTGCCCGCCAAGGTGCGCGGCGTGCCGCGCGTCGATGATCGGCGCGTGCTGAACGACATCTTCTGGGTTCTGCGTTCTGGTGCGCGCTGGGCCGATCTTCCCGCCCGCTATGGTCCGCCCACCACGATCTACAACGGCTTCAACCGCTGGCGCAAAGCCGGCGTCTGGGACCGCCTGATGGACGCCATCACCAAGGCCCATGACGGCAAGGTGCAGATGATCGACACCTCGGTTGTTCGCGTCCACCAGCAGGGCGCGACGGCAAAAAAGGGGGATCGAGATCACTGTCTCGGTCGCTCGAGAGGCGGACTGACAATCAAGATTCACGCCCTTGTTGACGCGACGCATCTGATCCTGGCGCGCTGCCTGCAGGGAAGAAGAGCGACATCGCCTCGGCACCGGACATGATCACCGACCTGCCGGAGGGCGCCATGCTGCTCGCAGACAAGGGCTATGATGCCAACGCCTTGCGCAATGCTGTCACCGAGCGAAAGGCATGGGCCAACATCCCGCCCAGGGCCAACCGCAAAGACCCAATCTGCTTCAGTCCCTTCCTCTACAAGGCGCGCAACCTCGTCGAGCGCTTCTTCAACAAGGCTAAGCAGTTCCCCCGCGTGGCTACCCGCTACGACAAGCTGGCCGAGAACTACCTCGCCGCCCTCAAACTCGTCGCAATCCGAATTTGGCTACGCGGTAATGAGTCTACGGCCTAAAGGCCCCTAAATCTACTGATCCAAAGGTCTGAAAATTTGGCTGCGGTCATGCCATCAGACCCGCCATTCATAACCACTGCCTTCCGGCCTACGATATCCTTGGCAAGCTTTTCTGGATTAGCTAGGAGTCGGCAAGCTCCGATCGACCCCTGCTGGTGAGCAAGATACAACTCACCAGATACAGGTGCCCGGCCAACGCAAGCAGTAAGTGCCCTGGCGTTATCAGTCCAAAGCGCTGCGGCGGCCAAGGTGTTGGCACGTGGATCAAAACAGTTAGACAGCCGATAATGACGGGCCGTGCTCGGAATGAACTGAAACAGGCCACACGCTTTCGATTCGGGGTGGAAAGCCTTCGGATTCAAACCACTTTCGATGCGACCCATCCTCAAAAAAGCTTGCTGAGGGATGCCGTGGGCTTCAGCAATCTCAACGATCATCCCCTCAACTGGACCTGGAGACTGTTTCTGGTTGGGCGCAGGTTGTGTGATAAGCGAGACGCTGGGGGTAATGGGCTCTTTAGCATGCACGGTTGAGCATGATGCGAGCAGCATGACCCCAGAGATCAACATAGAAAGAAGCGATTTCTTGAGCATTGCCAGTTCCTTTGGTTGATACTGGCTGCAAAGGAATATCAAACTGGCGGAAGCCGTCCGCCGGTCGTTGGAAACGAATGGAAGAGTTTGGAAAAGGTGGTTCGAATGAACCCAGAAAAGATCACCGGGGAACTGTTTAGCGCATTGCTCAAGCTCCATTTCCGACTGGGGACGCGCCCACCAAATCAAGGAAAGTCGCCAGGAGAGGCCTGGGGGACGAAAGAGTTCGCAGGCTATCTCGGTGTCTCAGACCGAGCGGTACGAAACTGGCTCCGCGGCGAGTCGCTACCAAGCGACCTCGCTGGGATTGAAAGGGCCCTTTTCGGCCGATCTGCAAAAGACGCTTATGAAGAGAGACTACGACTGCGGAGCGCTTATGATTATTCGGCCGAACTAGTTGCGGTTAAAACCTCGCCATCCTTGCCACCGAAGTCGGTGGAGGAGAGCAATATCGTGGAGGGCCTAAGCGGATTATCTCAGCCCATTGAGACGATGGATTCCTTAGTTGCCAACTACCCAATCTTGAGAGGTCGTCCAAGACGAACTGAATCAGCAGGGCACGCTAAGTGTTGCTCTATCAGAAGCGTGTGCTGCCTTGGTACCAGTCGAGAAACTCTGCCTTTTTTATGACCTTCTAAAAGTCGATAAAACAGATCAGGCGCTGTATGCGATTGCTGAGAGCGTTAGTAATTTCGTTAATAAGTACCATATAGCTAGGAAATTAATTAGTCGCTGTATAAGTACAGCAGATTTGAATGCCGACTGGAAATCTTCTATTTTTACCCGGCTGAACAGAATTGACCTCCTTGAAGACGATTCGTTGTTATGGTTACAAGATTTATATGAGCACAACAAGCCTGCGGCTGATCCTGGATATGAAATGTTTCTGCAAAAACATGCAAAATGTCTCGTTTCACTGAACCAAGCTTCAATCTTTTCTTATCTATTATATCCGGAGCGTGGACCAGGCAATCTTCAGATTGATGCATATGAGGTCGCGATCGATCATGTCGACGAGCCCGCGCCACTCATAAATCGATGGATAAATTGGATCCATAAGGGCTATTTTAACGGAGCTCCTAGCGCTATTAATGAGAGCCCGTCGGTCCTTTACAAAAAAATTGAGTATGCTGCTAAAAGAAGTAGCCATCGATATGATGCGATCCGGCAGGCGGCTCACAAATATGTCCTTATGCAGTTTAATCGGGAGGAAAACGTTAGATTTGGCTTGTACCACTTAATAACCATGGTCGACATCCAGTATGCATTTGCTGCAGATGTACGGACTGATGTGTTGGATAAGATAGAATCTTACAGATTGCCGGGCCGTAGCCACCTCATTTGCACAACTGTTAAGGAAGCCTTTTCCGCATTGACGAGGTTGCAAGCAAATCCGTCAGAGCAAAGGGAGCGTGAATATCTGACGTGTTATCGGTGGCTCCGCTTAGAGGATGATGTATCTGGATATTGGACCGATTCATTAGAAGCACGGAGGCGGATCGACAAAGATTTTTTTAGCCAGGTGTTTGATCCACGGTTTGATGGTGTGATCCTTTCTTTGGAATGGAAGGACGCCCTATGGGACAAATTCGTCACGGCAGTGCCACGACCACGCACGCTGTCCGAGCAGCAATACAGCGATCGCAAGCTTCGCTCGCGCAGCTGAGCCGGGAACTTGGCATCAACCCCAAGACGGTCGCGAAGTGGCGCAAGTGGGCAAGCGTCGAGGACATGAAGACGGGGCCGTCAGAACCGCGCTCGACGGTTCTTTCCGAGGCCGAGGAGGCGATGATCGTGGCGTTCCGGTGCCATACGCTGCTGCCGCTGGACGACTGTCTTTGCGCCCTGCAGTCCTTAGTCCCTCACCTGACACGATCTGCGCTGCACCGGTGCTTGCAACGTCATGGCATCTCGCGCCTGCCCGATGTCGAGGGTGACAAGCCGAAGCGGTCGAAGTTTAAACGGTATCCCATCGGGTTCTTTCACATCGACATCGCCGAGGTTCAGACCGCAGAAGGCAAGCTCTACCTGTTCGTCGGCATCGACCGCACGAGCAAATTCGCCGTGACCCAACTCGTCGGAAAGGCGGATAGGAAGACGGCTTGGGAGTTCTTGCAGCACATGCTCGAAGCCGTGCCGTACCAGGTCCATACCATTCTCACCGACAACGGAATCCAGTTCGCAGAGCAGCCGAGGAACCGGAACACCATCTACTCCAGGCCGATGCGCTTCGACATGATCTGCGAAGCAAACGGGATTGAGCATCGGCTGACCAAGCCTAACCATCCCTGGACCAATGGTCAGGTCGAACGGATGAACCGAACAATCAAGGACGCCACCGTCAAGCGCTTCCATTACGACAGTCACGATCAGCTGCAAACGCACCTCAACGACTTCATGGCAGCCTACAACTTCGCACGACGGCTCAAAACCCTCGGTGGACACACGCCCTATGAATACATCTGCAAGATCTGGACATCAGAGCCACACAGATTCATCCTGAACCCGATCCACCAAATGCTGGGACTGAACACCTAGCAGCAAATCTCCATCAGCGTCGGCGTTAATCCTGAATCCGGGCTCTCAAGGAATTCAACAATAGATGCATCTCCAAAGAATTGATTGAAGGCCTCTTCAGGACCAAATATTTCATGGCTGCACCCAAACCAAGACCGTCTCTGGAGGTCTTCATCGGCCAGGCTCGAGATTGATTCTTCTACAACCTTTCTCCATTTTCGTATGTCTGTAGGAATACTACCTCCTAAGCTTGAAGTCACCATACGGTATATGGGCGTCGGCGATCTCGATTTAGATGATCATTCACTCATTGATTGGTAATCATTAAGCAGCTTCAAGATTCCGTTTAACGATCTATCAACTATCTCAACGTCGGATTGGGTTATCTTAATTTTACCATTGGCCGGGGCGGCGTTAATTTGCTCCAATTCAAATAGATTTTTTCTTATGCTATGAATGAGCGCCGAGTTTTCAGTAGCTATTGCGGCACCCTCCACCCCAGAGATAAGGGATCGAAGCGTTATTTGCTTTCCCTGATATGAGAAAATTATCTCACGTATAATCGCAGTTTGACGTAGAAGAATTTCTCTCATCGGATTTATCTCGGATACACGGTTATCACGTCACCATTGCTATTGGTTACAAAAGAACCATTGGGGCTCGTATGAACGGTCGTACCCGGCTGATTTCCAGGGCTTTTTTGCCGTTGCTTATTATGTCTTCTACAACTGTCGGCGTTAGGCCTCGCCCTTGCATCTGATCTAAGCCATGCCCGGTATATTTGCGGCCATCTATGATCTCAGGTTTATTGGTACCCGGTTCAACGTCAAGGGGAGCACCTCTCCTGCCCGTTGGCGTGCTTGGATGTTTTTCGTTATCTCCTCCGGGCGTACCGCCGCATCAGCAGGGGTGCTCATCAGGGGCGGGACGCCGGGAGTTCCAAGGATGGGATCGCCGGGGCGGGGCGGACGGGGCTCATACGGCACGGGACAATATGGAGGGAACAGCCAATCCCATAACCTGCCCTCTGTGCGGCCGAGCCCTCCGAGCCCCCGCAGTCCACCGCCGAGCCAACTGAACCGACCGTTTGGATCGACCTTCATGAGTGGCGAGTTTGTGACGTACGCATATCTTGATGGTCCGTCAGGCATACCGAGGGGTCGGGCTGGAGGTATCGTGCGATTGAGGGGTCGAAGTGCCTGTGCCAGCTGTCGTGGAGGCCGGTTTCGAGCTGGAAACACTGTCCGGGGAAGCGATAGTCGAGGCTGGCGGAACCGGTGAGGGTGCGGACCTCGCCGAAGGGCAGATAGGAGGCCTGCCAGACGGGGTCGCGGAACTCGTCGACCATCATGATCGACCGTTCGAGATGGTCGGTCAGCACATAATAGAGGGTGGGCGTGGTGCCGGCATCGGCGATGGTGGCGATGGGGCGGCCGTCGATCCAGATATATTCGGTGAGCAATGCACCGGTGTCGTCGTATTCGGCGATGACGTTGCCGTCGAGGTCGTGGATGCGGTGCAGGGTGACGGCATTGGCGGTGCGCTCGACGAGGCGCGAGAGATAGTCGTAGACGTAGGCGCCTGCGGCCGTGCTGTTGACGGAAGCCGAGGCGAGCTGGCCGGTGAGCCCAAGGCAAAGCGTCGTCGCTGGTACAGCCCAAAAACTCGCAAGGTGGAAATAATCCGCCACCAAGCCAAATGTATCTACCAGCCTTTTAAACGTTTCAGTATCTTGTTTATCTCCGAACGGTTTTAAAAGCTGCCATAGATCGACGCTATATAAAATAAGAATCTCTTCAGTCACACGAGCTGGGGAGACATCCTCAGGACTAACATAGAAGCTGATATGAGAAACGCCACTGGGCGTGAGAACAGCGTCATCAACTAGCAATTCACCTGTCTCTATCGTGATACCATTACTGGATGTTCCATCATGTGGAGAGATAATTCGACAAATTCTTCCTACGGAGGTTTGTCGATATTTTTCTATCGGGTATCCGTAATTCTCGATCGGTAAATCTTTTACATATACATACATACCGTCGTAAAACATGGAACTACCCATCATCGGAATGCGGGAAATGATTTCCCTTTGTAATATCTACAAAGAGCCTGCTGATGATGGACAGAGCCCCCCCAATCGACGTTTTTGTACTCCCGCGTATAGTCGTCTATCACAGTCAGGAGCCGAAAGCGGCGACCATCGGTGGAGGCATCGCTGACGAAGTCCAGGCTCCGCGCTGGTTGGGCCGGTCAGGCACGAGCAGCGGGCGCCTGGTAGCCGGGGCGCGCTCGCGGCCGCCGCGTTTGCGGACCTGCGGCCCCTCCTCGCTGTAGAGCCGCCTCAGCTTATTGATGTTCATCAAGAGCCCCTGCTGCTGCACCATCACGTAGATGCGCCGATGGCCGAACCGTCCACGCTCTGACGCCACGGCCTTCATGGCTTCCCGCAATCCTCGTCGGCGGGCCTCGTGCTGCGATACCGTACGCTCGCTCGATCGACCTCAAGAGCTTCACACGCTCGCCGCTGGCTCACCCCATGCACCACGCAGGCATGAACGACCGCATCTTGGTTGGCGTCGGGGCGTTACCAATTTTTTTGCGGCGACATCCTTTAATATGGCGTTGTCCAGCATCGCCTCCGCCAGCAGCTTCTTGAGCCGGGCGTTCTCCTCCTCCAGTGTCTTCAGTCGGCGGGCATCGGACACGTCCAGCCCGCCATACTTGGCCTTCCATTTGTAGAAGGTGGCACTGCTGATCCCATGCTTGCGGCAAAGATCCGCCGTCCCAAGCCCGGTCTCCTGCTCCTTCAATATCGAAATGATCTGCTCTTCGTTGAACCTGCTGAGCTTCATCCGTTCATCCTTTCAAGACGTCGGACTCGACCCAAATCTGGAGGAGATCTAGGGGCTCAGGTCACTTGCCATCGTGCAGTCGGCCTACATTGGCCGTCTCTTGTGGCGATTTGGGGCGGCTTTCGGCGGTGCGTCTCTCGGCTGCCGTTTCCCAGACCAAGAGTTTGCGCGTTTCATGTTCCTGCATCGCTCTGAGGCATGAAGATGGTGTCGAGCATCATGGGGAGATGCGCCGAGTTGCGGAATCTAGTCTATGACGAGAGTGATGAAGGCAACATCGCCCTTCGCACGATCTGGGTGGACGGCAAGCGGCCTCGGTGCCGCCGCGCCATTCTATCATTATCCGGCTGCTGCTGGCGAGTAGAAGGAAGGCACCGTCATTGCGCGCCCTTTGAGAGTGAGGCAAGCTTACAGACGCCGATGGAGGTTATAACCACCAACGGCACGAACGCCTTGCGCGGGAGAGCCCAAAGGATTGCGTATGTATCAGAGGGCAATCTGGTCTTGCGACTGATGCCAAAAGATGAGCCGTCGTTCTATGGCTTGGACGATGTAGTACAGGAGCAAGCTCAGTACGGAGATGATGATCACACCTGCAAAGAGCATGTCCATCCTCTGCGCGCCGCTAGCACTTTGGATCAAGTAGCCTAGGCCCTTGTCGCCGGCCAGAAACTCTCCGATAACCGCGCCAATTACTGAGAAAGTGATGGCCAGCTTCAGGCCGCTGAAGATATTGGGGAGTGCCGAGGGCAAACGGATCTTCCAGAAAATCTTCCACTGTGACGCCCCCATCGAGCGGGCTAGGGACATGACCTCGGGCTCGAGAGCCTTGAAACCGGTCAATGCGCTGATGAGCATGGGGAAGAACGCGATGAGAGCCGCCATGATTACCTTAGGCATTTCACCGAAGCCGAACCAAACCAGGAGCAGCGGGGCGAGTGCGATTTTGGGCACCGCCTGCGAGATCACAATTAACGGGCTGACCAACCCTTCGAAGATGCGGGAATATGCCATAGCCAAGGCGATAGGCATCGACAGACCGACCGCTACCGCAAAGCCCAGAAGCAGCTCGCGCGTGGTTACCAGCGTCTCGGACAGAAACATGCCTGGATGCTTGAGCAGCACTTCAGCGACTGTGATGATCGACGGAAGTACATAGGTCGGCACACCAAGGAAGGTGATGCTCATCTCCCACACAATGAAGATGACGATGAGGGTGGCGACGACCCCGAAGACCTGTGAGTTGACCACGCGATGCAAGAACGGTTTCATATCATTGGACCTCTCTTCGGGAGTCCTTGTCAGCCTCCAGGAGGTCGCGAATTTCGGTGACGTGTTGACCGAAACGCGGGTCTTCCCGCAGTGAGTGACGTCGCGGACGGACGAGGTTGATTGAAATGTCCGCCATTATGCCGCCAGGGCGACCCGACATGACGATCACGCGATCGCTCAAGTACACAGCCTCGGAAATGGAGTGAGTGATAAAGATCGTGGTCTTGCCGGCCTCTTCGCAAATCTCCGCGAGGTCAGCAGCGATGTCATCGCGGGTCAAAGCGTCGAGGGCGCCAAAAGGTTCGTCCATGAGCATCACCGGCGCGTCATGGATGAGCGCGCGGCAGATGGATGCGCGCTGACGCATCCCGCCTGACAGTTCCCTCGGATATCGTTGCGCGAAATCCGCCAAGTGCACTCTGTCTAGAAGATGCATTGCTCGTTCAGCGTAGTCACGCTTTCGCAGGTTGCGCATCTCGATCTGAAGCAAAACATTGTCGAGCACCGTACGCCATTCCATCAGCAGGTCGCGCTGGAAGACGATGCCCACGTTGGTGAAGGGGCCATTGACGAATTCCTCCCCAATTCGGATGGTGCCGCTGCTTTTTGATTTTAGTCCCGCCACCATGTTGAGAAGGGTGGATTTACCGCAGCCACTTGGCCCCACGATTGAGACGAATTCGCCCGCGGCGACGGCCAGGTCGATTCGTCTAAGCGCCTCGACCGGACCGCTTCCGGTCCTATAGGTTTTGGAAACATCCGTGATGTCGATCGCTTTGCCTGTCGTCATCCTATCCTCGTTGCCTCCTCCCGAAGAAGGAGGCTTTCGGTATCGTCTCTGCGATCAGCGATCGCAGGTGAAAAACTGATTGGTGTAGAATTTGGCATGGTCGTCGATGCTGCCTTCCAAACCGCCGTACTTCTGGAGAACTTCAAGGCCTTTGGTCCAGTCGGAGGCCGAGTGCCAACCATGAGGGCAGGACTTGGTGTCTTCAGTGTAGAAGAGCGTCGTCATCAGCTTCCACTGGGCTTTGGTTTGCTCCTGCGTCAGCACCGGGAAGAGCGAGACGCCCGCCGCGGCGGCTTTGTCAGGATTGGAAGCCGCATCTTCCGTCGCCTCAAAGGTCGCACGGATGAATTTCTCGACACCTTGGGGGTCGGACTCGAGCCGTGCCCGGCTTACGGCAATGCAGAAGTCCGGTAGAACGAACCCTTCATCGGACCACAAGATGTGACCGGACGGGCGTTGCTGCTCGATGATCGGATCGGCATAGGGAATATGAGAGACCACCACGTCTGCTTGACCGCGGGCATAGGTCGGCACCTTCTGGGCCGGCTCGACGTTGATCTGCTTAAGCATGTCGGCGGGCAGACCCGCGCCGACCAGTACCGCCGGATACAGCAGCGTGTCCATCGATGAGGGACTGGCGACGATACTCTTGTTCTTAAGGTCGGCAAGGCGAGTCACCCCCGCATCTTTGGGGAAGAAGAAGCCAAAGCCGTTGCGTCCTGTGAAAGTGGCGACCGAGACCACGCTTCGGCCCTTGCTAACGCCGACCGACATGCCCCAGCAGGACACGAAGCCGAAGTCTAGTTCGCCGCTGATGAGGCCGTCCATTGTCGCTGTCGAGCCGTTGCCGGGCATGATCTCGACGTCAAAACCGGCTTTTTCGTAGAAGCCGTTGACCTTGCCGTTGTAGAAAGCCGCATATATACCACTTGGTACCCAGTCCATCCGGAAGGTAACCTTCTTAAGTTCCTCGGCAGCGCTGCCCTGCACGAGAGCGAAGGCCGTCGAGGCCGCGACAAGCGCGGCCATTGCAATCCGTAAGATGTGGCTATGCATTTTACGTCTCCCTTTGTTGGTCGTTTCCGGACCCTTCGATCCGGTTCAGCTTGCCAGTATCTCCGGCAATCCCTGTCCGAGGGCCGACCATCGCCGACGCGTCGGAGGAAATTTTCCAATGAAGCGAACGAAAGGCCCCCGCAGAAACTGCAATGTGCTGGGCCACGCATGCACGACGTCATCATAAGTATTTGACCAGCGTTGCACGGCTTCGGTGAAGGCCCGGTTGCAGGTCTCCCATTCCTTCAGCTTGGTCTCGATATCGGCTCCACCAGAGACCCTACGGGCCAAATCAGCCGCGTTTGAAATCGCCATCCCTGCGCCCTGGCCAAGGTTCGGAGGCTGACCGTGAACCGCATCACCCAGAATGGCGACAACGCCTGCGGTCCAGCCACTCACTGAGCATTTTGAATGTTCGCGCCGGACCATCTCGGTATGACCGGCACGTCTGAAAAGGTCTTCGAACTCGGGGAAATCACGCGCCCATACTTCGGGCACGAAACGGTCCCCATTGGTCGCGGTGTCATCATTGCGCGACGAGGCGCAGAGATAGGTGATCCCGTGCCCGGAGGGCACCACCAACACTCGCCTTGAACCGTTCCAGTATTCGATTACGGAGTTTTTGGGGTCAGCCGGTACGCTCTCGACCAAGGTTCGCCATGAGCCCGCCCCGGTCTGGTCGACCGACCGCCCAAGCCCCAGTGAATCACGAACCATCGAGCCCACGCCATCTGCTCCTACCACAAGGTTGGCAAGAAACTGGCTGCCGTCGCGAAGCTTTATCGCCCCCTTGCGTGTGACGGAGACCACCGCAGCGTCCGTCTGGAACCGCACACCACGCTCTTCCGCAGCCGCGATCAGCGCGGCATGAAGCTCTTGTCGCGGTAAGACGGACACTCGATGCCCATCGATCGGGCGGCTCAGAAGCCGGCGGCCGCCGCGCGCCCAAAGCTCGGCTCTGTTAAGTGCTGTGCCAGTTTGCTTCACCCGATCAATCTGACCAAGGGTTTCGAGAACCCCGAGGCTGTTCTCCTTGAGAAATATCCCTGCACCGATTTCTCGCAGCTGAGCCGCCCGCTCGAACACCGTGACGTTATACCCCTCTGCGGCCAGACAGGCGGCCGTAGCGACGCCGCCAATTCCGCCTCCGACAACTGCAGCGTCCATCATGCTCCTCTCAGCGTCATATGGATTTATGGATACAGGTATCAACAAAGATTGTCTACCCTTGGTTTATCGTGATAGAGCATTTGGATTAGGGGTGAACGGCGCGTGCCAACCAGAAGGCTCCAGATTTGCTGAAACAAAATTCCTCAAGCGCACGACTGATGGATATCGACCATAAGAGTACCGCCCAGCACGAGGTCTATCTTCACCTGAGGCAAAAGATTCTCTTGGGTGAATTCGCTGTCGGTGAGCGCATCATACCGAACGATGTGGCCAAAGAGCTGGGTGTCAGCCGCATGCCTGTCCGTGAGGCGTTGAGACAATTGGATAGCGAAGGGTTGGTGGATTTGCGCCCTAACCGCGGTGCTCTGGTCACGCAGCTCAGTTCGAACGAACTGTTCGAGATCTATGCGATTCGCATGGCACTGGAAGGCACTGCGGCACGTCTGGCCGCCAAGAACAGAACGAAGGCCTCGATCGCCGAGCTGGACTTCAATATGCATCGGCTGCTGGCGGCTGACGAGAATCTGCGCGACTGGCTGCATCTTCACGGAGAGCTGCACGACTTCATCGCTCGGATGAGCGGAATGCCCAAACTGCTGGCCGAAACGCGGCGATTCCGGTCGCAACTCGATCCGTATCTGCTGAAGTTCTACCTTGAGATCTATTCAACGCCCGAGATGCCTGGGAGCGAACATGAAGCTCTTATCCAAGCCATTAAGGAAGGAACGCCGGATGAGGCGGAAGTGGCGATGCGACAACACATTCTCAGCTCCGCCGAAGGAGTTGTAGCACACTACGGAGCGCAGCCGAAGGATATAGACGCCTTCCGTCACGAGCCGATTTGATCGGCCTCGACTTCAAGAAGAAAGTTCGCGACATCGCGGTTGAAGCGCTCTGGGTGTTCCAGGAAAGGAAAATGCCCACAATTGTCATAGACTATCAGCCGGGCTGACTTCATATGTATCGCACCACGCTCTATCGCATCCAGCGGTGAGCGCGGGTCATCCCGCCCGGCAAGGATCAGCGTGGGAACGTTAATCTCCGCGATTCGCTCAGGGACGTTCCACGTGTCCAGCGCATTTGCGACCACGTTGTCGACCAGCGCGTCATAGGCCGATTTACGATCTTCCAACGCATAGATCGTCATCTGCATGGTCAGAAGTTCTTCGCTGACGCCCTCATCACTGTAAACAAGATGCCGCAACCGTCGCTTCAGTGCCTCGTAGGCACCCGTTTGAAGCGAGTGCTTCGCATTGTCGCGTGCACGTGACAGGCCCACCCCCAGAACGTCGGGGCGCGCGAAGGGCGTTGACGATCCGACAATGATGCACGAGCGTACTTGCTCAGGAGCCATCAAGGCGATGTCTGCCACCATGCCGCCGCCGAGAGAACTACCGACCAGATGCGCCGGGCCGATCCCTTCATGCTGGAGGTAGGCCAGCACATGACGGCTGAGGGAATGCAGCGCACCATCATTTCCAAAGCCGGGATAGGCAGTAAAGCCGTGCCCCAGCATGTCTAGCGCGATAACCCGATGGGTCTGCGCCAAGGCGAGGATATTGCGGTGGAAGCAGTCGGCGGACATACCGATACCGTGCAGTAGCACAACCGACTGCCCCTTGCCCGCAACTATGCTGCGCGTCCGGACGCCGCCGACATCAACGAACGAAACGTGCATCTCCGCTTCCTTGTCAGCTACCAGATCGTTAGGATCGGATTCCGTCAATGACTTCCCGGCCCGCCTCCAGTCCCAGGTTGCCCGAGGAGCCCGTATAGAGCACGACGTTGACCCCGTCTGGATCGCGCAAGGTCACACTGCGACGACCAGGCTCGTCCACCGACGAGATTACATGGATGCCCGCCTGCTTCGCGCGCTCGTGCGATGAGCGCAGAGCCTCCTCGCCGGAGACGACGAAGGCCAGGAAAGCGAGGCCGGCTTTCAAACCGAGATCTTCATGGAACAGCACCAGATCAACGCTCGCGGCCGGCCCGCGCAACAGGCACACCTTTCCATCCTCTGCCTCCTCGCTCAGCGTTAGACCGCCAACGTCGATGAAAAAGCGTTTCATCGCGTTGTAGTCCTTGGCCACGATACCTGCATGGGTAATGAACTGGGCGTGGAAATGGGCGTCGGGCACGTCGCGCAGATCGGGGTTCTCTATCCAATGTGGGGTTGAATCCGGCTCTACTGCCTCTGGATCCCAGGGCTTCGTGACGACGTCATCTTCTTCGAGGTTAAAGACCTTGCGCCAGTCGTCCATCGCATCGGCATAAAATTCGTGAAAGTTTCCGTCCGGATCCGGAAGGTAGACGCTGCGCGAGATCTGATGATCAAGCGTGCGGCCGAGCGCGACGCCAGTGGTTTTCGCCCTTCGCCAAGCATCGACCAACTGCTGCTCGTTATCCATCTCCCAACCCAGATGGTTCAAACCGACGGGCATGTCGCGTGCCGCCCGGTGTCGCTGCCGGCCCTTGAGGTCCACCCACGTTTCCGGCACGACCTTGGCCTGCATCAATCCAAGGTCGTGATGGGTGTTTCCATTTGTGAGGAAGGCTGCAGCGATCTCTTCTTCCCGGCGAACAAGTTCCAGCCCGCAGACGATGTTGTAGAACTCTACCGCCTTAGCAAGATCGCCGACATAGAGGTTGGCGTGTCCAAGGCGGCGGGGCTGGAAATTGACTCTCATGTTCATGGCACTGTCCTCTTGCTGATTCAGGCTTTCGACGAACCTATGACACCGATGGCGTTGATCTCGACCACAAGGTCGGGGTCGATCAGTGCGGAGACTGCGATCAGCGTGGAGCAGGGAAAGTCGCCGGTGAAGAATCTCCGCCTCGAATTGAGCACGGCCGGTCGGTCGGCAATATCGGTTAGGTAGATCGTCATGGTCACAAGATCGGCCATCTGACCGCCAGCGGACTCCATATAGCTCTTGATCGAGGAGAAGATGTAGTCGGCTTGAGCCTCGGCCCCCTTAGCGATCACCCGCCCGTCTTCGTAAGCCACTAGGCCCGCAATATAGACAGTGTCGCCAGTCCGGAGACAGTTCGACCATAGGCCCTCGGCAGGCTCGGGAACAGATGGTGTCCTTACACGCTCGCGTCGCGAGGTAACAGCCATGGATCAACCCTCATCAATTTGGATGTGTGTATCCAACGATGTACTGATCCTCATGTCAAGTCAATAGGCGCTCCTTAACTCCTGAGACTGCACTAACCCGTGTGTGGCAGGAGTAGGGGCCGTCTGACGCGGATCCTGATAACGAGTTCTGGAGAAGCGTGGGCCTGTCGGGCAGTCTGGCCGGTAAGAGTGTTCCAGCGCGTTATGATGGTCTCGCAATAGGCTGGATGAAACTCGATCCGCCGTGCTTGCCCGAGGATGGAATTTTCGACGCGAGAGGCGGTGCGTCACTTCTGCATCAGGATCTCGTCGGACGGGGCCTGGTATCGTCGCTATCGCGAGACCGGCGAGACCGAGGCTCGGCAAGCAGGGCCAGCCTTCACGCTCGAAGTTTGAAGCGCCGTGCCGCCGAGCGCAGTGTGGGAGCTGCGCCCTCGACAATCTGGCTATCCCTTACCGGCGCGACATCACGTTCAACAAACGACGGCGCATGCCGCCGAACAGCAGCCCCCCGATGTCCTGCGCCGCCCCAATGCATCGGCAGTTCATAGGGACTTCGTGAACCTAGCAAGAGAAACTGAAGCTACCGCAAGGTCTGCGGATTTGCAGTAGGCTTAGCGCTCTCATCGCCCACGTCGGCGCAAATATGCTCTCAGCCACGGACGGATACTCGTTTTCGCATGAATCGCGGGAGTGATGTGTCCCCTTCTGTGAAGCCTTTGTGCGTCTGCCATTGTATCGGCGATGGATCCCACAGATTGTTAGATCGCATCGCGTGCCTGCGCTAGGCCAGATGATGCGACAGAAACTTGCAGATGTAGTCAAATTCGGCCGCAGCCTGGGTTCCGACGAAGCGCGCACGCATAAAACCGTGGATCATTCCTCGTGCCTCCCTAAAGACCACGTCGTTGCCGGCGAGGATCAGCCTCGCCGCATACGCGCGGCCGGCATCCCGAATGGGATCATATTCTGCCACATGAACAAGTGTCGGAGGGAGGCCGGACAAGTCTTTCGCGTTGATCGGGAACGCGTGCGGGTCGTCGACGGGCGCCCCATGCGGAAAGAGCTTTTGGGAGAAGTCACGAGAGCGTGCCGCCGTTAGACCGTAGCCTTCGGCGAATTCGGTCATTGAACCGGCGTTCTCTATCGAACCGGCGTTCCCGTAGATGACTGCTTGGGCACGGATCCGGGGGCCGCCCATGTCACGGCTCTTCTGGCTCACGCAGGCCGAGAAGCGCCCGCCGGCGCTGTCGCCGCCGATGACAATTCGCTCCGGATCGATGCCGATCGCGCTGCCTTGCGAAGCAGCCCACTCAAGGACAGCGTAGCAATCGTCGAATCCTGCCGGCCAGGGATGCTCGGGGGTAAGGCGGTAGTCAACGCTGATCACTATTGCGTTCATGCCGACCGCGAAGCCCCAGGCGATCGAGTCAGACGAATCGAGATCGCCTAGCATGAAGCCTCCGCCATGCATGTAGATCATGCAGGGCGTCGGCCTACTTGCCGCCTTCGGCCGATAGATCCGGATCTGCACCTCGTGGCCTGCGCCCTGCACATGCCGATCCGTGACTTCAAGAGTTTCGGGATGCGGTCGATTGAGGCGCGCCGCATATGCGTTCCAGTTGTCGCGTTGCTCTTCGACAGTGAGGTTGGCCGATACCGGCGTTCGGGCGTCCACGAGGACCTGCATGTCAGGGTGCAACTGACGAGGGGCGGGGGGCATCACACATCTCCGTTTGGCGGGCGCGGCGCGGCTTTCGTCCGGCCTCAACAGCTCAAGAATATTTTATTGGAATTAAAAAACAATATTGAACAAAGAATTTTATCAGGATATGAAACAAGTAGGCTGCCCATAGCATGGCGCCACAACCTTGCGAGTGAACATGCTCAAGATTCCCGAACCCCGCGCCGACCAGAGATCGCGCAATGACATGGACGCATTCTGGATGCCGTTCACTGCAAACAGGGCTTTCAAAGCCGATCCGCTGATGATCGCAGGCGCCAAAGGCAACCACTACATTCTCGAAAACGGTAGGCGGGTGCTGGATGTGAGTGCCGCGCTTTGGTGCGTCAATGCTGGACATGGACGAACGGAGATCGTGGAAGCGATCCAAGCCCAGGCGGCGACGCTTGATTTCGTTGCTAACTTCAACAACGGCGCGACTCCGGCTTTCGAACTCGCCACCCGCCTTAGTCTACTTGCGCCCGGCGACTTGAACCGCGTGTTCTTCACCAATTCTGGCTCTGAGTCGGTGGACAGCGCGATGAAGATCGCCATGGCGTTCCATGCCGCGAGAGGCGAGGGACAACGCCAACGCTTCGTCGGCCGCCAGATGGCCTATCACGGCGTCGGTTTCGGCGGCCTCTCCGTCGCGGGTCTCGGGCCCAACCGGAAGACGTTCGGCACCCTGTTGCCTGGCGTGGCCCACCTTCCACACACGCTAGATCACGGCCGCAACGCCTTTTCAAAAGGGCAGCCGGAATATGGTGTCGAACTGGCGGACGCGCTTGAAGGGATTGTCGCGATGAACGACGCTTCGACGATCGCCGCTGTAATCGTTGAACCCGTCGGTGGGGCTGGCGGCGTCCTGCCGCCTCCGAAGGGCTATCTCGAGCGTCTGCGTCAGATATGCGACAAGCATGGGCTGTTGCTGATCTTCGACGAGGTTATCACCGGATTCGGGCGTCTGGGAACGACCTTCGCAGCGGAGTACTTTAACGTGCTTCCAGACATGATTACTTGCGCCAAGGGGCTGACCAATGCCGCGGTTCCCATGGGAGCGGTGATCGTAAGGGATGGCATTTTTGACGCCATCGTCGAAGGCTCGGTCGGCCCCGGCCCCGAGTTTTCGCACGGTTACACCTATTCAGGGCACCCTCTGGCGGCGGCTGCCGGCATCGCTACGTTGAATGTCCATCGCGACGAAGATCTGAACGGCAAGGCGAGGGTTCTGGGCGCTGAAATAGAAGCGCAGTTTCACACCCTCGCCGACCACCCAAAAGTTAAGGACATCCGCAACTTGGGTGTTCTCGCGGCGGTTCAGTTTCACTCGCGCGAGGGTGCTCCCGGCGCGCGCAGTCGGGAGCTACGGCTCCGGTGTCTTGAAGGCGGCGCTTTACTCCGTGCCGGTGTCGACAATGTGCTGATCTCGCCGCCCCTGACGTTTACCGCTGAAGATGTGAATCTGGTTGTGACGCAGATCAGGAAGGCGCTCGACGCCATTGAGTGATAGCGCGCGATGGCGCTTTGCAGAGGATGCGGGAGATCCCGAGCGTCATCGTTCACCCAAAGGAGCTTGCCAGGTCAGTGCGCCACCCTGCAAGACCAACGCCATCCGTGGGATGGCCGGCGCTGGATTAAGAAGCTGGAAGGGAGGAATTTATGTCCGGCAAGTTTTTGATGAATCGACGTCGCTTCATTCATGTTACGGCCACCTCGGTGCTCGCGGCGCCCTATGTTGGCCGAGCCTTCGGCCAGGCGCAGGGCGAGGTGATCCAGTGCAATTTCGGTGGAGGCGTCGCCGAAGCGTTTCGGAAATCCTATGGCGACCTGTTCACCGCTACGACCGGAATACCGTTCAAGATAGTGGAGGTGCCTTCGACCGAAACGGCGCTGATTTCAAACGCCAGCAGTCCCATCTACAACTCGTCATTTCACAGCTTTTCGGGGGCGATGAACCTCTACAAAAAGGGGGTCACAGAACCTCTAGCGATTGCTGACTATCCTGTGCTGCAGGACATTCCGGAGCACCTCCTTCCACGCATCGACGACAAGCACGTCGCCGGGATGCCGATCAACTTCGTCTATTATGGCATCGCTTATAACACGCAGTTCGCGAAGGCTGAGGACTTCCGCTCCTGGGCGGCGCTGACAGATCCGAAGTGGAAAGGCCAAATCACCGTCACGCGCCCCGTCTATGCATCGCTATACGATGTTCCATGGTACTCCAAGATGATCGCCGGCGATCAGAAGCAGATGGAAGCCGGTGTAGAGCGGTACAAAGCAGTCGCGGGTAACGCACTGACAGCATACACGTCGATGGCGCAGAATCAGCAATTGCTTGAGCGCGGCGATGCGGTGGCAAGCGCCTACTACTCCGATCGTGTGTGGGACATGAAGTCCAAAGGCGGCACGACGCTCGACATGACGCTGCCGGAAGAGGGAGCGCTGATGATCCCTTACGTGTTCGTAATACCCAAGAATGCGCCCCATCCCGAGGCCGCACGTGCTTTTGCTGCTTTCGCCGGGACCCCAGCGCCGCAGCAGCGTGACCTTGAGCTGCAGGGTAACATCCCCAGCAATAAGAAAGCCGCGGTCGATGATGAACTGATGAAGTCCCGCTTAGGCGTGACGTTGGATGAGATCGTCGCGAGGACATTCAATCCGGACTGGGTCTTTATCCAGGAGCAGAGGGAAGCGTTGGTCAAGCGCCTTGAGGCGGAACTTAACGTAAAGTAGCTGTCGCCAATCAGTGAACGACTAATCGACAATGCGGCAAGCCGGAGTTCCGGCTTGCCGTTGAAGATAGATTCGAACGCGTGTCGCACACCAGAGCGGTATGGAGTTGCCAGGAATGCTTGTTGATGTCGTGCGCACGCAAGGCGGACAAGCTATGCCGGCCAGCCTCTATGCTCTCGAGGACAGTCAGACGCCGAGCTACTCCCTGCCAGGCGACCTTTCGGTGGATGTCGCGATCGTTGGCGCTGGCTATACCGGCCTCTCTACGGCGCTTGACCTCGCGCGTAGGGGAGTGGATGTCGTCGTCCTTGAAGCCCGTGACGTGGGCTGGGGTGCCTCTGGGCGCAACGGCGGCCAGATCAATCCCGGCCTGAAGTTCGGACCCGACATCGTCGCTCGCGACCTTGGTCCAGATGCTGTCGCCTTTTCGCAAGGCGCGGTGGATCGCGTATTCGAGATCGTTTCCGACCACGCAATCGACTGTGACATACGGCGCGGGGGTACGCTTCGAGCAGCAATTGACAGCGCGGATATTGCGTCGATCGAAGCGCTGGCGCGAGAGGCACAGCGGCATGGGATCGAGATGCATTTGCTGTGTGCGCGGGACATGGCCTCTGCAACGGGAACTGATCGATATGCGGCCGGCCTGCTGGATCCGGCGGGTGGACAGCTCAATCCGCTGAAGTTTGTGCGTGGGCTGGCAGGCGCTGCGACCGAATTGGGAGCCAGAATCTTCACGAATACTCCGGTGAGCGCGGCTTCGCGGGAAGGTGGAAGGTGGCTACTGCGCACTCCGCGCGGGCAAGTAAGTGCGAAGAGCGTGCTATTCGCCACCAACGGATACACGGATGGCCTCGTGCCCGGCTTGCGTCGTTCGCTGCTTCCGGTGTTCAGCTCGATCGTTGCGTCACGTCCTTTGCCTCATCACCTGGCGGAGCGTATCCTTCGGGAGGGGCAGTCGCTCTTTGAAATCGGGACGGTCACCACCTACTATCGCGTTGACGCCCGTCGCCGCCTCATTTTCGGCGGACGGGGCAGGATGCGCGATGCGTCCGGTCCGGGCGCATTCCCGTCGATAGCGGCCTACGCTGAACGGTTGTGGCCCGACCTTCGAGCCGTGGGATGGGAGTTTGGCTGGAACGGCCGCGTCGCGTTGACCGCCGATCAGTATCCGCATCTGCATCGGATCGAGGACTCAGCCCTCGCATGTGTTGGCTTCAACGGCCGCGGCGTGGCTATGGCGACTGCCATCGGACGGGAACTGGCTCGCTTGTTGATCGACGATCCAAGCCATCGCCCGATACTTCCCGTAACTCCGATCAGGCCAATCGCGCTTCAGCCTTTCTGGCCGCTGGGCGTGGGGCCTGCGCTCGCATGGGCGAGGTTGCGCGCAACGTTCCTGCGTTGAAGCAGATGTCGATGGTTGGCCGGGCCTAGGACTTCAAGCCGTTCCAGAGCACGGCAAGTTGCTCTCTTGCCATTCCCACCAGGTCTGGAATGGTCAGTTCCTCGGATCGGATGTAGAGACGGAAACTCTCGCGGGTGATGGAGTTTATCACCCGGGCTGCGACCTTGGGATCGACGTCCGACGAAACTTTGCCATCCCTTTTTAAACATTCGATGAGACGGCACAGCTTCTGGAAAAAGACGGACTGCGCTTCGACATAGTCAGGCGCGCGATCGTCGGATGCCTCAAGTGCCGCAGCCGAGATCATGCGCCAGAGCGATTTTTGGTGAACGTCGTATCCGCCTTCCAGATCGATGCGGACGAACTCCGAGATCACCTCCAGCGGATCGCCGTTGGGATTGTTTATGAGATCTTCCAGTGCTTCGTTGATAAGTTCCTTGTCGACTTCTAGGAGACCAAGCAGAATATCGCTCTTCGAACGGAAATAATTGTAGATCGTGGGCGCGGAAACTTCCGCCATGGATGCGATGTCCTCCATCGTGGTCTCGGCGAAGCCCTTGGTACCGAACAACTCCGCGGCCGAAAACAAGATGGCACGGTGGCGTCGTGCACGCTGGCGATCCCTCAGGCCCAAATTCTCCATTCCTGCGCTATCCTTGTAACTTGGTTCTGCGGCAAGATTACCATCTGCGATCGGCGGGAGCTTTTTCGCACAGGCATTTCTTGCGTGCGATATGTTTTCAGCACGAAAGTACGACACCATCCGAGGCAGGATCCGCTCCACCTGACCATGCCCCGTCAGGATCGCGCGCGACCGCGTGGACGTCCGCGAAAGCGTAGCTGCGCGCATTCCGGACGACCCTGTGACCAACGGCCTCGAGTTCTCTCTGCACGGAGCGAGGTATGCGGTTAACGATGTCGATCGCATTGGACGTCGCCGAAACGCGGGGGGCTTGCACGGCCTCTTGCGGGGTCATGCCGAAGTCGATCATATTGACAAGCGCTTGCATAACCGAGCCGGTTATGTGTGCCCCGCCCGGCGCGCCGATAACGATCGCGGGACGACCTTGGCGGAACACGATCGTGGGGCATGCGGACGTGTATCGCCGCTTTCCGGGCGCGATCGATCCGGGGTAACCCGGACGCGGATCGAACACACCCATTGCCCCGTTGAACATGAAACCCAGTCCCGGAACCATTGCACCCGATACCATGCCCAGCGAGTGTGTCATCGAGATACACATCCCCTTCGAATCCATGATCGACATATGCGTGGTGCCGGCAGTTTCCGACTGGAGCCGTTTGACGGAAAAGCGCTCTCCGCTCCGAATCCGCGCTGCGGCAGCCGCGTGGATATTGGGTGAGAGGAAATGGTCGGGCCGCACGTCGAAGAAGTCCGGATCACCGAGCCGGGCGTCCTTCTCGCTGGTGGCAAAGCGGATCGCGGCACTGATCACACCGATATAATCGGCTGAATTGTGGCCGAGGGCGGCGAGATCGAAGTGCTCGAGGATGCCGAGCATCAAGGCGAGGACATAGCCGCCACCGGGGGGAAAGCTGGTTGAGATATCCAGGCCACGATAGACAGTTCGCACGGGCGCGCGCTCGACGACCTGATACTTCGCGAGGTCTTCGAAGGTGATCAGGGAGTCATTCTGAGCAAAGGCTTCCGCCATCTCTCGCGCCATGTCGCCGCGATAGAACGTATCGGCTCCGCCACGCGCCAGTCGCTCGAGCGACGACGCCATATCGGGATTGCGAACGAGCGAGCCGACGGGCAGAGCTGACCCGTCAGCACGATAGTACAACCGGCGCCCGGTCTCGGAGAATCGCATCTTGTCTCTGGGTGCGGCGCGGCCCTGTGAACCTTCGCTGATCAGGAAGTCGAAAAAATGGGGACCAATTAGAAACCCCTCGCGCGCTCGCGCAATGGCTGGTTCAAACAGTTCCGCCCACGGCATGCGACCGTAGCGCGAATGAAGCTTCGCTAGTCCGGCAACCGTTCCTGGCGTCGCTATCGCTTTCCAACCGACCTCATTCTCATGGTTTTCGACGATGAAGCCCCATCCATCTCGCGCCTCGCCGCATACCTTTGCAGCCCATTGATCCGGGCGCGACGCGGCTGGAGCGGTGGCGTAAAAATCGAGACACGTGTGAGCGTCGTGCTCGACGGAGAAGACCTGCAGTGTGCCCCAACCTCCGATGCCGCTCATCGGAGGGTCGACGACACCCTGGACGAGCGCGCAGGCGACGGCGGCATCAGCGGCATTGCCACCGGCACCAAGGACCTCGACCGCAGCATTGACGGCCTCTGGCTCAGGTGCGCTAACGATCCCCTTCATGCTTCCGCCTTCTTCTCTGCCAGACGATTTGGAACGTGAACGACATTGGCCTGTGCAGCGGTCACCACTAGGTCTTGGTCGTGAGTAATATCCTGCCCGTCGATCCGCCTGGCCCGGTTGACGAAAGGGTCACGGACCTCAGACCGGCGCCCGCACAACTCTTTGAGGATCGACAGGTTATTGAACGGCACCAGGATCGGCGCATTACCGCCTTTGTAGATGACCGCGAGCCGTGCGTTGTAATGTTTGGTCAGACGCATCATGCGCGCGCGAGGATCGCGATAGAGCGCATGGGCGTTGTCTACCGTGCCCGACATAATGGCGTAGTCGGCAGCGATGGCTGTTCCCACGGCACGACGTGCGATTGTCATTGTTCCCCGGGGCATGTGTAGATCAGGACCGGCTTCGCCACCCGCTCCGTCGCTCAACGCCCACACTCGGTCGTCGTGGGCTTTGTCGTGCGTCGCCAGCGGAGCGTCCACGGGCGCTTCACCGACGTAGAGCTCCATCAGGTAGTCGAGAATCTTGCTGGCGCGGACGGGATTGTTGATGCGAGTTCGGGTTTCGGGAAGATCGGATGCGGTGCCGGCGTCATAGTCTCCGAAACTATCGTGCCACATGTATCCAATTGTTCTGACGGGCATGTCTGCTCCCCCATCGAGTCTCTAAGGCGCATGCTCGCGACCGGCCAGTCTGCTATCGCAGCCGAACCAAACCCAGCGATCAGATGTCGCTCGTAAATAAGTTTAATGCAATAAATTTTTTTACTTGACTAATGAAATGACCTGGGCGAGCGTTCGCGCACCGGCGATCGCCGCATGTAGTGAGAGGGAGCATATGGCGACAGGTGAGGTCCAGGTCGATGAGGCGGTGAAACGCTACGGAGCTGTCGAGGCTGTTCGCGGCGTAAACCTCACGATCCGAGCATCGGAGTTCCTGACCCTACTTGGACCGAGCGGCTGCGGAAAGACCACGCTTCTTCGCATGATCGCCGGCTTTGAAACGCCAACTAGTGGCCGCATTCTGATTGACGGCAAAGACGTGACACAGACACCGACCTACCGGCGGCCGATCGGTATGGTGCTGCAGAATCTCGCACTGTTTCCTCACATGAACGTGCGCGAAAACGTGACGTTCGGCCTTTTGCTTCGCAAGATTTCGGTCGCGGATGCCAACAGAAAGGCGAGCCAGTTCCTGGGGATGGTGGGTCTCTCGGGTTATGAAGGGCGCTTCGTGCATCAGCTTTCGGGCGGGCAGCGGCAGCGCGTCGCCCTGGCGCGGTCTCTCGTCACCGAGCCGGCAGTACTACTGCTCGATGAGCCACTCGGTGCGCTCGATCTCAAGCTGCGGCAGCAGCTTCAGGATGAACTGAAGCGCATCCAGCGCCAGGTCGGCACGACCTTCGTCTTCGTCACGCATGACCAGGAAGAGGCGATGCGGATGTCGGACCGCATCGCAGTGGTGAGCGACGGCAGGATCGAGCAGCTGGGCGCTCCGCAGGAGATCTACGACAGCCCGCGCAGTCTGTTCGTCGCCAACTTCGTCGGTGACACCAACGTGTTTTGTGGCGAGGTCGTCTCGGTTGATGACGGTGGCGTGCAGGTGCGTCTGGAAGACGGGGGCGAGACAATTGTAACTCGCGGAGAAGGTCTGCAGGCTGGCGAGACCGTCGACGTCATGGTCAGGCCCGACTACATGCAACTGGAAGACGCCTCGTCCTCCCGCGGCCTTGCGGGCCGGGTCGTCGAGCGCACGTTCCTCGGCACGGACAATCGATATCTGGTCGCTCTTGGCGACAAGCAGGTGAGTGTGCGGGAGGAGCATCGGCCGCACATCACCGCCTACTTGCCGGGACAGGATGTGCGGATCACGTGGCAGAGCACTGACAGTGTCGCCCTGCCCGCAAAAGCAGTAAACCCGAAAAGGGGGAAGCGATGACCAGCCGGTTCGTTTTTGCACGCAGAGAGATGCTTGCTCCGCAGTGGAAGTACTTGACGCTGACCGGACCTCAGCGCGCCAACAAGCCCGCCACCGTCGATAATGAACTGCTCAGGTGGAGGCCTGGATTGATCAAGGAAGAGATTGTCGAAAGGACGTGCAACCCGGACTGGTCATGCTTTGAGCAGCAGCAGCGCGAAAATCTCATCAAACGCGTCGAAACAGCGCTCGGTTGAAGGGAAGTTGGCTCGATGCGCTTCTCTTCGGCGTTCCTGTTGTTGCTGCCCTGCATCGGCCTGCTCATCGGCTTGGTGACTGGCGTCAGCACGCTTGTGCAGCAGGCGTTCACCGGACCTGAGGGCGCCTCTTTCGTAAATCTCTCACAGTTCGTCAGTCGGCCGGAAGTGGTCAGTGTCTTCTTCTTCACCCATAAGATCGCGCTAATCGTGACCCTGATCTCGGTGCTGATTGCCTATCCGCTCGCGGTGTTTATGGCGAGGCGCCCGAACCTATTCTATCTCGTCATCATCCTTATTCCGCTGCTCATCAGCATCGTCGTCAGGACTTACGGCTGGGTCGTGCTTCTCGGTCCCCGCGGCCTGCTAAACGCGACACTTTTGAACCTCGGCGTTATCGACAGTCCGTTGCGGCTGATGTTCAACACTGGCGGGCTCGTGGTGGGCCTAGTTCATGTCTTCATCCCGTTCGCCGTCCTGTCGATCCTCGCTGTCTACGTGAAGATCGATAAAAGCCTTTCTGAAGCCGCCATGGCGCTCGGTGCGAACCATTGGAAAGTGTTCGGGAAGATCACACTGCCGCTCGCCCTTCCGGGCGTGATGACCGCGGCGACAATCGTCTACCTCTTGTCGCTTGGCGCGATCGTGACCCCGCTTCTGATGGGGGGTATCCAGCAGACGATGCTCGGAACGATGATCTACAACCAGATGCTGGTCTATTATAATTATCCCGAGGCATCGGCGTCCGCACTGCTGCTGACCATTAGCGCAGCCATCGCCGTTGTCCCCTTTCAACTCGTCGACCGCTGGGCGACGCGCAAGATGCCCGGGCATCGTGTCTAGGGAGCAGGAAACATGCGACTCGGGAATATGCTCCTTACTAGTTTCGCCTTCGCCGCCTTCCTGTTCATTCTCGCGCCGATTCTTATCGTAGTGGCGGCCTCGTTCACCCCGCGCGGATATCTCGAATTTCCACCCCAGAACCTGTCGCTGCGCTGGTATGAGGAGGTGCTGTTCTCGGCTGTCTGGCTGAAGGCGTTTGCGGTCAGTCTCGCACTTGCATTCGTCACTGCCGTGCTGACGACCTTTATCTGCTTTCTCGCAGCCCTCGTGACGACCCGCCAACATGTGCCAGCCAAAGGCTTGTTCGAACTCCTGATCTCGATGCCGTTGCTCCTGCCAAACGCCGCCCTGGCGATTGCCCTGTTCTCTTTCGTCCTTCTGCTGGGAATGCGCGGCACATTTCTCGGGCTGACGCTCGCGCACATAATCATTGCGCTGCCGTTCGTCTACCGACCGATCGTCAACGGGTTGCGCCAACTGGACCTGAGCGTCGAAGAGGCCGCTATGACGCTTGGCGCCGATCCGGCGACGACCTTCCGAAAGATCACGCTTCCACTCATACGGCCGGCGCTGATCAGCGCGTTCCTTTTCAGCTTCATCATCTCGTTCGACGAAGTCTCGGTTACCGTCTTCCTGATCGGGCTCGACTTCACAACGCTGCCGGTGAAGATCCTTTCGGACATCCAGAATAGCGCCAGCCCTGCCATCGCCGCTGTGTCCACGATGTTGATGTTCGTCACACTCGGGATGGTATTCGTCATCGACCGGCTCGTAGGACTGCGCATGTTCGTCGATTACCGCAACTAGAGTTCAACCTCTTCGCTTTGTCTTGTGAAGGACGGCAGTCAGCTTGGCGCAGCGCTTCCGGCTCGCCGGGGATTGCAAAGGGTCGACTCCGGGCAAAGAATCTCAACCGGACGCTTGGAACTGATCATGATCGAGAAGCGACAATTCTACATTGATGGTGCCTGGGTCGATCCTCGGATCGGCGTCGATCACCACGTCATCAATCCATCGACTGAAGAGGTTTGCGCAGTTGTGTCGCTCGGGGGACATGCAGATGTCGACGCCGCCGTTGCGGCCGCAAGGGCCGCTCTGCCGAGTTGGATGGCGACCCATCCGAGCAAGCGGATCGAATTCGTTGAGCGGTTTCTCGAGGTCTATCAGCAGCGGACAGAGGATATCGCGCGAGTGATCTCTCTGGAAATGGGAGCGCCGATCTCGCTCGCGCGAACGGTGCATGCGACGCTTGCCATCAGCCACACCAAGAATTTTCTGCTCGCAGCGAAGACGTTCCCGTTCAGTCGACCACTGAACGCGGACCACGGCGATACGCGTATCGTGCATGAGGCCGTCGGCGTCTGCGCGTTGATCACGCCCTGGAACTGGCCGCAGAACCAGATATCTCTGAAGGTCATTGCTGCGCTGATCGCAGGGTGCACGACAGTGCTGAAGCCCTCGGAGGAAAGTCCGCTCAATGCGATCGTCTTTGCCGAGTGCATTGATGCGGCGGGCTTCCCCAAGGGAGTGTTCAATCTCGTCAATGGCGATGGAACTGGCGTCGGCACCGCGCTCACTACTCACCCGGACGTGGACATGGTCAGCTTCACCGGTTCGACAAGAGCTGGTATCGCGATCTCGAAGGCGGCTGCGGATACGCTGAAGCGAGTCCACCTCGAACTCGGAGGAAAGGGCGCCAATATACTGTTTGCCGATGCCGATGATGACGCCATCGATCGGGGCGTTCGTCAGATGATGAGCAATTCTGGCCAATCGTGCAACGCGCCCAGTCGGATGTTGGTCCAGCGCGAAATCTACTCTCGGGCCGTCGAGCGCGCAGCGCAGATCGCTAACACGATCGAAGTGCGCCCAGCCCAGGAAGAAGGGTCCTTCATGGGCCCCGTGGTCAATGAGGTTCAGTGGGGCAGGATCCAGACGCTGATCCAGACAGGGCTGGATGAGGGAGCGACGCTGATAGCCGGTGGTCCAGGCCGGCCAGCGGGTCTCAAACGCGGGTATTTTGTCCGACCGACCATCTTCGCAAATGTCGACAATACCATGACGATCGCACGGGAGGAGATTTTCGGCCCCGTACTGGCGATGATACCATTTGAGACCGAGGAAGAGGCGATCTTGATCGCCAACGACACGGTCTACGGACTGACCAACTACGTACAAACCAGCGACGGGAAGCGCGCAAATCGCGTCGCGCTGCAGCTTCGCTCAGGCATGGTCGAAATAAACGGCAAGCGGCGCGGACCGGGCGCTCCATTTGGCGGCATGAAACAGTCTGGGAACGGGCGCGAAGCGGGGGTTTGGGGCCTTCAAGATTTCATGGAAGTCAAGGCGATCGGCGGGTGGATGGAGTAAAGGCGTTATCCTCGTCCGTCGAGCGCGACCCGTCGGCCTACGCTGGGGACGCCTCCTTCAGCCCGCCGTCGGTCTTACCGGCGGCAATGCGTTTGACCTGATTCCGGCTGACGGGTCCCACACCTTCGTGCTTACGCACGGGCCCCCAGCTTTGAAGCGCCCCCAATACATTTGACTGGTACACAGCTCTATCGGCGAAGGGTAGTTTCGGCTGCGATGACCCAAACGGCTCATTTGTCGGCCGACCGGTCAGCAAATATTCGCGTTGCTTTATGCAATCTTGCGTTGGAACCAGTGCGTCCCTCGAAGCCGCACCTGCTTCTACTCACTCTTGATCGCAACAAAGCTCCGCGGGGTGATGTTTGTCTTTGGCTTCGGGAGTCCCGACGCAGGCGCCGGCTCAAAGGCCGATCTGAGTAGGCAGCCACAACACCGTGGCTGGAACGAAAGTTATGAGTAGGAGAATCGCGATCATCAGGCCGAGAATGGGCAGGCTCTCGCGCACCACCTGCGACATCGGCACCTTTGCCACCGACTGGGTGATAAGGAGATTGAGTCCCATCGGGGGATGGATCAATCCAATCATGAGATTGAGCACGACGACAAGGCCGAAATGCACAGGGTCGATTCCCAATGCCATCGCTGTGGGCAGGACGATGGGGACAATGATGATGGTGGCAGGCGTCGAGTCCAGAAAGGCGCCCGCGATCAGCAGGATCACGTTGATCATGAGCAGAAATGTGACCGGGGAAAGCTGGGCTTCCTGCATCCAGTTAATGAGGTCTTTCGGCACACCATGCACCACCATGAGGTAAGCCACGAACGATGAGGTTGAAACCACGAGCAGGATGTTTGCCGTCTGCATTCCTGCATCGATCAAAATGGATGGAAGGTCTTTCAGCCTGAACTCACGATAGATAACCAGACCCACGAACAACGCATAGACCACGAGCACTGCGCCGATTTCGGTAACGGTGAAGAAGCCGCCTCGCGCGCCGACGATCAGAAGCACCGGCATCATGAGTGCCCATATAGAAGATCGGAACAGCGACCATATCGTCGACCATTGCTGCGCGCCGCGCCGCTCGAGATTGCGGGACCTGGCGTGCCAGTTGACATACAGTATCAATGACGCGGCAATGATGAAGGCAGGAATATAGCCTCCTACAAAGAGCTTGGTGATGGATACCTGCGCAATGACGCCGTAGATGACGAGCGGGATGGATGGCGGCAGTATGGGGCCGATCAGCGCGGCCCCGGCCGTCAGTGCCGCCGAGAAACCTCCAGAATAGCCTTCCTTGCGCATTTCCGGAATGAGCAGAGTGCTTGTTGCGGACGCATCGGCGACCGACGAACCGGATATTCCCGCCAGGAAAACATTTGTCCCCACATTGACGGTTCCGGTGCTGCCGCGCAACCTTCCGAGCATTGCCCCAAGCAGGCCGACCACGCGCGGCGTGATGCCGCTGGTGTTCATGATGGACGCGGCAAGAATGAAGAAGGGAACGGCCAACAGGGGGAATGAGTCGATACCGTTGATCATCTTCTGGGCAAGGATGAAGCCGGGCGTTCCCCAGATGATGATGATCACTACCGAGGCCACACCCAGCGCGATGGCGATCGGCACCGCCAGTAACATCAGAAGGAATAGGATGACGGCGAGTGTCAGCAGCATCAGCATGGCATCAATTTCCGTCCGTGCCTGATGGCGGGGTTCGGCCGAAGCGGGTTGTGATCAGCCGCTCGAGGATGAACATCAGACTTGCCAAGGCAAAGAGCGGTAGTGCCGAGTAAACCCACACATAGGGGATGCCCGTTGCCGGCGCATGTTTGATCGAAACAACCTCTAGAAGCTTGCCCGAGAAAGAAAGCAGCGCGACCATGAGCGATGCCGTGCACATGTCGATAAACACGCCCAGCCATCTTCTGGCATTGGCATCCAGGTGACTGGAAAAGAAGTCGATCGCGATCAGTTCGTTCCTGCTGATGAGCCATGCCGATCCGGCAAATACCAGCCAGATGAACAGGAAGCGCGAAATCTCGGCCAATCCGGGCGTGGCGGTGCCGGTGAAATATCGCGTAATGACCTGATAGAACACCAGGGTCACGATGAGGAAGAGTGCCGCTGCAACGAAGACTTTCAGGGCGGCACGCAAGCCGTTGCCGATTGTGGTCAGTAATCGTGTCATGTTTGCGGGCCGGAAAGGTGCCCACCGGCCCTTGCGGGCGGGTGGGCGGGTGATCCTACTCTACAGAACGGAACTTCGCGATGACAGGTTCCAGGGCTGGATCGTACTTTGCTTCAGCCGCCTTGGCCATGAACGGCGCAAGGTCGGGTTTGGTAACGACGACGCCGTCAGCTTCCAGTTCATTCAGGAGTGCCGCTTGGGATTCGTCGGTGTAGGTCCGATACCAGTCGGCGCTGTCCGTCGCTGAATCCGTGATGGCCTTCTGCGTCGCCTCATCAAGCCCGTCGAACCAGTCGGCATTGCACATGAATCCCATGGTCTCCGCCATGTGGCTGGTGAGCGCCAGATTCTTGTCCACTTCGTAGAAGCGCTTATCCTTGATAGCCGTCAGGGGCTGCTCGACACCGTCGACGACGTGACTTTGCAGCGCGGCGTAAACTTCCTCAAAAGCCACCGTTGCAGGGTTTGCACCCAGCGCACGGATCGACTCGATATAGGCGGGGATCCCCGGTGCGCGGATCTTCATACCCTCGAGGTCTTCCACCTTGTTGATGGGCTTGTTTGTCAGAATGTGCCGAAAGCCATGGAAAGCCGGCCCGACCACACGGATACCAGCTTGCGTGGCGATGTCGTCAAGAACTTCTTCTCCTACCGCGCTACGCCAGATGCGGAAGAAATGATCCTCGTCCTTGTAGATGTAAGCCACGCCCTCGATGTTGGCTGCCGGATGAAACGATCCCAAAACGCCGACGCTTTCATACATGCATTCGAGGACACTGCCCTTCACCTGCTCGACCATCTCGTCGACCGTCCCAAGATGCGAGTTGGGGAAGAGCTCGACCGAGGCGGCAGCGCCCAAGCGTTCCTTAAGCTTTTCGGCGAAAACTTCCATCGCCTTGGTGTCCGGGCTGGCATCCGTACCGGCGCCGCCGATTCGGATGGAGACATCGGCATGTGCGGTGCTGGCCAGGCAGACGGCTGCAACCAGTGTGGTAATCCAGGCTTTCATTCTCATACCCCTTTTCCGCGGTGCTTGTTAGGGCGTCAGGCGGCTGCCTGGGCGTCCAGTTGTCCGGCAAGCTGAATCAGCGACTCATCGAGCGCGTCGATCAGAATGTCGATTTCACTTTCTCCAATAATGAATGGCGGGCTGATCTGGATATGGTCGCCGCCCTTACCAAAATTTGCGCCCGGCACGCCGCCGCCGACGATCACGCCGCGCTCGCGCATAGCCGATACGAGCTGTCCGGTAAAATTGAAGGCCGGCGGGACAGGTTCGCGCGTTGACCTGTCGGCCACGAACTCCAGCCCCGCATACAATCCACGTCCCCGAACCTCGCCGATGAGCGGATGGCGCTGCTGAAGGTCCCGCAATCGTCCATGCAAGTAGGGACCGATCTCAGCGGCGCGCGTGAACAGGCCCTCACGCTGCATGATATTGAAGACCTGCAAGCCGATGAAGCATGAGGCGGCATGGCCGCTATAGGTGAAACCGTGCACAAAGCGACGTTTGCCTTCCCGGAAGAAATCCGTGATCCGGTCATTGACGATCACGGCTCCCAGAGGCGCATAGCCTGAACCGATCGCTTTTCCGCAAGTAATCATGTCGGGGACCGCGCCCCAGTCCTCTATGGCGAAGGGTCGTCCGGTGCGCCCATAGCCCATAAGGACCTCGTCGGCGATGAACAGGATGCCGTAGCGATCGCAAATCTCGCGCACGCGGCGATAATAGTCCGGCGGCGGTGTCACACCGGATGCGGTGGTGCCCACGATCGTTTCTGCAAAGAAGCAGGAAACGGTCTCCGGCCCTTCGAGAAGGATGGCGCGCTCCAACTCATCCACGCATGCGTATGAACACCCCTCATGACCCTTGCAGTAGGCGCAGCGATACTCGTAGGGCGGCGATACATGCACGACCGGCAGCATGTAGGGATCGTAGGCTGACCGCCAACTGGTTCGTCCAGACAGCGACAGGGTCGCGATGGTCACGCCATGATAACTTTGCCATCTTGCGAGCATCTTGTGGCGTTTCGGCTCGCCGCGTTCGACATGATATTGACGCGCCAACTTGAGAGCCGTCTCGTTTGCCTCCGACCCGCCCGAAACGAAATAGATCGAGGCCATACCCTTCGGAGCGATCGACAGCACCGAAGCGGCAAGCCGTTCCTGCCAGGGATGCGTAAACGAGGCGGTGTAGACATAGCTGACATTTCGACCTTCGCGTGCCAGCGCGTCATAGATTTCCGTGCGGCCATGGCCGACGCCTATGACGCCCGCGCTGCCCATTGCGTCAAGGTATCTGCGGCCGTCCGCCGCTTCAATCCAGACCCCTTGCGCATGCTTGGCGACTGGCAGGTCGGTCGCAAAGTCGCGATGGAAAATTCCGCTTTCAGGCTTGAGCGCAGGCATGTCTTCGTGTCCCTTGTCGCAAGCATTATCGATTATCGATAATTGTTGCAACAGTTGAATTCTTGTTGCTCGTTGACGTATTCAACATTGGCAAGGAGTGCGGGCTTCGCGGGCGCACTGGTGGTCCGCCCCGGAGGAGGAAATTCTGAAAAAGATGCGAAAGGCTCGATTGCCACGCCCAAGCCTTGAAGCTGAAACGGCTAACCTGATACGCGCCGATATCTTGAACGGTGTATGGAAGCAGGGGGAGCGGTTGGTCGAAATGGATCTCGCGACCAGCTTCGGCGTCAGTCAGAGCACAATCAGGGGAGCGCTGAAGAATCTGCAGGCCGACGCTTTGGTTGTGCATCGGCCCCGGCGCGGGCATTTCGTCATCGAAATCTCCGAAGGGGATGTGCGTGAGATTTCGATCCTGCGCGACACGCTGGAATCACTGGGCGCGCGTCTTGCGGCGCAGACGATCACGGACGAAGGCCGCATCCGGCTCGAGCGTGTGTTCAACGACATGTGCGCCGCCGCGCGTATGGCAAATCGGCAAAAGCTGATTGAACTGGACCTGTCGTTCCACCGGACGGTTGTCGAAATCGCGGGAAGCGAGCGTCTGAACGAGTTGTACAAACGGCTGGTCGGGCCGGCTTTGCTGTTCCTTAGAATGGCAGATCATTTATATCCTGAGCCGCAGGTGATCGTCGACCTGCATGAGCCACTTCTTTCAGCGATATGCAGCGGGGATGCCGACCGTGCCTTCGCTCTTGCCCATCGGCACACTGAGCCCGACGCACAACGCATGGTTCATCGGCAGGCGTAATCCCGCTAGCGGCCTTCTTGGAGCATACCTGTACGATCTATTGCCCAACGCCTGATCCGAATTGTGGCGGAGGGTTCATGCGGTGAGAAATCGAATGGGGCTCTTCCGCCTCGAAGGCCTGCAAGAACGATCCGGATCATGTTTCCCGATGGAAAGCGCTGCCTTGCCGTGGCTTCACCCATATATGCCGTTTCGGCGTCTTGTTCCTATGTTTCAGGCTTTCGCCGCTGGTTCCAATGCGACCCATATTATCTCACGGTATGACGAGGGACGATCTCATTCGAACTGGAAAGCCAAACTCGCCACTTGTGCTCGGCGAAGCATGACGCTATCGAAACCTCTGATGGTGCCTTCCTTTTTGGGAAGGTTAAAAGGGAATGCGGTGTGGACGAAACGTCCGAAGCCGCGGCTGCCCCCGCAACTGTAAGCGGCATGAGCCTGACATATGCCACTGGGTGATCCTGGGAAGGCGTCAGGCATTCTCCGCGAGCCAGGAAACCTGCCATCAAATTCATGGACTGTCGCCGGGCGGGGTGTCTCGGGGACTTTGACTTCGCTCATCGCAGCGAAGGCGGTCTTGCGTGCACCCCGTTTGTGAAGGCTTCGGCCGGGGTGGGATATGCACGCTCTTCAAGGCAGCGACGGACAACACAGCCGCTCAAGCTTCGGCGTGAATGAGCAGATCCGCGAACACTGGTCGCGTTGCTCGGTCACGTTCGAGCAACCTTCCGCAAACGGTATCCATCTCGCCCGCGAACTGTCGATCCAGACACGGCGGATCTGTGATAGCAGCATTGGCGGCGGGCGCTTCCTTCGGTTGGCGAGTGGCACCGATAAACGCCCATGTGTGCACGGCGCGCCCGGCTGCGACGTCGACCGCCTCTACCTTTCTCAGACATTTATTGATCGGGCTCGCATCAAGGGCGGCAGCAGCGTCAGATTCCATCTGGGCGCCGCTCCGATGATGCGTGACGCGGCCTGCTGTGGTCGCCCGGCCATTCCTTCATCGTGACCGCATGCCGCGCGGCCGTAACCTGAACCACAACACTCAGAGGACCTTATGACTGATCTTTCCCGCAGAACCGTCTTGCTTGGCAGTGGCACACTCGCAGCGCTCCTGACGGCCCCGCGCTGGCTCGAGGCGCAAGAAAACGCACCTTCCAGCATTCGCGCCATCCAGCCCTGGGAGTTCAAGAGCATTCAGCCGGCAGAAAGCGGTTTCGTCCTCAATCGCGCCAGCATCGCGGAGGGATTGACCGCGCTTGAGCCCGACGGCCGCGTCGTGCCCTGTCTGTCACAGAGCTGGACTGTCTCCGATGATGCGCGGGAATGGCGCTTCGTTTTGCGCGACGGTGTCGTTTTCCACGACGGTACACCCGTCACCGCAGAGGCAGTCAAAGCCTCAATGGACGCCCTGCTACCCCAGGCGCGGCGCTTGTCGGCAGTACCCATCGCTTCGATTGCCGCCGAGGGCAACGAGGTCATCTTCCAACTGGCCCGACCTTTTGGGCCGCTGCCGGCCTATCTTTGCGATTTCGCCATCAGCGTTTACGCGCCCGCCGCCTTCACGGCGGATGGCAAAATCGCCAGCCTCATCTCAACTGGCCCCTTCAAGGTCGACTCAGTCGATTTGCCGCGACGTCTTACTCTTCTACGCCACGACGCCTATTGGGGCGAGCGCCCCTCTGTCGAACGTGCCGAGTTCGAGGCGGTCGCCAATGGTGAGACCCGTACCAACATGGCGCTCGCTGGCGACGCGGATGTCATCATGAACATTCCGACCCCGAGTGTGGCGCGGATCGAAAGTTCCGGCATGATGCAGGTGCACGAAGTCATCAATCCGAGGGTGCACGCTCTCTATCCCGACTGTGGCAAGCCCCAGTTTTCCGACGCGCGAACCAGACGTGCCCTCAGCCTGGCCATTGATCGGACCGCCATCGCCAGAACGATCATGCGCAATGCGGAGCTCGCTGCCACTCAGCTCTTTCCGCCGGTGATGCCGGATTGGCATTTCGACGACCTCCCGCGATACGACTACAACGTCGCCGCCGCCGAGGCACTGCTGGACAAAGCCGGATGGATCAAGGGTGCGGACGGCATTCGTTCAAAGGATGGCGTGCGTTTCGCCGGCACCATCCATACTTTCCCGAATCGTCCCGAGATGCCCGTTATCGCGACCGCGCTACAGGCGATGTTCAAGACGGTCGGCTACGACCTTGCGATCAGCGTGGGCGAAGCCAGCGCCATCGTCGAGGCGAAGCAGAACGGAACGCTCGACATCGGCTTCTCGTCTCGCCATCTGGCAATCGTTCCGGACGGCATCGCCGTTATCTCCAGCGAGTTCGTGGTGGAGGATTCCCGCAACCAATCGGACACCGGCGCCATGAACTGGCGCAACGCGGAGTTCGATAGACTGACCGACGCGTATTTCGCCGAAACGAACGAGGAAATCCGGGCGGCGAGCCGGCACCGCCTGACTGAAATCCTTCAGGAGGACCTGCCAGTCATTCCGATCGTCTGGTACAGCCAGATTTTTGCGGTCTCCGACGGCCTCGATGGCTTTGTCAACGACCCATTCGAGCAGCGCCTCTACCTCGAACGGCTGAGATTCAAGGCCTGATGACGTACTGGACGACCATGATCGTCGGGCGACTGGCGCAGACCGCGATGGTTGCCTGGACGATCGTCACAATGTGTTTTGTCTTCGTGCATGTGCTGCCCGGAGACACGGCGCTGCGCATCGCCGAGGCGAGGGGAGGGGCCGAGTTTCTCAATGTCGGAAGGGCTGAAGAGATTGCCAGCGAGGAAGGGCTGAACCGTCCCATCCTACTCCAATATGGCGAGTGGATCCGACGCTTGGCTACAGGCGATCTCGGCGTGTCGCTGGTCTCCGGCCAGTCGGTTACAAGCGAGCTTTGGTACAGAGGTCAGAACACACTCGTCCTCGGCATCGTCGGTTGGCTCGCTTCCCATCTTGTGGCGTTGCCCATCGGAATCTGCGCCGCGCTTCGTCCCCGAGGTTGGGTCGACAAGCTCTCTTCATTCTATTGCGTGACGATGGCATCGCTTCCCAGCTTCCTGATGGGCATCGGACTGATATCGATCTTCGCGCTCTCACTGCGCTGGCTGCCCCCGGCGGGCTTTCGCTCACCCGAACACCTCATTCTTCCTGCCGCGACACTCGCACTCGGCCTCTCCGCCTTTTCCATCCGCCTGATCAGGGACACTGTCCGGGAGGTGAATGGCGCCTTCTTCATCACCTTCGCCCGGACGAAAGGCCTTACGGCTTCGATGGCGCTCTGGCAGAACGGATGGCGCAACGCCGCGATACCGATCGTGGCCTTCGCCGCCCTCCAGTTCGCAGCGGTGGTCGACGGCTTTATCATGATCGAGACGCTCTTCAATTTCCCCGGTCTCGGCGATCTGCTTGTCTCGTCAATGCTGGCGCGTGACGTTCCCATGGTGATGGGAGCGGGACTTGTGGCGGCCGTCGGCTACGGGCTTGTCAATCTTGCAGCTGACCTCACCAGCCTCGCGCTGGATCCCCGGATCTCGCAGCGCGATCAGCGACGGGCGACGTTCCGATGATGCGTCGCATGCAGGTTGCGTCGATTGCCGTGCTGATCGTCGCCGCAGGAATTCACCTCCTCCTTCCGGGTGACCCAAACTCTCAGGATCTTCTCAGGGCGCTCGAGGGGCCGAGCCTGCTGCATCCCTTCGGGTTCGACCATCTTGGTCGCGACGTATTGCTTCGTGTCGCCCATGCCGCGCCAAGATCGCTCGGTCTTGCCGGGCTCTGCGTTGTGTTCGCCTATGCAGGTGGGCTCGCGCTCGGCATGATCGCGGCTTATCGCGGCGGGTTGGTGGATGCAGTCCTGATGCGCCTCGTCGATCTGCTGCTCGCGTTTCCCGGTATCCTCCTTGCCCTTCTACTCGCCGGTTTCCTCGGTGGAGGCCCAGGCCCGATCCTGTTCGGCATCTCGCTCGGTCTCATGCCTCAGTTCGCCAGGCTGTCGCGTGCAACGGCTGGCCAGGTGCTTGCTGAACAGCACGTCGAGGCGGCCGAGATGGCCGGCTTTCGCACGACGGCGATCTTGCGACGACATGTTCTGCCACCTGTGATCCACTCGACGCTTCCGATCGGCGTGCTGTCAGTGGGCGGAGCGATCCTGTCGGTCTCGTCACTCGGATTTCTAGGCCTCGGCATACGTCCTCCAACGCCGGAGTGGGGCGCGATGATCAGCGAGATGATGCCCTACATCTCGGAAGCGCGTCTTCAGCTGGCAGCGCCCTGTCTCGCGATCTTTCTCTCAGTCCTGGCGTTCGCCCATGTGTTCACGACCGGGAGAAAGAAAGTCACCGCGGGCCGCCGACATGACTGATCAGGGCATCGAATTCCAACTCGACCAAATCCTCGACACCGAGGGCATTCGGATTGTGGGGCCAGTTTCGCTATACTGGGATACTCCGGGCGATGCATGCGTGCTGATCGGCGAGACAGGCAGCGGCAAGAGCCTTGTCGCGCAGTCTATACTCGGTCTCCTGCCTCCCGACTTCCATGCCGATGGGTTCCTCCGGATCGAGGGAAAACGAATAGCGCTCGGGGACGTGACGGCGTTGCGGGCACAATGGTCGACGACGATGGCTCTCGTGCCGCAGGAGCCGTTTCGATCGCTTGATCCAACCATGCGCATCCGACGCCAGCTTAGGCAGGTGAAGGGTTCGGACGACAGGCGCATCGACGCCGCGCTCAGCGAGTTGGACCTCTCTGCTTCCGTCGGCAAGGCCTATCCGTTCCAGCTGTCGGGAGGTATGGCGCAAAGAACCCTGTTCGCGACGGCTCTTGTCAGCGGCGCCAGCCTGATCATCGCCGACGAGCCCACGAAGGGATTGGACGAGGATCGCGCGGCTCAGAGCCTGACGGCATTAAACCGCCTTCGCGCGGAGGGGCGAAGCTTGCTTGTCATCACGCACGATCTCGACCTTGCACGCCAGCTCGATGGCAGAACGGTCGTGATGAAGGCAGGAGAAGCCGTGGAGGCAGGCCCCGCGCATGAGTTGTTTACAAGCCCGCGCAACGACTACTCGCGCGCACTGCTTCAGTCGGACCCTGCCAACTGGAGCGCCCCCGCTCCACGCATCAGGCCGCCTAGCAGGACTGTGGCAGAGCTACGCGACGTTTCATTCGGATACCGCGCCGGCGGACCGCTTTTCGAAAATCTCTCCTTTACGATCGATGCAGGCGAGGTGGTGGCCGTGACAGGTCAGAGCGGAATCGGGAAGACGACACTGGGTGACGTTCTGCTGGGTCTGCGCCGGCCGACATCCGGCACCGTGCTTTGGGAAGGCACTGCCGCCACAAAGGCGACTGTGCATCGCCTGCGCAGGAAGTATCAGAAGCTTCATCAGGATCCGGGAGCCGTGTTTGCGCGCCATCGAACGATTGGCCAGCATTTTGCCGACCTTGCGGATATACTTGGTGGCGAGTCCCTCTCACTTCGCCTGGAGCAGTTGCGGGAGCGCATGAAGCTGTCAGCCCGCCTCATGGAGCGTTCGATCGACGAGATATCTGGCGGCGAAGCCCAGAGACTGGCGCTAATGCGCATATTGATGCTCGATCCGATGCTGATCGTTGCCGACGAGCCGTCCTCGCGCGTGGATCCGATTGTCCAGCGCGACGTGTTTGAACTTCTTGACGCGCTAAGGGACCAACAGGAGGTCGCCATCGTTCTGATCAGCCACCGGACAAAGATCGTCTCCTCGTTCGCCGACAAGGTCGTTCGACTGTCGTCTTGAAGGGCTGCGAGCGGCGCCGACGATATCTCCAAGGATTTTGAGCCGGAGCCGCTCGAAAACAAGCAACCGTCAGCCTTTGGTGTGAACCTCCCCGCCGATCCGCTTGGCTTCCGCAATCAGCAGATCGAGGTCTTCCCGCCGCGTGCGATGGTTGCAGATTGCCGCCCGCAGGCAGTGGCGACCGTGCACCGTGGTGTCGGAGAGTGCTGCGATACCGGCTTCCTGCAAGCGCAGCATCACTTCAGTATTGAGACTTCTCAGGCTGGATTCATCCAGACCGCCCGGATCATAGCGGAAACTGACAATATTCACCGATGTCGGCGCCATCAGGGTCATAAGGGGCTCGGCTTCGATCAGCCCGGTCAAATAGTGCGCCTGACCAATATTCTGATCGATGAGCCGTCCGAACTTTTCGACGCCATGCTCCCTCAAAAGCATCCATAGCTTCAGGGCTCGGAAGCCACGGCTCGTCTGCAGGTTATAGTCGTGCAGATAGTCAGCCGCTGCAATGCCGCGCGGCTTGCCTTCCAGATATTCGGGATGCACGGCGAACGCGGCGCGATGCCGTGCCTTGTCGCGCACCAGAGCACATCCTGCTTCAAAGGGTGCGTGCAGCCATTTGTGGAGGTCGAGCGCCAGCGAATCCGCATCCTCTATGCCGGAAACCAGATGCTTGTGGCGCGGTGCGATTTTCACCAGCGCTCCGATGCATCCGTCAACGTGGAACCACAGGCCCTCGCGTCGGCACAGGTCCCGGATCGCCGCGATGTCGTCGATGGCGCCGGTGTTCGTGGTGCCGGCCGTGGCGATGACGCAGGCAGGTTTCAGCCCCGCAGCCCGGTCCTGTGCGATGGCGGTGGCGAGAGCCGTGATGTCCATCCGGTATGATGCGTCGGTTGGCACGCGAACCAGCGCGCGGTTGCCCAGTCCCAGCATTTCCAGGGCCTTCTGGTGACAGGAATGGACCTGGTCTGAAGCATAGTAGCGCAGCGTTGCCTGAATTGCCGCGACGCCTTGTTCGCGCACGTCAATGCCCGCCATCGCGTTGCGCGCCACGGTCAAACCGATGATGTTCGCCATCGATCCGCCATCCACCAGCGTTCCCGAAGACCCCTCGGGAAAGCCCATCATCGTCCGGATCCAGCCAGTCACCTGTTGATCCATCAGCCCGGCGGCGCTGTTGCCGCCACCGAGATTCGAGCCTTCGCTCGCGGCCAGAAATTCGCCCAACGCGCCGGTGAAGCTGCCGGCGCCCATGTACCACATCCAGAAGCGCGGATGAATGTTGCCCATCGGATAGGGCATGAGGTTGGTGCGCAGGTCGCTCCAGATTTCGTGAAGCGGTGCTGGCGTTTCGGGCAGCGGGGCGTCGAAAAACTGCCGCACCGCAGTTGGCATCTCCTGCCACACCGGCCGGTCCCGCACGCCGCGCAGACGATCGACCGCAAAGTCGATCATCTGGTGTCCGATTGCCTGCGCCTCGGTCCAATCAACAGGATCGAGCGTCTCTTCAAGGACGGTGGTTTTCTGATACGTCATCGGTCCTGCTCTCTGTTGGCGTTCTTTGATGTGGCCCAGCAGGGTCAACTCATCTGATATCCAGCTGTGGATCTGGATATCTCGCTCTCTTCCTCATCCATGTCCTGCGCGATGTCGGAGAACAGCGGTGTCGTGAGGTAGCGTTCTCCGGTGTCTGGCAGCATTGCGAGAACAACCGAGCCTTGCTTTGCCTGCCGCGCTATTTCCATCGCCACCGCAAAGGTGGCCCCGCCGGAAATTCCGGTCAGTATGCCTTCCTTTTGCGCGAGCTTTTTGGCCCAGGCGATTCCTTCGGTGCCAGCTATAGGGATAAGTTTGTCATAGCCGCCTGTGTCGAGGCATTCCTGAAGCACGTTAGGAATGAAATCGGGCGTCCATCCCTGGATCGGATGGGGCTCGAAACTCGGGTGTGTGGCGGCCGGTCCACCGTCAGGGCCGCGTGTCTGCGCCACGCCGCTGCCGACCAACTGCGCATTGGCAGGCTCCGTCAGGATGATCTTGGTCTCGGGCCGCTCCTTGCGAAGCACGCGTGCCAATCCGGTTATCGTTCCGCCTGTGCCATAGCCGCTGACGACATAGTCCAGGCGATCGCCGGCGAAGTCGGCAATTATCTCGCGCGCAGTCGTGCTTTCATGGATGTCAGCATTCGCTTCGGTCTCGAATTGCCGCGCCAGAAACCAGCCATGCTTTTCGGCAAGCTCGACTGCCTTCTTGTACATGCCTGTGCCCTTTTCGGCGCGCGGCGTGAGCACGACTTTCGCGCCCATCATCCGCATTAACTGCCGTCGCTCGACAGAGAAGCTGTCGGCCATCGTGACCACCAGCTTGTAGCCCTTCTGCGCGCACACCATTGCCAGCCCGATACCGGTATTCCCGCTGGTGGCCTCGACCACCGTCTGACCCGGCTTCAGGGTCCCCGCGCGTTCAGCAGCTTCAATGATGTTGATCGCAAGCCGGTCTTTGACGGAGGCGCCGGGGTTGAAGAATTCCGCTTTCACATACATTCGCACGCCTGCCGGTGCGAGGTTGTTGATCCTCACGACGGGCGTGTCGCCGATCGTGGCCAGAATACTGTCGTACAGCTTTCCGCGTCCGTTCGTCGTGCGGATTGTTTGAGATGCCATGTCCGTAACTCCTCATCTTTTGGACTTGCTGGGGTTCCTCTCCCAATGTGGAACGCACGCTACACCTCCGGCGACGTCGCCGCTTGAACCCCACCTGAAGATTTCATGTAGGAATCCGCTTTCTTGCTGTAGACTGAGCGGTCATGTGGACATTTGGTGATTTTCGCCTCGATCCAGACCGGTTTGAACTGACTCGCGGCGCGAACTTGGTACCGGTCGAGCCACAGGTGGTCGCGTTTCTGGTGCATCTGGTGCGCCATCGCGACCGGCTGGTGCTGAAGGCCGAGATCGTCGACGCGGTCTGGGGCGGTCGTGCGGTTTCGGACGCCAGCATATCCAGCCGGGTCCGTTCCGCCCGTAAGGCGGTGGGCGACGATGGCGAAAGCCAGACCGTCATACGTACAGTGCACGGGCGAGGCTTTCGTTTTGTGGCCGCGGTCGATGAAGTCGGCCCGACGCCCGTCGGTGAGCAGGAACCCCCGCCCAAATCCGCGGACCAGTTCACAGGCAAACCCTCGATTGCCGTGCTGCCGTTCCGTCCACTCGCGCTCTCGCCCGAACTTGCCGTCCTGGCCGATGCCATACCGCACGAGATCATCCAGGGATTGTCGCGCTTGCGCTGGCTCGCCGTAATCGCGCGCGGCTCGTCCTTCAGGTTCAGACAGGGTTCGCCTGACCTCGATCTCGTGGCCACTGCGCTCGGCGCCCGCTATATTCTTTCTGGGCTGATCGAAGCGACTGCCAGCAGCATCGTGGTTGCGCTCGAATTGGCCGATAGTAGCAGCGGTGAGGTGATATGGGGTGATCGCCTCGTTTCGCCGCTCGACGGGATCGACGATTTGCGCACGCGCATAGTCGAGCATCTGGTATCGGCGCTTGAAGTGTATATTCCGCTCAATGAGGTTCAGACGGCCAGACTGGGCGGTACAGAGGCCCACGACGCATGGACCAACTACCACATCGGCCTTCACCACCTCTATCGCTTCACCGCCTCTGACAATGTCGTGGCCCAGGAACATTTCAAGCAGGCGGTCGTTTTGGACCCGCACTTCGCCCGTGCCCACGCGGGCCTCTCCTTTACCAGTTTCATAGAAGCATTCCTGCGATTGAGCCCCGACGTGTCCATTGCCGCTCAGGCAGCGCGGCGCCACGCCGAACGTGGTCTCGAGTTGGATCCTCTCGACCCTTTCACAAACTTCACCATGGGCCGTTCGCACTGGTTGACCGGTGACCTTGAAACTGCCGGAGATTGGCTCGACCGCGCTACCGCCCTGAACCCGAACTATGCGCAGGGCTTCTATGCATCGGCCTTCACGTCGATGCTGATCGGCAGGTCAGCAGCGACGGGGGCCGGTCTCGATATGGCACTTCATCTCAGCCCGCTGGATCCGCTTCTCTACGGTGTGCATGGGGTGAGGTCGCAGATGCTTATGCAGCAGGAAGACTACACTGCGGCCGCCCGCTGGGGCGACCGGGCGGCGACGACGCCGGGCGCGCATTATCTCATCGCGATGATCGCAATGGTCGCCAATGGGCTCGCCGGCCGGGACGACCAGGCGGCCCGATGGTGCGAGGCGGTCCGCCGACGAAGGGCGGATGCTTCGAGTTCTGACTACTTTGCAGCCTTTCCCACCCGCGACGGAAAATCCCGATCGCGCATCGCCGCCGAATTGCGTCGCCAGGGTTTCTGATCCAATGCGCATGCATAGTCAAAAGGCTGTGGCTAGCGTCTCGCTGGCCTCCAGCCTGCTTGCTGCGCCTCGGCTTCCGAGCAGAACCAGCGTTCGCCATATTCGGGCCGGATGATGGTTGCATCATAGAATTTCTGACCCGGAACATGATAGATCCGTGCACCGCTGTTTTTGCTGACGTTGCCTTTGATGTCGCATCCAGAGCCGGGCATAGCGGCCATCACAGCGGAAACTGAAGTTCCCTCGGGATTGCCAAAGACCGCTAACCCTATCGCGATTGCGGTGAGGCCGAAGATCGCCAAGGAAGTCTTGCGGTTGCCGTTTGCGCTTTGTCGCCGACGATATGGTGCCCGAGCCATATCGACAGGTTGGCATTGGAGAATTGATGCTTCGAAAACTGAAAAGTTCAAATTCTAAGTTGTGTCAGACAAGACACCTAGGGATGCGCTAGCGAAGCAGGCCATCGAGGTCGAAGTCGTCCCAGCCCTTCAGCGTCGGCGACGCTTCTTTTCCGCTCTTGTTGTCTGCAGCTTGTGAGGATTTCCGGTCTAGCTTGCCCGCCTTCTTCAAGGCCGCCTTCTGCGCTCCGCGGCGTCTGTTCTCCGCGGCGGCCAAGGCATCCTCTTCCCGCCAGATCTCCGGCAGGCCGCGATCGAGAACGTCCTCGATGTGGCGGGGATCGAACACGTGAAACGTGATCTTTCGTGCCCGCCCGCGCAGCTTGACGGTTCGGGTTCCAGCGCTCTGGAGCCGGCCGTCCTTCAGCCAGCGATGGCGTTCTGCTTGCTTGATGGTGAGAATGTCCTCCACCTCGCGCGGGATGACGGGCAGTTCCTCGATGCCCTGGAGCTTTCTTGTCACGGTGTCAGCTGTGGTGAGATGGTCGTCCAAATCATCTTCCGGCACGCTCAGCACCAGCATTCCGGATTCGACGTCCACCAGCTTTCTCTCCGCGAAAGGAAGATGAGCGCGGACTTCGAGAAGGATGCCTTTCGCGCGCACCGCCGAACCAAGTGTTGCCGCTGGCGACAGGGACCATTCACGGACAGGCCGGGTCGGGAGTTTCTTTTTTGGCGCGCGCGACATGCCATTCAGATGGCAATGTCATCGCCTATAGTCAAAGTTCGCCGTGACCTGTGCGCCTGTGCGAGGCACATTTGTGCCCCATTCGGCAGCGCCTTAGCTTGCCTCGCCGAGCGTATCGGCTACGACCGCGCCGCGCTCCCCCATCGGAAGCGGTGCGCCCGTTGTCGTGTCTACGGCAGTTTGATGTTCCATTTCGGCATTGAGTTCGGCGCCGACGATAAGGATCAAGACTGAAATCCAGATCCAGAGCATAAGGCCCACCACCGCGCCCAAAGAGCCGTAAGTCGCGTTATAGTCCGCAAAATTCTGTAGATAGAAGGAAAACCCTGCCGACGCGGCCATCCAGACGAGAGTCGCGAGGGCGGCGCCCCAACTGATCCAACGCCATTTCGCGGGCTCGCGACTCGGTCCGTACCGGTAGAGGACAGAGATTCCAATTGCCACCGCAATGAGCAGCAGCGGCCATCTCAGTACGGCTATAATTGTCTCGGAAAACTGGCCAATCTGCAGCAGTCCTAAGACTGCTGGCACCACGCCGACGGTGACGATCATGAAAATTCCGATGATAACGGCGCCGAATGTGAAGGTGAATGCCATCAGGTTGAGTTTCAGGAATGACCTTTTCTCACGTTCTTCGTAGGCAATGTTGAGCGCCTCAAACAGCGTCTTGACGCCGCTGTTGGCACTCCAGAATGCGCCCAGAACGGCGACGAGAAAACCTATGCTGAGGGCATCCCGGTCCTGATTGGCAAGGCTTTCAAGTTGGCTGCGAATAATGTCGATACCGCCGCCGGGCATCAGTCCGCCGAGGAAAGCAACGTGATCAGCGACCGTCTTCGGATCAGCCACAAATCCGTAGATGGATACGAATGCGGCAAGCGTCGGAAACAGAGCGAGCAACAGATAGAAAGTGGTCCCGGCCGCAATCAGCGTGATGCGATCTTCTCCAGCCTGTTGCCACACGCGCCAGAGCAAGTCCTTCCAACCCAGCAACGGAATCTGGGACGGGCTTTGCGCGTCGCGCCCGCGGCCGTCCATCTCCTCGCAGGCTTTATCGCTGTCGGCTTCTAATTTGTTGTCGCTTTCCACGTCAGGCCCTCCACCATAAGCAAAGCGATCAAACGATTACTTGTTCCAAGCGCCGTTGATTGGTTCAGAAATATCCTGGGTCCATGCGCGTCCCGTTCGTCCGGCTTCGGGCGCACTAGCGTCTCGTTGTTTGATGCAAGCCTTGCCGCCAGCGCAAACTAAATCCCTATCCGTCGCGCATCGCCGCCTTGCCGAAGTCGCGTGCCATCTGAACGAAGGCGCGGAACGCCGCCGAAGGGTTCTTGCGGCCGGGATAGTAGAGGCTGAGCGGAGCCGTGGGTGGAGTCCAGTCCTGGAGGACGCGTTCGAGCCGGCCTTTGGTGACGTCATCTCGTATGTCTGCCTCCATGAACAAACCAATCCCAATCCCCTCGAGTACTGCGATTCGCGCAAGCGTACCCTCGTCCAAGGTGATCGGACCCTCCACGTCTATCTGGACGGGATTTCCGTCTTTTTCAAAGTGCCAGCGGTAGGGAGCGCCGTTTGGCAGCCGGATGCGGAGGCATTTGTGTCCAAGAAGGTCGGGCGGGACGCGCGGCCTGCCATGCGCATCGAAATAACCCGGCGTTGCGGCGACGGCGAGACTGCGGGGCGGCCCCAACGGAACCGCGATCATGTCGCTCGGCACCAAATTCGCACTGCGGAGGCCCAAGTCAAATCCCTCGGCGACGATGTCGACGATGCGGCCCTCGGTGACAAGGTCGATATGGACCTGGGGATATCGCCGCAGGAAGGCCAGAACGAGCGGTGCCATGATTTCGCGGGCCCCGCTGGCGAAGGCATTGATCCGCAACGTTCCCGATGGCGTGTCCTGCTGCGACTTCACGGTCGCAATCGCTTCCTGAATGTCGCGCAGCGCCGGGGCCACCTGTTGGACGAAAGTGCGCCCGGCGTCCGTGAGCGAGACACTGCGTGTGGTGCGGTTGAAGAGGCGCACGCCGAGCTGTCGCTCTAGCTTCCCTATCAGATTACTGAGTGCGGTTGTGGACAGCCCCAGTTCGAGGGCAGCGGCGCGAAACGAGCTCCGCGCCGCAATGGCCAGAACCGCTTCGAGTTCGACAAGACCTTGTCGCGACATTGTTCTCCTTTTCGCAATGTAACGTTCAGCTTTGTCCCAATTATCGCGACGAACGTCCAGCCCTAGATTGGGACCATGGAGGCTCGGATCATGGCGCCGATTCAAAGCCTCGTCACAAGAGACGGAGATGTCTGATGAACCTAGCTCTGCCGAAGCAGATAAGCGCATATTTCGAAGCGGACCGACATCGAAATCCCGATGCTGTCGCCGCTTGCTTCAGTGAAGATGCTGTCGTCAGAGATGAACACGAGACACATGCCGGACGCGAGGCGATCCGGCGATGGAAGGCTGAAGCGTCGACCAGATTTACCTATACCGTCGAACCATTCGCGATTGAAACGGAAGGCCCCCGCACAGTGGTCACGAGCCATCTTGTGGGAGACTTCCCGGGCAGTCCCGTCGACTTGAAGTACTTTTTCGTTCTGGAAGGCGAGCGCATCGCCGAACTGGACATTACGACATGATTTCGTTCGTCACTCTGGAAGGCAAACGGGCGCTTGTGACTTCCGGCACCCGTGGCGCCGGTGCCGCGACGGTCCGGTTGTTCCGCCAACTCGGAGCAGAGGTGTTGACCAGCGCGCGATCACTGCCGGACATGCTCGACAAGGGCGTCGGGTTCGTCGCTGCTGACCTGACCTCCGCCAAGGGATGCGAGACGCTTGCAGCCGCCGTCAGAGATCGGCTGGGGGGCGTGGACATAGTCGTTCACATGCTCGGTGGCTCGTCGGCTCCGGCCGGCGGCTTCGGGGTGCTCGGCGATGACGCTTGGAGGAGAGAGATGGACCTCAATCTGATGCCCGCAGTGCGGCTTGATCGTTCCATTTTGCCGGGGATGATCGAACAACGCTCGGGCGTTGTCATTCACGTCACATCGATCCAGAGAACCATGCCATTGCCGGAAGCGACGACAGCCTACGCGGCTGCAAAGTCTGCGCTCTCCACCTATAGCAAGGCGCTCTCGAAGGAGGTCTCGCGCAAAGGTGTTCGCGTCGTGCGTGTCTCACCCGGATGGATCGAGACGGAGGCGGCTGTTCATCTGGCAGAGCGACTGGGAGCAGAGCAGGGGGGTGATGCCACACTCGGAAAGCGAATGATCATGGATTCGTTGGGCGGCATCCCACTCGGCCGGCCGTCCTCGCCCGATGAGATTGCGAACCTGATCGCTTTCCTCGCCTCAGATCGCGCTGCCAGCATCACGGGATCCGAGTTCATCATCGACGGCGGCACCGTGCCGACAGTCTAGGCATCGTGTCGCCGATCGCCCTGATAGTGTTTCCTGTGTCGCGCAGGACGTTCTGGCAATGATCCCGCGATCGCCGCGATCAGGCCGAAGGGTGTCGATGAGGCTACCAGAATCGGCTCGTCAACCAACGGAATGGTGGTCGATAAACTTAGCCGAATGGCAAAGTATTGCTTGCGATCCGGGATCATGCTGCTATAGTTAGCCATATGACTAAGCATGATCCTGATCTGTCGCTGCTGTTCCACGCTTTGGCCGACTCCACACGAAGGTCGATCCTCACCCGACTGGCAGAAAGGCCAACACGCGTCACTGATTTGGCAGACCCTACAGGACTGCGGCTACCCACAGTGATGCGGCACCTTTCCGTGCTCGAAGGGGCTGGGTTGATCGTGACGTCGAAGGACGGCCGGGTGCGCACCTGCGCGATTGTGCCCGAAGCGTTCGAACCGGCGCGCACGTGGATGGATGAACAGCGGACTATCTGGGAGTCGCGGCTCGATCGGCTGGACGCATTTGTGATGGGTGTAGTGAAGGAGCAGGGAAAATGACAAACGAACAGTCGAGCGCGTCTGACGTGACCGCTTCTCATGACGTCAATGGGCGTTTCGCGACATTGGTATTCGAGCGCAAAGTGGCTGCGCCTGTCAGTACACTTTGGCAGGCCTGGACGGCACCTGCCGCACGGGCGGTATGGGCGTCTCCCTCGCCTTCGGTGACCGTAGAGTTCCTCGAGGCTGATACAAGGGTCGGTGGACGGGAGGTCACGCTCTGCAAGGCACAGGGTCAGCCCGACATTCGCTGCGAATCCGGTTGGCTTGCGCTTGAGCCAGCGCTGCGCAGCGTGAACTATGAGGTGATCTCATCGGAAGAAACAACGCAATCGGCTGCATTGATCACCTCGACGTTCACCGAGTTAGGCGAACAGAGCAAGGTGGTTGTGACGGTGCAACTCTCCTCTCTGGCCGTGGACATGGAGGGCGGTTACCGAGAGGGCTTTGGCGCTGGATTGGACAATCTCACCGGCGTTGCGGAGCGGACCATGGTGTTGCAACGAGTTATCCGCGCGCCGCGCGAGATTGTCTGGAATGCCTGGATGAATTCCGAGACCCTTCCTCAATGGTGGGGGCCGGAGGGATTCTCCTGCCGTACGAAAAGGATTGATCTGCGGGAAGGAGGCGAGTGGGTCTTCGATATGATCGGGCCGGACGGAACGGTCTTTCCGAACCATCATCTCTATGGTGAGGTCAGGGCGCACGAACGGTTCGGCTATCAGCTCCTGTGGGGAGAGAATGGCCCCAAGCACGCCGATGCATGGGCCTCGTTCGAAGATGAGGGCGCGTTCACGAAGGTGACGCTCGGAATGGTCTTCTCAGCTGCCGCCGAGTTCCAGAAAGCGAAGGGCTTCGGGGCAGTGGAACTTGGACTCCAGACCCTCGGCAAACTCGACCGCTTCATAGCATCGTCGTAGACATCGGGGCGTGACCACGCGAGGAGCGTCCGACAGTCTCTCAGGCCATTGACGCGATAACGCGTCTTTCAAAGCCTCCTGTGCCGAAATTGTAGTGGCGATATCAGAGGGTGCGTTCTGTGCAAATTGCCCGGAATGTCGTCATGCATGAGTTCAGTTCATATACGGCGAGAAGATTTCATTGGTGGGTCCGTCGTCATCTAGTTCATGATATTTGGATGTCGATCTCTCCCTCAACCGCGGTGAGACATCCGGTGGCGCGTCTTCTTGTTCTTTCGTGTTTCGTCTTGAGCCTGATGTGTGGTTTTGCCGCTCCGACCGGGTGGATTGCAGTTGCCAACGCCAAGGATCGTACGGAGCGGGTCGCATTTGCACCGGGTCGGAGCGCACGCACAGTGCGCGATACGATTATCGGCTATGACGGGATAAGGTATCTCGTCAGCGTGCGCGGGGGCCAGAGATTATCGGCCTCGCTGAGCACCAATAATCCGAGCAGCTATTTCAATATCCAGTCGCGGGGGGCGTCCCAGGCGCTGTTCAATGGCTCGATCGATGGCAATCTTGGCGACGTGATTGTTCCGTCAAGCGGCGATTACGTTATTCAGGTTTATCTGATGCGCAATGCAGCTCGCCGAGGAGAGCGAGCGGACTTTTCCCTCAGGATCGAAGTGACGGGAGGTGGCAGCAGCGCGCTTCCGCCTGATTATGCCGACGGACTGACCGGCGGACCCGACTTCTGGCAAGTGGCTAATGTGCCGCCCGGTGACAGGTTGAACGTCAGATCGCGCCCATCTTCCCAGGCGACTATAGTCGCGCGTCTTCGCAACGGGATCATCCTGCGCAATCGCGGCTGCCGGATGAACGGGCAGACGCGGTGGTGTCGGGTGGAGCGGCGCGACGGAAGCTCGAGCGGATGGGCCGCAGGGAAATTCTTGGTGGAATCGGGTGGCCGATGAAGGCTGTCGAGAAATCGCCAGCAGCCAGATCGAAAAACGGATGTGAGTGGAGCAGATGAAGACGTCGACTTTTCTGATTCTGGCCGGCGGGTTGCTGGCAGCTGGATGCACCACGGACGGTCAGAGTTCCGCGCCGCCAGACTCGAGTATGATGGATGCGAGCGTTCCCCAGGTTGCCCGTGACGCTTGTCTGCGTGAGGTACGCCGGACGACGAACACGTCGGATCTCACGATCATCTCGATGGAATATTCGGAGGCGAACTCCGAGGTGAAGATCGGTGTCGGCCCCAATCGGGCGCCTTGGCGATGTCTCGTATCGAACTCGGGCGTTGTGGCTCAGGTCATGTCACTCACCGACGAGGGCGCGCTCTGACGCTTTTCAAATAGCTCTAGCAACTGAAGCGTTGAGAAAGTTTCACACATGTTGAGATCAAGAATTGCTGGGTCTTTCCTGCTCCTGGCGTCAAGTCTTGCCGCGCTCGGCGTGTCCGCGAGCGTTGTGAATGCCAAGATTGTTGCCGAAAGCGAACTCGGTCGTTCCTGTGCGCAAGAAGCTGCCGCCAAGCTCGGGGTCGACCGTTCTTCACTCATGCTGCTGCCGGTCGAAAAGACACGCGGGATCTTTCACGTCTACGGACAGACTGATGAAGCGAGTCCGACCCTTTTCGAGTGCAAGTTTGACGCGAGAAGGAAGTTTCTCGGCCTGAGCGTCAAGGGCGGGCATGACCATCAGGACCACGTGGCAGCTGGAGCCCCCAAAGCGGCGATCAACAAGTGCTTGCAAATGGTAGGCGTCCCGTCGGTGGTCGAGAAGGTTTCACCGCTGAAGCCCGGCTTCTACGAGATCATTATCAAGGAAAAGGCTTCGCCCCGTCGCGTCGCCTGCACAGTACCCGAGGACGGAAGCGATATCGAGGACTGGGTCGAGATGAACTGACCAGCCGGGGCCCGCGTTTTCCGGCGGTTGGACGGTGCCGCGCTTGGCTCAGGTGGGTGCAGCGCCTCTCCTCGATCATCGCTTGCGGAATGGTCGGAAAAGCGGATCAGTGGAGAAATTCGGTCACCAGTTTGATCGTGGCGGCTGGGTTTTCCTCCATGATCCAATGTCCGGAGTCCGGAATGACGCCCTCGGCAACGTCGGTTGCGGCAAAGCGCATGACGGAAGCCATTTGCAGCCCGAAAGATTTCTCGCCGCCAATCGCCAGCACAGGCATGGTAAGCTTGCCGGAAGTGGCAAGAAACGCCTTGTTGTCGATCGCATCCTGATCGAAGGCGGCGAACTGGGCGAACCCGGAGTGCATCGCACCCGGCAGCGCATAGAGAGCGGCATAATGTTCGCGCGAAGCTTCGTCGAAGCGCGTCGGATCGGCCGAGAACTCGTTCCAGAACCGATCGAGATAAATACGCTCGCGGCCTGCGACGAGACGTTCCATATCCGGCCCTCCGAACCGGAAGTGCCATAGCAGCGGGTTCTTGAGAACCTCTTCCCAGGGGCCGACGCCCGGCACGGGTGCATCGATGAGCACGAACCGGTTTACCTGAGCGGGGTGCTGGGCAGCGAAAGCAAACCCGACCATGTTGCCTATGTCATGCGTGACCAGATCGGTGCTTTCGATTTTCAACACACGCAGCACCTCGGCAATGTCCCCGGCCTGTGTCTTCTTGTCGTATCCAGTCTGTGGATGTGATGACAGCCCCATCCCTCTGAGATCGGGCACGATAACGGTGTGGTCTTTCACCATTTCAGCGGCGAGCGGCTCCCACATATCTCCCGTTTCGCTATAGCCATGCAGCATCAGTACCGCGGGCCCGCTGCCGCCGACGCGCACGTGAATTGTCGCTCCGTCTGTCCGCACCTCGCGCGTCTCGAAGCTTGCCGGGAATGGTCTGACTTCAGCGGCAGCCCCTTGCACCGCGGCGAGAAGAAATGACGCGTAGAGAGCAATTTGCTTGAACATCACTTGGCGCCCTATATGTGTATCGGTCGGTATATAAGAGGGTATGATGATTTTGCCGTCAAGGCGTTATATATCGGCCGGTATAAAATAGAGCATGGATCATGACGACAGGTAGGCCACGCGAATTCGATACAGACGAGGCGATCACAAAAGCCATGCGGCTCTTCTGGCGCAACGGATATGAAGGCACGTCGCTATCGGACCTGACCGATGAACTGGGCATCACGCGGCCCAGTCTCTACGCCGCTTTCGGTAACAAGGAAGCGCTGTTTCTCAAGGTACTCGACCGATATGATGAGGAAACAGCGCCCTTCATCGAAACAGCGTTGATGGCCCCAAGCGCACGCGAACTGGCTGGAGGGCTTGTTTACGGTGCCTGCGCATTCCATTCCGACCCAAACAACCCTCCCGGTTGCCTGATGGTTCACGGTGCATTGGTCGGCAGTCAGGCCAGTGCGCCGGTGCGCCGGGAGACCAGCCGTCGACGCGAGCAGTTAAGAGAGCGGATCGCAGAAAGGCTTGAGCATGCGCAGGCCGAGGGAGATTTGCCGGCGGATGCCAAACCCGTCGCACTTTCCGGCTATCTGGTTGCACTTCTGCGCGGCATTGCAGTGGAGGCCGCCAGTGGAGCCCGGCCAGACGATCTCCGCCGCATTGCAGACATGGCGATGATCGCGTGGCCGGGGGGAAGCACGGCGTAGAGAAGGACCAGCCGTTCTCCTTGCGAGCGCTTCGTTCGATCACGCCCGCGATCAGCCTTGGACCGAAACAGTCCATTCTCCGACGCCCTCAATCCGGGCATGAAGCCGGTCGCCTGGCTCGACAGGTCCCACCCCGGCAGGTGTGCCTGTCATGATCAGATCGCCTGGCAGCAGCCGAAAATAGCGGGATAGAATGTTGATGATTTCCGGGATCTTCCAGATCATCTGATCAAGGTCGCCGCTTTGGCGTTCGGTGCCATTGATCGATAGTGAGATGGTGCCCTTGGCGAGGTGACCTGACCGCGATGCCGGCACCAGCGGGCCGCAAGGAGCCGAGCCATCAAAGCCTTTGGCGACGTCCCACGGTCGGCCAAGCTTTTTCGCCTTGGCCTGAATATCTCGCAGGGTCATATCGAGACCGATCCCGTAGCCGAAGACGCAATCCAATGCGGTTTCAACGGGTATGTCCTTGCCGCCGCTGCCCAGCGCGACCACCAGCTCGACCTCGTGATGCACCTCACCTGCGGCTTGCGGGCACGAGAACGTCCCGTTTGTGACGACGGCCGTCGCGGGCTTCAAAAAGAAAAAGGGGGGCTCCCGATTCGGATCATGCCCCATCTCGACAGCATGCGCGGCATAGTTCCTGCCGATGCAGAATATCCGGTTTACAGGGAAACTTGCGTCGCTTCCCTCGATCGCCAGAGAAACTGCGGGATGTGGCGAAAATGCAAATTCCGTGATCATCAGCTTCTCATGAGATTAGTCTGCAACCGGTTTTATCAAAAGGATCGAGCCAAGGAAGCTCTTTGACGCAGCTCGAATGTGGCGGCCTCTCGTTGCCACCTGTGACAGCCAGTTTTTCTTACGCGGTCATGCCTCCGTCCACGGTGTAGATCGAGCCGGTGACATAGCTCGCCTCATCGCTGAGCAGCCAGACAATCACATTGGCGATTTCCACAGGCTGCGCCTTGCGCGCGATCGGTCGCTTTTCGGAGTTCCGCCCGGATGGCTGGTTCATAACGGGTGACATGGCGAAGATCGATTCCGACGGCTATGTGCACATTGTCGGACGGCAGAAGGACCTCATCATATCGGGTGGATTGAACATCTATCCCAAGGAAATCGAAAGCGTCCTCGATGAGGTTCCCGGCGTGGTGGAGTCGGCCGTCATTGGCGTGCCGCATCCGGATTTCGGGGAAGCCGTGGTCGCGGTCGTGGTCGCGAAGGAAGGATTTTCAATAGAAGGTCTGCGCAGTTCGGTTGGCGAGAAACTGGCGCGCTTCAAGCATCCACGCCATTATGAGATTGTGTCGGACTTGCCGCGAAACGCCATGGGCAAAGTGCAGAAAGCGGAACTGCGTAGCCGCTACGCGAACGTTCTTTCGTCAAGCTGAGCTGTCGCTAGCGCCGTGCTGGCGTAACGGTGCGCGGCTATACGCGAAGTGATCCACCAGCTCTTGTGGGACGTAACAGTCGATATGACCACAAGAGGTGTTGTTGGACCATGTACCGTCAGACCCTTCTATCTCTCGCTTTGAGCCTTGTCGCTAGCGCCGCTATTGCCGAAGGAGGTCCAGATCCTTCTGGTGTCTGGTCGCGTTCAGATGGCAATGCGCGCGTCCGCATCGCGCCATGCGGAGCCTCGCTCTGTGCTACGAATGTCTGGATACGCGATACCAGCAAAGGCGAGGAAGTCGGGGATAAGCTGATCATGACGCTCGAACCGAAATCTCAGTCGACGCTGGCCGGAAAGGCCTATGATCCCAAGCGCAAGTTGACTTATTCGATGACCCTTCGCGTGGCCAAGAATGGCCTGACCACGCGCGGCTGCATCGTTGGCGGATTGATCTGCCGGGATGTGAACTGGACTCCGGCGAAGCGCTGACCGAGATCGCATGTCCCGGAAAGCCCCGGCAATAGTCCTGTTCCGTCGTGACCTACGGGTCGCGGACAATCGCGCACTCTCGGCGGCGGTTTCCTGCGACAAGCCATTGATCTGCCTGTTCATCATGGATGAAGCGCGGCCGGGCGGCGGGGCCAGTCGCTGGTGGCTGCATCACTCCCTGTCGCATCTGCAGGACACACTGCTCGAGATCGGCGGAAATCTTGTCATCAGGCGCGGTGGGAGCGCGGATGTCGTCGACGAGGTGATCAGTGATACGGGCGCCGATGCTGTCTACTGGAACAGACGATATCATCCGGCAGAAGCTTCGGCCGATGCCGCGATGAAAACCGGTCTGCGCGGACGTGGGCTCGTCGCGGAGAGTTTCGACGGCATGCTTTTGCATGAACCGTCCAGGCTGAAAACAAGCACGGGCGGGTTTTACAAGGTCTACACGCCTTTCTGGAAGGCGCTGGCGAATGAGCCGGAACCGCGTGATCCAGTCGATGCTCCCACAAGGATCCAGTCCGGCGGCCACAAGCTCTTATCTCTTTCGTTGAATGATCTTGATCTGCTGCCATCCAAACCCGATTGGTCTGGAGGTCTGGTCGACAGTTGGAAGCCGGGAGAGGGCGGTGCGCAAGCGGCGCTGAAGGCATTCCTAGCGGAACATCTCAAGGGTTATAGCGACAGCCGGGACGTGCCGGGGGAAATGGGAACCTCGCGGCTTTCCCCACATCTCGCTTTCGGCGAAATAACGCCGTTTCAGGTGGTTGCGGCGCTGTCGGCCAGCAAGGCCGCATCAAAGGCCACTGGAGACGCAGTCAAGTTTCGCAAGGAGCTTGTCTGGCGTGAATTCTGTCATCATCTGCTGTTTCACAACCCCAATCTCCACGACGAGAACTTTCGTTCGGAGTTCGACGGATTTCCATGGCAGGATGACCCGAACAGCCTGCGCAAATGGCAAAGGGGCCTGACCGGATATCCGATCGTGGACGCAGGCATGCGCCAGTTGTGGCAGACTGGCTGGATGCATAATCGGGTGCGGATGGTCGTTGCGTCCTTCCTCATCAAGCATCTCGGCATTGACTGGAGACAGGGCGAGCGCTGGTTCTGGGACACGCTCGTGGATGGGGACGCGGCCAGCAACCCGGCGAACTGGCAATGGGTGGCGGGGACCGGGGCCGATGCGGCACCGTATTTCCGCATATTCAACCCTATCCTGCAGGGTGAGAAGTTCGATTCCGGCGGCGATTATGTCCGCCAATACGTGCCCGAACTGGCCGCCCTTCCGGATCGGTACCTTCACAGGCCGTGGGAGGCGCCGGATGACGTTTTGCGCGAGAGTGAAGTGACTCTCGGCGAGACCTATCCCCGTCCGATCGTTGATCACCGCGCAGCCCGCGAACGCGCGCTTGGCGCGCTGGATGAGCTTCGTTCAAAAGAAGCCGCAAACGCGTAATTAGGAACCGAAGAAGATGAAATATGTCGTCGCCTATGTGAGTACCATGGTCATCTTCCTCGCCATCGATGCGGTATGGCTGACGACCATGTCCAGCCGTCTCTACCGGCAATACTTGGGTGATCTTCTGGCGGAGAGTTTCAACCCGACGCCGGCAGTGCTTTTCTATCTCATCTATGTCGCGGGTATCGTGGTTTTCGCCATCAGCCCGGCCTTCGGCAGCGGCCGTTGGACGACTGCTGCACTCTATGGCGGAATGCTCGGCTTTCTGGCCTACGCCACCTATGACCTCACAAATCACGCCACCTTGCGCGGATGGCCTGCGGTCATCACGGTGGCGGATCTGTGCTGGGGTTCAGCTCTGACCGCAGTTGCGGCTGCAGGCGGTTTTCTGGTCACGCGTTATTTCGTCCCGCAGGGCTAACCGCGTCTGCTATCGGCGTCGGCGAGCGCGCCCGACATGAGCAGTCCGACAAAGATGACGAGTGTCGCGGCGCTTACCGCGTTCAGGCTGCTCATGGCCGCGAGGTCTGACGCGGTGTAGTTCGCGAGCGGTGCGCCGTAGAGACCGGCAAATGCGAAGTGAACGACGCCGCAGAGCCCTATCAGGAGAAATCCCAAAAGCCTCTCGCGCGGTTTGAAAAGGGCAGCCGCAATCAAAGCACACGGAATGAGGAACATTCCGATGCCCGCCTCGACACCGAATGCCTTGGTGCTGACGATGGCGTTTCCGATGCCGGTCAACACGAGCAGGGCGCGTCCGGCGATGCTGCTGCGCCTCGATATGAAAGGCACAGCCAGGAAGAACGGAGTGGACAAAAGCGTCAGAAACGACGGCGCGAGTTTTTCACCTCCGCCGATCAACGCATACAGATAGAGAATGTAGAAGGGCTGGTTTGACGCGACGACAAGCGCGATCAGATTAGCCGAAGCGGTCCGACTGTCCTCATGCGCGGCATAGGCAGTGATGCGTGCCCAGGCAGATTGGACAACGTCCATGGGACTATCAGGCTGGTCGCAGCAGATAATGGCTGACGCCCCATTCGCTGCCGCCGGCATGTCCGAACAGTCCAGCCGTGGCCAGATAAAAGAGACGCCAGCGGCGATGCCAAAGCGAGGCGTCAGGTCCGTAGACCTCCCGCAGGATTTCATCAATACGCTCTCGATTGGCGTCATAGCGGGCAAGCCAGTCGATTGCAGTCTGCTGGTAATGTGTACCGCTCCAGCGCCAGTCCTTCTCGACGGTGAAGCTGTCTGGAAAGTGGTTCATCAGGCCGTGGCTCGGCATGATGCCGCCAGTAAAGAAATGCTGCGCGATCCAGTCGGCGTCGTCGCGATGGTCAAACCGGTACGGACTGGATTTGTGGCTGAACACGTGGACGAACAAGCGTCCATCCGGCGTCAGCCAGGTTTTGGCGCGTGACAGGAGTTCGCGCCAATTCGACATATGCTCGAACATCTCAACCGACACGATGCGATCGAAGCGGGACGACGGCGCGAAGGCGTTCATGTCGGCCGTCACAACCTCTATATTCGCGAGATTTCGAGCTGCCGCTTCGCCTTCGATGTAGCGACGCTGTGGGGCTGAGTTGGAGACGGCGATGATCTTTGCCGTGGGATAGCGCTCCGCCATGAACAGGGTCAGTGAGCCCCAGCCGCATCCGAGTTCAAGAATGGCCTGCCCATCCGCCAGCCCGGCATTCTCCACCGTGCGGGTCAGAGCCGCGACCTCGGCCTCGGCGAGTGTCTCGCGGCCTGTTTCATAGTAGCAGCAAGAGTATTTTCTGCGTGGTCCAAGGGTCAGTCCGAAGAATTCGGGCGGCAACTCGTAATGTTGCTCGTTGGCGGCATCAGCATGTTCGGCGATGGGGTGTGCGTCCATGCCCGACGCGAATTGCAATTCCTCACCGCCAGTTGGGTTGGAAAGTCGTCGGCGCGTTCGCCCCACCAGCCACTCGATGCCATATCGCGTAGCGACGTCGGGAAGTGGCGCCCGCTCGACGGCGCGGATTGCTGATGAGATGAGGCTCACAGGTGCTTCTCCCTTGGGTCGCGTGCTGATTGGGTGCCCTTCGCGGAAGGCCAGGGCCAGAAGGCGTTGACGCGTGACTGGTAGCGGCGGAACTTCTCGCCACGAGAACGCAGCATATGTTCCTCCAGAGGAGGAATGCCCGACACATGCACAAGCAGCCAGTACATCATCACTGGCCCGGCAAGCGCGATCGCGCCTATGAAATAGCCATCGGCTAGGTTCAGGGCAATTACCGGATAGGCAAGCCATCCGAGCCACTCGAAGAAGTAGTTGGGGTGGCGCGACAGGCTCCAAAGCCCCTCGTCGCAGACCTTGCCCTTATTGGCGGGGTTGCGCCTGAAAGCGGTCAATTGCCGGTCTGATACAGCCTCGCCCACGACCGCTGCGATGAACAGGACCGCGCCGACAAGATCGGACAATCCCAATCCCGGTGAAGGATTGCGCGCCGCCACCATAACGGACAGCGCGAGTATGAAAGCCGTGGCGGCCTGGATCTGGAGAAAAAGGAAGAGCCGCGAACGATAGCTCTCCCCCCACTGGCGTCGCAATTCGCTGTAGCGCGGATCATCCTTGCCATCCGCTGCCGTTCTGGCTGCGATATGCAGTCCGAGGCGAAACGACCAGAATATGACGAGTGCCGACACAAGCCATTGACGCGACGTGGGCTCGTCCGGAGTGAAAGGCAATAGGGCTGCGATAGCGCCAAAGATGCCGACCGAGAAGGACCAGGTGGCATCAATCCAGCCTGATCGTCCCGTTCTGATCGCGATCACCCAAGCGGCGGACATCGCGAGCGAAAGACCAATTGCGACCGCGATGAGTGTCACCGGCCAGTTCATGTCTCTATCCGCCAAGCAGCGGCTGGATCATTCGACCGAAAAAGCCGCGCAGCCGCATATGCCCTTCAAGCGCCGCCAGACAGACACATTCCCCCGTAGCGTCCACGATCGGCTGGTGCTGGACGTCGGAGTCGGCTTCATCCATGTCGCCGGGCCGGTAGCGCCCGCGCTCATCGGCGAAGGAGCCGCTCAACACCTGCGTGTACTCACGGCCGGAATGCGTGTGTTCGGGCAGTTTGCGTCCCGCCGCGACCTTGAGCAGCATAAGATTTGCCTGAGGATCGCCAGGGACTTCCAGCTTGCTCCAGCGAACGCCAGGACCGATCCAGCGCCACGGACCCACCCCGCAGCCGTCCAGCGCTTCGGGCAGCCTTATGCCAAGTTCAGCACGTCTTGGAACCGCTATGGTGTCAGCATCGGCCTTGCCATCCCAGGCATCCACCCGTGCCATCAGATGCTCGTAAGCGGTATCTGACATATCGACCGGCGCCACTTCGTCGAGCGCCGCGCCGCCGATTGCTTCGAACTCGGCGACACGCTCGGCACAGTGAGGGCATCCACCGACATGGACGGCCACGACAATGCGCGGACCGGACTTCAGCGTTCCATCGGAGAACCGTCTCAGCGTCTCGTTGCTGGGGTGGTGGTTTGCCATCATTTCAAGTCATCCAGAATTTCGCGCAGCCGACCAAATGCCAGCCTTACGCGCGATTTTACCGTGCCAAGCGGAATGCCAAGTTCGCTGGCAATCTCGGACTGCGCCTTTTCCCCGAAGAATGAGAGCTTCACGACAGTGGCCTGATCACTGGGCAGGAGGGCGAGTGCCCTTCGCACCCTTTCTTCGCGCTCAATGGTCAGGACGACCGCCTCGCCTGACACCGGTGCTTCGGGCTCGTCGGAAGGGTCGAGAATATCCACTGCAGCCAGCGGCCGGCTTTCGCGACGCAAACGGTCCACCCGCAGGTTTCTCGCAATGGTGAAGATCCACGTCGACACCCCCGCCTTGGAGGGATCGAAATAGGCGGCCTTCTTCCAGACGAGCAGCATCGTCTCTTGCGCGAGGTCCTCCGCGACCGGGGCCGTCATGCCGAACCGCAGCATGAAGGCTTTCACGCGCGGTGCGTAAAACGCAAACAGCGCTGCAAACGCGGTGCGGTCCTGTGCGGCGGCCACTTCCACCAGCAATCGTCTGCTCTCCTCAGCAGACAGCTGGGCGCCAGGCCGGGGGGCTGTCATCGACATGACAAGTCCCCTTGTGTCGAAGGCCGTCGCCGCTGCTCCGGCGATATCAAGGCGTACAGATGCATTCATGCGTCCTGTTACGTGCGGCGGTGCCTCGTGGATCACTGTTCATGTGGTGATCCGTATCGATTGTGGCTCCGTACAATTCAACAAATTAGAGGACGTTGTGCGAGCGTTCCACGGCGAAGACGAGGTTTTGCATATGTCGATTGCGGGTGAGATGCACGCACAAAGCGGGAAACCGCTCGAAATCGCGGTCGTGGGCAGCGGTATTTCGGGCCTGTCGGCAGCATGGCTACTGGCCTCGCGACACAAGGTGACCGTCTTCGAAGCAAACGCGAAACCGGGCGGTCACAGCAATACGATCGACGTTGGCGACACCCCCGTCGATACGGGGTTCATCGTCTACAACGAAGTCACCTACCCAAATCTCACGGCTCTCTTCAAGCATCTCGACGTTCCCACTAAGCCCTCTGAAATGACCTTCGCCGTATCGCTTGATGATGGTCGTCTGGAATATTCCGGCACTGGCTTCTCCGGGCTTCTCGCTCAGCCTTCAAATCTGGCAAATCCTCGATTCTGGCGGATGTTGCGGGAATTGCTGAGGTTTTATCGGGAAGCACCGGCGCATGCGGACATCGCTCAAGACATCAGCCTGGATGACTATCTAGACAGCCGGGGCTATGGCAGCGCATTCCGCGAAGATCATCTTTATCCGATGGCGGCGGCGATCTGGTCAACGCCGGCGGCTGACGTGGGAAATCACCCGGCAGCTTCCTTTATCAGGTTCTGCGACAACCACGGCTTGCTGAAGCTTGCCGGTCGTCCCATCTGGCGCACTGTCGACGGTGGAAGCCGGGAGTATGTCAAGCGATTGACCGCGGGATTTGGCGACCGAATTCTGCTTGGACACGGGGTCAAGTCCATCAGGCGTGTGGCAGGCTTTGTGGAGATTGTCGACACACACGGAACCACGCGCCGTTTCGACCATGTAATCATCGCGTCGCATGCAGATCAGGCGCTACGGATGCTGATCGATGCCGATGGCGAAGAAAGGGATTTGCTGGGCTGCTTTCGCTACAGCCGCAACGAAGCTGTTCTCCATTCCGACCCCCGGCTGATGCCAAAGAGGCGGCGGACATGGTCGAGCTGGAACTATCTCGCAAACACCAAGGGTGAAACCAAAAGCCTTGCCGTAACGTACTGGATGAATAGGCTGCAATCGATTCCGGACAGATTGCCACTTTTCGTGACACTCAATCCGCCGAGCCAGCCGAGGGAGGAACTGGTGAAACACCGAGAGATCTACGAGCACCCGCTTTTTGACCGCGCCGCTATGAGCGCCCAGCGGCAGCTCTGGTCTCTTCAGGGAAATCGCAACACCTGGTTCTGTGGCGCCTATTTTGGAGCCGGCTTTCATGAAGACGGTCTGCAGGCAGGACTGGCGGTTGCCGAGGCGCTCGGAGGCGTCAGGCGTCCCTGGAGCGTTAAAGACGAATCTGGCCGCATTCATATCCACGAACTGCCGCCAGTCCGGGAATTGGCGGCTGCATGAGCAAGGAGCTCACATCGGCGATTTACGTCGGCAAGGTGATGCACCAGCGCTTGCGGCCTCGTCGGCACAAGCTTTCCTATCGGATGTTCTCGCTGCTTCTGGACATTGATGAGATCGACGGATTGGCAGGCAGGCTGCGGCTGTTTTCGCGCAATCGCTTCAATCTGTTCAGCTTCCATGACGCCGATCACGGAGACAGCGCTTGCGTCTCTCTGCGCGCTCATGTGGAACGCCATCTGGCGGCTGCGGGACTCCAGTCGGGAGGGGCAATCCGCCTGTTCTCGATGCCGCGAATTCTTGGCTATGTGTTCAATCCGATCAGCATCTATTTTTGCCATCGTCGCGACGGGCAACTTCAGGCTATCCTGTACGAGGTCAACAACACGTTCGGCCAACGCCACAGCTATCTCATCCCAGCCAAAGCTGAAGAGGGAAACATTGTCGAACAGCGGTGCGAGAAGCGCTTCTTCGTATCCCCGTTCATGGGACTGGATATGGATTACGGTTTTCGGGTTGGTCTTCCAGCCAAGGATATGTCTGTTCGTATCACCGGCAGCGATGGCGAGGGAGCGATGATCGTCGCCGCTTTCACCGGCGAGCGTGAAGAGCTTTCTGACAAGGCGCTCTTGCGCATTTTTCTTTCCCATCCCTTGCTGACACTTAAAGTGGTCGCAGGCATCCACTGGGAGGCTGCGCGTCTGTGGCTGAAGGGGATACAACTTCACGAACGTCCCGCCGCGCCGGGATCGCCCGTCACCTATGTGTCGTCTGGCCAGGTCTTCCACCAGAAGGGTCATCGCAATGTCGCCTGATGTCGATAGCCGTACCGACGGCAATCCCCAGATAAAAGGTGCGCTGGCGGCGTCGCTTCTGCGCCGGATCCTCAACTGTGTGGAATATGGGCGGATCGTCGTACGGACACCTGAGGGTGTGACCCTGGAGCGGCAGTCCGGCAGGCCTGGACCCGAGGGCGTGATCGAGCTGCATCGCTGGCGCGCGATACGACGGATGCTGACGCAAGGCGATGTCGCCTTTGCCGAAGCCTATGTGGAGGGCGAATGGTCAACGCCCGACCTCGCGGCCCTGCTCGAACTCGCTGCTCTCAACATTGGCGGAATCGATCGCACCGTCGGTGGATTTGCTCCATTTCGCCTGCTGCATCGGCTGGGCCATCTGTTTAGATCCAACAGCAAACGAGGAAGCCGGCGCAATATCGCCTATCACTATGATCTCGGGAATGATTTCTACCGGCTTTGGCTCGACCCGAGCATGACCTATTCGTCCGCGATCTATGAAAGTCCGTCTCAATCGCTCGAGGACGCTCAGGACAACAAGCTCTCTCGGATCGTCGATCTCGTCGCACCGGAGAAGGGTGATCGGGTCCTTGAGATCGGGTGCGGCTGGGGTGCGCTCGCCGCGCGGCTGGCTGACGCAGGTGCCAGTGTGAGAGGCATCACCCTGTCCTCCGAGCAACTCGCGTTTGCCAAGGATATGGTGGAGCGCAAAGGCCTGTCCGAAAGCATCGATTTTCGGATTGAGGACTACAGGGACAGCAAGGGCGCCTTTGACCGGATTGTGTCGATCGAGATGCTCGAAGCAGTCGGCGAGCAGTTCTGGCCGGCCTATTTCGACACGGTGCGCCGGCTTCTGAAGAAGGACGGGCACGCTGTGCTGCAGGTGATCACCATTCACGAGAGTCGGTTTGAGAGCTACCGGCGCGGGGCCGATTTCATCCAGCGCTACATCTTTCCCGGCGGCATGCTGCCAACAGACGCCATCATCAGGCAACAGGCAAAGGCGAGCGGCCTCTCTCTGGTGCACTCGGAGCAGTTTGGGCGGAGCTACGCCCTGACCCTGGCAGAATGGCGCAGGCGTTTCCTGCGAAACTGGCCGTCAATCCAGAGACTGGGCTTCGACGAGCGCTTCCGCCAGCTCTGGGAATACTATCTCGCTTATTGCGAAGCGGGATTCCGGACAGGCATGATCGATGTGGGGCTCTATGTTTTGAAGCCTCAGGATTCGGCTGCGCAAGGCGTACACTAAAGCCGTTTCAAACGGGATCCTCTGCCAGCGCGCGAGCTGTGGGTTCGTCGGTGATAAGCCCGTTCAGACGACCGCTTAAAAGGATCGCGCGGAGTGCGTCCACCTTGCTGTGCCCTCCTGCAATGGCCACAATGCGGCTTTGCGGGCTTCCGTCGAGATCGACGGCGAGGGTGCGGGCGGTGAGGGTAGTCTCCAAAACCCGGCCCGTGCCATCGAAGAAATGGCCGAGCATTTCGCCAATGCCTCCCACTGCCCGGATTTCGGATATTTCACGCGGTTCGATCATGCCGCTGGCTACAAGCTGCGCGCCTGAATCGGCCGTGCCGACACCGACAATCTTCAACTCGGCGCGGTTGGACATTTCGAAGACTTCGCGCACGCCGCGCTGCGCGAGAAGAACCTCCCGATCCTCCGCCGAATTTGCGAAAAAGGGAACCGGCATCACATAGGATTGGGCTCCGGTTTTTTCGGCAAGACGATGCATCACGTCATGCGGATTGGCGGCATAGTTTCTGGTCAGTCCGCCAAGCAGCGAAACAAACCTTACCTTGCCCGCTTCGAAGCGCGGCATCTGCTGAACGGCCGCGGCCAGGGTCCGGCCATGACCAAGCCCGATCACGGCATGGTCGCCGCGTTCTATCTCTCGGCGCAGGAAGCCAGCTCCTGCGATGCCCAAAGCGCGCAGCGGCAGCCCGTCTTCGCCCAGATCCGGCGCGACCTCGCAAAAGTCGAGATCAAACTTCTGGCAGAGCCTGTCCTCCAGCATCGCGCATTCGACGATCTCGCCATCGATGGAAACCTTGACTGCTCCATCCGCGACGGCTCGGGCGATCAGGCGGTGTGTCTTTACGGAGGTCAGACCAAGCCGACTGGCAACGGCAGCCTGTGTCAGGCCGCCCGCATAGTGAAGCCATGCAGCGCGGATCGCGAGCGAGTCCTCAGGGTCGTGCGTGCCGCCGTTGCGACGTGCCATGTGTCTCCTTTCCCGCTCAATTTGGGCCGCTGATGCTCGAATCGCAGAACTCAGACCTAGACATTCAGTCGATCTGCGCCGGTGTCTATATGCGGGGCCCAGAAGGCGACACTTTCTGCTATCTGAGGGATGACCTGGCGGTCGTTCGGCTCCCGCTCCTTGAAACTCAGTTCGAGGCAGATCTCGTTGTCAACGGCGCCGCCCTCGGAAAGCGCCGTCAGCAGCGGTTGAGGCTGGATTTGCCCCTTGGCGTTGAATTCGGCCGTGAAGGGCCGGTGCCCGCCCTTGTCCAGCAGGCTCTGCTTGATGTGAATGATGGGTGAGACTTTTGGGACGGCGCGCGCCCATGCATAGGGATCATAGTCGTCGGGATTGTCGCTTGTGACGTCGCCATGGTCGATATCCGCCATCATCCACATAGGCACCGCCATGTCGGCAGCCGTCAGGCGCTCCTGCAGTTTGAGGCATTCAGCAATCGTTTCACCGAATTCGCGGCCGATGCTCATCGGTTCCCAGAAGACATATTTCAGTCCAGCGGATCTGGCGTGTTCCGCGACCTCGGCCCAGCAATCGATTGCGATGTCGATCAGATCGGCACGCCGGTCAAGGTCGTCGAAGTCCCTGTAGGTAAAGATGGCAAACTGGGTTCCCACCGAAACGCCTCCGAGTTCGGCGATGGTGTCGGCGAAGGTCTTGAACCAGTCGACGTAGTAGCGACGCACCTCACCGTCAGGATGGCCGAAATGGTTCAGGCGGCCATATGGCCCTGTCATGCCGCTGGTGACGCGTACTCCCGTTCGGGCAAGAGCCGCCGACATCTGCCGAGTGAGGCGCCGGATGACCGGAGCCGGCCAGGCCGGATTGATGAATTCGTGTGTAAGCTGGAGGTCACGAATACGCAGGTCGCGCGCAACCGTGTCGATCAGATCGTCGGGATCGGCGAAGCGATTGACGAGGGGGTTAGTATTCAAGGAAAGGGAAAGAGGCATCGATCTCCACTCGTCACTGGTGCAGAGTTCCGACCAAGCCGTTCAGGCGGCCGCAGCGATCTGCTCGGCCTGGAACCATTCTGCGAATGCAGACTGCTCCGCCTTTGTCAGATGCAGATAGTGCTTTGTCCGTCGCCGCAAAATGTCCTCGGCGGTTTGGGCCCATTCGCTGGCAACGAGGTAGCGTGCCTCGGCTTCGTAAAGAAGGCCACCAAAATGCCGGCCAAGCCCGTGAAGGTCGGACGCGCCTTTGACGATATTCCCGGTCCGCGTTCCGTAGAGGCGCCCATAGTGGTGCACGAGCCTTCTCGGCATCCAGGGATAGGCCTCGCGCAGGCTGTTTGCAAAACTCTCATAGTCTGCATTCGGCATGTCGCCGCCCGGCAAGGGCGCCTTCTCCGTCCAGTCCGGCCCCATCTCCGGAAACAGATGCGACATGCGATGCAAACCGCGCTCGGCAAGTTCTCGAAAGGTCGTGATCTTGCCGCCGAAGACGTTGAGGATCGGCGCGTTTCCTGTTTCGTCCAGGTCAAACACATAGTCGCGCGTCACTGCCGAAGGGTTGCCCTTACCGTCATCGAAGAGGGGGCGAACGCCCGAGAAGCTGTGCAATACGTCATTGCGATGCAGCTTCTCCTTGAAGTAGCGGTTCACGGCCGAGATCAGATAGGCAATCTCTGCTTCATCAGCCTGAACGTCCTCCGCACGCCCCTCATAAGCGATATCGGTCGTGCCTATCAGGGCTTTGTCGCCTTCGTAAGGATTGATGAAAATCACGCGTTTGTCGTGGTTCTGGACGAGATAAGCGTTCGCCCCCTGCCAGAACTTCGGCACGATGATGTGGCTTCCTTTTACGAGACGCACGTTGCGCGTCGAATTTGAACCCGCCACGCGTCCAATGACATCGGACACCCAGGGTCCGGCAGCGTTGACGATGCAGCGCGCACGAAAAGTTAGTGTTTCTCCGGTTTGCGCATTCTTCGTCGTAATGGTCCAGGCACCGTCTTCACGTCGCGCCGACGTGGCTGATGTCCGGGTGAGGATTTGCGCGCCATGCTCGGACGCATCCACCGCATTCAGGACCACGAGGCGCGCATCGTCCACCCAGCAGTCGGAATACTCGAAGCCTTTGGTGAACTGTTCCAGCAGCGGCATGCCCTCCGGATCCCGTGAAAGATCCAGCGTGCGGGTGCCCGGCAGTTTTCTGCGGCCGCCAAGATGGTCGTAGAGAAACAATCCGAGACGCACCAGCCAGGCGGGGCGATCCTGCGGGCTGTGCGGCAGTACGAAGCGCATTGGCCAGATGATGTGGGGCGCTGCGTTCAGCAGAACCTCGCGTTCGATCAACGCCTCGCGCACGAGCCTGAACTCATAATATTCCAGATAGCGCAGCCCGCCATGCACCAGCTTTCCGGAGCGCGAGGAGGTACCTTGCGCCAGATCGTCCTTCTCGCACAGCACGACCGATAGGCCTCGCCCGGCCGCATCACGCGCAATCCCCGCCCCATTGATGCCGCCGCCAATCACGAAAAGGTCGACCAATCCCGACGCGTCATTCATCTGTCAGTTCCTTCAGAAACACCACGACGCCCAGCGGCCAGGGCTTCCCAGGCGGGGAACAGCCCGAGCCTCCCTTCCCGGAATGCGGGGAAGAGCCGATCGTATGCTGACATCAGCTCCGGATCGGGCGTCTCGCTCTCGCCAAGCAATGGTGTCACCCATTCGGCAACGCACGCATCCATGTCCCGATAAGCGCCGATCGCGACCGCAGCCATCATCGCCGCGCCTGCAGCGCCGGCCTCATCTCGCGAGGACACGCGGACGGAGGCGTGGGTTGAGGCAGACAATATCCCACGTAATCCTCGCGACCGTGCTGCTCCGCCTGAAAGACGAAGTTCTGAGGGCAGACTGCCCATGGCCAGATAGCAATCGCGCATCGCCATGCCGAGACCCTCGACAACCGCACGCACAACGTCCGGGTAGCGATGGTTCAGGGAAAGCCCGACAAACCCCGCACGTGCATTGGCGTTGACGAACGGTCCACGTTCGCCTGCTTCCGAAATATAGGGATGATAGACGATCTGTCCGGGCCTGCTGGCGGAGAGCCATTTGTCGATGTGCGCCACCAGATCGCGATGGTCCACGCGTGCTCCGAAGTCCTGCAACACATCTGATGCAAGCCCCAGAACCCAGTCGATGTTGAGCGTCGTCGCCATGTTGGTCTGCACCTGCGTCACCACGCCGGGTATGGGCAGGGCTATCACGTACCCGGTGCCTTCGGTATTCAGGTGGACCCTGTCTGTTGTCACGGCGCGCATATGCACACCGGTCGACCCAACGATCGAGCATGCGGCATCGGCATCCCCGCCATAAACGCCCGCGCCAAGCGCCGTCATGACCATATCCACATAGCCGAGCGAGACAGGCGTGCCGGTCCGCAATCCGGTCGCTGCCGCGGCATCGGCGGTCAGGGGATGCGTCACCAGAGTGCCGTCCACAATCTCAGGCAGAAGGCTTTTGCGACGCCCTAGTCCCAATGCCTCTATGACCGTGTCGTCATACTGCCGGGAACGGAAATCGCCGAAGGTGAAGCTTGCCTCTGAAGGGTCTGTCGCACGCACACCCGTCAGGTTGAGATAGAGCCAGTCCTTGCAGTGCAGCGCGACCTCGGCGCGATCGAGCACCTCCGGTGAGACGCGATCCATGTGGGCCAACTGAGTGCCCTGCTGACATGTATTGAGGCCAGTGCCGGTCTTCTCGAATCGTGTCCGATTGAGTGGTCCCGCCGCCAGCGCGTCCACGGTGCGCGCGGCCCTTGCGTCTAGCCAGAGCCAGGCGTCGGCGACCGGCACGTTACCGCTTCCCACGAGCCACGTTCCATCACCCTGCGCTGTGACAGCGATGGCTGCGGTTCTTTGTGCAAGACTTTCGACCTTGTCAGAAAGGCCACGCAATGCGGCCGAGCAATCAGACCATGTCTGCGAGAGGGATTGGGTAACCGAGCCATCCTGTCCGGAGACGTATCGATTGGGGACAGATGCGGAGCCGATCTGCCGGCCCGCAAGATCAAACGCGACGGCCTTGATCACCGAAGTGCCCGCATCGATCCCTATAAGAACACTGCCGCCAGACAAGGCGATCTCCATCCTCGACGCGCTTGCCATCGCGTGGACGGCAGCGTGCCAGCTCATTTCCTCCCGTCCCGCAGATATGCCCGCGGCAATTGCCGGACGATACGTCAACAGCCCTCTTATGTGAGAGCTTTCACAGCCTCCTATACCACAAACCGCGATCCCGGCATGAATTTTTTTACAGACAGAGCAAATATTTTCATGTAGTCTTTCTGCAATAGGAGTGCCCGGATCCGCCGGTTGCTGCTGAATTTGGCCAAACAGCGACATCAAGCGCGGCTCCGATGAAGCGCATGCATTGTGTGAAATTTCTCATACTTGACGAAATAAATCACACAGAGATAACATAGAAAAGATTGCCCGCATTGGCGCTGGTCCTTGGGAGAGGAGGCGCGGCGGGAGGGAGAATGGGAGGAGATGCATGTGTCGACATCATTCGGCGTCCAGCCGAAATCTGCACGCCATACCGGCATTGTGCTCTTCCGACCGTCCGACATCGGTGCCGGCCGGTGCCGGATCTGATTGCACGGCTAGCATTGTTTGGGAGCAATCGCGATGAGTGCTGCCGTGGCCCCCGCTCCCAAAGCCTCTGCATCCTCACGGCGTGGCCTTCTGGTCTCGATCGCGCTGGGCGCTCTCGTGCTCGCTGCCATAGCCTTTGATACGACCGTCGTGAAAATCGGTTCCGAAGCAGATGTGCGCAAGCAGGTGTTTTCGCCCGACGAATTCGGCGCCGAACAATTTCCCCGCATTCAATCTTTCGTCGATGAACGTGCCGTTGCGGCCGCAACGCTTGGGCCAGCTGTGCTGGAGGACAAGGCGGCGGCGGCCGGCCAATACGGCACGGCTTCCTCGACCGGCGCGATCATGCCCATTCGACTGACGGGAACTGTTGGTGAAGGCAAGTCCGGGGTCTACACGCTGACCGTGGAAGGGATTCCCCCTGAGATCCGGGTGCGCGTGCAGACCGGCCCGGCCATCAACGGCACTGACTTGCGTGACGCCCCCGGCGACATCGAGTTTGGAAACTTCAAGAACCAGATCGAGTATCAGGACGCCGGGTCGGGCATCAATCGCGCCATGAAGGCGTCCGTTCTGGATGCCCTCGACACGAAGGACCTGACCGGGAAAACCATAGACGTGGTTGGTGTCTTTCGCCTGATCAATCCCAAGAACTGGCTCATTACGCCGACGAGGATGACGGTGGAATGAGTGCTGTCTCATCCCCCCGCGCTGTTGAAGGCGAGGTCGTTCTGGCTGCGCGAAACATCGCCAAGAGCTATGGCAGTATCGAGGCGCTCAAGGGCGTGAACTTCGATATTCATCGTGGACAGGTCACAACGCTTTTTGGCGAGAATGGCGCTGGAAAATCGACCCTTATGAAAATCCTGTCGGGCGTCGTGCAGCCGACATCCGGCGAGATTCTCCTCGATGGCCAGCCCGTCGCTTTCGCATCGCCAACCGACGCGCGCGACCGGGGTATTTCGATCATTCACCAGGAACTCAGCCTCGCGCCAAATCTCTCGGTTCGCGACAACATCTTCATGGGCCGTGAGATCAAGGGCCCGACCGGTGTGGATTTCGCCGAGGAAGAGCGTCAGACGCATAGGCTCATGCAGGAACTCGAAGAGGACATCGATCCTCTGACGCCCGTCGAGGATCTGCGGCTGGGCCAGCAACAGATCGTCGAGATTGCGCGCGCGCTGTCGGTGGATAGCCGCATTTTGATCATGGACGAGCCCACTTCGGCGCTGTCAGCCACCGAAGTCGACGTGCTTTTCAAGGTCATTCGGGACCTCACGTCGAAGGGTGTCTCCATCGTCTATATATCCCATCATCTCGAAGAGGCGCTTCAGATCACAAACCATGCCGTCGTGCTGCGAGACGGGGCCATGACGGCCTATGCGCCGCGTGCCGACATCGATCTGGAATGGATCGTGCGCAATATGGTGGGCGAGAACTACGATCTTGGCAGCCCGCCGACGGGTTACGATTTCGGCGAGGTGGTGCTTTCCATTCGCGATTTGACGGTTCCAAGCAAATCCGGAGCTGGCTTCAATGTGGTCGATCGCCTGTCGCTCGACGTCAAAGCGGGCGAAATAGTGTGCGTGTACGGGCTGATGGGCGCGGGGCGTACCGAGCTTCTCGAGACCGTCGCGGGCCGGCTTCGCGCCGTCTCCGGCGAGATCGTGCTGGCTGGCCGGGAAATCTCGCACCTCAGTATCGCCGAGCGTATCGCACGGGGACTCGCACTTGTGCCTGAGGACCGTCAGCGAGATGGTCTGGTCCAGACCATGAGCGTGGGCGAGAACCTCTCTCTCGCTTCGATAATGGCGTTCACGCGCGGTTTCTTCACATCAAAGGGTCTGGAACGCGACGTCATTGCTAAGTCCATTCGCGACGTCACCGTGAAGACGGATGGTCCTGACGCGCCGATTGGCTCTCTTTCCGGCGGCAATCAGCAGAAGGTCGTCATCGGCAAGATGCTGGCTACTGATCCAAAGGTCGTGCTGCTGGACGAGCCAAGCCGCGGCATCGACATCGGAGCCAAGGCTGAGGTGTTCAGGATCCTTTCCGAGCGCGCCAGACGTGGGCAGGCGGTGGTCTTCACAACGTCTGAGGTCGGCGAGTGCCTGTCGATCGCTCACAGGATCATCATCATGCGGCGAGGCCGGATTTCGGCTGAATTCGCCGCGGACGTGACCAAGGAAAAGATCATGGCCGCTTCCGGCGAAGCAGCGGCAGCCTGACAAAGTCGGGATCTGGGAGACCTGAGAATGACGGACGCAAGCGCCAACAGCGTGTCCACCGCACCGAGCGGCATGAAGAACACAATGAGCATGGGCAAGTTGCTGCTCGAAGGCAGGGCCTTCTTTGCGCTGATCCTGATCATTGGCGTTTTCTCGTTCCTGTCGCCCAACTATTTCACGACGAGCAACTTTCTCATCATGTCATCGCATGTCGCGATCTATGGCATTCTGGCCATCGGCATGTTGCTTGTCATTCTGAATGGCGGCATCGACCTTTCGGTCGGGTCCATTCTGGCGCTCTGCGGCGTGATCGCGGGTTTCCTTATGCAGGGCGTCGAACTGACTGCATTTGGCGTCATACTCTATCCTCCTGTCTGGGCAGTCGTTGTTCTCACCTGCATGGCGGGCGCGGCAATCGGTGCGGTCAACGGCATTCTGGTCGCCTATTTCAAGGTACCTGCGTTCGTCGCTACGCTCGGCATCATGTATGTCGCGCGCGGTCTCGCGCTGCTGATGACGAATGGTCTGACCTACAACAATCTGGCGGGCCGCGCCGAACTGGGGAATACCGGTTTCGACTGGCTCGGCTTCAACCGGTTGTTTGGCGTGCCGATCAGCGTTCTGGTGCTTGCCACGGTCGCAATCCTGACGGGTCTGATGCTGAGCCGATCGTCCTTCGGCCGATGGCTCTACGCGTCAGGCGGCAACGAGCGTGCGGCCGATCTTTCGGGCGTTCCGGTCAAGCGCGTCAAGGTAACGGTCTACACCCTGTCGGGCATATTGTCGGCAGGCGCCGGTCTCGTGCTTGCCTCGCAGCTGACATCAGCAGGACCTACTGCGGGCACGACCTACGAACTGACGGCAATCGCGGCTGTCGTGATTGGCGGCGCGGCCCTGACGGGCGGACGCGGCACGGTGCGCGGCACCATGCTCGGGGCTTTCGTGATCGGCTTTCTGTCGGACGGCCTCGTCATCATCGGCGTGTCTTCCTATTGGCAGACCGTCTTTACCGGCGCGGTCATCGTTCTCGCCGTGCTTCTCAATTCAATCCAGTACAAGGGGCGCGGCGGCAGGAAATGACGTTGCACAACCCACAAGAGCTTCTCCGTGACGCACCTGTCTCCGTCAGCGGAAAAGAGCCGGCAAGCGCCGGCGACAATTCACATCAACAGGGAGTGAGCTAGCATGTTAAACAAGACCAGAAGAATGTTCCTGATCGCCGCCGCAGCGTTGCCGCTGATGGCCAGCCAGTCATGGGCACAGGGCCTTATCAGCATTATCGTCACAGATCCCGCGAACCCCTATTGGTTTACGGAAGGCGAAGTGGCCAAGGCAACCGCCGAAGGGCTTGGGTATCAGGCCTCGGTCGCCGCGCATAAGGGCGACACGAATACCGAGAGCACGCTGATTGATACCGCGATCACCAACAAGTCCGTGGCCATCATCCTCGATCCGGCAAATGCCGACGGCTCGGTCGGCGCGGTGAAGAAGGCTGTCGACGCCGGAATTCCTGTGCTGCTTGTCAATGCCGAGATCAACCAGGAAGGTCTGGCGAAGGCCCAGCTGGTATCGAACAACGCACAGGGCGCTGCACTGGGCGCACAGCAGTGGGTCGAGATGGTCGGCGACAAAGGCAAATATGTCGAGCTTTTCGGCAATCCCGCCGACAACAACGCTGCCACGCGCTCGAATGGCTACGAGACGGTTCTTACACAATATCCCGATCTGGAGAAGGTTGCGCAGGAAGTCGCCAATTGGGACCGCACGCAGGGCTTCCAGAAGATGCAGTCGATGCTGCAGGCCAATCCCGATATCGTTGGCGTGATTTCCGGCAATGACGAAATGGCGCTTGGCGCGATTGCCGCTCTGAAGGAGGCCGGCAAGCTCGACCAGGTAAAGGTTGGCGGGTTCGATGGTTCGCCGGACGCGGTGGCAGCCATCAAGGCCGGTGAGATGCAGTACACCGTGCTTCAGCCCGTCGCGGTGTTCTCGGCCGAGGCCGTTCGTCAGGCCGACAACTTCATCAAGAATGGATCGACCGGTGCGGCGACCGAGAAGCAGCTTTTCGATTGCATCCTGATCACCAAGGACAATATCGACAAGTACACGGCGCCATTCACCCTGTCGGAGTGAAGGCTTGCGAGGGGCGTCCTGGCGACGTCCCTCGCTTTCCAAAGTGCAGGAATAACTCCGGTGATTTGCTCCGGATCGTCGACCCTCGTCTCTGAACCAGGACGCAGCTTGCTTGCCTTTGCAGCGAAATAAGCGATATGCGGCGCAGGCGGGAGACATGCAGATGAAAGACAGCCAGGGTTCATTCCAGCAGGCGCTGGAACGCCTTGCGACGGACCAGGTGCCGAGCGACAGCCGGCATGCGCGCCAGATCGCCAGACGCCAGCTCTTGGCCGAGACGGTCATGGCCGAAGGCACCATGCGGATCGAGGATCTCACTGATCGCTTCGGGATCAGTCTGATGACCGCGCATCGCGACCTTGACGAACTGGTCAGCCGCGGGCTCCTGCGCAAGTCTCGCGGAATTGTCTCGGCGGCTCCCACAAGTCTGATCGAATCCAGCGATGTCTATCGCGTCTCGCGTCAATCCGCCGAGAAAAGCGCTATTGCGGAAGTGGCGGCCTCCTATCTCGAGCCAGGCCAGGCGGTCTTCTTCGACGATTCAACCACGGTTCTGCAGATCGTACCTCATCTATCGACCCGCGTGCCGCTGACCGCCATCACCAATTCGATCACACTGATGAACGAATTGCGCAAGGTGCGTGACGTGACGCTGCTGGGACTTGGCGGTCAGTTCCACAATTGGTGCAATGCCTTCATGGGTCCCGCCACAACAGCGGAGATCAAGAAGCTGCGGGCCGACAGGGTTCTTCTTTCAATGTCTGCAATTACCGACGACATGGTCTTCCACCAGTCGCCCGACATGGTCGAGACCAAGCGCGCGATGTTCGACAGCGCTGCGATGCGTATCCTCCTGGCCGATCATACGAAGTTCGAGCGCCGTGCGCTCCACGCCATGATTCCCCTGTCTGCTTTCGACGTTGTGATTGTCGACGACCTCACTCCGCTGCACCGGGTGGAACAGATGCGCGAACGCGGAATCAATGTCGTCGTCGCTCGTGTCGACTAAGCCGCAAACGAATCACCAAGCCGTTTGTAACGCGTCTTGATGTGAATTTATCACTCAGATATGGTAATTCTTACGGAAGCGCACAGGCCAAACAGCTGTGCCGGAGCGAATGCCCATGCCATGTCTGTTGGGAATTGACAGCGGTCTGACGGTTACGAAGGCCGTTGTGTTTGATGAGGCTGGCACCCCGCTTGCGGTTGCGCGCCGTCGCGTTGCGCAAATCATGCCGCGGCCACGTCATGTCGAGCGCGATATGCGGCAGTTGTGGCAGGCTGCTGCCGAAGCGATCGCCGAGGTGCTCGCGAAAACGGGCAGGCGGGCATCCGATATAGCGGCGGTTGCTGCCACTGCGCATGGCGACGGTCTCTATCTTCTCGACAAGGCACGCCGACCGCTGGGGCATGGAATATTGTCGCTCGACAGCCGGGCCGGCGACATTGCAGAGCGATGGGCGCGGGACGGCACAGCTGCCACTGCGCTTGCCCGGACCGGACAGATGCCTCATGCATCGGCTCCATCCGCTCTGCTAGCTTGGGTGCGGGATCAGGAACCTGAAAGATATGAGGCAATCGGGCATGTTCTTTCTTGCAAGGACTGGCTGCGCTTCTGCCTGACGGGGACGATCGGAACGGATCTGACGGAGGCAAGCACTTCTTTCACAGACGTCGCGACGCAAGCCTACGGGGAAGGCATTCTCGAGCTGTTCGGGCTGGGCGAATTGCGGGCAGCGCTGCCGCCCGTGGCGCGTCCGGATGACGTCATTGGCTCGATTACTGAACCGGTCGCGGCCATGACCGGCCTTGTCGCGGGAACACCGGTCGTTGCCGGACTACACGATGTGACCGCGTCCGCCCTCGGTGCAGCGGGATATGGTGAGGGGATTGTCGCCATTGTCGCCGGTACCTATTCGATCAACGAAACGGTGTCGTCGATACCCAAGGTCGACAGTCGGTGGTTCTGTCGCAACGGCTTGCTGCCGGGCGAGTGGAACAACATGTCGATTTCTCCAGCGTCCGCCGCCAATTACGACTGGTTCCTGGACACATTGTGCGGGGGCGAGCGAAAGGCGGCGGAATCTGAGGGGAAATCCATTCACGCCGTTGTCGCGACGGAGATCGAGGCAGCTCTCGCCAGGCCATCGACATTGCTTTTCCATCCCTATCTGTTCGGGTCCCCGCACGGGCCGGTGGCGAGCGCGGGCTTTCTGGGATTACGCGGCTGGCACGATCGTGGCGACATGTTGCGAGCGGTCATCGAAGGGATTGCCTTCAACCACCGTGTTCATGTGGATGCTCTTCGTGACGGGTTTGACGTCACTGAAGCGCGCCTGACGGGTGGCATTTCACGCAATCCCTTATTCGCCCAGATCTTCGCCGATGCGCTGGAAATGCCGGTGACGGTCACGGACACGGACGAAGCGGCCGCGTGGGGCGCTGCATTATGCGCGGGCTCCGGTGTCGGACTTTATAAAACGCCGCAACACGATCCGCGCAATCTTTCTGCACTTGGAACCACCTACACGCCTGACCTCAAGCGAAGCGCGATACTCGCGCAGCGCTATCGCCTGCATTGCGACATTGCCGAAAGCCTGACGCCATTGTGGCCGCGTATCGAGGCCCTCGCTGCGGAGATGCCATCATGAACGCGGACAATCGCCGGCAGGAGATCGCGGACTATGTGATCGAGCGCGGGGATGCGCGCATCGATGAGCTTGTGTCGGCTTTCAATGTCTCTCGCATGACTATCCACCGACATGTGGAAGAGCTGGCGCGACAGGGGGTATTGCGCAAGCTGCATGGTGCGGTGAGTGCACAGCCATCTGGAGTCTACGAGAGCCTGTTCCGCTTCCGCGAAACACGTGCGGCGAAAGCCAAGCATGCGTTGGCGCAGGCTGCTCTCAAAGAGATCGAGCCCGGTCAGGTGGTCATGTTCGACGATTCGACGACTGCCACGGCACTCGGCCCGCTTCTTGCGCAGGTGTCGCCGCTGACCGCTGTGACCAACAGTCTTTCGCTGGCGCAAGAACTGGTCGATGCGCCGGACCTCAAGCTGATCTTGCTCGGTGGCGAATTTCATCCCACCTACAACGCGTTTATCGGACACATCTGCGAGACCGCCTTGTCGCAGCTGCGTGTGAACCAGCTGATCTGTTCGGCATCGGCAATCGACGGTACAGCCGCGCTGATACAGGACCCACAGGTGACACGGGTGAAACAGGCTATGATGCGTTCCGCGTCGCGCCGCATTCTGCTTGTCGATTCGTCCAAGTTCGGAAAGGTCGCGCTGCATCTATTCGCCAATCTCACAGAATTCGATCTGGTTCTCGTCGATGACGATCTGCCCGAAGCGAATGCCGATGCGCTGTGTGCTGCAGGCGTCAAGCTGGAGCTGGTGGCATCCACATGAGCCGGGAAGAGCAGAAGATTGACGTGCTCATCCTGGGTGCGGGCATCAACGGAGCAGGCCTGTTTCGTGACTTGTGCGAGCAGGGGCTGAACGTCGTCATCGTCGACAAGGGCGACTTCGGGTCTGGCACCAGCGCCGCGCCATCGCGACTGATCCATGGCGGAATCAAATATCTGGAAACAGGCGAGTTCAGCCTGGTCGCCCAATCCACGCTCGAGCGGAACCTGCTGCTCAAGAATGCGCCGCACAGCGTTTACCCGCTGCCTACCGTCATCCCGATCTTCTCGTGGCTGAAAGGCATTCCGGCGGCGCTTCGCACCTTGCTCGGGAGCAAGACAGCTCCCCGCAGCAGGGGAGCCGTCCTGATCAAGATCGGGCTGGCGCTCTATGATCTTTACGGGGCGCGACATCGCGTCATGCCGCGCCATGCATTGTGGTCGAAGAGGCGTGTGTTGCGCGAGATACCTCCGCTTACGCCAACCGTGGTCGCTGCAGGCCTGTATTATGACGCAACCGTTCGCATCCCCGAGCGGCTCGTTCTCGAATTGCTGCAGGACGGCATAAGGGCCAATCCTGAATCGCAGGCATTCAATCACACCAAATTGCTTGGAACCGACGGCACGGTTGTGCGGGTTCGCGATCCGCGTGGCAGGGAGCACGCCTTTCAGCCGGATGTCGTCGTCAATGCGGCTGGTCCGTGGATCGACCGGGTCAACGAAATGCTCGGCATGGAAACGCATCTCATCGGCGGCACGAAGGGTTCGCATATACTGCTCGATCATCCCCAACTGATCCGAGCTCTCGGCGGACGGATGATCTATTTCGAAGCCGATGACGGTCGCATCTGTCTGGTGTTCGACTATCTTGGTCGCGCGCTCGTTGGCTCAACGGATATTCGTGCCTCGGATCCTGATCTGGTGCGGTGCGAGGATGACGAGATCGAGTATTTTCTGAAAAGTCTGCGAGGACTGCTGCCCGGCCTTTCGTTCGGGCGCGATCAGATCGTCTATGCCTATTCAGGCATCCGGCCCTTGCCCGCGTCCGATGGCACCGCACCCGGCCTCATCAGCCGTGACCATTCGGCACCGATTCTCGAAGCGGACGGCGTCCGGATGTGGCCTGTCATTTCGCTTGTCGGCGGCAAATGGACGACCTTCCGGGGCTTCGCGGAAGAGGTTTGCGATTCCGTACTCAAGCGCGTTGGGCGCGAACGGCGCGTCAGTACACAGGAGCTCCCGATAGGTGGCGGACGGGATAGCCCATCGGACGAGGCGACACGTGCCCGCTGGATCGGGGAGGTTGTCGATGAAACTGGCCTCCCGCCGGCGCGCGTGAGAGAATTGCTCGATCGCTACGGCACCACTGCGCGCGCCATTCTTGCGCACGAAGCCGCGCAGTCCGCAGAATCACTTTCTGACGCGCCGGATTTCACCCGGTCAGAGATCGACTGGATCGTGCGCAACGAGCGCGTTGTGCATCTTGAGGACGTCGTGATGCGGAGAACATCGCTTGCCGTAACTGGCCGGCTCAGTCGCCGCGATCTGGAAGCGGTTTGCGATGTCGCGGCTCAGGCGCTGGATTGGGACGCGGAGCGAAAGAATGCAGAGCTTGCGGCTGCCGACGCAACACTGACCGAGAGGCATCGGCTGCGCCCACCGGCTGGCGCCTGACACCTCACGAAACCCAGGCGCCGGGCATCACTGCGAGCGCTTCAGGTCAAGCAGGTTCCACATTGCCTCATTGTGGCTCTGATAGAGCAGGTTGACCTTTTCCTGCTGTGCGACGACCTCTTCTGGCCAAGTCGATTTTATGTACGAAAGCACGTCGAGCACTTGCCTGTCGCTGAGCGCTTCTTCGAACTTCGGCATCGCCTTTTCGTCCAGCGGCAGGCATGTAACGCCTGCCTCGCCGGATTTGGTGAGTTGGATCAGCGCGAAATCCGGGTGTTCCGATGTATGTCCGGTGCCATCATGCGGGGGCGCAAGTGGTCCGGGACCAGCGGCAATTCCAGCTGCGGCCTGACCCTCGCCCTTCGCCCCGTGACAGGAAGCGCATTGCTCGGAATACAGCACCTTGCCTCTCGCGACGATGGACGCATCTTGCCAGGCAAGCAGGGGCGTATGCCCGCGCGAAGCCCAATATGCATAGCCCGCACCTGACGCGATCAGTGCAAGGCCTGCAGCGGCTATCGCTATCTTGATCGGTTGTACCACACGTCCTCTCAATCGAGTCCGCCGATATCATAACTCGCGGCGGCGCAAAGCCCCAATGTCGATCTTAAACGCAGCATTATTTCGCCCGCGACAGCTTCCCTCCGCCGCCGAATGTATTCTAGGCTCCCAACAAAGGTTCGCCGTCCAGCGTGCGGCGCGATCCTGATTCATTGGGGGAGACGTTCATCGTGAATACCAATCTTGCAGACAAGACGGTCGTGGTATCTGGCGCCGCTGGTGGTGTCGGCCGGTCGATCGTGACGAAGATGCTGGCGGAAGGCGCAAAAGTCTGTGCTACTGACATCAGCGACAATGTGGCGGAACTCGAAAAGCAGTCGGGCGCTGTCGTTGCCATCGTCGGGGACGTAACAAAATCGACCGATGTCGAGGCGATCTTTGCCAAGGCAGAGAACGCGTTCGGCCCCGTCGACGTGCTTGTCAGCAATGCCGGTTTCATCATCTCCAAGCCTGCCCACGAGACCAGTGAGGACGAATGGGATCAGGTCATGAATGCGAACGCCAAATCCCTCTTCCTCATGGCAAAGCGCGCACTGCCCGCAATGATGAAAAGAGGAGGAGGTGCGATCGTCGCCACGGGTTCCATTTCAAGCGTGGTCGGCCTGCCGGATCAGGCTGCCTATTGTGCGGCCAAGGGCGCATTGCTTCAGTTGGTGCGTCAGATGGCGGTCGACTATGCGGCCTACAACATCCGCGTCAATGCAGTGGGTGCGGGCTCGATCGACACGCCTTTTCTGCGCAGATATCTCGATGCGTTGGCCGATCCCGTGGCAGGCGAAGCAGCGGTAAAGGCGGCGCATCCTCTCGGTCGGTGGGCGCAGCCGGATGAAATCGCCGATGCCATCGTCTATCTGGCAAGTTCGAGCGCGTCGTTCGTGACGGGGCATATTTTGATGGCCGATGGCGGCTACAGCGCCCGATAGTCGCGACTGCCGTTGTGAGTTGAGGATCAAGCGGGCATGAATTTCGTTGACGCCCGGATTGTCGATCGCGTGCTGTTCGTCACCATTCGTCGCGCAGCGAAGCTGAACACGCTCAGCATGGCAGTTCTGGCAGAGCTTCGCGACACATTTGAACGTTACTCGGACGACGCCTCACTTGTCGGCGCCGTGCTGACCGGCGAAGGCGATCGCGCTTTCGCCGCCGGTGGCGACCTGCATGAATTCGATGCCGCCAGGACCAGACCGGCGGCGGAAAAACTGGCGCGGCTTGCGACCGACGCGCTTGAAGCGGTCCGCCGCTTTCCTGTTCCGGTCGTTGCAGCGCTCAATGGCGCGGCACTTGGCGGCGGTGCCGAACTTGCTGCGGCGTGCGATCTGCGCGTGTTTGCTGCCCATGCCCGCATTGGCTTCATCCAGGGCAGCCTGGGGATCTCAACCGGATGGGGAGGAGGCGACGATTTGCGCCGGATCGTCGGTGGTCACGCTGCCCTGCGAATTCTGATCGCCGCACAGAAACTCGACGCACAGGCAGCATTTGCTGCGGGACTTGCCGACGCGGTCGCGGAAGAGGGGAAGCTCGATGAAGCGGTCACGGCGGTTCTGAGCCCCTTGCGCGCCCGCTCACCGCAGGTGCTCCGCGCTTTCAAGGCGGTGACACGACCGCCGCGTGAGAAGGATGTCGTGGAACGCGAATACAATCATTTTCTGGAATGCTGGCTGCACGACGACCATTGGAAAGCGCATGACGCTATCGTTGCGTCGCTGGGCGCGAAGCGTCAGAAGTGACTGCGCCGGCCGCTTCCTGAAGGCAATGCGCGCCTGATCAGACCGAACTCAGGGCTTCCTCCCGTATCTCTTCCGTCAGGCGCATCTTCAGGTCGAGAAAGTCTGGCGCGACCTTGACGTGATAGTCCCGAGGCCGCGCGAGATCGATGGAAACGTCCGCCTTGATACGCCCGGGACGTGCCGACATTACGACACATCGACTGCCCAGAAAGATCGCTTCCTCAATGTCATGCGTGACAAACAGGACCGTCTTGCGATCGTCTTCCCAAATCTGGAGCAGAAGTTCCTGCATCAGCCCGCGGGTCTGGTGATCAAGTGCGCCGAAAGGCTCGTCAAGCAGCAGTATCTTGGGATCGTTGGCCAGCGCGCGGGCGATGGCGACGCGCTGCTGCATGCCACCGGAGAGCTGTTTCGGCCAATGCGACTCGAAGCCCCGAAGGCCGACCTTGTCGATATAGTGCGCCACGATATGGTCACGCTCCTGCTTGGCAAGGCCCTTCTCGCGCAGGCCAAATGCGATATTTCCCGCAACCGTCAGCCACGGAAAAAGGGTATAGGCCTGAAACACCATGCCGCGATCCGAACCCGGACCGTGCACCGGTTGGCCGGCCACAGTCACGTCGCCAGTCGAAGGCTCGTCGAGGCCGGCAATGATGCGAAGCAAGGTGGACTTGCCACATCCCGAGGGGCCGAGAATCGTGACGAAATCGTTCTCTGCAACCGTGGTGGTGATGGGTGTGAGCGCCAGCGTCGAGGATGCACCACGAAAGCCCGGAAAGGTCTTGGAAACCCCGTCGACGACCACGACGGTCATATGCCGCTCCACGGAAACAGCCGGCGATTGACGGCCTTGAACAGGAAATCCGAAATCAGTCCGATGAGCCCGATCACAATAATGCCGAAGATGATCTGACCCGTATTGAGCAGCGCCTGGCTGTCGACAATCATGTGTCCGATGCCAGACGACGAGCCGATCAGTTCCGCGACGATCACATAGGTCCAGGCCCAGCCGAGCACGAGACGCAATGTCTCCGCAATCTGGGGCGCCGATGCGGGGATGAGGACCCGCCTGACGATACCGAGATCGGTGGCGCCCAGAGTATAGGCGGCCTCGACCAGATCCTTACGGGTCTGTCCTACGGTCACGGCGACCATCAGGATGATCTGAAAGACTGCGCCGATGAAAATCACCAGGAGTTTCTGTGTTTCGCCAATGCCAGCCCAGAGGATGAGTAGCGGAATGAAGGCAGACGCGGGCAGGTAGCGCGCGAAGGAAACAAACGGCTCGAAAAACGCTTCCACTGCCTTCCATGCGCCCATGGCAATGCCCAGGGGAACGGCGATGATGGTCGCCAGAACGAACCCGCCGAAGACACGCCAGATCGTTATGCCGATGTCGTTGAGAAATCCGTATTCGGTAAGCAGGACCCATCCTTCCGCCACCATGCGGGCAGGGTCTGCAAGGAAAATCGGTTTGACGAAACCGCCGAATGTCGCGAGCGACCATCCGGCGATGAACAATGCGAAAAACAGAAGACCCAGCGCTATGCGTGCCGCTGCGGGCACGGGCCGCAGAGGGCGCAGATAGCGCCCGGCACGTCTTCTGTGAGCGTCACTGCGCAGAACCTGCGACATCAGCGTGGCGTTCGCATTTGCGAGGTGGCCGATGAACGCGGGTTCGGACGAAACGAACTTGTCACTCAGTCCAGCTCGTATCGATCAGGCTGTCCGTATCCGGAATCGACTTGATAATGCCGATTTTCTCCAGCAACGGGCCGGCCTTGGCGTAGAAATCCTTGATGCCGGTTGCGAAGAACGCCTTGCTGGCGGCTGCATCCTGCCATTGAAGATAGGCTGCCGATTTTCCGAAATCCTCGCCCGACTGCTTCACGTCGGCACCCATGATCTCGTACGACTTGTCCTTGTCGCTGGCGATCATGGCAAGCGCGTCGTAATAGCTCTTTGCCAGTGCCTTCACGGCGTCCGGGTTGGCGCTGATGAATTCGGGCGTGCAACCGAACGTGTCCATGACAATCGGATAGTCGAGCGTGGTGGCGATGATCTTGCCAGCCTCGGGATTGTCGCGAACCGTGGTGAGATAGGGTTCGTAGGTCATGGCCGCATCGTTCTGACCGGCCACGAAGGCCTGCGCCGCAGCAGATGGCTCGAGATTGACCACTGTTACATCATCGAGCGTCAGCCCGTTCTCGTTGAGCATCCAGGCGAGCACGAAATAAGGCGAAGTGCCGGGCGCCGATGCCGCAACCGTTTTGCCTTTCAAATCTGCGATCGATGCGATGTCGTTGCGCACAACCATACCATCGGCACCATGCGACATGTCGAGCTGGAACAACTGCTTGATCGGCACGCCATTGGCGTTCCAGATCATGAAGGTCTCGACTGTGGTGGCCGCGCACTGGATATCGCCCGAGGCGATTGCCAGATGTCTGTCTTTCTGGGGGATCTTCTTGATCTCGACGTCAAGCCCGTTCTTCTCGAAGATTCCTGCGTCCTTCGCCAGTGTCAGCGGCGCGAACCCGGTCCAGCCGCTCATGCCGATCATCACTTTCGTCTCGGCATGTGCGGGCGCACACAGCAATGAAACGCCCATGGTCGCTGCAGCAAACGCCAGTCCTGGTCTCATAGTAGGCTCCTATTTTGCGCCAAAGTGCCTTTTCGAAGAACAGGCTGCACAGGCGGAGCCTTGCTGTCAATTGTCCCTGCCAGTGAGATAGACATAAATCCGTCTTGCCCAATCGATGGGCAGTCGTCAGGCGCGCCTCTCCAGGGCAGGTGCGGCGGCTATTCGAGAAGCATGCGGCGCGCCGTTTCGGCGATCGCAAAGAATGCGACCACGCCAATCACGACCGCAAGCCAACCGATGGCGGTCGATTTGATTACCGGGGGTGGGGCCTTGTTCTTGTCATCTGACATCATCACCTCGATGGCTTTTCCTTGCGGAGGCCGGGTTGGAGTTGATCGCGATGTGGGCCTGCGCTGTCGCGCCGGCGATCAATGTTCTTGGGGCGCTGGAATTTCGCGTGGTGCGAAGTAGAGCACCAGCCAGCCAAGCAAACCGGAAATCAGCGAGCCGGCAAGGATGCCGATCTTCACCTGTTCCTGCAGAAGAGGCTGCTGCGCAAAGGCAAGCAGGCCGATGAACAGGCTCATGGTGAAGCCTATCCCGCACAGAAGCGCGATGCCGAACACCTGCGACATCGTCGCTCCCATCGGTGTGTCCGCCCATCCCAGCCGGATGACGAGCCATGCGCTGCCGAAAACGCCGACGAGCTTGCCGACTGTCAGACCCAGCGCTACGCCAAGCGTCAGCGCGTCGCTGAACACGTCGAGCGTGAGCCCCGCGAACGAAACGCCGGCGTTTGCAAAGCCGAATATCGGAATGATGGCAAACGTGACCCACGGCGCCAGAGCGTGCTCCAGCTTGAGGAGGGGCGAATGTCCCAGATCGTCCGGTCTGGCCTTGCGGTGCCTGAGCGGGATCGTGAGCGCGAGCAGCACGCCGGCGATCGTTGCATGAACGCCGGACAGAAGGACGAGCACCCACAGCACCGCGCCGGCCAGGAGATAGGGGAGCAGACGCGTGACGCCAAACCGGTTCATGGCCACGAGCACGGCGAGAACGACGGCCGCACCCAGCAGTGCAAGCGCGCTCAGATCGCCGGTATAGAACAATGCGATGATAACCACGGCCCCGAGATCGTCGATGATCGCGAGTGCCGTCAGGAAGACGCGCAGCGACATCGGCACGCGCGACCCGAGAAGCGAAAGGACGCCCAATGCGAAGGCAATGTCGGTGGCCGACGGAATCGCCCATCCGTTCACCGTGTCCGGGTTGCTCGCGTTGAACCATAGAAAGACGAGTGCCGGAACCGCCATGCCACCCAACGCAGCAATGCCGGGAAGAACACGCCGGCTCCATGTCGAGAGCTGACCCTCGATCATCTCACGTTTGATTTCGAGCCCGACGAGCAGGAAAAACACCGCCATCAGGGCATCATTGATCCAGTGAAGGACGTTCAGCGGGCCGATATAGGCCTTCAGCGCTGAGAAATAGGTCGGCGCGAGAGGTGAATTGGCAATAATTAGCGCCAGCGCAGCAGTCGCCATGAGAACAAGTCCGCCTGCCGCCTGACTCTCAAGGAATTCACGCAATGCGGAAAAGGGGCGGCGAATGACGGAACGAACAGGCGTCTGCAAATACTTGCTCCTTGGAAAACGGATCGTCTCGTTCTCCGTAGTGGGGATGCTTCCCCGCGCACGCAGCACACGCTGTGGCTAAAATAGGTAGTTGCGACGCACGGTCAAGCCCAAGTCGACTATCCCCGCGCATAGTTATTCATCCACGTGCAGCGGTAGCCGGAACTTTTTGCGATTCGCCCAAACCAAGATGAGCGATTTCACTCATATGTCCGTCATAAGAGGTTCACGGAACACTGCCATGGTGCAATGCAGCAGCGAATAGCGATTGACATGAGCGATTTTGGTCATAGGTTGAGCGAAAGCGAGCATATGTATGGTGGGAGACATGCAGAGTGAGGAGGTGCTGGAGTTCGGGCGCTATCGGTCCGCTCCGCAAAGGCAGGCGCGACTGCTGGAGTTCCTGCGTTCCAATCTCTTCACCGACATCCAACTCCTGCGCGAGCATCTTGGAGTCTCGGTCGCCACTATTCGGCGTGACCTGAGCGAGTTGGAGGGCCGAGGCCTTCTAAAGCGCACCCATGGAGGCGCGACGCTTATTAATCAGGTCACGCGTGATGCGGCCGCAGCCGTACGTGAACTGTCGAATGCCGAGGAAAAACAGCGCATCGGCAAAGCCGCTGCGGAACTGATCGTCGAAGGTGACGCCGTCATTCTGGATAGCGGCACAACCTCGCTCGCGGTTGCGCGCGAGCTTGCAGCAAAGCCTTCCCTGACCTTCGTGACGAATGGAACTGACGTGCTCGCCACGTTGGTGGCCGGAGGTGCCCGCAATGTGCATTTCATCGGCGGCGAGTATGTCGACATCAATCATTCGACCGGCGGGCCGATGGCGGCGGACATGGTTCGGCAGTTCAATGTCGACAAGGCCATACTGAGTGTCTCTTCCGTCGATCTCAACCGGATGCTGCTGTGCACCTTGATGCCGCAGGTCGGATCGGTGCAGCAGGCGATGATCGAGATCGCTCAATCGGTGATCGTGGTGGCCGACAATTCCAAGTTCGAGCGCACTGCTTTGTCTGTCATCGCTCCGATTTCGGATGTCGATTACATCGTCACGGATTCGGGAAGCCGGCCTGTTGCCGAGCGTTTGCCGGCCGATATCAAACAGAAGTTTATTTTCGCGTGAACGCGTAGGCGGGGAGGATCAGGATTTGGCGCGTATCCGCGTAGATCGACTTGTGAAGGAATGGGGCGGCAGTTTCCGTGCCGTCGACGACATCAGCTTTGAAACCGGCGACGGAGAATTCGTGGCGCTGCTCGGCCCGTCGGGTTGCGGCAAGTCGACGACGCTCCGGCTGATTGCGGGGCTGGAAGAGGCGACATCAGGCCAGATCCTTATTGACGGCGCCGACGTGACGAACGTTCCCGCGTCCGGACGAAACCTGTCGCTGGTATTCCAGTCATATGCGCTCTTTCCGCATCTCAATGTCGCCGACAACATCACATTCGGTCTGTCCGTGCGCGGTGTGCCGCGCGCCGAACGCGAGCAGCGCCTGAAAAAGACCGCTGATCTGCTGGGCGTTACAGCGCTGCTCGATCGCAGGCCAAGTCAGCTTTCTGGCGGCCAGCAACAGCGCGTCGCGCTCGGCCGCGCATTGATTTCTGAAACGCCCGTCTGTCTGCTCGACGAGCCTCTGTCCAATCTCGACGCAAAGCTTCGTGCTGAAATGCGAAACGAGATCCGCTCCCTGCAACAGCGGCTCGGCATCACGATGATTTTCGTCACCCATGATCAGACCGAGGCCATGAGCATGGCCGACCGCGTGATCCTGATGAAGAGCGGCAAGGTCGAGCAGTCGGGAACGCCCGCTGACCTTTATGAAAAGCCCGCGTCGACCTTCGTGGCCGGGTTCATCGGCACGCCTCCCATGAACCTTGTTTCTGCGACAATCGAGGGTGGCAATCCGATAATTGAAGACGTCTCAAGTACCAATGGCGGCATCATTCTGGGCGTTCGTCCCGAACACATCGCCTTTGGCGATCGGGGGCAACCTGCCGTGGTGGAAGGCAGTGAGTATTTCGGTGCCGATACGGTGGTCAGCTGCCGCATCGGCAACCAGAAGGTCATGGTTCGCGCGCCCGGCAGGCCCGGACTTGGCCAAGGAGCCCAGGTCAATCTGACCTGGCCGGAGCAGGCCATTCATGTCTTCAACGCCGAAACTGGCCTTCGCCGGGACATCAACTGAGTGAATCATCTGAGTAGCCTTTGAGATATCAGGAGGAAAGCATGACATCGAAACTACTGAAGAAAACAGCGGTGGCGCTGGGCGGTCTGTCGCTCGCTGCACTGATGGCCGGATCCGCGTGGGCGAACACGACCATCGATTTCTACTATCCGGTGCAGGTTGGAGGACCGCTGACGAAGGTCATCGACGGGTACGTCGCCAAATTCGAGGAAGCCAATCCAGATATCGACGTGAATGCCGTCTATTCCGGCAATTACAACGACACGACGACGAAGGCGCTCACCGCCGCCAAGAGTTCCGCCCCGCCGGCCGTCGCGGTGCTGCTGGCCACCGACATCTTCACGCTCATCGATGAGGACGTGGTGGAGCCGGTCGACACCTACGTCAAAACCGATGAAGACAAGGCTTGGGTCGAAGGCTTCATGCCGGCTTTCCTGAAGAGTGCACAGGTCGACGGGAATCTCTGGTCGATTCCGTTCCAACGCTCAACCGCCGTTCTCTATTATAACAAGGATGCTTTCGCCGAAGGCGGTCTTGACCCTGAGGCCTACCCGAAGACGTGGGACGAAATGGTTGCAGACGGCAAAGCCGTGCTGAAGAAGGACGCATCCGGTCAGGTCACGCGCTGGGGCGTCGGCATTCCCGGCAACATCGGTTCGTCGCAATGGCTGTTTGGTGCGCTCGTCGCGCAGAATGGTGCCCGTCTGGCCAACGAAGAGGGCACCGAAACCTACCTCACCGATCCCAAGGTCATCGAAGCGCTGCAGTTCTGGGTCGATCTCAGTTCCAAGGACGGCATTCATCCCGCTGGCATTCAGGAATGGGGCACCACGCCGCAGGATTTCCTTGAGCAGCGCATCGCGATGATCTGGACGACCACCGGCAACCTGACCAACATTCGCAAGAATGCCAGCTTCAAGTTCGGACTGGCGCCCTATCCGGGCAATCCCAAACCGGCATCTGTGCTTGGCGGTGGCAATTTCTACATCTTCAAAGGCGCGCCGGACGATCAGAAGGAAGCCGCCTTCAAGCTCATCAAGTTCCTGACCTCGGATGAAATCCTTGCCGACTGGGGCATCCAGACGGGCTACATCGCGCCGCGCGACGGATCATGGGAGACGCCCGCGCTGAAGGAATATGCGGCAAAGGTTCCCGAGATCCTCGTGGCCAAGAACCAGATTCCGGATTCCGTGCCTGAATTTTCCACGCACGAGAATGCGCGGACGACCAAGGTTCTGAACGACGCGATCGCCGCGGCCCTCACCGGCACAAAGTCTGCTGAGCAGGCATTGACGGACGCGCAGGCCGAGATCGACCGCATCCTGCGGCCGTATCGCTAAGGATTGAGGGCGTGAGGATGGCGGTGAAGGGAGCAATCCTTTGAGAGGGTCGCGAACCGTACTCTACAGTTCATTACTGCTTTTGCCGGCGGCGGTGCTTCTGTGGGTATTCACCTACCAGCCCATCCTCACGACCATGTTCAACAGCCTCTATTCGACACCAAGAGGCCGCAGACCGGCGCATTTCGTCGGTCTGGACAACTACGAAGCGATGATTGCCGACCCCGTGTTCTGGAAGGCAATCACCAACAATGTCATTTACGCCCTGACCACGATCCCGCTGTCGATGCTGCTCGCGCTCGCCATGGCGCTGATCGTCAACGCCAACCTGCGCGGCAAGGGCTTGATGCGGATGGCGTTCTTTACGCCGACCGTTTTGCCGATGGTGGCCGTCGCCAACATATGGCTGTTCTTCTATGCGCCGGACTACGGCCTGATTGACAAATTCCTTGGCCTGTTCGGCATGGGAGGGAACAACTTCCTAGGTTCCGTCGAAACCGCTTTGCCTGCGATCATCGTGATCACGATCTGGAAGGAAGCCGGTTTCTTCATGATCTTCTATCTTGCCGGGTTGCAACAGATATCGCCGACCCTGCTGGAGGCGGCGCGGCTTGAAGGGGCGGGCTTCTGGCAGATCCTGCGGCGCGTGATCCTGCCGTTGCTGATGCCCACGACGCTGTTCATCTCGATCAACGCCGTCATCGGCGCCTTCCGCCTGGTCGATCACGTGGTCGCCATGACCAAGGGCGGGCCGGACAACGCCACCACGCTCCTGCTTTTCTATATCTACCAAACCGGCTTCGCCTTCTGGGACACGAGCTATGCCGCAGCGTTGACCATGGTGCTGCTGGCAATCCTTGCCGCGATCGCTTTGTTCCAGTTCGGCTACGCCGACAAGCGGGTGCACTACCGATGAGCGCGCAAAGGAAGAATTCCTCCGAAATTGTTGTCACTGCCGGCGGCTGGCTTCTGGCGCTGATCTGGATATTGCCGCTGCTCTACGCGTTCTGGACGGCATTCCATCCGCCGGCCTACGCCGCGCGCTTCGATCTTCTCGCGCCCTGGACGCTCGAAAATTTCGAGCGTGTGTGGACCGCGGCGCCGTTTCCCCGCTACTTCCTCAACACGTTTCTATTGGTAACGCTCATCCTCGTCTGCCAGTTCGTAATCTGCACCATGGCGGCCTATGCCTTCGTGTGCTTTCCATTCCGTGGCTCGGAACTGCTGTTCATGTTCGTCCTGCTGCAGCTGATGATCATGCCCGAGGCGCTTTTGGTGGAGAACTACAAGACGCTCGGGCAACTGGGCCTGCTCGACACGATCGCTGCGATGGGGCTGCCATATCTGGCGTCCGCTTTCGGGATCTTCCTGTTCCGGCAGACATTCAAGAGTATTCCAAAGGAGCTGGAGGAGGCGGCGCGCCTTGAAGGCGCCAATCTCGTCCAGGTGCTGCTCAGGGTGTTCGTGCCGGTCGCAAAGCCGATCTACATTGCCTACGGGCTGGTAACCGTCAGCTACCACTGGAACAATTTCCTGTGGCCGTTGGTCGTCACCAATTCGGTAGAGACACGCCCGATCACCGTTGGCCTGCAGATCTTCGCGACAGTCGAGCAAGGCGTCGACTGGAGCCTCATCACGGCGGCAACGATCATCTCGGTCGCGCCACTGCTCATCGCCTTTTTGCTGTTCCAGCGCCAGTTCGTTCAGAGCTTCATGCGCGCCGGCATCCGCTAGTTACGGGACCCCAAATGCTGCTTGCCCACCTTTCGGATTTCCATCTGTTTGCCGACGCGTCTGAGACCTCGCTGGTCAGGCCCGACGTCGTAGAAGCCTGCCGCAAGGTTGTTGCGGATGTCGCCGCGCTGTCACCCGCAATAGACATCTGTCTGCTGACCGGGGATTTGACCGATGGCGGGTCGGACGCCGACTATGCTCTGCTCAAGGATGTGATTGCACCGATCAAGGCGCCGATCTTCGTTGTGCCTGGCAATCACGACAGGCGCGAGACAATGCGGGCTGCATTCTCCGACACGATCCCCTTCGAGCCGGGTCCGGATCTGAATTATGAGGTGCGGCACTCAGGCGTGCGGATTCTGGCCTTGGACACGCTGGAAGAAGGCAAGATCGCAGGCAGGCTCTCCTTGGGTCAGCTCGAATGGCTTGCCGGCAAGCTTACGGCGCCAACCGACGAGCTCACCTTGATCATCATGCATCATCCGGCCTTTCCATCCGGGATTGTGCCGCTGGACAGGATGGCGCTCATTGAGGGTCGCGAGCAGTTCGGCGATATCGTCGCGGCGTATCAGGGCCCGCTCCGCATCCACTCTGGCCACATTCATCGTCCCTTCCAGACGATGTGGAAAGGTGTCTTTTGTGCTGTGGGCGGAAGCCCAGCTTTTCAGCACGAACTGACGCTTGATCCGAGCGCGCAAGAGCCGGGCATCGTGTCGGAACCCTATGCCTATTTTCTGCACAAGATCGATGGCGCCGACACAGTGAGCGTTCACGCTCGCTACGTCTCCCTTTGACCACTATCAGAGTTTGACCATGTTCGATGATGTCCAGCGCATCGCACGGGAAGCGGGATCGCTCGCTGCCGATTATTTTACGAAGCTCGGCAATATCGCCGTCGAATCCAAGGGCCACCTGGATTTGGTGACAGAGGCGGACCGCCAGGTTGAGCGTCTCATTGGAGAGCGACTTGAAGAAGCCTTCCCAGATGATGGAATTTTTGGCGAGGAAGGGGCTGCAAGGCAGACAAGTAGCGGTCGAATCTGGGTTATCGACCCCATTGACGGCACCTTCAATTACCTTCGCGGAAGCGATCAATGGGCCGTATCGATCGGCCTTTATGAGGAGGGTCAACCCCGCTTCGGCGTAGTCTATGCGCCCTTGCGTGACGAGTTTCTGGTGGGCGGCGAAGGTTTCGCGCCGACACTTAATGGCAACCCGCTTGCAGCACGCTCAGGCTTCGACCGGAGCCGCGCCGTTTGTGATATCGGTTTTCATCCATCCATTCCCGCCGAAGAGCAATTAGGGGCATTCCGGTTCGTCATCGAGGAGGCGGGGATGACCTTTCGGTGCACAGGTTCGGCGATCACCGCCCTTATTGATGTGGGGCGCGGACAGGTCGACGGATATTTTGGGCTCGGCATCTCGACCTGGGATCTGATGGCGATGCTGCCCATTCTCAAGCACATCGGAATCACTTCGACGCTGGACTGGAATTCCATCAAACTGCAGGACAAGCTCCGATTTGTTTGCGGCACACCGGAGTTCATCGATGTCTTTTCATCGCATTGTCCTGCCGGATCGCGCTGAAAAAGGCATTGGATAGCCTCGCCGGCTTAGCCCGTCCGGCAAAGGTCGCGGAGAACTTTAATGGCGAAGGTTCATTTCATTTCGCATCCCGAGATCACGGTCGACCCTGAGACACCTGTCGAGAAATGGCGTCTTTCAGACAAGGGCATCGCGCGGATGCGGGCCTATGCCCGGTCAGCACCACCGTTTGATGTGATCTGGTCCAGTTCCGAAGCGAAGGCGATCGAGGCCGCGGGAATTCTCGCGGCGGGCATGGGGCTACCGATCGAGATTGATGCACGCCTTGGCGAGAACGATCGCAGCGCGACTGGATTTCTACCGCCACCGGAGTTCGAGAAGACCGCCGATGCCTTCTTTGCCAATCCCGAGCAGAGCATTCGCGGCTGGGAACGTGCGATCGATGCGCAGCGTCGTATCGTCGAAGCGGTCTATGCAATAGCAAGCCGGTTTGCGGATGATGCGTCCATTGCAATCGTCGCGCATGGCGGTGTGGGCACGCTCTTGCTTTGCAAGCTGATGAACGTGCCCATTTCCAGGGCGTACGACCAGCCCCACCAGGGGCATGTCTTCAGTTTTGATACGCGGACGAAGGCACTCAGTCATGGCTGGCGATCGATCGACGCAAGCTCGATCTGATCGCCGTCACGGCGGCTTAGTGTTCGCGCGCCTTTGACTTCAGCGCTTCATCTTCCATCAGTTCGTACCACATCGCGTTCAATACCGCGAAAGCGGCAGCAAGCGGCAATCCAAGCAGCCAGGCGAAATACCACATGATCTTTTCCTTTGCTTGCTGTGCTCAGTACGCGTGGCCAGTGCCATCGCTGATTTCCTTCTCGTCAACCTTGCCCCACAGGACATGATAGACCCAGCTCGTGTACGCGACGATCAGCGGTATGAAGATCGCCGTGACGACGAGCATTATGAAAAGGGTCAGGTGGCTCGACGACGCATCCCAGACGGTCAGGCTCGATTTTGGATCGAGCGAGGACGGCAGGATGAAGGGGAACATCGATACCCCGACGGTCGCGATGATGCCGAGAACCGACATGGCACTCGACAATAGTGAGAGGATCTCGCGGCGCGTGCCGAGGAAGAGCCAAGCACCCAACGCCCCAACGAAGCCCAGAACAGGCGCGAGCATGGTCAATGGCATTGCCGCATAGTTCTCGAACCAGATGCCGCTACCAGTCTCCACGGTCTTGGAGAGCGGGTTGGAAGGACCGTCCGTGACGATGGCGCTGGTGATGCGATATCCGTCGATGCCCGCCCACAGCCACAAGCCCCCAAGTGCAAAGAGCGCGATCGTGGCGAGTGCGGCAGTTCGGCCAAAGGCGCGGGCGCGGTCGGCGACCGGCCCCTTTGTCTTCAACTGGAGCCAACTGGCGCCGTGCATCACAAGCATTGCGACCGAGAGGAGGCCCCCCAGCAGCGCGAACGGGTTGAGCAGTTCGAACAGCGTGGTGCCGTCATAGAAGATGCGAAGGTCGGACCCGAAGCGGAACGGCACGCCTTGGAGCACGTTGCCAACGGCGACGCCGAAGATCAGAGCGGGCACGAAACCTCCGATGAACAAGGCCCAGTCCCAGCCGGCGCGCCAGCGCGGGCTCTCCCTTTTGGAACGGTACTTGAAACCAACCGGACGCAGAATGAGCGCGAACAGGATCGCGAACATGGCCAGATAGAAGCCTGAAAAGGAAACGGCATAGAGCGGCGGCCAGGCAGCGAAGATCGCCCCGCCACCAAGAATGAGCCACACCTGATTGCCTTCCCAGACCGGGCCGACACTGTTGATCACGACACGTCTCTCGAGGTCCGTCTTGGCAACGAAGGGTAGCAGCGCCGCGGTTCCGAGATCGAAGCCGTCCATCACGGCGAAGCCGATCAGCAGCACCCCAAGAAGCAGCCACCAGATGACGCGAAGCGTTTGATAGTCGATTAGGTCATGCAGGATCATGGCATGTCACTCCGCGGGAACGAGGGAAGGAGGCGCGATTGCAGCCTCCGGCTGCGAGTCTGCGTCCGGACCCTTGCGGATCGCAGCAATCATCAGCGACATTTCGATGATAAACAGGACCGTGTAGATCGCCACGAAGCCGAGGATCGTCAGCAGCACTGTCGTGGCTCCCAGATCGGATACGGCAGCGGCAGTCGGCAATACGCCTTCAATGATCCACGGCTGGCGACCGACTTCCGCGACCACCCATCCGCATTCCGCCGCGATCCACGGCAGCGGTATCGCGAAGACCGCGACACGCAACAGCCAAGGATATCGGTCGAGCCGATGGCGCGCCGACAGATAGAAGAACACGCCAGTCAGCAGGATGAAGAAGAAGCCCAGGCCGACCATGATGCGAAACGTCCAGAATAGGGTGGGCACGCTTGGAACCGTGTCCCATGCGGCTTCCGTAATCTGTTCGTCAGTCGCTTGCCGCGGATCATCCACATAGGGCTTCAGAAGAAGCGCATAGCCCAGATCGCCGCCGTTGTCCTCGAAAGCCTTGGTGACATCATCAGGGATGGCGGCGCTGCTGCCGGCTTCCCGGATTTTCTGCAACGCGTCGTAAGCGACGACGCCGCGCCTGATGCGCGCGTCCGCGTGCTGAACGAGTTCCTCGATACCGGGGATCTGCTCCGTCAGGGAGCGCGTGCCGATCAGACCCATGACCCACGGGATATGGACCGCATAGTGCGTCGTACGTGTCTCCTGATCGGGAAATCCAAAGGCCGTGAACGCCGCCGGCGCCGGCTCGGTCTTCCACATCGCCTCAATGGCGGCGAGCTTCATCTTCTGGTTTTCGTTGGCGAGGTAGCCGCTCTCGTCGCCCAGCACGACGACGGAGAGTGCGGACGCGAGACCGAACGAGGCCGCAATCGTCATCGAACGCTTGGCCAGCGGCAGGCTTCTGCCCTTGAGCAGATACCAGGCTGAGACGCCCAGAACGAAGATCGACGCAGTGACGTAGCCTGCCGACACCGTATGCACGAACTTCGCCTGAGCAACGGGATTGAACAGCACGGCGAAGAAGTCGTCGACCTCCATGCGCATCGTCTGTGGGTTGAACGCGGAGCCGACCGGGTTCTGCATCCAGCCATTGGCGATGAGGATCCACAGCGCCGAGAAGTTCGATCCGATCGCCACCGCCCATGTGGCCGCCAGGTGGCCGATCTTGGACAGCTTGTCCCAACCAAAGAAGAAGAGGCCGACAAATGTCGCTTCAAGGAAGAACGCCATGAGCCCCTCGATAGCGAGCGGCGCACCGAATATGTCCCCGACATAATGGCTGTAGTAACTCCAGTTCATGCCGAACTGGAATTCCATGACGATACCGGTGGCGACGCCAAGCACGAAGTTGATGCCAAACAGCGTGCCCCAGAATTTCGTCATCTGCCGCCAGATGGTTCGGCCGGTCATCACATAGACCGTCTCCATGATTGCAAGCAGCACCGAGAGACCGAGCGTCAGCGGCACGAACAGAAAGTGATACAGTGCGGTTGTTGCGAATTGCAGCCGCGACAAGTCTACGATGTCGAGTTCCATGACGGGGTCCGGCGCTGCGGCCTCCTTAGTTGGGCGCAGAACCAGTTTTCTGCGCTGCGTTTTCGTTTCTCGTCAGTTGGGCCGAAGCCGATTCACCAAGACACCATATTCTACGCTGTCTTGTTTTCGATCGGCTTCAACTCTACCGGCCTTGAGCTCAATGAACCTGTTGGCGATTTCCGCCTCGCGGCGGATGTGCGTTGCAATGACCACGGTGCGTTCTGCGGCGCGTGCGCCAATTCTCTCAATGACGTCCCGGGCGGTGTCCCCGTCGACGCCTTCAGTTGGTTCGTCGAGGAGCCAGATCGGGGCGTCGCGAAGGAACAATCTCGCGAGTGCCAACCGGCGTGCCTGGCCACCGGACAGCCCTGTGCCACCTTCGCCCAGCATCGTATCCAGCCCGCGAGGCAGGCTGGTGACCAATGAGCCGAGGCCGGCTGAATTCAGGGCGTCGAGCATCATGGTATCGTTTGCGCTTGGATTGGCAGTCAGGAGATTGCCCCGCAGCGAATCGCGAAACAGCTCCGTGCGCTGCGTCAGCAGACCGACTTTCCTGGTAGCGACCTTGCCGCACGCTGGGGAAAGTTCGCCTGCGAGCAGTGAAAGCAATGTCGACTTTCCCGCGCCGCTTGGCCCGATTATGGCGATATGTTCGCCAAGGGCCGCCTTTAGCGAGACGTTCTGAAGTATTGGCCGCGACGCGCCGGAGAGACGGACCTCGGCATGATCGATGCGAAACGCCAGATCATCGTCTTCGACCGATTCCCTTTTGTCCGTGTGGGGAGGCTCAGCCAGCCGGGGCCCGAGGCGTTGAGCCGCCAGAAGCGTGCGACCAAACTCGATCGCGCCGCGCCGAAGCGCGCCGAATGGCTCAAGAGCGGCAAGAGCGAGCAGAACTGCAAAAGTCGCGACGGGGGCACCGATCGTTCCTCGTTCGGCAAGAAATGCGACGGCAACGAGCACACTCGCGAGTATTGCTGCGCCCAGTATTCCCAACCCCAGACCTGCGTCGCTCTCGATCCGGTTGAGCTCCCGGTCGGCAGTGGCGAGGCTCTGGTCTGTTGCCGCCATGAGACGCAAGTGCGCGCCCAGCCGGTTTGACATTGCGAGATCGACTTGTCCGCGTACCAGGTCGATGGCGCGAGAGCGGAGGGTTTCAAGCGCTCGTGCGCGTCTGCGGGCGACACTCTTTGCCCGGATGGCTGCAACCAATGGGATGCCGAGGCCGCCTGCGAGTAGGACAACGCCGACCACAAGCCCAAGCGCTGGTTGGACAAAGGCAAGAGCGACCGCGACCGCGACGGCGGCACCCGCTGAGGCCAGCACCGGCACAACCAACCGCAGATAAAGAGAATCGAGCGCGTCGACATCCATGGTCAATCGAAAGAGCAGGCGCGAGGGCTGCATGGAAAGGTTGCGCGCGGTGTCAGGTGTCGCCCAACCGCGGAACAGGTTTTCGCGGAGACGCGCGAGAACCCGTAATGTTGCATCATGGGTTGCGAGCCGTTCTCCGTAGCGTGAGGCCGTACGTCCGATCGCAAGCAGGCGGATACCCGCAGAGGGCATGAACACATCGAAAGCCAGGGCAGTGACTATGCTCGCCCCGGCGATTGCCGTGGCCGTGATGAACCAGCCCGAGAGGCCAAGCAGCGCGATGCCCGCGAGTGCGGTGGTCAGTGACAGGGCCGCGCCGAAGAGAAGATTGCGTCTATTGCCACGGAAGAAGAGCGCCGCCACCGGACGAAGCTGCGCGAGAGTGCTCATGATGCAGTATCCCGAGCCGGTGCCTCAAACGTGACGATGCGATTCATGCGCGCTGCGAGACGCGGATCATGCGTTGCCACGATCAAAGTGCTGCCTGCGGCGATTGCGAGCAGCCTTTCGCTGACCTCTTCTGCGGTTCCGCTGTCGAGGTGCGCGGTCGGTTCGTCGGCCAGCAGAAGGCCGCGTGGATGGCCCGCCGCCGCGCGCGCAATGGCCAGGCGCAGCGCTTCGCCACCGGAAAGGCCGACTCCGTTTTCGCCGATGGGAGATGAGCCGCGATGATCGGTCAGTTCGGTCATGCGGGCAATCTCAAGTGCCCCCGCAACGTCTTGCTTCCCGACGCCGGGTCGATCCAGCGACACGTTGCTTTCGATCGTGCCCGCGAAGATATGCGGCGGTTGGCCGAGCCAGCCAATATGCGCGCGTAACCGTGCTGCTGTCGCCGCATTCAATGGCTCGCCGCCAATGCGGATGGAGCCCGCCGATGCAGGTGCAAGTCCTGCAAGCAATGCCAGCAAGGTGGACTTCCCGCCGCCGCTTGGCGCCATGATCGCAACGTGTTCACCCGGAGCGATGACCAGCGTAAACCTGTCAAGAACAGGCGTTTCATTGCCCGAATAGGTAAAGCAAAGTCCATCGATCGAGACGGACAATGCCTCGTCAATGACTTCGGGAACGGTGCTCTCTACAGCCCCGACAATTGCGGTTTGCGAGGACGACAGGTCTTGCAGGGCCTTCAGGCCGGCCTGGCCTGCCGCGCGATCGTGCCAGACCGAGGAGAGTTCGCGCAACGGTTCGAAGAAGGCGGGGGCGAGCAGCAGGATGAACAATCCCTGCGAAAGCGACAGCGATCCGCCCCAGGCGCCAAAATCGAGCTGGCCCAGAAAGTGAAAGCCCACGTAGACCGCGACCATGGCGACGCCGAGCGCGGAGAAGAGCTCCAGAACCGCCGAGGACAAGAACGCGATGCGCAGGACCGCCATCGTTCGTTCGCGCAAGGTTTCCGCGTTGGCGCGCAATTGCAGCGCCGTTCGATCGACGGCATCGAAAGCGCGAATTGTGGCTAGTCCGCGCAGGCGATCCAGCAGATAGGCGTTCATGCCTCCCATCTCGGCGAGCTGGTTTTCGCTCGCTTCCTTGGCGCGCCATCCGATCAGCGCCATGAAGATGGGAATCAGCGGTGCGGCGACCAGGAGCACGAGGGCGGCCGCCCACGACAGGGGAAGAATGCAGGCAAGTATGACGAGCGGCACGACCATCGATTTGAGGCGCAACGGTTCAAAACGCGCGAGATAAGGCACGATCGCCTCAGCCTGTTCGGCAAGTGTGCTTGCGACATGGCCGGACGAGGGACGAGACGCGTCGAGAGGGGACTGTCGGGCGACAGCATGTGAGGCTTGTTGGCGTAGATCGGACAGACGGTTTCGTGCTGCATCATAGGCGCGCCGCGTGCCCGCCCGCTCAAGAATGGCCCGCAGCGCGCCGAGCACAAAAATGCCGGCCGCCGGCAGAATGGCGACCTCAGCTTTTGCGCCTGAGGCAATGTTCCCGACTGCCACGCTGACGAGAACCGCCTGCGGAATCCAGACGAGTGAACCGAACGTCTGCAACAATGCTGCCCACCGAGTGGAGATTTCTCTGCTCTTGTCGGTGGTCGCAAGCGCGGCGCCCACTGGTTCCGCAAGCTGTTCGGTATGCGGAGAGGCAATGCGGGCGGAAGATGCCTCAAAGGCGGTCATGACTTCCCCGTTTGACTGCGACGCCGCCCAATCGAGACAATCCTGTCCTTGGCGTCGAGCAACTTCGTGACTTTCGATCCCAGCGAAAGGAGAGTGGCAAGCCTTTCGGTATCGAGCCGTTTCACATCATCGTACCAGTTCGTAACCTGTTCGATAAGTCCGTGCATCTGTGACAGGCGTGTATGTGCGAAGCTTTCTTCCTCAGTTTTGGGATCCGTCATGAGCAATTCTCGAAGTACGGACAGTGTCGGGTCTATTTCCCTCTTGCGACGTTCTTCCGCAAGGGTACGGAAAATCTGCCAGACGTCTTCCGGAGCTGTGAAGAAATCGCGTCGATCATTCGGTAAATGCTTGAGGATGACGAGGTTCCATGCCTGCAGCTCGCGCAGGCTCATCGAGACGTTCGAGCGAGAAATGCCGAGCCCGTCAACGATCTCGTCCGCGCAGAGCGGCTTGGGTGAGACATAGAGCAGGGCGTAGATCTGCCCGACTGTCCGGTTGATGCCCCAGCGGCTTCCCATCTCACCGAAATGGAGCACGAAGGCCTGAATGGTCGGCGCCAGATTCATAAACTTGTCTCTTCTGAACTTTCAGAAATTTCTGAAATTACAGTAGACGTCTATAGCCGGCCTTTTCAAGCGGACTCGCTCAAACGGGACAACAGGCCGCAGGCTGGTGGGATCATACAAGCATCATGATCAGCGGAGTGCCCTTGCTGTCGAAGTGGCGTATACCGGGCATTCGTTCGAACTGAGAGGCGGTTGAGATGAGTGTTTCCGGCAAGACAGCATTGGTGACGGGTGCCAGTTCGGGTCTCGGGCGGCATTTCTCGAAGCTTCTTGCCGCGAATGGGGCGCATGTTGTTGTCGCTGCCAGGCGGATCGCGGCCCTTGAGGAACTGTGTGACGAGATCGCGGCATCGGGCGGTCGCGCAGATGCGGTTGAACTCGACGTTGCCGATGCCGGATCCGTGACGGCGGCAATCGAGTCCCTGGAGCAAGCGCCCGACATCACGATCAACAATGCGGGCGTGTCGGAGGCGAAGCCTGCGCTCGATACAAGCGAGGACGAGTGGGACCGGGTTGTCGATACCAATTTGAAAGGCGTCTTCCTCGTTGCGCAGGCGGTGGCGCGCCGCATGAGTGCTCAGAACAAGGGCGGGTCGATCGTGAACATAGCATCCATTGCCGGGCATCACGTCGCTGGAAACCTTGCCTCCTATTGCGCCAGCAAGGCGGGTGTGGTCCGCCTGACAGAGGCGCTGGCGCTCGAATGGGCGCGCTACGGGATACGCGTCAACGCATTGTGCCCCGGCTATATTGAAACGGATATCAATCGGGACTTCTTTGCTACCGATGCAGGGCAATCCCTGATCAAGCGCATTCCGCAGCGGCGGCTTGGTCAACCTGAGGATCTTGACGGTGCCCTGTTGCTCTTTGCTTCCGATGCAGGTCGCTTCATCACAGGTGCATCGCTGGCCGTCGACGGCGGCCATCTCGTTTCGTCATTGTAGGACAGTCCATGGATTTCACTATCTCTCCCCGTATCGAGAGCTTTCGCACGCGCATCGCGGAGTTCGTCGACGCCCGTGCCCTTCCATTGGAAGCGGATCCCGCAAATTATGACGCTCACGAGAATATCCGCCTCGATCTTGCCGACCAGTTGCGCGCCGAGGCACGTGCCGAAGGCCTGTGGTGCCTGCAACTGAAGCCGGAGAACGGCGGGCAGGGACTTGGTCGAATGGGTATGGCGGTGTGCTACGAGGCGATGAACCGTTCGATCTTCGGGCCGGTGATCTTCAACTCCGCGGCTCCCGACGATGGCAACATGATGCTGCTGGAAGCGGTCGGAACCACGCAGCAGAAGGCACGCTGGCTGGAGCCGATCGCGTCTGGGAAGGTTCGATCGTCCTTCGTCATGACCGAACCGATGCCCGGTGGCGGTTCCGATCCCTCGATGATCGCAACGCGCGCAGAAAGGCGCGGAGATCGATATATGGTCACGGGGCGGAAATGGTTCATTACCGGGGCGGGAGAGGCGCAACACTTCATCCTGATCGCCAGGACGTCGGACGATCCGCGCAAGGGCCTCAGCGCCTTTCTGTTTGACCGGGACCAGCCGGGATGGCGCATTGAACGGCGTATACCCATCATGGGTCCGGAAGAGCATGGCGGACATTGCGAACTGGTGTATGACGGGTTGGAGATACCGGTCGAAAACATGCTTATGAAGGAGGGCGAGGGCCTGAAGGCCACGCAGATTAGGCTGGGCACCGCTCGTTTGACCCACTGCATGCGCTGGCTTGGCTTGTCGAAGCGATGTGTCGAGATTGCACGCGCCTATGCGGCGGAGCGAAGAGGCTTTGGTATTCGTCTGGCAGACCGCGAATCGATCCAGATGATGCTCGGTGATCTCGCCATGAAGATCGAGATCGGCAGGTTGCTCGTCATGAAGGCGGCGTGGGCGCTGGATCAGGGGTCGTTTGCCCGCAAGGAGGTGTCCATGGCGAAGGTCCATGTCGCCAATCTCCTGCATCAGGCAGCAGATACAGCGCTGCAGATCAACGGTGCACGTGGATATTCCAAGGATACGGTCGTCGAGTGGATCTATCGCTACGCGCGACAGGCCCGTCTGGTGGATGGGGCCGATGAAGTGCACAAGATGGTGCTCAACAACCATCTGAATACGGAAGGGAACAGCTTCTGGTCGTGGCAGGTCGCCGAGTAGCTGTCTTGCAGGAGGTGAAAGTGCGCATCCTGGCTTGTCAGACATCATGATGTCCGAGATTTCAATTGAACGCCTCGACGCTTTTCTATCCCGCCAATTCGGCCGCGCGGCGCTGAAGGTCGAGCGGGTTGGCGGAGGGCAATCCAATCCCACATTCTTCGTCGATCACGGTGCGCGGCGCATGGTTCTGCGCAAGAAACCGGTCGGTCCGATATTGCCCGGCGCACATGCGGTCGAGCGCGAATACCGGGTGTTGAAAGCGCTCGAAGCGACTGACGTGCCGACGCCTAATACGATTCTTCTTTGCGAGGATTCAGTTGTGCTCGGCACGCCATTCTATCTCATGGAGCGCATAGAGGGGCGCGTCTTTCACGAATGCGCGCTCCTGGAGGCAGAACCCGGGGAGCGGCGGGCGCTCTATTTCGCCATGGCCGACGCGATGGCGCGGCTGCATGCAGTTCAGCCCGCTGCGATCGGCCTCTCGGACTTCGGGCGGCCGGGCAACTATTTTCAACGCCAGATCGTGCGCTGGTCGCGACAGTATGACGAATCGGAAGGGGAGCGCATTGAGGCTCTGGACCGAGTGATCGACTGGCTGCGCCAGAATCAGCCTGCCGACGACAGCCACGTGGCGATAGCGCATGGCGATTTTCGCATTGGCAACATGCTTTTCCATCCGACCGAATCGAGGGTTGTGGCAATACTGGATTGGGAACTGTCGACGCTAGGCCACCCTCTGGCCGACCTCGGTTTCTCCTGCATTCCCTGGCACAGCTCGCCGGACGAATATGGCGGCATACTTGGTCTCGACCACGCCGCGCTGCGCTTGCCTGCGGAGGCGGAGTTTGTTGCGCGCTACTATGCATCGGCAATTCCAACGCCGGCGCTGGAGCCGTTTCACGTGGTCTTCGCGCTGTTCCGTTTCGCCGTCATCTTTGTCGGTATCGCCGACCGCGCGCGATCAGGCACGGCTGCGTCCGACAATGCCGTGAAGGTCGGTGCTCTGGCCCGCAAGTTCGCCGCAAGGGCAGTGACTGCCGCAGGCCTGGACCACTCCGCGGGGCGCGCCTGAGCGCCGCTCGAGGCAACCTCCTTTGACCTAAATCAAGGCGCGGCTTTGGAGCCGTCCGTACGTGTCGGGATGACCGCCATCCTGAGCGTGGGGACCTCTTATGAAATACGGCGCGGAAATTGTCGCCATCACATTGTTTGCATTTCTGGCCCTTACCGGGGCTGGGCTTGCCTCCGATGATCTCTTCCGGCAGCACATGCTGGTTCTGTTTTTCGTGCTCGCGGCAAGCGCTGTCGTTCTGTTGCGCAGGACGAGCTTCGTGCCGGCCACGGCACCTGATCCTAACGCCTACATGGACGACCCGATCCGATACGGGGCGATCGCGACCCTGTTCTGGGGCGTGGTCGGCTTTCTCGTCGGTGTCGTCGTGGCCCTGCAACTGGCCTATCCGGATCTCAACATCGAGCCCTGGTTCAATTTCGGCCGTATGCGCCCATTGCACACATCAGCCGTCATCTTCGCCTTTGGCGGTAATGCGCTGATCGCAACATCCTTCTATGTCGTGCAGCGGACCAGCCGCGCCCGGCTGTTCGGCGGAAATCTGGCCTGGTTCGTTTTCTGGGGCTACCAGCTTTTCATCGTCATGGCAGCCACCGGCTATCTGCTCGGCGTGACGCAGAGCCGAGAATATGCCGAGCCCGAATGGTATGTGGATCTTTGGCTGACAATCGTCTGGGTCGCGTATCTGGTCGTGTTTCTTGGCACCATCCTCAAGCGCAAGGAACCGCATATCTACGTCGCCAACTGGTTCTACCTGTCATTCATCGTGACCATCGCGATGCTGCACGTGGTGAACAATCTGGCGATCCCGGTGTCCCCTGTAGGTTCTCACAGCTACTCGGTGTTTTCGGGCGTCCAGGATGCGCTCACCCAGTGGTGGTATGGCCACAACGCGGTCGGCTTCTTCCTCACCGCAGGCTTTCTGGGGATGATGTATTATTTCGTGCCCAAGCAGGCGGGGCGTCCGGTCTATTCCTACCGGTTGTCGATCATCCACTTCTGGGCGCTGATCTTTCTCTATATCTGGGCGGGTCCCCATCACCTCCACTATACGGCTCTGCCCGACTGGGCGCAGACGCTGGGCATGGTGTTCTCGATCATGCTGTGGATGCCTTCATGGGGCGGCATGATCAACGGTCTGATGACGCTGTCGGGCGCATGGGACAAGATCCGTACCGATCCGATCATCCGCATGATGGTGGCGGCCATCGCCTTCTACGGCATGTCGACTTTCGAAGGTCCGGTCATGTCCATCAAGGCGGTCAATTCGCTCAGCCACTACACGGACTGGACAATCGGCCACGTCCATTCGGGTGCACTCGGCTGGGTCGGCATGATCTCGTTCGGCGCGCTCTACTACATGGTGCCCAAGCTCTGGTTCCGTGAGCGTCTCTACTCGCTTCGCATGGTCACCTGGCACTTCTGGCTGGCGACCCTGGGGATCGTTGTCTACGCGGCCGTCATGTGGGTGTCCGGTGTCATGCAGGGGCTGATGTGGCGCGAATATGATGACCAGGGCTTCCTCGTCTATTCATTCGCGGAAACAGTCGCGGCCATGCATCCCTACTATGTGATGCGCGCGCTCGGCGGCCTCATGTACCTCGCCGGCGCACTGATAATGGCTTTCAACATCACCATGACCATCCTCGGCTATCAGCGCGAGGAAGAGCCGATCGGCGGACGTATGCCTGCCCTTCAGCCCGCAGAATAAGGACCGATGTCATGTCGATATTGGATAAACACGCCATACTCGAGAAGAACGCGACGCTTCTTCTCATCGGCTCGCTGCTTGTAGTCACCGTGGGCGGCATCGTCGAGATCGTTCCCCTCTTCTATCTCGAAAATACGATCGAGAAGGTGGAAGGGATGCGGCCCTATTCGCCGCTCGAGCTGGCGGGCCGCAACGTCTACATCCGCGAGGGCTGCTATGTCTGCCACAGCCAGATGATCCGGCCTTTCCGCGATGAGGTGGAGCGCTACGGCCACTACAGCCTCGCCGCGGAATCCATGTACGATCATCCCTTCCAGTGGGGCTCCAAGCGCACAGGCCCGGATCTTGCGCGCGTCGGCGATCGCTACTCGAATGCGTGGCATGTTCAGCATCTGCAAGATCCCCGGACGGTTGTGCCGGAATCGGTCATGCCCAGCTATGCCTTCCTCAAGGAAGCAAATCTGGATGTGCGCGGGTTTTCCACGCACCTTGTCGCCAATGCCAGAGTCGGGGTTCCCTATACTGACGAGATGATAGAAAACGCCGAGGCGGATATGCGCGCCCAGGCAAATCCCGATGCCGATACGACTGGTGTCGAGACGCGTTATCCGAAGGCCAAGGTGGGCGATTTCGACGGAAATCCGCAGGCGCTGACCGAGATGGACGCTCTGGTTGCCTATCTTCAGACGCTCGGCACGCTGGTCGATTTCTCGACCTATGACGAAGTGAAGAACGAGCGTTAGGAGGCCGCGATGGAAACCTATACCGCGATGCGTCACTTCGCCGACAGCTGGGGGCTGCTCGGAATGACCATCTTCTTCATAGCCGCCGTTCTGTTCGTGTTTCGACCGGGCAGCCGTCGCAGCGCCGATGAGGCAGCGCAAATCCCTCTCAAGGATGACTGAAATGAGCGAGAAGCACGTCGATGAAATCTCCGGCGTCTCAACCACCGGTCACGAGTGGGACGGCATCAAGGAGTTGAACAATCCACTTCCGCGCTGGTGGGTGTGGACATTCTACGCAACGATCGTCTGGGCGATCGGCTACACGATCGCCTATCCGGCATGGCCAATGATCAGCAGCGCCACTTCGGGCGTTCTCGGATATTCCAGCCGCGCAGACGTGAAGACGGAACTGGCGACGGCGGAAGCGGCTAAAGCCTCTTACGTCGATGCGGTGGCATCCAAGTCGGTTGAGGAAATCCTTGCGGACGAAAAGCTGCGAACCTTTGCTGCTGCTGCCGGCGCGGCGAAATTCAAGGTCAATTGCGTCCAGTGCCATGGGTCCGGGGCGACCGGTTCCGTTGGGTATCCAAACCTCAATGACGACGAATGGCTGTGGGGCGGCACGATCGCCGACATTCAGAAAACCATTGCGCATGGGGTACGGTTTGAGGGTGATCCCGACACGCATATCTCCGAGATGCCGGCATTCCGGGATATTCTGCAACCGGCCGAGATCGTGAATGTGGCGAACTATGCCGCGTCGCTTTCTGGATTGCCTGCCGATCCGCAAAAGGCAGAGGCAGGCAGCGCGGTCTTTGCCCAGAATTGCGCTTCATGTCATGGCGCCGATGGAAAGGGCATGGCCGAGGTCGGAGCTCCTGACCTGACAGATGCGATCTCGCTCTACGTCACCTCGGAAGCTGATATCGAACGTCAGATCCGCGCGCCCAAACATGGTGTGATGCCGGCCTGGCAGCAGAGACTTGGGGAGACGTCGGTCAAGGAACTCGCGACCTACGTCTATTCGTTGGGCGGCGGAAAATAGGTGGGGGGCGGTGGCGCGGGCGACAGGCTTCATTGCTTGCGCCCGCGCCGCACTTTGCTCACATTCAGCCTATCGCTGCCGGTTTGACCAAGGTCAACGCAGGTATCTCCAACCCGTGTGAATAGCTTCCAGTACGGTCCCGGCCGTGCAGGAGATTCAGAAATGCTTGATACCCAGGAAGTCGAAAGGCTCGAAGTCGGCGCGGTAAATTCTGCCCGCATCCGACAGCCTCTCTATGCGAAGCGCGAGAAGATATTTCCGAAGCGCGCGCAGGGGCGTTTTCGGCAGTTCAAGTGGCTGGTCATGCTGGTCACCCTTGGCATCTACTATCTGACGCCATGGATTCGCTGGGACAGAGGTCCTTTCGCGCCTGATCAGGCGGTTCTGGTCGATCTCGCCAACCGGCGCTTCTACTTCTTCTTCATCGAGATATGGCCGCAAGAGTTTTACTTTGTGGCGGGCCTTCTGGTGATGGCGGGCTTCGGGCTTTTCCTTGTCACGTCAAGCGTGGGTCGTGCGTGGTGTGGCTATACCTGTCCGCAGACAGTTTGGGTTGACCTCTTTCTTGTCGTCGAGAGGGCGATCGAGGGTGACCGCAACGCGCGCATAAAGCTCGATCAGGCGCGCTGGAGCGTGAACAAGATTGCGCTGCGGCTGGCAAAGCACGCGATCTGGATCGCGATTGCGGTGGCGACAGGTGGTGCATGGGTCTTCTACTTCGCTGATGCCCCGAAACTTTTTGTCGACATCTTTACCGGGCAGGCCGCGCCCGTTGCCTACATCACTGTCGCGATCCTGACGGCGACCACCTACACATTCGGTGGCCTGATGCGCGAGCAGGTCTGTACCTACATGTGCCCATGGCCCCGTATTCAGGCCGCCATGCTGGACGAGCATTCGCTGACTGTGACCTACAATGATTGGCGCGGAGAACCTCGCTCGCGCCACGCCAAGAAAGCGGTCGCGACAGGGCAGCCAGTTGGCGATTGCGTGGATTGCAACGCCTGCGTCGCGGTGTGCCCTATGGGCATCGATATTCGCGACGGGCAGCAACTCGAGTGCATCACCTGCGCGCTTTGCATCGACGCATGTGACGGTGTGATGGACAAGGTCGGCAAAGAGCGCGGACTGATATCCTATGCCACGCTCTGGGACTACAACCAGAATATGGCCGTGGCGACGGCTGGCGGCACTGCACCAATCACACCGGCTCTCGTTCGTGATCCCGCAGGAGGGCTCAACGACAGGATCGTCCACTACCATCTTCGCAAGATCCTGCGGCCGCGGACTCTGGTGTATCTCGGCGCGTGGCTGCTTGTGGGGGTCTTGATGGTTTACGGCCTTCTCACCCGCGATCGGCTGCAGGTGAACGTGCTTCATGATCGCAATCCGCAATATGTCACACTGTCGGATGGTTCGATCCGCAATGGGTACACCGTAAAGCTTCTCAACATGATCCCCGAGCCGCGTACGATTGTCGTGTCTCTGGAAGGGCTTGAAGGAGCCAGCATGAGTGTCGTGGGCATGGATCATCCGGAAGATCGGTCTTTCCCTGTCGAGGTCGAACCGGATCGGGCCAAGACGTTCAAGGTCTATGTCCGACAACCTGCCGACAGGATCGAAGCTGCGTCGCAGGGCTTCAACTTCGTTGTTGAAGACAAGGCGAGCTTCGAATCGGACGTCTACAACGCAACGTTTGAAGCGCCGGGGAAGTCGAAATGAGAACGCGCCAGGAGCCCGCACCTTTTACCGGGTTGCACATGCTGCTCGTCATGATCGCCTTTTTCGGCGTCATCATCGGCGTGAATGTGACAATGGCGATGTTTGCGCGATCCAGCTGGACCGGGCTTGTCGTGGAAAATTCCTATGTCGCGAGCCAGGAATTCAACTCCAAGATGGCAGAGACGCGGAACCAGGCCGCGCTCGGATGGAAGAGCGTGCTTTCAGTGCGCGAAGGTCGAGCAAGCTACACGCTGCACAATCAGAATGACCGCCCGGTGCGACTGGGTTCGGTGACGCTCAAATTCATGCGGCCGGTTGATGACAGGGAAGACAAGGTCGTGCCGCTGGAGGCTGGCACGGACGGTGTCTATTCATCCGGTTGGACCGTAGCTGACGGTGTGTGGCTGGTTGAAGTCCATGCAGAGGCAGGGCTTGATCATCCCTATCGCGAGACTTTCCGCATTCACGTGGCGGGTGGAAACAAATCATGACCTGTTGCGCGCCGGTCGAGAACATGGCGCTGCAGGTTTCCGGCGCAGTGCCCTCCGATGAGGAACTGCAGCTTGCCGCGCGCCAATTGGGCGATGGCACGAGCCAGTTGGAGCTGTCCATTCCAGGCGTCCATTGCGCGGCATGTATCCAGACCGTCGAACGCGCTCTGAAAAAGCTCCCTGAGGTGACCTCTGCACGGGTCAATCTCTCGACCCGCCGTGTCTCCGTGACGTGGCGTGGCGCAATGCCCGCAATCGCTGGCACGCTATCGTCCATCGGTTATGCGCCCAATCTGTTTGACGAAGATGCATGCAAGGACAGGACGCTTTCGGAGCTCATTCGCGCGCTTGCCGTGTCGGGTTTTGCGGCCGCCAACATCATGCTTCTTTCCGTGTCGGTCTGGTCTGGCGCGGAGGGTGCCACGCGGGACCTGTTCCACTGGATCTCAGCCCTTATCGCGCTGCCTGCCCTCATCTTCGCGGGTCGCCTTTACTACCGCTCGGCATGGAGCGCGCTGCGGCATGGCCGGATGAACATGGATGTGCCGATCGCCATCGGCATCTCACTGGCCTATGCACTGAGCCTGTTTGAAACGCTGACCCATGGCGCACATGCCTATTTCGACGCCTCTGTGTCGCTTCTGTTCTTTCTGCTGATCGGCCGCACACTGGATCATGTGATGCGCAATCGCGCCCGCTCGGCCGTCGCCGGGCTTGCCCGCATGCAGCCGCACGGCGCGGTGGTCGAGAGTAGTGACGGACGCCGCGACTACCGGCCCGTCTCGGAGCTAAAGGCAGGCGATCGCATTCTGGTTGCAGCGGGCGAACGCCTTCCCGTGGACTGTGTGGTCGAAAGCGGTGCGTCCGATATCGATGCCTCCATCACCAATGGGGAAAGCACACCCGAACCAGTTGGCGAGGGTGCGGAACTCAGGGCCGGGGTTCTCAATCTCACAGGCCCGCTGGTGCTGCGCGCCACGCGTCCCGCTTCGAGTTCGTTTCTTGCCGAAATGACCCTGCTGATGGAAGCGGCAGAAGGCGGTCGTGCGCGCTACAGGCGCATTTCCGATCGCGTTTCGGCGCTCTATGCGCCAGTCGTTCATCTCACTGCCTTCGCCAGCTTTCTTGGCTGGCTCGCCTGGGATGGTGACTGGCACAAGGCGATCACGATTGCGATCGCGGTGCTCATCATCACCTGTCCCTGCGCGCTCGGGCTTGCGGTGCCCATCGTTCAGGTCGTGGCCGCGAGGCGATTGTTCGAGGCAGGCATCATGTTGAAGGATGGGGCAGCGCTGGAGCGGCTCGTCGCAATCGACACGATCGTGTTCGACAAGACAGGAACGTTGACGACTGGAGACATGCGCCTCTTGAATGCCGGTGAAATCGGCGCGAAAGAGATGGATATAGCGCGTGAACTCGCCGCTCATTCGCGCCATCCAGTCGCCAAAGCCATTCTTGCGGTGCAAGGCAGCGGCAGCCCGCGACCCATGCAATCCATTCGCGAGGTCCCGGGTTGCGGCATGGAAGGCGTGCTCGAGGGGGTCCGCTGGCGGCTCGGCCGCGCAGGTTGGGCCGCCGCAGAGGGGGGCCAATCCGCTGGCACCGTGCTTTCACGTGACGGGGTGATCGCCGCCCGGCTTGACTTTGATGACCGGCTTCGCTCCGATGCCGCCGAGACAGTGGCAAGCCTGAAAGACGAGGGATTTGCAGTCGCCATGCTGTCTGGCGATGCCCGGAGCAAATGCGCGGATATTGCAGGTCGCTTGGGAATCGACCGATACGCGTGTGAACTGCTTCCGCAAGAAAAGGTGGAGCAGATTCATTCGTTCAGCCAGCATGGGAATAATGTGCTAATGGTCGGCGACGGGGTCAATGATGCGCCCGCTCTTGTGGCGGCAGAGGTGTCCATGGCGCCTGGGTCAGCTGCCGATATTGGCCGCAATGCCGCCGACTTCGTCTTCCTGCGAGCGAGTCTCTCGGCGATACCCCTTGCCATTTCGGTCGCGCGCCGAGCCGACCGTCTCGTCAAACAGAATATTGCACTTGCCGTCGCCTATAATGCGATTGCAGTTCCGATCGCGGTGCTCGGCTTTGTCACTCCGCTGATCGCGGCTGTTGCCATGTCCGGGTCGTCACTGCTCGTTATCGGCAATGCCCTTCGGCTCGCTGGCCCCGTCCGCCGTGAAGCCGCCCTGGCATCGCTGTCGCTTCGCGAGGCGATGCCGTGACGACGCTGGTCTATCTCATACCGGTCGCGCTTTTTCTCGGGGGGGCGGCCCTCGTCGCCTTCCTTTGGTCGCTCAGAAGCGGCCAGTATGACGACCTCGATGGCGCTGCGGAGCGCATTCTCATCGATGATGAGTGGGATGACCTGAAGCGGCCACCGAAACCGGAATGACGACTTGAGGCCAGCCAAAGACGGATACGGTTCCCGATTGAAAAGGACCGGATCGTCGGGGCCGCGACGATCCGGCCTAACACCGCAGTAGAAACGAGGAGCAAATGCGCCTCAACAATCTTGAGCGGTGGTTCTCTTATGTCCGGGTAAAGATGGCTCAGTCAGGTCCTGCCTCAAGAGGCTAACCCGTGTTTTTGCAATTGAACAGAGGGAAACGGCAATCCCGTCTCGCCCAAAAATCTCTACCCCGACTCATCCCGCCCATGGGCAATACCTCCCGCCGGCGGTTTCGGTCCAGTTCGAACTTCGACCGGGGAATGACTGTGTTCAGCGCGGTGCCGTTCCCTTTCCTCGTGCTGTCTCTGGATTGCATTGCTGAACGCGGCGGCCAGAATGCCTGTCGGCATCGCGATTACGCCGATGCCGGTGACCGCCGTGATACCTGCGAGAATCTTGCCAATCGGCGTGATGGGATGGACATCGCCGTAGCCCACGGTCGTGAGCGTTGCCACCGACCACCACATTGCGCGCGGGATGGAGCCGAAGTCTTCTGGCTGATAGGGGCCCTCGACAAGGAACAGTAGCGTCGAGGAGACCAGCAGCAGCATCATGCCGATGGTCAGGCTGGCAATAAGTTCGTAGCGTCGGGCCTTGATCGCCGAGCCGATGGCCTGAAACGCTGTCGAGTATCGTCCGAGACGCGCGAGCATGAAGATACGTATCAGGCGAAACAGCCGCAGCAGCGCGCCTTCGCCGCCATAAAGTGCCAGAAACAGCGTCACCAGTGCGACGAGATCGATGACAGCAGGCAACGAGGATGCATAGCGCATCCGAGCCTGCCATTCGCTTTCGTGCTCCTTGTTCTCGGCCGAAGCCCATACGCGCACGATGTATTCGAAAAGGAACACGCCCGCGAACGCAAGCTGCACCAAGCGGAACAATGTCTGGTTGCCGTCATATATTGTCGGCTCGGTCTCCAGCACGGCGCTGCAAACGGCAGCGAGGATCAGGACGACGATAATGCGATTGAGCGGCGATATGCCCGCACGATGCCAGGCCGCCATATCAAGGTTATGATAGGCCCAATGACGCCAAGTCTGCGGTTTTTTCATTGGAGTGCCTGACTTGGTCTGGCGTGAGAACCCGCGCCACAAGCGGAATCGTGCAAGATTGCGCCTTTGCAGCCACCTGCCCAGTTAAACGAATGGCTTGCCGGTCTCAAACCTGCGAGGCAGCAGTCGTTCGAAATAGGCCTTGCCGTTTTTCGCCAGCTGCGTTCCCTGCTTGTCGAGGAAGTTGTCGGGCATATGTCGTGTCTTGGCCGCTACATTTGCCAGCGGCACGCGTTTCAGAACGGTCTTGCCGTCCTCACATTTCAACGCGATCGACGCGCCCCCCTTCTCTGCGGTCGCGACGGCATAGGCGCCAGCCTTGAAGGCTTCCTTGGCATCCGTCCTGTTGATTGCGCCAATATAGCCGCGAGGGATATAGCCAAGTGCGTCGACGCGAGCCCTGGCGCCAGGTAGCCGCTCCGAGAGCGCCATTTCAAAGGCGCGGTTCAGATCGCTTCCCGACAATTTGATATTGCCATGTTGGTCGCGTTCAAGCCGGTCGGCGGGAACAAGGCTCTCGACCAGCGCCTTGCCGTCGGCGGTGGTGACACCCTCCGACACGGCAACCACGCAACGCTTGTGCTTGGCCATGGTCCGCTTGACGTCGTCGATGAACTGCTTGGTCGAGAAGGGGCGCTCGGGCACATAGATCAGATGCGGGCCGTCTCCCTTGTCTTCGCGCCATGCGGCCGATGCGGCCGTGAGAAAACCTGCATGGCGTCCCATCACAATGCCTACATAAATGCCTGGCAACGCGCGGAAATCGAGGTCGACGCTCTTGAAGGCGCCGGCCACAAACTCCGCCGCCGAGATGAAGCCCGGCGTATGGTCGTTCTCCATCAGATCATTGTCGATCGTCTTGGGCGCGTGCATGAAGATCATGGAACCACCGGCCGCGTCCGTGAGAATCTGTTGCGTTCCAGAGGTGTCATTTCCGCCGATGTTGATGAAGACATCAGCCTTCACCTTTTTCAAGCCATCCAGCACTTGCGCGGTATAGGCAGCATCTGGCTTGTCGCGCGTGGAGCCAAGCGCGGCGCTTGGCGTGGCCGCTATGCGCTTCAGATCGCCCTTCGAGACCTTGTGCAACTCGACGAACTGGCCGTCGCGAATGCCGCGTACCCCGTGCAGCGCGCCCAGCACGCGGGCTTTCGGATAGCGCTTGCGTGCCTCCAGTGCAGCCCCGACCATTGTCTGGTTTATGACTGCCGTGGGGCCACCGCCTTGTGCGATCACGAAGGTCTTGGGCATCTTGAGCTCCCCGAAATACACGCCAGGCTTTTGCCGCGCGGTTTGAGCCAGCGGGCGCTGATCAAAGGGGATACTAATAGGTCACGAGCCCCAAAGGAAGCTTGGAGCGTGGCTCGTCGGATTGGGAATGCGATCTAAGCGACGACGATAGGTGTCTTGCCGTTCACGCGAGAATAAAGGTCTATCACGTCCTGATTGATCAGTCGTACACACCCAGAGGACATTGCCTGTCCTATCGACCACCATTCCGGCGAACCGTGGACGCGGTATCCCGTGTCCTGACCGTTCTGGAAGATGTAGAGCGCGCGTGCTCCCAGAGGGTTTTCCAGACCGCCGGGCTGGCCGCCCGCCCATTTTTCCAGTTCCGGCTTACGCGCGATCATTTCACGAGGCGGCGTCCATGTCGGCCATTTGCGACCATATTGAATGTTGGCCCTTCCGCTCCACTCGAAACCCGCCTTGCCAATGCCAACGCCATAGCGAATGGCATCGCCGCCCGGCTGGACGAGATAAAGAAAACGCTCCTGCGACCGGACGACAATGGTACCCGGTGCCTCGCCAGTCGGGTCGACCACCACCTGACGGCGCCATTTCGGGTCGATTTTCTTGAACGGCACCTCCGGAACCTGAAACCCGTCGTCCGTGAGCGATGCGTACATGAGTTCGGGACGAGTAACGGCGGCGTCGATGCTGATCTGCGGCCGGACCGAGCCGGTCGAGGAATAATCGAGATCGAGCGACGGTACGTCGATCGTATTGCTGCATCCCGCTGCGGTCAGAGCCGTTGCGCCCAGTCCGAGCAAAGTGGCGCGCCGGGTCAAACCATCAACGGCTGATGGCAAAGCGGCGTCAGGAGCAGGCATCGAGGATTTCCACAAGGCAGGTCACCGTCCAGGATCCGACGACAGCCGCCGGAACTTCAATAGCATTGTCTCCAATCATGGTTGAGAAAGGGTAAATCAAACGGAATCAAATGCTTAAATGTGATCGGCCGCATCAGCGTGCACGCGTGATCGTCCAGTCGCTCCTCACGCCTTGAACTCTCCGTCTTTGCGTCACAATCTGATCCGCGGATCGATGTAGCTCTCGCTCACTTCACGAGGGATAGCATGAGCGACCACATAAAATTTGAAGTCCTGATCTGCAGCGTGGCCCTTCTGGGCATCGGGGCAAGCCTGGCAGCCAGCGTCGACTTCTGGAAGCTGCTGAGCGCGGCTCTGGGCGCGACATGATGCGGGACACTCGCATCAACGGGATGTCCAATGATCTGGATCGTCCCAATAGTCCCGGTCATTTCCGACTTCGGTACCGTTGCGACTTCAGGCATTCGGCGTCCCAACTGGTGGCGCAAAGCAGTCCGGAGCGAGTCCGCCGGTGAGAGGTGGCGACTGCGGCATGATTGACTTTATGCCGCAGCGGTCGAAATGTGCTTTACATAACTGCATCCTGGGGGATTCATCGGGTTGTCGAACACCCGGAGTCATTCATGTCCTTCGGAACCTGGGCTGCCTTTGCAGCAGCGTCCGCAATCCTCCTGATCTTCCCCGGGCCGACCATCTTGCTTGTCGTGTCCTATGCGTTGGGGCAGGGGTGGCGAACCGCGCTGCCGATGGCGGCAGGTGTCGCGCTGGGAGACTTTACCGCCATGACGCTGTCGATGCTTGGCATCGGCGCGCTGCTGCTGGCGTCCGCAACAGTGTTCACCGTGCTGAAGTGGGTCGGTGCGGCCTACCTGATCTATCTCGGCATCAAACTGTTTCGAGCGGGTGGATCTCTGGACGCGAAGCCGCGGACCGACGCAGCGTCAGCCGGAAAGATGCTGGTTCATGCGTGGCTGGTCACCGCACTGAATCCAAAGAGCATCACCTTCTTCGTCGCGTTCCTGCCGCAGTTCCTCAGCCATGATGGCGACTTCTTTACCCAGATGCTGATCTTTGAGGCGACGTTCCTGACGCTCGGCTTCGTGAATGCCTTCGGCTATGCGCTCGTCGCTTCGCGGGCGAGAAATATCGTGGGCGACCCGCGCGCGATCACCATCTTCAACAGGACCGGGGGCACCTTGCTCGTAGGGGCAGGGGTCGCAACCGTCGCCATGCGTTCGGGAAACTGATTGATGGGCGGCTTTCACGACAGTCTTGGCCTCCCGGTCGCCGGGGCGACACCGGAAGCGCTCACTTTCTACGATCAGGCGGTGCACGAACTGCAGTGCTTTACAGGTGATCCGGTGGCCACCATCGACAAGGCGATTGAAGCAGCGCCGGATTTCGTCATGGCCCACGTGTTCAAGGGCGGGTTGTTCGCTCTCTCGACGGACAGGGAAGCGTTGGCCGTTGCACGCGAGTCAGCAGGACTTGCTGGCGGGCTAAACGGATCTGAGCGCGAGAGGGCGCATGTCGCGGCGCTCGGGCAACTGGCTGAGGGTCGGTGGCACGGTGCATCGGAGATCCTCGAGGATCTGACGATCGAAGAGCCAAGGGACGTGCTTGCGCTGATGGTCGGCCACCAGGTCGATTTCTTCACAGGCAATGCGCGGCTTTTGCGAGACCGCATCGCCCGCGCCATGCCGATGTGGTCGCAAGACATGCCCGGCTATCATGCGATGCTGGCCATGCAGGCTTTCGGGTTTGAGGAAACGGCGGATTACGGGCGGGCGGAGGCCTTTGGGCGTCGCGCCATAGAACTCCAGCCCCGCAATGGCTGGGCGCAGCATGCTGTGGCGCATGTCATGGAAATGCAAAGTAGGCAGCATGACGGCATTGCCTGGATGCGCGGCAACGAAGCCCAATGGACGAAGGAGAATTTCCTGCAGGTCCATAATTGGTGGCATCTCGCGCTGTTCCACTACGATCTGGGCGAGACCGACGAGATGCTGGCGCTGTATGACGGCCCGATCTACGGTGAGCGTTCACCGCTCGCTCTCAATATGGTCGACGCGTCCGCCCTGCTTTGGCGCCTTTACCTCGGCGGCGTCGATGTGGGCGATCGCTGGAGAGGGCTGGCCGCCAACTGGGCGCCAAAGGCCACAGCCGGAAACTACGCCTTCAATGACGCGCACGCGATGATGGCCTTTGTCGGGGCAGGGCTATCCGGAACAGCGGAGGATCTTCTGGCGGCGCAGCGTGACGCGATGTCGGCGGGAGACGACAATTCGGCATTTACGCGCGATGTCGGTCATCCCGTCTGCCTTGCCCTGAAGGCATTCGGCGCGGGCGATTATGTGAAGGCGGCGCAATTGCTGCGCCCGGTTTGCGCGATTTCAAGTCGATTCGGCGGTAGCCACGCCCAGCGCGATGTGCTTGAGCTCACCCTCATCGAGGCAGCCCTCAGATCCGGTCAGGTCCAGCTTGCGCGGGCATTGACGGCCGAGCGGCACTCGGCGAGGCCCGACAGCCCCTTGTCCGCGCTTTTCGTGGCCCGAGCAGCCGGAATCGCGGCAGACTGATCATCTCGCTTCAAAATACCATTCTCATCGATTGAATTCTTGATATGAAGCCTGAAACCGGAACGCCGGAACAGGGAGGAAAGCATGTATCTGGGGCTTGATCTGGGCACTTCGGGCGTAAAGGCTCTGTTGATCGACGCCGATCAAAACGTGGTGGGCGCAGGACATGGAGAGCTCGACGTGTCCCGGCCCCACTCGGGCTGGTCGGAGCAATCCCCGGCCGACTGGCTGAAAGCGACCGAAGACGCGGTGGCTGCCCTCAAGGTGTCGCATCCGAAGGAACTCGCAGCGGTGAGGGGCATAGGCCTTTCAGGCCAGATGCATGGTGCGACGCTGCTGGACAAATCGGATCAGGTTCTGCGGCCCTGCATCCTCTGGAACGATGTTCGCAGTCATGCGGAAGCTGCGCAACTGGATGCCGATCCGCGCTTTCGCGCGATCACCGGCAACATCGTGTTCCCCGGTTTCACAGCCCCCAAAATTGTTTGGGTTCAGAACAACGAGCCAGAGCTCTTTGCAAGAATCGCCAAGGTGCTGTTGCCAAAGGATTATCTGCGATTGTGGCTGACCGGCGAACATATTTCCGAGATGTCGGATGCTGCCGGGACGTCTTGGCTCGATGTGGCTCAGAGACGCTGGTCGCCCGAATTGCTGGAGGCAACCAATCTGAGCGAAAGCCAGATGCCTGCTTTGGTAGAGGGTACCGACAAGGCCGGCTTGCTGCGATCCGAACTTGCTTCCAGATGGGGCATGACCGGAAGCGTCGTGGTGGCAGGCGGCGCGGGCGATAACGCCGCTTCCGCGTGCGGCATGGGCACGGTGGCGCCCGGCCAGGCATTTGTTTCGCTCGGGACGTCGGGTGTTCTCTTCGCGGCCAACGCCTCATATCTGCCAAATCCGGAAAGCGCCGTGCACACATTCTGTCACGCCTTGCCCGATACATGGCATCAGATGGGTGTCATCTTGTCGGCAACTGACTCGATCAACTGGCTGGCCGGCGTGACAGGCAAATCAGCCGGAGACCTCACAGGCGCGCTCGGCACGACCGTCAAGGCGCCGGGTGGCGTGACCTTCCTGCCATATCTTTCAGGCGAGCGAACGCCGCACAATGACGCGTCGATACGTGGCGCGTTCGTCGGGCTGGAACACGCTTCAGGCTCCGAAGCGCTGACCCAGGCGGTTGTCGAGGGTGTCGCGTTCGCATTCAGGGATTGCCTCGAGGCGCTCCGAGACGCAGGAACGGAGATCGAGCGCGTCACTGCGATCGGCGGCGGTTCTCGATCCAAATATTGGCTCGGCGCAATTGCGACCGCGCTGGGAATGCCGGTCGATATTCCCGCCGACGGCGATTTTGGAGCCGCATTCGGGGCGGCCAGGCTCGGCCTTATCGCTGCCGAGGATGCGGACCCGTTTGCGATCTGCTCGACGCCGGGAACTTCCGCCACGATAGAACCGGACGATGCCTTGCTTGCTGCCTATGCGGAAGCCTACTCGCGCTACCGGTCTCTTTACCCGGCCATCAGAGCCACAATGTCCTGAACTCTCCGGCTGCTTGCCCCGTTGCAGGGAACCTTGAGTGTCCCTCAACGTTCATAGGGCGATTACAGGCAAGCTCCGCGCCGGTGTTGGCGCGGAATTCTACGACGGAGACGAACTCATGGAGACTGCGGGCATTGGCTGGATCATGGCGATCATCATTGGCGGACTCGCCGGGTGGATCGCATCACGGTTCATGAACAGCGGTACCGGAATACTGATGAACATCGTGCTTGGTGTCATCGGTGCCGCGGTGGCCAGCTTCCTGTTCGGGCTTCTGGGCGTCTCGTTTGGCGGATGGATCGGCTATCTGGTCGCAGGCTTCCTCGGAGCGTGTATCCTGATTGCGGCTGCGAGGGCCATTCGCCGATAGGTTCTGCGCAGTCCTCGATCAACCGTTTCCGGAATTGCGCAGTTGCAGCCTACGGCTCTTTATTTTGCGAGAGTTGATCGAACGCTTCGGCCGCATGGCTGGCATACATGACGGACGGACCAGCCCCCATATAGATAGCCATGCCCAAGGCCTCCATGACTTCTTCGCGTGTCGCGCCGCGTTCGGCAGCAGCCTTGGCATGGAAACCGATGCAATCCTCGCATCGGACAGCAACGCTGATCGCAAGCGCGATCAGTTCCTTCGTCTTGGGGTCAAGTGCGCCGTCCTTTGTCGCTTCCCGAGCCATGCCGGAGAAGGCGCGCATGACCTCCGGACTGCCAGTTCGCATCTCTTTCAGGGGCGCAGAGAGATTCGCGAGATAATTCGACCAGTCGCGGTGCATTGTAATAATTCCTGTCAGTCACGTTGAAGGTCGACAAACTAGACGCCGCGCTCTCCCCGACCTTGATGTTGATCAAGCCAACGTAGTGTGCGCGTCACACAGGCTGTTTCGCTGCGGGTGCGCAGTAGATCCCGTAGAGCGTCTCGAGAACTTTCTGCACGTCCTGCGAGGCGAGCCGATAATAAATCTGTCGTGCCTCGCGTCGCGTTTCCACCAGACGCAAGGCGCGCAGCTTCGCCAGTTGTTGGGACAACGCAGACTGGTTCATACCCACCTCGTCTGCCAGTTCGCCCACCGTAAGTTCCCCCTCAAGAAGGCGGCACATGATCCGCAGGCGATTCTCATTTGCCATCGCTGACAGGAGCTCGGCAGCGTCCCGTGCGTTGGCATCGAGCTGGGTAGCGTCGATCTTAAGCATCTGGGGCATCATGACTGTTCAACATCTCCACACGAGATCGGTCGTTCGCATCTGTCCGTCAAGGCATTCACATCGCAAATCCCTGCGTCTCGCACACTTCGCGTTTTGATCCGGGACAAGGCGGAAGACCGCACATAACGCATAGATTCGAGATCAAAGGGCTTGCATTCCATTTCACACATTAATACATGAACACATGATCATATAAAAGGAGAATATCATGACGCTTGACCGCTCCGTTCTCGCCTTCGCCGGGTTCATGGTTCTTGTCTCGGTTGCCCTGACAACATGGGTTTCTCCCCTGTTCGTATGGTTGACCGTCTTTGTGGGCCTGAACCTTCTGCAATCTTCCTTCACCGGCTTCTGCCCGGCTGCCATGGTTTTCAGAAAGTTCGGGATCAAGCCGGGCTGCGCTTTCTGATCGAAACACAGTCGACGGGAACACATCATGCGTCTTCTTCTCTTGCTCGCCATCTCGGCACCGCTTTTCGGCTCTCCAGCGATTGCCGGGGAGGTCGAGATCCAGCCACGACCTGTAACGGATTGGAAAGCCGTCTACGGCCGCATGGAGGCGCGTGACATCGTTCCTGCGCGTGCGCGTATCGGGGGCACGGTGACCGAACTTCTGGTGACGGAGGGGGATCAGGTGACGCCCGGCGAACGCATCGCCGTCGTGCGCGATGACAAGCTGGCGTTCCAGATCGAAGCGATCGACGCACAGCTTGCCGCGTTGAAGGCGCAGCTCGACAGGGCGCAAAACGAACTAGACCGCGGGCAGACGCTCGTCGACAAGGGCGTCATTACAACACAACGCCTCGATCAGTTGCGCACGGATGTCGAGGTCACGCGTAGCCAGATCACTGCCACCGAGGCGCAACGTTCCGTCATCGTCCAACAGCAGGCCGAGGGAGATGTGCTGGCGCCCGTCGCGGGGATGGTCCTCACGGTACCCGTCACGAAAGGTGGTGTGCTCCTTGCTGGAGAGACCGTCGCCACGGTCGGCGGCGGCGGCTTTTTCCTGCGCCTGGCGATCCCCGAGCGTCATGCCGCAAGCCTGAAGCAGGGTGCAGCCATTCGGGTGACAACTGACAATGGCGAGATGCAGGGCAAGCTCGCGAAAATCTACCCGCAGATCGAAAATGGCCGGGTTGTTGCGGATGTCGAGGTCGCCGGTCTCGATACGGCGTTCGTGGACGCTCGCGTGCTGATCGAACTTCCTGTCGGTGAGCGAAATGCGCTGCTTGTTCCTGCCGAAGCGTTGTCCAGCAGGTTCGGGGTCGATTTCCTGGTCGTTGCCAATGGCGAGCAACAAAGTGAAAGAGCTGTAATTACAGGGGAGACAATCGACGAAGGCGGCCAGCGTCTGACCGAGGTGGTCACGGGTCTTTCCGCAGGCGAACGGGTGGTGACACCATGAGTGACAAGCGCCCGGCGGATGGTATTGCCGGCGCTCTGACGCGCGCCTTCATTTCCTCGCCACTCACCCCACTTTTCCTGATTGCCGCTTTTGTGTTCGGCATTGTCGCTCTGATCTCCCTGCCACGCGAGGAGGAACCGCAAATCTCGGTGCCGATGGTCGATATCCGCGTGCAGGCACAGGGACTGCGCGCTGAGGATGCCGTCAAGCTGATCGGCGAGCCGCTGGAGACCATCGTAAAGGGCATCAACGGGGTTGAGCACGTCTATACCCAGGCGCAGGACGACGGTGTTCTGGTCACAGCGCGCTTCGTCGTCGGTACATCGCCGGACGCTGCCGTGCTGCGCGTCCATGACAAGGTCCGCGCCAATATGGACCGCATTCCAGTTGGCATCTCGGAACCGCAGATCGTCGGACGCGGTATCGATGACGTCGCCATCGTCGCGCTGACACTTGCACCCGAGGAGGGCGCTTCGGACAAGGTGGATGCAGCCTCGCTGACACGCATCGCGAAGGAACTGCAGACCGAGCTTGCCAAGATCGACAATGTCGGACTCACCTATCTGGTGGGCGAAGTGAATGATCGCATCCGAATTTCCCCCGATCCCGCGAAGCTCGCACTGTTTGGCGTGACGTTGCAGCAACTGGCCGGCAAGGTTCAGGGTGCCAATCGAACATTCCCGACGGGTCGCGTGCGAGACGACGGCCAGCAGGTGATGTTGGTTGCCGGCGAGACGCTGAAGACGCCGGAAGAGATCGGCAATCTGCTCGTGACGACGCGTGATGCCCGGCCCATCTATGTTCGCGATGTTGCCAGCATAGACTTTGCGAGCGGGGCGGAAGAGGCTCTAGTCTCATCCGTAACCCGTGGACCCGAGGGGGTGGAACGTACGCCTGCCGTGACGCTGGCGATAGCCAAGCGGGCAGGCGCCAATGCGGTTACCGTAGCCGATGAGATCCTGCATCGCGTCGAAGCGCTGAAGGGCACGCTTATCCCGCGCGATGTGTCTGTCGAAATCACGCGTGACTATGGCGAGACGGCCAATGAAAAGGCCAACGAGTTGCTCTATCATCTGGGGCTTGCGACCGTTTCGATCATTCTTCTCGTCTGGCTGGCGATCGGTCGTCGCGAGGCCATGGTCGTGGCTGTCGTCATTCCCGTAACGATCCTTCTCACGCTGTTTGCCTCCTGGATTATGGGTTACACCCTGAACCGCGTCTCGCTCTTTGCTCTGATCTTCTCCATCGGGATTCTGGTTGATGACGCGATCGTGGTGATTGAAAACATCGCGCGTCACTGGGGCATGGGTACAGGAAAGTCGCGCCGTGAAGCAGCGATCGAAGCTGTGGCCGAAGTCGGCAATCCGACAATCGTGGCGACGCTCACCGTCGTCGCAGCGCTGCTGCCAATGCTCTTCGTGTCGGGCATGATGGGTCCTTATATGAGCCCGATTCCGGCAAATGCGTCGGCCGCGATGATCTTCTCGTTCTTCGTGGCGGTCACTGTCACGCCGTGGTTGATGTTGAAGATAGCCGGCAAAGCGCCACTTCCTACGCATGACGACCATGCAAGTGGCGGAGCGCTCGGACGCATCTATGCATCTGTTGCGCGGCCCATACTGTCGTCCAAGACTGCAAGCTGGACCTTCCTGCTGGTGGTCGGTGCGCTCACGCTTGGGTCACTCAGCCTGTTCTACACCAAGCATGTGACGGTGAAGCTGCTCCCCTTCGACAACAAGTCGGAGCTGTCGGTGATGGTCGACTTGCCGGAGGGTGCGTCCGTCGAGGCGACCGATGCTGTCGTCCAGGAAATTGCGAGGGTGGTGCTTGACCTGCCGGAGGTTCGTTCGGTTCAGACCCATGCTGCCGCCGCTGCGCCTTTCAATTTCAATGGCTTGGTTCGTCACTACTATTATCGCGCGGACCCCAATCTGGGAGAAGTCTCCCTCAATCTGCTGCCGAAGGGTGAGCGCGCGCGTTCAAGCCACGAGATCGCGCTCGACATACGCCAGCGCATTGCCGGTATATCGGCGCCGGAAGGCACCAGCCTCAAAGTGCTGGAGCCTCCACCCGGACCTCCGGTCATGGCAACACTGCTCGCCGAAATCTATGGACCCGACGCGGCCACGCGACGTGCCGTTGCAGCGAAGGTGGAGGACGCTTTCCGTTCCGTTTCGTTCATCGTCGATGTGGACAATTCCTACGGGGTCGCACCGCGGCGGCTCAGGGCCACGATCTCCAACGACGATCTCGAGTTCTTCAAGGTCCAGGAGAGCGACGTGTTCGATACGATCGCGATTCTGAATGGCGGTTCTACCATCGGATACTCGCATCGTGGCGGAGGCAGGCAGCCTATTCCCATTCGGCTGGAACGATCGAAGGCCCAAAGGCAGGTCAATGAGGATTTCCTGACGACGCCGATTCCGGCCAATGTGCTGCCGGGCGACAGGGGCGTGGTCGAGCTCGGAGACGTGGTCCGGATCAGTGACGAGAAGGCGTCATATCCGGTTTTCCGCCACAATGGGCGCCCGGCCGAAATGGTGACGGCGGAACTGGCTGGAGCATTCGAGGCGCCACTCTATGGCATGCTGGCGGTACAGGAAGCGATTGACGCTCAGGACTGGACGGGATTGCCCAAGCCGGTGATCGCTTTGCATGGACAGCCGCAGGATGACGCTGTGTCCACGCTGCTTTGGGACGGAGAGTGGGAAGTGACCTGGGTCACATTCCGTGACATGGGCGCGGCCTTCATGATCGCGCTCCTCGGTATCTATATTCTCGTGGTGGCGCAGTTTGGCTCCTTCAAGGTGCCGCTGGTGATCCTGACTCCAATCCCGCTCACCTTTATCGGGATTCTCGGAGGTCACTGGTTGTTTGGCGCGCCTTTCTCGGCCACGTCGATGATCGGCTTCATAGCACTCGCGGGCATCATCGTGCGCAACTCGATCCTGCTGGTGGATTTCATCCGCAATGCGGGCGCGGAAGACAGGCCGCTGACGGAAATTCTACTCGAGGCCGGAGCGATCCGCTTCAAGCCGATCCTTCTCACCGCTCTTGCGGCCATGATCGGCGCGGCGGTGATCCTGACCGACCCGATCTTTCAGGGCTTGGCGATCTCGCTTCTGTTTGGTCTTGCGTCATCGACCTTGCTGACGGTTCTCGTCATCCCGGCGATCTACAGGGTGCTCAGAACATGATTGCGTAGGTGGTGGGCTGCCGCAGCAACTGGAAATCGGGGCTCACACACCTGCCGCGGCGCTCTCCACAAGCTTCATGTCGCTCTCGATAAGAACGTCGCGCGCCCTTTTGAGCGCTTCATCGGAGTGACGCTTCGCGTTCTGGCGAAAGCGTTCATCGCCAAGCGTTGCCAGGCTGGCCAAGGCTTTCTGCAGACGCTGCTGTATTTCCACGATGGCGGCTCCGTCGCGAGCGATCGGACGAAAGGCGTCGTCGAACAGATCGGCGATGTCCAGATCCGGAACGAAGACCCGCTTGGAGATCGGTTCGCCGGGTCCTGTTTCAGTTTCGGACCATTCCGAAAGAATGCGCACATGGCGGCTGAGGACATCGATCGCAGTGCCCGGATCGTTGACGGCAGGTGATAGCGCGCGCGATGCGATTTCGGTCAGAACCGAGATTCCGAAGCGGGGATCCTGATCGAAGTTTCGCGCATGATCTAGCGTAAACGCCTGCCTGAATGCATCCATGTGCGCGTCGTCTAGCGACTCGGCAGCGATATGGGCAAGCGTGTCGCCCGGTCCTATGAAACTGCCTGGCAGGCAGTCCAGAAAGATGTCCACGTCGCACTCTTCGCAAAGCGCTCCAAGCCGGATGATGTCGATGTGCTGAACATATCCGTAGATGCCGGGAAACACGGGTGTCTTGGTCGTTCTGCTGAGATAGTCGGTGTCGCGCAGCACGACACCTCCGAGATAGGGCGTCTTCTTTCTGTTTCGCATGGCTTCCGTGACCGAATTCTCCACCCGTTCGGTCGTGTCGCCCAGCCGGCCAAAAGCAGAAAGGTGCTCGATCCAGCGCAGCAGGGTGCCGACGATCGTGATGATGACGATGATCGTGACGACGAACAGAACAGCGCGACCGCGCTTGTCGTAGGCCCCCGCGCTCAACGCGATGATGCCCACCAGACTGAACAGGAACGCGCCCAGAAATGTCGACAAAACATTGTGGGTCGTCTTGTCCGTCATGAGGAGCCGGGTAGCGCGTGGTGTCACGTTCGACGTTGCTGCGCCGAAAGCGGCGACCATGATGGAGAGTGAGAAGGTCGTCACCGTGAGCATGCTGGATGCAATGATGGTGAGAATGGACTGGACCGAGTCCGCGCCGATCTTGTCGGGCAGCCAATTTGGTACGAAAATGCTGAGATAATTGGCAAAGAGCGCAGCCACGACTGCCGCAACCGAAAACAGGGTTGCGCGCAACCAAAGCGCCCGGCTGATCTTGCGCAGTCTCCACGTCCAGATCGTCATGCAACGCTCCGATCGGACTGAGGCGCAGGTCGTTCAATCGGCATCACTGCATCACCCCGTATCGCTCACGCCGAATTCAGGCACTGATCCGTGCCGCTCGTGGCGCATTGTGCCAAACGCCCGGACGGAAGCCCTGAAGCAGCGCCCTGATGGATGTGAATTTCTATCCTTGCCCTGGCAGCGTGGCAAATCCCTTGACCAGAATCGGACCTGTCGGCTTGCCTGTCGGTGATCCCGGGAAGGGCTCAAGCGTAATCTCGTAGAGTTGCTCTGGACCCGGCGCCTGAAATGGCTTGGCGCCGAGTTTTGTTATGTCGGAACTCGTCATCGTGCCCAGAGAGACCGGGCCGACGCTCTTGTCGTAAAGGGTCCACACCTGCATGATCTTGCCTTCAGGCACGACAAAATCCTTCAGTGGCACGATGCGGACGCTGTTGTCTGAAAAGGCTTCGAAAACCGCCCCTGGCACATTCTCAGGCGTATCGAGCACAACCACAACGACCGGTGCCGGTTCCGAGATGGTCAGCCATCCTCCGAGATAGCCGGTCGCCACACCCACCAGCAGCGAGGCGGCAATGGCCATCCACTGAGCCGGCCGCATCGGGCTTCGGGAGCTGACTTTGGTGGCTGACGAATGTGGCGGGATGGCCGTGGCCGGGGAATCCTGAGAGACACCCTCGATATCAGCCGAAATCCTCTGCCACATATTCGACGGAACAACCTCTGGCGTTGCCGTCATGTCGAGCCCGTTCATCCGCGCAGCGAAAGCCTCCACCTGACTGCGGAACACCGGATCTGTGCGCATTTCCATTTCGGCCGCCTCGGCGTCGCGGCCTTCCAGCAATCCGAGCACATATTCGCCCGCGCGGGCGCTGCGGTCTGTTTCATCGCTCATGACAGGCAATCCTGTAGCGCGACGACACTGCGTCGTATCCAGGCCTTCACGGTTCCAACCGGCACGTTGAGTTCGGCCGCAATCTCCCCGTGCGAATATCCAACCACATATGAGAGAAGCACGGAGCGGCGTCGTTGCGGCTCCAGCCTTTCCAGGCACTGCTTGAGTGCATCCTGATCGTCGAGCCGCTCATATGCCGTGGACGATGCGTCATCGCGATTGCGGTGTTCCGACATCTCGTCTTCCGTCGCCAGATCGATGCGCCCGCCATCCCGCAAGAGGTTGAGCGAACGGTTGCGCACGATCGTCGTCAGCCAGGCACGCGCCCGCCCGCGGGCGGGATCAAAGCGCGGCGCGGCGCGCCATGCCGCCACGAAACTCTCCTGCACGACTTCCTCGGCCAGATCGCGGCGTCGCACAATGCGTCGGGCAATCGCGATCATGCGACCCGCTTCCCGGGTGAACAATTCACCAAGCGCCGCCCGGTCGCCGCGTCCCACTGAAACGAGCAACCGGTCACATATGTCGTCGTCGCTGATTGCTCGGCTCACAATGTGCATCTCCGCGACATAACACGCAAAAGATCATGTCGGATGCGCCGCGACGATTTTTTTTCAGGCCGTGCATCCAGACGAGGGGGCTGGTGGGTAATGGCCTTGACCCGGCACCCAAGTCCGGCGTTGCAAACAGAGGAGAAGATTCATGAACCAGTTCCGCTTCCGTCTCGCTGTGGCAGTCTCGAGCCTGCTCGCCGCGACAGCCGCCTCCGTTGCCGCACCGGCAGTCGGGCTCAAGGGCGACAAGACATTGATATGGTTTGATACGGACAAGCCTGCCGAGACGAAGGTCATCGAAGTCACCGGCGTCGACAGTCTCCACGGCATCGATCTGCGCCCCGCCGACAAGCAGGTCTACGGCGTCGCCAGGGATGGCACCATCGTCACCATCGATCTTGAAACCGGCGCCGCGACGGAAAAGGCAAAGCTGGCTACAATGCTCCCGGCAGACGCCAGGGCCGTTGTCGACTTCAACCCGATGGCCGACAGATTGCGGATCATGGCTTCCGACGGCACCAATCATCGCGCGCACCCCGATACGGGCGAGGTGACGACGGACGGCTCTGTGGCATTCGAAGCGGGCGATCCGAACGCCGAAATGACGCCGAACATCGTGGCGACCGCCTACATCAACTCATTCGGCAAACCCGAAAAGACGGCCATGTACGATATCGATGCCAGCGGCTTGTTTCTCCAGCAAATCAAGCCGAATGACGGCGTCATCAAGTCGATCGGCAAGCTTGGTGTCGAACTCGGGCAGCATGTCGCCTTTGACGTGCAGACCATGGAAGCCGGCGAGAATACCGCATGGCTCGCCACTGGCGGCAAACTCTACAAGGTGAATCTCGAAACCGGGGCTGCCGAAGAAGCGGCAAGCGGCATTGATCCCGAGCTGCGCGACATGACGATCCTTCACTAGCCTCAAATCTGATCGACACTGCTGCCCGCCGGTTTGGCAATCGCCAGCTCGGCGGGCAGTGCGCAAGGCTGCATCGGTTCAGCCGGGTCCGCGTCTCCGAAATTCCGAGCGGCGCCAGTTGTCAGCGAGCGCTATCGATCTCCGCCGCAGCACCTAAGCGTGAGCTGGAACGTTGAGTGAAGGGCGCGGGCTTGTTCTGTCCCGGGTCAGCTTCGAGGAATAGCAGCCAGTCCATATTCGACCCGGTTGCGGTCTTTCGCGTGATTGATTGAAGTCTACGAAAGCAGTCATTGGTCGGATAGTGACTGAAGCCTGCAACGCGCCTTCTTCCCGGTCGCTCGTGCAGCGCACCCCCCTTTTGACTGGACAGGCCGCATAGCTGATAAGGCATAGGCATGCGCCTATATGTACGACTATGTCCACCAGTTCCGGCGAGCCGTTTCGAATCTTCTAGGTCATCATCTCATGCAGCGCCGGCGGCGCTGGTCCGTCGCCGACGGAGCGGCAGATTTCAACGCTTATTCAAAGCTGGACTCGTCGACCTGAATATCGCCCGCAGCCAAGCCCGAGGCCCTCGGAACATCCGGCAATATTACGATGCCTGTCATTTCGATCATCGCCACACGGCAGCGTCGAGCAAATTCTTCGTCTGGTGTACCGGAGAGATACTGTGCCGCGGTGTAAAGTCGGTCTGTGGACACCAATCCGTACGACATGGACGTGGACGTGGTGATGCACTTGTCGGTGAACTGAGTCTCGCGCTCGCCCGGTTTGGTCAGGCGATAGCCGTTTCCAAACAGGATGCCTTTGGCCGGCTGATCAACTTCTTCGCGCTGCAGGTCCTCGTGAACGTTGGTCGACAGCTGGCGCAGTTTTTCGATGTTTATTGCCTTGTTGTCTTTCCCTTCAGCTTCACCAAGAAGGCGGCCTTCAACGCTCTCAAAGACCGCATCGAATTCCGATGTCGCGTCCTCAAAAGGTTCTGCTTTGAAGCCGAGCACCTTCAAAGCAGTGATTATCGCGGCTTCCAAAGGCTTTCCCTTCTCGAATAGCAGCGCGCGTAGCTGCCCCGCATCCTCCAACTGGCGGGATAGCTCATCCTTGACGCGCTGGGCTCTCTCCAACTCTGTCTCTGCCTGGAGCAGTTGCTGGCGAATCTCGATCTCCGGGGCGAGTGCGAATTCGTCAGCCGACGCCCATTCGGGCTGCGGAGTTTTCTCACCGTCAAAGGCGATTGCCTTCGACAGCGCGATAATTTCGCTGATCAGGGACGCGCTGAATTGGTCTCCTTTCGGTGACCAGACGTAATCTTCCTCCTCACCCTCAACGAAGAACTCCTCGGCTACAAAATTCATGTCCGGAAGGAGCAGAAGCGCGCCAGCGGAAACCTTGTCCTTACTAAAGAGGCCCACAGGCTTCTGTCCGTGTTCAGTCTGAACACACACGCCTTTCGCGTTACTGTCCCAGACCACATTGTATTGAGAAGATTGTCCAAACAGATTCCAATAAGAAGACAGCAAGTCGCGCCCACCCGCGGCCAGCGTCATCGCGGTGCCCTGCGTTGCCGTCCAGCATGGCGCAACAGGCAAGCAATCATAACTCGTGATCGGCTCGACGTGTCGAATAACCTTCTGGTTGCGGCCGGTACCCGAGGTAGAATTCGTGCCGGTTGCCGCAAAGACCTCAACAGGCGGCGGGAGAAATACTACCACTAATTTTCCGGCATCGACCGCCTGGGTGATCTCCCGCCGCCAATGTGCGTTCGCCTCGCGCATCTCAAACGACTTGCGATCGTTGAGGGCCAACTTCCCCATGTACTCGCGGTTATCGTACTGGAACGAGACGAGATGAGACACCTCTGGTCGGAATAACACGATGTCCCAGTCCAGAAGCGATTTCTTCTCGGTAAAATCCGCAAAACCTATCTCATTCCCTGTCAATTCAAAACCGACAGTCAAAATCTTCTTGGGCATGCAGTCCCGCGGTCCTGTTTATGCTTCTGATGGTATCGCCGCCCGAATACTCATTCAAGATTGGCGGTTGCGTCGATCCCCCAGAAATGTACCTTACGCCAAGGTTCGCATTTACATGAAGCCATCCACTAGCCGTCAGTCCGCTTCCCACCCCCAAACCAGTCGTAACCCAGATCGCGGACGCATGGTGCATGGGATCGCCTTGTCGTGGCCTTATTAGTCGGTGCAAATCGGGCCTGACAGTGGCACGCAAGGAGTTCGTCCATGCCCGGTATCGTCTTCTACACAAACCCGATGTCGCGGGGGCGTATCGTGCGCTGGATGCTGGAGGAACTGGGCCAGCCCTATGAGACGCGCGTGCTGGACTATGGGCCGCAGATGAAATCGCCCGACTATCTGGCGATCAATCCGATGGGCAAGGTTCCGGCGGTGAAGCACGGAGATATCGTGGTGACGGAAGCTGCCGCCTGCTGCGCCTATCTGGCCGCCGCCTTCCCTGAACCGGGGCTCGCACCGGCACCCGGCACCCAGGAGAGCGCGGCCTATCTGCGCTGGATGTTTTTCGCTGCCGGGCCGGGCGAGGCGGCGATCACCAACGCCTCTTTTGGCTTCGAGGTGCCGGATACCCCGCAGGCGCGTGGACGCTCCGGCTATGGTTCGCTGGAGGCAGTGGCCGACGCGCTCGCCGTGATGCTGTCGGACGGCCGAGACTATGTCACGGGAGACACCTTCAGCGCCGCGGATGTCTATGTGGGCTCGCAAATCCTCTGGGGCAGGATGATAGGCGCTTTGCCCGACCGGCCGGGGTTTGCTGACTACACAGCGCGCCTGATGGCACGTCCCGCCGCAGTGCGGGCGCGCCAGAAGGACGAAGCGCTGATGCCCGCACCCCGGTAAACGGCCCGAAGCTCAGAGTGGCGGAGACAGACACGATGGTTTCTGTCTCCGCGCGTGGTCCGTGAAGCCTGACGCGCTATTGCCTCAGAGCAGGTCCTCAATCTTGATGGGAAAGCGCCGCACCCGGACCCCGGTCGCGTGCCATACCGCGTTGGCGATCGCCCCGACCGTGCCGGTCACACCAATCTCCCCGACGCCCTTGACGCCGAGCACGTTCACGATGTCGTCCTGCTCGGGTACGAGGATCGCCTCGAGCGACGGCACATCGGCATTCACCGGCACGTGGTACTCGGCCAGATCGGCGTTCATGATGCGTCCCGTCCGGCGGTCAGTGATGGCCTCCTCTTGAAGTGCGAAGGAGATCCCCCAGATCATGCCGCCGAAATACTGGCTCTGAACCAGCCTCGGATTGATGACGCGACCGGCGGCGAAGGCGCCAACAAGGCGCGACACGCGCATCTGTCCAAGGTCTGGATCGACCTTGACCTCGGCGAATACCGCGCCGTGCGACAAGAGCGCATGGCCTTCTGCCACGTCCGGACTGCGATTTGCCTTGGCCGTGCCGACGATCTCGCGGCGCCGGGCGCGCGCAAGTATATCGGCGTAGCTTTCGCTGCGGGTTTCGTCGTCACGGCGATGCAGTCGACCATGACGCGCGACCACGCCGACATTGCCGGCCCCATACAACGGGGACGCCTCGTCGCTTGTGGCAAGCTCGGACAACTGGGCGATGGCATCCTCGCCGGCATTGTGCAGCGCCAGTCCGGCGCTGGCGGTATGACCTGAGCCACCCGCGATGCCGCCGTCGGGCAGGTTGGATATGCCCGAATGCAGTTCCACCTGATCGGGGTCGAGGCCGAGCGCCTCCGCCGCGATCTGCGCGAGCGCCGTCCACGCGCCTTGCCCCATATCGGCGCCACCGGTTTCCACGAGCGCGGTCCCGTCGGCACGCAAGGTGGCGCGGGCTTCCGCCGGGAAGTGCGGGCAGTGGAACACCGCCGTGCCCATCCCCCAGCCGACAAGAAGGCCGTTCTCGTCGCGCATCTGGCGTGGCTCGAGCGGGCGGGTGGACCAGCCGAAGCGGCTTGCACCCTGATCGTAGCATTCGCGCAATGCCTTGGACGAGAAGGGCTTGTTGGTGCCGGGCTCCGTTTCAGCGTAATTGGCCAGCCGGAAAGCCAGCGGATCCATGCCGCAGGCCTGTGCAGCCTCATCGATCGCCACTTCAAGGGCTGCCGAGCCGGATGCCTCGCCCGGTGCACGCATCGGGCCGGGCGTGCCGGTGTCGAGGCGCAATCCTTCGTGTTCGGCGAGCAGGGCGGGGCTCGCATAGAGCGGCAGCGAGGAGTTTGCGGCGGGCTCGATAAAATCATCGAAGCTGGATGTCGCCGAGAGCGAATGGTGATGCAGGGCGGTGATCCTGCCATCGTCTTCGGTGCCGATGCGCAGCGTTTGCCAGGTTGCGCCGCGATGGCCGACCGGGCCATACATCTGCGCTCGCGTCAGCGCCAGCTTGACCGGCCGCTGCAGCATGCGCGCTGCAAGAATCCCGAGAATCTGCGGGCCGTTCAGGATTGCCTTCGAGCCAAAGCCGCCGCCAAGAAAGGGCGAACGGATCAACACGTTTTCCGGCGGTATGCCGAAATACTTCGCATAAGCCCCCGCGCTGAGCGCCAGCGCCTGGTTCGGCATGTCGAGGGTCACGCGATCGCCGTCCCATTCCGCCACGACCGCGTGCGGCTCCATCGCGTTGTGATATTGAGCCGGCGTCGAATACTCCGCCGTCGTGACGCGGGTGGCGCTAGCCATGCCGGCCTCGATGTCGCCATAGGCGGTTCGCGGCGGAGAACCGACCCCGATCGCAGGTGGCGCGTATCGGTCTCCATTGTCTCGTCCGGTGCGGGCTGGAGCGGTCTCGTAGCGTGGATTGAGAAGCGCGGCGCCCTCGGTGGCGGCTTCCAGCGTCTCCGCGACCACCAGCGCGATGGGCTGGTTGACGTATCGCACGGTGTCGTCCTGCAGGACTTCGACACGGAACCCGAATGGCGGCATCTTCTCGGCCGGATTGTGCGACAGCGGGGGACGGTTCGCCGGGGTGATGACCTCGACAACGCCCGGATGTGCCTTGGCTGCGGCAACATCCAGAGATGTGACCCGGCCACGCGCAATGGTGCTCACCGCCGTCACCGCATAAAGCATGCCCCTGGGATGGTTGTCCGCGGCATAGGTCGCGCGACCGGTAACCTTGAGCACGCCATCGCGGCGCGTCAGTGGCTGTCCCGCATTCGAGCCATGACGACCCTGTTGCAGGATAGGGGAAATGGATTCAGGCGACATGGCGCGCTCCTGATTCTGAAGGGAAGGGCGATGCAGGGAGCGCGGGCATGGTTTCCGGCGTCCCCTCCATCGCGAGGGTCAACGCACGCACCATGATGCGGCGCGCCAGTTCGATCTTGAAGGCGTTGTCGCCCGAGGGGTGGGCATCGGCGAGCGCAAGGCTTGCCGCTTTCTCGAATGCCTCGCGACCCGGCTCTACGCCGATCAACGCAGCTTCTGCCCCCTGGCACCGCCAAGGCCTGGCCGCCACGCCGCCGAGCGCGATCCGGGCGGATTGGATCATCCCGCCGTCGATCTGGAGTGCGGCTGCGCAAGACACCACGGCAAAGGCAAAGGATGTGCGCTCGCGCAATTTCAGATAGCGCGCGTTGGGTGCGAAGGCGGCCGAGGCAGCGGGAATCTTGACCGCGACGATCAGCTCGCCGGGTTGTAGCGCGGTGACGTGATCGGGCGTGGAACCCGGCAGACTGTAGAATTCCCAAAGCTTGATGTCGCGGGAACCATGCGGGCCTTCCACCTCGACATTCGCATCGAACGCGACCAGCGGTACGCAGAAATCGGATGGATGGGTGGCAATGCAGTGTTCGCTCCAGCCCAGCACCGCATGCAGGCGGTTTTCGCCTTCGCGCGCGTCGCATCCAGAGCCGGCTACGCGACGATTGCAGGCGCTGGCAGGGTCGTGAAAATAGGCGCAGCGCGTGTGCTGCATCAGATTTCCGCCAACGCTGGCAGCATTGCGCACCTGGGCAGATGCGCCCGACAACAACGCTTCCGCCACCGAGGGAAAGGTTCTGGCAAAGCGGCCGTCATAGGCGAGATCGGCGTTGCGCACGAGTGCGCCGATGCGAACTCCACCGTCATCCTGCCAAGTGATTTCGCTGAGGCCTTCAATCCGAGAGATGTCGATGACACGGTCCGGCCGGGCAACTCCGATCTTCATCAGATCGAGCATGTTCGTGCCCCCTGCCAGATAGACGGAATTTGGGTGTGCCGACGCCGCTATCGCCTCGGAAGCGCTCGCTGCGCGGATATAGTCAAAACGCTTCATGCCGCGTCACTCCGGTTCTTCTCGGACATCGCCTCGCGGGCCTCGAGCACAGCCTCTGTGATGCCCTGATAGGCGCCGCAGCGGCATATGTTGCCGCTCATCAGTTCGCGAATGCGCTCCGGATCAGATCCAGCGTGGTTTTCCTGGATGAGACCGATGGCGCTCATGATCTGGCCTGGTGTGCAGTAGCCGCACTGGAAGCCGTCATGCTCGATGAATGCCGCCTGGACCGGATGGAGAAGGTCGCCCCTAGCCAGACCTTCAATCGTCGTGACCTCGGCGCCATCGACGCTTACCGCGAGCGTCAGACAGGCATTGACGCGTCGGCCGTCGACGAGAACGGTGCAGGCACCGCATTGGCCGCGATCGCATCCTTTCTTTGTGCCGGTAAGGTCGAGCCTTTCACGCAGCAGATCGAGTAGCGAGACCCGGGGATCATCGATCGCGATGCTGCGCGGCTCGCCATTTATGATAGTACTGATGGAGAGTGACATGGATACTCCGATCAATGTGGAATGATATGAGGAGCGGAGACGCCGGGTTGCGAAAGCGTTGTGACGAAATCTGATTGGGCGGGTATCGGCCGGATGGCGGGAATGCGTGACGTGTTTCGTTTTCCCGATGCTCAGACTATTTATACGGAGGCATCCTCCGTTTATCAAGAGGCAATGGGCGAATTTTAAAGGAAATGGGAACCGAAACGAAAAAGTCACGCCGCAAACCGCGTGCGGATTCCCTGCGCAACAGGGAACTTCTGCTCCAGGCTGCCGCAGAAATATTCAGCGCCGGCGGCCAGCAGGCGAGCCTGGAAGCCGTGGCGCGCAAGGCAGGCGTCGGCATCGGCACGCTCTATCGCCATTTTCCGACCCGCGAAGATCTTTTCGAGGCGGTCTATCGCAATGAGGTGGACCATCTCAGCGATCTGGCGAGGGAGTTGATTGTCCAGGAGACGCCGGTCGAGGCTCTGCGGAAATGGCTCTATGCCAATGTCCGGCTCGTCTCCGCCAAGAGAGGCATGATCGAGGGGCTGCAACTCGTGGCTTACGGGTCAAGCGAATTGAAGGCGTACTCTTTCGAGCGTATGACAGCGGCCGTGGGAGAGTTGCTACAGGGAGCCGTCAGGGCTGGCGAGCTTCGTTCCGATATCTCAGCCGAAGACCTGCTGCGTGCGCTCCTGGGGATATTCTACGCAAATTCGGGTTCTGACTGGCAGCCGACAGCGCTGCGGCTTGTCGATGTTTTCGTCGACGGCTTGCGTGTGCCCAAGGCGCCTGTCGGGCCTCATTAGCCGTGGTCGTGATCTCCGGCGCTCCCATCAGGAAAACGTGCAGTTCGTTGACCTCGGTTGTCATGCAGATTGGAGCGCAGGCAAGTCAGGTGGTTGCGCGGCAAGTTCTCGAGAGGTCCCAAAAAGCGAAACTCGAACGCGGCGGCCTGGGTTAGAGCGAACAGTACATATACGAGGCGCTGCGGTTCGAAGGACCGCTTCTGGGCACAGTTGGGACGTGGCCGATCGGTTGGTCGCTGCGAGCTGGCTAGAGCGTTTCAGTTTTTGACGGAAGCGTATCCTGCGTTTGTGAGATAGTTTGCGCATTCGTCGGGTTTGATGGTCGAGACGAGATGCCCGACGTATCGCCATGTGTCCTCGATGGTTCGCTTCTGGGCTTGCCGCATCCAGTGCTTAACCCTGGCGAATGCCTGTTCGATCGGATTGAGATCGGGCGAGTAAGGCGGCAGGAACCAGAGCCTTGCTCCGGCGGCCTTGATGACCTGGCGGATGGCGGTTGCCTTGTGGCTGCCGAGATTGTCCATGACGACGATGTCGCCGGGTTTGAGTACAGGCACGAGGATTTGCTCGACATAGGCGCGGAAGCACTGGCCATTGATCGGCCCGTCGAACACGCATGGCGCCGTCAGCCGGTCGCAGCGCAGCGCGCCGAGGAAGGTCAGCGTGCGCCAGTGCCCGTGCGGGGCGAAGCCGCGCAGGCGTTTGCCGCGGGGTCCCCAGCCGCGCAGCGGTACCATGTTGGTCTTGATCCATGTTTCATCGATGAAGACCAGCCTTCTCGGATCGAGACCGGCCTGCAAGGACCGCCAGCGCTGCCGGCGCCGGGCGATGTCCGTGCGAGCCTGCTCAAGGGCGAACAGTGTTTTTTTTGAACCGGAGCCCTTCGCGGCGCAAGAACTTCCAGACCGTGTCGTGCGATACCTTCACCCCGCGCGCCGCCAGTTCGTCCTTCAGCCCGTGCAGCGTCAGATGCGGGGTCTGGTCGATGCGCTCGGCGATGAAGGCCCGATACGGTTCCAGAACACGCTTGCGATGGCCGCCCATCTTGCCTGGTGCCACCGAGCCCGTCGCTCGGTAGCGCTGGTGCCACTTCACCGCCGAGGAAACCGCAACCCCGAAGAGGGCCGCAACGGACCGACAGCTCTCGCCGCCCTCGATCGCACGAACGACACGCTCGCGAAGATCATTGGATAGAGGTGCTGTCATCGGATGCCGGCCTCCTCACCTGCCAGCATCTTGAATCACAAAATCAATCGCCCGGGAATCGCCCGGGAATCCCCCGGCGATTCAGTTAATCACTGAACCGATCTAGCGCGTCAGACGCTGGCCTTCGCGCAGCGTGGCGACACCACACACAAGGCCGGGATCATGCCGGAGGCCCGAGGCTTCCACCATTCGTCGCGAGGGGATGTTTGTCGCCGAGACGAGCTCGTAGATGTGGGTGGCGTCCAGGTCGCGAAAGACGTTTACGATCATCCTGGCGTTCACGTAGTTGCCGAGCCCTTTGCCTCGCTGTGCTTCGGACACCGCGACAAGTCCGCCCCAGGCATAGCCATGATATGGACTGAACGTGTTGTGAGGCAGGTAGCCATGGGCGGCGGCAATGGCGGCTCCGTCCGTGTCGCCAACTGTCACGGTCACAGCAGGCCCATTGTCTCCCATGAGCATTGAGCCTGAGAACGGAACAACACCTGCCGCGCCCATCAACGCCTGGATGCGGGCCATCTCCTCGCTTTCGGAGCCCGATGGCGGGGCAAGGTCTCGAAATCCATCAGGCAAGGGTTGCGCAAGGATCTTCTCCGATGCGGCGAGCGCACTGGCCCGGTCGGTCACGAACACGTCCCATCGGTCGAAGCGGAACCCCTGTTTTTCCAGGCGAGAAGCGAATGAGTCGGCGGCGTCCTTCTGGATGAGGCGGAAGCCGCATACGCCGTCACGTTCCAGGAACTCGAATATCCTCTCCCATCCCAGTCGTTCAGGATTGTCGGTGCCCATGGTGCGGCCGGTCTGGCACGCGCCAGGAGTGGCTTTGATGAAGCCTGCGCTGGCTTCCGCCTGTGCCTGCAAGCGCTGCTGCGCTGGCGTGCCATAATATCCGGCCATATTGCCGCCTCCGACAGGAGCGTCCAAAATACCTTGTGAACGTCCGTAAGCAAAGAGCCTCGGCACTTGTTCCGTCTGCTCGCCGCGATACACTGAGCAGCCCAAATGTTGCATTGCCGACTGTCACGCCGCGATGTCAGCTATCCGAATTTCTTGAAGTTCTCAGGTGTGCCACCGATGCCCGGCATTGGTAATGATGATGTCGTGTATTCGAATACCTCTGGCGCGCATGCGTGTCTGATCAATCGAACCAGCTGTCATACACGCCGGTTTGAAAGTATATTCGCGCTGCCTTGACTCCTCGATCTGTTCCTTTGTTATTCACGTGCCTGATATAGATGCGAGCCTGTGGCTCGCTATTGCCAGACAACTTGCCGGAGTGTGTGGGCTATGCGAATCGTCGTGACCGGCGCTCTTGGGGGCATCGGCAAGCACCTTGTTAGAACGCTGTCCGCAACGCATGAAGTTGTCGGAATCGTTCGGACGTTCAAGCCGGACATGCCTCATGATGGACCTGTGCGCTACGTGCTGTTCGACAACAAGGCGGACGTAGATCGAGAGCTGCAGCAAGCTGAAGTCGTGATCCACGCCGCACTCGCCAGCGGGTGGAAGAAGTTCGCCGAACGCAATCACGCGCTCACCAGAGATCTGTTGGCGGGTTGTTCCGGCGGATCCTGCAGGCTGTTTGTCTACTTCAGTTCGTGGGTGGTGTATTCAGGCACCGATCGCGGCGATGATTACGATGAGGATCAGGTCATCGATGAGCAAGGTCGGCTGGATGTGTACTCCCGTTTCAAAGTGCGGGATGAAAAGGCCGTCATTGCAGCCTGCCGCGGCTCCAACATGGATTACCTGATTGTGCGGCCGACCCTCGTGTTCGGTTCTGGGCTGCTCAATCCGGCTTTTGCCCTCCGTTCCGTGAAGCGAATGCCGTTGGGATTCAAGGGGCGTACCCTCAACCTGGTGCACGTCGATGATGTCTGTACTGCCGTCGATCGGCTGATATCGGCGGGGGTGACCAACGAGGTGTTCAACGTGGGCGGCTCCCAATTCAGGAGCGAGGACTATTTCAGGCGGCTTGGAGCTCTGACCGGCAAGAAAGTCCGGCTGCTGCCTTCATTATCCGTTCTGCGCCGTGTCCTGCCATCAACCTTGTGGTTCGTGACGACCGACGTTTTGATCACCAACGAGAAACTGAAACAGCACACTTCCTTTACTCCTTCTCGCCCACTCGAAGAACTGGTGTTCACCGACGAAATCGAAGACGAAAAGGCTGACTCTGTCGATGAGATGAAGCGGATAGACGCCTCGGGTGACCCGTACAAGGCGTACGGTGTGGGGTATTCGCTCCTCATCCATCCGTTGCGACGATCAGAGAAGGAGAAGCGGGTTCGCATCGAGGGACATCGAGGAATCGTTGCGCTGCAGGGCGACGAGGTCACGGTGAAGGCGGGCACGACTTTGACGGAGATATCTGCCTTTCTTGACAAAGGGAATCTCACGCTTGCGACGATCCCGGAGTTTTCGGGAATGTCCGCCGGATCGTGCTTCTTCGTGGATATTCACGGCAGCAGCAACCAGCACTTCAGTCTCCTCGACCTGATTACGGAGGTGAAGTACCTCGATGAGGAGGGCAACGTCGCAACGGCCAGGCGAGAGGATGCTGAGTGGGACAGCCTGCGTCGGAGGGAGGAAAATTTCTTCCTGATCGAGGTCACATTCCGCTGTATTCGATCCGGCTATCTCACAAATCATGTCGAGTTCATGGAAGAGTCGCTACTTGGCGCCTACATTGCTCATGAGCATCGAAAAAATCTGTCGACCGTGATCCAGTGGTATCCGGCGCACCGCCAGTTCATGGTGCACAACCTGAACTGGGCACAATCTCGCCCTCCTCGGGCCAGCAAGCCGCTGTACACATTCCGTCATGCGCCGCTTCGGCTGCAGCGAGCGGTGCAGTGGAGCCGGCGGATGCGGCGGTTCGGTGACCAGTATGGCCGGTTTCCGGACATCATGGCGCCATGGAAGGATTTGCCGTTTCGCAAATTTTGGTTTCGACGTCTCCCCACGAAAGCGCCGACAGTGATGGGCTTGGAGATCTGTCTGACGATCGATGATGCAGTGAGGTTCACTGAGGTCTTGGGAGAAATGCAACGAGGCAGAAGGGCTCTGTTCAGCGCCAAGTCGAATGTTGGTATTCGGTTTGGCTACCGGCAAGTGGCTGGTGGCGAGCCGCAAGGCTATGTCTGGATTGAATGGGTTAGCCGTGACGCCGACGCGTTGAACCGATTTGTGGAAATCGCCCATGAGGCGAGCGCAAACGTTGTCACCTTCCACCAGGGCAAGTTCATCCCGCCGAAATGGGCCTCGGCGGGTTAGCGATGGACGTGCATTTCCGGCAAATACGTTTGCGTCCTAGGTTTTGCAGGGACCCGGACCGCAGGTTTGGCGGGACATGCGGGATAGCGATGAGAACTATATCTACTCCATTCCCCTCTATACCCCTCCAAAATAGGGAATAAGGGGACGGCAGAGCTGGCTGACAGCCATCAGACTCCGCCTCGCGCCCTCAATTCGGTCCTTGAGATACGGCATTGTCAGTCTTTAAAGCTTCGTTCAACCCCACGGCGTCCAGAATGTTCCGGCGGCCCATTCCTCTGCGGACAAGCCGACCCACTATGTCGGCTGGGGCGACTGCGTCGACGCGAGTGGAGACGGTAACTACTAGTCAATCCTGGCTCAGGAGCGAGGGCGGCCGCGCTTTCTTAGGTTCCGCCGGGCCAGCGCGGCCAAGAAGTGAATGCGCAATCTAAAAAGGAGATGTGAGAGCCGGCTGCCTTTCGGCGGGATTGCTTCCGCCTCGGCAAAACGCATCAGGTCTCGTCTGAATTCCTGCCATTGCCCTTTGCTCTTTAAGAATTGAACCCCTTCCTGCTTTTCATGATGCTCGGCCCATTTGTAGAGGTGGGCATCATCGACATGGGACTCCAAATGTCCTTTCGGATTCCTCAGCAGGTTAGCCATCGGGAGAATATCGTCAGGGGACGCTCGGTTCTCATGCTCCCGGCGTAAATGCCACGCCAGCATGTCCGCTGCTTGAAGCGGCGGCAGCAGTTTGTCGTTCTCAAAGGCAGGGACGCCGCTGATAAGATTTCGGGCTCTGCGCGGGATGTTTCGCTTCATCTGGTGGAACAAGAGGGACATGTCCGCGCTCACGCCGTCCTGTTCGTCGAAGATGTATTCGATTCGAGTCTTGGCTTTGGTCTCTGCGACGTAACGTGCAACGCCGGATATCACGCTAAAGCAGCAGGTGAAGTGCGGGCTTCCCAGACCGCGAGGCGAGACGGGGGTAAGAACGCGAAAATGCTCGCCACGATTGATCGTGAACTGGAAGGACAGAGGCTCGAAATGGTTGATGACGCGCGCCAGACCTTTCAGCTTCTTATCGCGGTCCTCCTTCGTCCATCCTTTGAACTCACCGCGCAGGTTGTTCGCTTCCACCATTCGTAAGTACGCGATCGAGGGCAACGCCTGTAGCTCCTCGCGCCATGCCTCGGAAAAGAGCTGCCATCTATCGGCTCGGTTCAGATAGCCGGCCATGAACAGCCGCTTGTCTCCCTTGTCACTGGCTGAGTCGTCGCAGAACGCCTGAAGGAGGACAGGGCTTCGTCTTCCCCACATATCTACGCAGCTCTTCTTAGGAGGTCTATGCCGATGACCGTGATCTCATCCACGCCCGGAAATTCCTGCGCAATTTCTTCCCAACGATTCTGAAGCGCTGCAATCAGGCCTTCAAAATCAACCCGGTTGGCTCCCCCCGGAACATCCCAGCCAGCCTTTTCGCCCGTGCGTACCAGAACGAAAACGCCGCGTGCCGACCTGTTGTCGCGCAGATAGTCGCCGCAAAGCTGATTCTCCAACCGCTCGAAAAGTTCGGGGCCAGTCCACTTGTCGGCCAGCTTCAACTCGGCCGGCACAGGTGCATCAAATCCCATCCCGTGGAACCTGATGTCAGGCTTCTTGGCATCTGCAAACTCCTCCTCTTGCGGGACGGAATAGCGAGCGGACGCCTTTTCACGAAGCTCACGCCCGATATATTTCCGCATATCGGTTTCAAGCGTCGCACCTGCTTTGAGTATTGCCGCGACGCTACTGTCCCCGTTCTCAAGATCATCTTTCAAATCGAGGAACCGCATCACCGCAAGCTCGGCCAGCTCTCGGTGATTGGCCGGCGTTCGTTCCAGCTTGTCATGGAAGTCGCGGACCTGTGCAGGCATCCACGGCGCGATATCCGAGTCCTGCTCGGCCTTCACCTTTGCCAAGTGGGCGAACCATGGACGGGATTCCACCTCCGGGTGGGATTGCGATATTTCTTGCAGGGCCAGGAAGGCTTCCTTGCCTGGAATCTTGTTCAGCAGATCAAATAGCCCGTTCCTTGAGTCCTGCGCATTGTCGCGCAAACCTGGTGAATAGACGCCCTTGCCGGCGCGATCGATGTCCTCGCTTCGCCGGATATGACCATGCATCAGCAGGTAGAGAGTCTTCAAATGTCGGGGTGTTTGATATCTGGCCCTGGTGCTGGCCGCGCTTCTGCGGCCGCCCCATAGGTTTGTTACAAAGCTCATCGCGAATTCTGTTCGCGCCTCGCCTTGCGGCAATTCTTCAAAATAAGCTGCAAGGTCGGGAATTGCGGCTTCAGGATCGACGCCTACCCATACGGCGTACCAGTGAGCCACATGCTGCGGGGTGTGTACCGACCGGACTTTTTGCGACGCGAGCGCGGCTATTTCCTCGTCGGACAGTGCCGATCCCTGCAAAATCTTGAGGAGCTTGCCCAACGTGGCTGCGTTCGCAGGCTCGGATTCCTTCAGCAGATTTGTGATGTGCGGGCCGAGAGTGGCCCAGCTCCATTCACCGGACCAGCTAACGTCACTGAGGACGTAATTATCCTCCTTCTCAGGTGTCGCTTTCGAAAGCTCGAAGCGAATCTCCTGAAGAAGGAAATCTGTGACGGTGCTCGTATGCGCCTCGAAGAGCTTGGGAAACCAGGTTGGGAAACCGTTCAATTCAAACGAGGCATATCGGCAGGCGAGTTCGATGTCTGCTTCGCTGAGGCTTTGCGCCCAATTTGGTGTCTCCTGCGCTTCGATTTCGAGTCCGGCCAAGCCCAGAATTACCGACATTGGTGTCGAGTTTTCTGGTGCGCCTTCCGAACGAACAGTCGGTCTCTCACGCCGCCAATAAGCAACAATTCCGTCACGGAACGCTTGTGCGATATCCTTGCCGAACTCGGCTTCCAAGTTTCTCCAGTTGCCATGGGTCCACCGACCAGAGCGATCACTATCGCGGCGCATCCGGTCGTGAAGGTATGTTAGGCCGTTGAAGACATAGCCAGGTTTGGTCAGACTTGGGTCGCGCAATTTGTCGAGATTTTCGCTCAGATACTTTTTTGAGTCTGCGAGATTCTTTTCCTCTTTTCGCTTTCTTTCCTCGGAGCGTCTCTTCCACTGCGCTTCCTGGCGTTTCCAGGCGCGGGCGTCTTTTCCTTGTGCCGGCGGATTGAGGAACTTGTCCAACTCATCCGACAACTCCGTGTTGCCGGAGACGAGTCGCTTGAGCTTTTCACGCCACAAACGCGGCCGATCGTTCGTGATGTAGAGTCTAAAAGCCAACGACAGCGCGACAAGCTTGTCGTCTTGGAAGGGCTGAGTTGCAATTTGCTCGGAGACATAGTCGAAATCCTCCGCGCCAAAGCGCCAGAACGGCTCCATGACAAAAACCGGCCAGAAATCGGTAAGCCGTTCGTTGCGCTTTTCGTCTCGCCGTTCTCTCGCAAGGTTAATCTCATACCAAAACAAGGCCCCATTCAGTTCCGGCCACTCTGGCACAAGGGTCGAGAACTTCGTTTTCGCATCGTTGAGTTCGCTGTCGAGATAGTGACGTCCCACTCCAAACTTATCGAGGACGGCCAGCACGGCGGGTTGCAGTGACGCTGAATGGCGGGCCTCGATGAGACGCTCGGCTGCCTGGGATGCGGGCGTCATCAGCCAAGTAAATTTCTGCGATATCTCGCAAAAACGCCTCTCGATAACTGGCGGTGTGTTGAGCAATTGATCAAAGCCGATAAGCAACTCGGGCAGTTGATCGAGACCGGCGGCCTGAACGAAGGTGCTCACAGCGTCGGAAAGGCGATCGACGCTGTACCGTTCTTTCTCTTCCGTTTTGCCCAAGCACTCAAGCAGCCACTTGATCGTGTCCGGTGTCGGAGCGGTTTCCTTCGTCAATTCGGCAAGCCAGTCGCGATCCAGTTCTGCCGCTTCTGCGAGAAAACTGTTGCGGATGTCTTCTTGATCCTGCTCGGACCCAACTGCCCGAACTGCTCTAAACGCGGCAATGCGCGTATACTGTGAAGCGGAAGGTGAAAGCGCGATCTGCTTTGCCTCGGGCAATGCACCGGAGAGCTGGCCCAGCCAGACCATTCGGAGCAGAAAAGCCTTCAGTTCTTCATCGGTCGCATACTTGGCTAGAAGGCTGCGCACATCGTCGGTCAGATCGGGATTGGAGAAGCGTTGTACAGCCGCATAGTCGGTCATCGAGCGGCCGGATGTTCCGCTCGCCAGTTGTTCGCAGACTTCATGGAGAATGAGCCTTCGCGTCTCCAACGGTAGCTGGCTCGGATCGCCCCCTTCAAAAACCACTTCAGGGGCAACTTTTCGCAACCTCTCTCGGATCTTGGGATCGAAAATAGCCAGCCAGGGCAAGATCGGACGGAGCGTGGGGACGATGATGTCCAGCCCGTACTGATTAGTGAAGAAGAGGGCTTCGATCTTTCGTCTCGAGGTTTCTCGGCCCAACAGCTCAGCGAACCATTCGGCCGCGAGATACTCGCGGACGGAGCGATGATGGAAGCGCACAGTTCCATAGATTGCTTCGTCGAATATCGGGCGGGACAGCAGCGTTGAGCGTTCTTTGTCGTCCCAATCAGGAAGCACGTCGTGGAGAGCGATGCCTTTCGAATTTTCAGCCCCATCCGGAACTCGAATAGTCGAGTCTAGCGCCAAGGTGGTCGCTGCGGCTATCAGCCTTGCTCCTTGCAGAGCCTTTTGGGGAGCTAGCGGGTATACATCGATGCGCTCCTGATCTCTCTCCTGGAGACGCCGCGATATGCTGTTGCGCATGATTTCCAGGCGGCTTCCGATGCGGCCCTGATCAAGCCAGAATTCCGTCAGTTCCATCAAATCCTGTGGTCTTGACGTGAAGGACCATGCATCGGCGCGCTCGATGGCCTCAATGAAGGCTTTAGTGTCATTGATGCCACGGGCACCAGCAAATGCCTCGATTTGAGCATGAGACAGGTCGTCCAAGGTGACGATCTTAAAGACGGGCTGGGACTTTTCTGCCGGTCTATCCGAAGTCTCAACAGCGTCCTCGATCGTGTCGTCGATGTCGGAAGCCTCGTCTTCCTTCGCCGTCGTCGTGGCAGGCGTGAAAGGAAGATGAGTGACGCAAAGCGCAAGATCGGTTTTGGGGCGCCACGCATTGGTGCGTCCGGTGACAACGATGTGCGAGCGATCCTTCGCCGTTGCGATCCGCCTTCCTAGTTTCTTGATTGCGAGCGCGAAGTCTCCGGGATTGCGCAGGCGCGCCTCGTCAACGGAGTCCAGCAGGAGCCATCCTTCATCATTCGATGCGAGCCACGACTGAAACTCTTCAAACGTTCCGACCTCGAATCCGTCCTCGAAATCGTTAGGTACATGTTCGAGACGGATGAAAAACGCTGACTTGCCTTGGGCACGTAGATCGAGGGCGATATTGCGAATTTCAGCAGTTTTTCCTGAACCGGCTTCCGACAGGATAATGACGCGATACCTCTCAATCAGGTTCGACCAAGAAAGCCGATCACCGATACGAAACGCGTGACTTAGGTCGAGCCCATCGTCCTCGTTGGCGTACTTGGATAGCTCGTGAAAAGTGCGGTTCAGCTCTATAAATTGATATTCGGAGTCGCTTTCGGTCATCGTATTCCATTTGGGATGCGGGGTGACATCTTACTATCACGCCCAGCGGAACAAGAGAAGAACAACCGAGCAGTACGATGCTTCTCATGCGGCTGAGCCGGCCTGTCAGCGGAATTCGACAGGCCGCCCCAAAATGTCCACGTCGGAGGCAGGATGGGCGATAGGGAAGGCGGCCGTCCTCAATGTGGTCCATCGCCCTCGCGTACGTGCTGTCTCTCGCCAACGTCATGATGAGCGACGGACCGTAAGGCTATCAGCGACACGCTCCTGAAGAAGCGTCGAAGCTTCACCTTTACGCTCGGAATGTCATATTTGCCTGATCAGAGTATGAAAGCTGTCAGTTCGCTGTCGGCCCCAATCTGGACATGCCCGAGCAAGCAAAGCGGACTATGGCGTATGAGCGGCGGTTGTGACGAAGGGCTATCCTACATGATAGGGCGTGCGAGAACCTTGGCCCGAAGCGCAACTGCACAGCAAGAAGCTATCTATCTGATAACAAAAGATATAGTGGGATTATTTGTGCGGCAATCGGCGGTGTTTGGCGGGCCGAAAACGACGAAAGAGAGAACTACGTCTACGCTATTCCCCTCTATGACCCTCCTAAATAGCCTCAGTCGAACGGCGAAGAAGGAATAGGAAGCGGAATGGCGGCTTTCGGGGTAAATACCAGATAGCAGACGTTTGACGCTTTGCCGGATTTGAGGCTGGACCCGAATAACAGCTTCCGGCGTTCGCAGTCCCCGAGTCACATGCGGGTGCGCTGGCGTTCCCGTCATCGCAGGTCATTGCATTTTCTGACGGCAATCAGCATGCTTTTACGCATGGGGACTTCTCGTTACTTCGCCTTCTCCTCGAACATGCTGACAGAGCGGCTGCATGCATCGAGGCGTTGCCGCGTCGGGAAACCAGTAGGGACTGCCTAATGAGGGGTGATTTGAGTACGCCTAGCGATCTGGTCAAAGAGATTATCCGTGAATTGACGCGTCTTGAAACCGTACCAATGGCAGAGCGATCGAGAGACGACGATTTTTCGTTGCCGCGTATGATCGACGCCGGAAACGGTGAATCCTTGGTCGTCTCACGTAAACTCGATGAGGGCATCGACCGGGTCGCGAAGCGTCTGATGGAGGATGATCCGTCGCTAAAGCCGAAATTTACACAAACCGAATGGCGGGCAATCGTAAGACGCGCATTCGGGCCGGCCCTTGCCTCAATCGACCTCGACCACAATCTTGAGACAAATGTCTCAACCGTACTTACGCGGGTCAAGAAGACCGCCAACGAGTATGCTACGGGTCAAGGCATTCGGGAGTATGCGTTTGGGTGTACACTGTTTGGCGGTAAGGATTTTAAACCATTCTCCATCGGCCCGGTCTTATTTGAACCACGGGACGTGTGGCTCGAAAGAAAACACCAGGATGGCGGGATTTCAACGTTATCCCGGCGGCGTATAGAGAGCGCCTGGCTAGGTCGCAAACTTCGAAAGCGCAAACCGTCATTCGACAGCATCGCAGAATCGGACGTGATCGACGCCATTGGGTCCTGCTCATTCGTATGCAGTGTAACCATCCAAGATTTGGCGTCGGAGGCCGGTCGGGACAAAGCGCTCATGGCCGCGCGGTTCGCAACGACCTCCATAGCACTTATGTGGCAGGTTCCTTCGAAAGCCCTTGAAGGCATCAACCTGATCTTCGATCGCAAACCACACCGTCGTAAAGCCCTGACCTTTATCCCTGGCAGAGGCGTACTTTCGGGGTCGAGCTGGTCGCACCCTCCATTTGGGCCGCGTATCAAGCCGGACGAATGGGAAAGCATTCTGACGGAGAGAGCCGACATGTTTGCGGTTGTGGGAGAGGTGCTTGACTATGTCATCAGCCCTGACGGCGCGGTTGCCCGTCCGAATATGATGTCGACGCTGTCCCATGCATTCTTGTGGTTTCATGAGGGATGCCGCGAAACCTCATCCCATATGGCGATCGTCAATCTGGCCGCATCTCTCGATGCTCTCGCGTGCGGAAGAAAATCAGGGGGTATACGAACTCTTATCAACGCGCGCCTGAAGATGGACGATGACAAACCTATTCGCCCCGGCGGCCTGACTGTCAAGGAGGCAATCGACCGTATTTATAGTGATGGTCGTAGCCGCTCGATCCACGGAAACAATAGGGAACTAGGCAATGATTGGTCCGATACGAAGGCTCTTGCCGAGCAGTTCGCTAGACTGTGTTTTCTGCTTTGCCTCGACTGGGTGGCAAACAATCCGAATTGCGATGATCCCGCACAGCTCCGCCTGAGCGCAAATTGATATGACGTTATTCGCCCAACCCGATCAGAGCACGGAGGAAGATGTACGAAACGTGATTCTGCGCCATTACCGGGAGATGACTGGTTTGTGTCACGCAGCTGCGGTTACGTCGGGAAACGGCCTGTCGATGCGGACACTGACCGACGCTGATATTATCTCCGTCGAATTCAAGGGCAAACAGACTGACCTACCGCGAGCCAGCCCTTCGGACTTGGCGACTTGAGATGCCTAACAGGAGAAGTCGGGCTATAGCGTAGAAACGGCGGTGATTGGCGGTTAGTTTTGGCCTCTGTCAGAAATTCAATACTGTGTCATCCCCGACAATTGAAATCTGGACGCTCTTGAATACTTCTGTCTGTTCAAGAGCAGCGCTGCGACGGTCACCAAGGTCAATCAGCGCGTCGAGAATGCGGAGAAGGCCCTGCGCCTGATCGGCGCGAAGCGAAAAATTCGCATCAGCCAAGCGCTGTACCGTTCCCGCTGTACGTGCCGCGAGGCTTGTGCCCACCCAATTGCCTTTCGCATTCTCGATTTTTGCTAGAACTGCGTTCGTTTGCACGATGAAATCGTCGAGCGGATAGGCGGCTCCAGCGCGTTCGCAAAGCAGCAGGAACTTCGACATCACATCGGCTGACCACCCAACGGCCGATATCAGCCGTGTAACGAGCGGCATCACAATGCCAATCTCGGACCAATCGCCGTTTACGAAACGAGCCGCTCCATTCGCCTGCTTGATGGCGACCATTAGCAACGCGTCGGCGAGCTGCGACAATTCTCGGCCGGATATCTCGCCGGCTCGGTAACCGCCCGAACGGAACGTGGGATCACTGACGACACGGTCAACGCAGACCGCCAGTATCTCTAACGTGCCGGGCGGAATCTCCACCGAATCGAGGATATGGCGCGTAACAGTCTTGTCCGCAAACTCCGCGACGACATCGAGCGCGTCGTTGCCGCTAATGAACGGCGACAAAAACTCCTTAATGACCAAAGCTGTTTCGAAGAACGGCGCGGCTCGTGCAAGCAGATCGCCGAGGGCGTCATTCCATTGAATAAGGTCCGCCGCCCGGTCGCGGCGGCGCCCGGGGCCGGCGCCGAGCGGATTTAGTCGTTCTGCCGTCCATTTCACCAGCGCACGTAGGAGTTCAAGCGTGAGGGGCTTAAAGGTTGGCGACCCACACCATTGTTCAATTGGAAAGTTGCGCAGCTTTTTCTCTGCGCTCTGCGGGTCAAATAGCGGATCGGGCTCCCGCCAATGACCTTCGTCGCCGTCGTAGATCTCGCCAGCCTCTTGCCGGACCCAAGCAGCCGGCAGTGGTGGAAATGGCTTGGGAGCTTTAGCGGTCAGTCCTCGTGCGGCCCTGTCGAACGCCTTCTTCGCTGCCTTGATCGCGGCTTTGCTGTCCCGATCGTCGGTGGCGGTGATGATCGGCCGATAGTAGTGTGCGAGATCGAGGGCGAGTTGCGCCGCCGTCCACGACACCTGAAGGGCGGGATCGGCGAGTAGAGCCGCAAAGGCGAACTCTGAAGTACCCTCGTGGGTGTGCTGGGTCAGCCGTAGTAGGCGGCGAGCTGGATCGAGATCGCCGGGTTCCGTGCGGCGCAGGTGCAGCAACGCATAGACTAGCTGGATTGCTGGGTGCCACGCAATTTGCGAGCCGTGGAAGAATCCCGTAGGCTCGCGCATCCCGTCGACTTTGGCGAGGACATCCAGCGCCCACGCATAGTCCTCAGAAGTCTTGTCGCCGTAACACACGACGCAAGCCGCCACAGCGGCGACCAAGCTTTGAGGCGTGTGGTCCTCAACGTCTAACCGCTCCATGAAGAGCGACGGATTGAACAGCGGCCGCGCCAATGCAGCAGCCTCTGCAAGCGTTTTGTCCGGCGCGAGCTTGAATTCGCGAAGCGACTTCATGGCCCACGCAAGGTAGCTGGTCTGGAGAAGATAAATACGGGCACTCTCGCCTCGCTCGATGGCCTCGGGGCTGAGCGGTGGCTGATACGCCACCAGAATCTGGTCATCTGCGGTTCGGTAGCCCCGATAGTTCTCAGGAACTGCAAACGCAGCGTATTCCTTTGCCCATTCCGTCAGTGCGGTCGTGGCGTTCGGGTCAGAACTGTGTTCTTCCAGCTCGTAAGGCAGATCAAATGGGAAGCGCTCAAGCGCTTGCTTGAATCGCTCCCGTAACGTGTCATCTGCGTTGATGGCAAACTGCATCGCGAGCTGTTTCACGTCGCGCGAGCGGCTTACGCGCTTGTCGATGTATTCCTTCGCTTTTGCTTTTTCGCCGGTCAGCTGCGAGAGGGCCCCGAACCCGAACAGATCGACATTCCGCATCGGCTCTTGCCGCATACGCTCAATATCATACCGCCAGAGACGCTGGCACGTCACGAGAGCGAGCGTAACCTCGGAGATGTGAAATGTCTCGATGGCGAGGACGAGACCTAAGCCCGCCGCGGCGACGCTTTCATTTTCCTCGACAACGAGGCGGATCACTTCGTCTACGGACCGCCCGTCCTCGATTTCGCGAAACGCCCAGTAGCTCATCGCCAAAAAAGCGCACTCAAGTGGCTGTGGACCGAGCTGACCGAGATGCCAGTTGTACCCCGGCCAATCTCCCCAAAACTGCTGGGCGCCCCACGGGAAAGTCACCGTGATCGGAATCGGTGTGCCAGGGCGACGGCGGGAAAGTTTGCGAAACTGACGCCAACCCGTGGTTGCATGGTTAGCCAAATCGCGAACCAGCTGGACGGCGACATCTGACTTCTTGACGAAGAGGCTGGCAAACGGCTCGTGCAAGGCCGAAACGGGATAGTAATAGTTATGGTGGCGGTCGATCCCCACGTCGTCTTCGAACTCGCTATCGCTCGATATCGGCAAATGGAAATGCTGTAGCGCCCTTTTTTCATCGTCGGTGCGTTCGCTTTCCGGTTTCGCGCGAATGCGGCGCAGGCGCTCGCCCCTTTCTCGTTGTTGTTTCGCCTTTCGGTCCGCCTTGTCCTGTGGCAGCTCCTCGGACAGCTCTGCTTTAGCGACATCTGCCAATTTCTCGGGCGAGACCTCTGCCATCATCCATGACAGAGCCATCAGGTCCGGATAGGCCTTTTCGCGCATCTTTTGGTTGGCGATGGCGCGATCGAGCAGAGCGTTCGCGGGCGTCGGGTAGGCCCGCGCTGCGCGCAAGATCACAATACGGAGGGACGTCGCAAACTGCTTCAACGCATCGCGCCCGAGCCCGTCCCACTTACCGTGGTCGAATGTCAGCCGATCTTGGTAAACCGCTTCCTCCAACTCAACCAGCCACTGGCTGCAACGCTCGACGATCGCCTTGGACCTGGGATTGCGCAGGTCAGACAACGCGTTCTGCCAAACGGAAAAAACTTCCACGATGTTTGGTATGAGCCGAACTGGAACGCTAGGGGCAAGGGTGATGAGCCAGTCCAGAAAGCGTCCCCAGCTTTCGAAGTCTGAGGGCCAGCTAAGCAGTTCGGCCAGACGGATGCGGTCGAAACCCTCGCGTTCAGTCTCAGTTTGACCGAGGACCATCGGACTTGGGATGGTGTGCTGCGCCTGAAACCAGACCAGCGCCTTTTCCAGCAGGGCGAAATCGTTCGATGAGACAAAATCTGTGAATTCCTTCTGCGCGTCGGCGAACGCGCTTGTGAACAGGGGAGCGGTCAGCCACTCCCGGCGCCACTGTGGCCGCAGAGGCGATCCTTCGAGTGCCATGTAACCCGCCGACCACTTGCCCTGCGATGTCAGAGAATGTTGCGCCAAAAGTCCGATAACACGGCCCAGCAGCGGCGGTTCGCCAGCCCGAGCAATGCCCTGTATCCATTCACTCCCAAGGTCGATGAGGAGCCGGAAGAAGACCCACTCAAAAAAGATGTCATGGGTGAATGAGAACGAGGCGTCGCCGTCGTGACCTCGGACAACAAGATCGCTCTTCAGTGCGGCGACGTGCTCAAAGGTTGGCGACGACAAGTGCCGCGCGGGGATGCTTTTCCCCAAGTTGCTGACGCCCCTCTCGGCAAGGTCCAGAAGGGCGCGTTGGCGCTGGGGTGCCGTGCTCGGCGGTGCGTCATGACCGGCCCGCGCCCACCAAGCGTTGATGAGGTCGGTTTCGGTTTGGGGCTCGGCTGCGTCGTCCTGAAAGCTCCGCGCCAGTACCGCCGCAAAGAACGGTCTTCGCGCAATGTCTTGTACAGCTGGCGTTCCCATCAGCAGGCGACGCAACCCGGGTTTTTCCTTTGCCAACGCCTCCGCTTCGGTTTCGTTGAACGGCTCTACCTGTACATCACCGATCGCTGAGCCCTTGTAGAACGATGGCGGGAACCAAGCACGGTACGTCTCAAGCCCCTGATCGCGGGACGAGGCCAGCACCTGCCATCCGTGGAGCGCCGGATTGCTCTCGATCGCGTGCAGTATGTCGAGGATGATACGCTTTTGGTCTGGGTTAATGCGGTCAATACCGTCGATGTAGAGAACAGACGAACCGATCGCCGCGATCTCGGCCAACAACTCGTCAGCTTTTCGATGCCGGAGTCCTAGCTTCGCCGCGAACTCAAGCCAGCTTTTGCCCGAGAGGCGATCGGACTTGAGAAAGATGATCGGTCCGCGCCGGTGAGCATCGGAGGCGACGCGGCGGAGGACCACGGATTTCCCGCAGCCTGGCAAGCCGCTGATGTTGACGACGCGATGCGTCCTGAGCGTCTCGGAAATCTTGTCGCGTAACGCGGGACGCTCGACCTGGAACCCATCAATGTCGTCGATGATCTCGGCGATACCGTCTACCGAGAATTGTTCGATAATGTCGATGTCGACGCGATAGTTTGGCGTCACCTTCAGCCGCACTCCACCACGCAGTTGGTCGAGGAGAGAGGCCCGGGTCCACTTACGCGCGGCTCCGGCGCCGTCGCGTACAATTCGGCACAAACGGTCGAACAGAAGGGTGCTTTGGCCATCTTCGTTGCTAGCAACCAACTCCTGAAGCCGGTTGATGACTTCAGCTCTGAGTGCGCCGCCCTCGTGTAGCCCGTCAAAGCGCTCACCGACGAGCTGCCGATAGAAAGCCCATTCTTCTTCAGCCGTTTTCGCGTCGATCAGTGGTTTGAGATCGTCGCGCATCTCGCGCTCGGGTTTCGCTGCTGCGCCCCCGGGTTGAAAGCGCCGCTCAAAGTGCCCGGCGTCAGGACTCGCCTTGGCCCATTCGATCAGCCGCTTCAACGTTTGCAGACCGGCGACTGCTACGCGCTCCACCGCAAACCCATATGCGTCACGGTCAGGCTGAAAGCCGTCCTCTGCACGGGTATTCAAAGCGCGGGTGACGACATCCATAAAGGCCGTGTTCCGGCTACTGATGGAAAGACCGGTCTTAATTTGAAGATCGAGGTTTACGAGCGTTCCCTGATCCTCGAACTCGATGGTCATGTCGTCCATCGGACGGTCGTGGCCGCTTTGCTGTACGGCAACACTCTTTACAACGCCCTTCTGGAGAGCAGCACCTTCTTCTCGGAGGAGCGCGGATAGGTAGTAGGCTACAACGGTATCTTCGTAAGTAAAGCCCGCTCCCCCGGTGATCTCGGTCGATGTAGCCTTCGGCTGCTTTGACGCCTTGCTCAAATTGGCATCCAGAAAGGTGATGATTGCAACATTTGCCCTACTTGGCCTTTCTCACGCTGGTGAACACGTAATCCGCCGACAACGCTCGAATCTTTACGCAGCTTAGCAAGTGTATTCCACCATGAACAATAAAGGAACATTCGGCATGCCCAACCTTGTTCACTCACGGAAAAACGGGGGCAATAGCGTATGATCGGCGGCTCTAACCGGACAACTATCCTACTTGGTAGGGCGTGCGAGAACCTGTCCCCTTAGATCAGCCGCCTAGCAACCAGCTATCTGATTGATAATTAAGGAGATGCCCCGTGAATTTGTGCGGCAATCGGCGGTGTTTGGCGGAGAGGGGGGGATTCGAACCCCCGATGAGCTTGCACCCATGCCGCATTTCGAGTGCGGTGCATTCAACCACTCTGCCACCTCTCCATGGTGCCTAGGTTGAGCGGCGCCTAGATAACGGGTCGCTCATCACCTTACAAGGTCATTTTTAGGCGAAAGTTGCGGAAGTCCGCGTCCAGCTTGCGATTGCGTCCGAAATGTCGCCTTCGGGACTGGTTCCGGCAGGTGGATGCAGTAAGTTGCTCGGGGCCTATGCCAGCCTGTTTGGGCGGCGGTCGATTGCCTTGCGGCAGGTCCCCCGAAGGCACTTGTGTTGACTGGAGCGGCACATTCGGCTAGGGACGCGCCCGAACGGTATGAAGGGATTCATGCCGGTTCTTTTTTTATGATCCGTAACGACTGACAAAAAGACGACCGGACCACCTGTGCAGGTGCTCCAAAAAGGTCGAACGAACAGCGAAAGGCTAAAAATGTTCGCAGTCATCAAAACGGGCGGCAAGCAGTATCGCGTTGCCGCCAATGACGTACTGAAAGTTGAGAAGGTCGCCGGCGATGTCGGCGAGATCGTGCAGTTCGGCCAGGTGCTCGCGTTTGGCGAGGGCGATAGCGCCACGCTCGGTGCGCCTTTCGTCGACGGCGCCAGCGTTGCCGCGGAAGTGGTCGAGCAGGGCCGTGGCGAGAAGGTCATCGCCTTCAAGAAGCGCCGCCGTCAGAATTCGCGCCGCAAGCGCGGTCATCGCCAGATGCTGACGACGGTGCGTATCACGGAGATCCTGACCGGTGGCGCCAAGCCGTCGAAGAAGGCCGCCGTGAAGGCCGAAGCGGCTGCGCCGACTGCAGCAGCGGCACCTTTGTTCACGGCTCCAGCCGGCGATGGTGACGATCTCGAGCAGGTCAAGGGCATCGGCCCTGTGGCTGCAGGGCAGCTGAAGGAGCAGGGCATTACCACCTTTGCTCAGCTTGCGGCCCTGTCTGACGAGGATATCGCCAGGATCGACGAGAACATGCCGTTCAGCGCGGATCAGATCCGTGACTGGCAGCAGCAGTCGAAAGAACTGGCGAAGTAAGTCGCCAGTCCAGACTTGAATTCGGTCGTGAATGCGACCATAGGGATTATGAGGCGCCTTCGAGGCGCAAAGGAGTAGTCAGATGGCACACAAGAAAGCTGGCGGTTCATCGCGCAACGGTCGCGATTCCGAGTCCAAGCGCCTTGGCGTGAAGAAGTTCGGCAGCGAGCAGGTGCTTGCTGGCAACATTATCATTCGTCAACGCGGGACCAAGTGGCATCCCGGCGTGAATGTCGGCATGGGCAAGGATCATACGCTTTTCGCGCTCACCCAGGGCGCCGTTGCATTCACGAAAAAAGCCAATGGCCGAACCTATGTATCGGTCAACCCGATTATGGACGCAGCGGAGTAGCCGGTATCCGCACTTCAACACCGGCACCCCATCTCGGGACCGGTGTCTGGAATTTGAAGTCCAGAAAAGGAACAGGGGAGATGGGTCGCCATCTCCCCTTTTTCTTTGACTGGAGTTTCACATGGTTGCCGAAAAGGAAGACGCCGAAGACGAAAGTCTGCGGATAGAGTGTCCCTTCCTCAAGACCGAAAGGCTGGTGATGCGCACGCCGGATGTCGCAGACATCCCCGCGCTCGCCGAACTGGCCAATAATCGCGCCGTCGCCGAGATGGTGACGCGCATGCCGCATCCTTACGGCGAGGCGGAGGCACGTGCCTTTGTCACCATGGCGACAGTGCCCAATCGGGCCGGGGTCATCCATGTATTGACACTTGCCGACACGGGAGCGCTGGTCGGGTGCGCTGGTCTCAGTGTGACCGAGCGTGGCCTGGAACTGGGGTACTGGGTTGGCGAACCTTACTGGAACAAGGGATACGCCACGGAGGCGGCGCACGCGCTTGTCGATCTCGCCTTCCGGGCGACCGATGTTCCGGTGCTGCATGTCGCTTGCCGGGTCATCAATCCCGCCTCGCGGCGCGTGGTCCACAAATGCGGGTTCCAGTATGCCGGGCAGGGAATGATCGATTCCATCGTTGCCGGCCGCGTGCCGGTGGAGCGCTATCGCCTTGACCGAAAGGCATGGGCGAGCTTGCGAAACTGGGCTCGATATTGACCTTGTATCATGCGCTGGCGGACGGTGTTTTGCGCCACCGCCGGCGCGCCGTCTGAAAACGTTGCTCGCATTGACCCCTGCCTTGCGTTAGATGAGGCGTTCCCTGAACCCCAGATCCGATCCGTATCCGTTATGAAATTTCTCGATCAGGCCAAAGTCTACATACGCTCCGGCGACGGCGGGGCGGGTTCCGTGTCGTTCCGGCGGGAGAAGTTCATCGAGTTCGGCGGACCGGACGGGGGCGATGGCGGACGCGGCGGTGACGTGTTCGTGGAGGCGGTGAACGGTCTCAACACCCTCATCGACTATCGATACCAGCAGCATTTCAAGGCGCAGACCGGCGTGCACGGAATGGGGCGTAATCGCACGGGAGCCAAAGGCGCCGACGTGACGCTCAAGGTTCCCGCCGGAACCCAGGTCTATGAGGAAGATAATGAAACGCTGGTGGCGGATCTGACCGAAGTCGGCCAGCGGATAAGGCTGGCCGCCGGTGGCAATGGCGGTTTTGGCAATCAGCATTTCAAGACCTCGACAAACCAGGCGCCGCGACGCGCAAATCCCGGCCTTCCAGGGGTCGAGAAGACAATCTGGCTGCGTTTGAAGCTGATCGCGGATGCGGGTCTCGTCGGTCTTCCAAATGCCGGGAAGTCGACTTTTCTGGCAGCGGTGACCGCAGCCAAGCCCAAGATCGCCGGCTATCCGTTCACGACGCTCTATCCTGGCCTCGGCGTAGCCCGCATCGATGCGCGCGAATTTGTGCTGGCGGACATTCCCGGACTTATCGAGGGCGCGCATGAAGGCGTTGGCATTGGCGACCGCTTCCTTGGGCATGTCGAGCGCACGCGGGTTCTGCTGCATCTGGTTTCGGCGCAGGAAGAAAGTCCCGGCAAGGCCTACAAGACGGTTCGGGCGGAACTGGCCGCCTATGGACACGGTCTTGCGGACAAACCTGAAATCGTGGCGCTCAGTCAGGTCGATACGCTGGACGCAGACGCTCGCAAGAAGAAGTTGGCGTCGTTGAAACGCGCGGCTGGCGGCAGCCCCATACTGCTTTCGGCTGTCAGCGGCGAAGGGGTTGAGCAAGCCCTGCGGGCGCTGATGCGGGTCATCGAGGAGGTGCGCGGGGATCAGGATGCCGCCCCGGCGGATACGTGGTTGAATTGATCGCCTGCCCCTAACCAATACTGACGGCCTCGCCATGTCGCTTTCCCTGCAAGTCTATCGTCGCATCACCGTAAAGATCGGTTCAGCTCTTCTGGTCGACAGGTCGAAGGGCCTGAGGCGCGAATGGTTGAGCGCGCTCGTCGACGACATAGCCGAGCTCGTTGAAGGTGGCGCGGATGTGCTGGTGGTTTCGTCTGGCGCAATCGCCCTGGGGCGGACTATTCTGGGCATCGGCAAGCGATCTTTGAAGCTCGAGGAAAGTCAGGCGGCTGCGGCGGTCGGGCAGATCGCGCTTGCAGGCGCATGGTCGGATGAACTGGGCCGCAAAGGCCTGCGTTCTGGGCAGATCCTCGTGACGCTCGGCGATACGGAAGAACGCCGCCGCTATTTGAACGCACGCGCAACGATTTCGACGCTGCTCAAGATGAAGGCAGTGCCGATCATCAATGAAAATGACACGGTCGCCACGACCGAGATCCGATATGGGGACAATGACAGGTTGGCGGCCCGCGTCGCGACCATGATGGGTGCGGATCTTCTTGTCCTGTTGTCGGATATTGACGGCCTCTACTCAGCATCCCCTGCAATCGATCCCAATGCGCGCTTCATTCCCATGGTCGATCGCATCACCCCTGAAATAGACGCCATGGGGGGCGGGGCGGCTTCCGAGTTATCGCGTGGCGGCATGCGCACAAAGCTCGATGCCGGCAAGATCGCGACAATGGCCGGTACGTCCATGATCATCGCGTCGGGGAAGCGCCTCAATCCGCTGGCGGCCATCACGCGCGGGGAGCGCGCGACCTATTTCCGGGCGAGCACAAAGCCGGTCAAGGGCTTCAAGACCTGGATCGCCGGCAATCTCGAGCCGGCTGGGCGTTTGACGGTCGACGCCGGGGCGGTGGGTGCGCTGATGTCGGGAAAGTCGTTGCTGCCTGCCGGTGTGAAACTGGTCAGCGGGGCGTTTTCGCGCGGCGATACCGTGGCAGTTTTGACCCCTGAGGGTCGGGAAATCGCGCGCGGGCTCGTAGCCTATGACGCTGCGGACGCGGTCCGCATCGCTGGCCTGAAAACCTCCGAGATAGCGGGTATTCTGGGGCATGAGGCCCGGGCCGCTATGATACATCGTGATGATCTAGTGCTATCGGCCGAACATACAGATACGGTGGCATTGACAGGCAGTTAGAGACGTCAAGGCGGGCGAGATACCCGCCTTTGGTTGCCGCAACGACGCTTGCGGTGTATTTCGACCCACTGGATAGTGCCTACGAGGCGAGCATGTTGACCACCAATGAGACTTCGCGAGAGCATACGACACTTCTGATGGCCGGTATCGGCCGCAAGGCACGCGCAGCATCCCGCCCGTTGGCGATTGCGCCGGCGGATCAGAAGAATGCGGCGTTGAATGCCATGGCTGACGAAATCCTGCGCAGCGAACAGGCAATTCTGGATGCCAACGCGATCGATCTGAGAAACGGTGAAGAGTCTGGGCTGGCGCCATCGATGATGGATCGGTTGAAGCTGACGCCCGAGCGGATTGCGGGTATGGCAGCCGGCATAAGATCGATTGCCGCGCTGCCCGATCCGGTCGGCAGCATCATTGCTGAGTGGGATCGGCCAAACGGCCTTCGCATTGAACGTGTGCGCACGCCGCTGGGCGTCATCGGCGTCATCTATGAGAGCCGCCCCAACGTCACGGCCGATGCGGGCGCACTCTGCGTGAAGGCTGGCAACGCCGTCATATTGCGCGGCGGGTCGGACTCGCTCAATTCGTCGCTCGCGATCCATGCCTGCCTCAGCGAAGGCCTGAAGACAGCAGGTCTTCCGCAAGATGCCATCCAGCTCGTTCCCACAACGGATCGCGCTGCCGTCGGCGAGATGCTGACGGGGCTCGCGGGCAACATCGACGTTATCGTGCCGCGCGGCGGGCGCAGTCTCGTGGAGCGCGTGCAAAGTGAGGCCCGCGTACCGGTATTCGCCCATCTTGAGGGGCTGTGCCATGTCTATGTCGATCGCTCTGCTGTGCTGGATATGGCTGTTGAGGTTGTCCTCAACGCCAAGATGCGGCGCTCGGGGGTTTGCGGATCGGCGGAGACCTTGCTTGTGGACCGCGCAGTTGCCGCCACGCATCTTGTTCCAATTCTGGACGCCCTTGCGGCAGCAGGATGTGAAATCCGGGGCACCGAAGAAGTCCGCTCGGCCTTTCCGGCGGCAGAGCCTGCAATCGAACAGGACTGGCGCACGGAATATCTGGATGCGATAATTTCAGTGAAACTCGTCGACGGTATTGGCGAGGCGATCGAGCATATCGAGACCTATTCTTCGCACCATACCGAAGCGATCATCGCCGAGGACGCGGCAGTGGTCGAGCGCTTTTTCAGCGAGATCGACTCTGCCATTCTGCTGCACAATGCGTCCACGCAGTTCGCCGATGGCGGAGAGTTTGGCATGGGCGCCGAAATCGGCATCGCAACCGGAAAGATGCACGCGCGAGGTCCGGTCGGCGTCGAGCAACTGACATCTTTTAAGTATCGCGTTCGCGGTTCTGGCCAGATCAGACCGTAGGAGCTGAGTTGGAGCGCGCTGAACCGGCCGTCGCGGCACGCTATCTGCGCATGCCGCATGCCGAGAAAGGCATGCAGATCGGGCTTTTCGGCGGTTCATTCAATCCTCCGCATGCCGGGCACGCCCTTGTCGCAGAGATCGCTCTGCGACGGCTCAAGCTTGATCAGCTCTGGTGGATCGTCACCCCCGGCAATCCGCTAAAGAGCGCTCGCGAACTAGCGCCCCTCGCGGAGCGAATACGGCGTTCTGAGGAAATGGCCGAGGATCCGCGTATCAAGGTCACGGCCTTCGAGGCGAGCCACAGGCTGCGCTATACGGCAGACACGCTGGCATTCATCAAGAAGCGCAATCCGGGTGTCGATTTCGTATGGATCATGGGCGCCGACAATCTGCGCGATTTCCATCGCTGGCAGCGCTGGCGGATGATCGCAAACACATTTCCGATTGCCGTCATCGATCGCCCGGGCGCGACGCTTTCGTTTCTCTCCTCGGTCGTCGCAAAGACCTTCGATTACGCGCGTCGTGACGAAAGCGATGCCCCATTGCTGGCACGCATGCATGCGCCCGCGTGGACATTCATCCACGGGCCACGTTCGTCGCTGTCATCAACGGCGCTGCGCCAGGCAGGCGCGCACCACTGACAGTCGCGCCGCCTTTGCGCTGGGCGAGGTTATTCGTTGGCCTTTTCAAGTTCGGCATGCATGGCGCCGGCAAGCGGGGAAAAGGCAATTCCACCCCGTCGAAATGTCCTCAGCGCTGACTGGCTGATATCAATCTTCGTACTCAGAAGATCGCTGCCTTCCGTCCAATACCAGAGTGTGATGGTTACAGAGGGATCGTTCAGGCTGCTGATAAAGGCGTTGGGGGCAGGGTCCTGTTTGACGCGCTTGTCGGCGTTCGCCATGTCCGCCAGCATCTTGCAGATTGCATCCAGGTCGTTGTCGTATCCGACGCTGAAGTTGAGTTCGGTGCGCCTCAATGGGTTTCGCGTATAGTTGTAGACCGGTTCGTTCCACAGCTTTGAATTGGGCGCCAGAATGTGAATTCCGTCGCTGCCCTTCAACCGCGTGGCGAACAGTCCAACTTCCTGCACCGTTCCCTGGATCGATCCGACCGTGATCCATTCGCCCACACGAAAAGGCCTTAACACCAGTATCATGATGCCGGCGGCGATGTTCTGAAGGGTGCCTTGCAGGGCAAGGCCGATCGCAAGACCGGCAGCGCCGATGGCTGCAATAATGGATGCTGTCTGGACCCCGAACTGGCCAAGCACCATTACGAGAACGAGAATCAGAATGGCGTAGCGGGCGGCCTGCGAGAAGAACTGACGCAGGGTTGCGTCAAAGTCGCTGACCTGCCCGAGGCCCGTATTGACCGCGCGCTCGACGAGCCCGGCAGCGATATACCCCACGATTATCAGGACGATCGCGCCCAAGACCGACAGTGAGTAAGTGATGGCGAGCGCGCTCAACGCGACCCATCCGTCCTGAATGCTAGCTAGCGTTTTATCAAATTCCATTGCTTTCCTCTTGAGACTGGTCCTTAACCAGCGCCAATGCCAAGAGTTCCTATTCGAGCAGCGCGTCTTGAAAGTGTAAAGGTTCTCTGCCTATCTATAATGTGCATCGCAATGTCGCGATGATTTGGTTGTTCCGTCCCGAAAGGAAAGACACTGAGAACAGCAATACGGAAGAAGGCGGAAATTCTGCCTTCGCCGGCGGAGATGAACCGAGACTTCGATTCGTCGCAAGCCATCCAAACCGTCCTGGCCAGTCTCGAGGATTCGAAGGCCGAGGATATCGTTTCCATAGACATTCGACGCAAGTCCAGCCTGGGTGATTACATGGTGATCGCTTCGGGTCGTTCGCATCGTCACGTCGCAGCCGTCGCAGAGCACCTGATTCAGGCGCTCAAGGATGGTGGCTTCGGACAGGCGCGCGTCGAGGGATTAGGCGGAGCGGACTGGGTACTGATCGATGCCGGTGACGTCATCGTTCATGTGTTCCGGCCGGAGATTCGCGAGTTCTACAACATCGAGAAGATGTGGCAGGCTCCTGATCTCGACGAAGAGACACTCCACTAGAGGTGTCAACGAAGCCTCTCTTGGCTTTGTGATATGACATTCTCTGAGATTTGTTTCGGCCACACTTGGCCGAAGCATGATGATTGCGCCGATTTCACATGGGCGCGCATGGCGCGTTCGAGGCGCGAATGAAGATCAATGTATACGCCGTGGGCCGGATGAAGAACGGCCCCGAGAAGGAACTTGCGGACCGTTATTTCGATCGGTTCGGGAAATCTGGATCATCATTGGGCCTTGATTTCGGCGGGGTCTCTGAGATTTCCGAGAGCCGAGCGCAAGGCGCATCCGAGCGCCAGGATGATGAGGCGCAACGCCTGCAAGCACAGTTCGCCTCGGGCGCTGCTCTGCTTCTGCTCGATGAGCGGGGAAAGAACCTCACATCCATGCAGTTCGCCGATTTTCTTGCGGGCTTTCGTGACGGCGGTGCTAAGTCGCTTGCCATTGCAATCGGTGGACCGGACGGGCATTCCGCTGACCTGCGCGCCAGATCTGATCTTCTTCTTTCGTTCGGCGCCCTGACATGGCCGCACCAGATGGTGAGAATCATGCTCGCAGAACAGCTTTATCGCGTCGCCACGATACTTGCGGGGCACCCTTATCATCGTGCCTGACAGGCGTGCCGAATTCCGACACACTGCGCGCGCAGCATGCAGCCGTGACCGAGTAGAGTTTATGGTTGATGGTTCCTTAACGAACCCGCAACTAAGGTTGGCCGCTTGCTTGTACTGGGAAAGGCATGTGCTGACGAAACCGACATCGTTGGGCGTAGTATGGGTCGTTCTGGCGCTGGCCTGTGCAGGCGGCGCAACGTTGTTTGATGCGCGCGCGCAATCGCCTGAAGACACGCGTCACGACGTTCAACGCGCCGAGTATGACAGAGTCGCGCGCGAAATGACGCTGTCTGAGGAGAAACTCGCGAAGCTCGCGGCGGAAATCGCAACCATCAAGAAGGACAGCGTGACGCTGACCTCGGCCCTGATACAGTCGGCTAAAACCGAAAAGAAGCTCTCGGAAGACATAGACGAGATCGAGCAACGGCTGGCGACACTCAACGGCCAGGAGACGCAAGCCCGGTCAAATTTGAGTGCACAGCGCGATGTGATGGCGAATGTGCTCGGCGCTTTGGAGCGCATGGGGCTCAATCCGCCTCCCGCGATCCTTGTAAGACCGGAGGATGCGTTGGCGTCCGTGCGCAGTTCGATTCTGCTCGGCGCGGTGGTGCCGGAAATGCGTGTCAAAACGGAAGCGTTGCTCGCAGAGTTGCGCAAGCTTTCACGCCTGACGGCATCGATTGCGGCCGAGCGTGACAATCTTGCTGAAGCAATGTCGAATCAATCCGTGGAGCGCAAGCGGCTGGAGATCCTCGTGGAGGAGAAGCGTGAGCTTCGACATGAGACAGAGAGCACGCTCGCCCAAGAGCAACAGCGCGCGGCCGAGCTTGCCGCAAGGGCCGGAAGTCTCAAGGAATTGGTGGAATCGCTGGAGAAGGAGGCCAAAGCCCCCCCGGCCGACGATTCCGATACCGCCTCGATCGAGCCGGCGGCCATGCCGCTGCCGGATGCCAATATCCTGTTTGGTTCACTGCCCTTCACCTCCATGCAGGGTCAGGTGGCTCTGCCTGTTTCGGGCCGTTTCGTGAGGCGGTTCGGGAAGGCGGACGATAACGGCGGCGTGATGCAGGGTGACACGGTTGCGACACAATCGGACGCAATAGTCACGGCTCCGGCCGATGGGGACGTGCTCTATGCCGGGCCTTTTCGATCCTACGGAGAACTCTTGATCCTGAACGTCGGCGATGGCTATCATGTGGTGCTCGCAGGCATGACCAGAATCAATGTTGCGCCGGGGCAGGCCGTGCTCGCAGGAGAGCCGGTCGGAGCAATGGGAGATGCCAAGGTGGCGAGTGCCGCCGGAAGCGTGATTGGAACCGCGGGTCCAGAACTTTACATTGAGTTTCGAAAAGACGGGAAACCCGTCGACCCGGCGCCTTGGTGGGCAAGACGCCTCTCTGGAAGGACAGGGAATGATACGTAAATTGTCTCTGCTGTTTGCCGGTGCTCTTATGGGCGCTACGGCGATGAGCGTCGTATACGGCACCGCTGGTATTACCGCCAACGCGGCAGGCTCGGAAACATACCGTCAACTTGCGATTTTCGGTGACATCTTTGAGCGCGTGCGGGCTCAATATGTGACGCCGCCCGATGAGAAGACACTGGTTGAGAGCGCCATCAATGGCATGCTCACATCTCTCGATCCGCATTCGTCTTACCTCAATCAGGAAGCCGCGCAGGATATGCGCGTCCAGACGAAGGGTGAGTTCGGCGGTCTGGGCATCGAAGTCACGATGGAGAATGATCTCGTCAAGGTCATCACGCCCATCGACGACACGCCTGCCTCGAAGGCCGGTGTTCTGGCGGGCGACTACATTTCCAAGATCGATGGGGAAGAAGTTCGCGGTCTGACACTCAATGACGCCGTTGAGAAGATGCGCGGCCTCGTCAGCACGCCGATCAAGCTGGAAATCCTTCGCGAAGGTGCCGACAAGCCGATCGACATCACGATCGTTCGCGACATCATCAAGGTGAAGGCGGTCAAATACAGGGTCGAAGACGATCTTGGATATATGAAGATCACCTCGTTCACGGAAAAGACTTACGACGATCTTCAGGACGCTATCTCGAAGATCAAGGCGCAGATCCCCAACGACAAGCTGAAGGGGTATGTGCTGGACCTTCGTCTCAATCCAGGCGGTCTGCTCGATCAGGCTGTCAGCGTGTCCGACACGTTCCTGGATCGTGGCGAGATCGTTTCAACTCGCGGACGTGATCCGAAGGACATTTCGCGGTTTGATGCGCGCGCCGGTGACGATATCGACGGAAAGCCTCTTGTCGTTCTGGTAAATGGCGGTTCCGCGAGCGCCTCGGAGATTGTGGCTGGAGCACTTCAGGATCATCGCCGCGCGACCGTTGTCGGAACACAGTCGTTCGGCAAGGGGTCGGTTCAGACGATCATACCGCTGCCGGAGAATGGCGCACTGCGTCTGACCACAGCGCTCTACTACACGCCGTCTGGCAAATCGATCCAGGGCAAGGGCATCACGCCCGACATCAAGGTCGAGCAGCCACTGCCTGAAGAGCTCAAGGGTCGCGACGTCAGCCGTGGCGAATCCGGACTCAAGGGCCACATCAAGGGCGTCGAGGAGAGCGATGAGGGTTCGGGCTCGGCAGCCTATGTGCCGCCGGATCCGAAGGACGATCTTCAGCTGTCCTATGCCGAAGAACTGCTGCGCGGGTTGAAATCTGATCCGTCCTTCCCGCCCAATCCTGACAAGGCGGTTCTGAATCAGTAGACGTTCGGGGCCGTCTTCGGACGGCCCCACGCAAGCCAAGACGCGTATCTGTCGAGTTTGAGAAATCTCGGCGGAGTTTTCGGGTGACTCCGTAGCCGCCGGCACAAGGATGCGGTTTGTCGCCAGTGAACAAGGATATTGATCAGCCCCTTGGCCAATCGCAAAAGCTTCGCAATTCCGGGAAGCGTCGGTATTTCCCCTCGGGCGCGGCTGGGTTGGCAGGCATCTGCGGCATTGCGCTTATCGCGGCCTCCGTCCTGATATCGACCCGCGATCAAGGCCTTCGAAAGCCTCAGCCAAGCGTCGTCAGTACGCCAGTTGTCGCGGAAGCAGTTCCGGCCAGCGAAATTCCTGCACCCAAGCCAACCGACAATGAGCCAGCGACTGTTGGTTCTATAGGTGGTGGCGACACAAAAAGCGGACCCTCCATCATCAAGGTCGATCCAACTGCTGGAGAGGGCGGCAAGGGTGTCATCGTCATCCGTGACCCATCGGCTGTCGGCCAGGATCTGCTCGTCGCCCATCTGCCGGATCGGGACTTGTTGGAAGACAGTCCCGCCGGAAAGCTCCCTGTACGCGCCGCCGACGGGCGCCGCCCCTTCGATGTCTATGCTCGTCCATGGTCCGGCGCGCGCGGAGCGCGTGTTGCAATTGTCATCGGAGGTCTCGGACTCTCCCAGACAGGCACTCAGGCCGCAATCGCGAGCTTGCCCGCTGAAGTGACGCTTGCCTTCGCGCCTCAGGGCAACAGCCTGGACCGCTGGATGCAGGCGGCGCGCCGGAAGGGGCACGAGCTTGTGCTTCAACTTCCCATGGAGCCCTTCGACTATCCCAACGTGAATCCCGGTCGCGATACGCTCACGGTTGACGGATCGGCAGGGCAGAACGAGGCGCGTCTGCACAGCGCGCTCGCCCGGATCACCAACTATACGGGCGTCATGAATTACATGGGCGCCCGTTTTGTCGCCGACAAAGGCGCGATGGAACCCCTTATGGAAGAACTCGGTGCGCGCGGTCTTCTTTATCTCGATGACGGCACAACAGCGCGCAGCACGGCCTCAGATCTGGCTTTGCGCAATCGGGTCCCATTTGCGGTCGGCAATGCCATCATAGATGCCAACCGCGATCGCGGGTCGATACTTAAGAAGCTCGACGAACTGGAGAGAACGGCTCGCGCCCAGGGGTTCGCGCTCGGAACCGGGTCCGCCTTTGACGCAACCGTCGATGCCGTTAATTCATGGGTTGCCGAGGCGAGGAAGCGGGGCATAGAAATCGTCCCGGTTTCGGCGGTCGCCGTCGACCCTGAACGGGGATAATTCAATGTCGAAGAAGAAGCAGCCCGTGGCTGCCGATCTGCCCTACCGCCCATGCGTGGGGATCATGGTCCTCAATGAACACGGGCTGGTGTGGTGCGGACGCCGCATTGCAGAAGAAGACAGCGAATTTGCGGGCACTGACAAGCGCTGGCAGATGCCTCAGGGCGGAATCGACGAGGGTGAAGATCCGCTCTCGGCCGCCAAGCGGGAGCTTTATGAAGAAACCGGGATGCAGTCTGTTGTGCTGGTGCAGGAGGCGGAGCGCTGGATCACTTATGATCTGCCCGCTCATTTGATAGGTCTTGCTCTGAAGGGCAAATATCGCGGGCAAATACAGAAATGGTTCGCATTCCGCTTCATTGGGCATGAGCGCGAGATACAGATCAATCCCCCGCCGGGTGGTCATTCAGCGGAATTCGATGGATGGGCTTGGAAGCAGATGGCCGAACTCCCTGATATGATCGTGCCTTTCAAACGTCAGGTTTATGAGGAAGTTGTTGGCAGCTTCCGGCATCTCGCGGGCTCTCAAGTCTAGCGAAAGCCCCGAATCACTGCGGCAAGATACCCTGAATACAGTTCCGCCGGGCAGGCACTCCGAAGAGCACCGACCCGGCGGTCACCGAAAGCCGGTTGAGGGGGGCGACTTCCGGTCTTCATGTCCGACAATGTGTCGGAGCTTATTGGTCAGGACGCGCGGCGAAACAGCCCTGCGATCAGAGAAATCACCATGAACGCAAGGAAGATGAAGAAGAGGATCTGCGCAATTCCCGCAGATGTTCCTGCAATTCCGCCAAATCCGAGCGCCCCGGCAATTATGGCTATGACCAGAAAAACCAGTGTCCAGTAGAGCATCGTGAAATCTCCTTGAGACTGAGATTTAAACGCGGTTGCCCGGAGAAAAGTTCCAGGCAATTGCGCGTCAATGCGCTACGCCGCCGCCGCGTTGGCTTGGCGGTCGAAGAACAATGCCTGGCTTATAAGCGCCTTCACCATCTCCGGATTGAAAGGCTTGGTGACAAGGAAAGCCGGCTCCGGCCGCTCGCCGGTCAACAGTCGCTCGGGAAAAGCCGTGATGAAAATCACGGGAACCGAAACAGAGGCAAGAATTTCGTTCACGGCATCAATACCTGAGCTGCCATCAGCGAGCTGGATATCGGCGAGAATGAGCTTCGGCTTGGACTTGCCGAACAGCGCGATCGCCTCCGTATGGGTGCGAGCTGTACCGACGACGGTGTGGCCCAGACTTTCGACCATCTCCTCGATGTCCATTGCGATCAATGGCTCGTCTTCAATGACCATGACATCGGTTGCAACCTGACGGGATATTTCAGCGCTCGCTTGGCTGAGCAACTCCGCAAATTCCCTGGTGTCCACGTCGAGAATATCGGCGGCCTCTTCTTCCGTGAAACCCTCTACTGCGATCAGAAGGAATGCCTGTCGCTGGCGGGGGGCGAGAGACGAGAGATTTGCAGCAGCGCGTCTTTCCCACGGAGCCGAAGAGGTATCGCTTGGAATGCGAACGGCAACGGACGTAAACAGCGTCGCGAACAGTTTGTAGAGCGCAACGCGCTCGCTTGACGCTTCCGGAAATACCGACGTGTCCGCAATAATGGCTTCCAGTGTGGCTGCTACCAGCGCGTCGCCGCTGGCCTGCGACCCGGACACCGCGCGTGAAAAACGCCTCAAAAACGGCAAATGAGGCGCAATGCGGGCTGACAAACTCATGAAATTACTTCTCCCTCAAACTAAGTTCGATTCAAAATCGCCGGCAGAATTCTGGCGTGATCGATCTAAAAACGAACGAACACAAAAAAAGTTCCGCACAGAGGGAACTAATTTCCAACCGCCACGTTTTCAGGCGCGGTCAGTGTAAACTGGCGTGAACGCCAAAGGGCTTTTGGCGATCTATAACACTGCGGGTAAGACCGCCAAAGGCTTTGGGACAGGGCGGATGGACAGAATGGAGAAACCGGCGGACACGGAAGCCAACATCGTGCGTCTTAATAAGAACGGGGACCCTCTTGGTCCGAACAGCGAGATTGGGCGCAAACTGAAGCAATATTACGAGGACATCGTCAGCGAGGAAATTCCCGATCGCTTCTCCGACCTGCTGAGCAGGCTCGAGACGGCCGAACGGTCGAAGAACGAGGAATAAGAATCATGGCTGTTTCGGCTGGCTTCAAGGCGGATCTGATTTCCGCGATTCCGAGTTTGCGCGCTTTTGCGGTGTCGCTCGCTCAAAATTCCGACAGGGCAGATGACCTGGTGCAGGAAACGCTGGTCAAGGCATGGGACAAGCACGAGAGCTTCCAGATGGGGACAAATCTGAAAGCGTGGCTGTTCACGATTCTTCGCAACGAATTCTATTCCCAGATGCGCAAACGCGGCCGCGAGGTTCAAGACAGCGACGGCGTCATGACTTCGCGACTCGCGGTTCATCCGAGTCAGCAGGGCAAGCTTGATCTGCAGGATTTCCGTGCCGCGCTTGAGCAGTTGCCGGAAGATCAACGCGAAGCCATCGTTCTGATCGGTGCCTCCGGCTTCTCCTATGAAGAAGCCGCAGTGATTTGTAACTGCGCCGTTGGCACCATCAAAAGCCGCGTGAGTCGTGCGCGGACCCGTTTGCAAGAGATTCTGCAGGTTTCGGGAGAGGCTGAGTACGGTCCGGATTCAATCGCCGCGCAGGTGATGGGCTCACCGGTCCACGGGTAGTTTTCTGCTTAGCGCCGCGAGAAGCGCTTTCACGAGTTCTTCGCCAGAATACGGCTTTCCAACCATTGCAATGGTTGGAAAGTCGGCAGCGATATCTTCTCTATCGGTATAGCCCGACGCGAAGATAAAGGGCAGATCCCTGTTTTGAAGCTCTGCCGCAAACGGAATTGTGCTTTCCCCATTCAATGTCAGATCTATGATGGCGGCGTCATAATCGCCGCCTATGCTGTTCGCCTCAGATAGCGTCTTGCAGATAATAACTTCTTCGGCTCCATGGTCGGAGCAGATCTGTTCCACGTCCATCGCGATGAGAAATTCATCTTCGAGAACCAGCAGGCGCAAACCCGCCAAGGGTTGAGTTGACAATATGTTGGCTCCGAACATGTAGGTGGATAAACACCCAAAATGGCTGTAGATCACTTTGGTGTCATTTAAAAATGACATTGCAAGGCGTGTAAATTGCAGGCTTGAAAGGCTTGGAATTTTGAGGGTTTGCCGGAAGCATTGGGGGCCGTGTTGGATCAGCAGGCGAGAGGTTATGCTGCCCGTGTGACAACCTGTATGAGTTGCCCTTTGCGACTGAAACCAGCGTTTCGAAATTTCGAACCTGACGAACTCGCTTTCGTAGATCACTTCAAAAAAGGTGAGATCACGCTCGAACGTGGCGCAACCGCGCTTTCCGAAGGAGAGGCCAGTCCCAATCTCTATACGGTGCTTCGGGGCTGGGGTTTTCGCTACAAGCTGATGGAGGACGGTCGGCGGCAGATTCTCAATTATGTGTTGCCCGGTGACCTGATCGGCCTGCAATCCAGTCTTCTTGGAGAAATGGAGCATTCCGTCGAGGCTCTGTCCGAGATGGTGCTGTGCAGCTTCGACCGGCATCGTCTGCCGGAATTGTATCGGGACTTTCCCGGTTTGGCCTTCGACGTGACGTGGCTTGCCTCACGCGAAGAACAGATGCTCGATGAAAACCTGCTGAGTATCGGCCGGCGGAGCGCGGTTGAACGCGCATCCTATCTTCTCGCTTTCCTCGCGACACGCGCCCAAACCTTGTCGGGTGATCCGGACGGTCCGGTGCGCATACCCATCAACCAGCAGCATGTGGCGGATACTCTGGGGCTTTCACTGGTTCACACGAACAGGACCCTGCGAAAGCTGGCGAGCAAGGATTTCATCGCCTGGAAGGATGGAGTCTGCATCGTGACGGATGCTCAAGCGCTGGCGCGATTGGCGCGCTGGCGAGGGCTGGGCGAGACAACCCGTCCGTTGATCTGATGCCATGAGACCGGCTGACAGGAATGTGAGCCGACCGGTCGACCTGAAGCACGGAACTTTGCGTAAGCACCATGATTACCCCCTTGCTTGTCGCATCTTGCAAGGAGTTCAAAATGGCCGAAAAAATTCTGAAAGCGGAAAAAGCCAAGCAGGCACGCCAGGGCTGGAGAGTGCTGATGGTGCTGATCGGCGCGTTGGTACTCGCCATGATCGCGTGGTTCGCTGTCGAAACATTCGTCAAGACGTCAGACGATGCGACGACCCAGGCGAACCTGATCAGCTCGGAGAGACTGGCCGCTCACACAGATGCCGCGGGCACCAGCACCTTGAGCGTTTTTGGATGAATCTCAATTGTCGTGTCACGAGAAACGGGCAGCAATTCGCCGTCCAGCACGCAATGTTTTAGAAAGCGTCCGGATTTGATCGTGATACGCACTTTGTCAGCTTCGTGGATTTCGACCTGATCATTGTCGCGCCATTTTCCGCGCGCCAGATTTGCAAAGAAACGTAAGATTTCGCCGCGCTCCCGTGCGACGGTAACATAGATCCCGAGAGTGCCACCCGCGGGGTTCTCAGCATAGGGCAGCGTACCTTCTCCAAAGAGATTGTTGGTAACGCCGATCCCGGTCGTTCTCACGAGAAGATCGGTTTCGCCCAGCTGCAACTCCACTTTCATTTGCGGCGGACTCATAATCGTCGCATAAGCGGCCTTTGCAGAAGCACCGATCTTTCCCCAGCGCGATCCAAACTCCATTTTCGAACGCAACCGCACCATCTTGGCATGCATGCCGAGGGAAAACTGATGCACGAATGGCTGTCCGTTCGCCGTAGCAACGTCCACGGCAGTGATCTTTCCCGTTGCAAACTCCACGATGGCCTTGTCGAGGGTGAGGGGAATTTTCAATGAACGGGCAAAAAGGTTCATTGTGCCTGCGGGTAGAACCGCGAGCGCCTTGTCGCTCCCCATTAGCGCGCCGGCCGCCGCAGAAATGGTCCCGTCTCCGCCACCAGCCATAACAATGTCGACGTCGTCGGACTTCGCAGCTTTTTGAAGTGCAGACTGCACTCGTTTCCCTGCAACGATTTCCACCGATGTCTGATGACCATGCTTTGAAAGCTCATCCTCGATGCGGCGAGAGAATGCATTGAGATCGAGTGTTCGGAGGGATCCGCCATCCTGATTTAGAACTACCCTGAAGCGCACCGCTTTTACTCCCTAAGACAAGAAAGAGCGTTGTGCTCAGGTTGTCGCCAACACCGCTATGTAGGATCGCCTACAGCACCCGCCAGAGGTCGTCGAAGAGCGCAAGAATCAAAACTGTCTAAAATGCAAAAGACGGAGAAATCGAACAGAGCACGGGAACAACCCCTGCAAAGAGACGTTGTCGCAATGTGGTGCCGCGCCTGAACCGCACTTGGAAGGTCTGGAACAGGCGCGGCGTACATGAAAATTCACGCACGAGGAGAATAGTATCATGATCCGCACACTTTTGGCCACTACGGCAGTTGCAACCCTTCTGGCCACCGGTGCCTATGCACAGGATGCCACCAAGCCAATGACGCCTGCTGCGCCGGCAGCAGAGAGTGCTGCTCCCGCAGCTGACAGCGCGGCGACCGCAGCCCACGCGGTTTCAGGGCATCTTGCAAGCAACATGATCGGCGAAAGCGTTTATGACGGGAACGGCGAGGACGCTAAGAAAATTGGCGATGTGAACGACCTCGTCATCGCTGACAGCGGCGCTATTGAAGCTGTTGTCGTTGGTGTTGGCGGCTTCCTGGGCCTGGGCGAGAAGAATGTCGCCCTTGACTACAAGGAAGTGAGCATGGCCGAACGCGATGGCGACCGCTGGTTGGTGGTGCCGATGTCCAAGGAGGCTCTCGAGGCTCTCCCGACATTTGATCGCACCGTCTACGATCCGGCTCCGGCTGTGACAGCCAACAATACAACGATGCCGGCCGATGGTACTGCCACGACTACGGGCACCATGCCGCCTGCCGACACTGCTGCAGCGCCGGCCGATCAGACGACAGTTCCCGCTGACCAGACGGCCGATGCCAAGGCTCCCGCGGCGACCGACAACACGACGTCGACCGATACCATGGCGACTGCCGCGATCGACAAGTCGCAGCTGAGCCCGCTGGATACAGCAAACGCCACTGCGGAAGACCTTATCGGCACGACCGTCTACGGCGCGAATGACAGCAACGTCGGCGAGATTGGCGACATTGCGATGACCAGCGATGGCAAGATCGATGCGATCATCATCGACGTCGGCGGCTTCCTTGGCCTTGGTGAAAAGCCGGTTGCTGTTGGCATGGACAACCTTAGCTTCATGACCGACAAGGATGGTGACAAGTATCTGTACACCAACCTGACCAAGGAACAGCTCGAGGCGCAGCCCGCCTTTGACAAGAGCACCTGGGCTGAGAACCGCGATTCGCAGCGCATGATCGTTCGCTAATCTCGAACTCATAGTCTGCAAGAGCCGGCGCAACATTGCGCCGGCTTTTTGCTGTCTGGCGGTGTAATGTCGCATGGGAACCAATATCACCGACCGGATACGCGTCCGAATCCATGTTTCTCGCGGAATTTTTCCTGAATCTCGACCTATTTCGAGGGGCGGAGGGTCGCCTAGGCCGATTGATGACGGTATAGAGGCCGGTGGTTTGAAGCCCGCCTGATCAGGCAGGCGTGTTCAGGAAGATTTCATGGCTAACGTGGTGGTCATCGGCTCTCAGTGGGGCGATGAGGGAAAGGGCAAAATTGTCGACTGGCTGTCGGAGCGAGCCGATGTCGTGGTGAGATTTCAGGGAGGGCATAATGCTGGCCACACCCTTGTTGTCGACGGCAAGGTCTACAAGCTCTCGCTGCTTCCATCGGGGATTGTGAGAGACGGCAAACTGTCGATCATTGGCAATGGTGTGGTATTTGATCCGCACGCTTTCGTGGCTGAAGCCGGTAAGCTTCGCGCTCTTGGTGTCGATGTTTCTCCTGAGCGCCTGAAAATCGCCGAAAACACCGCGCTTATTCTTTCCGTTCACCGGGAACTTGACGGTTTTCGTGAGGATGCCGCCTCAAACTCCGGCACAAAGATTGGAACAACCCGGCGCGGAATCGGCCCGGCCTATGAGGACAAGGTCGGGCGCCGTGCGATCCGGGTGATGGATTTGGCAGACCTGGAAACCCTGCCGCTCAAGGTCGACAGATTGCTTACTCACCACAATGCACTGCGCACTGGCCTCGGCCACCCCGAGGTCGCTCACGAGGCAATCATGAGCGAGCTTACCTCGATTGCGGGGGAAGTGCTGCCGTACATGGATCGTGTCTGGAAGATACTGGACGATGCGCGGCGCTCGGGCGAGCGTATTCTGTTCGAAGGTGCTCAGGGCACTCTGCTGGACATCGATCACGGCACTTACCCGTTTGTGACGTCGTCCAACACGGTCGCAGGTCAGGCTGCATCCGGGTCGGGTGTCGGGCCGGGCGCGATCGATTACGTGCTTGGAATCACGAAGGCCTACACCACGCGTGTGGGCGAGGGGCCGTTCCCTACCGAACAGGATAACGAGGTCGGTGAGTTTCTTGGAACGCGCGGCCATGAATTCGGCACAGTTACCGGGCGAAAGCGTCGGTGCGGCTGGTTCGACGCGGTTCTCGTGCGCCAGGCTGTAGCGGTAAACGGTATGAAGGGCATCGCGCTTACCAAGCTTGATGTTCTGGACGGGCTGGACGAGATCAAGGTCTGCACCGCCTATAGGCTGGACGGGGAGCTGATAGATTATCTTCCCGCAAGCCAAGGTGCTCAGGCAAGAGTTGAGCCTGTATACGAGACCCTGGAAGGCTGGAAAGGCACGACCGGTGGCGCGCGAAGCTGGAACGATCTACCGGCTCAAGCGGTCAAATACGTCCGCTATATAGAGGAACTGATTGGAGCACCTGTCGCGATGCTCTCGACCAGTCCGGAACGGGACGACACAATACTTGTGACGGATCCGTTTCAAGATTAGTTTTTTGCGCTCCGTTGAGTGCCGGATGAGGCGTTTCGGAGAAGGACAGGTCAGGAGCGAATGGCTGATTTCGTCGCTGTTTTAAAGAAGACGCTCGATGGTCTCGGGGAAACCACGCCCGAGATGCGGGCTCGGGTATATGAGAAGGCTCGGTCGACTGTTGCGGCAAAACTGTCGGCGATCAGTCCGGCACCTCCAGCCGCCGTGATCCAACGTCAGAAAAAGGCGCTTGAGGACGCCATTTCGTCAGTTGAGTCCGAATACGTCAAGATTGCGCCGTCATCAGATGATCCGCTGGACGAACTGGAAAGCGTATTTGCTGCGCTGAAGGAAGCGAAGCCCATCGGCGCGGACAAGAAATCAGCCGCGCAGGCTCCGGTGCCAGTTCCTGCGTCCGCGCCAAAGCCAGTCCCTGCGGCCACGCCGAAGCCTGCTCCTGCTAAGGCTTCTGTTTCTCCGGAGGCGTCAAAGAACATTGCTCCTCCCCCTCCGCCTTCCATACCGTTCCCTGATGCTAGAACCGTTGCTGCAAAGCCTGTTCCATCAACGGGTCCGTTGGAGAACACACTTCCTCCACAGCCATTTTCGTTCGATGACGACGAGCAGGACGCGTTTGACGATCGCGATAACTCAGATCGGGAATTTTCCGATCGTGTCAGGCCGACCTACTCGGACCGCGTGCCGAACAGACGCAAGCTGGTTGGCTTGCTTGCTGCTGTTCTCGCCATTCTGGTTGTAGGCGGCGGTGCCTATGGAATCTGGCTGAACAAGGATGAGTTCGGACGCATGCTGGGCATGGGAGAGAGCGATCCTGTCGCGGTCTCTGAACAACCCGCCGAAACGCCACCTTCGACAGACGTCGCTTCGGCAAATCCCGAGGCTCAGCCTGAGGAGCCGGCTTCTGCAGCTTCAGCACCGAAGTTCACGCAGCGTCTGAATGCGGATGGAACGGAAGTCGATGAAGGCCCCGCAGGCGGGGAGCAGACCTTTGGAGAGGGGACCTCTGTCGCAGCGATCACGACGCCGGTTGCCTCCGATCAGCCTCCTACTCTGCCACCCGCTACGCAGGAAGCACCGCCTGCGGGAGACGCCGCTGCGGCCCAGGATCCGGCCCAAGCGCCTGTTGAAGGCGCTCCGGCCGTGGCGGCTGATGGCGCGCCTTCGGAAGCAGCGTCCGGCGAGCCGGCGCAAGTCATGGTGGGCCAACGCGCGATCTTCTACGAGGAGCGGACCTCCACCGCGCAGGGTTCAGCTGAGCCTGGGTCCATTGTCTGGTCGCAGGTGCAGGAATCTCCAGGCGGCGATATGCCGCCTGAGCCTGCCATCAGGGCTGAGGCGACCATTCCGGGCAAGGACATCCAGCTGCGCATGACGATCCGTCGCAATGGCGACAAGACGCTGCCTGCCAGCCACATCATCGAGATGATCTTCCTCACTCCGGAAGGTTTCGAAGGTGGCGGAATCGACAGCGTATTGCGGGTCGCGTTGAAGGATTCAGAGCAGGATGCCGGCAACCCGCTGCTCGGCATTCCCGCGAAGATCGCCGACGGATTCTTCCTGTTCGCTCTCAATGACAGCAAGAACGAGATCGACGCCAACTTGAACCTGCTTCGCAAGCAGAACTGGATCGATATTCCGATCGTCTACAAGAATGGGCGTCGCGCACTCATCACCATGGAAAAGGGTGTGCCTGGTGAGAAGGTATTCAACGATGCGATCGCGGCCTGGCAGTCCAGCACTGCCGGGTGAGGCTTCGCGTCTCGGCTGATCAGGTTGTCTCTGGAACCAGCATCACAAGCTTGTAGTCCGGTCGTTCGGCAAGTTTGAATGTGTGCTGCACGAAGTTCAGCGTGCCGCCGTTGAGGTCAAAAAAACTACGGTGGCCGCCTTCACGGTGTTGGACGTCCTGCGTATGCCACGCGTCCGCGAAGAGCGCGCTCTCGGCTGACATGCCGGCAATGAGTGCGTGCACGCTGTCGTCGTGCAAATTGTGCACGAAATCTGCCCGAAATTCTGCGAGAAGCCTGCGCGCGCGTTCCTCCCAGTTCGGAATGAGCTCACGAGCGGCCGGATCAAGGAAGACGAAGCGCAAGAGATTGTGGTCGCTGGCCCGGCCAAGCCAGCCTTGAAACAGGCCGTCTGTCCTTGAATTGTAGCAACACACGTTCCACAGGCGATCAAGACCATAGGCTGGATGATCCAGCGACCTTACCGCTTCAGCCAGAGAAGGCGGTACTTGTTCGAACTCAGTGCGGGCGCGTGCCACTGGGTCAATCTGACCGGCAAGTTCGAACAGATAGGCGCGCTCTGCATGTGTGAGGCCTAGGGCAGCAGCCAAGCGACTGAGCGCGTCGGATGATGCCTGAACTTGTCGTCCCTGTTCGATCCAGGCGCACCATGTCGTGCTGATGCCTGCGCGCGCGGCGAGTTCTTCCCGGCGCAAGCCAGGTGTCCGACGCCTGCCTTCGGTTGCAGGAGGGAGCAGTCGCTCACGGTGAGCGCGCACAAACTCCCCAAGCAGTCGTCTACGGTCGTTTCTGATCATGGTATCAATTATAATAGGATAAAATTCTCGCTTGTAACAGGATAAATCGCTGTCATTGATTTTGCCAGTTCATGGAGAGAGTGATGACGCAGGCCCATAAAGACCTTGTCGAGGCGCAATTCGGCCCACGTGCTGGCGCCTATGTTGAAAGTGCGGTGCATTCCAGCGGTGCGGATCTCGATGCGCTTGAAGCTATCGTGAGCGAGATCCGCCCGGACCGGGCGATCGATCTGGGCGCAGGGGGTGGCCACGTCTCCTATCTGATGGCGCGCCACGCCGCGCATGTTACCGCGGTGGATCTTTCGCGAGATATGCTGCGTGCGGTTTCGGTAACTGCTGACCGCAAGGGACTCACCAACATCGAACCGGTCGAAGCGTCGGTGGAATCACTGCCATTTGCGGACGCTACGTTTGACTTTCTTGCCTCGAGATACTCGGCTCATCACTGGAACGATTTTGACGGCGGCCTGAGGCAGGGGCGGCGGGTGCTCAAGCGTGGCGCACCGGCGGTGTTCATTGATGCATATGCGCCCGAGCAGGGACTTCTGGATACGCATCTGCAGGCCGTCGAGTTGCTGCGCGATACATCGCATGTGCGGGATTACAACATGTCGCAATGGCACAATGCGCTGGGCCGTGCAGGGTTCGCCTGCGACACATATCGGACCTGGCGTGTGCGAATGGATTTTCCGCTCTGGATCGCGCGGATGCAGACCCCCGAACTCAACATGCGTTCTATCCGGGCTTTGCAGACTGTGGCTTCGGAAGATGTGCGCCGGCACTTCGAAATCAAGGAAGACGGCTCGTTCATGCTCGACGTTATGATGCTCACCGCACGCGCTATCTGAGGCTGCGCTCTATGCGATGAGGTGAGTGTATCGCAGAAAGCAAAGCGCCGCCCAATGGGCGGCGCTGGAACGCTCGGAAGGAACTCCGACCGAGAATTTTACTGAGGGCGCGCTTCGATTGTGCGCAGAGCACTCATCTGGCGCTTGGCTGCGGCTTTCACCGCATCCTGTACCTTCTCGAAAGCGCGTACCTCGATCTGACGGACCCGCTCGCGGCTGATGTCAAACTCACCGGACAACTCCTCGAGGGTCAGCGGCTCTTCGGACAGGCGTCGAGCCTCAAAAATCCGCCGCTCACGATCGTTCAGGACAGACATGGCACCGGCAAGCATACCCCGGCGGTTCTCAAGCTCATCCTGCTCGATGAGCATGTCTTCCTGGCTCTCGTGATCGTCGACCAGCCAATCCTGCCATTCGCCGGATTCGCCTTCAGTCGCACGGATCGGCGCATTCAACGACGCATCACCCGACAGGCGACGGTTCATTGACACGACTTCCGCTTCCGACACATTCAGCCGGGTCGCGATTTCGGCGATCTGGTCCGGCTTCAGGTCGCCATCATCAAGCGCCTGAATTTTCCCTTTCACCTTGCGAAGGTTAAAGAACAGCCGCTTCTGATTGGCGGTCGTTCCCATCTTCACGAGACTCCAGGAGCGCAGGATATATTCCTGGATCGAAGCCTTGATCCACCACATGGCATAGGTCGCCAAGCGGAAGCCACGCTCCGGCTCGAACTTCTTCACTGCCTGCATCAGGCCCACATTGCCTTCGGAAATAACTTCGCCGATCGGCAGGCCATAGCCGCGATAGCCCATCGCGATCTTCGCTACGAGGCGAAGATGGCTGGTGACGAGCTTGTGGGCAGCAGCGGTATCACTATGCTCGGCATACCGCTTGGCGAGCATGTACTCTTCCTGCGGCTGGAGCATCGGAAATCTACGGATTTCTTCGAGGTAGCGAGTGAGACCGCCTTCCCCGGAAACAATGCTGGGTAATGTCTGGGCCATAAAGCACCCTCCTTTAAAATACGTACCCCCTCATTGAGGCGGGCACATGTCGCTTGCACCGAGATGGTGGTCACAACGCGAACAACAACATGCTTATATAGGAACAAAACAAGAAAATCAAGCAAATCGTTCAAGCTGGATCAGTGTGTCATGCGCAGCATGCTGCCGCCAATCAAACTATTTGACGTTCAGATCAAGTTTCCGAAATCCGTCGACAAGCTCCGCCATATCCGCGGGAAGAGGCGCCTCAAACTCCATGACAACATCTTTCGTGGGATGTCTGAACGCCAGTAGCCTTGCATGGAGCGCCTGCCGTGGCAGTGCCTTCACCTGGCTCTGGAGTGGCTCTGGCAGTTTGTTTGCCTTGGTCTTGAAGGCCTGTCCATACTCAGGATCGCCGATGACGGGATGGCTGATGTGCGCCATATGAACTCTGATCTGATGGGTTCGTCCCGTCTCCAGCCTGCATTCCAGTAGCGATGCAGACGCGGCAGCGCCTGTGCCGCCAAAGCGCTCTCTGACAATATAGTGCGTCACGGCAAATCTTCCATCCTCGCGTCCTTCGGGGACAACGGCGCGTTGCGTGCGGTCGCGGGTGGACCGCCCGAGCGGAGCGTTGACCCTGCCGGCTTCGACTTCTGGCGCGCCCCAGACAAGTGCCGCATATGCGCGGCGAAGTTCTCCCTCGCGGCCATGGTCGGCGAAGGCTTCCGCCAAGGCGCGATGCGCCACGTCGGTCTTTGCCGCCACCATGACGCCGCTTGTGTCCTTGTCGAGGCGATGGACAATGCCAGGGCGCTTGACCCCGCCGATGCCTGACAGGCTGTCGCCGCAGTGATGAATGAGCGCGTTCACAAGGGTGCCCGTCCAGTTGCCAGAGCCCGGATGCACGACGAGACCAGGTGGCTTGTCGATCACGATCAGTTGGTCATCCTCATAGAGGACGCTGAGAGTGATGTTCTCGCCTTGCGGCTCGGCTGGCTCGGCGGGAGGTATATCCAGGTCAATGCGTTCACCCGCACGCATCTTGCGCTTCGGTTCGAGACTGGGCGCGCCATTCAGGCGCACGGCACCCTGCTTTATGAGTTGCTGCACGCGACTGCGGGAGAACGCATCGCCCAGCGCACCGGCCAGCCACTGGTCCAGTCGCATGCCAATGGCCGCTTCGTCGGTGACGAGCACTTTCAAAGCCGCATCGGCTTCGCTATCAGGTTCTTCCGACATTCGCGCAAGGTTGCATTTCAGGATATGGCCCGCCAGTTCGACGACGAAGATGAAAAGCCGCTGGACCCATCGGTAGAACGGGTACGGCGCAAGCTCATCCGTTTCATGCTGATCAATCTCGGCATATTGTTCGCCGCCGTTATCGTTGTGATGGGCGCGATTGTCTACCGTTCCATGAAGGAAACTCCACCGGCTACCGTTTCGGGTCCTTCGGTGCCGACAGGCGAGAGCGTCGTTGCGACGGTTCCGCTGCCGGCCGGCTCGAAAGTCCTGTCTCACGCGCTCTCGGGCAACCGCGTTTCGATCGAGGTCGAACTCTCGGATGGGGCGCAGGAAATCCTGATCTACGACTTTGCAGAAAGCCGTGTCATCGCGCGGCTGGCGCTCTCGCCGGTGTCTCAATAGCGCTGAGAACGAAAAGGCCGCAGAATGACGGTTGCATTTTCCGAATGCGCGGATTATCTGACTGCTTCGGCTGCGCCCATCGTCTAGCGGTTAGGACGGCGCCCTCTCACGGCGCAAACAGGGGTTCGATTCCCCTTGGGCGTACCAGTTTCTCTCAGTTCGAATCTCACGGCCAGGTAGTTTCTCTTGGCTTTGCGTTGGTCGTTGATGCGATCATGCCCTGTCTTCTCCGGACAAACATGTCGGTAGCCGGGTGCGAGAAAGCGGTAGACGTAGCAACTAAATGCAGTATCGGGAGGCTGTGGCATCTCCATGAGCGCTTTAGCCGTCGCTTTCGCGCGGACATTGGCGTAAAGACGGGCATGGAAAAAAATCGCTTCGAGACCCCGGTCACTGTGAAATCTGCAGTGCCCGGTGAAAACGTCATACTTCAAACCGCTCGGGAAGCAAACGACTATCTGCTTAATAGCTGGACCGGCAAGCGAGGGCCGAAGCACCGAGAGGCCCTGCAGGCCTGCAGCGATGTGATTGCGGGCAACAAGCCTTCAATGACCGCCAGGCGCGCCTTCATCGCTGCGGCGCGCGAGGCGTCCGTGTTTGTCAGCGACAAGGCGGCGAGCTGAGGTTCGATCCTCAGTCCGACTTCGGTTCTTCCGAGATCGTCGCATCGACTTCATTCGAAATGTCGCCTGATTCATCCTGCTTTCGGGCATTCTTTGCCGCGAGCTTTTCAGCCTTCTTCAAGGCCTTCATACGCTCGCGTTCCTTGCGCTCGAAATTGTAATTTGGAGTTCTGGCCACAATGTCTCCTTTTGCTCTTGTAGTAGGGTGCTACGAAGAATGCGCCAGGAGCACAACCCTGACACGCTTGCTATCACGGGAAAAGCGTCCTATATGCTGCTAATCGATCTTGCCGTTTAGCTTGTCTTCGCGCTCCGAGCGCTCTGCCGATCTTCCCTTCAAAATCGATCTGCCCGCGTCGCAAAGCACCTTGTTTTGCGCGCATCGACTAATCTGCCGATTTGAAAGGAAATCGTCATGAACACAGGTACAGTAAAGTTTTTCAATTCCACCAAGGGCTTTGGCTTCATTCAGCCGGACAACGGTCAGGCAGATGTGTTCGTTCACATTTCCGCTGTTGAACGTTCTGGCATGCAGGGTCTCGCCGAAGGCCAGAAGGTGAATTTTGAGGTCGAGATCGACCGCCGCAATGGCAAGAGCGCTGCGACCAACCTGTCCGCAGCCTAAGCCAGAGCGAACCGCTCTGGATGCCGACCACGGATGTACTGGCGGCGTCAATAGCATCTGAGAGGGGGTCGGACATCCGGCCCCTTTTTTGTTTCCAGCGAGGTGAATGGTTTGCAGGTACTGGTCCGAGATAACAACGTCGATCAAGCTCTCCGCGTTCTCAAGAAGAAGATGCAGAGGGAAGGGCTCTTTCGTGAGCTGAAAGCGCGCCGGGCTTACGAGAAGCCATCAGAGCGCCGTGCTCGCGAAAAGGCGGATGCCATCAGGCGGTCTCGGAAAGTCGCGCGTAAACTGGCGCAGCGCGAGGGACTTCTGCCCGCGCGCAAGAAGCCAGAAGCGCGTTAGAAACATTTTTGTGTCATTTGGAGGTGAGGCTTTGAGCAAGGATTCCGAGAAGAAGTCTGCGGCGTCCATGGCGCGCGAAGCTGCCTTCAAGAAACGCACCGAGGCATGGCAGGATGTGCTGGCCGAGGATGCTGCGGCTGCAAAGTCGGAGGCGGCGAAAACTGCCCGCCTTCGCGAGCTGCGGCTCATGAAAGAGGCGGCAGACGCCGCAATTCCGCCTCCTGAAAAGCCTAAGCGTTCGCGTGCCAAGGCGAAGTAGTTCGTCGTTCTGCCTGGGCCAGCGTGGCGACACGCGCGGACGACCATAACGGCAATTCAACCAACGAGCGATGCGGCCCATCAAGATGCTCTCATCTACCTATGTCGCACTCAAGTCGCAGGGGCTGCCTACCGGCACTCTGGCCGGCGCATTGGATCGTGCGTTCGAGGGAGGTGGGCTGTTGTTTTGCCCGACCAGCGTCAGCGCCTCGGCGACCTTCTGGCACGAATTTGTGCTGTCTCGCGAAGCGTTTCGTATCAAGACCGGCGTCAATATTGAAGATGTTCTTGCCCATTAGGGTTGGGTGAATACATCGCGACCGGAATGGTTTTGGGGCTGATCACTCGTGTGGCTCGCATGAAATATCGCTGATCGCGCGTGTTTGACTGGAATGAGCGAAGTATTTGTCGCTCGGTCAACAAATGCCTTGTGATTGGCGACCCAGAGGTCCATAGTAAAAGTTGTCGGTGGTTTGGGCCAGTTTGGCTCTTTGCGGTGTCAGAGACTTCGACCCGCCAATTTATTCCTAGATCTTCGATAGTCGTGTGCGCGAAACATTTTCGCCGCATCTGACGTCGCGCGTCATCGCGGCAGAACACATGCAACAAAATCAAGTGCCAGGGAGAAAGAGATGTTTGGGCTCAAGCTGAGGCATTTGAAGTCAAACGACAAGCCGATGGCGATTGCCAATGGTCGCAAGAAGCAAGCACCGGTTTCGCATAGCGACAGATTTTTGCTTCGCGCCCACCGCAATGACACCGTCGGTGCCAAGCGCCGTATTCGACAGATTGTCGATGACAACAGGCTGCTGTGACCAATTCCGCGCCGAGTGTCGGTTTCAAATCCCGAGCGCCAGCCGTGCGATCGACTTTTGGCCGATGCCGCAATGGCGAAAGCGTTGAACAACACGCCCGCAATCATGCGCCTGAATTCAGGCATGCGTGATGTCATTTGGTCGGACTGCAAAGGCGCTGGTTTCAGAGGCCGCGTTTGTCGTGCTGGTGTTGACGTCTGTGGCGGGGACGGCCGGATTTTTAACGCTCTGGTATTTTCAACCTTCCTGAGATGCCTGGTCGAGGCTCTGCCTCGCAACAGGCTTTTCGTGGACTAGAACATGAAATTCCTGCAGTTTCATATAAGCTCGAGCGGCGATCGGTGGCTTCTCGCACGAAATGAATCGATTGCAGGATTTGTTCGTCATGAAGCAAATTCAGCTTCTGATGGCAGTCTTTCAAATATAGCGATTTCCAAATTTCTCGACGGCAACGCCTCTTCACCCGAATGCAAAGCGCTTCTTCGCCTGATTGGAAGTCTCGTGGCGGATGAGCCCGCGGACGACGGCCGCTTTGGCGCCGGGGCTAATTCGCACGTCGAAGAGATTGCAACCTCGCAGGGTCGGGCGTCCGCTGTCGCCGGTCCACGATGAGGCGTTCCTCATCCTTCGGGATCGATGTGATTGTGTTAGCGGCGCTGGTCGCCGCGATGATGGCGTTCTTTCTCTATTTCGTTGCCACCAGCATGACCTTGCAGCCATTGCCAGTTAAGGCGATCAAATTTGAAACAGCTCAGTCGAGCAATTCAGAACAGTGAGATACAAATGCGTTTCGGATGGGCCATAAATACTGGCCTCAGTGCTGTGGCCGGTGCGGCAATGACAGCTATCGTCGGTTTCGGATGGGGCGGGTGGACCAGCGTGGAGGCGGCGAGCCGATTATCAGCGGATGCGGCAGATGCGGCGCTCGCGGCGAGCTGGACACCCTATTGCCTTGAGCAGTCACGTGCGGATGCGAGCCAGAAAGTGATTGCCGAACTGAAGGTGGCCTATAGCCGTAACCGTCCAGGTGTAATTCAAAATGCCGGGTGGGCGACACCGATTGGCCAAACCGAGCCAAGCTGGCCGATTGCGCGCGCCTGTGCGTTGGCACTCGCAAATCAGTGGGGCGACGGCTGACCTAGGCTCTCATCAAAGCGCGAATTCAAAGGTGGCGCGGGTGCCTTTTGCCATCGGCTGATAGACCAGTTGGCTGTTAAGGCTTGTCATCATCGCCGAAACGATCTTGGTGCCCAAACCCGTTCCTCGCGGCTTGCCGGACCCGGTCCATCCAACGCCGTCGTCCTCAACGCTGACCGAAGCCATGCCTCCGTCCAACGCCCGTGCGATAACGCGGACCTGACCGGGTGCATGAGAATCATATGCATATTTCAGCGCGTTGGTCACAAGCTCCGTCACTGCCACCCCGATCGCGACTGTCTTATCGGTTGAAACGATCAACGGCTCGACCACCAGTTCAATGCCGCTCGAGGAGCCATCCACTTGCACGCTGCTCCGAAGGTCCTCGACCAGATCTTCGATATATTCGTTCAAGGAAACCTGTCCGACATCCGTGGACCTGTAGAGACGACGGTGTACGCCCGATATCGCCTTGATCCGCACCTGAGTTTCCGTCAGTGCGGCGACAGCAGCGGTATCTGTGACGATCGATGCCTGCATGCGTACGAGCGACGCGACCATCGCAAGGCTGTTTGCGATGCGGTGATTGACTTCGCGAAGCATCAGTTCCGCGCGGTCACGCGCTTCGCGTACCTCGTTTTCGGCCTTGATCTTGGCTCGTTCAAGTGCGGCCCGTGCGAGGGCCGCCTCGATAGCGTTGAACAGCAGTTCCAGAAAATCGCCCGAAGCAGATTTGGTGACGTAGTCGAAGGCTCCGGCCTTGAGCGCGTTGACCGCGACGGTGGCCTCGGTGGAACCCGTGACGTAAATCACCGGCGGCATTCCCTCTGCCTTGGTACGTGCCTTCAGGAAGTCCAAGCCGGTTTCGCTTCCCAGATGATGGTCAAGGACAACCACGTTGCATTTCAGCGAATCCAGCTTGCTCAAGCCATCCTGAACGTCCTTCGCATGAGTCAGAAGATAGCCACGTCGAACGGCCGCCTTTTCGACAAGGCGAACAAGTGCCGGATCGTCATCAACATATAGGATGTGAACCTGAACGTCCGGCATGTCAGAGCGTCTGCGGCACCTGCATCACCGAAAAGAACAGTCCCAGCTGACGAATGGCGTTTGCGAATCCCTCATAGTTGACCGGCTTGGTGATGTAGACATTTGCGCCGAGTTCATAGCAGCGCTGGATTTCGCGCGCGTCGTCGGTGGTCGTCAACACGACCACCGGGGCCGGCTTAGTGTGCTGGTTGGCTTTCACGCGTTCGAGAATATCGATGCCCGTCATGTCGGGCAGATTGAGGTCGAGCAGAATGAGAAGATGGCGTCCGGCGCTCACCTCGCCCGATCCGTCCGGCCCGAACATGTAATTCAGCGCGTCGGTACCGTTGGTAAAGGGGATGATCTCGTTATTGACCCCGGCGCGGCGAATGTTCTTCTCGATCAGGCGCGCGTGGCCTTCATCGTCCTCCACCATGACGATGGTGACAGCTCTTGCCTCATTGTTCATGCCGCATTGCTCCGTGTAACCGTGCGGAGATCGCGCGGGAGATTGATTTTGAACGTTGTACCCTCGCCGAGGCGCGATTCCAGCGTGATGTCGCCGCCGAGATTGCGTACCGACGAGCGCACATGCGCGAGGCCAATGCCTTCACCAGCTTTGTCCTGTGTCCCAGAGCGGCGGAACAAATCAAATACGCGTTCATGGTCCTGTTCGGCAATCCCGCGTCCGTTGTCTTCGATTTCGATGGTGACAAAATTGACGAGCGTGGGCAACGCGCGCACCATTATCCGAAGCGGACGATCCTGCACAGAGTATTTCACGGCGTTGTCGAGCATGTTGCCTACTATTTGTTCGAGCGCCATGCGATCAGAGACGATGTGTGAGACGCGAATGTCGAGAGTGACCTCTCCTCCCGCGTCGTTCACCTGATGCTGAATGACATCAACACATGATCCGAGCAGAGGTTGCAATTCCAGGCGTTCCGGTTTGAGCGGCCGGCGCCCCTCGCGCGAGAGTTTCAGGATCGCATTGATCAGCCCATCCATCTTGCGGGTCGAGGATCTGATGAAACCGATGGCCTCGGGCAAATCCTCGGCGACGATCAGTTTTGCCTCGCCGATCTCGCGCCCTTCTTCCTCCAAACCGGTCACGAGTTCCTTGATGGGCGCAATGCTCGTTTCCAACTCGCTCGTGAATCCCATGATGTTGACGAGTGGGGCCCGCAGATCATGGGTGACGATGTAGGCAAATCGCTGGATCTCGTCGTTCGCGCGGCCGAGTTCCACGGTGCGCTCGCGCACTTTCTCCTCAAGTCCTGTGTTGAGAGTCTCAATTTCTACACGCGCACTTGCCAGATCGCGCGTGTAGTTGAGGACGATCCATGCCGCGCTGCCGACGACCACGAGAATGACACCCGTAGCCGCCAATGCCACCCAATTCAGTGCGTTGGCGCTGTCCTGCTGAGCTGCGATGCTGCTGGCAAAGCGCCGGTCCGCTCCGTCTATGAGCGTATCGAACAGATCTCTCGCCTCATCCATGAGCTTCTGGCCCGCCCCGCCGTCGACTATAGCGAGCGCTTCTTGAGTACGTCCGGCGCGGGCAAGCGCAACGGTGTTCGACAACTCGTCGAGTTTGGCATTTATGCGCGTGGAGAGTGCCGCCATGCCTTCCGCCAATGCCGGCTCCTGGGTGACATACACCCTCAATGAATCCAGTTTGGAAGGGATTTCCTGGCGGGCCAGTTCGAAAGGCCCGAGATAGCTATCGTTAGCGGTGAGCAAAAATCCCCGTTGGCTGCTTTCAGCATCCTGAACGAGGGATTTCAGATCCGCGATGTCAGCCCGGACCTGTCGGGCGGTCAAGGCGGCGTCAGCGTAGTCGGACGTGCGCGCAATCAACCAGAATGTCGCGCCAATGAGGACCACAAGCGCCAAAAGACCGATTGCGAACAGGAACGAGTTCCATCTGACAAAGGAACGGCTCGTAATCGGCATGGAGACTTCCGGAATAGGTCGGGGATGACTTCAAGCGGACTAGATAGCGCGCCATTGTCGCCATTGCTATAGCACTTGCTGCGCGCGCCAAAGTCTGCGCGCAATCATCCCGCCCGATAGTCTCAGAAAAACGCCTGAAGGCCAGTTTGCGCCCGCCCGAGGATGAGAGCGTGCACGTCGTGCGCGCCTTCATAGGTGTTGACCGTCTCTAGGTTGGCCGCATGGCGCATCACATGGTAGCCGATCTGGATGCCGTTGCCTCCGTGCATATCGCGTGCCTGCCTAGCTATATCCAGCGCCTTGCCGCAATTGTTGCGCTTGATGATCGAGATCATTTCCGGCGCCATGCTATGCTCGTCCATCAGGCGCCCGACGCGCAAGGATGCCTGAAGGCCGAGCGCGATTTCGGTCTGCATGTCGGCCAGCTTCTTCTGATAGAGCTGCATGCCAGCCAGTGGCTTGCCGAACTGCTTGCGATCCAGTCCGTACTGGCGGGCGCGGAACCAGCAGTCTTCAGCAGCACCCATGACACCCCAGGAAATACCGTAGCGGGCGCGGTTGAGGCATCCGAACGGCCCCTTCAGACCGGACACATTGGGCAGCAGGGCATCTTCGCCCACCTCGACGTTCTCCATCACCACTTCACCGGTGATCGAGGCGCGCAGAGACAGCTTGCCCTCGATCTTGGGCGCGGACAGTCCTTTCATGCCTTTCTCCAGCACGAAGCCGCGAATGACATCCTTGCCGGCCTCGTCCTTGAGCTTTGCCCAGATGACGAACACGTCGGCGATGGGGGCGTTTGAAATCCAGATCTTGGAGCCGTTCAGGCGATAGCCATTCGCGATCTTTTCCGCTCGGGTCTTCATGCCCCCGGGATCGGAACCGGCTTCCGGCTCGGTCAGGCCGAAGCACCCGATAAATTCGCCCGAGGCGAGCTTCGGCAGATACTTCTTGCGCTGTTCCTCGGATCCGTAGGCATGGATCGGATACATGACGAGCGAGGACTGAACGCTCATCATGGAGCGATAACCGGAATCGACGCGCTCGACCTCGCGCGCCACGAGACCATAGGTCACGTAGTTGGCGCCGAGCCCGCCATATTCCTCGGGGACCGTGATGCCCAAGAGGCCCGCTTCGCCCATTTCCCGGAAAATGGCTGGATCTGTCTTCTCGTTGAGATAGGCGTCCTCGACACGCGTGGCCAGCTTGTCTGCCGCGAATGCGGCCGCCGCATCACGGATCGCGCGCTCGTCCTCCGACAATTGACCTTCGATCAGGAATGGATCGTTCCATACAAAGCTCGCCTTGTCGGAAGAGGGCGATCGGGACTGCGCGTTGGAATCTGCCATGGCTATCTCAAATGAAGTTTTGGGACTTGGTGAACATCGATGCCTATAGAGAATAGGTTCGTCCGGATGAAATGCTACTTTGATCTATGGTAATGCGTATTATACATATCCTCAATGCGCCCGAGACGCTTTCTGCCATCCATCAGCCTGCTCACCGCGTTCGAGGCCGTGTTGCGAACCGGGTCGACTGCTGCCGCGGCGCGCGAGCTCTCCTTGTCTCAAGGGGCCGTCAGCCGGCTGGTGCAGAATCTCGAGGCCCAGCTCGGGCGCAATCTCTTCGAACGGCATCGCCGGCGGCTCGTCCCCACAGAGGCCGCGAGAGCATATGGTCGCGATGTAGGGCGCGCGCTGGACGTTATCCAGCGCAGTAGCATGGAACTGGTGGCCAATCCCGGGGGAGGCGGATTGTCGCTCGCCATTCTGCCGGCATTCGGTACGCGCTGGCTTGCGCCACGGCTGGGCCGGTTTGCGGTCGCCCATCCGGGTATCACCATTCACCTTGCGACACGCATAGGACGCTTCAACTTTGCCACCGAGGGCTTCGATGCAGCCATCTACTTCGGCAGGGACGACTGGCAGGATGCAGGTCACATGAAGCTGTTCGACGAACGTTTGACAGCGTGCGCGGCTCCGGATCTTCTGAGATCCCATCCCGTGTCGGCGGTCAGCGACATGCAGGGGCTGCCCTTGCTGCAGATCGAGACGCGCCCGTCGGCCTGGCCGCGCTGGTTCGACATGCAGGGGGGCACCTTGCCGGCCAGCAGCGGCATGTTGTTCGACCAGTTTGGACCGATGATCCAGGCGGCCATCAGCGGTCTCGGTGTCGCCCTGTTGCCGGATTATCTGGCCAGCGCAGAACTGGGGGAGGGGCGGCTTGTGCCGCTCCTTCGCCCTTCCTTGGAGGGCACCGGCGCCTACTGGCTCGCATGGCCCAAAACGCGCGCCAACCATCCTCCGCTGGAAGCGTTTCGGAATTGGCTATCGGGCGAAATCCTGTTGGAGGAACAGAAATGACCGGAAGCCAACGGCCTCTCAGCTATTTGCCAATAGCTCTCGTCACAAGACGGGCAAGGCGTTCCGAAAATGCCTTTGCGTCCGCTGGCTTGTCGCCGTCGAGAACGCGCGCTTCGTCGTAGAGCAGATGGGCGAGATCGTCCCGCAATCTCGTGTCATCGCTGGCGAGATCCGCAAGCGCGCGGATGCGCTCATTGTGCGGGTTGATCTCAAGGATCGGCTTGCTGCCCCGCTCCATTCTGCCTGCGGCATGCATCAGCCGTTCGAACTGCAGATCTGGTCCGGTGTCGGATGCCACGAGGCACACCGCACTCTCGGTCAATCGATCCGACGCGCGCACGTCTGAGACGAGGTCGCCAAGCGATGCCTTCGCGAATGCCAGGAATTCAGGCATTCCAGCGGCGGTTTCCTCGGGGGTCTTCTTCGCCTCGTCGGTCAGTGCGATGTCGGCCAGTTCCGATCCGCCCTGGGTGACCGAACGAAAGTCTTTCTCCTCGAACTTCGGAGCGTTGAGGACCCAGAAACTGTCGATCGGATCGGTCAGCAGCAGTACCTCAATGCCGCGCGCCTTGAAGCCCTCCAATTGCGGAGAAGCCTCCAGACGCGAACGGTCATCACCCGTCATGTAATAGATGTGCTGCTGACCGGGCTTCATCCCGGCGATATACTCCGAGAGACTGCGGGCCTTGTCGCCGGATGCTGTCGACTGAAAGCGGGCTAGCTTGAGCAGTTGATCCTTGCGCTCGAAGTCCTCGTAAAGGCCTTCCTTGAGGACGACGCCGAAATTCTCCCAGACCTTGCCGAAGGCTTCCGCGTCGTTGTCCGCAAGCTTGACCAGTTCGCCCAGCACGCGGCTGGTCACACCCTTTCGGATCGCAGCAAGCAGCGGGCTTTCCTGGATCATCTCACGCGAAACGTTCAGCGGCAGGTCGGCGGAATCGACAATGCCGCGCACGAAGCGCAGATAGCGGGGCAGAAGTTCGGCATCGTCCGTGATGAAAACGCGTCGAACATATAGACGCATATGGCCCTTGCGATCCTGATCGAAGAGATCGAAGGGACGTGTGCCCGGCACGAAGGCGAGCGTGCTGTATTCGTGGCGGCCTTCGGCGCGGAAGTGCACCGTGACAGCAGGCTCGTCATACTGGCCCGCAACGCTGCGATAGAACTCGGTGTATTCCTCCGGGGAGATGTCGTTCTTGGATTTGAGCCAAAGCGCCGTTCCGTCGGCAACCTCCTGAGCTTCCTCTCCCGGCTTTTCGACAATGGAGATCGGAACAGGGACATGGCCGGAATGTGAGGTGACCAGCCGGTTGAGCGCAAAAGGCTCTGCGAAGGACAGCGCATCGTCGGTGAGGTGGAGTACCACGCGCGTTCCACGCGCGGGAGCTTCCAGTTCATCCGCGGCGGCGATCGAGTATTCGCCTTTGCCGTCGGAAGACCAGCGCCAGGCCTCCTCGCTTCCAGCCTGTCGGCTAATGACATCCACGCGCTCTGCGACCATGAAAGCGGAGTAGAAGCCGACCCCGAACTGGCCGATCAGTTGAGTGCCGTCAGCGGCTTTGCCGGCTTCGACCCGTTCCATGAAGGCACGCGTTCCCGAGCGCGCGATGGTGCCTAGGGCGTCGGACAGCTCTTCCCGGCTCATGCCGATGCCATTGTCCTCAATCGTGAGGCTCTTGGCGTCCTTGTCGGCGGACACGGTTATCCGAAGTTTTGGGTCTTTACCCAGAAGCTCTGGCTTCGAGATCGACTCGTAGCGCAGTTTTTCGCACGCGTCGGCTGCATTGGAGATCAACTCCCGCATGAAGACTTCGCGGTCCGAGTAGACCGAGTGCACCATCATGTGGAGCAGGCGCGACACGTCGGCTTCGAAGATATGTGTTTCCGTTGCTTGTGCTTCAGCAGTCATTCTTATTTTCCGAAATCGAGACCAGATGTTTTTCGCGGATGCCGCGGGGGCACAGGTCGGAGGCGTTAACCCGTGTTCGGTCATCGCTCCCAGACCGCACACATAAGTCATCGATCATCGACTTTCATCCCCGCGTTGCCCAACGAAACCAATGCCTTGGAAATCCGTTTAATTCATCAAAGGGTTCGGGTTTGGGTATTCTGAAAAAGTGTGAGGGGCGAGCGTATCTCGTAAAAGCATCAGATGCCGTTTCATCAAAATCGATATGTTGCAGATGTAATTCACAAATATTTCGTGAAGTTTCAGAAGGTTAGCGTGACGTTAATTATTGATATACATCATCTGAGCGAGCGGATAAAATCAACCAGCATGTCCCTGCGAAACTGCCTTTCTAGGGCGTTTGAATGACGCAAAGCACTGATCGTATGACAGTGAAGGACGATCGCATGATGGCCGCGCTCGATGTGTTGAGCGACGGAATATGCTATTTTGACGAGAATGACCGAGTTCTCTTCTTCAATCGTGCTTTTTCAAAGCTGTACGAGCCGATCCGCAAGGTTTTGAAGCCCGGGGCGTCGTTTCGGCAGATTGTTCTAGCCGGGCTGAACGTCGGATTGTGGGATCTGCACGATCTGGATCGGGAAGAATGGCTTGCCCGGGTACTTGCACGGCGCAAGGAGCCGAGTTCGCAATCCACATTCCGATTCTCGGATGGCCGCTGGTTCATGTATCGCGACCAGCGAACTGATGATGGCGGGCGGATCGGGATCATCACCGAAATCAGTGACATCAAGGCAGGCGAAGCCAAGATTGCGGCCGCGAATGCGCGTTACAGGCAAGCTCTCGCCGATCTCACGCTGATACTCGACGAATTGCCGATAGGGGTCATTCTGCTTGACGCCGAGTTCAAGATCGAGATCATCAACCGCACGTGCTCGAAATTGTGGGGCATCGAGGATGTAGCTCCGCATATCGGTCGCGAATTCGGCGATCTCGTGAGCAGAAAGCGCATGAAGATCGCGCCTGATATGGGCGACGAAGAGTGGGAGGCCTATCTCGCTTCCCGTGTCGCCGAGGTGCGGGCGGGCTCGCTGGCGCCTCGCCAGTTTCGAAGATCCGATGGCAGCACGGTGGTTTACGCCGTGATCGATCTTGCCAGTGGCAAGCGGCTCGTGACGTATTACGATGTTACCAAGATGACCGATCGCGAGGCCGAACTGCAGTTCGCTCTCGAACAGGCGCAGTTGGCAGAAGCTGTCATCAATGGCCTTTCGGATGCCGTCTTCGTCAAGGACGCGGACATGCGCTACGTCATGGTCAACAGTGCCTTTGCGCGTATGACGAACCGGTTGCCGGCGGACATTGTCGGCAAGCGGGCATCCGACCTCAACTCCACCGAAAAATCCGCACATTACGACAGGCTCGATCGCGAAGTGCTGGTGAGCGGTGACGGTTATGAGGGTGAAGACGAGATAATGGTTGGCGGGCACGTCGTCTCGCAGATCGCCCGCACGATGCCAATCCGCCTACCTGGCGGAAAGAACTACGTGGCCGGTTTCCTGTTCGACGTCACCGAGATGCGGCGTCATGAGCGAGAGGTGGAGCAATCCAGGCGCTATCTCGTCAACGTGCTGGAGATGCTGCCTGCGGCTGTCATCATCTATGATCGCGATGACCATTTCGTCTTCGCGAACCGGATGTTGCAGGCTTCGATGCCGGCGATCAGGGACGCATGGCATCCGGACAAGACATTTCGCGACGCTTTCGAGCTTGGCCGAAGCGCGGGCTACTTCCGCTCGAGCGGAGACGCAAAGGTCGACGCGCTCTACGAGACCGATGGTGAAATGTGGCTGAACGCGGTTCTGGCGCGGTCACGCCAGGCCTTTTCCACCTATGAGCGCCTTTCCCATGATGGGCGTTGGTGGAAGGTCTATGACATGCGCACCGATGACGGCATCTTCATCGGCGTCCGGGTCGACATCTCCGAGATGAAAGCCCGCGAAGAGGCCCTACGCGAAGCGGTTCGCCAGCAGGATCTCTACAGGCAGGTATTTGACGAACTGCCGGTGGCCCTGACGATCAAAAGCAAGGATCTCGCCATAGAAGTCGTCAACAGGACCTGGCAATCCATCACCGGTATCTCTCAGGAAGAGGCGGTCGGAAGAACCGACGAGGAGATTTTTCCATCGGCAGAGGGCCAGAGTTTCAACGCAGACAATCTGAGGGTTCGCGACACCGGTGTCTCATGTCAGGTCGAGGAGGTTGTGACGCATCGGGACGGGACGGTTCGCGCCCTGATGACACGCAAGAACCGGCTCACCGCAATCGGTGGGTCTGTGCATCTTTGCAGCACGAGTGCCGATATTACGGATATCAAGCTACGCGAGAAACAACTTCGTGAGGCTCAGAAGCGAGCCGAGCTTGCCGATCGTGCCAAATCGGAATTCCTGGCCAATATGAGTCATGAAATCAGGACGCCGATGAACGGAGTTCTGGGAATGGCGGAGCTTCTGGCGAAATCCGAACTATCCCCGAAACAACGCACCTTCACCAACGTGATCGTGAAATCGGGTCATGCGCTCCTGACAGTCATCAACGACATTCTCGATTTCTCCAAGATTGACGCCGGTCAGATGACGCTCGATTCGGCAAGGTTCAATCTGGCGGAGGCGCTGGAGGATGTGGCGACTCTTCTCTCGGCAAGGGCAAAGGAAAAGGATCTGGAACTCATTGTTCGTATCGAAGAGGGCCTGCGTGGCGACTTCGTCGGCGATGTGGGGCGAATCCGGCAGATCGTCACAAATCTGCTAGGGAACGCAATCAAGTTCACGGATGCCGGGCATGTCCTTGTCGAAGCAACGCGTTGCCACGAGACAGGGGGAGTCAGGGTAGGCGTCACGGATACCGGAACAGGCATTGCTGCCGATAACCTTGCCCTGATCTTCGAGAAGTTCAGTCAGGTCGACGGGTCATCGACCCGCAGGCATGAGGGAACCGGACTCGGACTTGCCATATCATCCCGGTTGGTGGAACTGATGGGTGGCAAGATGGGTGTGGAAAGCCAGCCTGGGGTTGGCTCGACTTTCTGGTTCACTGTCAATCTCCCCGATGCGCCTATGACGGCGGACAAAGACATACCGCCCGTCGATGTGACCGGTGCGCGTGTTCTGATTGTCGACGACAACGCCGCCAACCGCATGATTCTGTCGGAACAGATGCGGTCCTGGAACTTTGATTCCTGCGCCGCGGAGAATGGCGCGGAAGCACTTCAGGTCATGGAGCAAGTCGACAAATTAGGGCTGCGCGTCGATTGCGTGGTCCTCGATTTCCAGATGCCGGAAATGAATGGTGCGGAGGTCGCGGAGGTCATTCGCGACAATCCGAGATTTGCCGATACGCCTATCGTCATGCTCACATCCGTCGATCATTCGACTACGGGTTGCAGGGACCTGAACATCAATGCACACATCGTCAAGCCGGCGCGATCGTCCGCCTTACTGGAGGCTTTGGTAAAGGCGATCCAAACAAACCACGCTGGAGCCCGGCGCCCAGCAGCGGGTAAAGATCCTCGGATCGAGAGCGCAAAGCGCGTGGGCCACGATCGCGAACTACGCAACGAGGGTTCGGCATCGGTCAGCCAAGCAAACGCCGGCCGGACAGAAAGCCAACTCGATATCCTCGTTGCCGAAGACAATGAGGTGAATCAGCTCGTCTTCACGCAAATTCTCCAGGAGACGCCGTACAATTTTGAGATCGCGGGGAATGGACGGCTGGCGCTCGACGTCGCGCGCAAGCGAAATCCCCGTATGATCCTCATGGACGTCTCCATGCCGGAGATGAACGGGCTTGAGGCCACCCAGGCAATCCGCTCCGACGAAATCGAAAGTGGCAGCAGGGTGGTGATCGTTGGCGTGACCGCGCATGCGCTGAGGGGTGATCGTGAGCGTTGTCTAGACGCGGGAATGGACGACTATCTCGCCAAACCGATCAGCCCCAAGGCGCTTTTGGAAAAGGTCGAGCGGTGGCTGGGAGCCGAGGCGAGCGCTGTCCATACCGGCTGAAGGTGCTGGGTGCCGCCTTGGTAGTCCCGAATATGGCGCGACCGTGCCACGTGACCAAACAGACATATAATTGTCATTCAACTGTTACATAGCGGGGTTAGAGCCTGCCCGCAGACGCTGATTGGGCGTCACGAGACACTATCCGAACAGGAGCAGGCCATATGAACAAGTTCCTTCTCACGGCGTCGGCTGCGATGATCGCCGTCGCCGCCTCCGCCGGCTACGCCGCCGCCCGCGACCAGATCCAGATCGCTGGTTCGTCGACCGTCCTTCCCTATGCAAAGATTGTCGCCGAGACCTTCGGCGAGACGTTTCCGAACTTCAAGACGCCGGTCGTCGAGTCGGGCGGTTCTTCCGGCGGGCTCAAGGAGTTCTGCAAGGGCGTCGGCGAAAACACCATCGACATCGCCAACGCATCGCGCAAGATCCGCGACTCCGAGGTCCAGGCTTGCGCCGAAGCGGGCGTGAAGGAAATCCAGGAAGTCCGCATCGGCTATGACGGCATCGTCTTTGCAACCGACATCAACGGCGCCGACTGGGCGCTGACGCCAGAAGACATCTACAAGGCTCTGGCAGCGCAGGTTGTTGTCGACGGCAAGCTGGTCGAGAACACTTCCGCCAAGTGGAGCGACGTGAATCCGAACCTCCCCGACTGGGATATCGCCGCTTACATTCCTGGCGAAAAGCACGGCACGCGCGAAGTCTTCGAAGAGAAGCTGCTGGTTGCCGGCTGTGAAAAGCTCGGCGGTATCGAAGCTGCAGAGGCGGCTGGCCTGGACAAGAAGGGTGCCGAGGCTGCGTGCAAGGCGGTCCGCAAGGACGGAAAGGCCGTCGACATCGATGGTGACTACACCGAGACGCTGGCTCGCATCGACTCCAACAAGACCGGCGTTGGCGTCTTCGGACTGGCCTTCTACGAGAACAATGCCGACAAGCTGAAAGTGGCAACTGTCGACGGCATCGCGCCCTCCACCGAGACCATTGCATCGGGAGAGTATCCGGTGTCGCGTCCGCTCTTCTTCTACGTCAAGAAGGCACATCTGGGCGTCATCCCCGGCCTGAAGGAATATGTCGAGTTCTTCCTTGACGATCAGATGGTCGGTCCTGAGAGCCCGCTTGCCGAGTATGGTCTGGTGTCTGCTCCGGACGCAGAGCGTCAGCAGCAGCGCGACGATTTCGCCGCCGGCAAAACCATGTAATTCCAGTTGGGGCGCAGCGAATGGCTGCGCCCCAATTGATCATTCCCGCAACTGAAACAGTTTGGCGCGCGAACGTGCCGCAACAGGAGTAGCTTGTGTCCGGCTTCCTGATCATTGCGATTATTGTGGCTACCGGGATTGCCGGTCTCATTGCCGGCCGCCAACGGGCTTCTGCCCAGCAGGTCGGCTCGCAGGAGAAGCCGCATTCGCGCTCGCACTATCACGGCTGGTGGGTGTTCATACTCGCCGTTCTGCCGTCCCTGCTTTTCCTGGCGATTTGGACTGCGGGCAGCAGCTACTACGCCTCCTCGACTATCCGTGCGGCCTTGCCTGCCCAGACCACAGAGAGCGCGATCGCAAGTCGCAGCCTCGCCTACAGCATGATCGAGAATCTCGCTCATGGTCTGCGTGTGCTGGGCACCGACGGACTGAGCGAAGTGCCATCCAGCTTCGAGGCGCTTCGCCCGGTCATGGCCGAGCATGGCGTGGCGCTGGCTTCCGATACGCAGGATTACATGATCCCGCTGGCGCAGAAGCTCAACAGCATATTGAATGTGTCCTCCTGGGCGGGCGCGATCATTGCCGTTGCCATTGCGCTCGGCGGATTTTTCATCGGCATGCGCGGCGTCGCGATCCGTGCCCGCGCCCGGAACAATGTCGAGCGCGTCATTCTCGGCTTGCTCATTGCAGCCTCCAGCGTCGCCATCCTGACGACTGTCGGCATCGTGCTTTCGATGCTGTTCGAATCGATCGCATTCTTTCGCAGCGTGCCGCCGCACGAATTCTTCTTCGGAACGGTGTGGGACCCTCGTTTCGCCGCAGCCGGCGCAGGCAACACGGACGGCCAGTTCGGGCTGATCCCGCTTCTTGCCGGCACGCTCTACATCGCTTTCGTTGCCATGCTGTTTGCCGTTCCCGTCGGCCTGATGGCCGCGGTTTACATGGCTGAATATGCGAGCCCCGGTGTCCGCCGGGTGGTGAAGCCGTTGCTCGAGCTTCTGGCCGGCATTCCCACCATCGTCTATGGTTTCTTCGCGCTGGTGACAGTAGGACCGTTTCTGCGCGATCTCAGCGCGGCGCTGGCAGGTGGTACTTCCTTCATTCAGGCGCAGAGCGTACTGACGGCAGGTCTCGTGATGGGCATCATGCTCATTCCTTTCGTGTCCTCTCTCTCCGATGACATCATCACGGCGGTGCCCAGAGCCATGCGTGACGGATCTCTTGGCCTTGGCGCAACCCGCTCCGAAACGATAAAGCGCGTGATACTGCCGGCCGCGTTGCCTGGCATCGTCGGCGCCCTTCTCCTGACCGCGTCGCGTGCAATAGGCGAGACGATGATCGTCGTGCTCGCAGCGGGTGTCGCGGCCAAGCTGTCCGCCAATCCGTTCGAGGCAATGACCACGATCACCGTCAAGATCGTCAACCAGCTGACCGGCGATCTCGAATTCACATCTCCGCAGACGCTCGTCGCCTTCGCACTCGGCATCACGCTGTTTTGTGTAACGCTTGGGATGAACGTCTTCGCGCTCTACATCGTCCGCAAATACCGGGAGCAGTACGAATGACCGACGTCACCTTCAACGGCGCTTCCGTTGCGGCTCGTCCGGCGCGCCGCGACATCGGCCTCAAGCGACGCTACGCGGCAGAGCAGCGCTTTCGACTCTACGGTATCCTGGCGATCGCTATCGGTATCTTCTTTCTGTTCGCGCTTCTGTTTTCCGTGGTTTCGAAGGGATATACGGCCTTCTGGCAGACATCGATCAATCTCTCGGTCAATTTCGATCCGAAGATCATCGATCCTCAGAACAAGCGCGCAACCGATCCCAATGTTCTCCTGACGGCGAATTATCCCGTACTGGCGCGCAATGCACTCGCCGAGAAGCTGGGCGTCGAGACATCCAATCGTCCTGCGCTTCGACAGGTTTCGGGCATGATCTCGGATGGTGTCCGCACTCAATTGCGCAACATCGTCGTGGCGAACCCGTCCATCATCGGAACCACCCAGAATGTCTGGGTCCTCGCAAGCGCTGACGTGGATTCCGCCAACAAGGGACAGGTCGATCTTTCGGTTGATCAGGCGCGCCGAAAGGTGTCCGATCAGCAGGTGGAGTGGATCAGGAAGCTCGATGCGGATGGCGCTATGGTGCAGCGCTTCAATACCGGCATCTTCACCTTTGGAGCTTCCAGCCGTCCCGAAACCGCCGGCATGGGCGTGGCCATCATAGGCTCGTTCTACATGATGGCGATCGTGCTCGTGCTGTCCTTGCCGATTGGTGTCGCCGCCTCGATCTATCTTGAAGAGTTCGCGCCAAAGAACCGGCTCACCGACATCATCGAGGTGAACATCAACAATCTGGCGGCCGTTCCCTCGATCGTATTCGGTCTTCTGGGGCTGGCGGTTTTCGTCGGGTTCATGGGGATGCCACGCTCGGCATCGCTGGTCGGCGGCATGGTGCTGACACTCATGACGCTGCCGACGGTCATTATCGCCACGCGCGCGGCCCTGCGAGCCGTCCCTCCGTCAATTCGGTCGGCTGCGCTCGGGCTAGGCGCTTCGCGCATGCAGATGGTGTTTCACCATGTGCTGCCACTTGCCGCGCCTGGTATCCTGACGGGCACGATCATCGGCCTTGCTCAGGCGCTTGGCGAAACAGCACCGCTGCTCCTCATCGGCATGGTCGCGTTCGTGGTGGATTATCCCGCGACACCGCTCGATCCGGCCACGGCACTGCCGGTGCAGATATTCATGTGGGCCAATGAGGCCGAGCGTGCCTTCGTGGAGCGTACGTCCGGTGCCATCATCATCCTGCTGATGTTCCTGGCGGTGATGAACCTGGCTGCAATCTTCCTGCGCAGCCGCTTTGAACGTCGCTGGTAATATCGGAGCCGAGTTATGAATATGCTGAATGAACAGGGCATCGAACAAGCTGTGTCGGGAATGATGACGAGCCGAGTGAACGACGTGATCAAGATGAAGGGTGAGAAGGTCACCGTTCACTATGGCGAGAAGCAGGCCCTCTTCGGGGTGGATCTCGATGTGCGAGAGAAACAGGTGACGGCGCTGATCGGCCCATCGGGCTGCGGTAAGTCGACGTTCCTGAGGTGCCTCAACCGGATGAACGACACGATCGAAGGATGCAAGGTCGGCGGCAATCTGACGCTCGACGGAGAGGACATCTACGATTCCAAGATCGACGTGGTCGAACTTCGGGCGCGTGTCGGCATGGTGTTTCAGAAGCCGAACCCGTTTCCCAAATCCATCTACGAGAACATTGCCTACGGCCCGCGCATACATGGGCTGGCCCGCACAAAGGCGGACTATGACCGAGTGGTTGAATCCAGTCTGCAGAAGGCGGCGCTGTGGAACGAGGTGAAGGATCGTCTGCACGAGCCGGGCACGGGGCTGTCGGGTGGGCAGCAGCAGCGTCTGTGTATTGCGCGCGCCATCGCGGTCAGCCCGGAGGTCATTCTCATGGACGAGCCCTGCTCGGCGCTCGATCCGATCGCGACGGCCAAGGTTGAGGAGCTCATCGATGAACTACGCCAGAACTACACGATCGTCATTGTGACCCATTCGATGCAGCAGGCTGCTCGCGTGTCGCAGCGCACCGCCATGTTCCATCTCGGCTATCTGGTCGAGGAGGGGGCGACGGACAAGATGTTCACCAACCCTGATGACAAGCGCACGCAGGACTACATCACCGGCCGCTTCGGCTGAATTGGGTCGAACGGGAAAGGCTTTTGACATGGGCGAACATACCGTCAGCTCCTTCGACGAGGAACTCGATCATATTGACCGGCTGATCACGGAGATGGGCGATCATGCCCGCCGGATGGTTCAGAACGCGACGCGCTCGCTCCTGACGTCGGACGTTTCGCTGGCGCAGCATGTGATTTCCGACGATACGGTGATGGACGACAAGCAGCGCGAACTGGACGATCGGGCGATCACGCTGATCGCCAAGCGTCAGCCTATGGCCCAGGATCTGCGGGCCGTGGTAGGTGCCATCCGCATGGGCGCTGATCTCGAACGGATCGGAGATCTGGCCAAGAACATCGCCAAGCGCGTTGGTGCGGTGGAAAAGTCCACCACGCCCAGAACGCTCTCGAGCGGCATCGAAATGATGGCGGATCTCGTGCTGGACCAGGTGCAGGGCGTCATCGATCAGTATGTCGGACGCGACGCGGAAGCGCTGATATCGCTTCGGGCCGACGACCAGAAGATCGATATCAAATACACGTCCGTCTTCCGCGAGTTGCTCACCTATATGATGGAAGATCCGCGTAATATCACGGCCTGCACGCATCTCCTCTTCTGTGCAAAGAACCTGGAGAGAATTGGCGACCACGTGACCAATATCGCGGAAAATGCCTATTATGTGATGACGGGCAAGCAGTTGCCTCTCGACAGGCCGAAGCTGGACGAGACTTCGGTGCCGGCTCTGGCCGAATAGAACAGGAAAACGGCTATGATCGCACCCAAGATCATGGTGGTCGAAGACGAGGAGCCGCTTTGCGAGCTTCTCCGCTACAACCTTGAAGCGGAGGGCTACCAGGTCGAGATCATCACACGCGGCGACGAAGCCGAATTGCGGCTTCAGGAAAATGTCCCCGACCTCCTCGTCCTCGACTGGATGGTTCCGGCCGTCTCGGGCATCGAGCTTTGCAGGAGGTTGCGCATGCGATCGGAGACCGAGCGCCTGCCGATCATCATGCTGACGGCCCGCGGTGAGGAAAGCGACCGCGTGCGGGGTCTTGCCACGGGTGCTGACGACTATCTGGTGAAACCCTTTTCGGTGCCGGAGTTTGTCGCGCGCGTTCGGGCTCTGCTGCGCCGCGCGAAGCCGGAAGTTCTATCAAGCGTCCTCAAGGTCGGGGAGATCGTGCTCGACCGTGAGGCGCATCGTGTCTACCGCAAAAAGACAGAAATCAAGCTCGGACCGACCGAGTTCCGGTTGCTGGAATTCATGATGCGACATCCAGGCCGTGTCTTTTCCCGCGGTCAACTGCTCGACAATGTTTGGGGCGAGACGATCTATATCGATGAGCGCACGGTGGATGTGCATGTCGGACGTCTGAGAAAGGCCGTGAACACGGGCAGGATGCCAGATGTGATCCGCACCATTCGGGGTGCCGGCTACGCCATCAACGAAGCATCGTAGGCGCCGGGTGCCGACTAGGATGATGTAGAGGACCGGCTGGTGTTGGCCGCAAGGTTGCTGGTCGCAATCACGTTCCGGTCGATGAAATCCAGTGCACGTTTGGCGGTGCCTTCGCGGATCAGTGGTTTCTCGTCGGTTTCGGTTGTCAACGTGATCGCGTTCGCATGCTGGCCGCCGACAGTACTGGCGAGAGCGGTCCGGAGCGAAGGCTCCATGAGATCGAATACGGACGCTCCAACCCCGACGAAAGCGAGCGGGGCGGGGTCGATCAGCGCAAAAAGGCTGCCAAGCGTGAATCCCAGTGCTTCTCCCGCCTTGCGAAACGCTTCTCTTTCGGGACCTTCCGACATACGCGCAATAGTCGCCAGGGCCAGCACATCGGCGTCGGTAATCTCTTTGTTTGGCATTTGACCATCGCAATGCATGCGTGCATTGCGCCAGATCGCGTAGTTTCCTGCATAGGCTTCCACGCATCCATGGCGACCACAGCGGCAAAGGGCGCCGCGTGGCTGGTGGATCATGTGGCCAAATTCACCGCCGGACGAGTGCGTTCCGGTGAATATTTCGCCCTTCAGGACCATGCCCATTCCGATGCCATGCGACAGCAAAATGGCAATGAAATCGTCGTGATAGCTTTCCGGATCGTGCGATCGAAGCGCGTAGGCGATCATGTTGCAGTCGTTCTCGACTGCTGTTGGTATGGAGAGCGCGGCTTCAAGCGCGTCTGCAATCCCAATGTCGGTGTGCGGCGTGATCGGCGACCACAGCATGGATCGCGCCGCGGCGTCGCAGACACCCTGGACCGCAACGACGATCCGCAACGGTTGCGGATCGCCAACCGATCTCTCGCCCAAAAGTCGCCGCACCATCGCGATCATTTCGTCGACAAGCGCTTGAGCCGAAATCTCCTGTGTCGCAAGCCGCAATCTCTCCTCAGCGAGTACGCCACCGGCATAGTCGAACACCGCGGCTGAGAGCGCGTTCAGAGACAGATCGACCGTGACGATAGTGGCCGCGAGCGGATTAAGGCACAGCGCGACCTGCGGTCGGCCTCGCTTGAGTGCCAGCGGCTCGGATGCCTTGGGCTCGGAAAGAACACCCTCTGCGAGCAGGTCGGAGGAAATCGCGGAGATGGTGGAATGGCTCAGCCCGGTGGCGGAAACGATCTCCGTTCGTGATGGCTGCCGCGCGCGACGGATGGCAGCTATCACGGCGGCGCGGTTGCGCCATCTCAGATCGTCGAGACGGACCCGAACCGTCATTGCCTCGTCCTCCCACATCGTTACGGGAAAACACTCCCCACGCTTCCCACACGACGCATGAGCGCAATCCTGTCAGATGAACCGGGACGAGTCATCATATTTATTTCGGAGTGCGAAAAAATGGTGGCATCATTCCAAATGCGTATTGACAGGCGAATTGCGTTGCGCGAGTGTTTTTTCGAGGTTCGAAATAATTAGAGCCTCTGACTGGTCACTATCAGTTTGTTGCATCCTGGCGATGCAGGGAGGATCACTATGAACAAGTTCACAACCGCCATTCTGGCGGGTGTCGCAATGTCGTTTTCGCTGGCGTCAGTCGCCGACGCGAAGGACAAGATTATTGGCGTGTCCTGGTCGAATTTCCAGGAAGAGCGCTGGAAGACCGACGAAGCTGCCATGAAGGCGGCGATCGAGGCGGCTGGCGACACGTATATATCAGCCGATGCGCAATCGAGCCCGTCCAAGCAGCTCACCGATGTCGAAACCCTGATCAGCCAGGGTGCCAACGCGCTTATCGTTCTGGCGCAGGATGCATCGGCAATCGGCCCGGCAGTCGAGAAGGCGCTGGCGGAAGGCATTCCAGTCGTCGGCTATGACCGTCTGATCGAGAACAAGGACGCCTTCTACCTCACCTTCGACAACAAGGAAGTCGGCCGCATGCAGGCGCGCGGCGTGTTCGCCGTCAAGCCGGAAGGCAACTACGTCTTCATCAAAGGCAATGGCGCCGACCCGAATGCGGACTTCCTGTTCTCCGGCCAGATGGAAGTGCTGAAGGACGCGATCGATTCCGGCAAGATCAAGAATGTCGGCGAGGCATATACCGATGGCTGGCTGCCGGCCAACGCACAGAAGAACATGGAACAGTTCCTGACCGCGACCGACAACAAGGTGGATGCGGTTGTTGCTTCCAATGACGGCACGGCGGGCGGTGCGATTGCCGCGCTTGAGGCACAGGGTCTTGCAGGTTCGGTGCCGGTTTCGGGTCAGGACGGCGACCATGCCGCACTGAACCGTATCGCGCTCGGCACGCAGACGGTGTCGGTGTGGAAGGACGCGCGTGAACTTGGCAAGAGCGCTGCCGAGATCGCTTCCCAGCTCGCCGACGGCAAGAAGATGGAAGAGATCGCGAATGTGACCAAGTTCACGACGCCCGGCGGTGTCGAGATGAACTCGGTGTTCCTGACGCCTGTGGCGATCACCAAGGACAATCTCAACGTCGTCGTCGATGCCGGCTGGATTTCTAAGGACGTTCTCTGTCAGGGTGTAAAGGCGGGTTCGGTCGCAGCCTGCGACTGACACTACCGGACACAACTAAATGCGCCATGGCCTGAACAGGCCGTGGCGCTAAAGCGGTCACGCGACCGCGCCGCGCAAGCAGTGTGCGTCTAGCAGATCAGGCGAGGCCGGATTTCATGGTCTTCTGCGATCTGAAAACCGGTTTCCACATTTCGGGAACATGCTTTAAAGTCGAACACCGGACGGCAGCTTTGGCGAGCCGGCGGAGGAAGCCATGACCGATACGACCTCCAGCGGGCCTACGGACCGCGCCCGTGCATCCGAACTGAGCCTCGTCGGGCGCTTTCTGAAAGCGACCGAACTCGACACCCGAATGCTCGGGATGGTCGGCGCGCTGCTCGTCATATGGATCGGGTTGCATCTTCTGTCCGGCGGGCTGTTCCTGACGCCTCGCAATCTCTGGAATCTTTCTGTTCAATCATCGTCCGTCGCGATCATGGCGACCGGCATGGTGCTCGTCATCGTCACGCGCAACATCGACCTTTCGGTGGGGTCCATCCTCGGCTTTGTCGGCATGATCATGGGCGTAACGCAGGCCGAGTTCCTGCCGCGCATGATGGGCTTCGAACTCGGCGATCCGTCGATCTGGATTCTGGCGCTGATCACCGGCATGGTGATCGGAGTGGCGATCGGTGCATTTCAGGGATATCTGATCGCATATCTGGGAATTCCCGCCTTTATCGTGACGCTTGGCGGATTGCTCATCTGGCGCGGCGGCGCGTGGTGGGTGACCAGCGGTCGAACCGTCGCACCAATGGATGCGACGTTCCGCCTGATGGGTGGTGGTCCGGAGGGATCGATCGGCGCATTCTGGAGTTGGGCCGTCGGTGTCGTCGCCTGCCTTGCGGTAGCCATTGTGATGGTCAATGCGCGGCGCCAGCGCCAGCGTTTCAAGTTTCCGCAGCGTCCTGCCTGGGCGGAGATATTTCTTGGGACGGTTGCCTGCGCGGCCATCCTGGGTGCCGTGTGGGTGGTGAACTCCTATCCGTGGCCGGTCAACATCGCCCGCCGATATGCCGAGGAGAACGGGATCCCCATTCCTGAAGGCGGGCTCTACATCGCGCATGGCATCGCCATCCCCGTTCTGCTGGCGATGGTGGTCGGTATCGTCATGACCTTCGTCACGACGCGCACACGGTTCGGGCGGTATGTCTTCGCAATCGGCGGCAATCCCGAAGCTGCGAGCCTGGCAGGCATCAAGACCCGCTGGGTGACGATGAAGATCTTCATGCTGATGGGCTTTCTGGTTTCCATCAGCGCGGCAATTTCCACCGCACGCCTCAACGCCGCGACGAACTCACAAGGGACGCTGGACGAATTGCTGGTGATTGCCGCGGCCGTCATCGGCGGCACGTCTCTCGCCGGTGGCTCGGGAACCATCATCGGAGCCATGCTGGGCGCACTGCTGATGCAGTCTCTCAGTTCCGGCATGGTGTTGCTCGGCATCGACACGCCTCTGCAGAATATCGTGGTTGGCGGAGTTCTGGTCGTCGCCGTGTGGCTCGACACGATCTACCGCAAGCGGCTTTAGGGAGAACCATCATGGCTGAGACCCAAACGCCGCTCATCGACATGCGCAATATCTCGGTTGCATTCGGGGGCATCCGCGCCGTCGACGACGCGTCCGTCAACGTCTATCCGGGCGAAGTGGTGGCTCTGCTCGGCCACAACGGAGCGGGCAAGTCGACATTGATCAAAATCCTGTCGGGCGCGTATCGGCGCGACGAGGGCCAGATCTTCGTGAATGGCGAGAAGGCAAACATCGCAAATCCGCGCGACGCAAAGAAATACGGCATCGAGACCATCTACCAGACGCTTGCACTGGCCGACAATGTCGACGCGGCCGCCAATCTGTTTCTGGGACGCGAACTGATGACCCCATGGGGCACGCTGGACGATGTCGCCATGGAGGCCAAGGCGCGCGAAGTCATGGGGCGGCTCAATCCGCGTTTCCAGCGTTTCAAGGAACCTGTCATCAAGCTTTCAGGCGGTCAGCGCCAGTCAGTCGCGATCGCCCGCGCCATCCTGTTCAATGCGCGTGTCCTCATCATGGACGAGCCGACGGCGGCGCTCGGACCACAGGAGACGGCTCAGGTCGGCGAACTCGTCAAGCAGCTCAAGTCGGACGGTATCGGGATCTTCCTGATCAGCCATGACATTCACGACGTGTTCGATCTCGCGGATCGCGTGTGCGTGATGAAGAACGGCCAGGTGGTGGGAACGGCAAAGACCACCGATGTCACACAGGACGAGGTATTGGGCATGATCATCCTGGGGAAATGCCCGCCTCGGGCGATACCCGGTCCCGGTGCCCAGCAGCAATAGAGATTGTTGCCAGGCTGAATGTAACGAAAGGGCCGGTGATTAACCGGCCCATCTCATTCTCGGAATTTGATCAGTAGCCTTTCGGGCAACGCGTCACATAGCGCTCGCCCGTGCGGCGGTCGCGATAGAGACAGCGTCCGTCGCGCTGTCTGGTGATGAGATATCCTGCCAGCGCGCCTGCCGCGCCACCGACGACTGCGCCCTCGACATCGCCGCTAATGACCGCGCCGGCGGTTGCTCCCACTGCTGTGCCCACTGCCACATCCTGTTGTGCTGTGGTGCATCCAGCCAACGCGATCGCGCTGGCCATTGCAATGATTACTGCCTTCATACCGTCTCTCTCCTAAAATTACCGCTGTGCGGATCTTCCCGCAAAAGTCGTCCCTTACTTTTCAGCGTTCCGGATCAGCGTACCGGATTGTTCGCCTTGTTCTGCGACGAGGCGATGACTGTTGTACCATCATCTGCGGTCACTGTGGCGACAAGGCCGCCTTCGTTGGTCACATCCCACTCAAGTACCGCATCTTCTTCGGCCATCGCTGGATCGACGAAAACGCAGTTGGCGAATACGCGAACGTCCTTGCCCTGCGCATCCCTAAGCGAGACGGGAAGCTCGGACTGGCATTCTTCCATGGTCTCGAAGATAGGCGCGGGTGCCGGCAACTCGCGGCATTCTTCGAGATTACCCGAACAACCGACAATCAGCAAAAGCGCAGCAATATGTTCCATGGCCGAAATCCTTTCGGTCCATTAACGAACTTCTGCGACAATGGGTTCCCTGGGGGTTCCCAGGGTACTGTAGCCGGCTCTACCAGCGAGTGGCTTCGCCGGGTGCGGAGGGTTCTATCGCGAGTGCGTGAACACCCGCTTTCAGTTCGGGTGCGAGAAGCTCGTTGACGGCCCGATGACGCTCCACGCGACTCATGCCAGCGAACGCATCGGCCACAATGCGCACACGAAAATGCGTTTCGCCGCTGCCGTCAAATGTCGCATGGTGGCCGCTGTCGGTATGATGATGCCCCGCGTGAAGATGACTCTCATTCAGGACGATCAGGCGTTCCGGCGCAAATTTGCGCGTTAGTTTGCCTTCGATGGTGGCCTGTATGGACATTTGTCTGCTCCTGCACCAAATAGAGCGCTTCCAACACAACGACCCGTCTATGCCGATTGCGCCAACGCGATTCAGCGGTTAGGTCCATGACGCGGTGAATGTCAATTCTTGTATCGCGCCGCGAACGCCTCATAATCAGATGTCAGATGAGTAGTTACTCGAAATATTTCGAAAAAATCCGCGTGCGCCCCGACAAGAAGGCCGAGGCGAAACCGCACGCGCCGCCCTGCCAATGGGATGGCTGCTCCGAGCCGGGGACGCATCGCGCGCCCGTGGGGCGGATGCGCGAAGGCGAGTATTTCCATTTCTGCTTCGATCACGTGCGCGAGTACAACAAGGGCTTCAACTATTTCTCCGGTGTTGCCGATTCCGATATTGCGCGCTTTCAGAAAGAAGCGATGACAGGGCACAGGCCGACCTGGGTGATGGGCGCCAACACCAGCGGCAAGGCGGCGTCGGATTTCGCGCAGATGCGTTCGGGCCGTGCCGGTTACTACAAGAGGATACGTGACCCGCTCAATGTGTTCGCGGATCGCGCGCACACGCCGCGTCAGCGAAAGGCTAAGCCGCTTGAGGCCAAGGCGCTGGAAACGCTTGGCCTTGACGTCAGCGCGACTGGCGCGGAGATCAAGGCGCGCTATAAGGATCTGGTGAAACGCCACCATCCGGACACGAATGGCGGTGACAGAGGGTCGGAAGAGCGGTTCCGCGAGGTGCTGCAGGCATATCGCGTGCTCAAACAGGCTGGTTTGTGTTGAACCGCGTGTCTGATAATACCGCCTGCAAGTAGGTTGTTTTGAAGTCGGCTGAGCCTCCCAGGCAGCCGGCATGAGGCTGGAATGAACAAGATCGATCGCGACATTGCCAATCTGCCGGACACGACCGTGTCGGTGAAAGACACTTTTGGGTTTGAGTCGAAGATGGTCGTGCCGGCCTATTCGGTCGCCACGGAACATGTGCCGGATCTCGATCCGGACTATCTCTTCGACAAGCAGACCACGATGGCGATCCTGGCCGGCTTCGCCTTCAACAGGCGCGTCATGGTGTCCGGCTATCACGGCACCGGCAAGTCGACGCATATCGAGCAGGTCGCGGCCCGACTCAACTGGCCGTGCGTGCGCGTCAATCTCGATAGCCATGTCAGCCGTATTGATCTTGTCGGCAAGGACGCGATCGTTCTGCAGGACGGCAAGCAGATCACCGAGTTCCGCGATGGAATCCTGCCCTGGGCCTATCAGCACAATATCGCGCTCTGCTTCGATGAGTATGATGCGGGCCGACCCGACGTGATGTTCGTGATCCAGCGTGTGCTCGAGTCGTCTGGTCGCCTGACCCTGCTCGACCAGAGCCGGGTGATTCGGCCGCATCCGGCTTTCCGGCTGTTCGCCACGGCCAATACGGTTGGTCTCGGCGACACCACCGGGCTTTACCATGGTACGCAGCAGATCAATCAGGCGCAGATGGACCGCTGGTCGATCGTCACGACGCTCAACTATCTGCCGCATGACAATGAGGTGAACATCGTCCTGGCGAAGGCCAAGCACTACAAGGGTGCGGAAGGCCGCGACATTGTCAGCAAGATGGTTCGGGTCGCCGATATGACCCGTCAGGCCTTCATCAACGGCGATCTGTCGACGGTCATGAGCCCGCGCACAGTGATCACCTGGGCCGAGAACGCGGAGATTTTCGGCGATGTCGGTCTGGCCTTCCGGCTGACCTTCATCAACAAGTGCGACGAGTTGGAGCGGTCCGTCGTTGCCGAATTCTATCAGCGAGCTTTCGGCCAGGAATTGCCGGAAAGCGCTGCAAACCTGGCGCTGGCGTAATCGGATTTCATGGCAGGGCCGGGCGACAATACCCGCAACAAGCCGAAGGCGGGCGCTGAAACTGACGCGTTCAAGCGATCGCTAGCGGTCTGCATGCGCGCCATCTCGGGCGATCACGAGATGGAAGTGAGCTTCGCCAAGGACAATCCGGCGCTCGCTGGCAATCGTGCGCGCCTGCCTGAACTGCCCAAGAAGCCGACTGGCAACGACATAGCCGTGACGCGGGGCCTCGGCGATTCGATGGCTCTGAAGCGGGCGCGCCATGACAATCGCGTGCATCTCAGGCTGGCGCCTGAGGGAAAGCAGGCGCGGGCCGTCTATGACGCAGTCGAACAGGCGCGCGTGGAGGCGATTGGCAGCCGGGCCATGCAGGGCGTCGGCGACAACATCTCTTCCATGCTTGAAGACAAGTATCTGCGCGCCAATCTCGCCGATGTCAGCGATCAGGCCGATGCGCCGCTTGAGGAAGCGTTGGCGCTTATGGTGCGCGAAAAGCTTACCGGCAGGCCTGTTCCGCGTAGCGGCGAGCGTCTCGTCGGGCTGTGGCGCGACTGGGTGGAGGAGAAAGCCGGTGCCGATCTGGACGGCTTGTCGGAGCGCCTGGAGGACCAGCAGGCTTTCGCCCGGGTCATCCGTGACCTGCTCGTCTCGCTTGAGATGGCCGATGAGCTGACCGAGGAAGAACAGCAGGACGAGCCCGAGTCCAGCGACGATGACCAGCCAAAGGGCGAGGACAACAACGAAGACGGCGGCGACGACGAATCAAGCGGCGAGCAGGCTCAGTCCGACGATGCAGAGGCGTCAGACGATGATGAGCAGGCCGGCGAGATGGAAGCCTCCGACGCGACCGCCGATGACATCTCCGAAGACGAGGCGGACGCCGAGACACCGGGGGAGGCGAAGCGGCCCGACACTCCTTATGCAAATCTCCCGAAGGATTTCGACTACAAGGTCTTCACATCGACCTTTGACGAAACGGTCGGGGCGGAAGATTTGTGCGATGAGGAAGAACTCGATCGGCTTCGCGCATTTCTCGACAAGCAGCTCTCGAATCTTCAAGGGGTCGTTGGACGGCTGGCAAACAGGTTGCAGCGCCGCCTGATGGCGCAGCAGAACCGGTCGTGGGATTTCGATCTCGAGGAAGGCTATCTCGATCCCGCCCGGCTGGTGCGTGTGGTCATCGATCCCATGCAGCCGCTGTCCTTCAAGCAGGAAAAGGATACGCGCTTCCGCGACACCGTGGTCACGCTGCTTCTCGACAATTCGGGGTCCATGCGCGGACGTCCGATCACCGTGGCAGCCACATGCGCCGACATTCTTGCGCGCACTCTCGAACGCTGCGGCGTATCGGTCGAGATTCTGGGGTTCACCACCCGCGCCTGGAAGGGCGGCCAATCTCGCGAGAAATGGCTCAAGGATGGCAAGCCGCCGTCTCCCGGACGCCTCAACGATCTGCGTCACATCATCTACAAGAGTGCGGATGCACCATGGCGCCGCGCACGCCGCAACCTTGGCCTGATGATGCGTGAGGGGCTACTGAAGGAGAATATCGACGGCGAGGCTCTGCTTTGGGCGCATAACCGGCTTCTCGGCCGCCCTGAGCAAAGGCGGATCCTGATGATGATTTCCGATGGCGCGCCGGTGGACGACTCGACCCTTTCGGTCAATCCAGGCAATTATCTGGAGCGCCATTTGCGCGCGGTTATCGAAATGATCGAGAAACGCTCGCCGGTTGAGCTGCTCGCCATTGGCATCGGCCACGACGTGACCCGCTACTATCAGCGGGCGGTGACGATCGTGGATGCAGAGGAACTCGCCGGGGCGATGACGGAACAACTTGCCGCGCTTTTCGAAGAGGCAAGTCCGCGCGACCGTCGCGACCAGTCGAGACGTTCGGGATGATTACGCCATTGCGCCGCCGGCTGGCGGCGTGCGCTATGACATTTCGCGTCATCGCGACCGCCCTCGTTTCCGCTTTGGCTTTCAACGCAACTGATGCGATTGCCGCCGCCGCGCCATTTGAGGTCGAGGTCACATCCGCGACCATCGATCATTTTCGCATCGGCCGTCCAGATATGCGGTTCGGCTCGCTGGAATTCGTTGGCGGTCTGGAAATGACCTCCACCTCACGGCAGTTCGGGGGCATCTCCGCCTTCCGGTTTCGTCGGCCGGGTAGTGATTTTATCGGTGTGACCGACACAGGCTTCTGGTTCTTCGGCAAGATTGACAGGGACACATCTAGCAAGCCCACCGGGATGAGTGACTTCTCGATGACCCAGATGGTCGATGCCAACGGAGCGCCGGTTTCCACCAAGTGGGAAGCGGACGCCGAGGGGCTGGACGTGAAAGGCGATCTGGCCACGGTTGGCTTCGAGCGCAATCACAGGATCGCCCAGTTCAGGATCGATCCGGCAAACATGCAGGCTCCCTTGAGAACACTGGATTTTCTGGTGCCCAAACAGGAACTGCGCCAGAACCGAGGTTTCGAGACGGTCACGCGTGCCAACGCCTATGGTCAGCACGAAGGCGCGTTGGTGGTCGTCTCGGAAAAGAGCCTCGACAAGGCCGGCAACATATTCGCCGCCATCATCGAGGGCCCTCACAAGGGCGTCTTCACGGTGAAGCGCAATGATGAGTTCGATATTACCGACGGCGCATTCCTGCCAGACGGAGACCTGCTTCTGCTCGAGCGCAGCTACTCCATGATGGCTGGGGTCAAGATGCGGCTGAGGCGCATCTATGGCGAATCCATTGTCAAAGGTGCGGTCGCGGACGGTCCCGTCCTGCTGCAGGCGGATATGGGCTACCAGATCGATAATATGGAAGCGATGGACGTCTGGACCCGCGAGGACGGCGCCGTCATGGTGTCACTGATGTCTGACGACAATCATTCGATCCTGCAGCGTAACCTGTATCTGGAATTCGTGCTTCACGCCGATTGAGCACGTGGGCGGGAAAATAGGCCGGGCGGCTTGACCGCGATGGAAGCGCGGTCAGCCGGTCGTCGCCAGCCAGATTGTGTGGCGGGCGCCGCGCTTGCCGTTGGCGCGTGTCTTTACTTCCTGCGTGGAGAAACCTGCCTTCTGCAGGCGCTTCGTGAAGGCCGCGTCCGGAGCGGATGACCAGACCGCAAGCACGCCGCCGGCGCGCAGAGCTTCACGCGCGCTACGCAGGCCGGAGAGGTCGTAGAGGGCGTCATTCGCGGCCCTGGTCAGGCCTTCCGGTCCATTATCGACGTCGAGCAGGATTGCGTCATATGCCCGCTTTCTCGATCGGATGAGGTCACAAACGTCGCCTTCCCAGATCGAGACGCGTGGATCGTCAAGGCATCCACCAAACAAATCGGCCATCGGTCCGCGCGCCCATTGCACGACAGCGGGGACAAGTTCGGCCACTGTCACACGGGCATCCGCCTCGATATCCGCCAAAGCAGCGCGCAGGGTGAAGCCCATACCGAGCCCGCCAATCAGCATGGACGCGCCAGGGCGAGGGCCGATTGTCTCGCAGGAGAGCTTGGCCAGTGCCTCTTCCGATCCGCTGAGGCGGCTGTTCATAAGCTCGGTTGCGCCGAGCATGATGGAAAATTCGCTCCCGCGCTGCTTCAGCCGGATCGCGCCGCCGCCATCCGGCATCTCGGCGCTGTCGAGTTGCACCCAGGGAATCAAGCGGCTTCGATCTTCGGCTGTGCCCAGCGGGCGGCGATCAGACGATAGGGAATGAGGGCAAAGACGCCAATCAGGAGCTTCACGGTGAGATCTCCCACCGCCCACGACAACCAGCGAGGAGCTTCTATGGCGAATATGCCGAGAAGTGGCGCCGCTTCCAGCGCAAAACCGTCCTCAGGGCCGACAAAGGCGAAGACGGCAGCGAAGCTGATCGAGAAGAAGATCAACGTGTCGACCACCGAACCGACAAGCGTTCCAAAGATCGGGGCACGCCACCAGCTTTGGCGCCGCAGCCAGTTGAAGACGGTGACATCGAGAAGCTGCGCGGTCAGGAACGCCGCGCCGGAGGCAATCGCAATGCGCACGAGGCGTCCGGCGGCGGTCTCGAATTCGATCAGGCCGATGCGGAAAAGAAGCGGCGGAATGACGATCGAGCAGAACACCGCGACCATGAAACCGACCAGCACGATCCGACGCGCCAATTTCGGTCCATGTCGACGATTGGCGAGATCAGTGACCAGAAACGCGAAAGGATAAGTGAACGCGCCCCAGGTCAGGACGTCGGCCAGCGACAGGCTTCCGATCGTTCCGTCTACGGGAAACTGAACCAGAATGTTTGAGGCCACCACGACAACAGCCATGGCGGCCACGAATGGCGCATATATCGAAGAAGAATGCATTTTTTTATCCTGGGTGATGGAACCAGTGGTGCGCACGATCCCCCGATCATGCGCCAGTCAGGCGGTCGTCCCCCGCCTAGATTTCAATCAAGCAGAAGCTGCTTCAGCCGCCTTCTTGGCAATCTGCTTCTTCAGCAGACGAGCGCGCGGGGAAAGCTCCGCACTGTCAGCCTTCGCAAGAAACGCGTCGAGACCGCCGCGATGCTCGACCGAACGCAGAGCGTTGGCAGAAATGCGGAGGCGGACATTCTGGTTCAGCGACTCAGACTGCAGCGTCACGTTGACGAGGTTCGGCAGGAAGCGCCGTCTGGTCTTGTTGTTGGCATGGCTGACATTGTTGCCGGACATCACGGCCTTGCCGGTCAGATCGCAGGAGCGGGACATTTGTGTTTACCTTCGTTCTCAATCAGCCCAAAAAAACCTGCATCGCACCAGAATACCGGCGCGCGGTCTCATTGAGCGGCCTTTGGGAAAGTTGGCGTTCCTTAGTGGCATTTGGAGCAAGCGTCAAGTCATCGGAGAGTCATGTTGAAGCTTGTCCGAAGGCTTCGCACTCCGACTGGCAGGGTGCAGGCTTCGCATCTCATATAATTGCCGGATTCCTGCCGCAACCGTTGACGGTAGGTATCCGGATAAGAAGACACTGGCGATGCACGGGCGGCGACGAACCCTCTTTGGACTGGCCTTGGCGGCAACGGCGCTGGCACCGTTCGCATCGAGTGCGCATGCGGAGACGAAATCGTTTCGGGGCGATTATTCCGTCACGTATCTCGGCATCACCATCGCAAGATCGAGCATGATCTCGACCATCGATGGCCCAAACTATGTGATCGAAGGCTCGGTCTCGACAGCGGGTCTGGGCAAAGTCTTCGATGACACCAAGGCGAACCTGTCCGTCAGGGGGCGGATGTCGAACAACGGCACCGTGCCACTCAAGGCGTCGACAAGCTACAAGCACAACAAGAAGAACAAGAGCCTTACGATCAGTTTCGCGAACGGCAACGTCGTGTCGACCGAAATGGTACCGCCGCCGAAGCCTCGGGCGAAAGACTGGGTCCCCGTCACCGATGCCCAGTTGCGCTCCGTCCTGGATCCACTGTCTGCATTTCTGGTCAAGGCCGCAAGCCCCGCCGAAGTCTGTGCCAAGCCTCTCAAACTCTATGACGGCGAAATGCGTGTCGATATCAACATGACACACAAGGATGTCTCGAACATAACGCTCGATGGCTACGATGGTCCTGCCGTCACGTGCACCGCACGGTTCAGCCCCGTTTCCGGCTATCGCGCGAGCAAGAAGTCGGTGAAATTCATGCGTGACAAGAGCCGCATCTCAATCACGTTTGCACCCTTGGGCGCGACCGGAGTATACGCGCCCGTACATGCAAGCGTCGGCACCGAGATGGGAACCTTGACCCTTAGGGCGAGCCGGGTGGAAGTGATCGATTAGGGGTTGAACTGCCCCGGAGGGTGCCATGGGGCGGGCCACAATCATCGGGTTTTCAGCGGTCGCCATGTGGGCGCTGCTTGCACTGTTCACCGATGCCTCAGGTGAGATCCCGCCCTTCCTGCTGTCGGCGATCACGTTTGCGATCGGTACCCTGGTCGGCCTCGTGGCGCGACTTTTCATGCAGGCACCAGCAAGGCGCGAAGCGATTCCCCTGCAGGTCTGGGTCATCGGCATTGCCGGCCTGTTCGGCTACCATTTCTTCTACTTTACAGCCCTGCGAAATGCGCCGGCCGTCGAAGCAAGTCTGATCGCTTATCTGTGGCCATTGCTGATCGTGCTGGGTTCGGCGCTGATGCCCGGTGAGCGGCTTCAGTGGCATCACGTGGCTGGCGCGCTGCTCGGTCTGGCCGGCATGTTCCTGATCGTCACAAATGGCGGCAAGCTCGCTTTCGACAGCCGTTATTTGTTCGGCTATGCGATGGCGGGCGTCTGTGCGGTGATCTGGTCGGCCTATTCGCTTTTGTCGCGCCGCTTTCCCGCCGTGCCGACCAGCATCGTGACGTGGTTCTGCGCAGCCACATCCCTACTGTCCCTTATCTGCCACCTGCTTCTCGAAAATACCGTGCTGCCGGGCGGGCTTGGCGAATGGCTTGCCGTGCTGGGTCTTGGCCTGATGCCCGTCGGGGCGGCGTTTTACGCGTGGGACTATGGGGTCAAGCACGGCAGCATTCAGGTTCTGGGAGCGGCGAGTTATGCCGCACCACTGTTGTCGACAATCATTCTTATCGTCGCGGGATTTTCCCGGCCAACGCCGCACATTCTGGTGGCCTGCGTTCTGATCACGGCAGGCGCGGTGCTGGCCGCAAAGTCAATGCTCTTCAAACGTCGCGCATAGCCGATGCAGTCGCCGTCCGAAGCCTGTTCCCAACGTCCTCAAGCCAATGGTCGCGGATTTTCAGAGCTTCCAGGTGCTCCAGTGTGTTGAGAACATATTCGTCATTTGGTCCGGATTGGCCGCTGGTGCCCATGACCATTTCGGCGGCGTGGGACGCATCCATTCGTCCGGCATACTGCTCATGGCGACGGTCCACGACATAGCAAAGCGCCTCAACCTTGTCGCCGCTTGAGAGCATCACCGGCAATGTCCGCTCTTCATAGACCCTTGTGACCAGCTCCCTCTGGCGAAGATAGTCGATCACTTCGCCGCGCAGATCGCCGGGGACACGAAACGCGAGCCCGATGCAGGAGCCGCCGCGATCCAGCCCGAGCACGAGCCCCGGCCGGGTCCTGGTTCCTCGGTGTACCCATGAGCGGACGCAAAGGGCGCGGCGAAAGCCATGCAGGCGCGCGCGTTCAACGTGGGTATGTGCAAAGCCCGGTCGCCACATCAGCGAACCATAGCCAAAGACCCAAAAATCGCCCATATCCCCTAGCCAACATGATGCCCGCAAATCGGGCCATCCAACAGTGCCTATCGAAAGCCAGCGCATGACGTCAAGCGAGACCCCCAAACCGAAATATTTCGGCCGGATGATCGGGCTGGCGATCTTTGTGGTCGTGCTGTTCGGTGGCTACAGCCTCGGCTGGTTCTATTTTGCAGGCAAACTGGTCGAACAGGTGAATGTCGCTCTTGCCGACGCCAAGGCGAACGGCACGACTGCCGACTGCGTCAATCCATCGGCACGCGGCTTCCCGTTTCGCATTGGCGTTTTCTGCGATTCCGTGGACTTCAGTGACGGTAAGGGCACCAGCATCGAGGCCGGCGCATTCCGCACCGCAGCGCAGGTCTACAATCCGTCACATATCGTTGGCGAAGTCGATGGTCCGGCAATCGTCACGCTCGTCGGAGCGCAGCCTCTCAAGTTGAATTGGGAGGCTCTGCGCGCCAGCGTCCGTCTCGCGTCGCCGCTGCCGGAGCGCGTATCCGTAGAAGGTCGCGATCTTTCGGCGGGGACGGCTTCCAGTGCCGCGCTGGTCAACGCCAAGACGTTTCAGGGCCATCTGCGCCCGAACGGCCGCGATCTCGACGTTGCAGGCAGTTTCGGCGATCTCACGGCCGATGCCTCGCTGCTTGAAGGCCGCTTGCTGCCGCCACTTTCGGGCGAAGCCGATCTCACTTTGGCTGATGGCATCGCGTGGCTTGCTTCGCAGACTGACAGTTTGCGCGGTCAATCCGCAACCATCCGTACCTTGACCTTGTCCACCGATGCGTCGACGGGAATCGGCGTTTCTGGAACGGCATCGGCGGATCAAAACGGACTTGTCGATGCCGACCTGACGCTCACAGTGCGCAACGCTCAGGGGCTGGCGCAGGTCGCAGCGGAGGCGCTTCCTGAAGCCAGCGACCAGATCAACAAGGCGATGCTGGGTATCGCGATGCTTGGGCAAAACACGACGTTGCCCCTGAAGATTTCTAAAGGCAAGGCTTCCATGGGCTTCATCAAACTGGGCAAAATTCCGCCCGTTCGCTGAGACACTCACTTCTTCGGAGTCGTTTCCACGGACTTGCGACCGAAGTCTGGCGCATCGATTTCCTGACCCGCCTCGATGATGGAGCGGCGTACGGCGCGTGTGCGGGTGAACAGGTCAAAGAGCTTGTCACCGTCACCCCAGCGGATCGCACGCTGGAGAAAGGCCAGGTCCTCCGAGAAGCGGGCCAGCATTTCCAGTATGGCGTCCCTGTTGTGGAGGCAAACATCCCGCCACATCGTCGGGTCAGACGCGGCCAGACGCGTAAAGTCCCGGAAACCGGAGGCCGAGTATTTGATGACCTCGGATTTGGTCACGGTTTGCAGGTCGTCCGCTGTTCCGACGATATTGTAGGCAATAATATGCGGGAGATGTGAGACGATCGCTAGGACCTTGTCGTGGTGTTCGGGGTCCATCGTGTCGATGTTCGAACCGCAGCGACGCCAGAACTCGGACAGCTTTTCCAAGGCTTGCGGATCTGTATCGGGCAGGGGAGTGAAAATGCACCAGCGGTTCTGGAAAAGATCCGCAAAGCCGGCATCCGGACCGGATTTCTCGGTGCCTGCGAGCGGATGGCCGGGGATGAAATGAACACCATGCGGAATAAAGGGCGCCATCTGGGCAATGACGGAGCCTTTGGTGGAGCCGACATCCGTGACGATCGCGCCTGCCTTCAAAGCCGGTGCGATCTGTTCGGCGACGTCGCCTGACGAACCGACGGGCACCGAAACAATGACCAGATCGGCGTCTCTCACGCCCTCCGCCATGTCGGTCGTGTAGATGTCGCCGAGTTCCAGTTCGCGCGCGCGATCAAGTGTATCCTGGCTGCGCGTGGCAATCGCAATCTCATGTGCCAGGTTTTCGCGACGGATGACGCGGGCAAGTGACGATCCGATCAGACCGATGCCGATCAGTGCGATCTTGTCGAAAAGAGGCTCCGTCATCGTCATCTCTTCAAAAACTCGGCGAGACTGTCGACGACACCGCGATTGGCTTCTTCCGTGCCGATCGACATGCGCAAAGCCTTGGGAAAGCCATAGCCTGTCACGGCTCGCAGCACATAGCCACGCGCCGTAAGAAACGTGTCGGCAGCAGTTGCCGAATGGGCCTCATCGTCGGGGAAATGCACCAGGATGAAGTTGCCGACACTCGGTGTCACGCGCAGCCCAAGCTCTGTCAGCTTTTCGGTGAGCCATACGCGCCAGCGTTCGTTGTGTTCCACGCTGCGCTCAAGATGCGCGCGGTCTTCCAGAGCAGCAATGCCCGCCTCGATGGCGGTCGCATTCACGTTAAAAGGGCCGCGGACCCGGTTGATGGCATCGACGATGTGGCGTGGCGCGTACATCCAGCCGAGGCGCACTCCGCCCAGTCCAAGCTTGGAGAAAGTGCGCGTCATCACGACGTTTTCCGACGAGGACACCAGTTCTATGCCTGCCTCGTAGTCGTTGCGACGCACGTATTCAGCATAGGCCGCATCGAGGACGAACAGGACATTCGAAGGAAGACCGGCATGCAGGCGGCGCACCTCGTCAAATGGCAGGTAGGTACCGGTAGGATTGTTGGGATTGGCAAGAAACAATATGCGGGTTTTGGGTGTGACGGCTGCAAGGATCGCATCGACATCGGCGCGCTCGTTCTTTTCCTTCACAATGACAGGCGTCGCGCCGGCGGTCAGCACGTAGATCTTGTAGACCATGAAGGCGTGCTCGGTGAATATAGCCTCGTCGCCCGGCTGCAGATAGGTCTGCGCGAGCAGGCCAAGTATCTCGTCCGATCCATTCGAACAGACGATGTTCGCCGGATTAAGTCCATGCGTCTTTGCAAGGGCCTCGCGCAGGCGCGTCGCGCTTCCGTCAGGATAGACATCGAGCCGCCCGGCGACGTCCCGCGCAGCTTCGATCGACCGGGGCGAAGGGCCGAGCGGGTTCTCGTTGGACGACAGCTTATGCAACTTGACACCCTCGGGCGCTGAGCTCTTGCCGGGTACATAGGCGGCAATGTCCATCACTCCGGGCTTTGGCCGTGGGCGATTGTCAGTTGTTCTGTCGGTCATCTTTCGTGTCCATTCGAGCGCTCAGGCGCGCCAGCGGCATACAGGCGGCACGCCGCATTGTCGAGTGTCGCACCGGCACGACCAGGCCTGTGATCTTCTCACTGTACCCTCATTGATCTCCGGCACGGGGCGATGTACGCCGTTGCGGCAACGAGCGCTTCGTCAGCATGTCAATGGCAAGGTGCTCGCCTGCGTACGCAACGATCAAGCCTCTTCGCGCGTTCTGGGCGCATCCGACCCTTGGGGAAAAGCCGTGACGAGCAGTCAGGTGCTGTCGTTTCTCGTGATCGCGCTGATGATGGGCGCATTCGTCTGGGGGCGGTTTCGTTACGACCTTGTCGCTGCAGGATCGCTGCTCGCTGCAGTCGCTGTCGGCATCGTGCCGTTCGATGCGGCATTCAGCGGTTTCAGCGACGACATTGTCATTATCGTTGGCAGCGCGCTGGTGGTCAGCCACGGCGTCGCGCGGTCCGGCATGATGGAATATGCCGTACAGCGGTTTGCCCCGAACCTGTCATCGGTGAGGGCTCAACTGGCGCTGCTCGTCATCGTGGTGACGCTCTTGTCGGCAATCGTCAAGAATATCGGCGCGTTGGCAATCATGATTCCTATCGCGTTCCAGTTCGCTCGACGCTCCAACACCTCTCCGTCGGTCTTTCTGATGCCAATGGCCTTCGGCTCGCTGCTTGGCGGGTTGCTTACCCAGGTCGGCACGTCTCCCAATATCGTGGTTTCGCGTATCCGTGGCGAGATGACGGGAACGCCGTTCTCCATGTTCGATTTCACTCCGGTCGCCGCAGTTTTGTGCGTGGCAGGCGTGGCGTTCCTGATCGTCTTTTATTGGCTGGTTCCCCCCCGTTCCCGGGAAAGTGCTTCGATCAACGAGGCGATCGACATCAAGAACTATCTTGCCGAGGCCAGGATATCCGCGAAGTCGGCGCTGAAGGGACGCCCTGTGAGCGATCTTCTGAAGATTGCGCAGGGAGAGGTCGTGGTCACCTCGATCATGCGTTCGGGGTTGCGAATCGCGCCCCTGCCGGATTCCGTGTTCCGGGCGGGCGACGTCATTCTTCTCGAAGGCGATCAGGATGGACTGGCGCGCGTGGTGTCGCAGGCCAAGCTTGATGTGACGGGCGACAGGGACCTTTCGAAAACACCTGGAACGGAAGCTGAAGCCATCGAGGCCGTCATTGGCGAGAATTCACCGCTTATCGGCTGGTCGGCAAAGCGTCTGGCTCTCTACGAGCGTTTCAACATCAATCTCCTTGCCGTCAGCAGAAAAGGCGATCGCCTGACGGAGCGTTTGGGAGAGGTCACATTACGGCTTGGGGACGTCATCGTTCTTCAGGGAAACCGCGCGACCATGGCGGAGAAGCTGAGGGATTTCGGCTGTCTGCCCCTTGCGGAACGACCATTGCGCCTCGGCAGCGTCAGGCGTGGACTGGCGCCGCTGGCGGTACTGATTGCAGCAATGGGTGCGACGGCCTTCGGTTTGCTGCCGATCTCCATTGCGTTCTTCGCGGCTGCGGTTGCCATGGTTCTTCTCAACGCCGTGCCGGTTCGCGATGTCTATACCGCCGTGGACGGCCCCATCCTGGTGATGCTTGCAGCACTTATCCCGGTCAGCGATTCCCTGCGAACGACTGGCGCGACCGACCTGATCGCCACCTGGCTTGCCCAGTTCGGCCATAGCTTGCCTGACTATGGCGCGCTGACGCTGATGCTCGTCTGCGCGATGGCCGTCACGCCTTTTCTCAACAATGCGGCGACGGTGCTGGTGATGGCACCTATTGCTGCCGGATTCGCCACCAGCCTCGGCTATCGGCCCGAAGCCTTCCTGATGGCGGTCGCGATCGGCGCGGGATGCGATTTCCTCACGCCGATCGGGCATCAGTGCAACACGCTGGTAATGGGGCCGGGCGGGTACAAATTCTCCGACTATCCCCGGCTTGGCCTCCCGCTATCCTTCATTGTCGTTATTGTCGCCGTGCCTGCATTGCTGTTCTTCTGGCCCGTGCGATAGGATAAAGACGGCAGATCACAAGCCAAATATCTCCTCCAGCTTGGCGCGCATGACCGCGCCATTCGCGTCCACGCCAGTCCAGTATTTGATATTGATAATGCCCTGATTGACGAGCATTCCAAGCCCATCCAGCACTTCGCATCCGCGCGCCTGAGCATCCTCGATCAATCGCGTGCGTGGCGGATTGGGAATGATGTCTGCGACCACCAGTCCGGGTGTCAGGCTGACGGGATCGATGTCCAGCCGGGCGTCGATATCGGGATATAGCCCGATAGATGTGGCGTTGACGATGATGTCCGTCTCGCCCGGAATACGGAAAGACGAGCTCCATGGCAGAAACTCAGCATTTGCTAACGTGTTGGTGTCGACCAGCTTCACGAGTTCCTCTCCGCGCGCCTTGCCTCGGTTGACCACGGTGATGCGCTCCGCACCGGCCAATGCGAGTTCCACGCATATGGCGCGCGAAGCGCCCCCAGCGCCGAAGACCAGCACCTGCTTGCCCGCGGGGTCTGCGATTTCGCGCAGAGACTTCAGAAAGCCCTTTCCGTCGGTGTTCTCGCCGATAAGCCTGCCGTCGCGCAGCACCGCGCAGTTGACAGCCTGCATGATGGCCGCCGATTCACCCAGGCCATCGAGGTGCTCGATAACCGAAACCTTGTGCGGCAGCGAGCAGTTGAAGCCCTTCCATCCCATGGCCCGCGCTCCGCGTACCGCATCGCCCAGCTTTTCTGGAGCGACTTCGCAATTGATGTAGCGGGCATCGATCCCATGATGCCGATAGGCCGCGTCCATCATGGCGACCGTCGGATTCTCGGCTGCCGGCATGGCGAACGAGCCGGTTATCTGACTCAAAAAATTCATATCTGTCCTCCCACCGCTTGAGCGCCGGACCGGGCCTTCTCAGCCACTGTACGACGTTCGCGCCACGATAGCCCAACATGGCCACGTCGTCAGGACAATTGGAAGATCGGAAAACTACCGATCCAGCGCGGTCTCTTTTGTCGAGACAGATGCGGCACGAACGCCTTGCGGCGAGAATACCGGCGCGAACACGCGACGGGAGGCCCGCTGGGTGACGGGCACGCCCTGATAGACCCGCTTCTGCGCCTCGACGACGATGACGCCGGAAAAGATCGGCCAGAAACGCCGACCAGCGCGCTCGAGAAGGCTGTGGAGCCGCAAAATGAAGCGCCGCTTCGACGGCGGGAAAAACAAGCCGTCGGCCCATGCTGACGGGGTGAAGTTGGTTTCCCGCAAAAGCTCCGACAGTTGGCTGCGCGAGAAAGGCCGCCCGGTTCCGAATGGAGTGTGCTCGAAACGCGCCCAAACGCCGCGACGGTTCGGCACGACGATCACGATGCGGCCAGCGGGCGACAGCACACGCCAGATTTCCTTTAGCGTTTCGCGGGGACTTTCCGCGTGCTCAAGCGCGTGGATGACCAACATACGGTCGATCGAAGAATCGACAAGCGGCAATTCCTCATCGAACACCAGTGCCGTCGCCGATGGACCGCCGGTCGGCCAGACGACCGCTCCCTGTGTGGCGGGCATAAACGCAAACACGCGATCGGCATCCGCGCCGAACCTGTCCAGCCAAGGCAGAGCATAACCAAGTCCGACCAGCCGCTCGCTCGGCAGCTTGGCCCAGATCGAGGAAAGCGCCATGGTGATCGAGTGTTCGGCGAACCTTCCGAGCATCGACCCGTAAAACGCGCGCAGGGCGATAATGTCACAATACATGACGTGAGAATAGCAGGTCCGCGTCGGTACCGCGACCGCTGGAGACTTCAAACATGGTCCGCATAGGGTGACATGGGACGCTTGCCTCCCTATGTTCCGGCGAAAGTCCGGAGACCCATGCATGACGATTCACATCGACCAGTTCACTTGTCGCGCCGACAATTTCGGCGTGCTGATACATGACGACCAGAGTGGCGAGACCGCGCTGATTGATGCGCCTGAGGAATCATCGATCCTGGAAGCCGTTGCGCGCACCGGTTGGAAGCCAACGGTCATTCTGACGACACATCATCATATCGACCATGTCGAAGCGAACCTGTCGCTGAAGCAGAAGTTCAACCTGAAGATCATCGGTCCGAAGGCAGAGGCGGACAAGATTCCCGGCATCGACGAGCAGGTGAAAGAAGGCGATGTCATCAAGTTTGGCGGCGAGGACATCCGCGTCATCGAAACGCCGGGCCATACAGCCGGACATATCTCGTTCTACCTGCCGTCGAGCGGTGTTGCCTTCACGGCAGATACGCTTTTTGCGCTTGGCTGCGGACGTCTGTTCGAGGCACCCCCTCCGGTGATGTACAATTCGCTGAAGAAACTCGCTGCGCTCCCCCGGGAGACTGTCGTTTATTGCGGTCACGAGTACACGCTTTCCAACGCCAAGTTTGCCCTGACGATCGATCCGGAGAACCCGAAGCTGAAGGAACGGGCGAAGGAGATCGAGAAGCTCAGGGGTGAGGGCAAAGCGACCCTGCCGACGACGATCGGCGAAGAACTCGATACAAATCCGTTCCTGCGATGGGCAGATCCTGCCATTCGCAAACATCTCGGCATGGAAAGCGCGACCGACGCGGAGGTTTTTGCCGAAATCCGCAAGCGCAAGGACAATTTCTGACCCGGAAACCCAGTCGCGCGAGGCGTCGTTCCGGAATCGCTCTAGATGGAGATGCCGAGTTCCGCCAGCCGCTTCACGGCGGATGGCGGCATTGGCGGTGGGTTCTTCGATTGCGCCGCTTCGATCAGGAGCGCGTCGCAGGCAGCTTCCGTTTCCGAAATCAGGCGTTCCATGAACTTGTCCTTGGGGAGGCCGGGTTCGATCGGCTTTAGAAAGCGCGCCTTGATCGTGCCGGGAAAGCGCAGGAATTTTCGGCGTGGCCAATAGAGGCCCGCCACATGCGCGACCGGCACCACCGGCACATTCAGCGATGTATAGAGCTCGACGATGCCCCACTTGTAGGCGGGCTCTGCACCGGGCGGCCGGCGGGTGCCTTCGGGATAGATGATGAGCTGGCGAGGATTGCGCGCCATCTCCTTTCTGGTTGCTTCCACCACCGCCTTCAGTGCCTTGGCGCGGCTCCCGCGATCGACCGGGATCATGCGCATCTTCATGATGTACCAGCCGAAGAACGGTATCCACTGCAACTCCCTTTTCAGGATGTAGAGGGGATCCTCAAGGTAGGGAAAGAAGTTGATGGCATCCCAGAACGACTGGTGCTTCGGAGCAAGGATGAAGGAGCCCTGTGGCAGGTTCTCTACACCCGTGATGTCTGATTTGGTCCTTGCAATTGTCGCGTACAGCCAGGCGCAGCTGCGCGCCCAGAACTTAGGGACAAACCAGGCGATCCTGCGCGGCGCAAGAAAGTAGAACGGCGCCCAGACGATCATCTGCACGATCAGGCTGGCGTAGAAGGCGGTGTTGAACGCCAATGATCTGACAACGAGCATGAGGCAGTCCGAATTCGAGGGTCGGCGCTGGTTACACCATTGAAGCGGGGCGTGAAAAGGCGCTTCTCATCGGCCATTCATCCGGCAGCAGGAGACGCGTGCACCATCTTCAGCGCGGCGGCCTCTGCCTTGTGGGGCAGCATCCCGCGAACGACGGCAGCAAGATATTTCGCATACTCGGTGAACAGCACCCGTATCACTTCGCCTTTCGTGAGCCAGCTTCCGTCGCCCATTGGCGTGTTGACAACCGGGTAGGGCACGAATTCCGTATCGGCCATGACGCGCTTCATTTCCAGCAAGGTGCGCGGCATATGATAGTTGTTGGTAACGAGGATCGCGCGCCCGTATTTGTGGTCCTTGAGCCATTTGGCGCTTTCCTGCGCGTTGCCAATGGTGTCCAGCGCCTCGTGATCAATGTCGACGCAGCAATTGAACAGACGACGATCGCCCCCTGTCACCGCGCGCAGATCGTCCAGTCCTGCCGCCGGATGGACGCCGCTGATCAACAACCGCGATCCCTTCCCTGACTTGAGTAGGTCGACGGCTGCCTCCAGTCTGGACTTTCCGCCGGTGACAACGATGATGGCATCTGCGGGCCCCGGATTGCGGGGAGTCGCAAGTGAGCTGACATAATCTGCAAACAAGGCAAAACCGGCTGCGAAAACAAAGACGCAGGCGAGCGCGCTCAAAGCTCCAAAGCGGGTAAAGCGGCGCAGGCGCCCGCGCCCCCTTTCGCCGGATGCTGCTTCTGGGAGGTTTGTCTGGTCCTTCTCCTCAACCGCCATCGGGCTGTCTCGAATCGATGTCCGTCAGATAGGCGACGACGGTGAGGTGGGAGGTGAGCGCCGTTATGACGGCAATGGCGACGACGACGAACGCCACCCCGGTATATCCGCTGGTGCCAATGGCAAAGTTGCCGAACAAGGCGGCGGCCTGATCGCCCCCCGGAGTCGCCATGTTCATGGACGACCACCATGAAAAGGCGATGAAAGTGGCGACGGCAGCGATGCCGCCGGCAACGGCTCCCTTTGCCCCTGTCATGAGGAAATGACGGCGGAATTGCACGGCAATGAAGCCAGCCTCAGCGCCGACGAAATGCAACACATCGATAATGTGGCCGGCCCCCGACATTGCGCCTCGCGTGGCGAAGACGACTGTAAGGACCGTGGCCGTCAACATCAGCGCCAGCACGGAGACGCCGATCATCACCATGCTGCGGGCCATCGCCACCAGCCGGTCCACCCAGGTGCGGTGATCGTCAAGTGTCGCGGAAGGGATTTCCGGCGCAAGGCTCGCGCGAATCGCCTCGAAGTCAGGTGGATTGGACCGGTCCACCGTCACGATGACGAGACGGGGAATCGGCAGTTGTTCGAAATCGATGCTGCTGCCAAGCCATGGTTCAAGCAGTCGCGCCGTGGCCTGCTCATCCACTATGCGCGTGCCGGTGACGCCTGAGAATCCAGACACGATGGATGCCGCGGTCCCGAGCGCAGTATCCATGTCCAGTCCCTCGATCGGCTTGATCTGAATCGTCGCTTCGCGCGAGATCTGTGTCTGCCAGACCGCCGCCGTGTCGCGTATCATTGTCACGGCTCCCAGCGTCAGGCAGGAGAGAAACGTCATGATGGCGATGACCAGCACCAAGGACTGCCCCGACACGCTCTGAGGCGGAATGATCGGCGAAGGTCCCCTGCGGCTTCGCCGGGACGCATGGATGCGCGATATATCGGCGGGGACATCAGTCATAGATGTCCAACCTGCCATCGCTGAGAATCATGCGTCGCGCGTCCACCTGCTCCATCAGATTGAGGTCATGGGTGGCTATGACCACTGCCGTGCCCAGCCGATTCATCTCGATGAAGAGGCGCAAAAGCCGGCGTGCCAGAGGCGGATCGACATTACCCGTCGGCTCGTCGGCGAGCAGGATTTCAGGTTGTTCGATTAATGCGCGGGCGATGGCCACGCGCTGCTTTTCGCCACCGGACAGCACCGGCGGCAGAACATGCATGCGGTCTCCGAGCCCGACCCACTTCAGAAGTTCGGCAACGTCTTGCCGATAGCTTGCCTCTTCGCGTCCGCGGACGCGCAACGGCAGCGCGACATTGTCGAACGTCGACATGTGGTCCAGCAGTCTAAAATCCTGAAACACGATGCCGATACGACGACGAAGAAGGGGCAACTCCTGGCGGGTTACCCGTGCGCGGTCCTTGCCGAATACGTTGATCAACCCGCGCGTTGGCTTGAGCGACATGAAAAGCAGTTTGAGCAACGTGGTCTTGCCAGCTCCGGACGGGCCGCTCAGAAATTGAAAAGACCCGGACGGCAGATCGAAGGAGATGTCGCGCAGGATCTCCGGACCGAGTCCGTATCTCAGGCCGACATTCTCGAACCGAATCACGTTGCAAAGCCTCTGGGTGTTTGCCGCCGCGCAGGCGCCCGGCGACATTCGGTCCGGCATGGTTAACCGGCGGTTAATTTTTCTATCCAGACCCTCCTCACAAATCACTCGGTGAAGAGTTCTTAACCATTCTCCTTTACGTCCGCTTAAGACTGTGGCCAAGGAGTAAGAGGCGGCCCGCATGGTTGATTCCGCTACCGCACGCTCCGTTTCCGGCGAAATGATGACGTCACGCCCCGTGTCGGGTGCGCGATCGCGTGCGTCTACGGAAACCGCCGACATCATCGATGCGGATTACATGGAAGTCGAGCCGGTGCCGCGCGATGCGCCGCCGGTTTCGTCTGGACAGGCTTCCGAAGCGCAAGGGCACGCCGGCATGGCGATCCTGGACCGGCGAGCGCGCCCACCGATGCAATGGGCGCGGCAACACGGAGGTCCGCTATTCTGGCTGGCAGGGTGCGTCGCGATTGTCGCAGCTTTCTGGATTTCCGGTGGGCATTCCATGTTTCGTCACGCGCGCGTGACAGCGCCCGATCTACGCATCGCCGAGGTCCGTTCTCGCAGCGGAAGTGTCGAAGGAAGCCCCGCGCTCCTTGTCGACGGAACGATTGAAAACGCGGGCGGGGCTGCCGGACGCGTGCCTGCGCTTGCCGTTCACGTGGTGTCGCAAGATGGCGACACGGTGGTGTATAGGTTGGGGACATTGCGCACGCCATTGGCGCCGGGTGCAAAATATAGCTTTTCCGGGCGGCTCGACATGCCTAATGACGGAGTGAGGACCGTCTCGGTCGCCTTCGATCAATAGGAAGAGCCATGCCCGTTGTCCGTGACAAAGAGATCGAGGTCCTTTACTCCGCCTCCACCATTGCCCGGCGCAATCTTGAACTGGCCAAGACTATTGCCGAGCGGGACTATACAGACCTGCTGGTGATTTCGGTGCTTAAGGGATCTTTCATCTTTGCCGCCGATCTCATTCGCGCGATGCACGATGTCGGTCTCTCGCCGGAAGTCGAGTTCATCTTCATCTCAAGCTATGGCGCAGGCACCACAAGCGGTGAAGTCCGGGTGCTCCGAGACATCGACAACGATGTCGCGGGACGAGACGTGCTGCTTGTCGACGACATCCTTGAGTCGGGCAAGACATTGAAGTTCGCGCGCGAACTGATGTTGTCTCGCGGCGCAAAGAGTTGTTCGCTCGCGGTCCTGCTCGACAAGCGGATGCGCCGCCAGGCCGACATCGAGGCCGATTTCGTCGGCTTTGAATGTCCCGATTATTTTGTCGTGGGATATGGCATGGACGTCGCCCACGCCTTCCGCGAATTGCCTTTCGTCGGCGTCGTCAAGAGCTGACGCGACGATTTTACAGCGCCGAAGGTTCAGCTTCGAATTGATTGAACCCGATGATTCGGTCGCCGTGCGGCGGCGTATCCCGCTCATTGCCGGGCCACATCTCTGGAAAATAAGCAGGGGCGGCGTGCTGGCCTCCGAACATCATATCATACTGCAGAAACCGGAAATCCCTGATCAGCGGCGGTAGTGAAGGCTCGCGCAGCCAGTCCGGTGTCGAGGCATCGTCAGCACCAATTAGCATATTGCGCTCCACGACGCGGAATTGCTCCCTCACCTGTCCCAGGAAGTCCGTATAGTAAGGATGCTGGATGCCTGCTGCGCGGAATATCTCAAGCGGCAGGAATGCTGGGCTGATTGAGCCGCTCTGCACTGATCCCGAATCATTCGACCAGATCACAAGGGGTGTTTCGCGGTGCAGGGCCATGCTGTCGGCCGCCTCGCGGCGCTCGGGCACCGGATTTTCAAGATAGCCTGTGTCGACATAGGCGGGTCCGAGAGGCGGCAGGTGATCGCCGAAGAAGACGACAATGGTGGGGCGATCGCGGCGCTGCGCCCATTCCACGAGGTCGAGCAGTCCCTTGTCCGCATCGGCAATACCTTCGGCGTAGGAAAGAATGGTTTCCTTCGCCCAAGGTCCACCTGTCGTGGAGACTGTGTGTGTCGCGTTTCCGTAGCGGTTCGGCTCATAGGGGCCGTGACTTTGCAGGCTTACTGCGAACAGGAAGAACGGTTTCGTCTCCGCGTCGGCTTCCGCGATAATCCGTTCTGTCAGGGCGGCATCCGATACGAGCTTGCCCCGAAGCTCCATGTTCGGCAGTTTCTCAGCAGAGAGAAAGCGATCGAAGCCGAAGGCCTTGTAGACCGGCGTGCGATTCCAGAACCAGCCTTCAAAAGGATGGATCGCGAGGGTGTCGTATCCCTCACTCTTCAGGAAGGACGCCATCGAGGGCAAACGGTCGCGCACATATTGCTGATAAGGGATGCTGCCATAGGGCAGGAACGCATTGGAAAATCCTGTCAGAGCTTCGAACTCGACATTTGCGGTCATTCCGCCGAACTCCGGCGAGAACACGCTGCCGGATCGGAGTTCTCGCACATGTTGCATCGGATCGGGTGTGATGTTTGTGCCGGGGAGTTGCGTCGGATCCCAGAACGACTCGCTCATGACCATGATGATGTCGGGTCGATTGAGGGGAACCGACGCTGCGCCCGCAGGTTGTGGGGCCGCCGCTATCGCTTCCTCTGAATAGCCGTCAGGCGCGGAAACCTTGGCCATCGGCACGTTGAGCGCGAAGGCGAGCAGAAAACCGTTCTTGGCGTAATTTTCCTTCTGGTCCCACATCATCGGCAGAATCTGCAGCCGATCGCGCGTCCAGGAAAACGTCGCATAGTCCATGATGGAGGCGAAAAAGGCCAATGCGGGAAGCGCAACGATCAGGCGCGCAACGCGATTGCCGAGCGAAAGCCGTGGCAACTTGCGAAGCCAGAGCCGCCAGAGGAAGACGAGCAACAACACCCCCGCGATGCTTGCAATCACCATGCCCGCGGCGAGCCACGGACGGTCCGCGACGAGGAGAGGCAGCAATTCCACGATCTGGCGCGCATAGAGGAAATCGGTCGGGTAGAGCGGGTCGCCGAGGTAATAGGCCTTCTGATGCCCGGCAAAGGCCAGAATGAGGAATAGCGGTGCTACGATCAGGATGGCCTGATGGGTCCGCCCCAGTATCGCGTCGAGCGCGAGGAAGATCAGTGCGAAGACAGCGATCGTGGTCCAGCCGGGCTGATAGGGCTCGAAAAGAAAGCCGAGCGCCCCGGTTACGGAGCCACGTGCCACCATCTCGATCGAGAAGGAGAGCAACAGCGCGATCAAGATCGTGATGGAGAGCGTTCTGACGCAAGCCAACGCGCGCCGGGACATCGGACGGGCCGTTTCCGGAGCCGGGTCATTGCCCGGCTGAGTGTCGTCATCTGCTGCAGTCAAACTCACACACGTACCTTCACACCAACAGTGTCATGCCTCTGTCACCGAACTGTCATGAAAGCTAGGGTACGCGGCAAAATTGTGAAGGGCGCAACGCGTTAAGCGTTCACGCTATGCGGATTGGATAGATCCCATGGGGAAACGCGATAGAGAATTTTGCGCCGAGCGGTCAGACGCTCGTCAGCGCATTTCCAGCAGCCGCTCGAGATACTCGCGCTCGAGGGCAGGACTGAGCGCATTGCCAAGGCGTTTGCGGATGGCTTCCAGAATCTGACGGGCGCGCTGGGTGTCGATTTCGTCCGGGACCTTCACCGATTCGCCATAGTCGGGACCGGTCGTCGCCCGAGGTCTGCCGAGCGGATCACGATCGGCATTCTGCTGGCGACCTCCGTTCTCGCCTTCGCCATCGTCGCCCTGCATTGCCTGCATCATCTGCTGCATCATGTTCTGGGCGCCGCGCCGAAGCGCTTCCAGCGCGCGGCCCTGTTCGCCGACGGCGCGTTCGCCTTCGCCCTGGCCAAGGGCACCCTCGGCCTGTCCCATCGCCTCACCGGCATCGCCAAAGCCTTCGCCGGGTTCAATGCCCATTCCTTCAAGCTCCTTGGTCAGGCCCTGCAAATCCTGCTGCAATTTTCCCTGACCCTGCTGAAGCTGGCGCATCGCCTCTGCAAACTCTTCCGGCGTCATGCCCCGGCCAGGCTGCTGACCCGGTTGCTGACCATCCTGACCATTTTCGCCCATTTGGGGGTCGCCGTTTTCGTCCTGCTGCTGCTGGCCGAGGCCAAAGGTTTCGTTCATCATTTCTTGCTGACGGCGCATGATCTCGCCCAGCTCGTCCATCTTCTGGCGCATCTCGCCATTCTGGCCGCTCTGCTGCCGCTGCTGCTGGCGACCCGCCTGCAGGTTGTTCATCATGTTCTGGAGCTGAGAAAGCAGTTCCTGCGCCTTGTCGCGATTGCCTGATTTGGCCAGGTTCTCAATCTGATCCAGCATTCTGTCGAGATCGTTCTTGCGCAACTCCTGCCCGTTCTGCGGCATCTGCTGGGCGAGATTCTGGTTCTGCTGGGCACGCTGAGCGAGTTCGCGCAGGAAGTCGTTCATCGCTTCCCGCAGTTCCGCCATCAACTTGTCGATTTCCTCGTCGCTTGCGCCATTCTCAAGCGCCTGCTTCAGGTTCTGTTGAGCCTGACGCAGACGCTTTTCGGCGGCGGAGAGATCGCCATCCTCGATGGTGAGCGCCATCTCCCACAAATAATCGGCGACCTCGCGAAGCTGATCGTCTGTTTCAGCGAGTTTCAGACGGGTTCGACCGACCGTGAGCCCCAAATATTGGGACATGTCATCGAAGGTGTCTTCGGGACGCAGCGTGACGGCGTCAATCAGGTCGAGCACATCCCGCTTGCGATTCGCATCGAGCGACAGGATCTGGCGATCTTCCACGATCGCCTTGGCCAAAGGGTTGGTGAACAGACGGGAAGGAAGGATGAACGTCTTTGTTTCGCTCGCAGCCTCATTGCCGGCATCGTCGACGGTTTTAAGTGTCAGGGTGACTGCCTCGCCGGCCCAGACATGGTCTGTCAGGTCGCGAGTGACCTTGACCGGCTTGATCTCGCCGCCGCGCCGGGGCAGCGCCAGGGGCATTTCTGGCGCGTCATAAAGCGGACGCGCATCTTCTGCCTGCGGCTCCGCGAGCGTAAACTCGGCACTCGCCGAAGCAGCGCCGTAGTCGTCCTGGATTTCATAACTGACCTCGAGCGTACCGTTGGCAGCGCGCTTGGGCTCGCCAACAAAGCTGATTGTCGGGGCCTGATCCGGTGTGACGGCGAACATCCAGCTTCGAAGGTCGGTATCGTCGGACGTCAGCGCCAGCGCGCCGTCGCCTTTCAGCCGGTAGGCGAATTGCCGTGTGCCGATCTGTGCGGGATCTGCGGGCGGGCGGGCGGCATCTGCCGCATCACCTTGAGGCGCTATTTCCCGCACCTCGCCGGCTGGACTCTTGAACCCCAGCATTTCTCTGCCCGTCCCGCCGGTAACGCGCAGTGTCACTTCGCTGCCTTCCGGCACAGTGACGACCTCACCTGCGTTGTTCGCATCGGCCGTCAAGAAAATCGGCGCCTTGCGCGTATACGATGGCGGCGTGACCCACGCGTCGATACGTGCCGGCACGGTTTCGACATTGGAATGCGTGTGAAAGCCATCATCGAGGCGACCGCCGGAGGGGCCGAACGAGAACGCAAAGGCGGTGACGACCAGCAAGACGGAAATTGCGCGAAGACCCCATGGGTCGCGGTCGGGCAAGCCCGTGTGGGGCAGGTCTCCCGAAAGGTCGTTCAGGCGCGCTGCCATGCGGCGCTGGTGTTCGCGCCAGAGAGCGTCGGCGAAGCCCGCGCCGTTTCCAGTGAGCCTGTCCGACTGCACCGTGACCGGTTCGTGCAGCAACTGGTTCGAGTGCTCGATGCGACGATCGATATCAGCCGCGCCGGGCAGGCGAAACGAGCGCAAGGGATAGAGCGAGGCGAGGGCGAGAAGACCGAAGAGCCCGACCACGCCGATCCGCGCGATATCGGGCAAGAGCCGCAACACCCCAAACCATGACACCGCGACGAACAGGCAGGCCACAATGGCAAGCGGCACGAGCCGCGGCCAGAGGCGCTCGACAAGAATCGAAAGTCGCGTGGTCAGGCGCGCACGACCGAGATGCCTTGCTGCGGTATCGATAGTGTCTGCTCCAGGCTGCTCGCTCATCCGCCCTTTACCGGGTGGTCGCGGCACAATGCGCCGCCTACAGACTCAAACAATAGCAGCAAACACGGCAAAGGCGAGGCAGGCTACAAAAACGTGAAGAGGGTTCCCGGCGGGCAGTCGACTAACTTCGAGAAACGCTCACGTAAGCCTATGCGAGCCAGTCCGGCACGGAATCCAGTCCGATCAGTTGTTCGAAGCTGGTACGTGGCCTGATGACGTGGAAGCGGTCTCCATCCACGAGAACTTCCGGCACCAGAAGGCGTGAATTGTAGGTTCCCGCCTGCACGGCGCCATAGGCGCCCGCCGTGCCGATGGCCAACAGATCGCCGGGTTCGGGGTAGGGAAGGTCACGGTCCTGTCCCATGAAGTCCCCCGTCTCGCAGACCGGCCCGACAATGTCGGCCTTGATCCGCGTGGCATCGGGTGCCGACTGAACGACCGGGCGGATATCGTGAAACGCGTCATAGAGGGTCGGGCGTATGAGATCGTTCATCGCAGCGTCAACTATGACGAAGTTCTTCGCTTCGCCTTCTTTCACATAGATGACCTCCGAGACGAGGATGCCGGCGTTGCCGGCAATCATGCGGCCCGGCTCGAAGATGACCTTCACGCCAAGATCCGCAACATGCTTGCGCGCGATTGCGGCATAGGCGTCAGGCAAGGGCGGAGGATCGTTGTCGGTGCGGTAGGGGATTCCAAGTCCGCCGCCCAGGTCAATATGGCCGATATCATAGCCATCCTCCTTCAAGCTGCGGACCAGGTCGGCCATTAGGCGATAGGCATCGTCATAGGGCTGCAGGTCAGTGATCTGGCTACCGATATGAGCATCGACACCCGACACCTTCAGACCGGGAAGGCGAGCGGCGTGGGCATAGACCTCGCGCGCCCGCTTCAGCGGAATGCCAAACTTGTCTTCCGCCTTGCCAGTCGAGATCTTCTTGTGGGTCTTTGCATCGACGTCGGGATTGATGCGCAGAGAAACGGGCGCTGTCTTACCGAGCGCCACGGCGCGTGCGGAAAGCAGTTCGAGTTCAGGCTCCGACTCCACGTTGAAGCAGAGGATGCCGGCCTCGAGTGCGAGATCCATTTCCCTGGCGGTCTTGCCCACGCCCGAAAAGACAATCTTTTCCGGCGGAATCCCAGCAGCAAGAGCGCGGCGCAGCTCGCCTTCCGACACCACATCCGCGCCGGCGCCCAGCTTCGCGAGCGTCCTGATCACAGCCTGGTTCGAGTTGGCCTTGAGCGCGTAGCAGACCAGCAAGTCTATCCCGGCAAAGGCCTTGCTGAAGACCTGAAAGTGGCGTGTGAGCGTTGCCGTCGAATAGCAGTAGAAGGGTGTGCCAACAGCTGCCGCGATTTCCGGCAGGGCAACATCCTCGGCAAAAAGCACGCCGTCGCGGTACTCGAAATGGTTCACGGGCTTCAGACTTCACAAAGCGAGGGTCAGTGAGAATGTTTGATCCGGATTTCCAGCCTAGTCGATCAGGCCGTCAAGGATAAAACGCTTGTCGTTCGCAGGCTGTTCGGGCGCCGGCTGGGCTGGCTGCCCGTCCTTCTCCGCGGCTTTCTGCGCCTCGACCTGTGCCTGATACGGCGTGATGAGATCCGATTTGCGCCCACAGCCGGTGATCGTGCCAATCGCGGCGATGCATAGCAAAACTGTCAGTGTGCGCGCTTGCATGTAAACTCTTTCAGATATCCGATCCGGCGCTTTTACCGAATTTCTCGACAACATGCACGATCAAGCTTTCGCAAGACGCTTCTTCCAGTAGCGGATCTGGCGGCGCACCTCAGCCGGCGCGGTGCCGCCAAAGGATTTACGGCTTTTCACCGAATTCTGGACCGTCAGCACTGAGAAAATGTCGTCGGTTATGTCGCTATGGATCGCTTTCAGGTCATCCAGCGACAGTTTCTCAAGTCCAACCTTTTTCTGCTCAGCCAGCGCAACAGCACGTCCGGTGACATGATGGGCCTCGCGAAACGGGAGGCCGAGGGTGCGCACAAGCCAGTCGGCCAGATCGGTCGCCGTCGAATAACCCGACCCCGCCGCGCGCTTCATCGCCTGTTCGTTGACAGTCATGTCGCCGACCATTCCGGTCATGGCGGCAAGCATGAGATCAAGTGTTTCGGCAGCGTCAAAGACGGCTTCCTTGTCTTCCTGCATGTCCTTTGAATAGGTCAGGGGAAGACCCTTCATGACGGTCAGCAGGCCCACCAGATGGCCGTTGACGCGTCCGGTCTTGGCCCGCACCAGTTCGGCGGCGTCGGGGTTCTTTTTCTGGGGCATGATCGAGGAACCCGTCGAAAAGCTGTCAGACAGGCGCACGAAGGCGAATTGGGGGGTCGACCAGATGACGATCTCTTCGGCAAGCCGGGACAGATGGGTCGCGCAAATGGCGGCTATCGAGAGAAATTCCAGCGCGTAATCGCGATCCGAAACCGAATCCAGCGAATTGCGGGTGGGCTCTCGAAAGCCAAGCGCCTTGGCAGTCTGATGACGGTCGATCGGAAAGCCCGTCCCGGCGAGGGCGGCAGCCCCCAGCGGGCTCTCGTTCATACGCTCGATCGCATCACGCACCCTGGAAAGGTCCCGCGCGAACATTTCCACATAGGCCATGCAATGGTGACCGAAGGTCACGGGCTGGGCGGTTTGAAGGTGGGTGAAACCGGGCATTACAGTTGCCGCATGTTCATCCGCGCGATCCAGAAGGACGCCGATGATTCCCTTCAGTGCTTCAGCGATGCGCTGGAATTCGTCCTTCACCCACAGACGGAAATCGAGGGCCACCTGGTCGTTGCGCGAACGGGCCGTATGAAGTCTGCCAGCAGCCGTCCCGATCAATTCTGCCAGACGCGCTTCCACATTCATGTGGATGTCTTCCAGCTTGGTGGAGAAGACGAATGCGCCGCTTTCGATCTCTTTCAAAATCGTGTTCAGACCGTGAGCGATTTTCTCTTGATCGGCCTTCGAAATGATGCCCGTTTCTGCGAGCATTTCGGAGTGGGCCAGCGACCCGCGAATATCCTGGGCGTAGAGCTTCCGGTCGAACGAAATGGAGGCGTTGATCGCTTCCATGATAGCGGCGGGTCCCGAGGCGAAACGTCCACCCCACATCTGGTTGCTGGTCTTGTGGTCGCTCATCATGATAACCGGAAGGCTGGAGAACAAAAAGAATGGCCGAACCGAGGAAACTCTTGCCTGCCCCAAAACTGATCGCAGCCGCAGCATTGGCTGGCCTGGTCGCTGGCGCCGTGGCGGTATATGCCACGGGGCCACGATCTGGCAACCCGAAGGGTTCGGCTGGTGAGGCCGTCGTCGATGTCGGCGACAACAATTGCGCGGACAAGACCGAAGATGCCCGGATCGTGGCGGCAGCGGCAAAGGGCGAGGTTGCGGCCATGCTGCCCGCCGATCCGCCGCAGTCGCTGAAGACCCTCGCATTCGACGCTCCCGATGGCATGCCGATGACGCTGGCCGATCATGCAGGCAAGACGGTCCTGCTCAACCTGTGGGCGACATGGTGTGCCCCGTGCCGTGCCGAAATGCCGGCCCTCGATACGCTTCAGAAAGAGATGGGCGGAGACGACTTCGAGGTTGTTGCGGTGAATGTCGACACAGGTGACGACGAGAAACCGAAGAAGTTTCTTGGCGATATCAAGGTGGAATCGCTCGCGTTCTATCGCGACAACACGCTCGACCTTTTCAACGAGCTCAAGACGCGTGGTCTGGCGCTGGGGTTGCCGGTCACTCTCCTCATCGACAAGGAAGGGTGCCTTCTGGCCAGCATGAACGGTCCGGCCGAATGGTCGGGTCCCGACGCCAAGGCGATGCTTGCCGCCGTCAAGTAGTTTTCCACAATAATCGGTTTTGATCGTGGTCGCGTCCGCAACAGGGCGGCTCTGCGCTTTGCTTTGCGCTGATAAACGAAAGCAAACCGCGTTCAACGCGCGCCGTCACGAAAGTGTAACAAAAGGATTGTGCAAATGTCGCATTGCGTCAATAATCCCTGTCGCGGTTAGGAGGAGGACGCGCCACAAGCGGGTTCGCCTTCCTTTCTTCGCCAAGGAACAAGGGAGCGAACCTATGACTACCACCAGTTTTGCGGCGGGCATTGCCGCAATTGCCACGCTGCTTTCCACCACCTCCGCCTTTGCCGTCACCGAAATCAGCTGGTGGCACGCCATGACCGGCGCCAATAGCGAGGTTGTCGAGCAGCTTTCCAAGGAATTCAACGAGAGCCAGAGCGACTACAAAATCACACCTGTGTTCAAGGGCACCTATCCGGAGACGCTCAATGCCGGCATCGCGGCCTTCCGTGCCGGCCAGTCGCCGCACATCATTCAGGTCTTTGACGCCGGAACGGGAACGATGATGGCCGCCGAGGGCGCAATCAAGCCTGTGGCCGAGGTTCTTTCGATGGGCGGAAAGCCGTTCGACAAGAGCGCCTATCTGCCTGGCATCGTCGCTTACTATTCCAAGCCGGACGGCACCATGCTGTCGTTCCCCTACAACTCCTCTTCGCCGATCCTGTACTACAATAAGGACATTCTCCAGAAAGCCGGGCTTGATGCCGACAATCCTCCCAAGACCTGGGACGAAGTCTGGGAAGCCGCCAAGAAGATTAAGTCGAGCGGCGCGGCTGCCTGTGGCTTCACTTCCACATGGCTGACCTGGATCCACACGGAGAACTTCGCCGCGTGGAACAACTACCAGTGGGGCACCAACGAGAATGGAATCGCTGCGCTCGACGTTGAACTCAAGGTCAATTCCGAGCCCTTCGTGAAGCACTTCCAGGCGTTGGCGGATCTCGCCAAGGACGGCACATTCAAATATGGCGGCCGTACGTCCGAGGCCAAGCAGCTCTTCCTCGCCGGCGAATGCGGAATCATGACCGAATCATCGGGCGGCCTCGGCGATGTCGTGAAGTCCGGCATGAACTACGGCACGGGCATGCTGCCCTACGACACCGAGCCGCAGAACACGATCCCCGGCGGCGCATCGTTGTGGGTGTTCGGAAACAAGTCGGATGAGGAATACAAGGCGGTTGCCGCCTTCTTCAACTTCCTGTCGCAGACTGACATACAGGCGCGCCTGCATCAGGTGTCGGGCTACCTGCCGGTGACCATGGCGGCCTATGAGAAGACCAAGGCGGACGGCTTCTACGAGAAGAACCCGGCCCGTGAGATCCCGATCAAGCAGATGATGGGCAAGGCTCCGACCGAAAATTCGAAGGGCGTTCGTCTCGTCAACCTGCCCCAGGTTCGCGACATCATGAACGAGGAATACGAGAAGATGCTGGCTGGCGATCTGACCGCCCAGCAGGCTCTCGACAATGTGGTTTCGCGCGGTAACGCGGCCATCAAGGAAGCCATGGGCAACTGATCGCCCTTATCAGGAGGCCGTCGGCCCGCGCCGTCGGCCTCTTTCCTCGTTGACGATAAGGACCTTCGTTTGTCTCCACGCGTCGTATTTCCGAACAAGATTCTTCCCTATCTGCTGGTGGCTCCTCAGCTCGCCATCACGATTGTCTTCTTCTACTGGCCGGCCAGTCAGGCCCTGCGCCAGTCCATGCTGAAGGAAGATCCGTTCGGCCTTCGCTCGCGCTTCGTCTGGTTTGACAATTTCGAGCGGGTCTTGACCGACCCAAACTATCTGAATTCCGTCAAGGTGACGGTGGTCTTCTCAGTGTCGACTGCCTTTGCATCAATGGCGCTCGCGCTGCTTCTGGCCGTCATGGCTGACCGCGTCATACGCGCCAAGGGTTTTTATCGGACCATGCTGATATGGCCATATGCGGTGGCGCCCGCGATCGCCGGCATGCTGTGGCTGTTTCTGTTCAATCCCTCCATCGGAAGCCTCGCGATCGGCCTGCGCTGGCTGGGCATCCCATGGGACCCGCTGCTCAACGGTTCCAACGCCATGATATTGGTGGTGGCGGCAGCGGCGTGGAAACAGATCAGCTATAATTTCCTGTTCTTCGTGGCGGGTCTCCAGGCCATTCCCAAGACGCTGATCGAGGCGGCTGCCATCGATGGCGCCGGGGAAACCAAGCGGTTCTGGACAATCATCTTTCCGCTCCTCGCGCCGACCACCTTCTTTCTGCTCGTCATCAATACGACTTACGCCTTTTTTGACACGTTCGGCATCATTCACGCCGTAACGGGCGGCGGGCCGGGCAAGGCGACCGAGACAATGGTCTACAAGGTCTACAGCGACGGTGCGCTCAATCAGCTGCTTGGCGCATCGGCAGCACAGTCCGTCATCCTGATGGTGATCGTGATCGGGCTCACGGCAGTGCAGTTCCGCTATGTCGAGCGCAAGGTGCACTATGGTTGAGCGGAGGCCGCGCCCATGATCGGACTTTCGCGACGCCGGGGTGTCATCGCCCATATCGTGCTGATTATCGGAATGCTCGTCGTGGCGTTTCCGATCTACTACACGTTCGTGGCGTCGACCCATTCGCTGCAGACGATTTTGCGGCCGCCACTGCCCTTGCTGCCCGGGCCGGAGATATTCAACAACTATTATGAGGCGCTGTTCGGAGGCATCGGGCGCATCGGCGGCGTCAATGTCTGGACGCTACTGTTCAACACGACGGTCATGGCGCTTTCCATCGCCGTTGGAAAGATCATCATCTCGATCCTTTCCGCTTATGCCATTGTGTTCTTCCGGTTCCCTTTCCGGATGACGTTTTTCTGGCTGATCTTCATCACGCTGATGCTGCCGGTCGAGGTTCGCATCATGCCGACCTATGCGGTGATGGTGAATCTCGGCCTGATCGATACCTATACGGGACTGACCTTGCCGCTGATGGCATCGGCAACCGCCACGCTTCTGTTCCGGCAGTTCTTTCTGACGATCCCCGGCGAACTGATCGAAGCGGCGCGCATCGACGGGGCAGGTCCATGGCGGTTCTTCAAGGACATTCTGATGCCGCTCTCGCGCACCAATATCGCAGCGCTGTTCGTCATCCTCTTCATCTATGGCTGGACGCAGTATCTGTGGCCGCTGCTGATGACGAACCGCAACGATATGACCACCATCGTCATCGGGTTGAAGAAGATGATCTCTTTTGCCGATGCCGACACGCAGTGGCACCTCGTCATGGTGACAGCCATGCTGGCGATCATTCCGCCAATTCTCGTCGTGCTTTTCATGCAGCGCTGGTTCGTGCGCGGCCTTATCGAAACGGAGAAATGACCGGGTGGCGACAGTCGATCTGAAGGACGTCCGCAAGGTTTATGCGGGCAATGTCGAAGCCGTGAAGGGTGTGTCCATCGACATCGCGGATGGGGCGCTGTGCGTTCTAGTCGGCCCGTCGGGTTGCGGCAAGTCGACCCTTCTTCGCATGGTGGCGGGGCTTGAGACAATCACCGGCGGCACGGTCTCCATTGATGGGAAGGTGGTCAACGAGATCGGGCCTGCCGAGCGTGACATTGCGATGGTTTTCCAGAACTATGCGCTCTATCCGCATATGAAGGTCTACGACAACATGGCCTATGGCCTGCGCAATCGCGGGACCCCGAAGGACGAGATCGACCGACGGGTCCGCGAGGCCGCAGAGACGCTGGAGTTGGCGCATCTGTTGGACCGGCGTCCGCGAGAGCTTTCCGGCGGCCAGCGACAGCGCGTTGCAATGGGCAGGGCAATCGTGCGCAAGCCGAAGGTGTTTCTCTTCGACGAGCCGCTTTCCAATCTTGATGCGAAACTGCGCGGCCAGATGCGGGTGGAGATCAAGAATCTTCAGCGCTCGCTGGGTGTGACTTCCGTTTACGTCACCCACGACCAGCTTGAAGCGATGACATTGGCAGACACTCTGGTGGTAATGAATGCCGGGGTGGTCGAGCAGGCCGGTGCGCCTCTGGACATCTATGAAAAGCCTGCCTCGACTTTCGTCGCAAGCTTTATCGGCGCGCCGCCGATGAACATGATCCCCGCCGGTGGCGATGGGCATCCCGAAGCGCTTGCGGGCGCTCAAACCCTGGGCTTCAGGCCGGAAGATGCGAGGATCAGCACTCCGGCGGGTGAGGGAGGCCTGACGCTTGCTGCTGTCGTGGAGGCCGTGGAGCCGGTCGGCGCTGAGAGCTTCCTCTACTGCGCGGCGGAAGGGCAGCACCTGGTCGTGCGCGTGGCGGGGCGCTCAGGCGCAAATATAGGTGACAAGCTCACGGTCACGACGCCGCGCGAGAAGCTGCATTGGTTCGACAAGGCAGGCAGGCGGGTGTCCGCCTGACCTTAAACGGCAATCGGCCCCGCCGTATCCGAAGGGGCCGATCATCACGCGCTCAGAAGTGGTAGGACACCTTGAACTGGATGGTGTGGAAATCCAAGTCGCGGTCCGAGCCACGTGCGTCGGTCGAGCCGGCAGATCCCGCGCCGGAGAAAGCGGCAGGTCCGCTGAGGTTCACGTTGAAGTCGTTGTCGCCAAGATTGGTGTAAAGATACTCGAGGCCGACGGACACGCGTTCCGTCACCATCGCCTCGACACCGCCACCAACCGTGTAGCCGAAGTCGTGGCCGCCGCCAGTCACCACGGAAGCTGCAGGCGTGTTCGATACGAAGCGATAGTCAACGTCGCCATAGGCAAGGCCGCCGGTGGCGTAAGCCATGACGCGATCAGTGAACGCATAGCCAAGCTTGAGCCGGGCCGTCGCCAGCCAGTCGATTTCGCGGTCGATATGATAGAAAGCCGGCGTGCCCGAGAAGCCGCTCTGTCTATCGCCGATATCGGCGTAACTCACATCAAGGAGGCCACCGAACACGATGCGGTCCATCTGCCAGTTGTAGCCGACATGAATTCCGCCGACGAAACCGCTGTTGAAGTCGCCGTCAAAGCCACCGGCGAGGGGGGTAACGGCAGGATCGAAGGCCGGCAGGTAATCGCCAAAGACGCCATCGCCGTTGCGATCCATGCTGAATATGCCGGAATTGCCGAAAGCGCCGCCGAGTTGAACGCCTGCGTAGAAGCCGCTCCAGTCGCCCACGGCGACTTCTGCAACCGGCGCCGGCTCATAGGAGACGGCATCGGCCGCGTAGGCCGGCGCAGCAAGCATCAACAGCGGCAAGGCTGCAAGTTTATGAAATTTCATGAGGGTCTCCCAATAGCCCGAACACAGACGGTCCGACACGCACCGCCCTTCCCCTCACGAACGCGACACTATCACCGCTAGTTTCAGAATAAGTTTCACATTGCGAGCCGATTCATCGGTTCTCATACAATGTTGCCAAAATCACACAGAATCAGCCAGCCAATATGGCTCAACGCTCGTTCAGCGTTCGCTTAAGCAACGCCAATTACGCGCGGATCGACCGCTCGTGAATGGAAAGCCTTGCAGGCTCAGCGGGTCGGGACGGGATGTTCGCCGCGGTAGTCGTAGAAGCCGCGACCGGTCTTGCGGCCCAGCCAACCGGCTTCGACATACTTCACGAGCAACGGGCACGGCCGGTATTTTGAGTCCGACAACCCATCATGCAACACCTGCATGATCGACAAGCAGGTGTCGAGGCCGATGAAATCGGCGAGCTGAAGCGGTCCCATCGGATGGTTGGCTCCCAGCCGCATCGCGGTATCGATAGCGTCGACGGAGCCCACGCCCTCATAAAGCGTGTAGATCGCCTCATTGATCATCGGCAGCAGAATGCGGTTGACGATGAAAGCGGGAAAATCCTCGGCGACCGTGATCGTCTTGTCGAGGCTGGACACAAACGCTTTCGCCGCCTCGAAGGTCAGATCCTCGGTGGCGATGCCGCGTACAAGTTCGACCAGCTTCATGAGCGGCACGGGATTCATGTACTGAATGCCGATGAAGCGCTCGGGCCGGTCGGTCTGCGCGGCCAGCCTGGTGATCGAGATCGACGAGGTGTTCGTCGCGAGCATTGCCTCGGGGTTAAGCTTTGGGCAGAGCTGCGCGAAGATCTTGCGCTTGACCGTCTCGTCCTCGGTGGCGGCCTCTATCACCAGATCCACGCCGGCGAGATCTTCCATCTGCGGGGCCGGTGAAATGTTGGCAAGTGCTGCCTGACGCACGCTTTCTTCCAGCTTTCCGGATGACACCTGGCGGGCCATATTGCCGCTGATTGTGGCGATGCCCTTTTCAATACGCTCCGGCGAGATATCGTAAAGCTGAACCTTGTAGCCGGCCATGGCCGTCACGTGAGCGATACCACCACCCATCTGGCCGGCGCCGACGATGCCAACGGTTTCGATCTTCATTCTGGTTCTTAATCCCGTCGAGGCTATCTGTCCGTTTGATTGTGCAGCGCAAACTATGAGAGCGTGGAACTTTCGTCTACCCTGCGACCGGATATTTAGCTACGCCATGCGCGAAAAGTCAAAAACGTCGCATCCCGATCGCGTGGTCAGTTGGGTGAGACGAAAAGATGTTCGAAATCGGCGGGAAAAATTCTCTCCGCGTGAAGTCTCGTGTTGTCCGCTGGCCTAAGCCTGACGGTATTGTTAGGTTCGGCTCTCAGAACATCTAAAGGTCGGAGCAGCGTCAGAATTGCCACAAAGAGCGTCGACCCTTGCGCCGTTTCGCTATCTGAATTTCCGCGTGCTTTGGGGCGCCACCCAGGCGTCCAATCTGGGCGGCCTTATTCAGGCGGTCGGCGCGGGCTGGATGATGACGACGATCACCGATTCGGAAGGGATGGTGGCGCTTGTTCAGGGAGCCATTACGCTGCCGATCATGCTGTTCTCGCTGGCAGCCGGCGCACTGGCCGACAATTTCAATCGCCGCCGCATCATGCTGGCCGCCCAGATGTTGATGATGGCGGTCTCGTGTCTGCTCGTACTGTTTGCAATTCAGGATTGGCTTACGCCGTGGCTGCTTCTGGCATTCACATTCATCATCGGTACCGGGACGGCGCTCAACAATCCGTCATGGCAGGCCTCGGTGGGCGATGTAGTTCCGCGTGACAACCTCGCGGAGGCGGTCACGCTGAACAGCGTGGGCTTCAACCTGATGCGCAGCGTCGGCCCGGCGCTGGGCGGTCTGATCGTGGCGGCGGCGGGCGCCGCGTCGGCATTCGCTCTCAATGCGTTGAGCTACATTCCGCTGATCGCGGCGCTAATGTGGTGGCGGCCCGTGGTCATGCCCAACCCGCTGCCGCGCGAATCCTTCGCAAGCGCCGTATATGCAGGACTTCGCTACACGGCAATGTCACCAAACCTGCTGACCGTGATGTTCCGTGCGATGCTTTTTGGCGTCGCGGCCATCGTGATACTGGCGCTTCTGCCTGTTGTGGCGAGCGATCTGCTACGCGGCGGTGCGCTCGCCTACGGAACACTTCTGGGCGCGTTCGGGATCGGGGCGATCGGCGGAGGCTTCCTCAATGCCCGCATTCGGGAGCGGTACGACAACGAGACCATCGTGCGCTCGGCCTGCGTGGGGTTTGCTGTCACCTGCGTGCTGCTGGCGCTCAGCCGCAACATCTGGCTCAGCCATCTCGTGCTGTTGCCCGCAGGCGCCTGCTGGGTGCTCGCCTTGTCCCTGTTCAATGTGACGGTCCAGCTTTCGACGCCGCGATGGGTGGTTGGGCGCGCCCTTTCCCTATACCAGACGGCAACCTTCGGAGGCATGGCTGCGGGCAGCTGGCTTTGGGGCTCCGTCGCAGACGTCCAGGGGTCAAGCAACGCGCTGATGTGGGCGGGGCTCTTGATGATCGGGACCGCTCTTGTCGGCTTCTACTATAGGCTGCCCGAATTCGGTGCGCTCAATCTGGCGCCGCTAGACCAGTTCAGCGAGCCTCAATTGCTGCTAGATCTCAAGGCACGAAGCGGACCCATCATGATCATGATCGATTTCAAGATCGCACATGAAGACATACCGGCATTTCTCAGTGTCATGGCAGACCGCCGCCGGATTCGGCTGCGCGACGGCGCACGGCAGTGGGTGCTTCTGCGCGATCTGGAAAATCCGGAGATCTGGACCGAGAGCTATCATGTGGCGACGTGGGTCGAGTATCTGAGGCACAATCAGCGGCGTACCAAGGCGGATGCGGAAGTGACGGAAAGGCTGATGAAGCTCCATCGCGGTTCGGAGAGACCGCGCGTGCATCGGATGATCGAACGGCAGACGGTGCCATTGAGGGACGACACGCCGCTGAAGACGCATCCGGAGATCCACTGAAGGTGCTCGATGCTTCGCAAGTGGATAGCGACTGAGTCCGGCCTCGACTATACAAGGCAATCAGTTTCGGCCGGACATGAAAAAAGGGAGGCGTGGGCCTCCCTTTCGCGATCATGGTGAGAGGATGGGAATCCTCACAGCGATTTTTCGAGTTCGGGCAGGATAGTGAAGAGGTCGCCGACGAGGCCGTAATCGGCGACCTGGAAGATCGGTGCCTCCTCGTCCTTGTTGATGGCGACGATGACCTTGGAGTCCTTCATACCGGCCAGATGCTGGATGGCGCCGGAAATGCCGACGGCAATGTAGAGATCGGGGGCGACAAC
>JAMLJA010000019.1 GCA_023953905.1 Rhizobiaceae bacterium | reverse complement strand
ATGAGCTTTTTTGAACTTTTTACGACATCGGTTTCAGAGCCCTCCAAACGCGGGAAGCCTTACGTTACGGGAGGTTATCGGGTGAAATCGGTTGTTCGCGCGCGTGCTATATATGTTCGCCAGAGAATGTCTGCGAGGCGCGTCAGATTGGCTTCCCGGCGTGCCGGGACGAGCCCTATTGCCGCCTCATTGACGATTCATTTGTCTCATTTTCCGGAAGGCCAAGCCATGGCACCGATTCCAATGGCAGGGGACGCCTCCACAACCAAAGCGGGCCTTCGTTGACTTCCGGGAGCATGACAGGCAATTGTCGTCGCAAAGATAAACGCAGTTCGGGTCGGGGAAGAAGTCGCCCTTCGGATGGACGATACAAGTGACACCATAGCCGAGCTCGGCAATGAGCCGCCGCTCGTCGCAGGAGGACGTTCGCGACCGCCGGACCGTCGCGAGATTTCTGCGCGCTGGCTGTCAGGAACGTTTCTCACTGGTGTGACGTCGAGCATACTTATGGGCGTCGCGCTCTTTGCTGCGCTAGACGGGCGCGAACAGCTTGCGACCCCTCCTGAGATCGCCGACATCGCTGCCGTGGGCGGCGCGGATGAAGGCCCGCTTGCCAAGAGTGCGCGCGTTGCCCCCGCCCGCCAGGTCTCCAAGGCCAAGGACCGGCGCCGTCTTGAAGTGTCTATGGTGAGCCGGGTTGGCGACCGTGACGTGATTCGCATGACGCCCTTCGTCGAGGTGACGATGGCGCTCGCTGCGGGACATACCACCAACCGCAGTTACCCGGCTTTCGATCCGCTGGACCTCTATTCTGAAGAGGGCGCGACGGCAGCTAAGTCTCCAGCCTTGACCGGCCAGATCTACGGAGAGAAGGTCGAAGGCGAGATGAGCCTCAAGACCGTCGATTTTCCGATCGATACGGCGGCTTTCGACCAATCAAATCTTCTATCGACCACGGATGTCGAGAAAGTGGTCAGGAGCACGAGCGCGGAGTTGAGCGAAGGGGCCGTGCAAGTCGCCTCCCTCCACTATGTCGATCCCGAGCGGTTCGGCGATTCGCTGGCGGCACAGGCGATCACTGCGTCGCTTGGCGTCAGGATCGTTCAGGAGAACGTGTCGGTAAGTCCACGCGAACAGGTCGATGAGAATGCCCTCTCTTACGCAGAGGACATCATCCCATTCAACGCAGAACGCGATGTCGCAGAAGCGTTCGCGGACTCGGGCTATGCCGGAGACGATGCCAGCCGCATGGCCGAAGCGATCTCCAAACTTCTGAACGCTCCCAAGCTCAAGGCAGGAACAGTTTTGCGAGTGGGGCTGGAAGTGCATGGCGACCATGCCGAGGTCAAAAGAACCAGCGTTTACGATCGCACGCGGCATCTCGTGACGATTGCCATCAACGACCACAACCAGTTGGTCCCGGCTGCCGAGCCGGAGCCGAGCCCGCAGGTTGCGGCCGCCTTCGACGAACGGCCGACGATCGCGGTGCGCGGCAACCTGCCCAGTGCCTATGACGGCATCTATCGCGCCGCCTATTCCTACGGCTTTTCGCGTGACATGACGCGCCGGCTTGTCCGATTGCTGGCATGGGATGTGGATTTCAAGTCGCGGCTGACCCCATCGGACAACCTTGAAGTGCTGTTCTCACAGCCGGATGACGAGGACCGCGTTACTGAAGATTCCGAATTGCTGTATGTGTCGGCCACATTTGGCGGCAACACCCGATCGCTCTATCGTTTCCAGATGGAAGATGGGTCGATCGACTATTTCGATCGCGACGGGCGCAGCACCAAACAGGTTTTGCTGCGCACTCCAGTGCCAAACGGGCGTCTGACGTCAGGTTTTGGCGCCAGACGTCATCCGATCCTGGGCTATGTTCGCATGCATACGGGCACCGATTGGGCGGCACCGTCCGGAACGCCGATCATCGCAACCGGAAACGGCATTGTCGAAAAGGCCGGCTGGTCGGGAGGCTATGGCAAGCAGACGATCATACGTCACGCCAACGGCTACGAGACCTCCTACAACCACCAGAGCGCTTTCGCGAAAGGCATCAAGCCTGGCGTTCGGGTTCGGCAGGGGCAGGTCATAGGATATGTCGGCTCGACCGGGCTCTCCACCGGGGCGCATCTGCATTACGAGATGATCGTGAATGGCAACAAGGTTGATGCCATGCGCGTGCGCTTGCCCACGGGCAGGTCGTTGAAGAGCGAAGAGCTCGAGGCGTTCAATCGGGAGCGGGATCGTATCGACGCTTTGCTGGCCGAAAAGGACGGCAATCCCCTCACCCTGGCCAGCGCCGACAAATAGTTACGCCGACAGGTTCGGTGAGCGAATCAAACTGCTTTGAAGAGCAGCCAAGCGGCTCGGCCACTAGTGCCGCTTGGCCGCTCCCTTATCAGTCGATGAACTCGACGTTCACACCCGGCTTGACCAGCTTGGCGAGCTCGCGGGCATCCCAGTTCGTCAGACGCACGCATCCATGGCTTTCCGTCTTACCTATCTTTGAAGGCTCAGGCGTTCCGTGAATGCCGTATGTCGGTTTGTCCAACGCGATCCAAACTGATCCCACCGGGCCATTCGGGCCGGGCGGAATGGTCAACACGCCGGTATTGTTGCCCTGCTTGAAGTTGATGTTGGGATTGTAGGTATAGTTCGGGTCCAGCGCTATTCGGGACACAGCATGTGTTCCACTGGGTGACGGCGTATCCGACGAACCGATCGTCGCCGGATATGCGGCAACCATCCGGCCGGATTCGTCATAGGCGCGCACCTGCTTGCCCGCCTTGTCGGCAACGATCCGCGCTACCGGCGTCGTCACCAGCCTACCGAAATTGGCGACCTTGATGATCGTGCCGGGTCGGTTGAAATTCGCGTCAGGATTAAGTGCCTTCAGATAATTCTCGTCCATGTGGAAACGCTCGGCCAGCATCTCGGTCACCGAGGTGTAGCTCAAGCGTTCAAGTTTGGCCTTCTCGCCATAGTCTTCCGGTATTGACGCCACAAAGGACCCAGCAACATCCTCGGACGATATCACGTAGTCGGCGAAAGGATCTCCGCCACTTTCGGCAAGGCGCTGTTTGATGCCCTCAGTATCGGTCGACTTCAGATTATCACCGGTGAGTTCACGATAAGCGGCAAGCGCTTTGTCGACGTTCGAACCAAAGCGACCGTCGATGACACCCGGCGATGCACCCTTACGATCCAGCAGAACCTGAAGGGCAGCAACCTCCGGGCGCGATGCAAATGAGGGCCCGGGCTCACCTGCATCAATCGCAGGCACCTGCTTGGTTGGGCCGGTCGAGCCCGTCGAAGTGCCATCGGAGGGATTTGCCACCGCTGTGTCCGTCTGACGCGGACGAGACTGTCGAGGTTTGGGTTCATCGAGTGGGGCCCGCTCTATGCGCGGCTCAATCAGGACGCGACGCTGATCCTCGCCCGGCGTCCATCCATCTTCGTCGGGTGCTGCGGGAAACTCGCCCAAATTCTCGTCACCGAAGTCATAGTCTGGGGATGTGGCGCGATCCTCATACTCGTATCGCCGTCCGCGCTCGCGCAACAGGCGCGGCGGCTCCCGGACGACGCCGTCCTCATAAATCGGCTCTTCGTCGTACAATCTTCCCAATTCGCGTTGACGCTGCTGACGACGCCATTCCTGCCGCGTGAGACGCCGCGGCTCGACCGCTATCACCTCACCCGTTTCGCGATCGACAAGGACTTCACGCCCGTAGCGGTCATAGAAGACATCGACCTCGCCATTCTGCGCGAGTTGAAACCCGCGAGTTTCTGTCCGCAGGTCGTTGCGCTGCCAATTCCTGCGTTCTCCTTCAACTGAAAACGCAGCGTTGGCGAGTCCGGCTGACGCTATCGTCGTGACCGCAAGAACAGAGAGGAAAAGCCTGGAACAGCGCATAGAAGACCTTCTTCACAATCACCGCCGACGCGAACGGCACAGTTCATGCGGCAACCACATGGCGGATAATGACGAATTGAGCCTATTCGTTCCGATATGAACGCGGCATGAAGATGACCAAGCCGCGCAAGCGAAAGTCACTTCATCGACATCTGCGCCTCGAAGCGGAAGCCCCAACGTACAAAAGAGCCCCCGTCATGAGCCGGGAGCTCTTTTCTCAATGCTTTCGCGCGGCCTCAGGCAGCTTCAGCTGACCCTGCCTCTGCTTCTACCTCAACGGCCGCAGGCTTGGCGCGGAAATTCAACCGGTCGGAACCGGCCGTGATTTTCACCCGGGTACCATCCTTGATATCGCCCAGCAGAATCTTCTCTGCCAGAGGATCCTGCAGTTCCTTCTGTAGCACTCGCTTCAGTGGGCGAGCACCATATGCCGGATCGTAGCCCTTGCCTGCCAGCCACTCGATCGCATCGGCATCGAGGTCGAGCACGATCTTGCGATCGGCGAGCAGCTTTTCCAGCCTTTCGAGCTGGATGGTGACGATCTTGTCCATATCCAACCTGCGCAGCCGGTGGAAAAGAATGATCTCGTCGACACGGTTCAGGAATTCCGGCCGGAACGACGCCCGAACGACATTCATCACGTCACCGCGCACATCGCTGACGTCCTGATCTTCGCGCAAGTTGACCAGATATTCCGAACCGAGGTTCGACGTCATGATGATCAGCGTATTGCGGAAGTCGACCGTGCGACCCTGACCGTCGGTCAGGCGACCATCGTCCAGCACCTGCAGGAGCACATTGAAGACATCGGGGTGCGCCTTCTCGATCTCATCGAAAAGCACAACCTGATATGGTCTGCGCCGGACAGCTTCGGTGAGCGCCCCGCCCTCCTCGTAGCCGACATAGCCAGGAGGAGCTCCGACCAAGCGCGCCACCGAATGCTTCTCCATGAACTCCGACATGTCGATGCGAACCATCGCGCTGTCATCGTCAAAGAGAAACGCTGCGAGCGCCTTGGTCAGCTCGGTCTTTCCAACGCCGGTCGGTCCCAGGAACATGAACGAACCAATCGGTCTGTTCGGATCCTGAAGACCCGCACGCGCGCGCCGAACCGCCTTGGCGACAGCCTGCACGGCCTCACCCTGACCGACGACCCGCTTGCCGATCTCATCTTCCATGCGCAAAAGCTTTTCGCGTTCACCTTCCAGCATCTTGTCGACGGGAATGCCCGTCCAGCGCGACACAACGTAGGCGATGTGATCGGGCGTAACCTCTTCTTCGACCATGCCGCGATTGCCGTCCTGTGCCTCGGCCTCGACGAGCTTCTTTTCAAGTTCCGGGATCTTGCCATAGGCAAGTTCGCCGGCACGCTGGAATTCACCCTTGCGCTGGGCGATGGCAAGCTCGTTGCGAACCTCTTCAAGCTGTTTCTTCAAGTCAGCTGCAAGCCCAAGCTTCTGCTTTTCGGACTGCCATTTGGCCGTAAGTGCCGAGGATTCTTCCTCGAGACCGGCAAGCTCCTTTTCCAGACGCTCAAGACGGTCCTTGGATGCATCATCCTTTTCCTTCTTGAGTGCCTCACTCTCGATCTTGAGCTGCATCACCCGGCGGTCGATCTCGTCCAAAGCTTCCGGCTTGGAATCCACCTGCATTCTGAGCCGCGAGGCGGACTCATCCATGAGGTCGATCGCCTTGTCGGGCAGGAATCGATCGGCGATGTAACGGTTGGACAAGGTCGCGGCTGCAACCAGCGCCGAGTCCCGGATACGGACCTTGTGGTGCTGCTCGTATTTTTCCTTGATGCCACGCAGGATGGAGATCGTATCTTCGACGGTCGGCTCTTCGACAAAGACCGGCTGGAAGCGACGGGCAAGTGCGGGATCTTTCTCCACATGCTTGCGGTACTCATCCAGTGTGGTGGCGCCAACGCAGTGCAGTTCACCCCGCGCGAGCGCAGGCTTCAGCAGGTTGGAAGCGTCCATCGCCCCGTCAGCCTTGCCCGCACCAACAAGCGTGTGCATTTCGTCAATGAAGAGGATGATGCCGCCGGCCGCCGAGGTGACTTCCGACAGCACCGCCTTCAAGCGCTCCTCGAACTCACCGCGATATTTGGCGCCAGCGATCAACGCGCCCATGTCGAGCGCCATCAACTGCTTGTCCTTCAGGCTTTCAGGCACGTCACCATTGACGATACGCAGTGCCAGGCCCTCGACGATCGCCGTCTTGCCAACGCCCGGTTCGCCAATCAGAACAGGATTGTTCTTGGTGCGCCGCGACAGGACCTGAATGGTCCGGCGGATCTCGTCGTCTCGGCCGATCACCGGATCAAGCTTTCCGGAACGCGCTTCCGCGGTCAGATCGCGCGCATATTTCTTCAGCGCGTCATAGCCCTGTTCGGCACTGGCCGAGTCGGCTGTGCGACCCTTGCGAATGTCGTTGATTGCGGTGTTGAGCGCCTGCGGCGTGACGCCTGCCTTCGTCAGGATGTCTGCTGTCTTGGCGGACGTCTCCATGGCGAGAGCCTGAAGAAGCCGCTCCACGGTCACGAACGAATCGCCAGCCTTTTTGGCCACTTCCTCGGCCGTGGCGAATATCTTCGCCAAAGGCTGTGCGAGGTAGAGCTGACCGTTGCCGCCTTCCACGCGCGGCAGCGCGTTGAGAGCCGCATCGACGGCCAGTCGAACAGCCTTCGCATCACCGCCGGCACGATCGATCAGAGACGAGGCAAAGCCTTCCTCATCGTCGATCAGCACCTTGAGGATGTGTTCGGGTGTAAACTGCTGATGGTTGCGCGAAAGTGCCATCGTCTGTGCGGACTGGATGAAGCCGCGCACGCGCTCAGAGTATTTTTCCAGGTTCATATCTGTCTCCGTTTCCCAGACAGCCCGCTTAGCGGCACCAATCTGGCCAAAGTGACGGACCCGCTCATTGAGCCGGGTCAACTTCCAGACTGATATGGGAAAAGAGAGTTTGCCTAACAAGACTTCGCAGGCGCGCCGTCGCAAAAAGAAACGGCGGGCAATGCCCGCCGCTTCAAAGATCGATTATCGTCGTGTCAGCTATCCGCTGATTCAAGGCTCGGGGCGTCGGGCGACTTCGCGCCCGGGGCTTCCGCAGAGGCTGGCGCGTTGGCGTTGGCATCGCCCTGTTCGCCGGCATTTGCGTCCGCTGCAACGGCTTTGCGGCTGCGACGCGGCCTGCGTGGGCGACGCGGCGCCTCTTCGCCTTCAGCGGCGGCTGGCTGGCTTTCGCTTTCGTTGCCGTTGAGCTGGCCGCCAGCGGCACGCTCGTCGTTCCCCTGACGATCGGAACTAAGGGCGACTTCAGCAGGCGTTCCTACAATTACAGGCTGAGGCCCGCTGCCAACGTCGGAATTGGACTGCGAATCCTGCCGCTGATCGTTCTGCCGGTTGCCATTGAATTGAGGCTGATCCTGCTGAGCGTTGCCGTTTGACTGCGTCGACATTTCGTCGCCGTCCTCATCCCCCTCATCGTCGCCTTCATTGCGCGATTGCTGATTCGGTTGAGGCATCTGGGCCTGCGCGGCCGCGATGATACGATTGTAGTGCTCGGCATGCTGCAGATAGTTCTCTGCTACCACTCGATCGCCAGAGCTCATCGCATCGCGAGCAAGCGTCGTATATTTCTCCGCAATCTGTTGGGCGGAACCACGGATCTTCACATCCGGGCCATTGCTTTCGTAGGAGCGGGTCAGCGGATTCGGGCCGCGGCGATTGTTGTTGTTATTATTGTTACTGCCATTGTTGTTATTATTATTGCGGCCGCGCATGCGCCGGTTTTGCTGTTGTGGCCTCATCCGATTCTCTTCAGCTTGAAAGAATTTCGACAGACGATCTCTTGATGCCTGCGCTCTTAAGGGCGGCTCAGTCCGCCATAGGCCGCGCCGTGCGCGACATATTATCCAATTCCGGTTTCCAATCAGTCTCCGGACACCCCGCACGAAGCATCAGCGTCACGTCGTCGAACCGCTATCTCTGTTCCTAAGGGAACCGAATTATCAGGTTCAATGCCTGCTTCGTCTCATCCGGTTGCAATGACCCTAACGATATTCGCCCGCATTGCCAAGCGCTTTATCGAGCTTGTCACGTCTTAACTTATGGAAAACACAAGCGCTCGGGCGTGTCCCAGCATATCAAACCCGGTTTTGTCGAGCCGGAAGCGCTGCCGTTCAAAAAGGTCGACCACCTCGTCTCGCTGGTCATGACCGATCTCAACGGCCACAAATCCATCCTGATGAAGCTTGCCCGCCGCCTCGGCTGCGATGACACGATATGGATCCAGACCGTCCGGACCTCCGTCGAGCGCTGCCAGCGGGTCGTGGGATTGAACCTCTTTGGAGAGGGAAGCGATTGTCGCAGACGGAATATAGGGAGGGTTGCTGGCGATTACATGGAATTTCTCATCGACTGACGAGAACCAGTCGGACCGGCGCGCTTCGAAGCGCTTTTCCAGACCATTGTCCAATGCGTTGCGGGCTGCAGTCGTCAATGCGTCGTCCGATATATCAACACCAACCACAGTCGCCTTGGGGAGCATTTTCAGCAAGGCGAGCGCTATCGCGCCGGTGCCGGTTCCAAGATCAAGGATCGACAATTCCCCGGTGTCCGTTTCACGCACATTCAGTTCGGACAGGATGACATCGATCAAGGTCTCCGTGTCTGGCCGCGGCTCGAGCGTTTCGGCGGAAATCCGCAGCATCATTCCGTAGAATTCGCGAAAGCCGAGAATGCGATGAACCGGCTCACCCGCCAGGCGGCGCGCAAGCGCACTTTCAAATGCCTGACGCCTGTCCGCGTCGATGAGGGTGTCGGAACGTGCGATCAGGTCCGCGTGTGTTGCGCCAACGAACGTCTCAAGCAGAAGCCGCGCGTCGAGATCGGGTGCGTCGACGCCCGCATCGCGGAGCATCTGTCTCGCCTTGCGGTAGAGTTCGGCGAGCGTCATCGCGCGGCTGCCGGCGCACGCACCGTCAGGAATCACCCACATCGGCGAGCAGCTTGGACTGGTGATCGGCGATGAGCGCATCCAGCACCTCTTCGAGGTCGCCTTCCATCACGCGGTCGAGCTTATAGAGCGTCAGGTTGATGCGGTGGTCCGTCAGACGACCCTGCGGAAAATTGTAGGTTCGGATACGTTCGGACCGGTCGCCGGAACCGACCTGCAACTTGCGCGATTCGGATCTCTCGTCGGCCAATCGGGAACGTTCCTGATCGAAGAGACGCGCGCGCAGGATCTGCATGGCCCGGGCGCGGTTCTGATGTTGCGACTTTTCCGCCTGAACCACAACGGTGCCCGTCGGTATGTGAGTGATACGAACGGCGGAGTCCGTGGTGTTGACATGCTGTCCGCCAGCGCCCGACGCCCGCATCGTATCGATGCGTATGTCTTCCGGGCGAATGTCGATATCTACCTCTTCGGCTTCGGGGAGAACCGCCACGGTCGCAGCCGATGTGTGAATGCGGCCCTGCGCCTCGGTGGACGGCACTCTTTGCACGCGATGCACGCCCGATTCGAATTTGAGCCGCGCAAAGACGCCCTTGCCGGAAATGCTTGCGATGATTTCCTTGTAGCCGCCGACCTCGCCTTCGCTGGCCGAAACGACCTCGACCCGCCAGCCGCGCGAAGCGGCATACCGCTCATACATGCGAAAAAGATCACCAGCGAAAAGGGAGGCCTCGTCTCCGCCCGTACCGGCCCGGATTTCCAGGATCGCGCTTTTCTCGTCAGCCGCGTCCCTGGGCAACAGCAATATCTGAATGTCGTGCTGAAGCGCCTCGACGCGGTCCTCGACCTCGGGCAGATCAGCTTCCGCGAGCTCCCGCATCTCGGCATCCGTCGCGCGGTCTTCCAGCATGGCGCGCAGATCGGCGGCCTCCGCCTCCGCAGAGCGCAAAGAGCGAACCTTGGTCACAATCTCCTGCAGATCGGCATATTCCGAAGCCATTTTCACGTAGGCTTCGGAATCGGCACCTGCAGCCATCTGCGCTTCGAGCATGTCGAAGCGCTTGACCACCTGATCCATACGGTCGCGGGGGAGATTGATCATAATTCAGACAGGGATGCCATGATCGCCCGCAAATGCATGGAGCAATGCGCGCATTGGCAATTGGGCGCTTGTGCCCGCTAGATTGTCTTCCATGAACATTTTCAACTCGTTGATCGGAGTCTCGACCAGCATGGCCTTTACCGGGCCAATCGATGCCGGCGACATCGAGATGGATTGGAAACCGACGCCCATCAGTGCCAGTGCCGAGATCGGCTTGCCGGCCAATTCGCCGCACAGGGTCACGGGGGTTCCGCAGCGCTCGCCAGCATCGGCGATCATCTTGAGAACGCGCAGAAACGGCACGGACAGTGGGTCGAATCTGTTGGAAAGCTGCGTGTTTCCCCGATCGGTGGCCATCACGAACTGAAACAGATCGTTGGAACCGACCGAAACGAAATCGACTGCCGCCATCAACTCGTCGAGTTGAAACAGCAGCGAAGGCACTTCCAACATGACACCCATCTTGAGGATCGTCGGAAGATCATGGCCGAAGCGTGAAAGATGGCGAACCTCCTTGTCGATGATCTCGCGGGCTTGCGTGATCTCGCCAAGCTCCGTCACCATCGGGAGCATCAGCCGTAATTCCCGACCCCCGGCAGCACGCAGCAGCGCACGCACCTGTGTGCGCAGCAGGCCTGGACGGTCCAGCGTCAGCCGGATCGCCCGCCAGCCAAGCGCCGGATTTTCCTCGTGCGCGGAATTCTTGAAATAGGGCAATACCTTGTCGCCCCCAATATCGATCGTGCGGAAGGTCACGGGACGGCCTCGCGCAGCGTCGATCACGTCGCGATAGAGGCGTTCCTGCTGTTCGGCGCGCGGGAAAGTCGCCGCGACCATGAACTGTAATTCTGTGCGAAAGAGGCCAATGCCTTCGGCGCCTGAGTCTGACAGCTGGGGCAGATCGACCGCCAGGCCCGCATTCATCAGAAGATCGATCTTGATACCGTCCTTCGACACCGAGGGCCGCGAGCGCAATTCGCGATAGACCTCCTGCCGGCGGGCGCGGAATCGCACCTTCTCTGTGTAGGCCGCCTCGACATCGGGCTGCGGGCGCAGATGGACGATCCCTTCCTCGCCGTCGACGATGATCGCATCGCCATTTTCCGCCATGGAGACGGCGCCCTTCATCTGGCCCGCGACAGGAATGCCTATCGCGCGGGCCACAATGACGACATGGCTCGTGACGGCACCATCCTCAAGCACAAGACCGCGCAGTTTTTCACGCGGATAGTCGAGAAGTTCGGCCGCACCCATCGAGCGCGCGACCACTATTGCGTCTCTGGGCAGCGCGGCCGCGACATCGTCGGGCGCTCTGCCCATCAGTTGCCGTAGCAGCCTGTTAGCGAGGTCGTCAAAATCGCTCATCCGCTCGCGCAGGTATGGATCGGTCATGTGCAACATGCGCGCGCGCATGTCGCTCTGGACCTTTTCCACTGCGGCCTCGGCGGTCAAACCGTTACGCACGGCCTCTTCGAGACGCCGCCCCCATCCCTGATCGTTGGCGAACATGCGGTAGGCTTCCAGCACCGCCCGATGCTCGCCTTCAGCCGCCACGTCGCGGCGCGACAACATATCGTCAATGGATAGCCTCAACGAACTCAGCGAGGTTTCCAGCCTGCGGATTTCCTGATCGCTGTCCTCATTGAAGAGATTGGTCACAACGATGCGGGGCTCGTGCAGCACCACATGGCCGAGCCCTATCCCCTCGTTGAAGGAAAGTCCGTTGAAGCTCACAGGCTTGGTTAGATCGAGTTCGAGCCCTGGACGCGTGAGGCGCGACAGATCACCGGTCGCGATCATCTCGGCGATGACCATGGCGGTGGTTTCCATCGCCTCGAGTTCATCCTCGCGATAAACGCGCTTGGTGCGGTTCTGCACGACCAGAACACCGAGCGTGCGGCCAGCGCGCAAGACCGGAACGCCAAGGAACGAATTATAGGCCTCTTCCCCGACTTCCGGCAGATAGGCGAAGGCCGGATGCTTCTGCGCTTCGGAAAGGTTCAGCGATCGCGCACTGGCCGCGATGGTGCCGACAAGGCCCTGCCCCAATCGAAGTTGCGCCTGGTGAACCGAGCCCGGATTGAGACCCTCTGTTGCGTAAAGTTCGAGCACGGAGTCGGCGCGCAGGACATAGAGCGAGCACACTTCCGCCACCATATTGGCCGCGATTTCGCGCACGATTCTATCGAGCCGCGTCTGCGGCTCAAGGGCCTCCGCCATCAATTCGCGGAGCCGTCTCAGCAATACGCGTGGGCCGCCGCCCATCTCACGCATCAAGGCTCTCCAAACGCCGCAACCCGGCGGGCGGAACTGCCCACCGGCGAATCCGAACAAGATTTCGTTCAGCTAATGCTTATCGAGCCCGTAGACCGAATGCAAAGTCCGAACAGCAAGTTCAGTGTAAGGACCGTCGATAAGGATCGAGATCTTTATTTCCGAAGTCGTGATGGCGCGGATATTGATCGACTTGTCAGCCAGCGCCTTGAAGGCCGTCGCGGCGACGCCGGCGTGGCTTCGCATACCGATGCCGATGACCGACACTTTCGACATGCCGTCATCATGCTGGACAACGTCGAACCCGACCGTATCGCGGTTCTTCTCAAGCACCGCCAGCGCCTTGCTGACATCGCTGGACGGAACCGTGAAGGTCATGTCCGTCGACTTGCCGTCCTCCGAAATGTTCTGGACGATCATATCGACATTGATGTTGGCCTCGGCCAGCGGCAGAAAAATCCCGGCGGCCACGCCCGGGCGGTCAGACACCCGGCGCAGCGAGATCTGGGCTTCGTCCTTGGCATAGGCAATGCCGGTCACGACTTGCTGTTCCACGATTTCATCCTCGTCGCAAATAAGCGTTCCAGGCGGGTTGAGAAGATCGCCCATACCGGGTGCATCCGGATCCTCAAACGAGGAGCGGACAAAAGTGCGCACCTTGTGCACCATGGCTAGTTCGACGGAGCGCACCTGCAGAACCTTCGCGCCGAGCGACGCCATTTCCAGCATTTCCTCGAACGAGATCTTTGGCAGGCGACGCGCCTTCGGCTCTATCCTCGGGTCGGTCGTGTAGACCCCGTCTACGTCGGTATAGATGTCGCATCGATCGGCCTTGACTGCCGCGGCGATCGCCACCGCGCTCGTATCCGACCCGCCGCGCCCCAGCGTCGCGATGCGGTTGTCCGGTGCGATGCCCTGAAAGCCGGCTATGACTGCCACCTGACCTTCACCGAACCGCTTGATCAGAAAAGACCCGTCGATATCGGCGATACGGGCGGCGCCGTGAGCAGTGTCTGTCTTGATGGGAATTTGCCAGCCCTGCCACGAGCGGGCATTCACGCCCATCGATTGCAGAGCCACAGCCAGCAGACCCGCCGTCACCTGCTCGCCCGACGCCACCACGGCGTCATATTCGCGCGCATCGTAGAACGGCGCATTCGAACCTGCGACTTTCGGCATGTTCTGGACCCAGGCGACGAGCTCATTCGTCTTGCCCGACATTGCGGAGACGACGACAGCCACTTCGTGACCGGCCTCAACTTCACGTTTGACGTGACGCGCCACATTGTGGATCCGGTCGAGATCGGCGACGGACGTTCCGCCGAACTTCATCACGATGCGCGCCATGGAAACGGGAAGCCCTGTGTATGGTCCTGGGCATCAAGCCTTGGAAGTTTATTGGGAAAGCGCCGCGATGACGCCGCGCCGTTGCGGCGCCTCCATAGCCAAAACACTCGCTCGACGCAAGGATGGCCGGTTCGCCAGCCTTTCCGACGAAAAGATGCCGCAGCTAAGGTTTAAGCTTGTAGCCAGTCCGAAATATCCACGCAACGCCGGACATGCAGACGGCAAGGAAACCGAGCGTCATGATCAGACTCAGACCGACCCCCACATCGGAGGTGGAAAAGAAGCTCCAGCGAAAGCCGCTGACCAGATACACAACCGGATTGAAATAGGAGATCGTCTGCCAGATTGGAGGCAGCATATCGATCGAATAGAAGCTGCCACCCAGAAATGTCAGGGGCGTGATGATCAGAAGCGGAATGATCTGAAGCTTTTCGAAACCGTCCGCCCAGATCCCGATGACAAAGCCAAACAGGCTGAACGTGGCGGCGGTCAGCAGTAGAAACAGCACCATTATGAACGGATGTTCGATCCTGATCGGCACGAAAAGGGATGCCGTGGCCAAGATGATGAGTCCAAGCATGATCGATTTCGTGGCTGCCGCGCCCACATATGCAATGACGATCTCGACATAGGAGACGGGCGCGGAGAGTATCTCGTAGATGGTACCGACAAACTTCGGGAAATAGATGCCGAAGGATGCATTCGAAATACTCTGTGTGAGTAGCGTCAGCATGATCAGGCCCGGCACGATGAAACTGCCGTAGCCAATGCCGTCAACCTCCTGAATGCGAGACCCGATGGCACCACCGAAGACGACAAAATAGAGCGATGTCGAGACAACTGGCGAAACGATGCTCTGGAGCAGCGTACGGAACGTACGCGCCATTTCGAACATGTAGATGGAACGGATCGCGCGCAGGTTCATCGCTGCTGTCTCACAAGATTGACGAAAATATCCTCGAGCGAGGTCTGTTCGGTATCGAGGTCGCGAATGCGTACCCCGCTTGCCATGAGGTCGGACAGCAATGCCGTGATGCCAGAATTGTCGCCGGCGCGTGAATCATAAGTGAAGAGAAGCGTGCTGCCATCGCCGCTCAGTTCGAGCGGATAGCTTGCCAGCGCCTGAGGTATTTCCGAAAGCGGCTCGGCAAGGGCGAGCGTGAGTTGCTTCTTGCCGAACTGGCGCATCAACGTGCGCTTTTCCTCGACAAGCATGAGTTGGCCCTTGTTGATCACGCCAACGCGATCCGCCATCTCTTCAGCTTCATCGATGTAGTGTGTCGTGAGAATGATGGTCACGCCGGTTTCGCGCAGGCGACGCACGAGATTCCACATGTCCCGTCGGAGTTCGACGTCGACACCAGCCGTCGGCTCGTCAAGAAACAACAATTGCGGTTCATGCGACAAGGCCTTGGCGATCATGAGCCGGCGCTTCATGCCGCCAGAAAGCGTCATGACCTTCTGGTCCTTCTTGTCCCACAAGGAGAGATCCCGCAGAACGCTCTCGACAAAGCCGGGATCCCTGGGTCGGTTGAAGAGACCGCGGCTGAACGACACCGTTGCCCAGACCGTTTCGAAGGCATCGGTGGTCAGTTCCTGCGGCACGAGCCCGATCATGGAGCGCGCCACCCTGTAGTCGCGAACTATATCGTGGCCAGCTACCTCAATAGATCCTGAGCTTGGATTCAAGAGGCCGCAAACCGCACTGATCAGCGTGGTCTTGCCCGCGCCGTTGGGCCCCAACAAGGCCAGTATCTCGCCCTTCCGCACGTCGAGACTGACGCGTTTGAGAGCTTGAAAGCCATTTGAGTATGTCTTGGAAAGATCCCGTATCGAGAGAATCGGCTGCATGGAAACCGTGCGTAAGAGAAGGGACCCTCCATATAGGCCGTTCCTGTTGAGGTGCAATCAAAGCCTTGAACGAACTGCCACTTCCTGACGAAACAGAAGAACAGCTCCTCCCTTCCGGCCAATCCGCTTTTAAATGTTGCCTTGACTTTCCGCGCCGCGCACCCGACTTGATACGCCCCAAGGAGAAGGATACCGATGCCGGAAACACAACGATCCACCATCGATATCGACGAAGTGGAGCGGTTCTCCGCCCTTGCTGCGGAATGGTGGAACCCGAACGGGAAGTTTCGCCCGCTTCACAAGTTCAACCCTGTTCGACTTGCCTATATCCGCGACCAGATCGCCAATCGTTTCGGACGCGACCCGCGCGCCGCACGTCCGCTTGCCGGACTGCGCATTCTCGATATCGGATGCGGTGGGGGATTGCTGTGCGAGCCGATGGCGCGCCTCGGCGCCGATGTCGTCGGCGCGGATGCATCCGAGACAAATATCGAGGTGGCAAAACTGCATGCCGCCGAAGCGAAGGTCGACATCGACTACAGGGCAACAACCGCTGAAGCGCTGGCTGCGGCAGGCGAAGAATTCGACGTCATCCTCAATATGGAGGTGGTCGAGCACGTTCCCGACATGCCATTCTTTGTCGGGGTTTGCGCCGAGATGGTCAAGCCGGGCGGAATCATGTTCGTGGCGACCATCAACCGTACGTTCAAGGCGCTGGCGCTCGCCATTGTCGGCGCGGAGATCGTCCTGAGATGGCTCCCGCGCGGTACTCATCAGTTCGGCAAGCTGGTGCGGCCGGATGAGCTTGAAAAGGCACTTCGGGATGCCGGGATGGCCGTGGCCGATCGCACCGGGGTTACCTACAATCCGATCGCCGACCGCTGGAACAGATCCACGGATATGGACGTCAACTACATGCTGCTCGCGGAGAAGCACTCCGCTGCCTAACGTGATCGGTTAGCGGCTGGACTGGTCGCTTTGCGCCTTTGTCGTCAGAATAACGCCGATTCCGATGACGAAGGCTCCCAGCCAGGTCAGCCATTGATAGCTTTCCCCGAGAAACATCATTCCCGACAGCAGCGCGACTGCTGCGCCGACATATCCGATCTGGCTGAGATAGACCGGCCCGCCCACCTGCTGCAGCCGGAACAGCAGCGCCACCATGGCGGCTGCCGAAATGACCTGCGCGGCCACCAGCCACGGCATGTTCGGCAACAGCGCGAAACTCGACCATTCGCTCGTAGCACCAAGGCCAGCGAGCAACATTGCCGCCGCAGCGAGATGGCTGCCCGCCGCAAGTTCGATAGGTCCTGTCGCCTCGGGCCAATCAATCGTGCGATAGATGTTGCCTGCTGCAAGGCTGACCGGGATGAGCAGACCCAGCACTACCCAGAACATGTCAGCTGGTGCGCCCGCTTCGCCGCGCGTCGTCGCCACCATCAGGGCACCGGTGAAGCCAACAAGGACACCCGCAATTCCCATCGCATTTGGCCGCCTGACGCCAAGCAGGATCGAGAATACCAGGGTCACAAGAGGCGAAAGCGTGAACATTATCCCGGTGTAGCCGGCTCCCAGGTGCGGCATGACGGAAAACATAAGGAGATTTGGTGCCGCATAGGACACGGAAGCCGAGATGATAAAGTAGCGCAGGCGTCGCGGAGTTACCCGGATGATGCGACCACGCAGAAGGATGCCGGCGAGCAGGACGCCTCCAGCGCCGGCAGAGATCACAAATGCCCAAAGTGCAGCGGGCACTCCCGCAGCGGTAGCGATTCGTCCGAAGGGCAGTGACAGACCGAGCAAGGCTCCTGTTGCGACCAGAAGCGCAAACGCAGAGTTCCAGAGAAAGGTCATCCAATTACCTAGACTTGCGCTCCAGACCCGCGCATTCGGCCGCTAAGGGCATTTCCCGGAAACGCCTCACTTCATGTCAAAGTTGATTGTAATTCTCAGTTCTGATCGTCCGGGAAGACCGGGATCGGCATGAAGTCCACACCGTCCTCGACGAGGCCTTTGGCTTCTTCTGCTGTCGCTTCGCCATAGATTCCGCGCGCTTCGGTTTCACCGAAATGGATCTTGCGCGCTTCTTCGGCGAATTTGTCGCCGACATAGTCGGCATTTTCCTTCAGCTTCTCTGAAAGCGCCTTGAACTCGGCCATGGCGCGACGCTGCTGCTCGCCCATGGCAAGAGCGACCTTTTCCTGCTTGCGCGACGTCGAGACCGCAGGGGCCATCAAGGCCTTTTCCACCTTGGCCGACCCGCAGGCAGGACATCCCACAAATCCGCGTTTCTTCTGCGTGTCGAAATCATCGTTGTTGCGAAACCAGCCCTCGAAGTCATGGCCGTGCTCACAATGCAGGGAAAACCGGATCATGATGCGGCCTTCAAATCGGGCTCGACCGACAAACCTACGCCGAACTCGCGCGCATTCCTCAGATTCGGGATCTTGGCGCGGGCCGCTTTCGATGCCGCCGTATCGATGTCGGCCAGGATGACGCCCGGTTCGTTGCCATCGGCCTCGGCGACCACGTTTCCCCAAGGGTCGACAATCATCGAATGGCCGTATGTCTCGCGGCCATCTTCATGGACCCCGCCCTGTGCAGCAGCAATCAGCCACGCACCGTTTTCAATCGCTCTGGCGCGCAAAAGCACATGCCAATGGGCCTCGCCCGTCTGGCGCGTAAAGGCTGCAGGCGCGGTCAGCACCTCCGCACCGTCCATGGCCTCAGCCCTGAAAAGCTGAGGGAAGCGCAGATCGTAGCATACGGCAAAGCCCAACCGCGCGAAGGGCAGATCGGCCACCACCGCAGTCGCGCCGGGCTCATAGGTCGCGGACTCACGCCAGCTTTCGCCATTGTCGAGGTCTACGTCGAACATGTGGATCTTGTCATATCTGGCAACGAGGGTGCCGCGCGGGTCAAAGAGCAAAGCGCGGTTTGCGACCCTTCCATCCGGCCGCGCGATAGCAGTCGAGCCGACATGGATATGAACGCCCAGCTCACCAGCAAGGCGCTGGGCCGTCGCTGCGATCAGGTCCTTGCTTTCAGGCTTCAGGGAGGCACGCAGCTCGTCCCTGTTGCGCATCAGAGCCCCTGTCATCTCCGGGGTCTGAAGATAGATCGCCCCCTTTGCGGCAGCCTCTCGCGCCATTGTCTCGAACGCCTCGGCATTGCGCTCCACATTCGTGCCGGAGCGCATCTGAATTGCGGCCGCCTTGAACACACCCATCGCCTGCTCCCTAAGTCGCGCTGTCCGTCAGCATCGGATCGAGCTTGCCCTGACGCTCAAGGTCATGGAGATCGTCGCAGCCGCCGACATGGACATCGCCGATGAATATCTGGGGAAATGTCGCACGGCCATTAGCCCGCTGGATCATTTCTTGCCGGAGCTCGGGCGAGAAACTCGCATCATGCTCCGTATAGCTGACGCCCTTCTTGTCGAGCAGCCGTTTCGCCGCCGCACAGTAACCGCACATCATTCGTGTGTAGATGGTGACATCCACCATAGCCGCACCTCGTTCCGCTACCGGCTATATAAGGGCTTGATCTCCCGGCAGGAAGTCCCTGTCGATCACTCGTGCGAAAGTGAGCACATCGACGCGCGCCGCCCCGGCTCGCTTGAGGGCCCTTGCCGCGGACGAAACGGTGGCACCCGTGGTGTAGACATCATCCACCAGAAGCACGGCAGACCCTGAAACGGTGGGGATGGCGGCGTCAGGCACGAGAAAGGCCGCACGCACATTTTCGTGGCGCTCTCGTTGTCCCAGCCCGACCTGCTGACGCGTTCCCTTCACGCGCTTGAGTATATGCGGCGCGTATGGGAGATGCCTGCGGCGGGACAGGGCACGGGCGAGTTCGGCCGATTGGTTGAAGCGTCTGCCCACAAATCGCCGCCAATGAAGCGGAACGGGCACGACGAGTTGACCGGGTTCGAACAGTTCGGCACCTGCTCTGTTCATCCAAATCGCCATCCACGGCGCAAGGTCCGTTCGGTCGCCATATTTGAGCTTTCGAACGAGCGCCTGAGCGACCCCTTCATAGGCCACGGCGGCGCGTGCGCGATCGAATACCGGAGGTTCCGCAATCGCGGCCGGGGAGACAACCCCCTCGCCCATGTCCCGGTCGAAAGGAACGCCTAGAACTTCACACCATGGTCTTTCCAGAAAACGCAGTTCCGGCCAGCATTCGCTGCACAAAGCCGCTGGTTGGGAGACGCGGAGACCGCAACCGGGACAGATTGGAGGGAACAGAACGCCTGCTCCCCAATCCAAAGCTGATGCCATGAAGGACTTGATCTCGGAAGCTTGATTGTCCACGACACCACTGCTGCCATTTTGATCGGCATATTCGCGCCTTCGCCAAGATGTAAACATGGTGTGGAAACGCAATTGCAAGACCTGTTCGACACCCCAACCACTCTCGCACATCGTCTGCGCGCGCTGAAGCTGGCCGACGAGCAAGCCTTGTTTCTCATGCGCCGTGCAGCGGAAGATCTCGAAGATCGTCTTTCGGCTGTAGGGCGCACATTCAAGCGCGCGATCGCTCTGCATTGTTTCACGGATGATGCACTCAACGCGGTGAGCGCCACCGGCAAGGCCTCGGAGATTGGCCGGATCGAACCGGATTTCGCGTTTCTGCAGTGCGACGAAGGCATCGTGATGGATTTCGGCGAAGTCTCGCTAGAGCCGTCAAGCGTCGACCTCGCGGTTTCCATTCTTTCCATGCACGAAATGAACGATCTTCCGGGTTTCTTGATACAGATCCGGCGCGCGCTCATGCCGGACGGGTTGTTTCTCGGTGCGTTTCTGGGCACCGGAACGCTCTCGGAGTTGCGCGACAGCCTGCTGACCGCCGAAATCGAGATTTACGGAGGCACCAGTCCTCGTGTGTTCCCGTTTGCCGATGTTCGAGATTCCGGCGCCCTTCTCCAGCGTGCCGGTCTGGCATTGCCGGTGTCGGACGTCGATACGGTGACTGTTCGCTACGCAACGATGTTCGATCTTATCCGGGATCTTCGCGCGATGGGGGCGACCAATTCCCTGACGGACAGGTCACGACGACCGGCTACTCGCGCGCTTTTTGCGCGAGCTGCCGAGATTTATGCAGAGCGCTACAGCGATCCCGACGGGCGTATTCGCGCAACCTTCTCAATCGTATGGCTGTCGGGCTGGGCTCCGGCGGAGTCGCAGCAAAAGCCGCTCCGGCCCGGGTCGGCGCAGGTTTCTTTGCAGAAGCTACTTGAAGGAAAGCAGTGACTATTCGTAGCGCGCACGTGTCTGGTCGATCGCGGCGCCTTGATTCTCGTAGGCGCCCTGAACGCTGTTTGACATGGTCGAGAAGCCGGTAATAGCCACAAGCGAGACGATCGCCGCAATCAGCGCATACTCAATAGCGGTGGCACCGGACCGCTCCTTTATGAGGCGCTTCGCAATATCCCGCATGCGGCCAGTTCCCCCGTGTCTCCTATTTGACTACAGGGAATAGATTAACAGAACCTCAGGTTGCACTATTAACTTTGAGTTGACGTGCGGTTGCGTGCTTGTTCTGTCAGCGAAGAGCAACACCTTTCGCGAAGACTTCAGCAATCGCCCGCGTGCGAGCCATCGGCTTGGATGATGCAGTCAGCACCCGGAGACTTCTGAAGCACGCTCTTTCGGATCGTGTAGGATTTGGGTTTTACGATGGAGCCTGTCGACATCATGTCGAGTTCCAGGGGCTCGACCTGCTGGGCAAACAGATAGTGCGGGCGGTCGGCGAGATAGGATGTTGCGAACAGCGCCAGCGCAATGGCGAAAGTGCCGAAAAGCAAAGCTACCCGAACAGGGCTTATATGCGTCCTGCCCCGGTCAGTGCGCATACCGCGCAGGCGCTCCCAATCCTCTTGATTTTCCATTCCGGCCTCCTGGAGCCGAATTGATCGCGGACGATCCGAGGCATCCGAAGCTTACATCTTTCATGATCCCATGAACGATCCGTTAAGACTTCGGAGATGGCAGGATCAGAGCAGATCTACCAGAAAAGGGATGAGCGGTTCGTCCGCAGGCGGCATGGGAAAGTCGCGCATGTCGCGCGGGCGCACCCACTTGAGCACCTGCCCCTCCATGGCGCGCGCGACGCCCTCGTAGCGGCGGCAGACATAGAGCGGCATCAGAAGATGGAAAGTCTCATAGGAATGACTGGCGAACGTCAGCGGGGCGAGACAGGCCGCCTTCACTTCGATCGCGACCTCCTCGCGAAGCTCGCGGATCAGTGTCTCTTCCGGCGTTTCGCCAGGTTCGACCTTGCCGCCGGGAAACTCCCACATTCCAGCGAGGGTCTTTCCTGGAGGACGCTGGGCGAGCAAAACACGGCCGTCGGCGTCGATCAGGGCACATGCGGCCACCAGAAGAAGTTTGCGGTGCTCGCTCATGTGGTCCCGGGGGGCTGGCGGTAGTGGTAGCGGTAGAGCTCGGCAAATCCCAGCGACTCGTAGAGCGACCGAGCATGATCGTTGTCAGCCTCGACCTGCAGCCAAGCGGTTCTGGCGCCCCTCAAGCGCGCCCATTTCAGCGCTGAAAGCACGATCCGCCGCGCATAGCCCTTGCCGCGCTCCGCGGGTGCCGTTGCCACCTCGAACAGGCCGGCGAGTTCACCGTCCTGCACACATATCGCCGTCGCCAGGGCTTCGTCCCCACGCTCCAGCGCGAACAGGCCGGTCTCGGGCTCGATCGCAGACAGAATGCCTGTGAGGGCCGGTCGCAAAATGTTGCTGGCGCCTTTCGCCCGAATCGCTGCGCCAACGAAGCGCGCGACATCCTTCATGGGGATCTGGTCGAGCGCTGGGGCGATCAGCCTGTCATCCAGCGACCGATGCATCACCAGAGATTCGGAAAATACGCTCCAGCCGGCCTTGTTGAAATGGGCGTTCATTGCCTCGCCCGACAGCGGCGATAGCCGGAAGGTCAGGGGAAGGTCCCGTTGCGCGAACATATCGCCCGCAGCGGCTATTCGTTCATCGAAACGGTCTACGTCGTTTGGATCAAGCGGATTGACGGAATTCAACCGCTTTGCCGGGTGACCAGGCGTCACACGCAGCAGCCAGCTACCGTCATAATGCACGTGAGCCGCCGGCCAGGCGCGAAACCCAGCCGCCTCGAAGCGTCGAACAGACGCCAGTTCAGGGCTGATCAGGGCCGCCGGCAAACTCAGCTCCTGTAGTCGCCATTGATCTCGACATAGGCCTTGGTGAGATCGCAGGTCCACACGGTGGCCTTGCCGCGCCCGAGCCCGAGATCAACGCGAATGGCGATCTCGTCGCGCTTCATATAATCGGAGGTCGCGTCCTCTGAATAATCCGGATCGCGTTCGCCTTCCCGCGCAACGCGAATGTCACCGAACCAGATCGACAGAAGGTCGCGGTCGGCTGGCTCCCCTGCCTTGCCAACTGCCATGACGACGCGACCCCAATTGGCGTCTTCACCGGCAACGGCGGTCTTGACCAAGGGCGAATTTGCAATCGACAGCGCGACTTTCTTTGCCGAGCGCGCCGATTTCGCACCCGTCACTGTGACCTCGACCTGTTTGCGGGCGCCTTCGCCATCGCGAACCACCTGCAATGCGAGGTTCTTCAGGATACGGTTGAGAGCGCGGCGGAACTGCATCAACCGCGGATCCCTGGCGTCTGTAATCTTCTGGGCGCCATTCCGCGCCGCTGCGCCGGTCGCAAACAGGAGCAGCGTGTCGCTGGTCGACGTATCGCTATCCACCGTCACGGCGTTGAACGTGCCCTTTGTTCCGGCCGACAACATTTCCTGCAATGCGGACGCTGAGATTGGCGCGTCCGTGACGACGAAAGACAGCATGGTGGCCATGTCGGGCGCGATCATTCCCGCCCCCTTGGCAATGCCGTTGATGGTCACATTCGCGTCGCCAAGCCGAACCGTCGCGGTTGCGTATTTCGGATAGGTGTCGGTGGTCATGATGGCCTTGCCGGCCTCGGCCCAGAAATCCGCCTCGGCGCTTCCTGCCATATCCTTGAGCAGGTGAGTGAACTTGCCGGCGTCAAGCGGTTCCCCGATCACTCCCGTCGACGCGAGGAACACTTCGCTCGTCTGGCAACCGACCGCCGCGGCGGCGGCCTGCGCGGTGGCAGACGTCGCCGCCCTGCCCTTCTTGCCGGTGAAAGCGTTGGCGTTGCCAGAATTCACGACCAGCACGCGCGCGGTCCCGCCGGAAAGATTCTCGCGGCACAGATCGACCGGAGCGGACGGACATTTCGACCGCGTGAAAACGCCTGCAACCTCAGTGCCCTCGTCAAACACCATGAGCAGGAGATCGGTACGGTTCTTGTATTTTATCCCCGCTTCGGCCGTCACCATGCGCACGCCATCGACTGCGGGCATGCGTGTGAACTTCTTGGGCGCTAGCGGAGAAACGGTGGTGGACATGCAAGCCTCTGGGCGCTGTAGGTGCGATCAGTGCTTCGTTTGCCTGATAGCAGCGCTCCACGCAAGAGAGCGGGCTCGCCCTGTGTGAAGGCTTTCGGGCCGCGACGGCTCGGCACTTAAGGAACCGGGCCGCCGCTGCTTTAAAGTACCTTACTGAGCCTTGGCAGGCTCTTCCGCCGGCTTTTCGTCCGCCTCGACGGGGGCGGGCTCCAATGCCTTTTTCAGATCGGCATCCGCGATGTCGACCTTGGCTTCGGCGCGCAGCTTCTTGGCGAGTTCGAAATACTTTTCGCGAAGCACGACATTGCGGAGCTGTTCCTTGACGTCATCGAAAGCCGGGGGCTGCTTGGCGCGCTTGTCCTCGACCTTGATGACATGCCAGCCGAACTGCGACTGTACGGGTTCCTTGGTATAGGAACCGGGCTCCAGCGCGAATGCAGCCTTCTCGAATTCGGGGACCATCTGGCCGGCACCAAAATAGCCGAGATCGCCGCCGCTGGTCTTGCCGCTGGGGTCCTCAGTCTTCTCGCCCGCGAGCTTTTCAAAGTCCGCGCCGCCATCAAGTTGCTTGATGATGTCGTCGGCCTCTTCCTTGGTTTTCACCAGAATGTGACGGGCGTGGACCTCATTCTCGGGCGGCTGCGCGGCGATTTCCTTGTCGTAGCGGGCGCGAATCTCCTCGTCGGTGATGGATTTGGAGACTTCCTTGTCGACCACCTCGCTGTGCAGCGCGCGCTGGTTCAACATTGCCATGCGGAGCTGGAAATCGGGATCCTTGTCCAGCCCCTTGGCAACGGCCTCGTCTGCCATGACGCGCAATTCGATCAGGGCAGATAGTGCGGCCGCACGCTGCTGCTCGGCGGGAAGCCGGGCAAATTGGGGGTCAAGATCCGTAATCGCGATCTTGAGCTCGCTCTCCGTTATGGGCTGGCCATTAACGGTGGCGACAACCTTGTCCTCTTCGGCATGAGCGCCGGCCAAAAGGGCGAGCGATAGTCCGACTGCGAGGCCCAGGGACCTCCAATGACGCGTTGCAACCAGCATGAATTGTCTCCGGTGAAGGCTTTGAGCCGTACTCAAGGCGGCCCGAATGTGGCAGAATTCAGCGCGCAACCGTGTATTCACGCGGCGTTGACATCGGTTCGGCCCCCTCTTATCTGTCCAACGACTTTGCGTCCAGAAGCGTTTTCGGGGCGCATTTCTGTTTCCGTCCGCCTCTAACTTTGTATGGCGGGTTTGGCCGGCGTCCCACGGTCGGCCCTGAATGGGATGAAAGGACCACTGGATGGTCAACTTCGGCAGTGTCGCACGCAAGATTTTCGGTTCGTCAAACGATCGCCGCATCAAGGGCTTCAGGCCACGCGTGGCTGCGATCAACGCATTGGAGGATGAACTCTCCGCGCTTTCCGACGAGCAGTTGAAGGCTCGTACCCTGCAATTTCGCGAACAGCTCGCAAATGGCGGAAACCTCAACGACCTGCTCGTTCCGGCATTCGCCACAGTGCGCGAGGCAGCCAAACGCGTGCTCGGCATGCGGCCTTTCGACGTCCAGCTCATGGGCGGCATGGTATTGCACGAAGGCGGCATCGCAGAAATGCGCACCGGTGAAGGCAAGACCTTGGTCGCAACGCTGCCTGTTTATCTGAACGCTCTTTCCAGCAAGGGCGTACACGTCGTTACGGTGAATGACTATCTGGCAAGCCGCGATGCCGAATGGATGGGTCGCATCTACCGGTTCCTCGGGCTGACCGTCGGCACCATCGTCCACGGCATGGACGATACTCAGCGGCGCGAGGCCTATGCCTGCGATGTCACCTACGCGACCAATAATGAACTCGGCTTCGACTATCTGCGCGACAACATGAAATATGAGCGCGAGCAGATGGTCCAGCGCGGACACAACTACGCGATCGTGGACGAAGTCGATTCGATCCTGATCGACGAGGCGCGCACACCCCTGATCATCTCCGGTCCTCTCGAGGACCGTTCCGAGATGTACAACACGATCGACGCCGTCATCGCCAAGATCGATCCTTCCGACTACGAAGTCGACGAGAAGCAGCGCACCGCAATCTTCACCGAGGACGGGACGGAGAAGGTTGAGAACATCTTGCGCGCGGCAGGTCTTCTTCGGGGCGAGTCGCTGTACGACGTGGAAAACGTCGCCATGGTCCACCACGTCAACAATGCGCTCAAGGCGCACCGCCTGTTCACTAAGGATAAGGACTATATTGTCCGCAATGGCGAGATCGTCATCATCGACGAATTCACGGGCCGCATGATGCCCGGCCGACGCTTTTCGGAAGGCCTTCATCAGGCGTTGGAAGCCAAGGAACATGTCCAGATCCAGCCCGAGAACCAGACGCTGGCATCTATCACCTTCCAGAACTACTTCCGCATGTATGGCAAACTTGCCGGCATGACCGGTACGGCACAGACCGAAGCCGAGGAATTCGGCAACATCTACGGCCTCGAAGTCATTGAAGTGCCGACCAACCTTCCCGTGCAGCGTTTGGACGAGCACGACGAAGTTTATCGCACGGTCGAGGAGAAATACCGCGCCATCGTGAAGGAAATTCACGAAGCGCGAGCGAAGGGGCAGCCCATTCTCGTCGGCACCACTTCGATCGAGAAATCCGAGCATCTTGCCGAGCGGCTGCGCAAGGACGGCTTCACGGAATTTCAGGTCCTCAATGCGCGCCATCACGAACAGGAGGCGCAGATCGTTGCGCAGGCGGGCAAACCCGGCGCGATTACGATCGCGACCAACATGGCGGGCCGTGGCACCGACATCCAGCTCGGTGGAAATGCCGACATGCGCATCGAGGAAGAACTGGGTGACATGGAACCCGGTTCCGAGCGGGATGCGCGCGAGAAGGCAATCCGCGAGGATGTCGCCAAGCTGAAGCAAAAGGCTCTCGGTGCCGGCGGGCTCTATGTGCTTGCCACCGAGCGCCACGAATCGCGCCGCATCGACAATCAGCTGCGGGGACGTTCCGGTCGTCAGGGTGATCCGGGACGCTCCAAGTTCTTCCTGTCACTTCAGGACGATCTGATGCGGATCTTCGGCTCCGAACGCATGGACGGCATGTTACAGAAGCTTGGTCTCAAGGAAGACGAAGCCATCACGCACCCCTGGATCAACAAGGCTCTGGAGAAGGCCCAGAAGAAGGTCGAGGCGCGCAACTTCGACATTCGCAAAAATCTTCTCAAGTTCGACGACGTGATGAACGACCAGCGCAAGGTGGTGTTCGAGCAGCGTCTCGATCTGATGGACGGCGAGAACCTCACCGATACCGTCACCGAGATGAGGCACGATGTCGTCGAAGAGCTGGTGGCCAAACGCATTCCGGAAAATGCCTATCCTGAGCAATGGGACACCTTGGCACTCAAGGAAGACGTGCGGAATGTCCTGAACCTGGATGTTCCGGTCGATGAATGGGCCAAGGAAGAAGGCATCGCGGACGAAGAAGTTCGGGAACGTCTGATCAAGATGAGCGACGAGGCCGCACAGGAGCGCGCCGAACGCTTCGGCCCGGATGTCATGTCCTATGTCGAGCGCTCGGTCCTGCTGCAGACACTCGATCACCTCTGGCGCGAACAGCTTGTCAACCTCGACCATCTGCGTTCGGTGGTTGGCTTCCGCGGCTACGCGCAGCGTGACCCGCTGCAGGAATACAAGCAGGAGGGCTTCGAGCTCTTCCAGACTATGCTCACCAATCTGCGCCAGGCTGTGACAGCCCAGCTGATGCGTGTCGAGCTGGTTCGCGAGGCCGCGGACGCACCGCCGCCGCAAGCGCCGCAGACCATTGGCCATCATCTCGATGCCGATACCGGCGAGGACGAGTTTCAAGACGGTGAATTCGGCGATGCAGCATTGCTGACGCGCGTCACTTCCGAACGCGTCGTGGACCCGGAAGATCGTGATCCGAACGACCCCACAAGCTGGGGCAAGGTCGGGCGTAACGAAGCCTGCCCTTGTGGTTCGGGCAAGAAATACAAGCATTGCCACGGAACATTCGCCTGAGGGCAACGACGGGCAACAAGCTCGCATGAAAGAAGCCGGTCCCGATGCATACGGGGCCGGCTTTTTGCATTCTCAGCGTAGGCGCAGAAGTCAGTAGTTTGCGTCTCCCGACGCCGCTACTCCTTGACCGCTCCGGTCATCGACGAGACGTAGTAGTCCACGAAGAAGGAATACAGGATGACCACGGGCAGCGAGCCGATCAGGGCTCCGGCCATGAGCGCGCCCCATTCATAAACGTCGGAGCGCACGAGTTCGGTCAATACGCCCACAGGAACGGTCTTGTTCTCCGACGACTGGATGAATGTCAGCGCGTAGATGAACTCATTCCATGACAGCGTGAATGCGAAGATGCCTGCCGAGATCAAGCCCGGCACCGACAATGGCAGAACGATCTTGGTCAAAATCTGCCAGCGGCTGGCGCCGTCGATCAGGGCGCATTCCTCCAGTTCGAAAGGGATCGACCGAAAATAGCCCATCAACAGCCAGGTGCAGAACGGCACTAGAAATGTCGGATAGGTCAGGATCAGCGCGAACGGCGTGTCATAGAGCCCCAGATTGAACACCATGACCGACAAGGGGATGAACAGGATCGAGGGCGGTACGAGATAGGCCAGGAAGATCGCAAGTCCGACTTGCCGCGAGCCGGTGAAGCGCAATCTTTCGATCGCATAGGCGGCGAAGACTGACGCGAGCAGCGAAATGAAGGTTGCCCCGACCGAGATCACGACCGTGTTCCACAGCCAGCCCGGATAGGACGTATCGAACAGCAGGTAGCGAATATGTTCAAACGTCGGATGCACGACCCAGAAGGGGCTGAAGTCGTTGAAGTTTGTCATCTCCTGATCCGGCTTGAGCGCCGTCACAGCCATCCAGTAGAAGGGGAACAAGAGGACGATGACGAAGATGATGAGGGGCAGATAGAGCGTGACCACCCGGCGGGGCAGGCTCTCCAGATAGCCCATACCGCCTTCATCGCCAGCGGCCGCGTTGGAAACCTCGGTCTTGGCCATATCAGTCGCTCCCGCCCTGTTGCCATTTGCGGCGCTGAAGACCGAAATAGCTGAACAGGATCGCAGCCAGCAGGAACGGGATCATGGCGACCGCGATCGCCGCGCCTTCTCCGAGCTGGCCACCGGAAATGCCGCGCTGGAAGGATAGGGTCGCCATCAGATGGGTGGCGTTCACGGGTCCGCCGCGCGTCAGCACGTAGATCAATTGGAAGTCCGTAAAAGTGAATAGCACCGAAAAGGTCATGGTGATGGCGATGATGGGCGTCAGCAGGGGCAGCGTGACATGCCGGAAAAGGCGCCAACGCGATGCGCCATCGAGCGTCGCGGCCTCGTAGAGAGACTGCGGAATCGTCTGGAGACCGGCGAGCAAGGTGATGGCTACAAAAGGAATGCCGCGCCAGACATTCGCCGCAATGACGGAGGCACGCGCATTCGTCGGATCTCCGAGGAAGTTTATGCGCTGATCAATGATACCCATTTCTATCAGCGCCCAGGAAATGATGGAAAACTGCGCGTCGTAGATCCACCAGAACGCGATCGCCGAAAGCACAGTCGGCACCACCCACGGCAACAGAACGACCGCCCTGAAGAAGGACTTCATGGGCAGGTTCTCGTTGAGCAAAAGCGCCAGCCACAATCCGAGAACGAATTTCAGAATGGAGGCGCTGACTGTGTAGAGCAGCGTGTTGAAGACCGAGAGCCAGAATATCGAATCGTCCCAGAGATATTCGTAATTCTCCAGACCGATGAAAATGCCGTCCCTGCCGACGCGCGTATCCGTGAAGCCTAGCCAAATGCCCAGGCCAAGCGGATAGGTGAGAAATATCAGAAGCAAGGCACCTGCCGGCAGCAGGAACCAGAATGAGAGCCACCCACGGCTCTCCGCCATCCCTCCGAAGAAGGAAGCGCGGGGTGGAACCGTGGTTTCAGAGGCCATGGCTGGTTCCCCAAATCTGTCGCTGGGCGTCTGTCATAGATGCGTCAATCCGGTGGTATGGGCAGCCTTCTCCTGCCTCGAAGAAGGAGAGAGCTGAAACTCGCAGTCACTGCGGACACCTGCCCTCCCCCTACTGCGAGGGAGGGCGAGCGCGTTTTGGAAACTAGACCCGATAGTAGCGGTTGGCCCGCTTCTCGGCCTCTTCCATGGCTTCCTGCGGCGTTGCCTGACCGGTGACAGCACGTGCGTACATGTCAACGAGCACGTAATCGGCCATGGTCGCCGCCGAGGCGTAGCCGAGCGGTCCCGCATAGCCGTTCGGGCGCAACGTCTCCGATGCCCGTGCATAGGCTGCGTTGTTCGGATCGGCGGACCAGATCGGATTGTCGGCGAACGCCTTGAGCGTCTGGCAGCAATATCCTGCTGACTTCTCGATCCAGTCGTTCATCTGCTCGGCTTCGAACATGAACTGCAGATAGGCCTTCGCCGCATTCGGGTAAGGCGTGTGCTTGAAGATCACGCCGACCGTCGTCTGATGCAACTCGACCGACTTGCCCACCGGGCCGATCGGCAGGTTCGTCGTGCGGGTGTCCTTGGCAATCTCCTGCAGCTTCGGATCGTCGCTGTTCTTGGCAGTATTATAGGCGGAGATGCCGTTGGCGATCACGCCGAGTTCGCCCGCCAGGAAGGCGCGGTTGTTGTTGACGTCGAGCCAGCTCTCCGTGCCGGGGATGAAGGTCTTGTAGAGCTCCATCGCGTATTCCAGCGACTTCATCGTCTCGGGGCTGTTGATCGCCACCTTGCCGCTCTCGTCAACCATCATGCCGCCATGGCTCCAGAGCAGCCAATGGGCGTAGTTGTTGCCGTCGCCGACCCCGTGACCATGCGTGAAGCCAGCCGGATGGCCGTTCTTCTGAAGCGCCTTGCACAGTTCAAGGAAAGTCGCCGTATCCTTGGGGAACTCCGAGAAACCGGCTTCCTTCACCCAGCTCTCGCGGTAAACAATGGCGTTCCCGATTGCCGCGAGCGGCAGGCCGATGAACTTGCCGTCACGGGTCGCATAGCCCTTTGGACCGTCATACCAACCGCCATACTTGCCGCCGAGATACTCTCCGATGTCGGTGACATCGAGCAGTTTGTCAGGATACTGATGCGCATCGTCGAACCAGACCAGCATCAGGTCGGGACCGGAGCCGACATTGGCGGCAACCGCGGCCTTGGGACGAATGTCCTCCCAGCTTTCCTTGTCGACCCGAACCTCGACGCCCGTCGCGTCCGTGAACTTCTTGGTGTTGGCGAGCCACTGATCCTCATCGCCCTGCACGAAAGGTGACCAGCGCAGCAGGCGCAGCGAGGCGCCGGACTCGGGCGTAAAACTTGGAGCACTTTGGGCGTAGGCGGGAGAGCCGATCAGGCGGCTACCGAGTGCACCGGCGGCAACTCCAGCCGTAGTGCGTATCACATCGCGTCTCGTAAACTTCATCAGTCATTTCCTCCAGCTTGATTGTTGTGAAGTTATCGTCGTCATGAAGCTCTTCCGGTCTCCCTCCGTCAGAGTCTCGTTCCGCTATCTCCCTTGAAAAGATGCATCTGCGCGGGATCCGCCGAAAGGCGAATGGTTTCACCCGGAGCGAAATCATGGCGTTCCCGGAAATTCGCCACGATATCCTCTCCACCGGGCGTCTTGCCGAGAACCTGCACTTCCGAACCAGTCGGCTCGACAACCGTCACCGTGACGGGGAAGCCGTCTTCGTCAATTCTCAGATGTTCGGGCCGCAGGCCAAGAACCACCTCCGTGCCGGGCTGGCCACCCATCGCGTCAGGAAGCGGAATCGACACTCCGCCCGCCGCCTCGAAGCCTCTTCCTCCGAGGCGCCCGCGCAGGAGGTTCATGGCCGGTGAACCGATGAAGCTCGCAACGAACAGGTTGTTGGGATGATCGTAAAGCTCGAGTGGCTTGCCTATCTGCTCGACAATGCCGTCATGCATGACAACGATCTTGTCAGCCATGGTCATGGCTTCGATCTGATCATGCGTGACATAAATCGTCGTTGTCTTCAGGCGCTGATGCAGTTCCTTGATTTCCGCCCGCATCTGCACGCGGAGCTTCGCATCAAGATTCGACAAGGGCTCGTCAAACAGGAAAACCTGCGGATCGCGAACAATGGCGCGCCCCATCGCAACGCGCTGACGCTGACCACCTGAAAGCTGACGCGGATAGCGCGACAGCAGCGGCGTCAGGCTGAGAATCTCTGCCGCGCGGTCCACACGCGCGTCGCTATCGGCCTTCGGCACATTCTTGAGCATCAGGGAGAACGCCATGTTCTCCCGAACCGTCATGTGGGGATAGAGCGCATAGTTCTGAAAGACCATGGCGATGTCGCGTTCCTTCGGCGCGACATTGTTGACCACGCGGCCACCGATGACGATGTCGCCCCCGGAAATGCCCTCCAAGCCGGCAATCATGCGCAGGAGCGTAGACTTGCCGCATCCGGAAGGCCCGACCAGTGTCACGAACTCGCCGTCGTCTATATCGACGCTGACACCGTGCAGGATCTGAGTTGAACCGAACGATTTGTAGACATCGCGGATCGCGACGGACGCCATGCTTCCTCCCGGGTTATCTATCCCACATTGGCTCGAAGCATGCCCGACGGACATGCCACCTGCTGCGCGGCTTCGGTCTCCTCCCGCCGACACGCAGTCAAGTGGTAGCGCTACCAACTTCACATGTAAAGCGACGTGGCGCGCACTCGATGCTGCACCTTAGTCGTATGCATTCGTTGTTGCCAAGTGCAGAATCGCGCAATCACACATTGTGATCCCAAGGGTATCGCTGGCCGCACGCACCGGACCAAGGATGGCGGGGCGGCGGGGCGCCTATCGCGCAGGTTGCAACAACCGATCCAATTTCCAACCGTTTCTTAAACAGTATCGCCTAACGTGCCGCGGAGAAACGGGAGAGTATTGCGTGCGTTTTTCCGCGGCGACCATGGCCGGGCGGCATCTGTCGCAGCGCCTCGCGTTGACGGATCAGGTAAACACCTGATGGCCATTCCCATCATCGAAGAATCCACCGGCAGCGCGTCGGGACCCATGATCGCCAGTCTGGCGGGCGTTGACACGGATTCGGTCGACCCGACCCGATTCGAGCTACAGGAAGGTGCCGATACCCAGCGCAGGCTCGCCATCTACCCCGCATCGGCCGGCTTCGACCTCGTCGAGGAGCTAGACTTCCTCTGCGCACGCACGATCGAGCCCAACATTTTCTTCAACCCGCGCTTTCTCGCCCCGGCAATGCCGCGCCTTGAAGATCGCGAGGTTCGGCTGGCGGTGATCCGGGATGGAGACGAATTTCGGAGCCGGTTGCGTCTGCTCGTTCCATTTTCCATCGAGCGCCCCACCGGGCCGATCGGCCAGCCGATCATTCGCACATGGGCAAGCCCCTTCGGCCCGTTGGGCACGCCTCTGATCGATCGGGACGACCCTGAAGGCGTCATGGAGAGCCTTTTCGCGGTGCTCGCGCGCCCTCACCTGAAGCTGCCGAAGGTGTTTGTCCTGCCCGATATGCTGATTGACGGGCCGGCGGCGAGAATCGTTCGGATGGCGGCGGAAAATCGCAATCTTCCGCTGGTCATCTCGGATCAGGTGCAGCGGCCATTCCTGCACAGCACGCTGGATGGCGACGCGTATCTCAAGCGCTCGCTGACGCCGCACCACTATCGTGAGTTTCGGCGTCTCAAACGCCGCCTTTCGGAGCGCGGCACGCTGGAATATCGCATTGATCGAAGCATCGATGACGTCCGCCTCGGACTTGAGAGCTTTCTGGCTCTGGAGGCCGCGGGCTGGAAGGGTCGCCAGCGTACCGCAATGGCCATCGACCGCTTTCGCGCCGCTTTCGCACGCGAAGCCGTGCACCGCTTGTCCGAGGAAGACCGCTGCAGGGTGCACTCGCTCACGCTCGATGGCAAAGTCATCGCGTCGCTCATCGTGTTTGTCGAGGCGGGCATGGCCTATACGTGGAAAACTGCATACGATGAAGGGCTCGCCCAATTCTCGCCCGGCGTGTTGCTGATGATAGAGGTCACACGTCAGCATCTGGACGATCCGAATATCGTGATGACCGATTCGTGCACCGTGCCGGACCATCCCGTGATGAGCCGCCTGTGGCGGGAGCGCCGCCCTCTCGGCACGATGGTCGTCGGGCTTTCGCCGGACAGCGATCGCCTTGCGCGGCAGGCGGCGTCGCAGTTGCACCTTTACAGGGAGACGCGCAATTTCGCGCGCATCTTCCGCAACCGCATGCGAAGCCTGCTGCGGCTGAAATAAGACCGGCTTGGGCCTCAGCCCGCGGCTTCCGTCCTTGCACGATCGCGAAATATGCGTCGGATCACCTTGCCGGTCGTCGTCAGCGGCATGGACCCCACGAACTCCACCTCGCGTGGGTATTCATGCGCCGACAATCGGCTCCGGACCCAGACCTTGATGTCTTCCTCAAGTGTCTCGCTGGGCGTAACCCCATCTTTCAGAACAATATAGGCCTTGACGATTTCGGTGCGCAACGCGTCAGGCTTTCCGACCGCCGCGGCCAGGGAGACGGCGGGGTGACCGCTCAGACAATCCTCGATCTCGCTGGGTCCAATGCGGAATCCCGCCGATGTGATGACATCGTCGTCACGGCCGAAAAACTGAAAATAACCATCCTCGTCCATGACCGCCAAATCGCCAGTGGTCATCCATTCTCCGATGAACTTGCGTTCAGTGGCGGCCTCATTTTCCCAATAACCGAGGAACATCACCGGATCCGGGCGGTGAATGGCGATCTGACCAGGCGTTCCCTTGGGGACGGGCCTGCCTTGGCCATCAATCAGCCTTACCCTGTGGCCTGGTACCGGGCGGCCAATCGCGCCGGCCTTCGCAACGCCAAGTGCGGCACTCGACCCCAAGACAAGGTTGCATTCCGTCTGGCCGTAGAATTCGTTGACGCTGGCACCCAAAGCGGATTGCGCCCACTCCAGCGTCTCGCGACCAAGCGATTCACCTGCCGAGCAGATTGTCCGAAGGGTAAGACTGCGGCGATCGATATTGTCCCATTCTGCCCGCAGCATTCTGAGGGCCGTGGGCGGAATGAAGGCACATGTGACGCGCATCTCTTCAAGCAGAGCGACTGCTGCATCCGCCGAAAACTTCTCAAAGCGCGCCGATACAACCGGGACGCCCAGATAAAGTGCCGGCAAAAGCGCGTTCAACAGTCCGCCCGCCCACGCCCAATCCGCCGGCGTCCACATCACATCGTCGGGCCGTGGTGGAAACTCGTAGGCCATTTCCACACCGGGCATGTGGCCCAGCAACACTCGATGGCCATGCAGAGCGCCCTTTGGCGGACCGGTGGTGCCTGACGTAAAAATCATCAGAGCCGGATCGTCTGGGCCGGTATCCTCGGGCTCGAATGCGCCTGACGCCTGCGCCAGCAACTGATCAAATCCGACAGCCTTGCCCGACGCGCCCTCGACGCTGACCACCAGCTTCAATTCAGGAAGGCGCGGCGAAATGCTTCCGATCTTGGCCAGGCCGGAGCCTGAAGCGATGATGGCCTTGGCGCCCGACGAATAGAGCCGGTATTCAAGCGCTTCGACACCAAACAGGAGCGCCAGCGGCACCGCAATGGCACCGAGTTTGTAGATGGCGACATGCGAGATGAGGACTTCGAAGCCCTGTGACAGAAGCAGCGCCACGCGGTCGCCGCGTTGGACACCCTTCGCCCGAAGCGCATTCGCCAGCGCATTCGAGCGGCGAGAAAGCTCTGCAAATGTCAGCGTGGCGCGGCTGCCATCGGGCCCATATTCGATTATCGCAGGACGATCGGGGGCCTTCAGTGCCCATTTGTCCGACACCGCCACACCCATATTGAAACGCGTGGGCAATTCCCATCGGAACGAGTCGTAGGCGCGCTTGTAGGCAGACACATCTTCCGATGCATCAAGCGCGGCAGGGGTCACTTCAGACGTCAAACGAACAGGCTCTCACCGAAGGAATCCGACACACCGCCAAGCCCCACCTCGACCGCAAAGTCGTTCACGACATGACCATAGGGTCCAGCATCGGATTTTACGGATTCGTAGAGGACCGAGCTCAGCATCGCCACTTTGGTCGCGTCTTCAAGGCTGACACCGGGCCGCACCACGCGCTCCAGCGCAACCTGCTGATAGTAGGAGTGGGCACCAAGAAAGAAGTTCTCGGCAGCAGCCAGATCGCTGGAGCCGGCCTGCGTGATGATCATCGCAACGGCCTTGTCGACGGCGTCCGCGAAGGAAAGATCGCCAAATTCGGATTCATACCAGGCGAGGCTTGCAGGTATTTCAAATGCGAGATTGCACGCGAAATTCAGATAGGTGTTTTCCAGATTGAACGTCGCGAAATACGGATCATTGAGATCGTTTGGATTGTCCGGCGACGATATCAGATATTCGAAGCCCGGCTGCTGTGGAATCATGTCCATCATCAGCTGCCACGTGGCTGCAACCATGGCCACATCATCATGATATGTGTACCAGAGGGTGGGATTGACGATACTTTGAAGCGTCACAGGCATCTTGCCGCCGAAGCTTACAAGTTCGAAGTTCGCCAACCGATCCGTTCCGTCATCGCCGTCAGCCAGATATGTGTCGGTGACGATGATGTCGCCCGTACCTGCCTCGACAGAAAAAGCGTAGCCTTTCTGGTCGCCCGACAGATAGTAGGTGTCCGTTCCAGCACCACCGTCTGCCGTCTGGTCGCGCTCATTTCCATAGACGTAGTCATCGCCGGCACTGCCGATGAATTTCTCGATCACCGTGCCGGGGTAGAGGCCGATCATGGGGACGCCATCGGTTTGGCCTGTCAGGTCCACCCAGGGCCTGTCACTTGCATTGATATAGTAGCTGAGTTGATTGAACGGGTTTTCGGGCGTGAGCCAGAGACCTTCGTCGAAGATGAACTGAACACCCGCCGTCGCATGGAAACCGGAAGCATCGATCGTGTCGAAGCCACCCGTATCGACAATGGTGAACGGGACATTTCCGCTGATTGTCCAGACATTGTCCGCAAGCGTGGGCACCTCATAGCCGTCCACCACCCGAAAGACGTTTGCCTCCAGTGATGGGCGTGCGCCGTACATCTCCATGAGTGCCGCAATGTCGAGCGGCATCAGCGTGCTGACATATTTCACCGGCGAGATGGGCGTCACGTCGGAGTAGGTCATCACCGACATCAGCGAGGTGTCGTAGGCAACAGGCAGACCGGGATTGGCGCGTATATCTCCGTCATATGGGCGTGTGTGATCCAGACCGAGAGCGTGTCCAATCTCATGCGCCAGCACGGTGTAGGCGAAGTCTCCGTATTCCGACGATTTTGCGTCTGAGCTCAAGAACACACCGGAAGGGCCGAAATTGTCCGGCAGGTTCGCGTAGCCGCCCACATCCATATTGTGTTGGCCGATGACGATATCTCCGGCAGAGCCGGAAACCTCCCTGAAATCGAGATTCAGGAAGCTTTCGATATAGGAGAAGTAGAAGCGAACGAACGCCTGTTCGTCGCTGTTCAACGGAACAAACCGAAGGATTTCCCCCGCTGGCACATAAGACGTATATTCCAACCCGGTGCGGAAGGTGGGAAAGGAATAGCTGATGGCGGTCTTTGACCACTGGTAGCCACTTTCCAGCGTTGCGGAATATCTGGCCAGAAATGCCGCCTGCTGCGCATCGTCGAGCGCGTTCCAGTATTCAAAATCCCAGTTCATGCGATCTATCCGCAGTAAGTGAAACGCCCCTTCGTCTGCCGGGGCGCGCCGAGGCGATGTTTGACCATGCCGACGATTTCCATTCTAGTGAAAGCTTCGCGGCCTCAATATGTAAATCCACAGCGATCGTAAAAAAATGGTGGTTTTTCCGACCATTGCTGGCTGTTTGGGTACCTGCTGACAGTTGACGACATCGGCGACCGTCTTGTAGAGACCAGCCAGAATGCCCCTTTGGCGGAATTGGTAGACGCGGCGCACTCAAAATGCGTTTCCGAAAGGAGTGCTGGTTCGAGTCCGGCAAGGGGCACCAAGATCCTTTCAACCCTTGAGATTTTGTGGGCGGTGATTCGCAAGCGCTCTCTGCGGCGTTCACGATGCCGTGTGGCGTGCGTTCAATCTGATCTCGATCAAGTTTCGGCCCAAGCGTCACGCTAGATTGGCGACGCGTCGGAAATCGCACTCGACCTGAGCGGATTCCGACGCTGCGCGTCGTTGCGACCGCATCTGGTTTGACGGCCATCCGGCCGTGATAGTGAAAGGAAAAAATCAATATGTCAGCAAGTGGAAAGATCGCATTGGTAACGGGTGCCAGCCAGGGCATCGGCAAGGGTATCGCATTGCGGCTTGCGAAGGATGGTGCCGACCTCGCGCTGGTGGACATCAAGGCTGACAAACTGAAGGAAGTTGCCAAGGAAGTCGAAGCGCTGGGACGCAAGGCGACGACTTATGTGGCCGATGTCAGCAAGCGCGATGAAGTTTACGCCGCAATCGATCACGCGGAAAAGGCTCTTGGCGGTTTCGACGTCATGGTCAACAATGCAGGCGTCGCTCAGGTGAAGCCGCTTTCTGAAGTCATGCCGGAGGATCTCGACCGCATTTTCAGGATCAATGTCGACGGCGTCGTCTGGGGGATTCAGGCGGCAGCCAAAAAGTTTCAAGATCGCAAGCAGAAGGGCAAGATCATCAACGCCTCTTCGATTGCCGGTCATGATGGTTTCGCCATGCTCGGCGTCTATTCGGCCACCAAGTTCGCGGTGCGGGCTCTGACGCAGGCCGCAGCAAAGGAATATGCGAGCGCAGGCATCACCGTGAACGCATATTGCCCCGGCATTGTTGGCACTGACATGTGGGTGGAAATCGACGAGCGCTTCTCCGAAATCACCGGAGCGGCAAAGGGCGCAACCTTCGACAAATACGTGAAGGGCATCGCGCTCGGCCGCGCCCAGACACCTGAGGACGTTGCCGCACTCGTCTCTTTCCTTTCAAGCCCGGATTCAGACTACATCACCGGTCAGGCGATCCTCACCGATGGCGGTAGCGTCTACCGCTAGCGCACGCATACGCTCCTTGAACGGAGGGCCGTTCCCATTGCGGGGACGGCCTTTGTTTCATCCAGCCAGAGCGGATGGCCCCTCAGGCATTGGGCCGATATAGCGTGACTGAGGTCTGATCAGCCGGCCAGTCTTGTCCTGCTCAAGCACGTGGGCCGTCCAGCCTGCCATGCGTCCTGCTGCAAAAACATTGGTGAAGCTGTCACGCGGAAAGCCGACCGCCTCCAGCACAAGCGCCGTGTAGAACTCAACATTTGTCTGTAGCGGTCGAAGCGGTTTCTTCTCGGCGAGAATCGCAAGCGCCTCGGCTTCAACCGCTTCTGCAAAGCCGATCCGACCGCCTTTGTCCCGCAGCGCCGACACCGCACCCTTGAGAACGTCTGCGCGCGGATCGCGCACGCGATAGATGCGATGGCCGAACCCCATCAGCCGCTCGCCGCGTGCGAGCGCATCGGCCAACCAAGGCCGGATACGGGACTCTTCCCCGATCGCATCCAGCATGTCCAGAACCGGCCCGGGCGCACCACCGTGCAGCGGGCCCTTGAGCGCACAAAGGCCGCCGATCACCGATGAAAACAGACCCGCTTTTGTGGAGGCGATGACGCGTGCTGCAAAGGTCGAGGCGTTGAGGCCATGATCGGCGACGGTCACCAGATAGGTGTCGAGCGCCTTCACATGGTTAGGCCCTGCGGGCACACCATGCAGCATGCGCAGGAAATCTGCGGCCTGGCCCAGCGCGGCATCCGGCTCGACGGGTGCTTTGTCCGCACGCCGACGCGCTATGGCTGCTGTGAACACGGGAACGGCGGCGACAGCAAGAATATGGTGCGGAAGCTCCTCGCGATCGGCCAGTGCCGACAGAAGCAGGCGCAGAGCTTCGACAGGTGACAGCTTATCCGTCGCAGTCAACAACGAAGCAGCGACGGCCGATGCGTTGACGCGTGCGCGTCCGAGCGCGGAACGGATACTCTCCTCATCAAGCGCGTCAGGGGCCAGATCACGCCAAAGCAGGGACAACACCGCCTCGAAACTCCAGTCGGCAAGGTCTTCGAGATCATGGCCACGCACAATCAGGCGACCGGCAGCGCCATCGACATGACTGAGCACCGTTTCGGCTGCGATCACGCCCTCAAGCCCGGGCGAAGTGTGTTCGACGGCAAGAGCGGGCGCGTTGAATTTCGACTGATTGATCATGGCAAACCTCTTATGCGATTGCTAGAAACATGTTGATCGTTGTACATATCGTCAATCTTGATTCTATAAATCAACCTAAACATGATGTCCTCTCAGCCAACGTTCCTTGACGCTCCGAGCGCCGCCGAGAGCCTCGGCGTCAGCAAAGCGACGCTCTATGCTTATGTCAGCAGAGGCTTGATCCGCACCCATGAGGCGCCGGACGATCCAAGGCGAAGGCTCTACAGCGCGCAGGACATCGACCTGCTTCGAACGCGCAAGGCAACAGGTCGCCGACCGAGCGACGCGGCAGCAGCTTCGCTGGACTGGGGACTGCCTGTCCTGTCGTCCGGCATCACGCTGATCGACGGGGGTCGGCTTTCCTACCGGGGGCAGGATGCGACACGCCTCGCTCAAACCGCAACGATTGAGGATGTCGCCCGGCTGTTGTGGGACTGCGGCGAGCAGGATCCGTTTGCGAACGCCAAATCACTGCCTCCTGCCTGGGACCGGAGCATCTTCGAGGCGCTTGGCGCCCTCCCCTTGACGGAGAGATGCCAATCCCTATTGCCTCTGGTCCCAGCGGGACGCACGACCGCATGGCAAAGGGACACGCGTCACTTGTGGACAGGCGCTGCCGCATTGTTGCGCGCCGTGGCCGCCGCAGCCAGCCACACGCAGCCAAGCGGCGAGCCGATCCATGTTCATCTGGCACGCGCGTGGTCGCAGGACGCGGCGGGCGCAGATCTTATCCGGCGCGCCCTTGTTCTGGTGGCCGACCACGAGCTCAATGCTTCTGCCTTCGCCGTCCGTGTCGTGGCCTCGACGGGTGCCTCGCTCGGCGCCTGTCTCAATGCCGGGCTCTCAGGACTAAGCGGGCCGCTTCATGGTGGAACGACGAGCCTGGTGGAAATGCTGTTCGACGAAGTCGAGACCACCAACGATGCCGCGTCGGTTATCGATTCAAGACTGAGACGCGGAGAAGGCGTGCCCGGCTTCGGGCATCCGCTTTATCCGGAGGGAGACGCCAGAGCCTCTGCGCTGCTGCCGCTTCTGCCAAATGATCACAGCCGCGATTCGCTGGTTGAGGTGATGGAGGAGACCACGGGAAAGCGCCCCACGATCGACTTTGCGCTGGTGGCGATTCGCCGAGCGCTGCGCCTGCCTCGCGGTTCGGCGCTCGCCCTTTTCGCCACAGGCCGGACAGTCGGATGGATAGCCCATGCGCTGGAACAGCGGCGCGACGAAAAGCTCATCAGGCCCCGGGCGCGCTATACCGGGCCTCCAGCGCAGCCCTGATCAGGCGAGATGCGATCAGTCCTTTGTGACCAACGCGTTTCGCTTACCCATTGTTTACGACAATCATAGCCTCTAGAGACGCACCAAACGGGGACGCACAATGCTTCGCGGACTGTACGATCGAACGATGTCTCTCGCGAAAACGCGCCATGCCGAGCGCGCGCTTGCGGGCGTATCGTTTGTGGAAAGCTCGTTCTTCCCAATTCCTCCCGATGTTCTGCTCATTCCGATGGTGCTTTCCGAGCGGGCCAAATGGATCCGCTACGCCTTGATCTGTACGGCTGCGTCTGTCGTCGGGGCCCTTCTCGGCTACGCGATCGGTGCATTCCTCTACGACGTGGTGGGCCAGCCTATCCTCCAATTCTATGGATCAGAATCCTCCTTCGAGAAGATCAGTGCCTGGTACAATGAATGGGGCGGATGGGGTGTGTTGTTCGCGGCGATTACGCCGTTTCCCTACAAGGTTCTGACGATCTTTTCCGGCGCGACAGGGCTCAATCTCGTCACCTTTATCGTTGTTTCCATCATCGGGCGTGGCGTCCGCTTCTTTCTCGTCAGTTGGCTTCTCTACAAATTCGGCGAGCCGATCCGTCTGTTCATCGAGAAGTATCTGGGCCTTCTTTTCACCCTTTTCATGGTGCTGCTGATCGGCGGTTTCGTGGCTATCAGCTATCTTTTCTGAAGTGACACAATGATCCTTTCGACCCCCGTCGGCAGACTCCAGACCGCTACGGCCCTGTTTCTTGCATTGGCCATGGCGGCGACTGTCGGGGGCGCGCTCGGCTTTCAGCATATTGGCGGCTATATCCCCTGCAAGCTCTGCTACGAGCAGCGCATCCCCTATTATGCTGGCGCGCCTCTGATGGTTCTTGCATTCGCGTCCGCTGCCTTCCGGCTACCGCCTGTGGTGACGCGGCTGCTCCTGTTCATTGGCGGCCTGCTGATGACATACGGCCTCTATCTCGGCGTCTTTCATTCGGGCGTGGAGTGGGGATGGTGGCCGGGCCCGACCGATTGCGGCGTCGTCGACATGTCCACCGTGACCGGCGGCAGCAACGGCGTGCTGGATTCGTTGAACACCGTCATCCCACCATCCTGCGATAAGGCCGCATTGCGCATATTGGGGCTGTCGCTGGCAGGATGGAACGCCATCGCGAGCCTGATCCTGGCTGCGGTCGCTTTCAATGGCGCGTTTGCGCGCGATGCAGACCCGGTTCTGGCACAAGAATCCCGGACATAGGTCGCGACGCGCTTTGCGGGAACCGTCCTAGGTCTCGCCGCGCTCAGCCAGCACAGCGGGAAGCTCAATCGCTGACGGCAAGATGATGTCGGCAAGCGGCGCGAGCGTTGACTGGGTGCCGGTCCCTGACAGAACGCCCACGGCGAGGCCGCAACCTGCCGCACGGGCCATTTCCAGATCATGGCGGTTGTCCCCCACCATCGCCACTTCAGCAGGCAAGAGCCCGGTCAGATCGCAAAATGCCTGAACAGCGTCGGGCGCGGGCTTGGGATTGGCCACTGCGTCATAGCCATAAGCGGCATCGAACATCTGTGCCACGCCCAAAGCCACAAGGGTCTTTTCCGCGCCACTGGTGGAATCGTTGGTGCACAGGCCAAGACGAAAGCCTCTTGTGTGCAGGGCGGTCAGCATGTCCCTGATGCCCTCCAGCGCCACGGCCTGCATCGCCCCCTTCGCGGCTGTCTCGGAATCGAAATACGCGACCATGGCCGCACGATCCTTGTCACCCAATTGGGGATACCAGAGCGAAACGATATCCGCGTTGGTGCCAGCCGCGAAAACCGAGTCGGCGCGAAAACCGCCCGTTTCATAGTCATATCCGGCTTCCGCCATAAGGGCGTTGGCGCGCGTGCGGTCGCCGCCTGCCGCCTCCAATGCCATCATGTCGCCAATGGCGTACCAGGTGCGCTGGAAATCCACCAAAGTCCCGTCCTTGTCGAACAGGATTCCCCTGATCCTCGCCAAACCCTCATGCCCCTTTCTGAAGCGCATGAATGTGGTGGACGAGCCCGCCCGTCGACGCATCGCCGACAGCATCGCTCTTGCCCTGCACCACCGGAAGCAGATTGGTTGCGAGTTCCTTGCCGAGTTCCACGCCCCACTGGTCGAAGGAATTGATGTCGTACAGCACGCCCTCGACGAAGACCCGGTGTTCGTATAGCGCGATCAGGCGTCCGAGCGCATATGGATCAAGCTTTCCGTAGACGATGCTCACGGACGGCCTGTTGCCTGAAAACACTCGGTGCGGCGCGATGCGATCGACTTCATCGAGGGAGATGCCTTTCGACAGCATCTGCGCCCTTGCTTCCTCAAGCGTCCGGCCCTTCATCAAGGCCTGTGACTGCGCAAGACAGTTGGCAAGCAGAAGTTGATGGTGGAACTTCAGGTCCGGTTCATGCCCGTTTGCGGCGACGATGAACTCGACCGGAATGGTATCCGTGCCCTGGTGAAGCAGTTGGAAAAACGCGTGCTGGCCGTTGGTTCCGGGCTCGCCCCAGACAAGCGGACCGGTCGGCGTTTCGGCCGCCGTGCCTTCGAGCGTCACGCTCTTGCCGTTGGACTCCATGTCGAGTTGCTGCAGATAGGCCGGCAGCCGCGCCAATCGCTGGTCATAGGGGATGACCGCGCGCGCGGGATAATCGCAGACGACGCGATGCCAGAAGCCGACAAGCCCCATGATCATGGGCACGTTTTCAAGCATCGGCGCGCTGGCGAAATGACGATCCATTGCATGGGCGCCGTCCAGAAATGCCCGGAAATTGGCCGGTCCGATGGCGATCATGATCGGCAGTCCTATCGCCGACCAGAGTGAGTAGCGGCCACCGACCCAGTCCCAAAAACCGAACACGCGATCCGGTTCGATACCGAACTTGGCCACCAGTTCCAGGGCTGTGGATACTGCGCAGAAGTGCTTTGCGACGGCTGAGGTCCCAAGCGACTCCTCGACCCAGCGCCGCGCCGTCTGCGCATTGGTCATCGTTTCGATGGTGGTGAAGGTTTTCGACGCGACAATGAACAGCGTGGTTTCCGCGGACAGGTCCTTGAGGACATCATGCATATGGGCGCCGTCGATGTTGGACACGAAATGCGCGCGCGGTCCGTCGTGATAAGGTGTCAGCGCGAGCGTTGCCATCACCGGCCCGAGATCGGAGCCGCCTATGCCGATGTTGACGATATCGGTGATCTTCCTGCCCGTCGCGCCCGTCGCCGCGCCGCTGCGCACGGCATCTGCGAACGTCCCCATCGCATCGAGCACGGCATGTATTTCCGGCACCACGTTTTCGCCGTCGACGTCTATCTCGACGCCTCTCGGCGCCCTCAAGGCCGTGTGAAGCACCGCGCGGTTTTCGGTGACGTTGATCTTGTCGCCGGCAAACATCGCCGCACGGCGCTTTTCCACGCCCGCAGCGTCGGCAAGTTCCGCCAGCATCGTCATGGTCTTCGCATCAACAGCGCATTTCGACCAGTCGAGGAGCAAATCTTCAAACTGCAGCGAGAATTCCGAGAAACGCCCCTCATCCTTTGCAAAGGCCGCGCGCATGTCGATCTGGTGCGCATCGCGATGCGCATGAAGACTGGAAAGGACGGCGGCAAAGGGTTTGCTGGCCACTTGTAAACTCCGGAATGGGATCGGTCGGTTGCACACTAGCAGACGTTTGTGGGCTCGCAGAGACACTGAAAGTCAGAAATTGTCGCAGGCGCGCAGACACTCAAGAAAGGCCGCTTTGGCAGGCTGATTTTGCCGATCGATCATCTGCGTAAATCGGAAGGATCAGAAAAATTAACTGGTGCAAACGTTTGTACCAGTCCTACAAATTGGCCCAGATCGGAAAATCCAAAGAGCCACGGGAGCCGTCCATGTCGCAGCGAAATGATGCCGCCATCTGGTCCGGTCTCTTTCGGATATCTCCTGATTCGGGCCAGACGCTTCAGGCGCAGATTCGCCAGGCCATCGTCTCGGCCATCCTGGACAGGCAAATTGCTGCTTCCATGCCGCTGCCCTCTTGCCGCATTCTGGCAGAGAAGCTCGGCGTAGCGCGCGGCACGGTGGTGCTGGCATTTCAGCAACTGGTCGATCAGGGCTTTCTCATCGCCAAGGAGCGACGCGGTCACTTCGTCAATCCGGATGTGCTGGCAACGCCTGCACAGGCAACACGCAAGCTGCCAGATGCAGCCAACACCGTCGACTGGAAGTCACGGCGCAAGATTGCGGCGAGTGAAATGCCGCCATCCGCGAATTATCGCAACTGGATCAAGTCGAGCTATCCATTCGTCTACGGGCAGTTTGACCCGACACTTTTCCCCACAGCCGAGTGGCGCGAGTGCAATCGCATGGCGCTCGCAGTGTTGGAAATTCGCAATTGGGCAGCCGATATGGTCGACCGCGACGACCCGCTGCTGATCGAGCAGATTCAGGCACGCCTCCTGCCCCGGCGCGGCATCTTCGCCAATCCCGATGAGATTATCGTAACGCTCGGGGCGCAGAACGCGCTCTATATGCTGGCCACGCTGCTTATGGCGAAGGGTAGCAAGGTTGCGATGGAGGATCCGGGCTATCCCGACGCACGCTCCATCTTTCGTCTGGCGGGCGCCGATATCGCGCCCGTGCCCGTGGACAGTTCGGGCATTGTCACGTCGGCGATCCCCACTGACGCCGGCTTCGTCTTTGTGACACCCAGCCATCATTGCCCCACCATGGTGCCGCTGACGGCAGAGCGCCGCAACGATCTGCTTATGCGCGCTTCGCGCGACAACCAGATCATCATCGAGGACGGCTATGACAGCCAGTTGTTCGACGATGCGCCACAGCAGGCGCTCAAGAGCCTCGATCGCACGGGACGTGTCGTCTATGTGGGCTCGATGTCCAAGACGCTCGCGCCGGGCCTGCGCATCGGCTACATCGTGGCGTCGGCGGATCTCATCGCCGAATTGCGGGCGCTGCGGCGCTTCATGCTGAGGCACCCGCCGGCAAACAATCAGCGCGCCATCGCACTGTTTCTTTCGCTGGGTCATCACGACGCGCTTGTGCGGCGTCTTTCGAACGCGTTCGAAGAGCGTCGCAAGCGGCTTGTCGACGCGATTTCGGACCACCTGCCGGAGTGGCTGCCCACCGATGCCGCGGGCGGAACGTCGCTGTGGCTCGAAGGACCGCACGGCACAGACTCATCAAGTATTGCCGAGGTCGCGGCGACGCGCAGTGTCATCATCGAACCAGGAGGACGCTTCTTCGAGCATACGAACAAGCCAAGCCCTTTCATGCGTCTCGGCATCTCATCGATCGCGCTTCAACACATCGAGCCGGGCATCAGGGAACTGGCGATGGCAACGGGTCGCCGATCAGCTGCCGCCTAGCGCGAACCTGGGCCGCTTCTCCTGGATCCTGTCTTTATTTGCGTCCGAATGTCGGAACCGACCGTCCTTGCGCGTTCTTTAGACAACGTGTTTTGCACATTGGAGGTCAGGATGAACGCCACGCCGAACAATGACCGTGAACTAGTCATTACAAAACTCATCGATGCACCGCCGGAGAAGGTCTTCCGCTGCTGGACGGAACCGGAACTGCTCAAGCAGTGGTTCGCCCCGAAACCCTGGTCAACACCGCATGTCGAAACGGATCCGCGGGCGGGCGGCACGAACACGTTCGTGATGGCTAGCCCGGAGGGCGAAGAGTTTCCAAGTCGCGGCGTCTATCTCGAGGTGGTGCCGAACGAAAAGATCGTCTTCACCGATGCGTTTACAGAGGCATGGGTGCCGTCAGACAAGCCCTTCTTTGTCGGGACCGTGACGTTCGAGGATGAAGGCGGCAAGACGCGCTATGTGGCGCGCGCCGGTCATTGGACCAAGGAAGACCGGGATGCCCATGACAATATGGGTTTCCACGATGGCTGGATGCAGTGCGCCCAGCAACTCGAAGACCTGGCCAAGACGATTTGATTGAGGTTCGCCAGAGGGGGCTGCCTGCCCCCTCTTGAGCATCCGCCCGGTCACCGGAATGCAATCATGCATCGGTAGCCGGGCATAGTACCTTGTCGGAAGAGTCCGAAACCTTCAGTGATTGTCTCGTGGTACGCCGCTCTTGTGGGCGACGTCCTGGTATTTAACTGCAGGCTTCAGCACCATGCCCTGGTCGAACTGATCGACCATGCCACGCTGGATTTCCTGCCACGGCGTCTGGTGCTTCGGATAGGGGTAGCCGCCATTGGCCGCGAGCGCACTTCTGCGTTGAGCCAATTCCTCGTCGGAAATCAGAATGTCGGCCGTTCCCTTCTTCAGGTCGATACGAACCTTATCCCCCGTTTTGAGCAACGCCAATCCGCCACCGACGGCAGCTTCAGGCGAGGCGTTGAGGATCGAAGGTGAACCGGAGGTGCCGGACTGCCGTCCGTCGCCAATACAGGGCAACGAGAGGATGCCCTTCTTGATAAGGTAGTCTGGCGGCTGCATGTTGACCACTTCCGCGCCGCCCGGATAGCCCACCGGGCCCGCCCCGCGCATGAACAGCACGGTAAACTCGTCGATGCCAAGCGACGGATCGTCGATGCGCTTGTGATAGTCTTCAGGACCGTCAAACACCATCGCCTTGCCCTCGAAGGCTTCAGGATCATCCGGATTGGACAGGTATCGGTCGCGGAACTCGGGCGAGATCACGCTCGTCTTCATGATCGCACTGTCGAACAGGTTGCCCTTGAGGTTGATAAAGCCGGCGGCCTTTTTCATGGGCTCGGCGACAGTCTTGATGACGTTGGAGTCGAGGTTCTCGACGTTGCTGCAATTGTCACCAATCGACTTGCCGTTGACGGTAAGCGCGTCGGGATGCGGCAGCAGATTCGCTTTCATCAGCTCCATCGCGACAACCGGCACGCCGCCAGCATGGTGATAGTCCTCGCCGAGGTAGTCGCCGGCGGGCTGCAGGTTCACCAGCAACGGAATGTCATGGCCGATGCGCTCCCAATCGTCATTCTCCAGTTCCACGCCGAGATGGCGCGCGATGGCGTTGAGATGGATGGGTGCATTTGTCGATCCACCGATGGCAGAGTTGAGCACGATGGCGTTCTCGAATGCCTTGCGCGTCATGATGTCGGAGGGCTTGAGGTCTTGCTCGACCATCTCGACGATCCGCTTGCCGGTGGCATACGCCATCTGGCCACGCTCGCGATAGGGCGCCGGAATGGAGGCGGAGCCGGGCAACTGCATACCCAATGCCTCCGCGAGGCTGTTCATGGTGGTCGCCGTGCCCATGGTGTTGCAATAGCCAACCGACGGCGCTGAGGAGGCGACGAGATCGACCATTCCAGCATAGTCGAGTTCACCAGCCGCGTGGAGTTCACGCGCCTTCCAGGCAATGGTGCCGGAGCCTGTGCGCGCGCCGCGATACCAGCCATTGAGCATGGGTCCGACGGAAAAAGCGATGGCCGGGAGGTTCACCGTAGCAGCCGCCATGAGCAGGGCTGGCGTGGTCTTGTCACAGCCAATGGTGAGCACGACGCCATCAAGCGGGTAGCCGAAGAGCACCTCGACCAGAGACAGATACGCCAGATTGCGGTCGATAGCAGCGGTCGGACGCTTGCCGGTTTCCTGTATCGGGTGCGTGGGAAACTCAAATGGAATGCCGCCGGCCGCCTCGATACCCGCGCGAACCCGCTTGGCCAGTTCCAGGTGATGTCGATTGCAGGGCGACAGATCCGAACCCGTCTGCGCAATGCCGATCAGCGGCTTGCCGGACTGTAGTTCCTCGCGGGTCAGGCCGAAATTAAGATATCGCTCGAGATAGAGAGCCGTCATGCCCGGATTGTCCGGATTGTCGAACCACTCCTGCGAGCGATATTTCTTTTTGGTAACTGGCCCGTCCATCGGTCACTCCCTGATATGATATTCTTTGCGGCAATCGATATGACAACGCTACCATCGGGGCAAGAGCCCAGATTCATCGTCGTACGCCTTCGCGCGGAATAGACAACGGACAAGTGGTGGCTTAGGTCAAGGCATCTTAAAAGTTGCAGGAGGACCGCATGGCTCTGGTTATCGAAGGGGAAGAAACGATCGCGGCGCCGATCGACAAGGTGTGGGAAGCGCTCAACGACCCAGCCGTCCTAAAGGAGTGCATTCCAGGATGTCAGAGCCTTGAAAAAACCGCCGATGATGGCCTTGCCGCAACAGTGGTTCTGAAGGTCGGCCCGATCAAGGCGACGTTCAACGGCGCAGTCACGCTCAAGAACCTCAATCCTCCCCATTCCTATACGATCGAAGGCGAAGGCAAGGGCGGCATTGCCGGCTTTGCCAAAGGCGGTGCCGATGTGACACTCACAGAACTTGGCCCCGATTCGACACTCCTGAAATATGCGGCAAAAGCCGATGTCGGCGGCAAGATCGCCCAGCTTGGCAGCCGCCTCATCACCTCGACTTCCAAGAAGCTCGCAGGCGAATTTTTCTCGACGTTCGGTGAAAAAGTAGGCGCCTGACAGGCGTCAGCCAGTTCATGGACGCGGCCTCGACCGAAGCCGCGTCGGCGTGAGCCCTGTGATGCACAACTTGTCGATTATTGCGGGTTGTCGAAGTATTTTCGACATGCAACTATCGGTGCGTCAATTTATCTCCAAGCACGGCGCACACTGAGTTGCGGCGACCTGAAAAGGTTTGCCGGAGCGCGGATGTATTGCGCCTGAGAAGGGGTCAGGCATGGGTGCGCTCAACGCTTTAATCGATTTTCTGAACACCATTTTCTGGGGTTACGTCCTTATTTATGGACTGATTGCGGTCGGAATTTTCTTCACGATACGATTGGGTTTTTTGCAGTTCAGGCATTTCCCCGAACTGTTCCGCTCGGTGCTGCGTGCGCCGGAATCCGACAGCAGCGGCATCACGCCATTTCAGGCACTTTGCACTAGCCTCGCGTCCCGCGTTGGAACGGGTAATCTCGCCGGTGTTGCCGTCGCGCTGTATCTGGGTGGTGCGGGCGCATTGTTCTGGATGTGGGTGGTGGCCGCAGTCGGCATGGCGACCGCCTATTCCGAGAGCGCTTTGGCTCAGCTTTACAAAGTGCGCGACGAGAACGGTCAGTATCGCGGCGGACCCGCATTCTATATCGCCAGGGGTCTCAAGGCGCCTTGGGCCGGCGTGATCTTCTCCGTCTGTCTCATCATCGCCTTCGGCCTCGTCTTTAACGCCGTTCAAGCCAACTCGATTGCGGATGCAATGCAGGGCGCATTCGGCTTCGGCAAAATCTGGGTGGGCGTCGCGCTTGCGATCCTGACGGCGGTGGTGATTTTCGGAGGTATTCGTCAGATCGCTCAGGTCGCCGAATATGTCGTGCCTTTCATGGCCGTCGCCTATCTCGGCATGGCTGTCTACGTTCTGCTCGTTAATATTACTGAGGTGCCGGGTGTTCTGGCTCACATTGTCGGAAGCGCTTTCGGGTTTGAGGAAGCGGCTGGCGGCGTCGCGGGCGCCATGCTCAACGGTGTGAAACGCGGCCTGTTCTCGAACGAGGCGGGCATGGGTTCGGCTCCCAACATTGCGGCAGTCGCCACGCCATCGCCGCATCATCCGTCGAGCCAGGGTTTCGTTCAGGCGCTTGGCGTTTTCATCGACACCATCCTGATCTGCACGGCGACGGGTGTGATGATCCTTCTGTCGGGCGTGCTGACACCAGGCTCGGAACTGACCGGGACGCCTCTCACGCAGGAAGCGCTTGTCGTGCACATCGGAGAGGCTGGCCGATACTTCATCGCCATCGCCATCTTCTTCTTCGCGTTCACGTCGATCATCGGCAATTACGCCTATGCCGAGAATGCGATGGTCTTCCTGAAACTCGGGCACAAGGGGGCGATCAGCGTCCTGCGTGTCGTTGTGTTGCTGATGGTGATCTGGGGTGCCTACACGACGGTCGCCGTCGTCTTCAACATGGCTGACGCAGCAATGGGCCTGATGGCAACGGTCAACCTGATTGCGATCCTGCTCCTCTCAGGAACCGTCGCGAAACTGACGAAAGACTATTTCGATCAGAAGAAGAGCGGCACGCCACGTTTCGACCCTGCCGCCTATCCAGAATTGACCGGCAAGATCGACGCCGGGATCTGGAAGCGGAGATAGTCACTTCTACGGGGGGCGCGGGGCGATGCCGGAATTTCCGATGTCGCCTCGCGCCTTCGCTTTGACGACTTGCGTGACGTGTCACGCAATTGCCTATGCCTCGTTAGGGCCGTCTCGGTCCTATTCGAAAACGATCTGAGGAGCAGAAGCTTCCGACGCTCCGCGTTCCTCCTGAAGCCGCTGCCAGACCTTGCCTGAAATCTCGCGATAGATATGGGCCTGCTGGCTGTCGGGCAGCGACACGACCACGGGCGTGCCCTCGTCGGAGCTTTCGCGCGTCTGCATCTCCAGCGGAACTTCGCCGAGGAACGTCACTCCAAGCCTCTCCGCCTCGCGGCGCGCGCCGCCATGACCGAAGATATCGTAGCGCGTGCCCGTGTCGGGCGCGATGAAATAGCTCATGTTCTCGACGATGCCGAGCAGCGGCACATCGACCTTCTTGAACATGTTCAATCCCTTGCGGGCGTCGATCAGTGCGAGATCTTGCGGCGTCGAGACGATCACGGCACCGGCCAGCGGCACCTGTTGCGCCATGGTCAGCTGCGCGTCGCCCGTGCCCGGCGGCATGTCGACGACCAGAACGTCGAGCGGACCCCAGTCAACCTCGCGCAACATCTGGCTGAGCGCCGACATGACCATTGGCCCGCGCCAGATCATGGGTGTCTCTTCCTCGACCAGAAATCCCATCGACATGACCTTGAGGCCATACTTCTCCAAAGGCTTCAAGATGCGGTCATCGGTGGTCTCGGGCTTGCCCTTGAGCCCGAGCAAACGCGGCATGGATGGGCCGTAGATATCGGCGTCGAGTATTCCCACCTTCAGGCCGAGGGTCTGCAGACCAAGCGCGAGATTGACAGCCGTTGTCGACTTGCCGACCCCTCCCTTTCCAGAGGCGACGGCAATGATGGTCTCGATGCCAGGCACGCCGCGTCTGCCACTGGTTTGGGAAGCGGGAGCCTTTGGCGCCGCGGGTGCGGATGCGGCTGGCTTTGGCGCTGCCCGCGGTGGCGCGGCCTCCATGCCGCCACCCTTCTTCTCGGCGGTGAGTGCAACCACTGCGCCAGCAACGCCAGGCATGGATTTCACCGCGCGTTCGGCAGCCGCCCTCAAGGGTTCCAGATCGTTGGCGCGCGCAGCAGGCACCGTAATCGAAAAGAACACCTTGGAATCCGCGATGAAAATCTCGGAAACGAGTCCAAGGTCGACGATGTTGCCGGAGAAATCTGGGCCATTCACGGTTTTCAGTTTCTCGATGACGGCTTGCTTGGTGACGCTCATATGACCTTTCCGGCTTCTGTCGCTGTCCAGATAGTGCATTGCGGCGCGCGAACCAAGCTTCACCGCGGAAGCGAGCACGAAGAACATGCAAATCGCTTCAGAACGCTGGACTGCCTCGGTCGCGTTCGACTTCCCCAATCCGGGGAACCGGCATAAGTTCGGCTGATGATCGACAAGCTCGAAGCGTTCATGGCACTCGCCAAGGCCAGGCATTTCGGCCATGCGGCCGAAGAACTGGGCATCACGCAGCCAACCTTGTCGGCCGCGATCAAACAGCTTGAGGATCAACTCGGCGTCATGCTCGTGCTGCGCGGCTCCCGCTTTCAGGGCCTGACACCGGAAGGCGAGCAGGTTCTTGTATGGGCGCGGCGCATCACCGGCGATGCTCGGGCCATGCGCGAGGAAATGCGGGCGGCGCGGTATGGCCTGTCAGGCCGCATGCGCATTGCGGCCATTCCCACGGCACTTGCCATGACGCCACGCCTCACTACGCCGTTTCGTGAGAAGCATCCCGGCGTGACGTTTTCGATCATGTCACGGACATCGATCGAGGTATTGTCCATGCTCGGCAATTTCGACATCGATGCAGGCATCACCTATCTCGACAACGAGCCGCTGGGACGCGTCGTCAGCGTGCCACTATATTCAGAGCGCTATCAGCTGATCACCGCCGCCGGCACGCGCTACTCGGATCGCAAGACCGTGACCTGGGCAGAGGTGAGCAACCTGCCGCTGTGCCTTCTCACGCCGGACATGCAAAACCGCAGGATCATCGACCAGCATCTGGCCGAAGCCGGTGTGCAGGTGCGCCCGACATTGGAATCGAACTCCATGATCGTGCTCTTCTCCCACATCCGGACCGGCAAGTGGTCATCGATCATGCCGCTCAATCTGGCTGAGACGTTCGGCTTTGCCGAACCCATCCGGGCCGTTCCCATCGTGGAGCCGGACGCCAGCCATACGGTGGGGCTGGTTGTTGCACCGCGCGAACCGCACACACCGCTCGTCGCGGCGCTGGTAGACGAGGCGATGGCGCTGGCAAAGGCACTACGTACGACCTTCCCCGATAGTCTCACGAAGGTTGGTTGATAGAGATCTTCTATCAACTGACGAGACCGCTTTATTGATTTTCCGGGTTTCATCTGTTCGACTGATCGCGAAGCGTTGGGAGTGACGCTAAGTCAGGGAGGGCGCTGCATGAACATGCAGCTCGCACGTACCGAAATCGAAGCACGCACCGCCGCGCTTGTCGCCGACCTGAAGCACCTTGAAGGTCCGCTTCTGCCGATTCTGCATGGCATTCAGGACGAGTTCGGGTTCGTGCCAGGAGAAGCTCTTCCCGTGATCGCCGAAGCGCTGAACATCTCCAATGCGGAGGTGCATGGCGTTGTCAGCTTCTATCATGACTACCGCAAGGAACCGGCGGGCCGGCACGTGTTGAAAATCTGCCAGGCCGAAGCCTGCCAGTCGATGGGGTCTGATGTCGTCGCGTCGAGGCTCAAGGCAGCGCTTGGCATCGGATTTCACGAGACGTCCAGGGACGGGTCCGTCACGATGGAACCGGTCTATTGTCTTGGCCTCTGCGCCTGTGCGCCCTCAGCGATGCTGGACGGGGAGTTGATAGGACGCGTCGATGAGGACGCTATTGACGAAATCGTCGAGGCGCTGCGCAAATGACCGTCAAGATCTACATACCTGATGACGCAGGCGCACTGGCATTGGGTGCCGAGAAGGTAGCTCGCGCCATTGCGCAAGAGACGGCGGCACGCGGCATCGAGGCCACGATCGTGCGCAACGGCTCTCGCGGCATGTTCTGGCTGGAGCCGATGGTCGAGGTTGAAAGCGAGAACGGACGCGTCGCTTACGGACCTGTGAAGGCCGCTGACATCGCCTCCCTTTTCGAAGCGAATTTCCTTTCCGGCGCCTCGCACCATCTGTCGCTGGGCGACCCGGAGAAGATACCTTTCCTGGCGCGCCAGACGCGCCTCACCTTCGCACGCTGCGGGATTATCGACCCGCTTTCCCTGGAAGATTATCGTGCACATGGCGGACTGAGAGGGCTCGCGAATGCCGTCGCGATGGCGCCGGCGGACATTGTGAGCCAGGTCACCGAAAGCGGTCTGCGCGGTCGCGGTGGCGCGGGGTTCCCGACGGGCATCAAGTGGAACACGGTGCTGAATGCCGTCGGCGACCGGAAATACATCGTCTGCAATGCCGATGAGGGAGACTCCGCCACCTTTGCCGACCGGATGATCATGGAGGGCGACCCTTTCGTCCTGATCGAGGGCATGGCCATTGCGGGCATCGCGACAGGCGCGACCAAGGGCTTCGTTTATATCCGCTCGGAGTATCCGCACGCCATCGCCAAGATGGAGAGAGCCGTGGAGATCGCGCGGCGCGCAGGCGTGCTGGGCGTCAATGTGCTGGGCTCGCCAAATGCCTTCGATATCGAGGTGCGCGTCGGCGCGGGTGCCTATGTCTGCGGCGAGGAAACCTCGTTGCTGAATTCACTTGAGGGCAAGCGTGGAGTGGTTCGCGCCAAGCCGCCGCTGCCCGCCATTGAAGGTCTTTTCGGCAAGCCGACCGTCATCAATAATGTGATCTCGCTGGCTTCCGTTCCGATCATCATGGACAAGGGCGCTGCGTTCTACAAGGATTTCGGCCTTGGCCGTTCGCGCGGTACAATTCCGATCCAGATTGCTGGAAACGTCAAGCATGGCGGGCTGTTCGAGACTGCGTTTGGGCTCTCGCTTGGCGAGATCGTCTACGACATAGCGGGCGGCGCGGCGACGGGCCGATCGGTGAAGGCGGCACAGGTTGGCGGACCGCTCGGCGCCTATTTCCCGCCCGCGCTGTTCGACACGCTGATCGACTACGAGGCCTTCGCGGCAAAGGACGGTCTGATCGGCCATGCCGGCATAACGGTCTTCGACGAGACGGCCGACATGCTGAAACAGGCGCGATTTGCGATGGAGTTCTGCGCCATCGAAAGCTGCGGCAAGTGCACGCCGTGCCGCATCGGCTCCACGCGCGGGGTCGAAACGATTGACAGGATCGCCGCAGGGATCGAGCCCGAGAAAAACCTCGAGCTCGTCACCGACCTTTGCAACACGATGAAGTTCGGCTCGCTGTGCGCGCTGGGTGGCTTCACGCCCTATCCGGTGATGAGCGCCATCAAGCACTTCCCGGACGATTTCGCCCCGAAGAAAATGGCGGAGGCCGCCGAGTGAGCGACGCCAAGATCAAAGGCCCGGCATCCTATTTCCCGTCGATCGAAAAGACCTACGGAAAGCCGATCGAGCATTGGATGGGCCTGATCGATGCGAAATCAGGCATGAAGCATTTGGAGATCGTGACCTGGCTGAAAGCCGATCACGGTCTTGGACACGGCCACGCGAATGCGCTGGTGGCGCAGGCGCTGGCACGCAAATCGCACGATTAGGAGTCTTTCATGGGTCTGATCCACGAAATCGACTACGGCACCCCGGCTTCCAAGTCGGAAAAGATGGTCACCCTGACGGTTGACGGCTTCGAAGTGTCTGTGCCCGAGGGTACTTCCATCATGCGCGCCTCGATGGATGCGGGCATCGCCATCCCGAAATTGTGCGCCACCGATATGGTCGATGCCTTCGGTTCATGCCGGCTTTGCCTGGTCGAGATCGAGGGCCGCGCCGGCACGCCGTCGTCCTGCACCACGCCGGTCGCGCAGGGAATGGTTGTGAAGACGCAGACGGACCGGTTGAAGACCATCCGCAAGGGCGTGATGGAACTCTATATCTCCGACCATCCGCTCGACTGCCTCACATGTGCTGCCAATGGCGATTGCGAGTTGCAGGATATGGCGGGCGCGGTTGGGCTGCGGGATGTGCGCTACGGCTATGACGGTGAGAACCACGTCAAGGCCAAGTCCGACGGCGTGGCGAATTTCAACTGGATGCCGAAGGACGAGACCAATCCGTATTTCACCTACGACCCGTCCAAGTGCATTGTCTGCTCGCGCTGCGTTCGGGCATGCGAGGAAGTTCAGGGAACATTCGCGCTGACGATCGAGGGCCGGGGCTTCGGCAGCCGCGTCTCGCCGGGCATGCATCAGCATTTTCTTGATTCCGAATGTGTCTCTTGTGGCGCCTGCGTGCAGGCTTGTCCGACGGCCACGCTAACGGAGAAGAGCGTCATCGAAATCGGCCAGCCGGAACATTCGGTTGTGACCACCTGCGCCTATTGCGGCGTCGGCTGTTCGTTCAAGGCCGAGATGCGCGGTGACGAACTGGTGCGCATGGTGCCCTTTAAGGACGGGAAAGCCAATCGCGGTCATTCCTGCGTAAAAGGTCGCTTCGCCTATGGCTATGCCACGCACAAGGAACGCATTCTCAACCCGATGATCCGGGAAAAGATCACCGATCCGTGGCGCGAGGTGAGCTGGTCCGAGGCCTTTGCCCATATGGCCAACGAGTTCAGGCGCATCCAGTACCAGTACGGGCGCGGTGCGGTCGGGGGCATAACCTCGTCGCGCTGCACGAATGAGGAAACCTACCTCGTTCAGAAACTGGTGCGCGCCGGCTTTGGTAACAACAATGTCGACACCTGCGCGCGCGTCTGCCACTCGCCTACAGGATACGGACTGGGCCAGACCTACGGCACCTCGGCGGGTACGCAGGATTTCGATTCGGTCGAGGATTCAGACGTCATCATGGTGATCGGCGCAAATCCGTCGGCCGCCCATCCAGTCTTCGCGTCGCGTATGAAGAAGCGTATTCGCAAGGGCGCCAAGTTGATCGTGCTCGATCCGCGCGTCACCGAGACGGTGGATTCGGTCCATGCCAAGGCGACCTGCCATCTTCCGCTGAAGCCCGGCACCAATGTCGCCGTGGTTACGTCGCTCGCGCATGTCATCGTGACGGAAGGGCTGTTCAACGAACAGTTCATCCGCGAGCGCTGCGACTGGTCGGAATTCGAGGATTGGGCGGCCTTCGTGGCCGAGGACCGTAACAGTCCCGAAGAAGTGGAAAAGCTGTCGAACGTTCCCGCCGAACTGATTCGGCAGGCGGCGCGGCTCTACGCCACCGGCGGCAATGCGGCGATCTATTACGGACTTGGCGTGACCGAACACAGTCAGGGTTCGACGACGGTCATGGCCATCGCCAACCTTGCCATGGCGACAGGCAATATCGGGCGTCGCGGCGTCGGCGTGAATCCGCTGCGTGGCCAGAACAATGTCCAGGGCTCCTGCGACATGGGTTCATTTCCGCATGAACTCCCCGGCTACCGCCACATATCGGGCGACGAGACGCGCGACATTTTCGAGAAGCTGTGGGGTGTGAAGCTCGACAACGAGCCCGGCCTGCGCATCCCCAACATGCTGGACGCGGCGGTGGAAGGCACGTTCAAGGGACTTTATGTGCAGGGCGAGGATATTCTCCAGTCCGATCCCGACACCAAGCATGTTTCGGCGGGTCTCGCGGCCATGGAATGCGTCGTGGTGCACGACCTTTTCCTGAATGAGACGGCCAATTACGCCCACATTTTCCTGCCCGGTTCGACCTTCCTCGAAAAGGACGGTACATTCACCAACGCTGAGCGGCGCATCAATCGCGTCCGCAAGGTAATGTCACCGAAGAACGGCCTGGCCGACTGGGAAGTCACCCAGGAGATGGCGCGGGCAATGGGCCTCAATTGGGGTTACACGCACCCGTCGCAGATCATGGACGAGATCGCAGCCACCACGCCAAGCTTTGCGGGCGTGTCTTACGAGTATCTTGAGAAAATGGGCTCTGTGCAGTGGCCCTGCAATGAAAAGGCCCCGGAAGGCACGCCGATCATGCATGTCGGTGGTTTCGTGCGCGGCAAGGGCAAGTTCATCCGGACCGAGTATGTCGCAACGGACGAAAAGACGGGGCCACGCTTCCCGCTGCTGCTGACCACAGGCCGCATCCTGTCGCAATACAATGTCGGCGCACAGACCCGGCGCACAGAAAACGTGGTCTGGCACGCTGAGGACCGGCTGGAAATTCACCCGCACGACGCGGAACAGCGCGGCATTCGCGACGGTGACTGGATCAAGCTGGCGTCTCGCGCCGGAGAAACGACATTACGGGCGCTGATCACCGACCGCGTATCGCCGGGTGTGGTCTATACGACGTTCCACCATCCCGACACACAGGCCAATGTCATCACCACGGATTTTTCCGACTGGGCGACCAACTGCCCCGAATACAAGGTGACCGCAGTCCAGGTGGCCCCGTCGAACGGTCCCACTGCTTGGCAGCAGGAGTATGATGAGCTGTCGCGCGCCAGCCGCCGGATCTCTGGTCAGCTCGAAGCAGCGGAGTAGGCGAGCCTTTGCCGAAGACGATCGCCTCCGTCTCTCGTCTCGCGCATCGGGATTCGGGCGACGCGAATGCCGAACGCATGGTGCCGGAAGAAACGCCTATCGCGCTTTCCTATGGCGGCACCACCCATGCCGTCATGATGGCGTCACCGGCGAATTTCGAGGATTTTGCGCTGGGCTTCTCGCTTACCGAGGGCATTGTCGCCTCGCCGGACGAGATCGAGGGGTTTGATGTCGAAGATCATGGTGCGGGCATCGACATCCAGATCCGGCTCAAGGACATAGCCAACACGCGTTTCGAGGCGCGACGACGGCGCCTCGCCGGACCTGTCGGGTGCGGGCTTTGCGGCATCGAATCCATCGAGGAAGCGATGCGGAGCGTCGCCCCAGTGGAAGCTCGCGGCCTGACGCTCACGCCGTGCAACATCGCTGACGCTGTTCGGATGCTTTCGGCCGAGCAGCCCATGCATGCCGCCACGGGCGCTGTTCACGCGGCAGGCTTTTTCATTCCCGGCAAGGGCGTTGTCGCGGCTCGCGAGGATGTTGGCAGGCACAATGCACTCGACAAGCTGGCGGGCGCATTGGCACGTGCGCGCGTCACTGGCGCTGACGGAGCGGTGGTCGTGACCAGCCGTGTTTCGGTCGAGATGGTTCAGAAGACGGCGGCAATCGGTGCGTCGTTCATCATCGCCGTATCCGCTCCCACCGCGCTCGCCATTCGTACCGCGGATGAGGCCGGCATGACGCTGATCGCACTGGTGCGCGGCGACGAGTTCGATGTTTTCACCCATTCACATCGCGTACAGGACGCGGCACCAGTTCAGGGAGGCAAACGCCATGTCGCATGACGAGGACAACCCGGCGGCCAGCGGCCTTGCCAAGATCGTCAGGATGGCAAACCAGATTGGAACGTTCTTCCTGTCCAAGCCTCACGAGGAAGGGGTGGCGGGGGTGGCCGAACATATCAACAAGTTCTGGGAACCCCGCATGCGGCGACACTTCTTCGAAGTATTCGATGCGGATGGCGAAGAGTTTCTGCCGATTGTCCGGGAAGCGGCGGCGGGCATAAGACGGCCTGACGCACCGCCGTCGATTGCCAGTGCCGAGCAGGCGAATGCCGGCGCGCCTGGTGGCGAAGGTACGGCAGCCGGTGAGGCCAAATCCAATATTGCCGCCTCGCAGGGCTGACCGCGAGGCGACACCACCTTTGCGAAGCTAGCCGCGAATAGGCTTCAGGGCAGCGGCCCATTTATGAAGCTCGCCAAGCGCGAGCCGTGCACCGTCCTCGATGATCTGGGTCGGACGGAACACACCATCGTCTCCCAGATATTGCGCGACCATCGGAATGGGTACCGATTCCGCGATCGGCATCATCTTGACGCCGGTAATCAGCAGCTTTGCAGCCTGCGCGGACCGCAAGCCGCCCGAAATACCGCCATAGCTGACGAGTGTCACCGGCTTGTAGTGCCATTCACGTGCGACGAACTGGATCGCGTTGACCATGGAGGCCGGAGGAAAGTAGTCGTATTCCGGCATTACAAAGGCAAAAGCGTCTGCAGATGCGACGCTGGCGGCCCATTTCTTCGTGTGCTCATGCTGATATTGCTGCATCAGCGGATGCTTGGGTTCATCGAAGATCGGCAGGTTGAAATCAGCCAGATCAACGAGTTTCGTCTCAAACTCGCCATGCGCGGCAGCAACGCCATGAAACCATTCGCCCACTTTGGGACCGACGCGACCCGGACGGGTGCTGCAGATAATCGTGTGAAGCTTCAATGTCATGTCTCAATCTCGGTCCATATGCGGAGATTTCACATATCGACCGAAAGAGCATGCATCAAGAAGACACCTGAAGGTGACTTGGTACCATTGAGGTAACCTCACGCTACGGCAGCCTTCGCCCAGCCATCGCGAATATGAGCAAATCCTTCGCGATAGACGGCTTCAGGGCTTTCAGCGAAGTCGCGCCATACCTTCGTCGCCGCAGCCAGATCCTTCAACCCGCGACCAAACGCCTCGATTGTCAGCCAGTCGTCATATCCACTCTGGCGAATGGCCGCGAAGGTTTCCGCCCACGGGATGTGGCCGCGACCGGGAACGCCCCTGTCGTTTTCCGAGATGTGAATATGGATGAACGTGTTCACATGTTTCGCATAGGCGCCAATCGGGTCCGCCTCTTCGATATTGGCGTGAAACGTGTCGTACATGCCCTTTATGTTAGGGTGGCCGATCGCGTCGATGTGCTCGGCCAGGTCGGCCATCGTGTTGAGGAGGTAGCACTCGAAGCGATTGAGCGCCTCAAGACCTACCCTCACCCCGCGCGTTGCAGCATGATCGCCAATAGCCCTTTGCGAGGAGATCGAGCGCTCCTTCTCGGCTGCAGACGGACCCACGCCGCTGAAATGACCCAGTGTGGAGTGCATCGGGCCCATGATCCTGTCCGCGCCAAGTGCGGCAGTACAATCCAGCGCCCATTTCATGTAGGCGATGCCCGCCTTGCGCGCGGCATCATCGCCGATCAGGTTCATCGCCGGATCGCCCATCGCCGTCACGGCGGTGCGCTCCAGACCGATCTCGTCCAGCATCTCGCCCAGACGTTTGTAGTCGTCCGGCATGCCGTCAAAGATCGGAATCTCGACGCCATCGTAGCCAGTGGCCTTGATGTCGCGCAGAAGGTTTTCGTGGTCCCTCGTGACGTTTGTCGTCCACAGGAACATGTTGAAGCCAATTTTCACAGTCCGCCCTCCCTGCAATCTGGTCCTACCAGATTGCAGGTTTCAGCGGTTGCCGCAAGCCGGATGCTCGCTCAAGGTCGTTCGATCAGTGCGCCACCATGACGTGCCTGACGGCCGTGTAGTCCTCCAGCGCATACAGAGACATGTCCTTGCCATAGCCCGACTGCTTGAGACCGCCATGCGGCATTTCGTTGGTCAGCATGAAATGCGTGTTGATCCATGTGCAGCCATATTGGAGGCGCGAAGCGGTTGCCATCGCGCGGCCCACGTCCCGGGTCCACACCGAGGAGGCCAGACCGTAGTCGCTGTCGTTCGCCCATGTCACCGCTTCGTCGACATCGGAGAAACGCGTGACCGAGACGACCGGTCCGAAGACCTCACGACGCACGATCTCGTCTTCCTGCAACGCTCCCGCAACGACGGTCGGCTCGTAAAAGAACCCTCCGCCCTCGCCTGGCTTGCCGCCGGTCGTGATCTCGATATGCTTCAATTCCGCCGCGCGCTCGACAAACGACGCGACCCGGTCCCGCTGGCGCCGGGAGATAAGAGGCCCGATCTCGTTTTCGGTGTCGTCAGCCTGATTGAACCTGATTGTCGAGACGGCACTCGAAAGATCCGCCACCAGCTTTTCATAAACCTTCTTGCCGGCATAGATGCGACAGGCCGCGGTGCAGTCCTGACCGGCATTGTAATAGCCGAACGCGCGGAGCCCAGAGACGACTGCGTCGATATCGGCGTCGTCGAAAACGATGACCGGCGCCTTGCCGCCAAGTTCAAGATGCGTGCGCTTGACGCTTTTCGCGGCCGCCTGCAGCACCTTCTTGCCGGTCGCGACATCGCCGGTGATGGAAATCATGTTGATCTTCGGATGATTGATCAGCGTATTGCCGACGCTTTCACCGCGGCCAAGCACGATATTGACCACGCCCTCCGGCAGGATGTCGGAAAGCAACCGGCCAAGCTTGAGCGCGGTCAGAGGCGTCTGCTCCGATGGTTTGAACACCACGGTGTTGCCGCCCGCGATAGCCGGCGCGAGCTTCCAGGCCATCATCATCAGTGGATAGTTCCATGGCGCGATCGACGCGACCAGGCCAATCGGATCGCGCCTGATCATGGAGGTGAAACCTGCGAGATACTCGCCAGCCACAGCTCCGGGCATCGTCCGCACGGCACCCGCGAAGAAGCGATAACAGTCGACGATTGCAGGGATCTCGTCATTGATAACGGCATTGATCGGCTTGCCGCAATTGAGCGCCTCCAGCCGGGCAAGCTCCGCGGCATTCTTTTCGATGGCGTCGGCGATTTTCAAGAGATAGCCGGAGCGCTCGGCTGGCGTGGTGCGCGACCAGCCGACGAAGGCCTTTTCTGCGGCGGCGACCGCCGCTTCGATCTGCGACTGGCTGGCCTCGGGAAGGTTCATGATCGTTTCGCCCGTCCTGGGATTGAGGATCGCTTCCTCAGTCTCGGTCCCGGCCTCGAACTTCGAACCAATCAGCATTTCAGTATCCATGGCGATGCTCCCTGGGCATTCATTTTCCCGATCCGGCGATCTGGTCGCCGTCGCGTGTGAGGTAATAGGCTGCCAGGATCGGCAGCAGAGTGACGAGCACGACGACCATGGCCACGACATTGGTGACCGGGCGCTGTCGCGGCCGGATGAGTTCCTCCAGCATCCAGATCGGCAACGTCTGCTGCTGGCCTGCCGTAAAGGTCGTGACGATGACTTCGTCAAAGGACAGCGCGAATGCCAGCATGCCGCCGGCGACAAGTGCTGTGCCGATATTCGGCAGGACCACGTGGCGAAACGTCTGTAAGCCTTTGGCTCCGAGATCCATCGACGCCTCGATCATCGAACCCGAAGTACGCCTGAATCGCGCCACCGCATTGTTGTACACGACGACCACGCAGAAGGTGGCGTGCCCGAGCATGATCGTCCATGTGGAGAAAGGTATCTCCATCAGCGAGAACGCCGAGCGCAGCGAGATGCCGGTGATGATGCCCGGCAGCGCGATGGGCAGGATGACGAGCAGCGAAATCGCCTCACGGCCAAAGAATTTCGAGCTGGATATGGCTGCCGCGCACAGCGTTCCAAGCACCAGCGCTATCGCCGTTGCGATCGACGCGACCTGCACCGAAAGCTGTAGAGCCTGCCAGACATCCGGCCTGTTCCAGGTCACGGCAAACCATTGCAGGGTGAGACCCGGCGGCGGCCATTGATAGCTCTTTTCCTCCGTCGTGAACGCATAGACGAAGATCAGCAGGATGGGCAGGTGGAGAAAGAGCAGGCCTGCCGCAGCGGCCAGTTTCAGCGGCAGCGGCGCACGGCCGTTCGGATCAGAGCGCATCGAACGCTCCCATGCGCTTGGCGCCCCACAGATAGAGGCACATGACAACGATTGGCACCACGGAAAAGGCCGCCGCCAGCGGAATATTGCCGGCCGTTCCCTGATGGGCATAGACAGCCTGACCGATGAACAGGCGGGACGTGCCGATGATCTGGGGGATAATGTAGTCGCCCAGCGTCAGCGAGAAGGTGAAGATGGAGCCTGCGACGATGCCCGGTAAAGCGAGCGGAAAAAGCACGTTTCGGAAGGTCTGACGCGGCGTTGCACCAAGATCGGAAGACGCCTCGATCAGATTGCCGGGAACGCGCTCCAGGGCTGCCTGGATCGGCAGGATCATGAATGGCATCCAGACATAGACGAAGACGATAAATGTGCCTGTGAAGGACACCGACAGCGAGTTACCGCCAATGACCGGCAGTGACAGCCACGCGTCAAGCAATGCCGTCAGATGCAACTTGCTCAGGAGCCAGGTCAGAATGCCTTCCTTGGCGAGGATGAGCTTCCATGCATAGACCTTGACGAGATAGCTGGACCAGAGCGGCATCATCACGCCGAGATAGAAGAGCGCTTTCCATTTCCCGCGTGCGTAGCGAGCGGCGAAATAGGCGATGGGAAAAGCAATGACTGCCGAAGACAAGGTCACCAGCGCTGCCATGACCACCGTGCGCACGATGATGTCGAGATTGGCGGGCCTTAAAAGCTCGCCATAGGTTTTCAGCGTGAACTCGCGATTTATCAATCCCGAGAATTCGTCGATCGAAAAGAAGCTCTGGATGAGCAATGCAAGCAGGGAGCCGAGATAGACAACACCGAGCCAGAGCACAGGCGGCAGCAGCATGACGACCAGAAGCACTGTCGGTCGGCGCCAGAAGAGATCCGACAACGCTCCCAGTATGCCGCCGCTCGGCGGCAGGATCGTCGGGAGATTGGAACGCGTGGCCTCTGCCGTCGTCACGCGCCGTCCTCCATCACATGCAGGCTCTCCCTGTTGAAGGTCAGCACCACGCTTTCGCCCTGCTCCGGCAGCGCGGCGCCAGCCGGCAAGGTTGCGTTCAGCCGCAAGCCTTGCGCATCGAGAGCAAGACGGGTGGCGGCGCCCATATAGTGAAGCGACAACACGCGCGCAGGAACACCGTCCCCGCTCGTGGCGCGGGTGATGCGGATCGCCTCGGGGCGCAGGCTGCCCCAACGGTTCTGGCCCGAATAGCGTTTGACGAAATCAGGGGGCAGAACATTGGAAGAGCCGACGAAATCGGCCACGAAACGCGTCTGCGGCTTCTGGTAGATCTCTTCCGGCGTGCCGATTTGCGCGACGCGGCCATTGTTGAACACCGCGACGCGGTCCGCCATGGACAGCGCCTCACCCTGATCATGCGTCACGAATACGAAGGTGATGCCGAGCGCCTTTTGCAGGAGCTTCAGTTCTTCCTGCATGTTCTCCCGCAGCTTCAGGTCGAGCGCGCCGAGCGGCTCATCGAGCAGCAGCACCTTGGGCTCGTTCACAAGAGCGCGCGCGAGCGCCACACGCTGGCGCTGACCGCCCGAAAGCTGCCCGGGTCGGCGTCCGCCATATCCCGGCAACTGAACCAGTTTCAGGGCCTCCTCGGCCTTGGACATCCGCTCGGCCTTGGCAACGCCCTTGACCATCAGCCCGTAGGCGACATTGTCCAGGACGTTGAGGTGCGGGAACAGCGCATAGTCCTGAAACACGGTGTTGACGTTGCGCCGATAGGGCGGCACGCCGTCGGCACTCTCCCCAAAAATCGCGATGTGACCTGCGGTCGGCTGCTCGAAGCCCGCAATCAGCCGCAGACAGGTCGTCTTTCCAGACCCCGACGGCCCAAGCATGGCAAAGAACTCGCCCGACCGTATGTCGAGATCGACGCCGTCAACGGCGCGAACCGAGCCGAAATGACGAGAGACCTTCTGGAATGAAACAGCTGAAGTCATGTTTGCCATTGACGATTGAACTCTCTCATCGCTGCGACGTCATCGCCTGATACGACGCCATCCGCGAAAGAGCACGCGACGGCGCGAACTGCGTCCGCACCTGTCCTCATGTCCCGCTCATAAAGGTGCGGAACATTTGTGCGATGTTTCTGGAGGTGTGCCGATCCGTATCGATAGACCGGCACAGCTCCTGAGGCTCAGCGCGGCTGTCTAGCGACCGCCAATCACACCGATATAGTCCGACACCCAGCGATAATAGGGCACACACTGGTCGCCCTGCGTCTCGCACTTGCTCGTCGGCGTCGTCCAGAAATGGACCTTGTCGAAGTCGTCGAAGCCGTTTGCGGTGCAGCCTTCCTTCGTCTGCATGCCACTGCCGTCAGTGCAGGCTGCGGGAACAGACGGGTTGGCACCGAACCACACGCCGAGATCGCTCTGAAGATTGGAGGAAAGGGTGTGCTCCATCCACATGTAGGAACAGTTCGGATGCTCCGAATCCACATGCATCATCGTGGTATCCGCCCAGCCGGTGACCCCTTCCTCAGGGAAGACGGATGCGACGGGCTGATTGTCCGACTTCAGGATATTGACCTGGAACGGCCATGAACCGGAGGCGACAACACCTTCATTCTTGAAATCGTCGATCTGGATGAAAGCGTCGTGCCAGTATCGCCCGACGAGCGTACGTTGCTGACGCAGGAGGTCGAGAGCCGCCTTATACTGATCCTCGTTGAGCTGATACGGATCCTTGATGCCGAGGTCGGGCTTGTGGGTCATCAGGTAGAGCGCCGCATCCGCGACGTGGATGGGTCCATCATAGGCCTGTACGCGGCCCTTGTTGGACTTGCCATCATCCAGCGTCATCTCTTCGAACACGACCTTCCAGGAGGTCGGCGCGGTCTTGATCGCTTCGGTGTTGTACATCAGCACGTTCGGCCCCCACATATAGGGAACGCCGTAGTGAACGCCGTCGACCGTGTGCCATGGGGCGTTCTTGAGGCGGTCGTCCACAGAGGACCAGCTCTTGATCAGGTCGACATTGATCGGCTGCACGCGCTTTCCCGCGATCAGGCGCAGCGACGCGTCACCCGAAGCGGTGACCAGATCAAAGCCGCCTTCGTTCATCAGAGCGACCATTTCGTCCGAAGTCGCAGCGGTTTTCACATTGACCTTGCAGCCCGAGGCTTCCTCGAACTTGGTCACCCAGTCAAAGGTCTTGTCCGTCTCGCCCCGCTCGATATAGCCGGCCCAGGCGATGATGTTCACTTCGCCCTCGCCAGCGCCGATCTCCTTCACCTGCGCAAAGGCATTGCCAGTCATCCCCAAGGCAAGCGCCAGGGCGGTACACGTCTTCAGATACGATTTCATGGTCACGTCTCCCATTGAAGGGGCCGCTCTCGGATGGCGGCGTAATCCCTGAAAGACAACGTGATACGATTTTAGAGGTTTCGCAATTTCCATTCGGCAGAACCCCGGTATCGGAAAATCCGATACCGGGCGAAACCTGCTCCCCTCAAGAGCCGTCCTTTGGCTTTTCCTTGTGACCGCCGAATGCAAAGCGCATCGCCGAGAGCAATTTGTCGGCAAATTCGGATTCGCCCTGCGAACTGAAACGGTCGAAGAGCGCTGCGGACAGGACCGGGGCCGGCACGCCTGTGTCGATCGCCGCCTTCAATGTCCAACGGCCCTCGCCCGAGTCAGACACCCGTCCGCCAAAGGACTCCAGCGCGGGATCGTCCTTCAGCGCGCCGGCGGTGAGGTCGAGAAGCCAGGAGCCAATCACGCTGCCATGGCGCCAGACTTCCGCGACAGCAGGCAGGTCGATGTCGAACTGATAATATTGCGGGGTCGGCAGGGGACTGGTCTCGGCGTCCGCGGGTCGCGGGCGTTTGCCGGCATTGGCCGATTTGAGAATGTTGATACCCTCGGCGTAGGCAGCCATGACGCCATATTCGATGCCGTTGTGCACCATTTTGACGAAGTGACCCGAACCGCTCGGCCCGCAGTGAAGATACCCGCGATGTGCGGTCCCGAATTCCCCGTCCGACGGACCGCTCGTTTGTTCCGGTCCCGGCGCCAATGTCGCGAAAATCGGATCGAGATGTTTCACGGCCTCATCAGGACCGCCGATCATCAGGCAATAGCCGCGATCCAGTCCCCAAACACCGCCGCTGGTTCCGACATCGACAAAGCTGATCTGCTTGTGAGCAAGCGTCGCGGCCTGATCGACAGCGTCGTGATAGTAGGAATTTCCGCCATCTATGATGATGTCGCCGGGATCCAGCAGGGCCGCCACCTGATCGGCGACGCGGCGCGTGATTGCGGCCGGCAGCATAAGCCAGATGGCGCGGGGCTTCGCGAGCTTCTGGACGAACTCCTCGAGCGAGCCCGCGCCAATCGCACCCTCATCCTGAAGCGATTTCACACTGGCGGCACTGATGTCATAGACAATGCATTCGTGACCATCCCGCATAAGCCGTCGGACCATGTTGGCCCCCATTCGGCCCAGGCCCATCATTCCGATCTGCATATTCACTCCTGATGTTCGAGAAACTGGCTGTTGTGCAGCGTCCGACATCGCCGTCATCCAAACATGACAACAAAGGCGCGCGCGGCAAGCCCATAGCTTTCAAATCCGCGTGCGCCCGCTGCGATGCGTTTGCGCGATGCCGATAAAGTCCCGCGCTGTCTCCGGGAGGGTGGAACCGCGCCGCCAGGCCATTCCGACCTGCACGACAGGCAGCGAACCGGATACGTCGCGGGATTCGATGCGATCGCCTTCCAGCGACCATGGCCGGTAGACGAGATCGGGAAGAAGGGCCACGCCAGCACCGGTGGCGACGAGACTGCGCACTGCCTCGACGGAGCGCGTGCGAAAGGCGACATGCGGGCGCGCACCCAGCGCAAGAAGTAGCTTGCCGGTGTTTTCCTCGATCTCGTCCACCGTCAGCATGATCAGCGGCTCGCTGGTGATGTCGTTGATGCCGATGATCTCAGCTGACGAGAGCGGGTGACCCAGCGGCAGCCACAGGCGATAAGGCGAGACCTCGAGGATTTCGGCCTGCAGTGCCATGCGGTCGCGGAGGTTGGAGATCACCATCACGGCGACGTCGAGTTCCCCGCCGATCAGAAGATGCTCCAGATAATCGCCATTGTCCTCGATGGCCGTAACGTCGACGCCTGGGAAGGCGCGGCGATAGCGCGCCAGCAGATCTGAAAGCACGTAGCCGGCGACGAGCGAGGTGACACCCAGCTGAAGGCGGCCGCCCGCGCTGCGTTCGATGGAGAAGCTGCGTCGCGCATCGGAGACATCGGCAAGTATCTTGGTGGCGTGACGCAGAAATTGCTGCCCCTTATGCGTGATCGTCAGGCCACGCGCGTGGCGATCGAAAAGTTCGACACCGAGATCACGCTCCAGTTCCTTGATCGCCTCCGTGACGGCAGATTGGGAGATGGAGAGATGTTGGGCGGCACGAAGCACCGCCCCGCGCTCGGCGGCCGCGACGAAGAACTGCAACTGACGGAGCGTGAAAGCCATGACCGACGATCATAGCGACGCTGCGGGCCTGATCCAGCCTTGCTTCGACGGAACCGAGAAATCTCTCAAGCGGCCACGTCGCGCAGCGCGCCCGCCACCGTTACCTCGACCCCGGCATCTTCGAGCGCGGCCGCAACCTCGTCAGGCGGCGAGCGATCGGTGAAGAGTTCGGCGAGATCGCTCAAGTCACAGACTTTAACGAGGCCGTGTCGCCCGAATTTCGTGTGATCGGTGACCGCGATGGCTCGCGCGCCACGGCTGAGCACCATGCGCGCAAACTCGGCCTCGTCGAGGTCGTAATCCATGATGCCCACCCTGGCATTGATGGCGCCTACGGAGATGACCGCATGCGTCACGCTGAACCGGCTTACGAACTCAATGGCCGAGACACCGAAAGCAGCGCCATTGTCGCTGCGCAGTTCCCCACCGGCCATGTAAACCCTGTTGCCGTTTACTGTGGAAAGGGTTCGGGCGATGTCGGATGAATTGGTGATCACCGTCAGGCGGCGATGGCCGATCAGTTCCCGCGCCAGAAAGCTGGTGGTGGTCCCGGTGTCCAGCATGACCGAGTCGCCGTCCTGAATTGTCGTGGCGACGCGGCGCGCGATTGCGCGCTTCGCTTCGGCGTTCTCGCGCATCCTTCGCTCGAACGGCGCTTCCCCGGCCAGAGAGGGCAGGCTGATCGCCCCGTGCATCTTCAGCACGGACCCGTCGATGGTCAGAGGCTTCACGTCGCGGCGTATCGTTTCCAGGGAGACGTTCAGCTTTTCCGCCAGAGCGGCAATCGTGATCGTGCCTTCCTCCTGAAGAAGGCGCAGTATCTCGCCATGGCGTTTCGAATGATTCATTTACGTCCTCGCCCGCCAATCTGACCGCTTGCGCCCAATTTCGCGCGTGACATGCGAAACTCAAGGCGATCCGTGCAAAAGCGCAGATAAAACCACATGAACGCGTTGACAATCGTCAGTCAAGTGCGGACAGTGCGACGGGAACAAGGCACAGCCGGGCTCAAGATCCGGCACGCCGCAACAACTGTCATTCGGCGAGCAGGAGGCTCCATATGCGCTTTTCCACCCTGAAACATGCGGCGATCGCGCTGACATTTTCCAGCGCCGTCACGCTGTCACCCGCGTTGGCACAAGAATCGACCGATCCCATCAAGCTGACGCTGCATGACTGGACGGGCCAGCTGATCACCACGGAAATTATGGGCGAGGTCCTGAAGAAGGCCGGCTACAGCGTGGAATATGTACAGGCCGACTATCTGGCGCAGTTCGCAGGGCTGGAATCGGGCGATCTGCATGTTGCCATGGAGATGTGGGAGACGACGGGGCGCGACGCGATGGACGCATCGACCGCGACCGGCAAGACCGAAGTATTTGGCCCGACCGGCATGCAGGCAAAGGAAGAGTGGTGGTATCCGGAGTACATGAAGGAAAAGTGCCCCGGCCTGCCGAACTGGGAAGCGCTGAAGGACGAGAAATGCGCCGAAGCGTTCTCAACCGCGGAAACCGCACCCAAAGGTCGCTATCTGGGCGGACCCGTCACATGGGGCGGCTTTGACGACGAGCGAGTCGAAGCGCTCGATCTGCCGTTCGAGGTGATTCATGCGGGCACTGATGCCGCGCTTTTCGCCGAGCTTGAAAGCGCCTATCAGCGGCAGGCGCCGATCATGCTTTGGATCTACGCGCCGCACTGGGCACCGGCCAAATACAAGGGTGAATGGGTCGAGTTCCCCGAATATACCAAGGAATGTTACACGGACCCGAAGTGGGGTTCCAATCCCGATGCCCTCTATGATTGCGGCAAGCCCTTCGGTGACATCTGGAAAGTCGGCTGGGCAGGCGTAAAGGACAAGTGGCCGGGCGCTTACAAGGCAATCAAGGCCTTCACACTCAACAATGACGAAATGGGCAAGATGATCACCGAGGTCGACCTCGACGGCAAATCCGTCAGCGACGTCGTGCAGGCTTGGATGGGGGAGAATGAGCCTCGCTGGTCCGAGTGGATCAAGAAATAAGCCTCGCCGCCAAACAAGATGAATGCCAAGCTTGTCTGCCGCGATGTCTGGAAGGTGTTCGGATCGGGTGCGGCCGATTTGTTTGCCTCCGGACAAACCCCCTCGTCGAGCCAGCTTGACGAGGCGGGGCTTGTCGGAGCGGTCCGCGACGTCAATCTCGATGTGCAGGCCGGCGAGATCTTCGTCATCATGGGGCTTTCTGGCTCGGGCAAGTCGACGCTTGTCCGCTGCCTGTCGCGCCTGATCGAGCCAACCTCGGGCGAGATCCTTTTCAACGGCGAGAATTTGCTGGCCGCGTCGGACGCCCGGATGATCGAAATCCGGCGGCACCAGATGGGAATGGTCTTCCAGAACTTTGCTCTTCTGCCGCATATGACGGTGCTGGCAAATGTGGCCTTCCCGCTTGAGGTGCAGGGTGTTGCGCGCGCCGACAGAGAAGCGCGCGCTCGACAGATGGTGGAACTGGTCGGCCTGTCCGGCAAAGAAGATTTCTTCCCGCGAGAATTGTCTGGCGGCCAGCAACAGCGCGTCGGCATTGCGCGCTCGCTGGCAGTGGAGCCAGAACTCTGGTTTCTCGACGAGCCGTTTTCCGCGCTCGATCCGCTGATCCGCCGCGAGATGCAGGATGAGTTCATGCGGCTGCAATCGGTGCTGCAAAAGACCATCGTATTCATCACGCATGATTTCGACGAGGCCATCCGGCTCGCGGACCGTATCGCGATCATGAAGGATGGACGGATCGTGCAATGCGGCACGCCGGAGGAGCTGGTCCTCAATCCAGCGACCGACTATGTCGCCGAGTTCACACGGAACGTGTCGAAAGCCAAAGTTGTCCGTGTCCGCTCGATCGTGAAACCGGCGCCAGACGGATTGAATGGCGCCGCCGTGCCCGAGCGCAGCACGGTCGCTGAAGCGGCACCCCTGTTCACGCCGGGCGTGGAGGCATTGCGCGTTGCTGACGCCGAAGGGAAAACATGCGGAGCGCTGTTGCGCGCCGATGTCGTCGATCTGATGATGCAGGGATGAGGGCATGACCGCTCCTCTCCTCGAAACCAAACAGCGAAGCTTTATCGCCCCGCAAATGGCGGGCCGCCTGTCGGTCGCATGGCTCGTTGCCGGCGGGGTATTCGTGCTCCTTTGGCTGGCGGGCGATGAGGTGGCGAAGTGGGCATTCGCGTATCCGAAGGATTGGTTCATTCCCGCCGCGAAATGGGTCAGCCTCTTCATGAAATGGCTGATCAACGACGCATCGTTCGGAATCTTCACCTTTACCGATCTCACCCGCTTCATCGCGGCAATCATAGACCTGCCCTACCGGTTCGTGCTCAGCCTGTTCGCCACCGGATTTCTGTCCGGCCAAGGCTCAAGCGCAGTGCAGATCGTACCGCCGCTGTCGTGGATTGCGGTGACCGGCGTGGTTGCGATGATGGGCTATTTCGCAGGCGGCCGCAGACTGGCAATCGGGGTGGCAGCCTGCTTCGGCTTCCTTGCCGTTTTCGGCCAATGGAGCAGCGCCATGGTCACGCTCGCCTCCATACTCGTGGCCGTGCCGATCGGCGTTGTCGGGGGCCTGTTGCTCGGCATCGCGTCGTACCGATGGCAACGTTTCGAGCGGGCGATCACGCCGGCTCTCGACCTCATGCAGACGATCCCCGTCTTCGCCTATCTTGTGCCGATACTCGTGCTGTTCGGTTTTGGCCCGACCGCGGCGATCGTGGCGACCGTCATCTACGCCATGCCGCCAATGACGCGCATCACCACGCTGGCACTCAGGGGGGTGCCCTCCGAGGTACGTGATCTTGGCCGGATGATCGGTTGCACGCGGCGCCAGATGACGTGGCGCGTCATGGTGCCGAGCGCGCAAGAGAGCCTGATGGTCGGCGTCAATCAGGTGATCATGCTGTCTCTCAACATGGTCATCATCGCCTCCATGATCGGGGCTGGCGGACTCGGTTTCGACGTGCTCGCCGCGCTGCGCCGCCTCCAGATAGGCGCCGGACTTGAGGCCGGATTTGCCATCGTGGCACTTGCAATCGCGCTCGACCGGCTCAGTCAGGCCTATGCCTGGAAAGTCTCACAGCCGCACGTTGAAACCTCGCGCACCAGCTTTGCCGCGCGCAATCCCTACACGCTTGCCGCGCTGGGGTTGATTGTCGTGAGCGGTGTCCTTGGCCTGATCATGCCATCCTTCCAAAACTACCCGGAGACGCTGACGCTCTCGACAGGCAGTTTCTGGGATGAGATCGTCAAATGGATCAACATCAACTTCTTCGACACGCTTGAGGCGATCAAGAATGCGGTGCTGCTCAACATTCTGATTCCTTTCAAGCGCTTCCTCGGAGACCTGCCCTGGCTTGGCGTGACCGGCATCCTCGCCTTTGCGGGGTGGCGCCTGGGCGGATGGCGACTTGCCCTGCTGATCGGCGCGCTGGCGGCACTGATCGCGGCCACAGGGCAATGGGAAAAGGCCATGATTACCGTCTATCTATGCGGTATCTCGGTCATCTTCGCGGCTCTGATCGGCGTACCCGTCGGGATTATTGCGGCAGAAAGAGAGCGGCTCTGGCGCGGGGTGCAGGTCGTTATCGACACGCTGCAGACGCTGCCCTCCTTCGTCTATCTGATGCCGGTCGTGATGTTGTTCCGGGTCGGCGACTTCACCGCCATGATTGCCGTTGTCGCCTATTCCGTCGTTCCGGCTATCCGCTACACCGTTCTCGGCATCAGACGTGTGGACCCAAAGCTGATAGAGGCTGGCCTCGCCATGGGCTGCACGCCGTGGCAGTTGCTGACCAAGATAAAGCTCAAGCTGGCGTTGCCGGAGATTCTGCTGGGCATCAACCAGACCATCATGTTCGCCCTGTCGATGCTGGTCATTACCGCGCTGGTCGGCACGCGCGACCTCGGTCAGGAAGTCTATATTGCCCTGACGAAGGCCGATACGGGGCGCGGCATCGTAGCGGGGCTTGCTGTCGCCTTCATCGCGATCATCGCTGACCGGCTTATCTCGGCGGGCGCGCAGCGCACCAGGAAACGGCTGGGTCTGGTTTGATGAGGCCGGCGGCATGACTTCCGACGAAGACCGGATACACGCCCTTCCCTGCTGGAACGGCGCAATCGAGATCGCGCCGCTTGCCGGCGGGCTTAGCAACACCAACTATCTCGTCCGCGACGCGGATGGCCCGCATGTCGTGCGCTTTGGCACGGACTATGCTTTTCATCACGTCTTTCGCGACCGTGAGGCGATGACGGCGCGCGCAGCACACGCGGCGGGTTTCGGTCCGCGCGTCGACTATGCCGAAACAGGCATTCTGGTCACTCAGTTCATTGGCGCCAAAACGTTCGGCGGAGAGGATGTGCGCGCCAATGCCAAGCGGATCGCCCGATTCGTTCGACGCTTCCACGACGACATGCCGCGATATGTGTCGGGCGCCGGCTTCATGTTCTGGGTGTTCCATGTCATCCGCGACTATGCCCGGACGCTGGCGGCTGGAGGCAGCCGAATGGCTGGCGAACTGCCCGGATTTCTGGACCTGGCGGACGAGATGGAGGCCGCGCAGGCGTCCTTGCCTGTCATCTTCGGACACAACGATCTGCTGCCGGCCAACTTTCTTGATGATGGCGACAGGCTTTGGCTGATCGATTTCGAGTATGCGGGTTTCAATACCGCGATGTTCGACCTCGCGGGAACCGCCTCCAATGCCGGCATGAGCAACGAGGAATCCATTGCGCTGATGACCACCTATTTCGGGGACCGGCCCAGCGCCGAGGTCCGGCACGCATTCGCGGCCATGCAGTGCGCGTCACTGCTGCGCGAAGCCATGTGGAGCCTGGTGTCCGAGCTGCATCTGAATGCGCCGGGCGTCGACTACGTCGCCTACACCAAAGAAAACCTGACGCGGCTCGCTTCCGCGCTGGACGCCTATAGAACAAAATACGGGACGAAGCGCTCATGACACTTCCCAGCCATGCCCAGATCGTCGTCATAGGCGGCGGCATCATCGGCTGCTCCACGGCCTATCATCTGGCGCGCGACCACAAGGCGGACGTTTTGCTTCTCGAGCAGGGAAAGCTGACATCCGGCTCGACCTGGCATGCCGCAGGGCTCGTGGGTCAGTTGCGATCCTCGGCATCGATCACGCGGGTGCTGAAATACTCGGTCGAGCTCTACAAAAACCTGAAGGCTGAAACCGGTCTGGAAACAGGCTGGAAGATGACCGGCTGCCTGCGGCTTGCGACCAATCGGGACCGGTGGACGGAATACCGGCGGCTCGCGACAACCGCCAGGAGCTTCGGCATGGATATGTCGTTGCTTTCGCCGGAAGAGGTCAAGAAAATGTGGCCCCTGATGGAGACCAGCGACCTGGTGGGCGCATCATGGCTCCCGACTGACGGACAGGCCTCGCCGTCCGACATCACTCAATCGCTGGCCAAGGGCGCGCGCATGCACGGCGCCAAACTTTTCGAGGACGTCTGCGTCACCGGTTTCGAAATGAAGGATGGGCGCATCGTCACCGTGAAGACGGACAAGGGCGATATTGCCTGTGAGAAGGTGGTGAACTGCGCGGGGCAATGGGCAAGGCAGGTCGGCGCGATGGCCGGCATCAACGTGCCTCTTCAGCCGGTCAAACATCAGTACATCATCACCGAGAAGATCGAGGGATTGTCATCCGACACGCCCACCGTCCGCGACCCCGATCGACGCACCTATTTCAAGGAGGAAGTCGGCGGCCTGGTCATGGGCGGATATGAGCCGGACCCGCAGGCATGGGTCACGGGGCTTCCGGGTGGCGATGTGCCGAAAGACTGGGAGTTTCGTCTGTTCGACGACGACTACGATCATTTCGAGCAGCATATGACGCAGGCCATCGCCCGTGTGCCTGCGCTGGAGACGGTCGGGGTCAAGCAGATGATCAACGGCCCCGAAAGTTTCACTCCCGATGGCAATTTCATCCTCGGCGTCGCGCCGGAATGTTCGAACATGTTCGTCGGAGCAGGGTTCAATGCGTTCGGCATCGCCTCGGGCGGCGGGGCCGGCTGGGTGCTTGCGCAGTGGGTTGTCGACGGCGAAGCACCGCTTGATCTGTGGGTGGTCGACATCCGACGCTTTTCGGGCCTCCATCGCGACCGCCAATGGGTTTGCGACCGAACTCTGGAAGCCTATGGCAAACACTACACGATCGGGTTTCCGCACGAGGAATATTTGTCAGGCAGGCCCTATATCGTGTCGCCGCTCTACGAACGCTTGAAGGCCCATAACGCGGTATTTGGCTCGAAACTGGGATGGGAACGGCCGAACTGGTTCGCCCCTGACGGCACTGCTGCTGAAGACGTTTACTCGATGGGTCGCCAGAACTGGTTTCAACCAGTGGGCGACGAACATCGGCATGTGCGCGAAGCGGTGGGCATCTTCGATCAGTCCTCCTTCGCCAAATATGAACTGACAGGGACGGACGCGCAGCGCACGCTGGACTGGATCTGCGCCAACGACGTGTCGAAGCCGGTCGGGCGGCTGACCTATACCCAGCTTCTCAATACGCGCGGTGGAATCGAGGCCGACCTGACGGTTGCACGGCTTGCGGAGGACAAATTCTATATCGTCACGGGAACGGGCTTTCGCACACATGACCTCGCCTGGATAGAGGACCATATCGACGCTGGGCTCGACGCCACCTTGACGGATGTGACGGAGGATTTCGGCACGCTGTCGCTGATGGGACCCAAGTCACGCGACGTATTGAGCGCCGTCACCGAAGCCGACGTTTCGAACGCGACGTTCCCGTTCGGGCACGTCCGCGAGATTGCCATCGCCGGCCATATCGTGCGTGCATTGCGCGTCACCTATGTCGGCGAGCTGGGTTGGGAACTGCACATCCCGATTGCCGCCATCGGCGAGGTGTTCGACGTGTTGATGCTTGCCGGCAAGGCTTTCGATATCAGGCCGATCGGCTACCGCGCGCTCGAATCACTTCGACTAGAAAAGGGCTATCGCGCCTGGGGATCGGACATCACGCCCAACGACACGCCAATCGAAGCCGGACTGGGCTGGGCGGTGAAGCTGAGGAAGAACGTCGATTTCCTGGGCCGCCGGGCGTTGGAAAGGAGCCATGGCGGACCCCTGACGAAGCGATTTGCCGGCTTCACGGTCGATAATCCGGACGTGGTGCTGGTCGGGCGAGAGACGATCCTGCGCAACGGGGAGCCGGTCGGCTATCTGACCAGCGGGGGATTTGGCTACACGATCGGGAAAAACATCGGCTATGGATATGTGCGCAACGCGGAAGGCGTTTCCGATGCGTTTCTGACCTCGGGCGATTATGAACTGGTCGTCGCGATGGAAACGACGCCTGCGACCATACATCTTGAACCGCTTTACGATCCCAAGGCGGACCTGGTTAAGGCGTAGAGACTGCTTTCACAACTTGCGAAGGACAAGGCCCCTGCTCGGTATCGTTCCTGTTTCACCCGGCATGGACACGTAGGGTGCCGTCTCCTCCGCGCGCGCCAATATCCCGGTGGATTCCAGCGATGCGATGCGATCGGCAAAGCCACCATCCCATAATGTGTCCTTGACCGTCAGCACCAACACACCGCCGGGGCGGCATATACGAATGAGTTCGTCGAGACCCTCGGCACCGACATGGCCCGAGGTGAACACGCCCGCCGATACGATGCCGCCGAAATGTCCATCGGCAAAGGGCAAAGCACCGCCAAGAGCCAAGCAGTGGAAGGCCTTGTAGGCGCCCTTGCGCGCTGCCTGCGCCAACATGCCCTCGGATATGTCCAGTGCCTCGACATGCGGAAAGCCGATGATGCCGAGCCACTCACCGATCAGACCTGTTCCGGCACCTGCATCGAGCAGAGGAGCGGTGGCCCGGGGCAGATGGCGGGCGAGCAGCGCGAGGCAGATGGTAGGATGGCGATAGCCGGCCATAGCCATCTCCGAATCGTAGGTTTCGGCCCAACCATCGTAGAGCGCTGCGATCTCTTCAGGACGCTTTGCATCATAGACGGCACCCAACGCTCCACTATGTCCACCTTGTGCCATTATGCTGCCTGCCCCTAAAGTCGCGATGCTGGCCATTCTAGCCAACAGAAGTGAACTGTGGAACCGCCTGACAGACGCGGCAACGGGAAAAGGAAAGCATGACCGACGAGACGAAGCTGGCACGCGACGCAATGGCGGGCATCGCACTGTTCGACGGATACAAGGGGCCTGTGACACGGCTCGGCGGTCTGACCAATCTCGTTTTCGAGGTGGGGCAATATTGCCTACGCATTCCTGGAAAAGGGACCGAAGAGTATATCAACCGGGCGCATGAGGCGGTGGCCGCGCGTGAGGCGGCGGCAGCTGGCGTCAGCCCGGAAATGCTGCATTTCAGCGACACCGGCGTGATGGTGACGCGCTTCATCGAGGGGGCGCAGACCATGTCGCCGGCTGCGTTCAAACTTAATGAGGGGGCACCGGCGCGGGCAGGCGCAGCATTTCGCAAGTTGCACACTTCTGCCGCTGTGTTTCCGTTCCGCTTCGAACTCTTTGCGATGATCGACGACTATCTGAAGGTGCTGTCGACAAAGGATGTCGTCCTGCCCGGCGGCTATCATGATGTCGTGCGCGAATCGCAGGGCGTGCGAAAGGCGCTTGCAGCCCATCCTGCGCAGCTTGCAGCATGTCATTGCGATCCGCTTTGCGAGAACTTCCTCGATACGGGCGAGCGCATGTGGATTGTCGACTGGGAATATGCCGGAATGAACGATCCGATGTGGGATCTCGGCGACCTTTCGGTCGAAGGCAAGTTTCGCGAGGAGCAGGACGAGGAGATGATCCGCGCCTATTTCGGCGGCGAGGCGCGACCCGCCGAACGTGGGCGAATCGTCATCTACAAGGCCATGTGCGATCTGTTGTGGACGCTCTGGGGGCTGATTCAGCTCGCCAACAAGAATCAGGCGGATGATTTTCGCGCCTATGCCGACGGTCGCTTTGCCCGTTGCAAGGCTCTGATGGAGACGAAGGAGTTTTCACGGCATGTCGAAGCGGTGCGGCGCGGCTAAAAGAGCCGCGCCTTACACCATCAGCGCTGATCAAGAGCCTGATATCTGGTTGCGACGAGCGTGCGCATGATGCCGCGCAGTTCTGCCAGTCCTTTGAGGCGGCCGATGAGCGAATAGCCCGGATTGATGCGCGCCTTGTCGATGTCGTCGGCCAGCAGATGGCCGTGATCGGGGCGCATGGGAATGGACCAGTCCGCGCGACCTTCCTGCTTGCGGCGCAGCTCCTCGGCCAGCAAAGCGTCGATAATCGCGACCATGTCGGCGCCGCCCTCCAGATGTTCCGCCTCGTGGAAGGAGCCGTCCGTCTCGAGCGCGACATTTCGAAGATGCGTGAAGTGTATCCTGTCCCCGAACTCCCTGACCATGGCGGGAAGATCGTTGTCGGCACGCGCGCCATAAGAGCCGGTGCAGAAGGTCAGCCCGTTGCTGACGGAATCAGAAGCGGAAAGGATGCGGCGAACATCGGACGCGGTGGACACAACGCGGGGCATCCCAAAGAGCGAGAACGGCGGATCGTCAGGATGTATTGCCAGCCGAACGCCCAGTTCTTCGGCGACCGGTACGACTTCCTTCAGGAAGTGCGTCAGGTTTGCCCGCAATTCGTCATCGCTCATTGACGTGAAGTCGAGAAGCGCCTGCTTGAAGGCGGGACGGTCGAACTTTCGCTCGGTGGCGGGCAGCCCGGCAATCAAATTCTTCTCGACCGTGGCGATCTTGTCCTCGCTCATGGTCTCGAAGCGCGCCTTGGCCTCCACCACCCGATCTGGCGAATAATCCGCCTCAGCGTCGGGCCGCTGCAGCACGAAAATATCATAGGCGGCGAAATCGACGGCATCGAAACGAAGCGCGAGCCCGGTCGTCGACATCGGCCAACGCAGATCCGTGCGGGTCCAGTCCACAACGGGCATGAAATTGTAGCAGACCACCTTTACGCCGGCCTTTGCAACCGCCCGCAACGAGTCCTTCCAGCTGCCGATCGCCTGATTGCGCTTCGCGTCAGCAATCTTGATTTCGTTGCGCACGGGGATGCTTTCAACGACATCCCAGGTCAAGCCGGCGGAGCGGATCACGTCGCGGCGCCGGTCGACATCCTGCTGCGACCAGGCCGAACCGTCATAGACATGGTGCAGAGCCGAAACGATGCCCTCTGCGCCCGCCTGTTTCACATGGTCCAGCGTGACAGGATCGTCTTCCCCAAACCATCGCCATGTCTGCCGCATATTCGATCTCCTCGCGAGTAGAGGAGCGTCCTAGAGGTTTTTGCGGCGACATTGAAGTGGTCAGCCGCAACGTTGCGGAATGTCCTCAGGAATAGGCGACCGCGTGACGCCGATTGATAGAGCCGGGGCGACCGTCGAGCGTCAGACGCGCGTCACGCTTCGGGCGCTCCGACACGACCTTGCCGCGCGAGACGACGAACAGGCGGTCGGGCCGCAGCCGGAGCGCCTCAATCGGATTGCCCGCGTCGAGAACGACCAAGCTCGCGCGCTTGCCGACTTCCAAGCCAAGATGATCAAGACCCATGATCGAGGCGTTCACATTGGTGACCATATCGAAACACGTCGCCATGTCAGCGGGCGAGGACATTTGCGCGACATGCAGCCCCATGAAGGCGACGTCGAGCATGTCCGCCGTGCCCAGCGAGTACCATGGGTCCATGCAGCAGTCCTGCCCCCAGCCAACCTTGATGCCCAGAGCCTGCATCTCCTTGACGCGCGTCAGTCCGCGTCGCTTCGGAAAAGTGTCGTGGCGCCCCTGCAGCATGATGTTGATCAGGGGATTGGGCACCGCGCTCACGCCCGCCTCGGCGATCAGAGGCAGGAGTTTCGAGACATAATAATTGTCCATCGAGTGCATTGACGTGAGATGAGAACCATTCGCCCGCCCCTGAAGGCCAAGCCGCTTGGCTTCATAGGCCAGTTGTTCGATATGGCGGGAATGAGGATCGTCGCTCTCGTCGCAATGCAGGTCCACCATCAGGCCGCGCTCTGCCGCGATCTCGCAAAGCTCGGTGACGGATCGGGTGCCGTCGGCCATGGTGCGCTCGAAATGTGGAATACCGCCCACCACATCCACGCCCTTGTCGAGCGCGCGAATGGTGTTTTCGCGAGCGGTAGGGTCGCGATAGAGACCATCCTGCGGGAAGGCCACGAGTTGCAGGTCGATATAGGGAGCAACCGACTTCTTGACTTCCAGCAGGGCGTCCACGCCCAGCAGGCCGTCGTCGCAGGTGTCAACGTGCGAGCGGATGGCCAGCAAGCCCATCGAAACTGCCCAGTCGCAATAGGCGAGCGCGCGGTCACGCACCTCTTCATAGGTCATCACCTTCTTGAGCTCGCCCCAAAGCGCGATGCCCTCCAGCAGCAAACCTGACCTGTTTATGCGCGGAATGCCGTAGGAAAGGGTCGCATCCATGTGGAAATGCGGATCGACGAAGGGCGGCGAAACGAGATCGCCGGCAGCCTCTATGATGCGGCCAGCTTCCGCCTCGATGGATGGCTCGATCGCAGCGATGGTCTCGCCCCGGATACCGATGTCGGCAACGCTCCCATCCGGCA
>JAMLJA010000018.1 GCA_023953905.1 Rhizobiaceae bacterium | reverse complement strand
CCGCAGTCGCTCCACCATGCGGTCGACATTCTCGCGATCCATCCACAGACCATCCACTCGCCGTCGATCGTAACGGGCCAGACCGAGATGCACGCCAGCAAGCGTGGTCACCGTTCCGGAGGTACCAAGCAAATGGAAATGCGCGCCTGACGCAAGATGGCTGATGCTGTCGCGACCGGAAAATTCCATGAGATGCTGCGACACGGCGTCAATCATCGCCTCGAAGATTTCCGGCGTCACGTCGCGACCGCCGAATCGCTCGGCAAGCGACACGACACCGACTGGCAAGGAGGTCCACGCCACTATGTGGCTGGCAAGACGGGGCGTGCGGTGACGCGAGACGTCGATCAGCGCGATCTCGGACGAGCCCCCGCCAATGTCGAACAGAACCACCCCCTGCGTGCCCCGATCGACCAGAGGGCCGCAACCGGAAACGGCGAGGCGCGCCTCCGTCTGGCGATCGATGATTTCCAGTTCGAGACCGGCCTCGTTCTTCACGCGATCGATGAATTCTTCGCCATTTTCCGCAGACCGACAGGCTTCGGTAGCGATCAGACGCGACCGGCGAATCTTGCGAACCGCTAGCTTCTCTCCGCAGACCTTGAGCGCTTCCACCGCGCGATCCATCGCCGCCTGACTGAGCCGTCCGCTGCTCGTCAGACCCTCTCCGAGACGCACGATACGTGAAAACGCGTCGATGACACGAAATTGACCGGGCCGCCCGGGTATCGCCACAAGCAGCCGGCAATTATTGGTTCCAAGATCGAGCGCGGCGAAAACGGGAAGTTCGGCACGCGCAGCACGATTTGTATCCCCCGCAACTGCGCGCACGCTGGTCTTCGCGCCCGCTGGCAGATTTGATGTGGGATTTAACGTCGCGGCGGCGCTTGTTCTGGCATCTCCCGGAGTTACAGGCGATCCCGTTTGCGGCGACACGACGTGCGACGGGTCCTTCGCGAAGACCTTTCGGCCGCGTTTGCGTTTGCGCCGCTTCCGCTTGACCGGACCCTGCGCGTCTGCCTGGCGTTCGGGCTTGTACGACGTCACTGCCGGAGGTGGCTCAATACCACTCTCCAACGCGGCACCGTCCGCCGCTTCCGACACGGGGCCGGCATCGCGGTCTGTCACCTTGCTGTCCTTTCGTGCGCCGCGCGAACCCGATGAGGACGCAGCTGGCACACCAGTTTCTTTCGTTGATCGCAGACTAGCAGCAGCTTTGCCGATCACCAAGTAGCTTCTGGCTATTCTCGCATTCGCGTGATCGGATGCGTCAGTGGTTGAAGAGTGGGTCCTATTGGGGCATCTCTGCTCTTAGCCAACAATTGAATGACCACCACACACGGAGGTTCGAGGTCCGCATGGCATTGATCGGATGAAGTGGAAAGACTGGATCTGGCCGATAGTCGGCATCGCCGCCGTCGCCTTTTCGGTGTGGCTTCTCATCGACGAGCTTCGGGGCATTTCACTGGATGACGTAGGTGAAGGGCTTGCCGCAATCTCCTGGCATCAATGGGTTTTGTCGTCGCTGGCTGCGTGTGCCGCCTATGCCGCTCTGGCGGGTTATGATCGCATTGCGCTGCGCCATATCGGCAAACACGTAAATTGGCTCTTTGTGACGTTGTGCTCCTTCTCGACCTATGCGCTGGCGCACAACATAGGCGGATCGGTCATCTCCGGAGCGGTCATCCGCTACCGGGCGTATAGCACCAGGGGCCTCACCCCTCAGGAGGTCGCGGTACTCGTTGCCATCTGCTCGCTGACCTTTGCACTCGCCACAATCCTGCTCACGGGCGCCCTTCTGGTTCTCAAGCCTTCGGTCGTGGCACGCGTCGCGCCCGATCTTCCGGTTTGGGCGGTGATCGGTTTGGGCGCCGCTTTGCTCCTGATCATCGCGGGCTATGTTTTCGGCAGCTGGCTGCAGCTGAAGCCGTTCCGCATTGCCGGCTTCGAGTTTTCCTATCCGCGACTGCCCATTGTGCTGCGTCAGTTGACCATCGGTCCGTTCGAGATTCTGGCCGCGGCCACGATCATCTATTTCGCGCTGCCTGCGGCGGGCAATCCCGGCTTTCTGACGGTTGCGGCGGTCTTCGTGGCCTCCTTCACGGTGGCACAGCTTTCGCATGCTCCCGGCGGGCTAGGCGTTCTGGAAGTCGTCTTCATCAAGGGACTGCCCGAGATGGACGAGGTGAACGTGCTGGCGGCGTTGCTCGTTTTCCGCCTTCTTTATCTCCTGATACCGCTCTTCATTTCAGTCATCGTAGTCGTCGTCTTCGAGCGCTCACAATTGACGTCACGCTGGGTGCGACCGCTGACGACGCGAGGAAAATGAAAAAGCTGGTCTGCGCTGCGCCCTTGCAAGCAGGCCGGGCTTGACTATTTTCAGACAGCGGCTAGAACGCAACCGCGCTGCCGATGCCGTCGGCAACCGAAAGCGTCGTTGGGGAATAGGTTAACGGTAGACCCACGGACTCTGACTCCGTTAGTCCTGGTTCGAATCCAGGTTCCCCAGCCAAATTCCTTATGCTTCCATTCTCATTCGTAAGATCATGCAGTTCGCCAGGGGCCGCGCCTTGGCCAAAACGAACTCGATGGTTCCGCACCTGGGACGCAGATTTGGTTGCGCGCGGTGATGATGTGGTATCGACTATTCTTGGGTCCGCGCCAGCGACATGTCAGACGACTTGCGGAAGGAGACAGCATGAACATTGAAATCTTCAAGGAAAGCCTTTCGAACGAAGCTCCGTCTCCCGACCTGGAATTGGCTTTGCAAGCACTCTGGTGGGATGGCAAGGGCGATTGGACCCGTGCACATGAATGCGCGCAGGCGGACGAGAGTGACCCGAGAAATGCCTGGGTTCACGCCTATCTTCACCGCAAGGAAGGGGATCTCTCCAACGCCGCTTACTGGTACCGGCGCGCCAATCAACCTGTTGCGTCCGACGAGCTGGATACCGAGTGGGATGAGATTGCGAAAGCGTTGATCGGGTCACGGGAGCCATAAGGCGAGCAGACGAATCGGCAGCTTGAGCGGACCGCAGGACTGAGAGTGGCCGCAGGCAGCCGCCTATCCTCGAGCGCTTTCCCGTCCCCGGTCTGCGCTCGGCAGAATGTCAAATCGCTGGCGATAGCTGCGTGAGAAATGGGACGCGGAGTTGAAGCCGCACCGGATCGCGATCTCCAGTACGGACATCGAGGTGCGTCGCAACAGCCGCCTCGCTTTGTCGTGGCGCAAGCGCACATAATGCTGTGCCGGCGAGCATCCCAAGTGTCGTTTGAAAAGCCGCTCCAATTGCCGGGGCGAAACGCCTGAACGGCTGGCAATCTCTGGAAGTCGAAGCGGCGGCTCGATGAACTCCTCCATCAAGGACACTGCGCTGATCAGTATGGGATGGGCGATACCAAGGCGGTGGCGTAACGCCACGCGTTGGTGATCATCGGGACTTCTGTCGGAGCCGTAGATGAAGTTTTCGGCAACCATGCTCGAAAATTCGTTGCCGTGTCGCTCTCGAATGATGTCGAGCATCGCATCCATCGCGGCAAGGCCTCCCGCGCACGTGAAAATACGTCCGTCCACCACATAGATCTCATCGCAGACTTCTGCCCTCGAACATGAGGCCCGCAGCGTGTCGATGTAGCCCCAGTGTGTGGTGCATCGGCGACCGTCCAGAAGCCCGGCATCGGCCAACACAAAACTGCCGGTGCTGACACTTCCAAGGCGAATCCTGCGACGATCCATGCGGCGCAGGTACTCGCTCAACCGTCTGTCGCCAAATGTCTCGTCGGAATGGCCTCCGCAGACGACGACGATGTCGAATTCAGCACTGTCATCGAGGGGTTGGGTCGGAACGGCCAAACCCGTGCTCGATTGAATAACGCCGCCATCGACGCTGAGATTGGTCCAGCGGTAGGGCTCATCCCGATCCATTCGGTTGGCGCCGCGCAGCGGTTCCGTAAGAGAGGAAAAGGACATAAGCGAAAAGTCCGGCACCAGAATGACGCCTACATGCAGCGGGTCCAAATTGTCAGCCGGTGCATCCACCCGGGGCTCCTCAGTTCACGCTCTCGCTACGAATGTTATCACCAAATGCAGTGAATCGCGTCGTATTATGTCGATAACCTGTCGGAAAATGTGAGGCCCAGCCGATCAGCAGACCCATACTAGGCGCCTCTTTCCCGAGGAGGCCAATCGGCATGGCGGATTTATCTGCATTCAGCTTCGCTGCCCGTACGACATACGAAGACCTTCCCTTGGCGGTGAAGAAGATGGCGAAACGCTGTGTTCTCGATCTGGTGGGAACCGCCATAGCGGGGGTACAAACGCCTCTTTCACGGAAGATCCGCAACCATGCGGTCCGCGTGTTTGGCGCCGGCGCCGATGCTCAGTCGGCTCGCTTGCTGTTCGATGGGCGCACGGCCAGTCCCGCCGGCGCAGCGCTCGCGGGCGGTATGACGATCGACAGTTTCGACGCACATGACGGGCATGTGCTCACCAAGGGCCATGCTGGCTGCGCTATCCTGCCGGCTCTGTTGAGCGTCGCGGAAACACGCGAAATGAGCGGCGCAGAGTTTCTCACCTCGCTGGCGATCGGATACGAGATTGCGTTGCGGGCAGGCATTGCACAACATGCGACCGTCCCCGATTATCACACCTCAGGTTCCTGGAACGCCTTGGGTGCCGCGGCTGTCGCCGCACGTGTCTGGGGTCTGGATGAAGCCCAGTTTCGGGATGCGATCGGCATAGCGGAGTTTCACGGCCCCCGCAGCCAGATGATGCGCTGTATCGATTTTCCGACCATGCTCAAGGATGGTTCGGGATGGGGCGCGATGGCGGGGATCAGCGCCGCTGGCCTCGCGCAGGACGGCTTCACGGGAGCGCCGGCTATTGTCGTGGAAGGCGAGGACGCCAAATCCTACTGGAATGACCTTGGTGAGAACTGGCAGTTTCTGAACATGTATTTCAAGCCGCATCCGGTCTGCCGCTGGGCGCAACCGGCTATTGAGGCGGCACTTGTGCTGAGACGCACGCACAATATTGCGCCTGAAGCGATCGATCACGTCGAGATCGACACGTTCGATGCTGCGGTCAAGCTCAATCAACGCAGACCCAGAACCACCGAGGAGGCCCAGTACAGTCTGCCCTTTCCTGTGGCAGCGACGCTCGTGCGAGGGCAACTGCTTCCCTCAGACATTGCGGGCACCTCTTTGCAAGACCCCGAGATATTGTCGATGAATGATCGCATCAAGCCGATTGCGGTCGATGAGATCGACAGGCTGTTTCCCGCAGAAAGAAAAGCGCGTGCGCGCATCTTCCTGAAAGACGGGACTGTTCTCGAAAGCGGTCTCACCACGGCGCGGGGCGATGCCCAAAGCCCCCTTTCGGATAGCGAGATTGCTGCGAAATTTCATTCGATCGCTGATGCTGCGATGGGGACGGAAATTGCCAGCGCGCTGCGCACATCCATTGATGCGCTCGACAGTGCCCAATCGGTGCGCGGCCTCCTCGATCTTGTGCTTTCGCCGATCGATGCACTTAGAGAAGCGGTCGCAGCTTGATCCTCGACGTCGCCGAAACAGTCTGGATAACGCTGCCGGACGGCTGTCGCCTCGCCGCTCGGATATGGTTTCCAGACGCGCTTCACCGGCCTGCCCCGGCCATCCTTGAGTACTTGCCTTACCGGCGGCGGGATCGCCACAGAGGGGACGACGCGATCCTGCACCCGGCCATGGCGGAGGCCGGTTATGTCAGCGTGCGTGTCGACATGCGGGGCTCCGGCGATAGCGACGGCCTGATGCATGACGAATACACGTCGCAGGAATGGTCTGATGCAGTCGCGGTTATCGAATGGATGGCCGAGCAGGACTGGTGCGATGGAAATGTCGGCATGATGGGCATCTCCTGGAGCGGCTTCAATTCGCTTCAGGTTGCCGCGCTGGCGCCCCCGGCCCTCAAAGCAATCATTACGACCTGCGCGTCGGACGACCGTTTTGCGGATGACATGCACTATATGGGCGGCTGCCTGCTCAACGATAATCTGCAATACGGGTCGACACTTTTTACGTGGCTTGCCACCCCGCCTGATCCCGAGGTGGTCGGTGCGCGCTGGAAGGACATGTGGCTGGAGCGGCTCGATGCGGTCACTCCGCCAGCTTTGCGCTGGATGCAGAATCCAATCCGCAATGACTACTGGAAGTCGGGCAGCGTGCGCGACGATATCTCGTCAATCAAGGCTGCGGTTCTGGCTGTCGGCGGCTGGGCTGACGGCTACAGCAACTCGGTCATGCGCCTGCTGGCGGGTCTATCCAGCCCAAGCAAGGGGCTTATCGGGCCTTGGGCGCATTCGTTTCCACATGTGGCCAAGCCAGGACCGACGATCGATTTCATCGGCTACGCGGTTCGGTGGTGGGATCATTGGCTCAAGGGCATCGACGATGGCGTCATGGAGGGGCCGAGATTGACCTGCTGGATGCAGGAAAGCGAACAACCGAAAGCGGCGTTCGAGACACGCAAGGGCCGGTTCGTAGCCGAGGCTCGGTGGCCTTTCGAACAGCAAGAGATCGTCCTGCATGCGGGCGAAAACGAACTCGCGGAAGAACCTCGAACCCTGTCGCGAAAAATTGCGTCCCGGCCGGACCTCGGAGTGGGGTCCGGAGAATGGTGCCCCTATGGCTGGGGTCCGGACATGCCGCTTGATCAACGCGAGGACGATGCCTGGTCGATCTGCTTTGACACCAAGCCGCTCGAGAGTGCGATACAAATTCTTGGCGGCGTCGCTGTTCGACTTAAGCTCATCACCTTCTCGCCTGAGGGCATGGTGGCCGTTCGCTTGAACGAGATTGCAGCCGACGGGTCCAGTCGCCGGATCACCTATGGCTTGCGCAACCTTGCCTTGAGTGATGACCTCTCCTCATTTCAGGAAATCGCCCCAGGCCAGCCATTCGGCGTCGAGCTGTCGCTCAACGACATCGCTTATGAAGTTCCGGCAGGACATCGACTGCGCTTGTCCATTTCCAGCGCCTATTGGCCGCTGGCGGTGGGGCTGCCGGAAATAGCTGATCTGGAACTGCGGTCTGCAGAGATTCGCATCCCGCTGCGGGACGGTTCATCCGACCTCGCGCCGCAAAGCCTCGGCGACGCGCAGGTCCCCGCGTATCGGGAATCGCGGGAGCTTGTGAAGCCCCAACGCGGTCGGCTCTCCACAGCGCGCCATCTCGACCGGGAAGAAACCGTGGTTGAGGTCGTCCGAAACCTGGGTGCGGTGCGGCTGGACGACGTGGACCTGACGCTTCGTGCGCTCGGTTCGGAAACCTATTCGATGCCATGGCATCAACCCGAACGAAGTGTGGCGCGAGCTCATCGCCTGGCTGGCTTTGAACGCGAAAACTGGTCAGTGCGCGTGGAAACGGTTTCGCGCGTCACGTTCGCCGGACAGGACTACCGCTTCGAGGGAACGCTACAGGCGTTCGAGAGCGGGGAGAAGATCTTCGAGAGAAAATGGGATGAGACGACGCCGCGTCTGCGCGCACGGCTCATCTGAGCAATCTACAACCAAACAGGGAACCACTATGATTTATAGTATGTTGAACATCAGAAAATCCGTCGCCTCGCTGGCTGTGGCCGCACTCACGGCGACCGTACTGATTGCGGGCAGCCAAAGTCAGGCCATCGCACAAGACAAGCCGATCAAGATCGGCTTCCCCAACCAGACCGAACAGGCCATGCTTGGCTACATGGCCGCGCTCATCGTCGAGGACAAGCTGGGGCTTGAGGTGGAGTTGGCGCCGAACCTCGGAGGCACGGCCATTGGTCAGCAGGCGATCGTCAGCGGCGCGATCGACATTTTCCCAGACTATACGGGCGATGCGCTCGCCAACATGCTCAAGGAAGAGCCGATTACCGATCCGGCCAAGGCCTATGAGCGCGTGGCATCGCAGTACAAGGAGAAATACGGCATCACCTGGCTGGCGCCGACCAAGTTCAACAACACCTATGCGTTGGCCCTCAAGAAGGACAGGGCGGAAGAGCTGAAGATCGACACCATCTCCGGCTTCAAGGATGTGGCCGCCGATTGGACGCTAGGCTCATCGATCGAGTTCGCGGGCCGTCCTCTGGATGGTTATCCCGGAATGGCAAAGGCCTACGGATTCAAATTCGGCACCCTCAAGCCGATGGATATCGGCCTCATGTATACCTCGATCGACGCTGGTCAGGTGGATGTCATTGTCGCCTTCGCGACGGACGCCCGCATCGAGAAGGTTGGCCTCAAGGTCGTCGACGACGACAAGCACTTCTTTCCCGCCTACAATGCCGCCATCACGGTGCGCGACGAGGTATTGACTGCTCATCCGGAAATCGCTGACGCCATCAATTCGGTGATCTCCAACCTCGACAATGAAACCCAGACAAAGCTCAACGCGCGCGCCGACATCGACAACATTCCCGTCGACAAGGTTGCCGAGGATTATCTGAAGGAAATCGGCGTGCTGAAATAAGCACCCGAACAATGGTAGTCGCGACCATCTCGGGTATCTGAATGATCTTCTCGGGACAGGTTTCGAGCGGCTGCCAGTACAAAGCAACATCAGGTCGCTCGTGTGATCGACCTGATTTGCGACAACGTTAGGCGCGATGGAATATTTCCTAACCAACTATGATCGCATTGCGATGGCAACTGTCCGCCATGGACAGATATGCGTGATCGCACTTGGGTTTGCGCTCCTGCTTGGTGTGCCGCTCGGAATCCTTGCGGCCAAGATCAGATCTCTCGGCGTGTTCATTCTGGGAGCAGTCAGCGTCATCTATACGATTCCCACACTTGCCCTGTTCGGCCTCATGATCCCCCTGCTCGGGATCGGGCTGATCCCGGCACTGGTCGCCATCACGCTTTATTCGCTGCTGCCCATCGTTCAGAACACCTATACCGGGATTGTCACTGTCAGACCCGCGGCGATCGAAGCGGCCGTCGGCATGGGCATGGGTTCCATGCAGAGGCTTGTCAGCGTCGAGTTGCCGCTTGCCCTTCTCGTAATCGTGGCCGGCATCCGAACGGCGACAGTTGGAGCGGTCGGCATGGCGACGCTTGCATCCCTCATCGGCGCCGGCGGACTCGGCGATCTGGTTTTCAGAGGTATTTCAACGGTTTCTCTCAACGTTGTCCTTGCGGGCAGTATTCCTGTGATTCTGATGGCGGTGCTGGCGGATCTCGCGATGAAGTCTGGCGAGAAGCGATTGGCCGTGCGCCTTCTTGGCGAGGACGCCCATTAGATGTCCCTCCTCGAATACACCGAGTTTTTCGGCGACACGATCCTTGATCTCACGATCAAGCATATCCTGCTGTTCGGCGTTTCGTTCATCGGCGCGTCGATACTCGGAGTGGCGATCGGAGTGGTTTCCTATCGTTTCAGCGGACTGCGTTTTCTGACACCGGTCGTGAATATCCTTCAGGCGACACCGGAGATTGTACTTCTGGCGATCTCAATTCCGTTTCTCGGCATCGGCTACGTTGGCGCCCTTGTGCCATTGTTCATCAAGGGCATTCTGCCAATCATGCAGAATACGACGAGCGGGCTCGCCGGCGTCGATCCGAATATCAAAGAGGCCGCACGGGGCATGGGTATGTCCGAATTGACGGTGCTGCTGCGCGTGGAACTGATCAATGCCGCGCCCGTCATCCTTGCCGGCATGCGGGTGTCAGCGGTGATGCTCGTCTCCGTCATTACGCTCACGGCCTATATCGGTGTTGAGAGCCTTGGCACGCTGATCCTGCAGGGAATCGCGCGAATGGACGCGAACCCGCTTTTGATCGGTTCGGGCCTGTCGGCGATCCTCGCCATCGCGGTGAATCAAGCAATTGTCATTGTGGAGAATTTGGCCATGCGCAGGGTTGGAGTTCGCTCATGACCTCAACGGCAATCGAATTCAACGCCGTTCTCAAGACATTCCGCGACGGTGAAAAGCCAGCTGTCGATAGGGTGGATCTCGCGATTGAGGCCGGCACGACGACGGCCCTTATCGGGCCCTCCGGCTGTGGCAAGACAACCTCGCTCAAAATGATCAATCGCCTGGTGGAGCCTACCAGCGGCGAGATCCTGATCGACGGCAGAGCCATCCGCGACATGCCGGTCCTGCAGCTCAGACGTTCGCTTGGCTACGTCATCCAGCATGTGGGCCTGTTCCCGCATATGACGATCGCGCGCAACATTGCCGTGGTGCCACAGCTTCTTGGATGGGACAGAAAGCGCATCACGGAACGCGTCGACGCGCTGCTCGATCTTGTCGGGCTCGATCCGGACGAATACCGGCAACGTCGTCCGTCTCAGCTTTCAGGTGGTCAGCAACAGCGTGTCGGGGTGGCGCGGGCTCTTGCTGCGGACCCTCCGATCCTTCTCATGGACGAGCCTTTCGGCGCGCTCGATCCAATCACGCGGGCCAATCTGCAGCGCGAGATCACCGACATCCAGCGAAAGCTGCGCAAGACGATCGTCATCGTCACGCATGATATGGACGAGGCCGTCAAACTTGCAGACCGCATCGTGGTCATGGAGCACGGTCGCGTCGTCCAGACAGCACCTCCGGCCGATCTGCTTCTCAGACCGGCAACGCCATTCGTGGCAAGCCTTCTGGGAGAGGACCGGATCATCAAGCTATTGCAGACGACTCCCGTGGAGCGGTTGTCCGAATTGGGCGCGGAAGTGGAGGCGCAGTCTCCCACAATCGGCCTCGAAGCTTCCATGCACCATGCGCTGACCGTGTTTCTGCAGACGGGCGCTGCGCAACTCAGTGTCGAGAATGCGAAAGGTGTCTCCGTGGGAGCTTTGCGGCGCGAAGTGATGTTCGAGTTTGCCAGCAGTGAGCAAAGGAACGCATCATGCGCCTAGCGCTGGCGCAGACACAGTTTGCGCCGAAGACGATAGTGGACTCGCTGAACAGGATCGAGAAGCTTGCAGGCGAGGCGTCGAATGCAGGCGCGTCTCTCATCGTATTTCCCGAGCTTTTTGTCTGTGGCTACCTCAGCGTCGTATCGGCGCGGGAGTTGGCTCTCGCCGCATGTGACCTTGCAGAGCAGCTTTCCCCGATCACCAGGATGCATCGAGTTGCAATCTGCACCGGCTATTCCGAGTGCAATGGAGACGCTCTACATAACTCCGCCCTGCTGATCGATCGAAACGGCGATCGGGTGCTGAACTATCGGAAGATGCATCTTTGGGGCGAGCTTGAAAAATCGCTGTTCTACCCCGGGGAGCCTTCGCCCGTCGCGCAAGTGGAGCCGGGCTGCTCCGTGGGTATTCTTATTTGTTACGACCTCGATTTCCCGGCGGCCATGCAGGATCTGCAACGTCGCGGCGCTGACATCGCTATCGCAATCAGCGCGACGGACCGGGGTTATTATGTGGTGCCGCGGATGCAGGTTCCTGCTCGCGCCTATGAGAATTCGATATGCGTCGCCTTCTGCAATCATGTCGGAGGTGAGGGCGATTTCGCCGGCGCGAGCGCGATCGTTGCTCCCGACGGGTCGATTCTGGCGCGCGGAAGCGAAACCGGCGAGGATCTTGTCGTGGCTGACTTCAATACCGGAGATTGGGATCGATATCGATCGGCCCACCGCTACGTCGATGATCAACGGACAGATTACTTTCCACTGCGCGTGTTGAGCGGGAGCGGATGAGCGTGCGGTCGGTGCGCTAATCCGTGACGCGACGATAGCGTCCAAGAAGTACCAAGGAGAAGGAAATCGCAATGTGCGGTCTGGTTTGTTTGTGGAATGTGGGCGACGAGCACATGGCCGCGCGGATGATCGCCAGGCTTAGTCATCGGGGTCCGGACGCGTCGCAAGTCATTCGTCTTGAAGGGGCTCCCGTCATCATGGGCCATTGCCGACTATCCATCATTGGCCCGGAAGATGGTGCGCAGCCGATCCTTCAAGGCAACGACATGCTGGTGGTCAATGGCGAGATCTACAATCATGCCGATTTGCGCGCCATCCTTGGCAAAGATATCTTCCAGACCGCCAGCGACAGCGAGACCGTTCTGCACCTCTTCCGTTCCGAAGCTCCCCGCTGGATCGACCGTCTCGATGGCATGTTTGCATTTGTGCTCGCCATGCCTGACCGCATCGTGGCTGCCCGCGATCCGCTTGGCATCAAGCCACTTTACATGGCCCGCATCGGCGATGGGCTCGCATTCGCGTCAGAGATGAAGGCTTTTGACGGGATGGGCCTCTCGGCGATCGAGGCGCTCCCGCCCGGAACGCTTTTCGATAGCCGCGACGGTTTGCGCCAATGGTATCGGCGCCCGCATGGTGCCGCGCAGGCGGAACCGAACCTTGACGTTGATGCCACGGCCCGCGAACTCCGTTTGGTGATCGAGGCAGCTGTCACCAAGTGGATGGTCGCCGACGTCGAAGTGGGGTCGTTCCTGTCGGGGGGACTGGACAGTTCGATCATGGCCGCCATTGCTCAGCGCCAGTTGCAGCATGCGGGCAAACGAGCACTCAAGACCTTCGCCGTCGGCACGGCCGGTTCGCCCGATCTCATTGCAGCCAGGGAAGTCGCCGCCCACATCGGTTCGAACCATAGCGAGTATGTTTTCACCGCCGACGATATCGTGAAAAACCTGCCGCATGTGATCTATCATCTCGAGAGTGCCGATATCGATCTCGTGCGAAGCGCGATTCCAACCCTGTTTGCGTCCAGACTTGCACGGCGCCAGGTCAAGGCCGTGCTGACGGGGGAAGGCGCCGACGAGCTTTTCGCCGGCTACACCTACCAGCATGCCTATGTCGACGAACCTCGTGCGCTCGCCGACGAACTGACACGCCTGCTGGGGACGATGCACAACATCAACCTGCAGCGGGTCGATCGGATATCAATGGCCGAGTCGCTCGAAGCCCGGACACCGTTCCTCGACCGCGACCTTATCGATTTTGCGCAGTCCATTCCGGTTACGCTGAAGTTGCGACGGACGGATCCCAATGGAATCGAATCCACCGGGCCTACGACCGAGAAATGGTTGCTTCGCAAAGCATGTGCCGACTTGCTGCCCAGCAGCCTTGTGTGGCGCAAAAAGGCGCAATTCGATGAAGGCTCGGGGACGGTGGCGGCCTTGCAGGAAGCCTTGGCGACGCTGACAGGACGAAGCGGTGAAATCGACCGCGATCAGGAAGGTGCTGTCTACGAACGGATCCTGCGCGAGCGCTTTGTCGATTCCGATCTCATTCTTGCCAATGCGGGACGCTGGGTCGCCAACCGCGTAGCTGCCTAAACTTCAGGTTCAGCCTTACCTGCTCCGCAGCTTTTGCCCAGCCTAGAGCTTGCGTGGAGCGACGACGATGCCGTCCTCGTCGCTGTAGAGATAGTCGCCCGGTCGAAAGATGGCGCCACCGAAGGCTACGGCGACGTCTACGACCCCTTCGGCCAGTCCAGTCGACCGGCGCGGATTGGTTCCCAGCGCCTTGATGCAGACATCGAGCGTGTCGAGGGTCGCTGCATCGCGCACGGCACCGTTGATGATGACCCCTGCCCAACCGTTGCTGATCGCCAGTTCAGCCATGGTATCGCCCAGTATCGCCCTATTCAGGGACCCGCGCGCATCGACCACCAGCACCCTGCCCTCACCGGCCTCGCTCAGCTTCTGCTTGACGACGAGATGATCCTCGAAGCAGGAGATCGTGCTGATCACACCCTCCATGGTCCGCCGTTTACCGAACGATCGGAACTGCACCGCGCAAGAGCCCAGCGCGTCGTCGGCGTCCATCAGATCGGCTGTGGCCATATTTCTCTCTTCCATGTCATGTGCGGTGCCGGTTTGGCGCGGCAAAGTGCGTCAGCCGGTTGGTCCGTGCGAAATTCCATCGATGCGCACATGCGCATGACCACCCGAGAAGCGGGAAACGCAGGCACAAAGGCTTTCGCCTGAAGCCTTTTCCCGCTCGCTCAGGAACACGTCGCGATGGTCTATCCCGGTATCGGCTTGCGTGACCTCGAGCTTGCAAAGCCCACACTCGCCCTTCAGGCACTCATACATGACCTCGTGGCCGCTCTTGACCAATGCATCGAGAAGCGTCTGTTGCGCCTCGACATGGACCGTTCGGCCTGTTTCAACCACGGTCACATCAAAGGGCTGCGAACGTTCGGTTCCCGAATTGGCGAACGTCTCATATCGCAGGTCGTGGGCGGGAAGACCGAGCGCGGCCCAAGCGGCCTTGATCGCGTTCATCATCCCAATAGGGCCGCAAATGTATACCTGCGTGCCGGGTTCGACGCCGCTCACGAGCGCCTCGACATCCAGAAATCCGCTTTCAGCGTCATAGTGCATGACAAGGCCATCGCCGAGCAGGCTGGAAAGGCGATCGTGAAATGCCGCATGTTCTCTGGACCGCGCGCAATAGACCATGCGAACCTCCCGGCCCGATGATCGCAAAGCGGCGACGATCGCCGTCATCGGCGTAATACCGATGCCGCCTGCCACGACGAGATAATTGCGCCGATCAAACGAGACAGGCATCGAGTTGCTGGACTCGATGATCTTGATTTCATCTCCCGGCTCAAGCGACCACATATGACGCGAGCCGCCCCGACCCGGATCCTCCAGCTTGACTGCGACGGTAATCAACTCCGGCGCCATGCCGTCGTCGACGACAGAATAGGACCGCGTCGCGGGACCGTCCTTGAGCTGCATCTCGAAGGTGAGATGCGCGCCGGGACTCGTGGATACCGTCCCTTCCAGGATCTCGAACCGCATCAACCGGATTCCCGTCGCGGCCAGCGAAGCCTCTTTCAGGCGCGCGGTGGCGGTTGCTCGTTGTGATTCCATCACGTGCCTCCGGAAGATGAAGTGGCTCGGCTGGCGCTCAGGCCGAGATACGAGCGCGCTTGCTTTCGCGCTCGATCATCTGGTCAATCTTGCGCCGCGCCCACATTGCCCCGGCGTCGATGTTGAGGTCGTAGAAGACCTTGTCGGGATTGCGGTCAATCGCCTCCTGCTGTGCATTGAGAATGGCCTCGTCCTGGCCGAAGATCATCTTGGTCGCCTCGCGCCACTGGGTGGTGAGCGATACGTCCTTGATGCGGTAGTTGCGGCAAACCGACCAGAAGTAATAAGACTTGGTTTCGGTGGAGGGCGTGATGGAATTGAGGATGTAGCCGTTGACTCCCTGCGACCTGTCGCCATCTGGCGCGCCGGTTCCCGCGACGGCGACGCCGACGTCAATCGCAACGGTCGACGGTCCCTGGAAGCGAATGATCTGCCAGCGGTCGACATTGCCCGGCTTGCCAAGCTGAGATGCCCAGAACGGTGGCGGCACGATGTCGTGCATCCAGCGCGTGACCGTTGCTCCATCGCCCGAGTGCTCGACGGAGAATGGCGCTTCCGCCACGGCGTCGTTGCCGATCGAGCCAGAGTGGACGAATGTCTCGTGCGTCAGGTCCATGAGATTGTCGACGACCAGCCGGAAGTTGGCGTTGACCTCCATCATGACACCGTCGCCTGTCCAGTCCGGATCGTCATTCCAGTGCAGGTCGGGCACGAGGTCGTGGTTCGCGAGCGCCGGGTCTCCCATCCATATCCAGACAAAGCGATGGCGTTCGACAACAGGATAGCTGCGCACGCTTGCCGACGGGTTGATGGTATCCTGCGACGGCATGTGAATGCAGCGGCCGCCTGGCTCGTAAACCAGTCCGTGGTAGCCGCAGACGACATTGTCCCCCTTGAGATGCCCCATTGAAAGCGGCACGAGCCGATGCCAGCAGGCATCATCAAGCGCGACTGGAGTTCCATCCTGCTTGCGGTAGGTCACGATAGGCTTGTCACAAATGGTGCGCGCCACCATGGAGCCGCGCTTGACCTCGTGATTCCACGCGATCACGTACCATGCGTTGAGCGGATAGGACCTGTCTGTCATGGCGAATTCCTCCAGTAGCTGTCTCTTTGGGAGAGATGGCGGGCCGGATTGAGGCAGCGGATCAAACTCGAACCCGCCGCCTCATCCAGTAGCTCAGGCAGCACCTATTGTTTGGTGCCGCGATAGGCTTCGATTGCTGCTTCACCATCGATGCCGATGGCCGCCATCTTGTCTTTCCATTCCTGATCAAGGCCAGAAAGACGTTCGTTTATGAATTCAAGCATCTCGCCATCGGCCGTGGTGACCTGCAGGCCATCGGCCAGAACCTTCTTGGCAGCCTCGTTCTGCTCGTCCTGCCAGGCACGGCCGATCTTCCGCGCGAGAACCTCACCCGAAATCGCCGTGATCTTCTCCTGGTCCTCAGGCGAAATCTGATCCCAAAGGGCCTGGTTCACGACGAGGAACATGCTCGCGTTGTAGAGTCCTCCGGGGACGGCCAGTTCGTATTTGACGAGGTTTGCAATGTTGAAATTGTAGAGTGCCTCATCGGTCAACGATACGCCGTCGACAATGCCCTTGGCGAGCGCATCACGCATTTCGGTGACGGGAAGGCCGATTGGTGTCGCGCCCAACGCCGTGAGTGCTTCCGCCACACCGCTGTTGGTCGATCGTATCTTCAAACCCTCCAGATCGGAGACAGCATTGATCGGCTTGGAAGAGGTGAACAACTGCCCTGCCGGTTGGGTGTTCAGCGTGAGGGTGTGAACGCCGGGATGCATTCCAGCAGGTTCGAATACCTCCTTGAACACTTTCCAATACGCGGCCGAGTTCTCTTCAGCGTCGGTGGAATGGAACGGCAGTTCGACAAGTTCACTCATCGGGAACGTGCCTGGGGTGTAGCCGTGCAGGCTCCACACGATGCCAGCGACGCCATCGGCGACCATCTGATAATTGCGCGGCGGAGGTCCAAGCGGACCGGCGGAAAGCTCAACCCGCACACGGCCTTCGGTGATTTTCTCGATCTCCTCGAAATAGGGATAGAGCACCTTCTGATGAATGTGAAAGGTCGGCGGCAGCCAGTTACTGTAGCGAAGGACGACGGTTTCCGCCATCGCAGCCGTCCCGGTGATGACGGCGATACACGCGCCCGCCAGAAGCGTAACCAGACTTTTCATTGTTTTCTCCTCCTCACGGCTTCCAGGTTCTGGAAGCGTTGCGACTCTTGCGGATCGAGCATGTTGCCCTCCGCCTCTTTTCAGCCGCCGCTATCCTGGTTCCAGGCAAAACCGTATATAGATAGCGTACGTATGATATGTGTTATGTCAATATTGAAGACTCATACACTTGACACTTGCCTCGCGACTTGCCTTCCTGCTCAAGCAGCTGCCTTGCTGGCGCGACGCTTGCTTGAAGCAAGCTGCACAGCCTTGATGATTTCCGGATACGTCCCGCAACGGCAGAGATTGCCGGACAGATAGCTCTTGATCTTATCCGGGGTCGGATCAGGATGCTCTTCGAGCAGTCGTTGGGTCATGAGAATGAAACCCGAGGTGCAGAAGCCACACTGGAAAGCACCCGCCTCGATGAAGGCTTCCTGGATCGGGTCTAGTCCGCCGGACGTTGCCATTCCCTCAATGGTGTCAACGGAGGCACCATCGACAAAGGAGGCAAGATAGAGGCAGCCCGATACAGCTTCGCCATCCACCTTTACGGTGCAACAGCCGCACAGCCCCTGCCCGCAGCTCTCGCGTGCGCCAAAAAGTGCAAAACGCTCCTGCAGCAGTTCGACGACCGTGTGGTGAGCTTCTATCTCGGCGTTCACCGGTCGCCCGTTGAGTGTGAAACTGATTGTGCGTGTCTGGGGCATCTCACTCTTCCTCAAGCGCGCGATTGTCTGCCGCCGCGATGGCGCGATAGACGGCTTCGGGCGTAATCGGCAGCGAACTGATCCGAACGCCGACGGCATCCTGGATGGCGTTAGCGATTGCCGGAGACACACCGAAGGTCGACGATTCGCCGACGCCCTTTGCACCGAACGGCCCGGTTGTCTGCTCCGCATCAACCGCCTCGTTTTCCATCAGGTCGGGCAAATCGTGGAACGAGGGAATCTTGTAGTCCGCCAGAGACGCATTGGTGACCTGACCAGCGTCGAAATTCATGATTTCCGACATGGTGAAGCCGATCTGCATTACTGCGGCGCCCGAGATCTGAGTCTCGACCACTTTCGGATTCAGCGGCGTACCAAGATCGCAGACATTGACCATGCGCAGCAGCTTCACATGCCCTGTCTCGGTATCCACCTCCAGCTCGACGCCCGTCGCGCCGATCATCCAGAACGGCGTCGCATTGTCCGACTGGCCGGTCTTCTTGTCCGGCGATTTGTAAGGAGGGATGTAGGTGCCGACGCCAATCACGTTGCCAGCCTGCATTCCATATTTCTTGATGAAAAGCTGCGACAGGGGAACGTCGGAGGCGTTCGTCAGCCCAACCTCGCGGGCAAGTTCGTCGAGCTTCTGCTTTGCGTCTTCAGCTGCGAGGCGAACGGCATTACCCATGTGAAAGGTCGACCGCGAACCGAGAGTTGCCATGTCGTAGGGCGTGATGTCCGTGTCCGGGCGCACAACGCGGATGTTTTCTGTCTCCAACGCTAGGACCTCGGCCACGATCTGCGCCATGGCCGTTTCCGAAGCCTGACCCATATCGACCGTGCTGGAATACAGCGAACAGCTCCCGTCGGCAGCGATGTTGACCATGGCGACAGAAGTCGTGGGCGCCACGCTCGCCTTGAAACCAATGGCGATGCCGCGCCCGCGCCGCCTGGTGCCGCTACCCTTATCGAATGGCGCGCTCCAGTTCATGCGCTCGGCGGTGCGCTCGAGAACCTGCTCGATCGCGGCGTCCTTCATAATCGTGCCAGTGGCCTGGGGTCGGCCATTGCGCAGGATGTTCTTTCGACGCATTTCCAGCGGATCTATTCCCAGTTCGCGGGCAATGAGGTCGATATGGCTCTCATAGGCCCATACAAGCTGAGGAATGCCGAACCCACGCAACGCGCCTGCCGGCGGCCGGTTTGTGTAGACGGCCGCGGACTTGATTTTGACGTTTTCGATGTCGTAGGGACCAGCGGCGGTGAAGCCCGATTTTTGGGTGACGCGCGGCCCGATGTCGGCATATGCACCACCGTTCCACCACACGTCGCAATCGCGCGCAACGATACGTCCGTCCTTGGTAACACCGCTTCGGATGTGGAAGGTCGTGGCATGTTTGGTGATCGTGTAAAACTGCTCTTCCATCGTCAGCGCAACACGTACCGGCGCATTGAGCATGAGCGCCAACGCGGCGGCTAGCGCTTCGAGCTTAATGTAGAGCTTGGCACCAAAGCCGCCGCCTAGCTGGCCGGTTTTCACGCGCACCTTGTTTTCGGGCCATCCGAGAAGACGCGCGATCTCAATGCGAACGAATGACGGGCTCTGAGATGCCGTGTGCAGCGTCAGACCCGAATGGGTCGGCTCCCCGATCGAGATCATCGGCTCGAACGGCGTGTGCATCACCTGCTGCGTGGTGAAGGTATGTTCGAATACGTGGTCGGCTTCCGCAAATGCTTTTTCCGGCTCTCCATGTGTGAGCGAGAAATCGAGCGCGATATTTGTATTGCGGATACCGACCAAGTGCTTGAGGTCAGGGAACGTGCCAGCGGGTCGCAACTCCTCGTGGACGTAGACGTCGGACTTCGCGGCCTCGATCTCGTCGAACACCGCCGGCAGTTCCTCGTAGTCGACGACGACAAGCTGCGCGGCCTGATCGGCAATATGCGGATCGCTCGCCACAACCACCACCACCGCTTCGCCGACATAGCGGACCTTGTCGAGAGCCAAGATCGGCTGATCGTGAAAGGCTGGACCGAAATAGGGTTGGGGGATGAATTTCCTGACGTCTTCACCCGTAATGACGGCGTGGACGCCAGGAACCTGCTTCGCCGCCTCCACGTCAATGGCGCGAATTAATCCGTGAGCGACCGTGCTGCGTACGATCTTCGTGTGCAGCATTCCCGGCAGTCGGAGATTGTGCGTATATTCGGCCCTGCCCGTGACCTTGGAATGCGACTCGAGTCGCTTGACGGAGCGGCCAACCTGTCGATTGGGCATCATCTTGGTCGTCATGATCCCATTCCTCCAGAGCTTGTCGCTTTCGCCAGCGCGCGCGCCACATTCACGCGTATGAGCTGCCGCTTGTAGGGTGCGGATCCACGCACGTCGGAGATGACGTCGGCTGCCACGGCCGCAGCCTCTCCGGCTGCCCGGAAAGCCGCTTCGGAGACGGATGCTCCCTTGAGAGCGATCTCTGCGTCTTGCATTCGGGTCGGCTTTTCTACCGCCGCACTGACAACGACGCGCGCATCCACGATCGTGCCTTCCGCAATATCGAGAGAGACGGCCACGCCAAGCGCGGGCCAGTCATGCGCCGAGCGCGTGGTGCATTTGATGTAGGCAGAGACCCTTCCGTTCTGCGCGGGCACCGACAATTCCCCGATCAGTTCATCCGGTGCCAGCGACGTTTCGTAGTAGCCGGCGAACAGGTCCCCGATCGGGATCATGCGCTGCCCCGAAGGCGATATGGCCGTGACCGATGCGTCAAGCGCCAGCAGGACAGGCGGCAGATCCATGTGCGGATCGGCATGTGCAAGATTGCCTCCGACCGTCGCGACGTTCCGAACGCGCACGTTGGACAAAATACGCAGAGTGTCCGCCAGGACGGGAAAAGCGCCGACAATCCCGGCATGCCGTTCCAGCGTTCCGAGCCGCGCCAGAGCGCCGGCACGAATTCCGCCCTCCGGGGTCAAATCCACCTCAGAGTAACGCGTTTCCACGCCGCGCAGACTGACCAGACGCGACGGGGAAAAGACATTCGACTTCATCATCAGCATGAGAGCCGTCCCACCAGCGATTGGCCGGATCGTCGGATCTTCCGGATCGAGTAGGCTGACGGCTTCGGCAAATGTGTCAGGCTCGCTCAGTTCGAAGGGGATCATGCCGTCGCTCCCGTCCGGTCAAATGCAGCCTGCATTCGAGATGCAAACGTCTTTTCCATTTCGCGCGCCTTGGCCTTGAGAACTGGTTGGCCAAGCGCGCCCAGCTTGCCGGCCAGAGCGACATCCATCGAATAGAGGATTGCCGTACCCTCGGCGCGATCTTCAAGTTGCGCCCGTGAGGTGCCGGTGAGGCGACCAACGATGCCGGTCGGAACGCCTTCGACCTTGGCTTCGACAAGCGTATCCTGCTCCATTCGGGTGATTTCGACGGTCACATCGAACTTGAACCGGATATAAGCGACCCTCGTTTCCATCACCGCTGTGTAGTGAGTGGAGTCGATCTCCTGCAGGTCCCGCACGCCCTCCACACAGGATGCGAAAAATCGGGCGTCCTCCATTGCGGCGTAGACCTGCCCGCGCGGTGCGCGAACGATGATTTCGCCGGTGAAATTCATTGAAAGCTCGCTTCTTGGCACAGGTCCTGAAGGACCGCGGCGATTTTTCCAGGCACTTCCAGGGGCGTGAAATGGCGCACCGATTCGATCGTCTGGAACCTGGCGTTGGGGATTGCCGATCTCAACGCCTCGGCCATCGCCACCGGGGTGGCATAGTCTTCCTCGCCGACCGCGATGCTGACCGGCATGTTGAAGGAACTGAGTGCCGACCGCATGTCGCAGGCGCCAAGCATCTCGCATGTCCGGGCATAAGCGTTCACGTCATTGGCGACGAATGTTCGCACAGCGCGGTCCACCAGATCGGGATTCGCTGCACGAAATGCATCGCTGAACCAGCGTGATTTCTGGAAGTCGACCATCGCTGACATTCCGCCAGCCAAGGCTTTTTCAGCCCGCTCCGCCCACGCCTTCGGCGCGTCAGCGCCATACCAGGCAGTGGTATCGATCAGACCCAGACCGGCTGTGCGCTCCGGATAGCCGGCGGCGAAGGCGAGCGAAACGCATCCCCCCATCGAAGCGCCCGCCACGACTGCATTGCTCCAGCCGATGGAATTCATCAGTTCGGCGAGATCACGGGCGAAAAGCTCGACGCTGTAAGGCGCAGCCAGCTTGTCTGAAGCACCATGTCCGCGACAATCATAGGCAAGGATGTCGAAGGCGGGATCGAGTTCGGTGACAACCGCATCCCAGAAATGGCGATCCATTGCCAGGGAATGCACAAGCGCGAGCCTCGCGCGTCCTTCCCCGCGATAGAGGGAATAGGCAATGCGCGTCCCGTCGCTTGCAGCGACAACGCCATCCTCCCTCATGCCTCGATGGGTGCCGTTCTGGGCCATGCTTCCGCGCGCTCCTCCGGTGCCTGTATGTGGTCGGCTTATAGGGGAGTGCTTTTCGACGCGCCAAAGGATGCTTTTCATGGGTCCCAAGAAAAAATTCATGCATAGTGTGAATTGCTTCGGCCAGCGGCAGGATTTGCCTCAAGAGGATTGCGTTGCGTAAACACTTACCTTCGATGAAAGCGATGCAGGCTTTCGAGGCCGCGTCGCGTTATCTGAACTTCACGCGCGCCGGACTAGAGCTCAACCTGACGCAGACTGCGGTCAGCCATCAGATACGCAATCTGGAAGAGACGCTCGGCGCGAGGCTTTTCAATCGCGAAGGTGGCGGGTTGAGCCTCACGCCCGTCGGCAAGAACTATCTTGCGGCGGTTCGCCTCGTGATATCGGAGATTTCACTTGCGACCGATCGCGCCAGCGACGAAGCACGCGAAGACGTCTTGACGATTGGCTGCCTCGGCACCTTCCAGATCAAGGTTCTGCTGCCCGCGATCGAGCATTTTCGCAATAAATACCCCGACATATCGATCCGTTTTAAGACACTCGTGCCGACCGCCACCCCCCCTCGTCCCGACTACGATCTGGCGATCCAGTATGGTGTGGGAAACTGGAGCGGCGTTACCGCTCACAAGCTCAATGAAGAGGTGGTGTTTCCCGTGTGCAGCCCTTTGCTGCTGGAGCGTGAACCGGCGTTGCGCGATCTTCGCGACCTCGAGCATCAAACCATCATTCGCACGGGGTCTCCTCTGCTTGTAAGGGATGACTGGCCGTTCTGGCTGGAGGCCGCGGGTATCGGTGGCCTCACATTTACAAAGGAGATCAGTTGCGACCTGCTTTATCCAGGGTTCCAGGCGGCGATAGAGGGTCTGGGGGTCGTGATGGGACGATCGATTATGGTGGCGCAGGACATCCGGCAGGGTAAGCTGGTCGAGCCCTTCGACATACGTATATCGTCGCCGTCCACCTACTACCTGCTGGTCCCGCACGGCCGGGAGACCGAAACCAAGGTGATGGCTTTTCGCGAGTGGTTTCTCGACTACATGCAGCAGCTGGCCGGATGACACCTCATCCGGCCGAAACTCTGGCCTCCCGTGTCAGCGGATATCGACGCGCAGCGTACCGATGCGCTCGATCTCGGCTGTAACCACATCGCCCTTCTGGACCTGTCCGACGCCGTCCGGTGTCCCGGTAAAAATGACGTCGCCGGGATGTAGCGTGTAATAGCTGGACGTCCATTCGATCAGTTGCTGCAAATTGAGCACGAGATCGCTTGTGTTGGCGCGTTGCCGCGTCTCCCCATTCACTTTGAGCTCGATGTCGACGGCAGACGGATCACCAAACTCATCGGCCGTGACGAGCCAGGGACCGAGAACGGAATAGGTGTCGATCGACTTGCGCATGCTGCGCTCCTCCGGTCCGCGAACCGTCATGTCCAATCCGACCGTGTAGGCTGACACATACTCAAGTGCGTCCTTGGCGGCCACGTTCTTGGCCGTCTTGCCGATGATCGCCACAAGTTCGATCTCATGGTCGTTGCGACGGTCGGGAAAAGGAATGACGACGCCTTCGCTCGCACCAACCAGAGAACTGGTCGCCTTGAGGAAAATGCCAACGCGTTGAATTTCCTCGACCTTCCCCTGGTGATGGATCTCGGCGTCGCCCCGCGCCTCGTTGAGATGCTTGAGATAATTGACCGGTGCCGCGATCAGCTTGCCCGGATTGGCTATCGGCGCCAGAAGCTTCAAGTCCCGCCAGGGTTGTCCTTCGACGCTGTCGGCCAGCGACTCCATCTCGGGACGGAGCTTGTCGAGTGACGCAATCATCAGATCGTGCGTTGGCAAAGGGTAGCTGTGCTGCCCAAGGCTCGCGAGCGCGCCCGTCACGTCGTGAACCAGCTCACCCCTCAGAAGTCCCAACCTGTTATCGCCGAAGCGGCAAATTCGCATATTCCGTTTCTCCCTTCGCTTGGCGGCTGCGAGCTGCAAACCGCGAATGATTATTCGACAGCGTACTGTCGACATGTGGTGACTGGTGCTATCCTGTGTTTAAGTAGAGTCTCGCAGGGTGTCGGGATTCCGGCTATTTGTGTGAGTCGACGTCACGAGCCGTGGTTCGAGACAGCATCGACCGGAATCGGAGAATTTTTGTGTCGAACACCAAAGCATCACCCCGCACACTGGAGGACATGTTTCAAGAACCGGGTTTCCTTCTCCGCCGGGCCCATCAGCTTTCCTCGGCCGCTTTCGTGATGGAGGCTGGCGCGGTCGACATAACGCCCGTCCAGTTCATCACCTTGCTGGCCATCTCCAACACCGCCGACACCGACGCTGCGACCGTCAGCGAGCTTATTGCGTTCGACCGGACAACCGTCGGACAGGTGCTGTTCAGGCTTGAAAGCAAGGGCCTCATCGTCAAGCGTGGCAGCGATGTCGATCGCCGCAAGAAAATCCTGCAGATCACCGACGCCGGACAACAGGTTCTGGACGAAGTTCTGGCGATGACGCCGAAGATCGCCGACAACATCATTGGTGTCCTCTCCGACGACGAACGCCGCACCTTTATCTCCATCCTTCAGAAGATCATAAAAGCCCCGGCAAACGAGCGTCTGGTTCACGTCGCTCAGTGAGGGTGAGCCCAGTTTAGGTTTCTCCCTCACACAAGGTCAGATGCCCGACCACAGCCAGTTGAGGCACTTGTAGTAATCTTCGGTGTTCATCTCTGATTGCTGTTGGTTGCGGACCTCGATCTCTATCGGGTCATCGAAGTGGTAGAACTCCCAGAGCTGGCGTGACTCGAGCTGGACGCGCGCCGTGCGCAGATATCTGCCACGCGTATAGCGTTCCAGCGCTGCTGGCAGGTCATCGGCATTCTCCGCAATTGCGGAGGCAATGTAGACGCCATCCTCAATCGCCATGCCGGCACCCTGCGCAAGCGACTGCGAGGTCGGATGAGCCGCATCGCCCAACAGGCAGACATGGCCGCTGTTCCACTTGCGCGTCGGGTCTCGATCGGTGATCGGCCAACGCCGATCAACGGTCATCAGTTCGAGCAGGGCGCGCATGTGCGGATGGGTTGCAGAATAGGTTTCCAGCAACTCGCGCTTCAGAATTTCGGGGTTGTCCCGCGAATCATAGCGCGGCGTCTTGAACACGGCTACCAGATTGAACAGTGCACCCCGGCGCAATGGGTAGTGCACGATGTGCATCGACGGGCCGGACCAAAGCACGACATCGCTGCTGCGCAAATGTTCGGGTACATCCTCCATCGGCAGCAAGGTGCGATGGGCCGCATAACCGATCGCACGCGGCTCGCCGTCACCGACCAGCGACGCTCGAATTCCGGAACGCAATCCGTCTGCACCGATCAACAAGGCGCCCTCGATGACCTGCCCGTCTCCGTAGAAAACGCGGACACCGTCGGGCAGATCCTCGAAGCCTGCGACGGATGCCGAATCCGTTAGTTCGACATTGCTGTGCTTGCGGCATGCATCCAGAAGAACGTCATGCAGATCGACACGATGAATGACGGCATAAGGGTGACCAAAGCGCTTCTCATAGGCTTCATCCGTCGGGATGTGCAGAATGGTGTCGCCGGAGAAGGCGTCGATCATGCGCAGGCCGGTGGACCGAAACACGCGATCCAACGTCTGCTGACGGATTCCCAAACGCTCGAACATCTTGAAAACGTTCGGGCCGAGCTGGATGCCATAACCGATGGCACCAAACTGAAAGGCCTGTTCGAGCACGCGAACGCGCGCACCCTTTTGCGCCAACGCCAGCGCCGCGGTCAGCCCTCCCAGACCGCCACCGGCGATCACGACCGGCTTGTCACTCGCGAACATTCTTCTCCTCCAACTATAGTCAATTCCAACGACGGCACTCTCGCGCGAGGCTTCCGCTCTTTGTCACGGCTGCGCTATCAGAGCCGCGGTCGGCCAGTCAGGCGAGCAGAAAGCCCGTCGAGAGCCAGCAGTCTAGCTGCGCTCCTCGCGGAAGAAGCCCAACTTCTCGTGGATAACGCGGTCCGAGAAGCAGAACAGGAAGCAATCGCTGCTTGCCTTGAACGAACGCCAGGACCAGGCGGGGATCGCGACAACGTCATGGGGCGCGAAGGTAAGAACCGTCTCGCCAATCTTTACTTCGCCGGTGCCTTCCGCCACGCACATGACGATGCCATCGGTCGAGCGCATCGGCTTTGTCTGCTCACCCTTCTGCAGATGCGTCATCCATGTCGAGATCGTGGGCATCGCCCAGCCACCATCGACCGGGTTGGCGTATCGCAGCGTGGTGCCGAGATGCGGGTCAGAACCGCCACCCTTGGCGGCTGCGACGAGAGCCTCTCGAGTGCGCTCGAACGGGTAATTGAAGATGGGCGAGGTCGCACCGTAGCGCCGTCCGTCCTCATCCAGCGGCAACAGCCCTGAGCCGAAGCGCGCGAGTGAATCACCCTCGGCCCGCGTCACGCTCTGACTTTTGCCATCGTAGCCACCGGAGAAGATTGTCTCGAAAAACTGCACGATCGGAACATCCAGCCCGTCCAGCCAGATACAGGGCTGATCGCCTTCATGACCGTGGTCGTGCCATGCCCAATTGGGTGTGATGACGAAATCGCCCGGGCGCATCGTCGTCCGCTCGCCATCAACATTGGTGAAAGCGCCCTCGCCCTCGATCATGAAGCGCAGCGCCGAAGCCGTGTGTCTGTGTGCGGGAGCCGTCTCGCCAGGCAAGATCAGCTGCAACCCGGCATACAGGGTGCTTGTGGTCCGCGACATGCCCTGGAACGAAGGATTCTCCAGAACCAGAACCCGGCGCTCTGCTTCTTCCGCCGTCAGGAGCTCGCCGGCCTTCAACAGCATCGGCCGCACGGATTCGTAGCTCCATCGGAACGGGACGGCTTTCGACTTCGGCTCGGGCGGCATCATCCCTTTGAGCACAGCCCAAAGCGGTGCCAGATTTGCCGGCGTCAACGATTCATAAAACGCCTGTCTCTCGGGCGTAAGGCTTACTTCACCGTGCATAATTCCACTGGCCTCCACTTTAAAACAGTCCGGTCCGGGCACATCAGCGCTCGGCCTCTCCGGGAATTCCTCGTGCGGAGAAGATGGACGCAGATCTCGGAATCGACCGGATCTGCGGCCGCTTGCGCCGCGCTTTCCGGGCCTGAATGCACCGCCCTGCGAAACCAAACCGGTCTTAGAACCAGTCGCGTTTCAGAGAGTGGGCGCGGCCCAGAGAGATTGACATAACACATATCATGTGTGTACTGTCAATCTTGCGACTTCAGAATTGCAGACATACGTTCGATGGCGATGAGGGAGGGTCATTGTCCAGATCACTGAGAAGTGGCGCGCCCGCGAATGTGACCCAACGCGATCAATTATCCTGTTAGATCAACACATTCGGCGCATGACTTGGACTGACCGCGTTCGGAGGGATTGCGGAACGCGAGACACTTTGCCGGGAGCGTGAATCCGTCGAGTGTCGATCGATCGAGCCAGGGAGGGACAGTGTGAAGCAGAACACTTTGCTGGTGATTTTGGCTGTTGAGAACGCGCTCCATGCCTATCGGCAGTCTGGTGCGGCACCTTCCCAAGACCACGACCATGATGGCATTGAGCCTTTGTCTGAATCGGATAGCTCCTGGCCCTCTACGGGCTCTCACTCAAACAAAATGTCCCACCATGTCCTCACCAGATAGACCTACAGACTCCCGAAATATGCTCATTCAGTTCGGCGGTCTCCTTTCCGGCCTGCTGATGTTCGGGCTGGTGTGCATCACCTTCGTCGATGTTGTCGGCCGAAAACTCGGTTATCCGCTGAGCTTTGCGTTCGAACTGACCCAGGTGACAGTCGGGCTGATGTTCTACGTGACATTGCCGTTGGTCACGCTCCGTGGCGAGCACATTGTGGTGGACTTTGTGCCATTCCGCGAAGGCAGTTTGACCGATCTCGCGTCACACTCGGTTGTGCACCTGCTGTCGGCTCTCATCATGTCCGTAGCGGCAGTTCAACTCTGGCAACAGGGTAACACCCTGCAGACGTACAATACCGTGCTGATGTTCACTCGCTGGCCACTTGCCCCGGTTGTCTTCTTCATGAGCGCAATGGCCGCCGTTACGGCATTGATCCTGTTTGCCCTCGCCATTCACTACGCCCGCCAGACCGTTGGCGCCATTCTCGGTAAGAGCAGACCATGACCATCGTTCTCGTTACTTTCGCGGTCCTCTTCGCCCTGCTTTTGATGCGACTGCCGATCGGCTTTGCGTTGGGACTTGCAGGTACGGTCGGCTTCGGCTGGATCGTGGGGTTTTCCCCTGCCTTGAAGAGCGCCGGTTCGATCGCGTCAGACACTGTGTTGAGCTATGACTATGCCGTGATTCCGATGTTCATCCTGATGGGCAATCTGGTGTCACGCTCCGGCATTTCTGACGATCTTTACCGCGCATCGTATGTGTGGCTGGGCGGCATGCGTGGCGGTCTCGCCCTCGCCACCATTGCGTCGTGCGGCGGTTTCAGTGCGGTCTGCGGATCGAGCATCGCGACGGCGGCCACCATGGCGAAAGTGGCGGTGCCGCCGATGCGCCGATACAATTATGCGGACAAGCTTGCCGCAGGCTCGGTGGCTGCGGGGGGAACACTCGGCATCCTCATTCCGCCCAGCGTTGCCCTCATTCTTTACGGGGTCATGACGGAGACCGATATCGGCAAGCTGTTTGCGGCCGGCGTCATCCCCGGCCTCGTCGGCATCCTGTTTTACATGATTGCCGTCTACATCTGGGTCAGCATCTCGCCTGAAGTCGGACCGCGCGGTCCTGGGCACTCCATGCGGGAGAAATTCTACGCGCTCAAAGGTGTGGCGGGCATCACATTGCTGTTCGCTTTGGTAATGGGGGGCCTCTATGTCGGGCTGTTCACACCGACCGAGGCTGCCGGCATCGGCTCGGGGGGTGCCTTGCTGATCGCGCTGGCGCGCGGGCGTCTCAACATCCGCAGTTTTCTCGACGTCATCTACGATTCGGCCAGAACGTCTGTTGCGCTGCTTACCATCCTCATCGGCGCTATCTTGTTCTCCAATTTCATCAACGTTGCCCGCGTGCCTCAGGAACTTGGCTTGTGGGTAGGCAGTCTCGACGTTGCGCCAATCGTCGTCATTCTGACCATTGTGGGGATTTATGTCGTGCTCGGCTGTTTCCTGGAATCGATCTCGATGATGTTGCTGACCGTTCCGATCTTCTACCCGATCGTCGCTGAACTCGGCTACGATCTGATCTGGTTCGGCATCATCGTTATCGTGGCATCCGAGATTGGATTGATTACGCCGCCAATGGGAATGAACATCTTCGTCATCCGGGGTGCTCTCCCCGAGATCCCGATGATGACCATGTATCGCGGCGTGGTGCCGTTCATCGTCGCCGACATCTTTCGCGCTGGCGTCATCATATTCATCCCGGCTCTGTCGCTGTGGCTCCCCTCATTCATGTAGGCAAATGCACATGAAGAGACAGCCCCTCGTTGAACGATCGGCAATATCGACAGTTGCCCATTGAGGCTGAGACTGGAGGATGTGGCGCTTAGTGGCTCCGCGTGGGGGCGTTGCCATCCTCAACATCATAGGCGATGCGAAACCCGAGATGACCGGTGGCGCTGTCGGGCGGACAGCCCAGACGCGCTGCGATCCGATAGCGGTGGCAATAGCTCGCATGGCAGAGGTAGGAGCCACCCTTCATCAATCGCTGCTGCTGTTGCCTTGTAACCTTGTTTCGAATCTTAGCGACCCGCGAGAGGGACCGCACACGAAACAAATCCTCGCACCATTCCCAAGTGTTTCCGACCATATTGTAGAGGCCAAAGCCATTGGGCCGGAACGCGTCGACAGGCGCGGTACCGACGTGGCCATCGAGCCCCAGATCCTTCTCGGGGAAGCGGCCCTGCCAGATGTTGCACGGAAAAAAGGCCGTGTCGTCGGGATCTTCGTCTCCCCATGGATACACACTGACGCGGCCTCCCATGGCAGCATGTTCCCATTCGGCTTCGGTCGGCAACCTTCCGCCAGCCCAGCATGCAAATGCGCGGGCATCGTTCCAGGAGATATGAACGGCCGGATGATTCTTTCGATCTGAGAGACTGCTGCCTTCGCCCTCAGGGAGTTTCCAGCAGGCGCCTTCCACGCGGACCCACCAGGGCGCCTCAGGGGCGACTTGTGCGGCGGCAAGAACGTGTGGCGTCAGGAAGCCCTTGAAGACGAACGACCAGCCGAAATGCTCGGCCTCTGTCACATAGCCGGTCTGAGCCACAAAGGAAGCGAAGCGCTCATTGCTTACGGCGAACCTGTCGATGCCGTAAGGGCGCAGGCGGACGGTCCGGGGCGGACCCTCGCCATCTACTGGCAGGACTGGCCGAGACGTGCCGACGACTGCATTTCCCCCATCGATCCAGCAGATATTGGTACGCAGGCTAGATGCACGCAGTTGCGGAGCGCTCGCAGCGTTGCCCCCGCGCCCTTCCGCTTGGGGCATGCAACATGACTTCACCGGTTGGGAAGGTCCTCCGGCATGGGCAAACCCGGCTGCCTGCTGATCCCGGGATCTCGCCACTTCCGTCACGCGTCGCGTTGATTTCGTTGCCGCGGATCGATGATATCGCGCAGACCGTCACCCATCAGATTGAGGCTCAACACGGCGATGGCAATCGCGACCCCCGGGAATACCGCAATCCACCAGGCCTCCTGAACATAGCTCCGACCGTCAGCGATGATGTTGCCGAGCGAAGGCGCCGGAGGAGGTGGTCCGACACCCAGAAAGCTCAGGATCGCCTCCGCCACGATCGAGACCGCGAAGACGAATGTCAGTTGCACGATCAGCGGCGACAGCGCATTGGCCAGGATGTAGCGGAATATAATACGCGTGTGGCCGGCGCCCACGGCATGAGCTGCCTCGATGAACTGCATGCCTTTGACGACAAGCACGCTGGCCCGCACGATTCTGGCCGTACGGGGGGTGAACGTTACCGTCAGGGCAATGATCGCATTTATCTCGGACGGCCCGAGCGCGGCTGCGAGAGCGATAGCGAGAAGCACTCCCGGAAAGGCCATCAAGCCGTCCAGCCCGCGCATGATCAAGCCATCCAGCCCGCGAACATAGCTTGCCAAAGTGCCGAGCAACGTCCCGAGGATTCCGGTCGTTACAACAACGATCAGGCCGATCCGAAGCGATACGCGCGTGCCGTAGATGATGCGGCTTGCGATATCGCGTCCGAACGCGTCGGTACCAAACCAATGTCCAGCAGCAGGCGGCATGAGGATCGAACGATAGTCACTCTTGTCGGGCGCATAGGGTGCGAGAAAATCGGCAAAGACGGCGACGAATGTGAAGATGGCCAGGATCACCAGGCCGAACAGAAATGATCGGTGTCCCAGCAGCCGACCGGCAAGCTGTCGCCAGCGCCTGCGGCGTGCTGCCGCCATTTCAGCGCCGAGCGAGATTGTGTCGTCGGTCGTAATGGGATCAGCGACCATCCCGAACCCTCGGATCGAACCAGACATAAAGCACGTCGACGACAATATTCACGAAAACGAAGATGACGGCTGTCACCAGCAAGCCACCCTGGATGATCGGAAAGTCACGTCGCTGAATGGAGCCTATTATCAGACGCCCGACGCCGGGCAGCGAGAACACGGATTCAATGACAACGGCTCCGCTGAGCAGCACCCCGGTAATGACCCCCACGACGGTGACGATCGGCACCATCGCGTTGATCAGTGCATGCTTGAAGATGACGGTTCTCCTGCGCATTCCCTTCGCGCGAGCTGTGCGTATGAAATCCTGATCCAGCACATCGAGCATGCTCGAGCGCGTCATGCGGGCGATGACGCCCATCTGCGTAAAGGCCAGTGTGAGCGCCGGCAGGGTCATGCACTGCATCCAGCCGACCGGATCCTCCATGATCGGCACATATCCGCCGGTGGGAAACCATCCAAGATAGACGCCGAACAGAATGATCATGACGATCCCGAACCAGAAATCGGGCACCGACAGCCCGACCAGTGCGACGATCATTGCTGTCTGGTCCAGCCATGTGTTCTGTTTCACTGCAGCGAGAATGCCCAGAAGCATCCCGATGATCACCGCCGTCAAAAGCGCCAGCCCGGCAAGGGAAAGGGTCACCGGCAAACGCTCGAATACGGCGTCCGAGACAGATCGGTTGAGGAGATAGGAGTGTCCGAGATCGCCCTGCAACAATTGGCCGTACCATAAAAGCGCGCGCTCAATAAGCGGCCGATCCAGGCCGAGATTCTGGCGGATGGCTTCCATTTCGGCCGGCGTGGCGTCCCCGCCCGCTATTTCGGCGGTAACGTCGCCGGGGACAATCCAGATGATCAGGAATGTCACGATCGAGACGACGAACAGGATGGGTATCGCGCTCAGGAGGCGACCGACCAGGAACCGGAACAATGGGTTTCCCCTGCTGTGGCGGCATGAAGGCCGGCGGGAGGCAAACAGCCCCCGCCGGCCGGTTCAGTCGAGCGGCGTCCTAGCCTTCGAACCACACATTATACATGCGCGGGAAGCGGAAGGGCTTGAACCCCTTCACCTTCGAGCGGGTCGCCTGCATCAGCCCGGTATTGCCGAGCTTGATGATACCGAAGAATTCGTAGAGGCGCGTCTGGATCTTGGCGAATGTCGCCTGACGTTCTTCCACCGTCACGCCGGAAATCAGCTCTTCATAGAGGGCGTCCAGTTGCGGGTCGTTCTTGATGAAGTGTGGTTTCTCGCCGGTCAGCGTGGCAATCACACCAACCGGACCCAGATAGGGCTCGATGCCCATCTGCAGTGTCCAGCCATTCCAGCCTTCCGGCTGAAGCCGTATTTTCAACGCTGTCGGCCAATCAACCTGGTTGACGACAGCCTTGATGCCGATGGCATTGAGTTGCTCGGCGATCACGATGGCAGTCTTGGCGTGACCGGGAATATTGCCGTCGGTGAGTATGGAGAATTCCTCGCCCTTGTAGCCGGCCTCTGCGAGGAGAGCCTTGGCGCGATCAGCGTCAGCAACGTTGTAGAAATCCTTGCCGATGTCACCTGCGTCATAGGTGGTGCCCGCATACTGCCAACCGTGATCAAGCTGGAACAACCCTTCGGTCGAGATGCCCATCACCTCTTCCATATTGAGCGCCACCTGCACGGCTTCGCGGAATTTCACATTGTCTGACGGCGGCACATTCATGTTGAAAATGAAGGTATTGAACGCCCAGGGAATGTTCTCGTAGGTCTGAATATCGGCATTACCTTCCAAACGCCGCGCAGAGGGTACGGTAATCTGCTCCAAAACATCTACCTCGCCCGCTTCAAGGGCGGCCACCTGGGCACCGGGTTCGGTAATGATCCGGAAGGTGACTGTGTCGAAATAGGGGATCTTGTTGCCGCCGAAACCGTCGACGCCGGAAGCGCTGGTGTTGGCCGTGTAGTCGTCGAAACGCGCCAGTTTGACATAGCTGTCCGGCACATACTCGACAAATTTGTAAGGCCCGGTGCCGATGAAACTGTTCTTGCCGGCTTCCGTCTGACCGTCCTCCTCGGGGATGATGACCGCCGGCGCGCGAGGCGACGAGAACGCCTCGAGGAAGGTCGGGGTCGCCTTCTTCATCTTGAAGGTGACTTCGTAGTCGCCGGTGATGTCGATGCTTTCGACCGGATCAAGCAGGTTGCCTGTGGCGCCAACCTTGCGATAGCGCTCCAGAGACGCCTTCACGTCCTTGGCCGTCATTTCCTTCTCATTGTGGAATTTGACGCCCTTGCGCAGCGGAAAGCGATATGTGAGCCCGTCTTCCGATATGATGCAGTCTTCGGCGAGAATCGGAATTGGCTTGATATCCTCGCTGAAGCCGTAGAGCGTCTCGTAGATGTTCATGGTAATGTTGCGAGACGCTTGCGACGAGGTAGACATCGCATCGATGCTCGGCGGATTGGATCCCTGCACGACGGTCACGTCGCCGCCTTTGGTCTGCGCCAGCGATTGGCTCGCGAAGCACGCAACCGAGAGCGCCAAAGCGCCCGCGACCGTCAATGCACGTCCCATCATCCTCAGTCTGTGGTGCACTCCCATTTCCTCTCAGCTCCCTTTTGATTATCGGTCCGCGAGGCCGCCCAAGACTTGTGTGGCCGTACCCACTACCGCTATATCGATACTCTCCAGCATTTCGTATATCGTATAATCGTATACGATGTTCGCTTACCGCCTGAATGTCAAGGAATTCAGCTCACATGTCGATCGATGCAGCGCAGAACACCAACGACAAGCTTGCCAGCCTCGCACCGCTCGCCGCGAAAACGCTTGTGGATCAAGTCGTTGACGCGATCGTTGAAGCCACTGCGAAGGGTATATTTCTGCCCGGCGACCGCATCGTCGAGGCTGAGGTCGCGCGCTCGTTGAACGTCAGCCGCATTCCTGTTCGGGAAGCGTTGCGACTGCTGGAAAGTCAGGGGGTTGTGGTCAGTGAGCGCTATCGCGGCATGCGGCTGATGAGCGTGAATATCGATCGCCTGGAGAAATCTCTGAAAGTTCGACTGGCTCTGGAAAACCTGGCCGGAGCCGAGGTGATCGAGCGAACCAAGAAAGATCCCTCCGTTCTCGCGCCGCTGGAAGATGTGCTTGCCCAGATGCACGCAGCCGCAGACGCCGGCGACAGCTTCCTTGTCGCGAGCCTCGACACGAAGTTCCACCATTGCCTCTGCCAGCTGTCGCAAAACGACATTCTGGTTCGCTCCTGGGAACCGCTATCGCGGCAGCTGACGATCATTTTCGGGCTCTCGACCCTCAAGAAAGGGGTCAAGAGCATTGTGGAGGAGCATGACGACGTCATCGATGCCATTCGCCTTGGCGATGTCGCTGCGTTCGAAGATCTGATGGAGATCCACATCCTCGATTATTCGCGTGCCGTGGATTACGAAAAGCTGGTCGAACAGCTGCGAAAGCTCGAAAGCCGGCGCAAGGCAGGCTGAGGCTCATTCAAACAGTCGGCGAGTCAGCGGAGACGGCATTGCGCGCAGGAAGTCCGAAGGCCGATGCCAAGGCGTAGTCATCGTCTGTTTCGTCAAGCAGTGCTGCCAGGCGACGATGCATGTCCCGTGCAACATCCATGTGTTCCGACAGGTCTACCAGATTGGTCATCTCATAAGGATCGTCACGCAGATCGAAGAGTTGCCACGGTCTTGCGCCTGATCTGTCGCCGATCACGCTATATTTGTATCGCGCGGTTCTGATGGCACGCCAGGTTTCGTCATAGTAGGCCCGGTTTGAGCGCGTCTCCGTGACGAACTCCAAAAGGACGCCGTCCCGCGCCGGCTCCGGGCTTTCTCCGCGAAGGAAGCCTGACAGGTCCATGCCCTTGAGGTCGCCGCCAGCGACACCTCCGGCAAGTCCGACAAGGGTGGGGAACAGATCCTCGGTGTTGATGGGAACAGATGCGGTCGTTCCCCGTCCTGCGACAAGCGTTTCAGGCCCCGAAACGATGAGAGGTATCCCCACCGACTCTTCCCAGGGTTCAGCCTTGCCGAGCAGGCCGTGGCTGCCGCCCAGTTCACCGTGATCGGAAAGAAAGACGACGAGCGTTTTGTCGGCAATGCCTTGTTGCGTTATCGTCTCATCGAGCCGCCCCATATTGGCGTCGATCATCTCGATCATCGCGTAGTACGCCTGCATGTTGGCATCGGCCACGCGTCTCACCGATTGGGGGTCTGCGGGGTCGACCCTACCGGCCGGACCGTTCTCCTCGTACCATTCGGGCGGAAAGAAGCTGATGGCACCCAGATCCTGATTGGGCCGGGGAACCGGCGGCCCGCGCTCACATACACGCCGAAGGCTTTCTTCCGACGCCATGAATGGCGGATGCGGTGCCTCGACAGACAGCACCAGAAAGAAGGGACGGTCCGCGTCACGACGGTTTTCCAGATAATCGACCGCCAAGGCGAAAAGTCCGTCAGTCTGGTGTCCTTCCAGCCGCCGCGGCTCAGGATCGTCGTCGGCAAAGTAGAACGTATCATAGAACTCGTTTCTGAGCTCGAAGCCGCGCCAGTGGTCGAACCCCCGCCGGTGGCTGGCTGGAACCGGGGTGCGGCTGGCTTGGGACAGAGTGAGGCCGCCACTCACGCCGTAAGCGGAATAGAGGTGCCACTTGCCGATATAGGCGGTCGCGTAACCTTGCGCCTTGATCGCGTCGCCCAATGTGCGCTCGGCTGGCGAGAGCCTGTACCCAAGCGCGGGCACGTTGCGCGAATGGGCATATTCGCCTGTCATCAATGAAAAGCGGAAGGGCACGCAGGCGGGGAAGGTGGAGCAAGCCGAGGTGAAGCGGACACCATTTCGGGCCATTCGATCGAGATTAGGGGTCATGACATTTGGATCGCCCGCGCAACTCATGGCGTCGCGCCTCATCTGGTCGACAAGCACCACAACGATGTTCGGCCGGTCCATACTCAACCCATCCGTTGCTTGGCAGGCGCGCGCCGTACCCGTCGAAAGCCACCCAAAATACGGGCACTCAATCTTCGTGCGCCCTTGCAAATCGTATAATGGTATACAATCATTGCGCTGGTAAAGCGATTTCTGAGAGGATCACTGTGCAGGCATCGGATGTGCGGAACACGGGAGACGCGGCGGAAAACTCAGCAATCTCAGAGCCTTTGCTTGAGGTCGAGGATCTGCGGGTATCGTTCAATGGCGCAAACGTGGTGGATGGACTCTCCTTCACGCTGTCTGCAGGTGAGATTCTCGGGATCGTCGGGGAGTCGGGAAGCGGCAAAAGCATGACCGCTCTTTCCGTCATGCGTCTTCTGCCTCAGAACGGGTTGCTCTCGGCCAAACGATTGAAGTTGAACGGCGAGGACCTGCTGAGCGCCAGCGACGGGCGACTGGAAGAACTTCGCGGCGCTTCGATCGGCATGATCTTTCAGGAGCCGATGACCGCGCTCAATCCTGTGCTCACAATCGGCGGCCAGATCATGGAAACTGTGCGCCGACATATGAATGTCAGCCGGCGCGAAGCGCGCGAGCGGGGCATCGAAGCGCTTCGCCGGGTCGGCATTCCCTCCCCCGAACAACGGATGGACGACTATCCGCATCGGCTTTCGGGGGGCATGCGGCAGCGGGTGATGATTGCGATGGCTCTGATCTGTCGGCCGAAACTGTTGATCGCGGACGAACCGACGACGGCGCTTGATGTGACAGTGCAGGCGCAGATCCTCGACCTGATGCTAGACCTGCAGGCCGAATACAAAATGGGAATCATCCTGATCAGCCACGATCTCGGCGTGGTGTCTGCTTTCACCGACAGGGTGCTGATCATGTATGTGGGTCAGGTGCTGGAGGACGCGCGAGCCGACGCAGTATTCACTCACCCGCTGCATCCCTATACGGAAGGTCTGCTCGCCAGCATTCCACCCGTGGATCGCGACCAGGAGCATCTCCAGACTATCAGGGGAACAGTTCCGCCGGTATTCGACCTTCCGCCGGGATGTCGCTTCGAGCCACGCTGCGGATATGCAAGGCCCATATGCGCGACGGCGGTACCGGATTTGATCGACTGCGGCGGCGGCCATCGTGCAGCGTGCATCCGCAATACGGGTTACCAGTTTCCAGGGGTGGGCCAGTGATTTCGTCCCACCCACAGAGCGATCCCATCCTCGTCGTTGATCGGCTCCGCAAGGATTTTACGGCAGGCAAAAGCGGGTTTTTCGGCGAAAGCCATTCCATTCGTGCCGTAGACGATGTGAGCTTCACCATAGACCGGGGCGAAACACTCGGACTGGTCGGTGAGAGCGGGTGCGGAAAAACCACCACCGGCAGGCTGGTTCTGCGCCTGCTCGGCGCCACGGCGGGCAGCGTCCAGTTCGACGGAAAGGACGTCCTCTCGCTTGAGGCGAGCGAGATGCGCGCCATGCGGCGTCACATGCAGATCATTTTCCAGGATCCGTTCGGCGCGCTCAATCCACGCATGACTGCGGGTGAACTCATCGTGGAACCGCTTGTCATTCATGGCGTGGACGATCATGTGGCCCGCGAACGGAAACTGCGGCGCCTGCTCGACCGGGTCGGACTAGCGAGCTTCCACGCCGGGCGATACCCACACGAATTCTCAGGCGGTCAACGCCAGCGCATCTGCATCGCCCGTGCACTGGCCCTGGAGCCGGCCTTTATCGTGTGCGACGAAGCGGTATCGGCGCTCGACGTGTCCGTGCAGGCGCAAATCCTCAATCTTCTGCAGGAACTGAAGCGCGAACTCGGTCTGACCTATCTGTTCATTTCCCACGACCTTGGCGTGGTCCGGCACATTTCGGACCGGGTCGCGGTGATGTATCTCGGCCAGATCGTCGAGCTCGCCCCGCGCGGGCCGCTGTTTCAAAGCCCTGCGCATCCCTACACGCAGGCACTGCTACGGTCGGTGCCATCCGCCGCCAAAGGGCGCAAATCCTTCTTCACGATCATGGGTGATGTGCCCAGCGCCGCGAACCCGCCCAGTGGATGCCGATTTCATACGCGCTGTCCCATTGCGATTGCGCGGTGCTCCACTGAGCCGCCAACATTGCGCGAACTGGCACCGGGCCACACCGTCTCGTGTCATTTGGCGGGCTCTCCGGCCAATCCATTTCCGTCTGTCTAGCAAGGAGCAATCGTGTCGAGCCTTCCGAATATCGTCCTTGTCATTTCAGACCAGCAGCGCAGTGATTCACTGGCGTCATACGGGAACCGCTTCACAGTAACCCCAGGCACCGACGCCATGGCGGCGGCCGGCAAATCTTTCGATGCCGCGTTCACGCCATGGCCCGTTTGCACGCCGGCGCGCGGGACGATGTGGACAGGTGTCTACCCTCATCGTCACAAGCTCATCGACAATCTCTACGGCGTCGACAACGCCTTCGCCTCGCATGCCGGGGTGAAGAAGACGGTATTCGATCATCTTCAGGAGGCAGGCTACCTGACCGCGCATTTCGGCAAGTGGCATCTCGGCGAAAATCAGCCACCATTCTTCGACGTCTGGGAAGAATCATTTAATTCACGCAAGGGCCATTGGATCGACGGGCTTCTTGACGGCCAGTACAGGCCCAATCGCCAGACGGACGCGGCTCTTGCCTTTCTCAGCGAGAGGAAGAGCGAGACCCAGCCATTCGCCATGGTGCTGAGCTTCTACCCGCCTCACGATCCCTACTCCGCACCCGAACGCTTCTACGCGCCCTATCGCGGGAAAGGAGTGCCATTTGCGGGATATTATGCGGCAGTGAGCGCCCTCGACGAAGATCTTGCCCGCGTGAGGGCCGCGCTGAGCGACTGCGGCTTGGCAGACAACACGGTCGTCTTCTATTTCTCGGACCACGGCGACACATTCTTCTATCGACCGGAGGGTGAGCACAAATTCGTATGCCATGACGACGCAATACGCATTCCATTCATCGTGGAGGGCCCCGGTATCAGGCCGTCATCGCGTTGCGACAGCCCGATCGGGCTGCAGGATCTGGCGCCGACAATGCTGGACTTCGCAGGTACGCCCATCCCGGACGACATGCATGGCCGCAGCCTGAAGCCGCTGCTCGTCGACGAGAATGCGCGCGGATGGCGTGACGACTACTTCGTTCAGAACGTCACGCATGTGAGCAAGATCGAGCAGCGTGCGATCCGAACGGCTGATTGGAAGTTGATCGCGTCGGCCAATGGCGCGCATGAGCTGTATGACTTGCGAGCCGATCCCGAGGAAGAACTCAACGTCTATCTGACGCCGCGCGAGGATGGCGGATTCGAGCGCTTCAAGCATTATCAGGACTATGCTGCGACCATCCTCCATCTGACGGAACGTATGCAGCGATGGGCCAGCGAAATCGAAGACGAACGCGGTCAGAAACTCGCGGCAGCCGTGGCAAAGGATATCGCTCCCCGGCTTGCGGCACTCACTGGCGATTGAAGGCGATCAGGCAGGCTTTTCCAGCTAGCTATCTTTTGCCGTGATCGGAAACTGAAACAGGCTCGGGGGCTGCGTCTTCTGTCCCCATCGTCTCAGAAGCGCCTTCTCGGCGCATCGCAGGTCGACCTCTTCACGGATGCGCATAGGATCCCATCCCTCCAAAAGGCGCGCGCCAAGACGCTGGCGGAGCTCAGCTAAGCTCGGGTCTTCGCCCAGGTCGTGGCGTTCGTCAGGGTCGTCCTCGAAGAGCAATTCTGTCGATGTTAGGCGTCGGGGTCAGGTCATCGCCGTAGCAGCCCGCGATCTTTTGCGCATGCTGGTTGAAAGCAGAAAGAGAATATTGGGGCGGCTATTCATGCCAGTCCTGCCCTCACGAAACGCCCGTCCATTTCGCCATTCGTGGGACCGTCCCTAATCGATCGCCGCGAGGCACGTCAGCGGCCGGGAGCGATCGAATAGATCACCGCCTCCGGCTTGAATTCTATGTCCCGGTCGAGCGGGTAAATAGGCCGCATGCAGACCGTATGACCGAGACTTGGGATATCAGCCGAAGTCGCGCCCCGTGCGTCTACATTGAAGTTCTTTTCCACCCACGCGTCGTACATGTGGAATTCAGTATGCGGCGACTTCACCACGATCAGACCGAAATCGACAGGATTGCAACCATTCGAATAATACATGGCCCGATCGAAAAGGCTGATAGACGTGGAAAACACGACGACCGTGAAATTGTCGAACGTCAGGACGGCTGTCGGGCCCGCTTCAAGCTCGGTTTTCATCGTCTCCAGCCGCGAATTGCCGTCTGACAACAGCCGGACTCGGGCGGTAACGGCCATCGGCTGATAGCGCCGAGGATCCATCGCCCCACCCAACGTCACGGAGATCGTGGCCCCCACACCAGCCCGGTGTGCGGCAGCCGCGGCTTGGGGATCTACGATCTGGGCCAGAACGCTGCCGGGATAGTTCGCATCGCTCAACGCCGCGATGATGGCATTCGAATCGCCAGTCGCGCCCGACGACGTCGCATCGGCAGCATCGGTGAAAACGAGAGGACCTTTCATCGTCCGGGCTTGCGCGATTGCCCTGTCGAGGGGGATCAGCTTGCCCTGCATGCGAAATCGCTGCGCCCAGAACTCATTTGCCAACCGAACTGCCTCGGCCTCCGCAACGGCCGCGTCGCCGTCCGTCTCGACGATGACCTGCGTGCACAATTCCGGAACGTCCGTGAACGGGTTGCCGATCATGATGCCCGCGGCCAACGCAGTGCCGTCTCGTTCGATACGCTGACACTCCCGAATGAGGTCGCCGTAGCACCCCGTTGCGGTGATGAGTTCGTCGCCGCGAACCAGCGCCGGCACGATGACGCGGGCAAGCACCGGTCTGACGCCGTCCTCCATCAGCCTCAAAAGCAGACGCGCCGCCCGTGCGCCGGTGTCGGCGAAATCGACGTGTGGATAAGTGTGGTAGATCGTCAGGCCGTTGACATTGCGCACCATGCGGTCCGTGAGAATACCGTGAAGATCGAGGGAGATGACGATGGGAATGCCGGGGCCAACCATCTCGCGGATCGCGGCAAGCAAATAGCCTTCCGGATCGAGTTCCCCATCCGCCCCCATGGCACCGTGCAGCGATGCGTAGATCGCGTCTATGCCGTCGATGCCGTCGCGGACCGCGTCAAGTATCTCGGACGACAGGCGTCTCCACCCGTTGGCCGACAGCAACCCGGCGCTGCCCGCACGCGCGGCGATTGTTGGGACAATCACGACATTGGAGCGCTGATCGAACACGTCGAACGCGCCGCCGAGCTCGGTATTCAAGCCCCGATGGCTGAAAAGCGTGTCGCCCTTTGAAATGTGGAAGTTTTCATATTCGGACGGAACCGGGTTGAACGAGGAGATTTCCTGCTTGCAATCTAAGACAAGTATTCTCGGCATGCTCAGCTCTCTTCTCCACCGACACAGCGCGCGTCCGCCCGTCCGGCACGGCGGACGGCATCATGTCCATGCCACACCGTCAAATACGCTCAAATGGCGCGGCAGATGGCCAGTGAAACTGTCTCCAATATCTTGAATTGTATAATTGTATACTATATTCGTCGGAGTCAATATCGTTCTGAGACCGGCAACAAGAGGGGTTGCAATGCAAGCGCCAGCAAGAAATTCCACAGCGCCAGTTCGCATTACTCGTGTTGCCGTTGCACCGCTCGTTGGTGAAAGCCCGCCCGGCGGATGGGCCGAGGAAATCAAGGCGGATGACTCGATACATGCACTGATCGCGGTTCACACCGATGCGGGAATCACAGGCTTTGGCAGTTCATTCACCGACGGTCGCCTCGTGGTTGCCGCCGTCAAGGTACTGGAGAATCTGCTGATTGGAGAAAATGCGCTGGAGCCGGAGCGGGTCAGCGAAAAACTGCACCAGAACACGTTCTGGATGGGGCGCGGCGGCACCCTCACCCACGCAATCAGCGGCATCGACATAGCGCTCTGGGACATTTTGGGCCAGGTCACCGGCCTCTCGATCGGGCGGCTGGCGGGAGGCAGATATCGTGATCGCGTGATGCCATACTGCTCTCTCTTGATGGACGAGCCGTCCGCGATGTCTGACGAGATCACGCGGTATCGCGAGCAAGGTTTCCGGGCTTTCAAGATCGGCTGGGGCCCATTCGGCAGACGCGACGATTACAAGCTGGATGAAGCGATTGTGGACGCTGCAAAGCGTGCGCTTCCCGAAGGTGGCAAGCTGATGGTTGACGCCGGCGCAAGCGACGCCCACTGGCCCAACGGCCTGAAATGGGCGCTTCGGACAGCTGATATGCTTGCGGATCACGACGTCTATTGGTTCGAGGAACCGGTCAGGCCGGACGACATTGACGACTTCGTCGCCCTGCGGCGCGAGAGCCGGATTCCGATTGCCGGCGGCGAAGTGCTGACACGCCGGCAGGCCTACCTGCCATTCCTGGTGCGAGGCGCTTTCGACATCGTCCAGCCTGACGTCACCAAGGTCGGCGGCCTGAGCGAACAGCGCCGCATCGCGCGGATGGCGCAGGATTTTGGCGTGCGCTATATCGGACATGGGTGGAATACGGCACTTGGCCTCGCGGCGGACCTGCAGCTTGCAGCCGCGCTCCCCAATGTCGATCTCGTCGAATATATCGGCGGCAGCGCCTATGTGGACAAGATCATGGTTACGCCGTTCCAGCTCGACGCGGACGGCATGCTGGCCATTCCGGATTCACCGGGACTTGGCGTCTCTCTCGACCCCGACAAGGTCGCCAAATATTCGCCCGACGCAGAACGGCTTTTTGCATCAGACTGATCAGGATACGCAGGATACGAGTCAGGCCATCTCGGTGCTATCGACCGTTTCGGCGATTCGTCTGTCCAGCGCGGCGATAATCTCGGCGCCGCGCATCAGGTCTGAATATTTCTGGCCCATATCGAAGAGATTGGCGCGGTGGGGATCCAGTGCGCGATCCCCGACACAGTCGCTGGCCACGATCGTGCGATAGTTGAGGCTCATGGCGTCAACGACTGTGGCCCGGACACATCCGCTGGTGGTGCAGCCGGTGACGATCAGCGTGTCGATCTTTTTGGCGACGAGACAGGCAGCCAGATGTGTGCCGAAAAACGCAGACGCCTGGGTCTTGCGTATGACAATCTCGCCCGGACGTGGAGCCAGCGTTGCGACGATCTGGCTTTCCGGGGCTTCTTCCGTGAGGTCTTGCAAACGCGGGACCTTCTGGCACCAGAGGCTCGCGTCAGACCCATCGGGTGCATACACGATGCGCGTGAAAATGACCGGTATCGCGCGATTGCGCGCAAATTCCAGCAGCGGCAATGTCGCCATGACCGCGTCCGGGATGTTGCCTCCTCCCAGAACTTCCGGATCATGAAAACCGTTGACGAAATCGACGACCAGAAGGGCGGGAAACTGCCCGAAACCGGTCTTCTGCCCGAACCTTTGCCTGCGATAAATGTCGTCTCCGCTCACGAGACCCCCTCGAAGATCGAACCTTGCTCTCGTTGTTTCACGCCTGCGAAACGCTCCAGCGAACGTCTCAGATCTTCTGCCCGATAACCGCGACCGATCACGACAATGGTGTCGTCGTCGCGGTCATCTTGGGGAGGTAGAATTTCGGGTGACTGCACAACCTTGCGCACGCTCTGCAGCAAAAGCCGCCCGGCGGAGGTTCGGACCACGCCCTTGACCCGCATGACGTCGTTTCCCCGGGCATGAAGCAATGCCGAAAGCCAGACACCAAAAGCAGTCCAGTCGATCTGATCGTCGAGGGACAGTCTGGTCGGGAAGATTGGCCCCGCCGCGCTTCCATCAAGTTGCGGCAAGGCAACAGCGTCCTCGCCTGCGGCTGTCGGTGCGGAAACCGGAGACCCCTTGACCGCTCCCTCGATCACCGCATCCGGATTGATGCTTCGCAGTGTCGCGACAAGCCTCCCGATCGACGCGGATGGAGCCTCGTCAAGCTTGGTGATGACCAGCCGATTGGCAGCTTCCGCCTGCCGGCGCCCCAGTGGCTCTTCCACAAGCTGAGCGAGACCGTGCAAGGCGTCGACGCAGACCACCGTTTCGCTGACGAAGACATGATGTACGAGAACGGGATCGCTGCGAATTGCGTCGAGTATTTCTGCGGGATCCGCCAGGCCGCTGGTTTCAAGCACCACGTGCTCGAGCCGCGCGGAATCGGATGCGGTCCGGCTACGCAGGTCGCAAAGCCGGCGAAGGAGTGCGACCAGTTCGCCCCTCGCCTCGCAACAGGCGCAGCCGCCCGCGAGAACCTCTATTGTGGAGGCACGAGAAAGAAGCGCATCGTCAACCGGCGTGTCGGCCGCCTCATTGACGACGACATATGCATCAGGAAACACCCCCGCATGGAGCTGATGGCGCAACCATGTTGTCTTTCCGGATCCCAGAAACCCGCCAAGCAGGGTGAGCCGCATTCGGCCCTCGCGCCCCTGATCAGCCATCACCCTGGCCGATGAAGCGCGCATCCAGCGGGTCGATCGGCTGACCGAGCATTCGTTCGACCGTGCACCAGACCTCGTCCAGATCGCGTGCGATTGAGACGCTGCCAGACATCGTGCCGATCTGAACGCCCGGCACAAGGCCGTCATCATGCGCCGTCAGGCCAAAATCGCGCAATACTGACTTCAACACCTGCGCCCGCCTGTACCGCGATCGCAAGCGGTCCGTCGGTGATGCACCGCCCGTCTCAGTCCAGTGCCCCGCGGCCGCCGGAAATCCGCAGACCGAACACATTGCAACCTCCAGGGACGGGTGGCCGGCGCCCGACGGCGACGGCTACCCATCGTTCGATAGCGTCAGATAACTTCCGGACGCTTGCCCGCATCAAACGGAAAGCGCTTGCGGAAGTCCTCGGCGATCTCCTCGAATGTCATCCACTTCACACCGTCATGGCCGTTAATGTATTCGATCAGCCTTTCAAGCATCAGAAGGACCTGCGGCCGACCCGACACATCCGGATGGATCGTGAAGGCGAACACGGCATAATCCATCTCGCGATAGACCCAGTCGAACTGGTCGCGCCACATTTCCTCAATGTCGCGCGGATTCACGAAGCCGTGGCTGTTCGGCACCTTCTTCATGAACATCATCGGAGGCAGGTCGTCGACATACCAGTTGGCGCCAATCTCCACGAGATCGATTTCCTTGCCGTGCTTGAGCGGGTGCATCCACTCCTCGGCCTTCTTCGAGTAATCAATCACATTCCACTCGTCGCCGACGCGCGCATAGAAAGGCTGGAAATCGCGATAGCCCTGGCTGTGGTCATATTTGAAGCCGTATTTCTGAAGCAGCGCGGCAGTTGACGCCGACATTTCCCACCACGGAGCCACGTATCCGCGAGGTGCTTTGCCGGAGAGTTTTTCGATGAGTTCGATCGACTTGACCAGCACCGCCTCTTCCTGGGTCGGCGTCATGGCTATCGGGTTCTCGTGAAGATAGCCGTGGGCACCGATTTCGTGGCCTTCGTCGACGATCTGCTTGACCTGATCTGGGAACGTTTCGATCGAATGACCGGGAATGAAGAAGGTGGTCTTCAAACCATATTTCTTGAACATGCGCAGAAGACGGATATTTCCGACCTCGCTCGCGAAAATGCCGCGCTGAATGTCGGATGGCGAGTCGCCGCCGCCATAGGACCCGATCTGGCCGGCGACCGAATCGATATCGGTTCCGAACGCGCAGATGATTTCCTTTTTCGCCATATCCGTTCTCCCGTCTTGAAGGCCGCCGGCCCTTCCGGCTGGTCCCTAGTTTAAATTATTGGACCACGGGCGACATCAGAAATCCAGAGCTTTCTTTATGAAAGTGAAGGAGTTAGAGTGATGAAATCACTTACAAATCTGATTTCGGCATCAATAAATCCGAATTCCATATCGGCGGCATGACACACCGCCTCCGCAGGGGAGGACCAACGACTTGAAGCTCAGGATCCAGATTGCCGATCATGTATTTGATGCGCAGCTCGAAACCGAGGCCGCGCCGGAAACCTGCGCAGCCTTTCAGGCTCGACTGCCCTTCGAGAGTAAGGTCGTGCATGTGCGCTGGAGCGGCGAAGCCGTGTGGATACCCCTCGGCGATATGCAGTTTGGCGTTGGCTACGAAAATCACACTTCGTATCCGGCGCCGGGACAAATCCTGCTCTATCCAGGCGGGATATCCGAGACGGAAATCCTGCTGGCCTATGGCGGCGTACACTTCGCCAGCAAAATGGGTCAGTTGGCGGGCAATCACTTCATTACGCTGACGTCCGGGCTCGACAAGCTACCTGAGATCGGCAGAAAAACGCTGTTGTCCGGGGCGCAAACGATCCGCTTTGAAGCGGCCTGACAAATGACGTGACGTCATCTGCTGTCGGCGAGCCATTCAGCGTAGCTGCGGATCCCGTCTTCCAGAGCCACGGACGGCCTGTATCCGAGATCGTGGCGTGCGGCTGAAATGTCAAAACGAGCCTGCACATCGTCGACCGGATCACGACCGTCGCCCATTTCGATGCGCGCTGCTGGGATCAGCCGGCGCACGATGTCTGCGACATCGCCCAGCGTGACATAGCTGTCTCCGGTAATCGTGTAGGTGCGGCCGTTGGGATGCTGAGCGTCCAGAGCAAGCAGAATCGCCTCGGCGACATCCTGGACATGGACATACTGCCGATAGAAATCGCGGCCAAAGGCGAACGATGTTGTCCGACCTGCCTGGGCATCCGTTATCATCGTCCGTATCGCGCAATCGGTCGTCCGGCCCGGGCCATAAACCCAACTTGGACGGAGGCTGATGGCATCCACTCCGTGCTGCAACCGGTAGCCGTCCACAAGCTTTTCACCCGCCGCCTTGGTTGACCCATATACGCTGCTGGGCTTTAGCACGACATCCTCTGGCACCGGATCCAGACCATCCGGTGTGTTGCCGCACGCGCTGACCGACGAGCAGTAAACCACGCGGCGCATGGCTTTCACTCGCGCAAGTTCGAGCACGTTCGCTGTGCCTACGATATTGGACTGGACAATCAGATAGGGATTGTCGCGGGCGACCATCGGCCCTGAAATCGCCCCACAATGCATGATCGCGCTCGCGTCAGCGGCAAGTTCATGGAGCCTGTGAATCTCAGACAGATCGCACGCGACGACGTCGGCAGAAGCCACCCGATCAACGGCGATGACCGTGTCCCCTCGCTCACGCAGCATCCGGCTGACGTAGCGTCCAATCAAACCCGACGCTCCCGTCAGAAGGACAGTCTCGCCCATTGCGCTCTCCGCATAGAAGGCGGGCGGCCAATATGACCGCCCGCGATAATCTTATCAGACGCCGATCGGCATGTGCTCTGGCGAACGGGTCACTGCGCGCGGCGCGGTGAGTTCCTTCCAGACCGACAGGGCCTTGTTCACGGCGGGGAACGGATTGCGCTTGATCAGCTTACCGCGGCCCGGCATGGGCTGCGAATTCTGGCCGTGCGACCAGACCACCTCGCCCCGCGAGAGCGTGTAGCGCGGCAGACCGTTGACCTTGAACCCTTCAAAGACGTTGTAGTCGATGATCGACTTCTGGTTGGCCGCCTGGATTGTCTTTGTCAGCTTTGGATCGAAAACAACCAGATCGGCATCAGATCCGGGCAAAATCGCACCCTTCTGAGGATAGATATTGAGAATCTGCGCGATATTGGTGGAGGTTACGGCAACAAATTCGTTGGGCGTTATGCGACCGGTCTCGACACCCTTCGTCCAAAGCACCGACAGCCGATCCTCAAGTCCGCCCGTGCCATTCGGGATCTTGACGAAATTGTCTTTGCCGAAGCGCTTTTGCTCGGTCGTGAAAGCGCAATGGTCGGTCGCCACGACCTGTAGCGAACCGGCGGCGAGACCCGCCCACAGGGAGTCCTGATTGCGCTTGTCGCGGAACGGCGGGCTCATCACACGGCGAGCGGCATAATCCCAGTCCTTGTTCTGATATTCGCTCTCATCGAGCGTCAGATGCTGGATAAGCGGCTCGCCATAGACGCGCATGCCCTTCTGGCGGGCGCGCCGGATCGCCTCATGCGACTGTTCGCAGGAGGTGTGGACGATGTAGACCGGCACACCGGCCGCGTCTGCGATCATGATGGCACGGTTGGTCGCCTCACCCTCCACTTCGGGCGGCCGCGAATAGGCATGTGCCTCCGGACCGCTGATGCCCTCGTTCAGGTACTTCTCCTGCAAGGCGGCAACTATATCGCCATTTTCGGCATGGACGAGCGGGAGCGCGCCAAGTGCCGCGCAGCGCTGGAATGACGCGAACATCTCGTCATCATTGACCATCAGCGCGCCCTTGTAGGCCATGAAGTGCTTGAAGGTGTTGACGCCTCGGGCGACCACCTTCTCCATTTCCGAAAAGTGCTTTTCCGACCAGCCATTGACGCACATGTGCAGCGAATAGTCCGAAGAGGCAGAACGCGCGCCCTTGCCTTCCCAATCGTCCAGTGCGGCGAGCATTCCCTCGGGTCCGGGGATGACGAAGTCGACGACGAGGGTCGTGCCTCCCGAAAGCGCGGCGAATGTGCCGCTCTCCCAGGTCTCGGCTGCCGTCGTGCCCATGAAGGGCATTTCGAGGTGGGTATGAGGGTCGATGCCGCCTGGAATGATGTATGCACCAGCGGCGTCGAGAACCTTATCGCCCGAAAGGTTCTGTCCGATTGCCTTGATCGTCTCTCCCTCGATGAGGATGTCGGCTTCGTAGGTCCGGTCGGCTGCAATGATGGTGCCGCCCTTGATGACTGTAGACATGCTGATGCTTCCTTCCGTTCTCAAATATTCGTTGCTCGTCGTCACTCCGCCGGCGGTATGGCGCCCTTGCGCTCGACGATCAGACGATAGGCCTCCGGCTCGCGATGCTTGCCGAAATTGAATATCGTCTCACGATAGCGCTTGCCTAGATCGAGATCGCAACGCGCCGTGATGATCTCATCCTCCAGAGAATAGGATTGCGCCACGATTTCGCCAGACGGAGCGATGATCGCACTTTGACCGACCATGTTCGATCCCTCCTCCACGCCGCATTTGGCGGTGCCGATGACCCAGGTTGAGTTCTGGTATGCTCCCGCCTGCATGGAAAGGTGATTGTGAAACTGTGTCAGGCTGTCGATATCCTTGTGTCCCGTGTGGTCGTAGGGCGTGTTATATCCAAGCATAACCATCTCCACGCCCTGCAGACCCATGACGCGATAAGTTTCGGGCCAGCGCCTGTCATTGCATATGCACATTCCCATGACACCCCCAAAGGCGCGCCAGACGCCGAACCCCATATTGCCGGGTTCGAAATAGCGCTTCTCCAGATGCTGGTGAGTGCGTCCGGCTTGTGGTTCCGAATGGCCCGGCAGATGCACCTTTCGGTACTTTCCGACGATATTGCCCGAACGATCCACAAGGATCGAGGTATTGAAGCGTCGCCGGCGTCCTCCTTCGTTCACGAGTTCAGCGTAGCCGAGGTAGAAGCCGACGCCAAGCTTCGCCGCCTCCTCGAACAACGCGCGCGTTTCCGGTCCAGGCATTTCGCTTTCATACCAGCTGTCGAGTTCTGCCTCATCCTCGATCATCCAGCGAGGGAAGAAGGTGGTCAGCGCGAGCTCCGTGAAAACCACGAGTTCGGCCCCCCTGCCCTTTGCCTCCCGCATGAGCTCGATCAGACGCTTGACCGTATCTCGACGGGTTTCCGACTTCGAGATCGGACCCATCTGCGCGGCCGCTGTGTGGACGATGCGGGACATGGCTATTCCTCCTGTTGCGTTTCGTTGTCGGATGTCGCCAGAAAACGATAGATCTCGGTGTGGTCGGCGGCCCGGCCCAGTTGTTCTGAAGCGCGTCTCCACAGATCGGCGACAGACTGCGTTCCTGGCTCCCCGACACCGAGTTCGTGCGCGAGTTCGGCAGCGGTTCGCAGGTCCTTGGCCATCAAGGTCATGGAAAAGCCGGAAGCATATGTGCCCGAGAGGATGAACGGCTTCATCTTGACTTCGGTCGAATTGTTCTTGCCGGTCGAGACGTTCAGCACATCGACCAGAACCCCGGGATCGATGCCGAACTTCTCGGCCACCAGTGCGGCCTCGCATGCCGCAGCCAACCCGGCGGCAGAAACGTAGTTGTTGAGAGCTTTGACGGCATGCCCCGATCCGACGGGGCCGGTTGGGATGATGGCCTTGCCCATGGCGGCCAGCAAAGGTCGTGCTCGCTCTATGTCGCGGCTCTCGCCACCCACCATTATTGTAAGGCTACCATCGAGCACCCGACGCACGCCGCCCGATACCGGGGCATCGATCAGCGAGATACCCCGTTCGCCAAGATCACTTGCCAGTTCACGGGTCTGCATCGGCGCCGACGAACTCATGTCGATGACAAGGGCGCCTGCCGCCAGCCCGGAAGCAGCGCGGCCCTCGCCCAGAAGCACATCGCGCACGACCTTTCCGTCGGGCAACATGGTGATCACGATTTGGGCGCCTTCGGCAGCTTCCGCCGCGCTGGTCGAAGCCTTGCCCCCTGCCGCAATCAGCGCCGAGCGGGCCGTCTCGACCGGGTCCGCCCCGTGCACATCGAAACCTGCCGTGGCCAAGCGGGCGGCCATCGGTCCACCCATCATGCCCAGACCGATGAATGCGACCGGGCCCTGCATTGCCGGATCAGTCAATTCCCATTTCCTTGAACACGTCCTTTGCAATGCGGAAAGAATCCAGCGCTGCTGGAACACCACAATAGGTGCCGATCTGCAGGAATATTTCCTTCAGTTCGTCCTTTGTGAGGCCGTTGTTAATGGCTCCCCTGATATGCAGCTTCAGTTCGTGGGGCCGGTTCAGCGCGGCGATCATTCCCAGATTGAGAATCGAGCGGGAGCGGCGGTCAAGGCCCGGCCTGTTCCAAGTACCGTCCCAACACCATTCCGTGGTCAGTTCCTGCATCGCCCAGTTAAAGTCGTCAGCCTTCTCCAGCGAACTGTCGACATACGCGGCGCCTAGCACTTCTCTGCGGGTCGTCAGTCCCCGCTCGAATCGTTCGGACCGTGGCTTGCTTGCAGTCATCAGTTTGCTCCCTTTCAGCTCAATTGTTCGAAGTGCTCGCCAACCACCGGCTCCATCGCCAGTGACGCGCCAAGCAGCCGTTCGTCCTCCCCCCAGGGCGCTGAAATCAGGATGCTCGTCGGCATACCCTTGCCGTCGCGCCCGTTCGGCATTGCCACTCCGCACATGTCCAGCACATTGGTGAGACTGGTGTTGCGTAGCGTGAGTTGGTTCACGCGATGGAAAACGTCGTCGTCCGCCTCCAGAGGCGCGATCTCAGGCGCCGTAATGGGCGTGGTCGGCATAACAAGCAACGCCCCTTCCAAGCTGGCCTTGATCTGCGGAATGAGCCTTGCCCTCTGTCGCTGTATCGTCAGAACATCGCGAGACGACATGCGCTTGCCGCCCATCATGCGGAAGAGCACGCGCCGGTCGAGGCGCTTTCCGTCCTCCCCATCGGCGATCTCATGATATTCGGTGTAGGCCTCTGCCGCGATCAAAGTGCCGTGTTTCGCGGTCATCTCCATGATCGTGTCGAGAGATACCAATTGTTTTCGGACGATCGACGCTCCGCCCGCTTCCAGCGCACGGAGCGAGCGTTCAAAATTCTCCAGCACTGCCTCCTGCAGATCGTCCAAGACGACATTGGTCGGCACCACCAGCGTGAGCGCGGAAAGTGCGGCTCGTCTCACAGGCGATACAACCGCCCCGCGCAGAGCCATATCCGCCAGAATGCAATCCTCGACCGACCGCGCGAGTGGACCGATCGTGTCAAAGGTCGATGCCAACGGCAAAAAGCCGCTCTTGTCGATGCGCCCGGTACTGGTCTTGAACCCCACGACTCCATTATAGGAAGCAGGGACGCGCACCGACCCACCCGTGTCCGAGCCAATGGCGATCGGCGCGAGGCGGGCCGCAACGGCGGCACCCGACCCGGACGACGATCCACCGGGCGCACGCGGCGTCTCGGTGTCATTGGGATTGGCGGCAGTCCCGAAATGCGGATTGAGCCCCAGCCCTGAATAGGCGAACTCCGTCATGTTCAGCTTGCCCAGGGTCACCGCACCTGCCGCCACGGTGTTGGCGACACACGAAATATCCTCTGACCGGGCCGGCATATCCTTCAGCAGAAGCGAGCCCGCAGTGGTCTTCGTGCCGGCTACATGGAACAGATCCTTCCAGGCGACCGGAATGCCATCGAGTGGCGATAGCGGCCGTCCCGCCTTGTAGCGTGTCTCAGCGGCCCGTGCCTCGTCGAGAGCCCTTTGCTGCGCCACCTCAAGGAACACGTTGCCATCCTTAGCCTTCTCGATCCTTTCCAGCAGGCACTCCGTCACTGCCACAGGACCAGCCTCGCCCGTCCGATACGCGTGCGCGATACCAGAAGCGGTACGGTCGGCGATGGTCTCGATATTGGTCACGTCTTGCTCCTGCCCAGCAAATCCAACGTTCGGGATTGACACGAACGAGAGACTTGATTGATACTGTATTCACACTAAATGCGCATTTGCCCGCAACGAATTGCGGAAGCACAAGTCTTCAAAACAATAAACATCCTTCACACCAAATCCAATTGGTGCGTTGCAATGTCTATCCCGTTGATTTGGAGCGCCTGATCGCGGCGCTCCGTTACGTTATTGTATTGACTTCAAGGATATGGCGTCCGTCTCCGTCGTCAGTGGCTATCATCAAGAAATGATGCGCCCGCCTCGCCCGTATCGACCTTGTTCAGGATGTGAACATTTTCGGGCTTCCAGCTCATCGTAACGGCATCGCCCACATCTGCCGGGTCTCTGAAATAAATATCATCCGATACGTTTGCCACGAATGGCTCGCCATCGCCCACATCGACCGTTACTTTGACGTAGCTTCCCTGATACTCCGTAGCGATGATGGTGCCCGACAATTCGTTGATCGCCTCCGTTGAAGCTTGCGACTTGCGTGCAAATCCGATCCGGTCGCGTCTGATCGAAACCGAAACATTGTCGCCCATGTTGAACGACGCCGGCACAGTCTCAATGATCACCCCGCTCGCGGATTTCAGGCGCATCGGCTCGTTACCCGCGCGAACGACTTTCCCGGTCAAGACGTTCTGGCCGCCCATGAAACGCGCAACGTATGGCGTCTTCGGCCTGTCGAAAATCATGTTCGCCGTGTCGGCCTGATCGATGCGGCCCGTGTCCATCACCACCACCATGTCGGCGAGCGCAATTGCTTCCGGCTGGGTATGGGTCACATGCACGAACGTGATACCCAGTTCATCCTGAAGGCTCTTGAGCTCCCCGCGCATTCTGAGCCGCAGGAACTCGTCCAGTGCCGAAAGCGGTTCGTCGAGCAGCAGCACCTTCGGGTTGGTGATCAGTGAGCGGGCAAGGGCCACGCGCTGTTGCTGGCCACCCGACAACTGGGCCGGCATGCGATCCTTGAGGTGATGCAACTGCACCCGGCGAAGCATTTCCTCTGCCTGTGAGCGCCGCTCCTCCTTACCGACATTGCGCATCTTCAAATAGAAGGCGACATTGTCGAGGATACTCAGATGCGGAAAGAGCGCATAGCTCTGGAACATCATGGCGGTGCCGCGCTCAACCGGCGGCTTTCCCACTACCATCTGGTCGCCGATCCATACCTCACCCGATGTGGGCGTCTCATGCCCGGCGATCATGCGCAGGATGGTGGTCTTGCCGCAGCCCGATGGGCCAAGCAGACAGCAATAGGAGCCATGCGGAATAGTCAGATTGATGTCGCGCACGGCATAGGAATTGCCGAATTGCTTGGCAACATTGACCAGCCGGATCTCGCCCGATTCCTGCGCTGCCGAAGCAGCGCTTGCAGGGTTGTTCATCGCAGCTTTGTTCATTTTCCTCGCGACCGCTTTCTCTGAATAATGACGATCGAGCCGAGCGCGATCGCGATGACAATGAAGGAAACGACCGTAGTCACGGTGCCAAGTGCATAAAGCGCGGGCGACGTGACGTTTGTGGTCATCGTCCATATTTCGAGTGGCAAGGTGTTCTTGGTGCCCACCGTGAGCCAGCTTCTTGGGAACTCGTCATAGGACAGCGTGAAGCCGAACAGCGCCACGGCAATCATTCCCGGGAACACGATCGGCACGACCACGTCCTTCACCGTGCGCCATTTGCTGGCGCCCAGGTCGTAGGCCGCCTCCTCGTAGGAGGGGCTCAGCCTTCCAAGAATGGCGAACATGATCAAAAGGCCAAAAGGAAGCGCCCAGGAGAGATGTGCGCCAAGTCCGGACGTGTACCAGTTGGCCGACAGACCGAGATAGCGGAAGGTCACGAGTATGCCGATCGACAGGACAAGGCCCGGCACGATCAGGCTCGCAATCGCCATGTAGAAGATCGCCGTCGCACCCTTGAACCGGCGGCGGAAGGCGAAGCCGGCCGTAACCGATATGAGTACTGTCAGCACCATTACGATCAGAGCCAGAGGCAGAGACCTGCCGAAGGCGCCCGAGACGTCACCAACCCGGCGCGGGTTGAAGAGTTCGTCGAACCACATCAGCGAGGGATCGCGAAGCGGGAAGACGAGCGACGCCGACGGCCCCTGAAACGACAGGATCAGCACGGCAATCATGGGGCCGTAAAGGAAGATGACGAACAGCGTGAACAGCAGCGCCAGCGCGTAAAACGTCCAGGGGCGAGAGCCGTAGGAGTGGGATGCCGACATGACCTACCTCGCCAGTTCTTTGCGCACATCGACCAGCCGGAAGATCGCGGTTGCGATCATCAGGACGACGATGAGCAGAATGACGGCGCTCGCCGCCGCTCGTGGATAATTCAGAAACTGCAGGTCGTTGAAGATGCCTGACGTGGCCGAGCCGGACAGACCGCCGCTCATCACGCTGACGACGAAGAAGTCGCCCATGACAAGGGTAACGACGAACAGTGCGCCCAGCGCGATGCCTGTCTTGCACAGGGGCAGGACGACGTTCCAGACGACGCCCCAGCGCGTCGCGCCGGCGTCGATAGCAGCCTCAAGCAAGGACTTGTCGATGCGCGACATCGAATTGAAGATCGGCACGATCATGAAAAGTGTGAAGAGGTGCACATAGGCCACCACCACCGAAAAGTCGGAGTAAAGGAGCCATTGAAGGGGTGAATCGATGATGCCGGTGTTGATCAGCGCATTGTTGATCAAACCTTCCTTGCCGAGCACCGGACGCCACGAAATCATGCGAATGATGTTCGACGTCCAGAACGGCACGGTGCAAAGGAGGAAAAGACCGATCGCGACGAGCAGATTTCGAACGTGAAAGACGAGAAAGTACGCGATCCAGAACCCGAGCACGAATGTGATCACCAGGACGATCAGCGTGAACTTCAGCGTAGATATATATAGCGACCAAGTCGTCGGATTGGTGAGCAGATCGACATAGTTGCGAATGGTGAAGTCGGGCACGATGCCGACAAGCATTTGGTAGCGGAAGAAACTGACCACCACCACAAGCGCCACCGGCACCACGAAGAAGCAGATCAACACGAGCGTCAGCGGGGCGACCTGCAAGTAAGTCGTAAGCAGCGATTTTCTGGTTGGCGTTGGCGACATCACAAATTCCAGTGTCAGCGATGAGGCATGGCCGGCTCTTCATCCGGCCATACCGTGAGGCGCGGCGACGCCATGCCGCCACGCCATCGGTTGTCAGAGGTCAAGCGGCGTTGAACTCGTTCCACTTCGCATAGAGGAATTCGGCCTGATCCATGAGGTTGTTCCAGACCGCCACCTTGGCGAACCGCTCCTCGTAGGAGCCGCCATCGCGCACGTCGCCCGCCGAATTGGTCTTCTCGCCCGTCGGGCTGGTAATGTCGGCGGTTGCCGGCTTGCCCTCATAGAAGAAGCCGCGTTCGTTCTCTGTCAGGTTCGCCATCGCGGTCGTCGGATTGGCACTGTAATAGCCCTGCTTGGCGATGAAGCCGCCGACCCAGCCGGAATTGTACCAGTTCAGATATTCGTAGGCCGCGTCACGCTTCAGGCCGTCGAGATGCGACATCAGTGCAAGACCGTTGCCCCAGCCACGATAGCCTTCCTTGAGGGGCTGATAGGTGCACTTCACGCCCTGCGTCTGAACCGCGGTAACCGCCGGCGACCACATGGACTGGATGACCACTTCGCCGGAAGCCATGAGGTTCACGCTCTCGTCGAATGTGCTCCACAAGGCGCGGAAATGGCCACCCTTCTTGAGTTCGATGAGCTTGGCAACAGTGGCTGTGAGTTCTTCCTGGGTAGGATTGCCCTTGTCGCCATAGGTCAGCATCCCGGCTGCCTCGAACGCCATCATCGCATCCATGATGCCATTGGTCGGGATGTTCTGGATCGCTGCCTTGCCCTTGAAGTCCGGAGAAATCAGATCCGCCCAGCTGGTGATTTCGCGACCTACCAGATCGGGACGAATGCCGAGGGTGTCGGCATTGTAGACGCCGGGGACGAAGTTCACGAAATCGGTCTTGCCGGAGGCGAAATTATTGCCGTCAGCACCGTCGCGATAGATAAACTCAAACGGTGAGTCACCCTGACGGGACGCTTCCTTGCCGGCAAACGTGCCTTCGGTGTAGAGCGGCGTCAGTTCGCCCCAATTCTTGATCTTGGCGATCTCGATACCCTGCAGGACGCCCTGCGGCACTGCGACCTTGCTCTGCCAGATTTCGAGATCCGCCACGTCGAGGGACTTCGGGTCCTGAACCATACGGTTGAGCAGGCCCGGATGGTCAACGACAGACATCTCGACCTTGAAGCCGAGGTCCTGGCTGGCCTGCCGGGCAATGTCCGGTAGCGTCGAATAGGACATTCCCGTGTGAGTAAGGGTCACGTCCTTGAGATTCTGGGCCCAAACGGTCGGAAAGCCGGTCACTGCCGTTACGCCGGCAATAGCCGCGCCACCTTTCAGAACGTTGCGCCGCGAGACATTTCCTGTCCCGAAAATTCCGCTGGTCTTCTTCATCGCAATATCTCCCATTGCTCGTTTATGCGCAAATTCCACATCGTCCCCACGTTACTCTTTCCGCCGCGTATGTCACGGTCTGCTTACAGAGAACGTCGCTTAATGCTGACCCGTCTTTCCCAAGAAGTGTCAACGAAGTCCATCACGCAGAGGCCACATCGTGGCGTTTTTCTGACCGTGCCTTTTCGGTCGCCGACAGGTTGAGAGCCCAACCATATCCGTCATCCACTTCGTCCAGCACCACTCCATAATCGTCCAGTGCGTGTGCCACGGTGATGAAGCCGTCCAGAACGTCGTCCAGAACCTTCTGAGGATCGCGCTCGAGCGGATCGCCATATCCGCCGCCAACCGGAGACAGGTAGGTGATGGTATCTCCGATCTCGGTCCTCAGGCCCGAAAACTTCGCGGGCTGATAGGCGACCTTGCCTGTCTCGTCATTGCGAAGCTCAACCTTGCCGACATGGCCCGGCTTGCCGCCGAATATGCCCCACGGCGCGTCCTCATGACGGTCAGCTTCATGGGTCATGAAGCCGGGCGTCAGGTAGCGCTGCGACTTGACCACTCCGGCGCCGCCACGAAACTTGCCTGCTCCGGGAGGAACGTCGTCGCGAACTTCGTAGCGATCGCAGATCAGCGGCAGATGCATGCCCAGATCCTCGAGCGGGTTGTTGCGCGTGTTGCGCATCAATTCCTCGATGGTATCAGGCCCGTCTGAATTGGGCCGCCCGCCCATTGCCGCCTCGTTGACTTCAAGGAACACCCAATAGTCCCCGCTTGGCCGAACGCCGGAATAGGCGGCAAAGGACAGCACCGCAGCGTTGCCCGCCGTCGCCTTGTCGGGAATGACAGGAGCGAGCGCCTTGATGATCAGGTCAACGACGCGCTGGATCTGGCTGAACCGGGCCTCTGCCGCAACAGGCGCGATCGGATTGAAGATCGTCCCCAAAGGCGCGGTCACCTTGACCGGACGGAAGGAACCCTCGTTCTGGGGGATATACTCCTCATGAGTATATGTATCGAGAAGCAAAGCGCGGAACGCGAAGAAGCAAGCGACCTTGGTCGACCCCTCGAAAGGAACGTTGAAAGCGGTCGGGACCTGCGCGGACGATCCGGTCAGATCGACCTCGACATCATCTCCCCTCACCCGCACGGTAACCTTGAGTGGTAGCGTTACGCCGCGGTTGCGACCGTCATCGTCGAGAAAACCTTCGGCGGTATAGTCACCGTCCGGTATCTTGGCGATTTCGCGCCGGAGCATGGATTCGGTATAGTCCATGAGCTGGCGCGTGGCCTGCAGCACGGTGTCCTTGCCGTAGGTTTCCATCAATTGCTGGAAGCGCAGGACCCCGAGTTCCGCCGAAGCGATCTGCGCCTCGAGATCGCCCATGACCAGACCCGGCACGCGGGTGTTGTCCTTGATGAACTTCCACAGCCACTCGTTGCGCTTGCCCTCCTCGTAGAGCTTGAGCCCGTTGAGAAGCATGCCTTCCGCATACATGTCGGGAATATCGATGACCAAGCCGGGCGTCGCAGCGCCAATGTCGACATGGTGGGCGGTGTTGGCCGAAAAACCCACCAGTTCGCCCTCAAAGAAGACCGGCATCACGATGCCGATGTCGGGCGAATGGCTCGCACCATAATATGGGTGATTGTGGATTACGCAATCGCCCGGCTTCCAGGCATCCATCGGAACCGACTTTTCAATGCCACGAAGATAACCCGGCAGAGAACCGATATGCATCGGCGTGGAATCTGATTCACAAAGAGTGTTGTAGTCGCGATCAAACAGGCCCGCGCCAAGATCCTGGCTTTCGCGGATGATCGAGGAATAGCTCATGCGATAGAGAACATTGCCCATCTGCTCGGCAATGGAATGCAGTGCTCCGCCGATGACCTGGAGCGTGATCGGATCGACTTCCCTGGTCATCAGCGAACTCCTTCCTTTGCAATCACGATGTCGCCATGCGCGGCGACACGCGCCACCCAGGCAGGAGGAACAAGTGTGGTGGAGTTATGCTGGATGATAAGCGCGGGACCCTCAATCACATCGTCGGCCAACAGCTTCGCACGCTGGTAGCGCGGTGTATCCACGGAAGTACCGTCATCGAAGACGGTGCGGCGCGTGTAGATAATGGCGTCGTCGGGATTGGTGCGACCACCTTTTTCAAGCTCCGGCAGCGTCAGCGTATCCACCGACACAGTCGCGATCAGGCGTACCGTCACCATCTCGCAGGATTGATCGCGGAATGCGTGTCCGTAGACCTGCTTGTGAACATCGTAGAAGTGGTCGATCACCGCCTTGGCGCTAGTCTTGTTGAGCGCGCCATCCGGAATCTCCGCGCGCAGTTCGAAGCCCTGCCCGACATAGCGGCACTCGGCCACCTGACGAAAGCGGCGCAAGCCGGCCGCAATGCCATCGGCATCAAGCTGCCTGTCAGCGCGACCCTTCAAGTCCTCCAGCACCGCGTTGACCCGCGAAAACTCGTCGTCGCTGGCGGTGTCGAGCACGATGAGGGTCGACTGCGTGTACTCGTACTGTACGTCGGTAACCAGCAGACCCGTTGCTGCGGTGATGCCGGGGTGTACCGGCGAGATCACGTCCTTGGCATAGATCGCCTCAGCCAGTGACACGGAATGGAGCGGCCCTGCCCCTCCGAAGCCCGCCAAAGAGAAGTTGCGCGGATCGACGCCCTTTGCCACCGAGTTGGCGTTGATGGCCAGCGCCATGTTGTTGTTAATGATTTTCAGGATTCCAAGCGCGGCTTTCTCCACCGTCATGCCGAGCGGCTTGGCGATATGTTTCTCGATCGCCTTCTCTGACAATGACGCGTCGATGGTCAGATCGCCGCCCAGGAAATGTTCAGGGTCCATTCGACCGAGCACGACCTGCGCATCGGTGACTGTTGGCTCGTCGCCGCCCTTGGCGTAGCAGGCGGGTCCGGGCACGGCACCCGCCGAGCGCGGCCCCACGCGGAAAGCTCCGCCCGGATCGAGATAGGCGATGGAGCCGCCGCCGGCACCGATCGCGTCGATATCGATCATCGGAACCAGTACCGGCAAGCCCGCCACTTCGGTATCGCGCGGATTCTTGATGCGAAGCTCGCCGCCTTCGATGACGGAAATGTCGGCGGAGGTGCCACCGATGTCGATGGTGATGACATTGCTTTTGCTGCAATGCTCACCCGTCCAGCGACCACCGATGACACCGCCTGCCGGCCCCGACAACAAAAGTCCGATGGGAAGTTCGGAGGCGTTCTCGATCGTGGAGATGCCACCGTTGGATTGCATGATGCGCACCATCGCCTTCACACCGTTGGCACGAAGGCGGCCGTCAAGATTGCGCAGATAGGCGGACGTCTTTGGTCCGATATAGGCATTCATCGCGGCGCTGGAGAAGCGCTCATACTCGCGGATGGTATTCACCACCTCCGAAGACGCGGAGACGAACGCATCGGGCATCACCGATTTCACGATCTCCTTGGCGCGAAGTTCATGTTCGTTGTTCAGGAACGAAAACAGGAAGGCGACGATGACGGCATCCATGCCTCGCTTGGCGAAAAGCTCGGCGGCCCGCTTGACCTCGTCTTCATCGAGCGGAACGGCAATGCTCCCGTCCGGCGGCATGATGCGCTCGGTCACCGGCAGCCTGTCGCGCCTCTTGACCAGCGGCTTTGATTGCCACGGCACATCGAACTGCAGAGAGAAATTGTGCGGTCGCTTGTGGCGCGCCATGTGCATGATGTCGCGAAAGCCGCGGGTGGTAATCATCCCGACCCGTGCGCCATCGCGCTCGATCACCATGTTGGTCGCGACCGTGGTCCCGTGAAAAACGGAATCAACCGCACCGGGCTCGACACCCGCCATCGCGCAGACCTTGAGGATGCCGGCGACGACACCTTCCGACTGATCGTGAGGCGTGCTCGAAACCTTGGTTACAACCACCTGCCTATCGGCGCCGTCCACGCGCTCGAGAATTATGTCGGTAAAGGTTCCGCCGACATCGACACCCACCCTGATCATGCGCTCACCCCGAAGCTTGACGTGGCAGCAAAGCTCGCCACACCCACAACACCTAATTCACGACGTCCAATGCTCACGGCCTGGACGCCCCGCGATTGATCGGGGACACTGCAAACCTCATTGATCCACTCTGGAACGGCCGCAGACGCGGCTCTTTTTCTATTGGATGTAATTTGTAGACAGCGCCGAGCAACGTGTGAAATAATCATTTTGCGGCGTTTTGATATGAATCTGGTATCAGTATGCGATACGATTTGAAGCATCTATCCACCTTTGTCGCGGTCGCTGAAGAACTCAACTTTCATCGGGCTGCTGAACGGTTGACCATGGCGCAACCCGCCGTGAGCCGTATTGTGCTGGAGTTGGAAGAAAGGTTGGGCGTCAAGCTCCTTGAGCGCACGACGCGGCGGGTGCGACTCACCGAGTCCGGCAGGTATCTTTTGATAGAGGCGCAAGCCATCCTCGGGCGGGTCGAAGTCGCCGAGAACACAGTGCGGCTTCTCGCGTCGGGAACGAAAGCAATTTTGCGCATTGGGTACACGACCATTACCGGCCATTCGCTGGTGCCGGACATTGCGCGCGAGTTTCGCCGCTCCAACCCCGATGTAAAACTTGAACTGACCTATATGACTTCGCCGGTCCAGCGCGACCGTATCCTCGAAGACCAAATCGATCTGGGTTTCATCGAGGGTCATTTCCAGAGTTCGGAGATCGAGTCGCGCCCTGTGGCGCGCCACCGCCTCATGGCGTTGATGCCTCCCGAGCATCCGCTTGCGACGAAAGCCACAATTACTATTGAAGAACTGGCGCGCGAACAGCTCGTCATGGGAACCGATTATGAATGGCCGACCTTCCGAAGGATCGTGGTCCATACATTCCAACAGGCGGGACACGTCATGTCCGTCGCCCAGGAGGCGTCGAGCCTTACCGGCATTCTGGGCCTCGTCACGGCGGGAGTGGGTATAACAGTTTTCTGCGGCGTGCCGCGCTTTTGCGGGCGCGAGGCGATCGTGGCGCGGCCCATCGCTACCGAAACGATCGTGGAAACGCATCTGGCATGGCGCCGCAAGAGCCTTAGTGACGCCATGCGTCGCTTCGCTGACACAAGCAGGCGTGTCAGCGAACACTATATGTAGAGACGCATCTATCGACAGGGCGAGCGGGTCGCGCGCGGTTCTGCGCGCAGTCCGATGCAGGGGGTATGGCGCGCCGCGCAATGTAGCTCGGCAGCACGCCTGTTTCACCGCCTGCGCTTGTGCGGCCATGTCGTCAGGCTCACGCAACGCTCCTGTTGCCGACTCTATCGAGATAGGCAACGCAGGTGTCCACGCTCTCCACATCGGCGAACTTGGCGTCTATATCATAAAGGTTCCAGGCAACGGCGCCGGGCACCCGGTCGCCAATGCACTCACGCGGCGCGATGGTACGAAAACCTTCGCCGAGCCCGTCGCAGATCGTCGTGCGCACGCAGGCAGTCGCCGTTACACCCGTCACCAGAATCGTGTCGACTCCGGCTGATCGCAAAATCCCGGCCAGAGGGGTTCCGTGGAAAGCACTGGCCCGCTTCTTCATCAAGACATGTTCGCCCTTGATGGGCGCGATGCGGGAATCGATCGCCCAGAGGTCTTTGTCCTCAATGTTGACCACGTCGATCGGGATCTTGCGATGCCAAAGTCCCATATCGGTGAACTCGGCATCCATATCGGTGATCTCATAGGCAGTGGTGATGTGGATCACCGGATGGCCGTGGCGACGACATGCCTCAAGGAGCCGCTGCATGCCCGGAATGATCTCATTGTCCATCTTCTCCTGATCACAGGTGAATGGATTGCCCGGCCGGGTCCAGGCATTGGCGAGATCCACGGAAACCAGCGCCGGGCGCTTGCCGAAACCAATGCGCCTCTGAAATCCGCGTTCCTGATAGATCTTGGTAGAAGCATCGAACGCTGCCTGCAGCATGCGATCGAGTTCTCTGGCGTCGACGTCACTCATCGCTTGATCTCCGATTGTGAATGGAGCCAGCATCACACCTCTCATCCTTGACTGGAAATGCCAATTCGCCAATTATTGATGAACGCGACGCATCAATAAGACGCCTCGAAAGGTATGCCGCAATGGACGTCTCGGTAGCTCTGGAACTTTGTCAGTCGTTCCTGGTGCTCGCCGAGGAACTCAGCTTTCGACGCACGGCACAGAGACTGGGAGTAGACCAATCGGCGCTGACGCGGCGCATCCAGAAGCTCGAAAACATGCTGGGATTCGCCCTTTTCGAGCGAACGACGCGCGAAGTATCGCTGACGCCGGCCGGACGCGCGTTTTATGAGGCCAATGCCGGATTGCTTCTTGGCTTTTCCGCCTCGGTCAAGACGGCACGGCGGGTTGCGGAGGGAAAGACCGGCACGTTGCGCGTGGGCTACATGGCATTTGCCGCTCTCGACATCATGCCGATGGCGGTCGCGCGTTTCAGGGACATGGCTCCGGACGTGGACATCCGGATGGCATATATGCGGACACAGGGCCAGAAGCTCACGCTCTCGGATGGGAGCCTCGACATCGGCTATATGATCGGGCCTTTCGACCATAGCGAGTTTCACAGCCTCACCGTCGCTGTCGACCGGCTCTGTGTTTTCATGCCGCCCGACCACGCGCTCGCTCAGTATGAAGAGATCGAACCGGCGCAGCTTGCAGATTTGCCCCTGATACTTGGAGAAATGTCGGAGTGGGAGGCCTATCGCTGGCGTCTTGACGAGATGTTTGCGTCGGACGGCATCAAGCCACAGACCGTGCTGGAAGCGTCCAACACCCTTGCCCTCATCGGCCTTGTCCGTGCGGGTCTCGGCATCACCGTCTATCCTGGACGGCTTCAGTCGATCCTTAGCGCCGGACTGGTCTCTCGCCCGCTCGCGGATCCCAAGTTCCGCGTCGAAACCGTGCTCGTCTGGAAGCGTACGAACCGCACTGTCAGCGTGCGAAGCTTCGTTGAAATTGCAAGACAACTCGCGAAAGAGACGGATTCGGGTTGACTGCGCACCACCAAGGCATCTCATTATGGACGCTGACGCAACGAACATAATGGAGAACCTCGTGGAGAACTGGGCCAACCGGAAAACGCTGATCCTCGGCCGCAACGAGATGATCGGTCTTCTGACGCCGGGCGAATACAATGATTGTGTCGAGCAGGCCTATCGCATGCATGGCGAGGGTCGATTCTATATGGATCCGAAAGGCCATATCGTGCTCGACCGCTTTCCAGGCGAATGGGAAGCTATGCCCTCCTATATCGAGGAGCCGCATGCCGCCGCTTGCAAATGGGTGTCGATCCGCGAGCAGAATCGCGAACGCTTCAATCTTCCGACCGTCTTCTCAATTCTAATATATACGGACCCTGAAACCGGCTTTCCCCTGGCGATCGTGGACGGCAGTTACCACACCGTCATGCGCACCGGTTCGGCAGCGGCGGTGTCGGCAAAATGGATGGCGCGCAAAGATTCGACCAAACTTGCCATCGTTGGCGCCGGTCACATGGCCGAGGGCGCGCTTGCAACTTGCAACGAGGTATTCAAATGGAAAGAGGTCCGGCTCTGGAGCCGGAGCCAGAACACGCTTGACCAGTTCGTCAAGGAACAGCAGCCGAAATACGAGAACTTCGAGATCAAGCCCTCCACCAATCTGGAAGAGGTCGTGCGCGGTGCCGACGTGGTCGTAACGCTAACCCCCGCGCGTGGTCCGATCGTCAAGAGCGAGTGGATCGAGCCTGGCATGCATATCGCGGCCGTGGGCGCCGACAAGAAGGGCGATCAGGAACTGGAAGGCAAGATCTTGCAGAGGGCGCGCATCTTCGTCGACGATATCCGCCAGTGCCGCACCGATGGCGAGATCAATGTGCCTCTCTCTGAAGGACTGATCACCGAGAATGATCTGGCTGGCGAAATCGGCGAAGTCATAACCGGCAAGAAGCAGGGCCGCACGTCCGACGAGGAGGTTACGCTGTTCGACTCGACCGGTATCGCGCTTCAGGATTCCGCGACGGTGCCTCTGGAATACAAGCGCGCCATGGAAGCCGGAGTTGGCATCGAAAAGAAGATGATCTCCACCTGACGAAACGATATTGCGCCACCCGCGCCGCGCTGGCGTGGGTGGCCGCTTCGTGGCGGACCTGCCCTAGCCTGCTGCCGCTTCCATATGCACGGTTCCCGAAACGCTCTCGGTGCGAAATCCGGCCTCGCTCCCGGGTGTTCTGCGGACACGAACGGGTGTTCCCGCGAATGCCGGCGATAAACCGCGATAGGAGAAGCGCGCCGGGACCTGTCCCATGTGCGCCGTCGCGAAGTTGAGCAGCAACGTTGCCTGGATCGGCCCATGAACAATGAGACCCGGATAACCTTCAACGCCGGTCACATACGGCAGATCGTAGTGAATACGGTGACCGTTGAAGGTGATGGCCGAATATCGAAACAGCAGTGTGGACGGCGTCTCGACCAACCATTCGTCCTGTGAGGGCGCTCTAGTGGTTTGTGTCGTTGTATCTGCAGCCGGTTGCGAGCCGGGTTTGGCCGCCTCGCGGTAGACGATGTCGTGCCGCTCGCGAATGGCCGTGCCGCGCGGCGTGACATATTCGTGATGCATGGCCACGAACCATAATTCGCCGCTGCGCCCTTCCTTGCGCGTGATGGAGCCGATCGTCGAGATACGTTTTACCGTGTCGCCGACCTTCAAAGGTGCCAGCGTCTCGAGTGTCCCTCCGGCCCACATTCGGCGCGGCTGGGGGATAGGTGGCAGGTCTCTGTTCTTGGCCGGATGGCCGTCAGCGCCCAGCCCTTCCATTGGGGCGATGGCCGGCGACAGGCACCAGTGAATGCCCAGAGGAGCGTCATCAGTGCCGACCGGGGCAAGCTTGTCTCCAAAGATTGCCCGATAGCTGTCGACCAGTCGCGGCGCGACGACGTCTTCGCTCTCGCTCTTGCGTCCGATCCACTCTGCAAATTGCGTTTCGTCCATAGCCGGCCTCAATACGATCTTGGCATGCCGAGGACATGCTCAGAGAGATAGGAGAGGATCAGGTTGGTCGAGATTGGCGCGACCTGATAGAGCCGGGTTTCGCGGAATTTGCGTTCGACATCATATTCCTCGGCAAAGCCAAAGCCGCCATGGGTCTGAATCGCGGCATTGGCAGCTTCGTTCGAGGCATCTGCTCCCAGCATCTTGGCCATATTGGCTTCCGCGCCGCAATCCTTGCCCGCCTCATAAAGACGCGCCGCTTCCTTCACCATCAATTCCGCCGCCCGCATGTTTGCGTAGGCGCGGGCCAGCGGAAACTGGATGCCCTGATTTGCGCCGATTGCCCGTCCGAACACGACGCGCTCCTTGGCATAGGTCGCTGCCTTTTCGATCAGCCATTTCGCGTCACCCACGCATTCAGCAGCGATCAAGATCCGCTCGGCATTCATGCCTGAGAGGATGTAGCGAAATCCCTTGCCCTCTTCGCCGATGAGGTTTTCCGCAGGCACCTTCACCTTGTCGAAAAAGACCTCGGTCGTGGCATGATTCATCATCGTGCGGATTGGACGGATGGTCAGCCCATTGCCCAGCGCCTCGCGCATGTCGAGAATGAAGACGGAAAGTCCGTCTGTCTTCTTGGCCACCTGATCCTTCGGCGTGGTGCGCGCCAGAAGCAGCATCAGGTCGGAGTGTTCTGCACGCGACGTCCAGATTTTCTGACCGTCGACGATATAGTTGTCGCCTTCGCGCCGGGCGAACGTGCGGATTGAAGTCGTGTCCGTTCCGCTGGTTGGCTCGGTGACGCCAAACGCCTGCAGCCGCAACTCTCCCGAGGCAATGCCTGGCAGATATTGCTGCTTCTGCGCATCGTTGCCATGCCGCAAGATCGTGCCCATCGTATACATCTGCGCGTGGCAGGCGCCGCCGTTGCAGCCGGATCGCTGAACTTCCTCCAACACGGCGGCGGCGGCAGACAGCGTGAGCCCTGCCCCGCCATATTCTTCCGGTATCAGGGTGGCGAGATAGCCCGCTTCCGTCAACGCCTTGACGAATTCGCCCGGATAAGCGCGCTCGGCATCGAGCTTGCGCCAATATTCGCCCGGAAATCGCTCGCACAGCCGGCGCACGGCTTCCCGAATTTCTGCGTAGTCCTGGTCAGGAAACATCAGTCAGCTACTCCATCTATGACACGGCGTCTCGGCAACGACGCAAAAAGGAACCAAAAAAGCGGCATCAGCGGACGTTCATTTTGCTTCGCCAGCCCCTCAGAGTTTCGGCGCGAACTCGGCACGGATCGCCTCGCTGTGCTCGCCAATCGAAGGCACGCGCCCAAGCTCTGGGCGTTTCCCGTCAACAATCGCTGTCGGGGCGATGAGGGCGACTGGCCCAGCCGGGGTCTGGACATCGGTCGTCGCCAAGCTCCTGTGAGACTGCAGCTCTGCCATGGTCGAGACGCGGCCATAGGCAATACGACTCCGATCAAGAAGTTCAATCATTTCTGCAACTGACTTTTTGTCGAAGAATTCTTGTACCAGTCCGTCCAAGGCAGGACGGTTTTTCACGCGATCATTGTTGGATGTGAAGCGCGGATCGGACGCCATTGCCGGATCGCCCAGCACCTCGTCGCGAAAGACCGCCCATTCGCGTTCATTCTGGATGGCGATGAGGACGTCCCCGTCGAGCGCGTGAAAGACACCATAGGGCGCGATGGAAGGATGGGCCAGTCCGATACGCGGCGGCTCCTTGCCGCCATACCGATGCGTCAGGTAGGGCACATTCATGAATTCGGCGAGTGTGTCGAATAGCGAAAGCTGAATGTGGCGTCCGCGTCCGGTGCGCTCGCGGGCGAACAATGCTTCGAGGATTGCCGAATAGGCGGCCTGTCCAGTGGAAATGTCCGAAACGGAGACGCCAACCCGTGTTGCACCTGACGCTTCCGAACCGGTGACGCCTGCAAGTCCGGTTTCGGCCTGAACGAGCAGATCGTAGGATTTACGGTCGTGATCGGGCGATCCGTGCCCAAAACCGGAGATGTCGCAAACTGTCAGCCGTGGAAACTCACGGCGCAGTTCTTCACTCCCCAAACCAAGCCGCGCGGTAGCGCCCGGCGCAAGGTTCTGGATGAAGACATCCGCTCCTGCCAATATCCGCCTTACCAGCGCCAAATCGCTCGGGTTCTTGAGATCAACCGTGCAGGATTCCTTGCCACGGTTGATCCACACGAAATAGCTCGACTGCCCGAGCGCGAACGCGTCATAAGCACGTGCAAAGTCGCCCTCCGGACGCTCGAGCTTGATCACGCGGGCACCTGCATCGGCCAATCTCGCACTTGCGAGCGGCGCTGCAACCGCCTGCTCGAGCGTCACGACCAGTATGCCTTCCAGCGCGCCTGCCATGTTCTCTCCATGTCGCGTGATAGTATTGCGAGAAAACACCGCTGCGCCTGCCGATCCAATACCGTTTCACAATGAGGGATATAAGAAAAACAGATCGCGACGAAGAATGGTCTATCAGAAATGATATAGGCTAGGGATAGAGCGATGGCCGGTTCGTTTCATCAGAAAGCGACGCAATCCAGGTCTTTTCACGCACGAGCCCGCGCAGGATTTCCCAGCTCAACTGGCCGACTGCGCGTTGAGCCCGCGACAAAGGACGTTCGGTTGAATAGGCGAGATATACTTTCCTGGTGATTGGCGGATCATCGAAACGCCAGATTCGAAAACTCCCGTCTTCGGTTTCTTGATCAATCGCCATGCGAGGCAACACACCATACCCGACACCGCGTCGCACGAGCCGCTTGATCTGGTTATAAGAGTCGATTTCGATCTCCGGTTCTATCGCCACCCCGGAGGATAGCGCGGTCGTGTCGATCAGTTCGCGAAGACCATGCCCCTGCCCCGGTACGATCAGAGGTAAACCGGTCAAGTCGGAAAGGTGGACGGTGTGACCCAATGGCTCTGGCAGTGGGGTTCGCCCGGCACTTGCGAACAGGCAGATTTCTTCCGAAAGCCCGAGATGAAATGCCAGCCCCCGTGGATCTGCGGTAGCGTAGATCATCGCCAGGTCGGCCTCTCCACTGCGCAGCCAGTCCAGAATATAGCCGCTCATCGCCTCTATGATGCGAATTCGGATATCGGGATAACGTTGCCTCACTGCCTCGATCAGGGGCACGGCAAGAAGTTCGCTCACCGTCCCAGGCAGGCCGACGCGGACGTCACCGCGCGGCAGCGTCTGCTCGCCACGCACCCGGTCAGGCAGTTCGGTGAATTCGGACAGGATCTGCAGTGCCTGGACGTGCAACCTGCCGCCGGCCTCAGTCGGCTGGACCCCATGTGGATTGCGGTGCAGCAATTGAAGCCCGAGCTCATCCTCCATGCGCTTCACGTGCTGGCTGAGTGCGGGCTGGGCAACGTGCAGAACGGTTGCGGCCTTTGAGAAGGACCCGCTTTCCACGACCTGCACGAAATATCTGAGCTGACGCAAGTCCATACCATTCGCCCACGATCGCGGATGGCCCCTCGGGCCTATAAGATCTCGTTATAGAGATGTCTGAAACGCCACGCAAATCGCTCTATCCCTCGCGGCGCGGGCAACCATCCAGCGGAGCGCTTTTTAGGTACGCCACAATGTCCTTTCATTTCACGCGCGCGGCGGGCAACACTGGGCGACCTAACAATCTTTTGCTCGAATCGACTGGAGCGACGACAGCCGCATGAGCCACCTCAAGCCCGACCAGTATCAACAGATCCTGAACCTGTGCCGTCCACTGCCCCCCGTGACTACGGCGGTCGTGCACCCCGTTAAGGCAAATGTGCTTGAAGCCGTCGCTGACGCAATCGAGGAAGAGCTCATCACGCCGGTTCTGATTGGGCCGGCAAAAAAGATAAAGGCCGCAGCAGCCGAAAGCCGAATCGACATCTCCAATTGCGAGATCTTCGACGTCGAGCACAGTCACGCCGCAGCCGCGAAAGCTGCAGAGCTTGCGGCCGTCGGCAGGGTGCAGACGATCATGAAAGGTTCACTGCACACGGATGAATTGCTTGGCGCGATCGTCAGGCCTGACGCCGGGCTGCGCACCGAGCGCCGCATCTCGCACGCTTTCCTGATGAGCATTCCCTCCTACCCAAAGCCATTCATCATTACCGACGCAGCGGTCAACATCGTGCCGGATCTCGCGGACAAGGCGGATATTGTCCAGAACGCAGTCGATCTATGGCGCGTGGTATTTGGGTTCGACAAGCGTCCGAAGGTAGGCGTGCTGGCTGCAGTGGAGACGGTCAATCCGAAGATGATCGCGACAATCGATGCGGCTGCGCTTTGCAAGATGGCAGACAGAGGGCAGATCACCGATGCCATCATCGACGGGCCACTCGCCTTTGACAACGCCATCAGTGCGGCATCGGCGAAAGAGAAGGGCATCATTTCGCCAGTTGCAGGCGACGTCGACATACTTCTCGTGCCAGACATAGAATCGGGCAACATGCTGGCCAAGCAGCTGATCTTTCTCGGTGGCGCGGATTCGGCAGGCATAGTGCTTGGAGCGCGCGTTCCGATCATGCTCACCAGTCGGGCGGACGGATTGCGGGCGCGTCTCCTGTCATGCGCGCTTGCCGTGCTTATGGCTGCAGCGCGGAAGGCCGGCCAGCTCAAATGATCGACGCGATACTTGTTCTCAATGCGGGTTCGTCCAGCTTGAAGTTTCAGGCGTTTCAGCATGACGACCTCACGAAGCTCGCAGGCGGTCAGGTCAGGAACATCGGTGGTGACGCGACCTTTGAAGCGACGCTCGCATCCGGCGCTAAAGAGAGCGCAGCACTCGCAAAGGGCAGCGATCATGAGGCGGCGCTATCTGCCGTTCTCGAATTCGTCGACCGTCATGACGACGGGTGGCACATCATTGCGGTCGTGCATCGAATCGTGCACGGCGGTACCCGATATGCCGATCCGGTTGTTCTCACGCCGGACACGATCAACGAACTGACCGCGCTTTGCCCGCTCGCGCCGCTCCATCAGCCGCATAACCTTGCAGCCGTAGCGGCCGCCGAGAAACTGGTTGGCAACGTACCGAATATCGGCTGTTTCGACACGGCTTTCCACGCCGGTCACACTGAACTCTTCAATTCCTATGCCGTCAGCGGCGATATGCGTGCAAAAGGCGTGCGCCGCTATGGATTTCACGGCATCTCCTACCAGTGGATTGCCCGTGTTCTGGCAAGGGACCATCCGGACCTGGCAAAGGGGCGTGTGGTAGCAGCGCATCTTGGCAATGGAGCCAGCCTGTGCGCCATTCAGGATTGCCGCAGTGTCGATACCACGATGGGGATGACCGCGCTGGATGGTTTGCCGATGGGCACGCGCAGCGGCGCGATTGATCCAGGTGCCGTCATCTATATGGGCCGGGATCTCGCCATGTCACCCGATGAGATTCAGGCCGAACTTTACGAAAAATCCGGGCTGCTAGGCCTCTCGGGTATCTCAAACGACGTAAAGGCGCTGCTTGAAAGCGACGCGTCACGCGCCCGCTTCGCGCTTGACTATCAGGCGCTGAAGATTGCCCAGTATATCGCGACGATGGCGACATCGATGGGCGGGATGGACGGCCTCGTTTTCACGGCCGGGATTGGCGAACACGCCAAACCGGTGCGCGACGCAGTCGTCGCGCATCTTGCTTTCCTCGGGCCGTTTCAGGTTCTGGTCGTTCCGACAAACGAGGAGTTGATGATGGCGATCGATGCCAAGGAGCTGCTTGCAACGAAAGAGCCGGACGCCGGCTGACCAAACCCTTCTGAACCAGCCAGACAGGCACCCGCTCAGTCAGCAGCGACGATCCCGGGCGCGAAACGCTCCATCATGCCGGTATAGGGTTTTGGCACGGGGGCCGCATACGCACCGCGTTTTGACGTCGACAGGCCGAGCGAGACGAGCGCTTCGGCCTGCTTGACCGCAGCCGTCACGCCATCGATCACCGGAACCCCGAACTCCGTCTGCAACTGGCGAGCAAGATCAGCCATGCCGGCGCAGCCCAGCACGATGACTTCGGCGCGATCCTCGGCCAAAGCAAGCCGGATCTCGGACCTGAGCCTGTCGCCCGCGCCAGAATTTGGATCCTCCAAGGACAAGACGGGAATATCGGCAGCCCTGACCCGTGTCTGGCGAGACTTGCCATAGCGATGGACGAGATGCTCGATCGGTGACAGCGACCGATCCAGCGTCGTGACGACGGAAATCCGCGAGCCGAGCATGGAGGCGAGCGAGAGCGCCGACTCGCAAATGCCGAGCACTGGTATGGAGGTCATGCTTCGGGCCGCGTCCAGCCCGGTATCGTCAAAGCAGGCAATGATTGCCGCATCCGCTCCCGCCCGCTGGCCCTCCGCGATACGGGCCAGCAACCCCGGCACCGAGAACGCTTCGTCATAATAACCTTCGATCGAGACCGGACCCGAGGCGGATGTCATGGCGACAATTTCCGTTACGGGCGACGCGACCGAGCGCGCGGCAGCCGCAATGGTATCGGTCATTGTGGCAGTTGTGTTCGGGTTGACGACGAGAATGCGCATGGCGTCCGTTCAGCTGCGCGCGCGGCGCCGGCCAACATAGACGATCGCGCCAAGTGTTCCGGCGATCACCAGAAACGAGAACAGCGTCGTCACCGTGCCTAGTGCATAGAGCACTGGCGTCGTGACATTCGTCGTCATGCCGTAAATTTCGAGCGGCAGCGTGTTGTAGGTGCCGGCAGCCATGAGGGTGCGGGCGAATTCGTCATATGACAGGGTGAATCCAAACAGGCCGACGCCGATCAGGCTTGGGGCAATCATCGGCAGCACGACATGGGCGAATGTCTGCCAGGACGACGCGCCGAGATCGCGGGCGGCCTCCTCATAGGAGGGCGAGAACCGGTTGAAGACGGCGAACATGATGAGCACGCCAAACGGCAAGGTCCATGTGAGATGCGCGCCAAAGGCCGAGCTGTACCAGGCAGGTTTCAGGCCCAACTGCTGAAACACGACGCCGATGCCGAGTGAGATGATGATCGACGGCACCACAAGGCTTGCGACCGAGAGATAAAACAGCGGCGTCGCACCTATGAACTTTTGCCGGAACGCGAGCCCGGCGAGGAGCGACACGACCACCGTCACGACCATCACCATGAGGCCGAGAACAAAGGAGCGTCGGAAACTGCCGCCAAAATCGCCGACCGCCTGTTTCTCGAAAAGATTGGCGAACCAGTGAAAGGAGACGCCGTTGAGCGGAAAGGTCAGGCCGCCGTTCGGTCCCTGAAAGGACAGGATCAGTATCGCCGACAGCGGTCCATACAGAAACAGGACAAAGAGCGCGAAGAACAGTGCCAGCACGTAGAACTCAAGGGTGCGCTTCTCGTGCGACATCTCAGAGCTCCTTGCGGATATCGACGACGCGCAGGATGCCGGCGACCATGAGAAGCACCAGTGCGAGCAGCACCACGGCATTGGCGGCGGCAGCGGGATATTGAAGCAGCGACATCTGGTTCTTCATCATGAGCGCCACCGATGCGCTCTGGCCGCCAGACATCACCTGCACTGTTGAAAAGTCGGCCATGACAAGCGTGACGACGAAGATGGTTCCGATTGCCATACCGGGCTTGGCGAGCGGCAGGATCACATTGGTCAGCACCTGCCAGCCGGACGCGCCCGCATCGCGCGCAGCCTCGACCAGCGAGCGGTCGATGCGCATCAGCGTGTTGAATATCGGGGTGACCATGAACAGCGTGTAGAGGTGCACCATGGCAAGCACGACAGCGAAATCGGAATAGAGCAGCCATTCTATCGGCGCGGGAATGAGGCCCATCTCGATCAGCGTCGAGTTGACCAGACCATTGCGGCCAAGCACCGGAATCCATGAAATCATGCGGATGATGTTGGACGTCAGAAACGGGACCGTACACACAAGAAACAGCACCATCTGCATGGCCGACGAGCGGATATGGAAGGCCAGGAAATAGGCCACCCAAAAACCGGCAATTAGTGTGATCATCCACACCAGAAGCGCGAATTTGAGTGTGTTCAGATAGGTCTTCCAAGTTACCCACGAGCCCAGTGTCTCGACATAGTTCATCGTCAGGAAATCGGGGTACATCGACGCGAAATCGTAATCCCAGAAGGAGACGACCGCGATCATTAGGATCGGCAGAAGCAGGAACGCACCAAGGATAAGCGTCAGCGGCAGCGCTTCGAGATAGGAGACGATATTCGAATCCAATCGACGGCCGCGCCTGCCGGCCTTGAGCCGTATGCTGGCAGCGGGAGACTGATCGACAGCAACGGTCATGCTCGCCTCAACGTTGTCTGCTTTGGAAAATTGCCTCCTCCCCTGTGATGGGAGGAGGCGCGGCAAATGTCCTACGCGGCGATGAACTCGTTCCAGCGACGGACCATGTAGCGATCTTCATCCATGACCGAATTCCAGCAGGCGACGCGGCCCATCCGCTCATCGAAGGATCCGCCGTCACGCACGGCGCCGGCTTTTTCCATGACCTTGCCGTCCGGAGCCAGAATGTCACCCTGGGCGGGCTTGCCCTCCACCCAATAGCCCCACTCGTCGGCGGACATGTATTCCTTCGCCGTCTGCATGGCGGCGGAATAGTATCCCTGGCGATTGAGATAAGCGCCGACCCAGCCCGACGTGTACCAGTTGATGTATTCGTAGGCGGCATCAAGCTTCGCACCTTCAAGATGCGAGGCCAGCCCAAGCCCGCCGCCCCATGCGCGATAGCCTTCCTTGAGCGGCTGGTAGACACAGGGAATACCCTTTGACCGAACCGCGGCAACCGCAGGCGACCACATCGACTGGATCACCACCTCGCCCGACGACATCAGGTTGACGCTCTCGTCGAAGCTCTTCCAGAAGGCGCGGAACTGTCCTGCCTGCTTTGTCTTGATGAGGAAGTCGATCGTCTTGTCGATCTCTTCCTTCGTCATGTTACCCTTGTCGGCATATTTGATCTGCCCCGAGGCTTCCATGATCATGGCGGCATCCATGATGCCGATCGACGGGATGTTGAGGATCGACGTCTTGCCCTTGAAGGCAGGATCAAGAATATCGGCCCAGCTGGTGATGTCCCTGCCCACGAGATCGGGACGAATGCCGAGCGTGTCGGCATTGTAGATCGTCGGCATCATGGTGAACCACTGCGTCGGCTCCTTGGCGAAGGTCTTGGAGTCCTGGGCCTCGACGAAGCCGACCGTGTGCGGGGCGGTTCCCTGCGCGATCTCGCTCTCCGGCGTCAGCTTACCGGTGATGAAGAGCGGCACTACCTTATCGTAGAATTTCAGCTTGGAGGTATCCATCGGCTGGATGGCGCCGCTCGGAAATACTTTCTTGAGAATCCAGTATTCGATATCGGCGATATCGTAGCTGTCAGGCTGCGTGACCGCACGCTGCGCTGCCGCATCAGAGTCGGTTGCCGTCATTTCCAGCGTGATGCCGAGATCTTCCTTGCACTTGTCGGCAATTGCATTGAGGTTCGACACGCCCGTGCCGAACTGGCGCAACGTGATCGGATTTTGCGCCCAGATTGTCGGAAATCCGGTAATGACGCCGGAACCGGCGGCAAAACCGGCCGCTGCAGCGCCAGTCTTGAGCAAGCTGCGGCGCGAAATCCCTTTGGTGACTGCGGTAGTCTTTGTCATCGCTATTCCCCTGTTGATTGTTCTATGAATCGAGGCGCCCGAGGACGATTGCGTCCCCGGCGTCCCAAGCGAATGGCACGGCATCGCCAACCTTGATGGGTGTGGCGAAGAAATCGCGGTCCCTGACGATCGCGGTAAAGTCCTCCGTTCCCGCGCCGGCCGCCGTAAGCTTCACGGTCGAGCCGCGATATTCGATGTTCGAAACTAGTCCGGTGAAGCCGAGGTCCGGCTGCGATGCCTCGCCAATTCGAACATGGTCGGTGCGGATCGCTATATCGGCACCTTCTCCGGGCTGTCGCAGTTCGCCTGTGGCGGCAAAAGACCCGCCATCCGCAACGTCCAGCTTGAGAAGTCCGTTGTCGTGGCCGCTTACCTTGCCTGAAATGACATTGTGATCGCCCATGAAGCGCGCGACGAATGCCGTGGCCGGGCTCTCGAACACAATACGCGGAGGAGCCGCCTGCTCGATGCGCCCGTCATTCATAACGACGATCAGGTCGGCAAGCGCCATCGCCTCCTCCTGACTATGCGTCACGTGAACGAACGTGATCCCGAGGTTCTGCTGCAGCTTCTTCAGCTCTGCGCGCATGCGAATCTTGAGGAACGGATCGAGCGCCGAAAGAGGTTCGTCCAAAAGCAGCGCTTCGGGATCGGTGATCAATGCGCGGGCCAACGCCACGCGTTGCTGTTGACCACCAGACAGTTGGGCCGGCCGACGAGTCGCGTAGCCCTCCATCTGCATAAGCGTGAGCATTTCGAGTGCCTTGGCTCGGCGCTCTTCCTTGTCGACGCCCTTCATCTTCAGACTGAAGGCAACATTGTCGATGAGATCGAGGTGCGGAAGAAGTGCATATGACTGGAACATCATCGCCGTGCCCCGCTTGGCGGGAGGCAAGTCAGTCACGACGACATTTCCCAGGCGCACATCGCCCGACGAGATGCTCTCGTGACCGGCGATCATGCGCAGGGTCGATGTCTTGCCGCAGCCGGAAGGACCGAGAAAGCAGCAGTAGCTGCCGGCCGGTATCTTGAGGCTTATGGCGTGAACGGCTGTAGTCGTCCCGTAATTCTTGGTGACGGAGACTATGTCGATTTCAGCGGCTTTGCTCATGCGCATCTCCTTGCCAAGAAATGCCATGCATCCGCCGTGCCAATCGAATTGATTCCGTTCAAAACACTGATTTAGTTTATTATTTTCTGGTTCTGGCGGATTGCTCAAAATTTCACCTTTTGATGCATTGCACAAAATTTATGCGATCGTCTTCAAAATATCGCACGGATTGCATGCAATTATTTTTCGCCAGTGCATACGCTTCACGCTGGCTCAGAGGAGGCGTTCGCTGTAAAACCGAGCGGGATCAGACATGGACGCGAAGAGCGAGATATCGATTGAGCGAGACGACGGCGCGGGCGACCGGGCGCAGCGTATTCGCGACCAACTGCGCCATGCGATCATCGACCGAAGGCTCGCGCCGGGCGCGAAACTCTCGGAACAGGAAGTCGGCGCGCTTTTTGACGTGAGCCGCACAGTGGCCAAGGCCGCGCTCCAAATGCTGACCTTCGAAGGACTGGTTCGAACGGAGCGAAACCGGGGGGCCTTTGTCGCAAATCCCTCCATCGAGGAAGCCCGGCAGATCTTCGCGTCCCGCCGCCTGATCGAGCCAGGACTGGTGCAATCAGCCTGCGCGCGAATCACCGAAACCGACATCGCGGCGTTTCACCGCCAGTTGGATGAAGAATCGCGGCATCTTTCGTCGCGAGGCCCTGAAGCGCGCCGAGCGGAAATCAAGGCATCCGGCGATTTTCATCTTCTTCTCGCAGACGTGGCCGGCAATACGATCCTCGCCAAGTTCATGGAGGAACTAGTGGCGCGATCCTCGCTTGTGATTGCCCTCTACGGTCGGACGGGAACCTCTACCTGCGGGCATCAAGAGCATCGCGAAATCGTGAATTCGCTGGCGAATCGCGATGTTGAAGGCGCAACAAAGCTAATCATCAGCCATGTCGACCATATCGAGGCAGATCTCGATTTGAAGACGCCAGCGCAGGGTAGCCTTCGCAGCGCGCTGATGCTGTAGGCTTGAGGCGTGACCTCGCAGGACCCGCGGTCGATATCGAAGCAAACTCCAAATGCCATCGCTCTGATACGGGCACACGCCGCAGCGTTGCATTTACGTATCATTTGCCACCTTCACGTTCAGTGAAGGTCCAACGGGCTATCCTTTGTGTTAAGATCGCTTTAGTACATTTACCAATGTGTACGTAAGTATGTTGCGATGCGGCAGCGTGGTTGACGGGCATACAGGGATCGGCTCCGCCGAATGAGCATGGAATTGAGTTTGTCGAAGAGCTTGGCAAGCGATTCAACGTCCCAGCAGTATTCGCTGGGCAATGGTGATTCGCGTCTATTCTGGGGTGATGAGCTGTTCAGGCTGCTCGCGATCACCCCGCTCGGCATTCCAGATGTTCGGCTTGCCAGGACCGTTCGTCGTCAGCAGGCTGCGGCCGCGATCGATATTGGTCGAGACGCAGAGGAATGGCCCGAACTGTTCCAGCTGATCGGCAAAGAAGAAACGGGGCTGGGACTGCGTCTTCCCTCGGGATGCGCCGGGTTGCCGAATGACATGCCAACCTCGGTCAGCTTTCTGGTTCTCGGTTGTCCGCATACCGATATCCCGCCGACCTGGCGTCTGGTGCCCACGATTGTGCAGGTTTGTTCGATCGAGGAGGCGGAGCGCGCACTTTCGTCCGGCGCAGCCGGGTTGATCGTTAAGGGTCAGGAAAGCGGCGAACGTACCGGCGAGGAGAGCAGCTTCATTCTCCTTCAGCGCGTCATGGCACTGGCTGAAGACTGGCCCGTGCGTGTGCCCGTCTGGTGCCAGGGTGGCATCGGGCTCCACACGGCAGCTGCGGCTGTGGCCGGCGGTGCGTATGGCGTCGTGCTTGATTCCATCATGGCAGGGTACCCTGAAAGCGCGCTGCCGGAGGGCATCAAGTCGAGGATGCTCTCGCTCGATGACGGCATCAACGATGCCGGCGCAGCAGATGGCGTGCAGTTCCCCGTGGGCCAGGACATCGCGCTGGCGCGGCTCGCCCTGGCAGACTGTGCCAATATCGAGGCGTTGTTCAAGACAATGCGTCACCGCATCAGCGCCCAGATTCGCCAGGCACGAAAGCTCAAGATTCTCGACGAAGGCAATTCCTGGGCAGCTTCGCACGGAACGCGTCTTCCGATTGCGCAAGGACCGATGACGCGGGTCAGCGATACCCCGGAATTTGCGGCGGCCGTCGCAAACGCAGGCGGATTGCCGTTTCTTGCCCTGTCATTGATGGGCGCTGAGCCGTCGCGCCAGCTTATCGAACAGACCGTTGCCACGATCGGCGAGCGCCCCTGGGGTATTGGTGTGCTGGGGTTTGCGCCGAAGGATGTTCTCGACGCACAGCTCGACCTGGTTCGTGAATTCCGTCCCTCCGCGTTGCTGCTTGCGGGCGGCCGTCCATCTCAGGCGCGACCGTTTGTCGAGATGGGAATTCCTACCTATTTGCACGTGCCCTCGCCCGGCCTTCTGGAGCTTTTCCTCAAGGACGGCGCAACACATTTCGTGTTCGAGGGGCGCGAATGCGGCGGACATGTCGGTCCGCGCTACAGCTTCGTGCTCTGGGAACAGGCGCTGACCCAGTTGATGCGGCATCGGGAACCGGAAAAGCTCCATATCCTTTTTGCTGGCGGCATTCATGATGCCCGCTCAGCCGCGATGGTCGGCGCAATGGCCGCCCCACTCGCTGCCAAGGGCGCGAAGATCGGCGTGCTGATGGGCACCGCATATATCGCGACCCAAGAGGCCGTATCGTCGGGTGCGATCATTCCCCGCTTTCAGAAAAGGGCACTTGGCGCGCCCCATACGACGCTGGTCGAGACAGGCCCAGGTCACGCGATCCGCTGTGTGTCGTCCGGCTTTGTCGACTTTTTCGAGGCCGAAAAGCAGCGTCTGCATGCCGAAGGTGTTCATCCAAAGCAGATATGGGCGCAACTTGAGGCGTTGACGGTGGGGCGGCTTCGGGTTGCCTCCAAGGGTCAGGATCGGGTCAATGGCGTTCTTGCCGCTGTCGAACAGGACAGGCAGGAAACCGATGGCATGTACATGGTCGGACAGGCCATCGCGCTCAAGCGCGAGGTCATAACCGTCGAGGAATTGCACCGGCAAGTCAGCGTTGGGGCGACAGAGCATCTCGAGAACATCGTCATACCGAAGCTGGTCCGCGCTGAGGGCGCTGAGCCGATCGCGATCGTCGGCATGGCGTGCATCTATCCGGGTGCGCCGGACCTCGAAACTTACTGGGGCAACATCGTTGCCGGTGGCGACTTCATTCAGGAAGTGCCACAGGATCGCTGGAGCGCCGAACAATACTGGCAGCAGGCGCCAGCCGCGGCTGGCAAGACGCCGAGCAAATGGGGCGGGTTCATTGACGACGTGCCATTCGACCCGGTCGAGTATGGCATTCCGCCTCAATCCGTCGCGGCGGTCGAGCCTGCGCAATTGCTGTCGCTCGAGACCGCGAGGAAGGCGCTCGGAGATGCCGGATACGACCATCGTTGGTTCGACCGGGAGCGCACATCTGTCATATTCGGCGCCGATGGCGGTATGGATCTCGCCGGGCAATACAAGTTCCGCAACCTTTATCCGCAATATGCCGGTGACTTGCCGCAGGCTCTGGACGATGTGCTGCCTACCCTGACCGAAGATTCCTTCGCGGGTGTTCTGGCCAATGTTATCTCCGGTCGGATCGCCAACAGGCTGGGGCTGGGCGGCGCGAATTACTCGGTCGACGCCGCTTGCGCGAGCTCGCTCACAGCCATTGAGTTGGGCGTCAAGGAACTGCGCGGCAAGTCAAGCGACATGGTTCTTGCAGGCGGCGCAGACTTTCACAACGGCATCAACGATTTTCTGATGTTCGCGTCGGTCGGCGCGCTGTCTGCCACCGGGAGATGCCGCCCCTTCGATCACAAGGCGGACGGCATCGCGCTGGGCGAAGGCGTGGGCGTTGTTGTTCTCAAGCGGCTCTCCGACGCCGAGCGCGACGGCGACCGCATCTATGCGGTCATCGACGGAATGGCGGGATCGAGCGATGGCAAGGGCCTTGGACTCACTGCACCCCGTCCTGAGGGACAAAGGCGCGCGCTTGACCGGGCCTATTGGCAGTCTGGTGTGACCCCAGGTGAAGTCGGGCTCGTTGAAGCGCATGGCACCGGCACGGTCGTCGGCGACCGGACCGAGTTGGAAACGCTCACCACAGTCTTCCAGGACAATGGCGCTTTGCCCACCCAAGCCCAGTTGGGCTCGGTGAAAAGCCAGATCGGGCACACCAAATGCGCCGCCGGCATCGCGGGCATCATCAAGGTCGCGAAAGCGCTCCACCATCGCGTGCTTCCGGCAACACAGCAGATCACGCGTCCCAATCCCGGCTATGGTCGGCGCAGCCCATTCCGGCTCAACGCGCGTGCCACGCCCTGGATCGCTTCGAAAGACGGTCCCGCGCGCGCCGCCGTGAGCGCTTTCGGATTTGGCGGGGTCAATTTCCACGCTGTCCTGTCAGCTCATGACGAGCACGCGAGCGCGCAGGGAACAATCGCGTGGCCCGCCGAGCTTTTCGCATTTCGGGGCGTCACTCTGGGTGACGCGGATCAACTTGCGCGCAGGGTCACGCGCTACCTCGATCAGAGCGACGCTCCCAACCAACTGCGCGATCTTGCTGCCGCCGTGTGGAGTGCCGGCAGCGGGCCCGTGCAATATGCCTTCGTCGCCGGTGATCGCGCCGAACTTTCGCGCAGCGTTTCCGCCGCCCTCGCGAGAAGCGAAGGGGATGGGGTGCGCTACCGCGCTGCTTCCGGCACTGACGCCCCGGGGAAAATTGCGGCACTGTTCAGCGGACAGGGCAGCCAATATCCGAACATGTTCGCCGATCTCTTTGTTTATTTCCCGGACAGCACGCGCGAGCTGACCGGACAGGCGCCCGACCTGTCGGCCGTGCTGTTTCCGCCAACCCCTTATGACGATGCGACCAAGCGAGACCAAGAGCGGACCCTCGCCGACACGCGCAACGCGCAGCCCGCGCTCGCGCTGGTCGAATACGCACTCTTTGACCTGCTTCAGCGTCTCGGATTGCGCCCCGACATGGCTGCCGGACATAGTTTCGGCGAGTTGGTGGCGCTCGCCACCGCAGGCTCCTACGACTTCAGCACCTTGATGCGGCTTGCCAACGCGCGAGCAGGTGCCATGAGCCGAAGCATGAGCGGCGACAAGGGCCTGATGGCCGCCGTGCGGCTCGATGCGGCGGCTCTTGAGGAGATGCTATCGCCCTACCCGAATATCGTCATCGCAAACCGCAACAGTCCCGCACAGAACGTCGTGGCAGGTCCGAGCGCCGACATTCGCGCATTCTGCGATGTGCTCGCGGGTCGCTCGGTCGGTTACAAGTTGATCGACACGGATCGCGCGTTCCATTCGCCGCTTATGAAGGCGGCACGCGAACAGTTTGGCGATGGGTTGGCGACCGAGACCGTCGAAGCGCCGCAATGGCCGGTCTATTCGAATGTAAGCGCCGAGCTTCATATCAAGCCTGACTCCATTCGCACTTCGCTGGCCGAACACCTCACCAGCCCGGTGCGCTTTGCCGAAGAGGTCGAGAATCTCTATTCGCAGGGTGCGCGCACTTTCATCGAGGTTGGTCCGCGTCGCGTGCTCACCGGTCTTGTGGGCCAAATCCTGAAGGGGCGGCCGCATACGGTGATCTCGGCAGATCCCGGCGAGAAGGGGATGGTCGGGCTTCTCGACATCATGGCCCAACTGGCCGTTACTGTTCCGCATTTCAAGGCCGAGCATCTTTTCGAGCATCGCGCATCGCCGCTGGATCTCGATCAGCCGCGTAAACTTTCTGCGACGACCTGGATCCTCAACGGGGGTGGCGCGCGCGCCTTGCGTGCTGCTCCTCGCCAAATCATGGCTCCGGTTGTGTCGAAGCCTGTGGCAGCGCCACAGGTTGCGGAGGCAGGCGAGCAGGCCCTTATTTCCTATCTCGACACTATGCGAGACATGGTGCGTGCGCAGCGGGATGTCCTGCTTGGATATTTCGGCGCGCCCACCGATCGAGAGCTGCCGCAACAGCGGCCGATCCAACAATCTGCTGCATTGCAGGCTCAGGTTGACGAGCCACCTGCCCCGGTAGCAGTTTCTCAATCGCCCGAAGTTGCGCCTTCCGTCCCGCACCAGACGCTTGAAGAGTTGCTGCTCTCCATTATCGGCGAGCGCACGGGTTACCCGGCTGACAAGCTCGATGCCGATCTCGATCTCGAGGCCGATCTTTCCATCGACTCCATCAAACGCTTGGAAATTGTTGGAGAACTGGGCCAGCGGCTGGGATTGAGGGATCGTCTGGGCGCGGAGTCGGACGATCTCGTTGAGCGGCTTTCGACCATGAGAACGCTGCGCGCGATGCTCGAACTGATGAACGCGCATGCGCCTCGGGACAGCGAGGTGGCGATAGTACCGACCTCTCAGATGCTGCCCGAAATTGTCAGCGAAAGCACCGGCTATCCGATCGAGGCACTGGATCTCGATCTGGATCTTGAGGCGGATCTCTCGATCGATTCGATCAAGAGACTGGAGATCGTCGGCAGGCTGATGTCTCGCCTTGGCATGGACCGTCGCGACGGCAAGGATGCCATGCTGGAAGAACTTTCAGCGCTCAAGACCCTGCGCAAGATGTCCGAATGGATCGATGCACACGCTACAGGCGGTGTCGAGCCAACCGGCGTCGACATGACGCCTGATGCGATCACCGAGACGTTTGCGTTGCAACGCTATGTGTTTCGCCAGAATAGCCGGATGCCCAAAACAAGACGTGCCTCAGTGCTGACCGGGCACCGTTTCCTGATCACTGACGACGGCATGGGCGTGGCTCCGGCGCTTGCCGCTTCCTTGCGGACGAGCGGTGCGACCGCGGAAGTGGTTGGCATTGAAGAACTGGCTTCGTCTGACTTTTCCTTCGGGCAATCTGACTGTCTCGTGCATTTGTGGCCGCTCAATCCCGAGTGCCGAGCAAGCGATCTCAAATCGTTCTTCCCTATCGTCCGCGATTGTATGGCTGCGGGCGTTGGTCAGCTGATCGTCGCGGGCGCCAATCGAAGCGCTGAACGAGGCGGCGGCTATGCGGGCATGGTGAAGACGCTGTCGTGGGAATTCCCACATCTGCGTGCACGATGCCTGCATCTCGATCCGTCGGAATCTGCCACGCGACTTGCAAGCTATCTCGAAAGTGAACTGGCAACCGAAGATCCGCATCGGGAGGTGGACTATGCCGCCGGACAGCGGCGCACATATGAGCTGGTCCCCGAAAATCTCGAAGAGCAACGCCTGGCCAAGCTCCCGCTCAATCGCGACAGCGTGGTTCTGCTGACGGGCGGAGCGCGTGGCATAACTGCCGATCTGGCAGTCGCCCTCGCGCTGCGCCATCATTGCCATCTCGAACTGGTGGGACGTACGCCGGCTCCGGTCGAGCAGGAAAGCGCGATAACGCGCGACATCAACGATCTCAAGAAGCTTCGCCAGATCCTTCTCTCGGAAAACCCGGCCATGCGGCCGGCCGAGATCGAGCGCGCGTTGAGGCGGCTTCTGGCAGAACGGGAAATCGCCCAGACGCTCGACAACATACGTGAAGCAGGCGGCAGCGCGCGCTACACCCAGATGGATGTAACCGACAGCGAGCGTTTTTCGGCCTTCATTTCCGATCTCTATAGGCAACATGGTCGTATTGACGGTGTTGTTCACGGAGCGGGGGTGATCGAGGACAAGCTGGTCCGGGACAAGACGCCAGAGAGTTTTGCGCGTGTCTTCGATACTAAAGTCGAGGCGGCGCTCACGCTGCGTCGAACTATCCGGGACGACGTGAAATTCGTGGTCTGCTTTTCAAGTGTCGCTTCGGCCTTCGGCAATCGCGGCCAGATAGACTATGCATCGGCAAATGATGTCTTGGACAAGCTGACCCAGAGCTGGAACGCGAGCGTTCCGGGGCGTGTGCTCTCTGTCAACTGGGGGCCTTGGGGCGGTACCGGCATGGTGTCAGACGCCCTTGCAGCCGATTATCACAAGCGCGGAATTGGCCTTATCCCACGAGATGAGGGGATCGAGGCTCTGCTACGTGAACTTGCCACGCCAGGTAACGAACCTCAGGTCGTCCTGATGTGCGGGGCCCCTGATAGCTTCGGATCGCAATCGGCGGCAGCGGACGTCGACTGGGCGGCCTGATCCATGTCGCGCATTGCCATTGTAGGCCTTGCCTGCCTTTTCCCGGGCGCGCGAGATCTCGCGTCGTTCTGGCAGAATATCGTCGATGGCGTCGACGCGATCACGGAAGTGCCTGAAAGCCGCTGGGACCACAGCTTCTACGACCCAAATTCGAACGCAGTCGATCGGTTCTACTGCAACAGAGGCGGATTCGTTGATACCGATGCGACATTCGATCCGCTCGCGTTTGGCGTCGTGCCCAACGCAGTGGATGCGATCGAGCCGGAACAACTGCTCACTCTGAAAATCGGTTATGAGGCGCTGAAAGACGCTGGCTACGACAGCAAGCCGTTTTCGCGCGACCGAACCGGCGTTATTGTCGGGCGCGGGAACTATGTCAGCGCTGGCGTCCTTCGGCTTGAACAACATGTTCGCCTGCTGCCGCAGGTGGAGCGAACACTGCGTGATCTGTTTCCCGATCTGCCCGAGTCGGTGATCGATGCGGCGCGCACCAAGCTGCAGAAGGAGCTCTCACACTATGGACCTGATGTCGCCTCTGGCCTCATTCCGAACCTTGTCGCATCACGTCTAGCCAATCGTCTCGACCTGCACGGGCCGGCATTTACTATCGATGCAGCCTGCGCCAGTGCGGCAATCGCGATAGAACAGGGCTGCTCATCGCTGGCAAACGGCGAGACCGACATGATGCTGGTGGGTGGTGTTCACCTCTCCCACGACCTCACCTTCTGGGCGACCTTCTGCCAGTTGGGCGCGTTGTCGCGAAGCGGTGTTTCGCGCCCCCTCTCCGCCGAAGCGGACGGCATACTTGCCGGCGAAGGTGTGGGGATGGCTGTCCTGAAGCGGCTCGACGATGCGTTGGCGGATGGCGACAGGATATATGCCGTTGTCGAAGGCGTCGGCTCGTCGAGCGACGGTCGCAGTTCAAGCCTGGTTGCTCCAGCATCCGTCGGCCAGTTGATGGCGATGGAGAAGGCGTGGCGCAACGTCTCTTTCTCTCGCGACGATCTCGGGCTGATCGAGACGCACGGAACTGGAACTCCGACCGGCGATCAGGTCGAGCTCGAAACGCTCAAGACCTTTTTCGGTGCATCCGCTACCGCTGCCGATGCCGCTCCGGTCGCGGGCTCAGTGAAGTCGATGATCGGTCATGCAATGCCCGCGTCGGGCATGGCGAGCCTGATCAAGACCGCGCTGGCCATTCATTATGGAATCCTGCCTCCGACGCTGCATTGTGAAACGCCCCATCCCCTTCTTGCCGAAAGCGGATTTCGTGCCATAGGTCAGTCGGAAGTCTGGTCGACCCCGCGTGAAGAGCGCATCGCGGCTTTCAACACGTTCGGCTTTGGCGGAATCAACGGTCATGTCGTGCTGCGCGGATTGCCGGAACCTGCGAAAGCGCCTGCGCGTCCGGGATTGTCGTTGCCGCCGGTCCTCATGCTCTCGGCGAACTCGCGGGAAGAACTGGTAGCCCGACTGGACCTGCGCGAGCCGGACCCCGCTGCCGGCAACGGCGCGCATCGCCTCGCCATCGTCGCGCCATCGGAGAAGAAGCTGGCGCTCGCGCGTAAAGCAATCCTTTCCGGCAAAGCCTGGAGAGGGCGTCAGCAAATCTGGTACTCGCCTGACGGATTTGCCCAATCGGGTGGCAAGATCGCCTTCGTTTTTCCCGGGGCGGACAGCAGTTTTGCGCCGAATGCCGAGGACATAGCCAAGCATTTCGGTCTGGCGTGTTCTGCCTATTGCACACCGATGGATCCGGCTACCCAACTTCCTTACGTCGTTCGAGGCGTCTTAAACTTCAACCTCTTGATGTTCGACGCCCTGAGCAAGCTCGACATCGAGGCCGATGGGATGCTGGGGCACAGCATTGGCGAGTGGAGCGCCATGGCAGCCAGCGGGATTTTGGACCGAGCGGAAGCCGAACGTCGCTATAGCGACGGTGATCCGGAGCAGGTCAGCTTTCCCGACCTGCCCTACCTGGCCGCATCGTGCAGCGAGGAGCGTCTGCGTACGATTATCGATGGAATTGAGGGCATAGACATCTCCCACGACAATTGCCCGCACCAGTCGATCGCATGCGGCCGCCGTGAGGCTGTGGAGGAGGCCCTTGCGCGTCTCAGGATTGAGAAGATCTTCGCGCAGGTCCTGCCGATCGTGGCAGGGTTCCACTCTCCCCTTTTTGCACCCTATGCGCCGAGTTTTCGCGGAATGCTGACAGACATGCAGATGTCTGAACCCCGCATTCCCGTATGGTCTATTGCGTCAGCCGAACCGTTTCCCGCGGATGCGACCGAGAAAATGGAAGTGGCCGCGCGGCAATTGATTGATCCGGTTCTGTTCCAGCCTGCCATCAAGGCGATGTACGAGGCCGGTTTCAGGGTCTTCATACAGGTCGGGACCGGATCGCTGAGCGGTTTCATCGACGATATCCTGACAGGAGAGCCGCATCTGGCCATCGACAGCCACAGTGAAAGCCGCAACGGTCTGGAGCAGCTTCAACATCTGAGTGCGGCACTCTGGACCGAAGGATATCCCTTCGATGGCTCGCTGCTCGGCATTCGCGATAGAAGGGATGTGCCAGCCAGCACGTCGGCTGCAGTCGGCCGGAAACTCTCCCTCGGTGTTCCCTTGCTGCGGCTTGCAACGCCACTCGATACGCGCCTTGGCACATCATCTGTCCAGTCGGGTTTCGAACGGCCTCCCCTGGATGCGGATGATCGTGTTGGCCGGATGCTCAGTGAAACGCTGACGGAGATCGAGCAAGCAGGCCGGGACGTGCTCGCGCTGTGGCAACAGAGACGAGCAGGCAAGAACGCGCCCCACTCCAGCCCACATATAGACACTAGCCTCCGCAAGCTGCTCGATGTCGACAGGACGATTCCCTGGGTCGACGATCACGCGTTCTACCCACAGCCCGCCGGCTGGCCGATCCGGGCCGACCGCCGTCCCGTCGTTCCGCTGACAATGGAGGTAATGCTGGTTCGCGAGGCGCTTGAGGGCGTCCTCGCAGAGCAAGGTTTCGGACACCTGCATGTCATCGAGTTTCGCGACATCAAGGCCTTCAATTGGCTCGACGTGACGGAACCAGTTACCGTCACAATCAAATTGCGATCTGCAGGAGAGTTGGCATTTGACGCGGAGATAGAGGGCTATTTCAGCGCGCAGTTGATCGTCGCCGAGCGATATCCGACCGCCGACGCGCCACAGGTCCCACCCCTTTCGAGGCCACGCGAGACACGGGCGAATGCGGCTGACCTCTACCGTGACGGTTGGATGTTCCATGGTCCGGCGTATCAGGGCGTCAGCCGGTTTGAAGCGATTGGCGACAACGGCATAGACGGCATCCTTAAGACGCCGAGCGGCAGCGGTTCCCTGCTCGACAATATGGGGCAGCTCGCCGGCTATTGGGTCATGGAACAACCTGACAATTGCCTCGCCATGCCGATCGGTGTCGACCGCATCTGTTTCCTGGGGCCGGACCCCTCCCCCGGCGAAATGATGCGGTGCGAGGTCCGAGTCACCACATTGAACGATCTGGAATGCGCGACCGATCACGTGTTGCGCGACACATCCGGCAAGGCCGTATTGACCATGCAGGGATGGCGGACGCGCCGCTATCACATGGATGACCGCTTCTGGACAAACAGCCGCCAGATCTCCACCCATGAAATCTCCCAGATGGTGCCCCCGAACATTGCCATCTTTGAGGACCGGTTCGATACCGCGCTGATGCGTGACTATATCTGCCGTCGCTATCTCACAGCCGAGGAGCGCGCCTCCTATGACAGTCTGCCGCCACGCCGCCGGCGCGAGTGGCTGAACGGCAGGGTTGCCGCAAAAGACGCCGTGCGGAGCTATCTGAGGCAGCGCGGTAACGCCAATGCCATATTCCCGCAGGAAGTGATTGTCGAAAACGACGCGGCGGGTGCGCCCTTCGTCCGTAAACACGTTACCGACGCGGTAAGCGAATCGCTGTACATATCGCTTGCGCACAAGGGTCGTTTCGCCGTTGCAATGGTCGGCGAGAGGCCTGTTGGCATCGACATCGAACGCATAGAGGAGCGCACCCAGGGCTTTGCGGACTTGGCTTTTACAGCTCAGGAGCAAACTCTGTTCGCAGGAGAAACGTTCGATGTTGCCTGTACCCGGGGCTGGGTGGTCAAAGAGGCAATGGCCAAGGCGCTCAGAACGGGATTACAGGGGCGCTTGCACGAATTTGTCATCGATCAGCGTGACGGTGACTGTTTTCGTGTAAATGGACACTGGGCCGTCACCCACCGGATCGATGATCATATCGTCGGCTGGTTGCTGGAAGCCCCCCACGACGCCGCGGCGGACGGCGGCGGCCCCGACTCTGTATCCATGGCATCCGCAAGCCAGGTCGATGCGTGACATTTATGAGCATTCAAACTTATGACGACGTGGTGGCAACTGTCGCCGATACGATCCGCAGCACCATAGACGAGGACTGGATCGAGGACTTCGAGATCAATCCGGAGACCCGCTTCAGTGAAGATCTCGAAATCGAGAGCATCGAGTTCGTCAAGATCGCAGATGCGCTGATGACGCGATTTGGCGACAAGGTGGATATCGTCGGTTGGCTTTCGGGCAAGTCGATCCACGAACTGATCAATCTGAATGTGGGCGATATCGCCGGTTATGTCGCAGAACGCCTGTCCGTAACCTGAATATGGCTCGTGTCCTCTTCACGTCGCTTCCGCTGACCGGACATCTGAACCCCACCCTTGCGCTTGCTCAGACGCTCGGCGATCAGGGGCATGAAGTCGCCTGGGCGGTGCACGAAAAGACATTGCGCGACCGACTTCCTTCCGGCGCGTGTATCTATCCGATCGATACCGACTATCAACCGCCGGTCCTGGGGGAAAAGGTGCGCGGACTGGAGAGCGTGCGCCTGTTCTTCGAGGACTATCTCCTGCCCCTGACCGAACACGCACTCGCGCCTCTGGAAGCTGCCGTCCGCGACTTTCGACCGGACGTCATGGCGGTCGACCACCAGATGCTCGCCGGTTCACTTGTGGCCCGCAAGCTTGATCTGCCGTGGGTTTCTCTGGTTTCCACCACTGCATCGATCGTGCGGCTGGCGCCTTTGCTCGACGCCTGGGTCGTGGAGCAATATGCGGCAATCCAGGAGCGCTATCTCGCGCCTGCCAAGATCGTCGAACGACCGGATTTCTCGCCACATTCCGTGCTGGTGTTTTCGATCGAGGCGCTGCTTGGCTCCGCCCATGAGCGCATTCCTGCCCCCTATGCATTTGTCGGACCAGCCGCGGGCGGCGCCCGGCCAGACGTGGCGTTTCCATGGGAATGGCTCGACGATGGCAGGCGCGCCATTCTGATCACGCTGGGAACCGTCAGCCGCGATCGCGATCACCGCTTTTTCGACGTGATGCTGGAAGCGCTCCGCCACATGCCCGACCTGCAGGCGGTGATGGTTGCGCCGGAAGAACTCGGCCAGAATGCACCGGATAATGTGTTGGTCCGCCCTTACGTACCGCAACTCGACTTGCTGAAGCGCGTCGCGGGTGTCGTCTGTCATGCGGGACACAACACCGTCTGCGAGGCGCTATCTCAAGGATTACCGCTGGTCGTTGCGCCGATCCGGGACGATCAGCCTGTCATCGCCCGTCAGGTGATAGACGCAGGCGCTGGCCTTTTTATGCGCCACGGCAAGGTCTCGCCAGCGACCGCCCGCACCACGATCGAACGGATGCTCAGCGACCCCGCGCTGGCCGAAAACGCGGCCCGGCTGGCGCGTGAGCTCAACTCGGCGCCAGGCGTCGCGGGTGCCGCGTCTATTGCGTCTATCATCCTCAAGCTCGCTGCACGGGAAAACCCATGCAGCTGATTCACACCAACGGAACGGTTCTTTCTTCGCTCGAAATGGGAGCTCAAGGTTCCACGCCCGTGCTGATGATTCACGGACTGATGTTCGGCAATATGGCGACCTGGTATTCGTCGCTGGCCGCGCCAATGGCGAAACAGCACCACGTCGTCCTTTACGATCAGCGTGGACATGGCGACAGTCCGGTGACGGCCACCGGATACGACCTCGACACGCAACTCGCCGATCTGCGATCCGTGCTTGCCCACTATGGTCTTGACCGGCGGCCCATCGATGTCGTCGGGCACAGCATGGGTGCGGTTCTGGCGCTTAACATGGCGTTGACTACGCAGGATCGTGTGCGCAGGCTGGTTCTCGTCGATGCGCCATTGCCTGTCGGCGAGCATGTGTTGCCGGATCTGCTCAACGTGCACTCACCGGAGGTGCTTGCCGGGTATATCGATGCCAATCAGAATGCGACTGGCGGGCGCAGGCGCGAGCGAATGCACCGGAGACTGGAACAGCTTTTCTTCCATTCCACATTGGTCAGGGATCTGACCGACTACCCGACGCCCTCGGACTTCGAACTGTCGCGCTTGCGCGTCTCCACGCTGCTCGTCTACGGTCGGCATTCCCATTGCGTGGCGTCGGGCGCGAAGCTGGAAAGCCTTCTTCCGGCGGCACGCCTGGAACTGCTCGACTGCGGGCATTATGTCGTGGAGGATCAGCCGGACGCGTTGCGCCAGCTGGTGATTTCGTTTCTGGAGGATCGCGAATAATGGCCAGGCGCTATTCACGGCGGATCTCTCCGATGGAACGGCTGGCATTCGCCGTCAACGAGATCTACCACTACCATGTCGACGGTGTCATGGAAGGCAAGGGCGATGTCGATCCAGCCACCCTTCAGGCTGCGGTCGATCGCGCTGCCGAGGCCAATCCTGCCATACGTGTGCGCCTCAAGGGCCGTCTTGGATTTGCACGGTGGGTCGATTCGGGAATCCCTCCGCAAGTGAGGGTGATGCCGCAGGCCAACTGGGACGGCAACAGCGAGGAAGGCGCGCCCTTTCTGAAGGAAAGGCTCGACGGCATGCGCGGCGGGCCGATCGCCGACATTCTGATCGTGCCGTGCGCCGATGGTCTGACAAGGATCGTATTTCGCACGCAGCACGCCGCAATCGATGGTCGCGGGTTCATGCACTGGTGCTATGAAGTCTTCCGCGCCATGCGAGGCGAGCCATTGCATGGCTCAACATCGACGTTCACCGATCTCGACGTTCAGGCACAATATGCCGACAAGGTTCCCCGCGAACCGCCGGCAGAGGCGGTTTCAACGATGTCAGTCGTTGCCGCGGGGCCGCCGGACGGCGCGCCGCTGCACTATATCTGGCGCCGGCTCGTGCTGGACCGGAACATCTCCCAATTGCTGCCGAAGGCCGCCGCCTTCATCGCGGAATATGCCCGCCGCCGCGAGCCGGGAGAGGTCGCATTCATGATACCAGTCGACTATCGCGGGCTGCGAACCGAGGAACTTGGCCTTGGCAATCTCACCGGTTATGTTCGTCTGACCGTGCCGGAAGGCGCCCGCGCCCGAAATCTCATGGTGCAGATCCACAAACGCATTCAGGCATATGCCGATTGCAGACCCGTACCCGGCAAGAATGCGCTGCTCTGGTTGCCCGTCTCGCTGTTAAGCCGGCGCATCAGCACTAAGATAGAAGGCCTGCTCTATCATCTCAATCCGGTGTTCGGCACCGGCGGGCTCGTGTCGATGGGGACCGTTCTGCCCGAGTCATTTGCCTTTCCCGGTTTTGTCCCAAAACGCCTGCACGGTATTCCGGGCGCCGTTGGCAAGCTGAACATCGTGTTCCTCAATGACAACGACACATCCACGATCTGCTTCACTGCTCCGGCCCGCTACAACGATCAGGGGCAGTTTGACGCTTTCGTGGAAGCCTTCCGAGCTCATTTCTCCCAATCCGGGCAAGAAGGCTGATGGCTGAAAGGCCCCTGGACGACCGCGCCGCGCGTTTGCGCCTCGAACCTTTTGCGCGCATCGAGCGGCCGCTTTCGATGCCCGAATACTATCATGCCAGCATCGGCTGCAGCCGCAGAACGCTGGAAATCCAACGGGAGTCCATCTTCATCCTCGAAGCTGGCGGGGCAGGCTTCGACGCCGACAGATGGCGCGAGGCAGTCGACAAGGCATGCGCGGCCAATCCGGGCACGCGGCTGAGACTTGTCGGAGATTCCTTTCGCTCACGCTGGATCAATGACGGGCCGCCGGCCCGATTGCGTGTCATTGAGCAAACCGACTGGGACGGCATGTCGAGCGAGGGCGTCGGGTTCATTAGATCCGAGCCGTTTTCGCTGGAGACAGGACCAAACGTCGAAGTCACGCTCGTCAATCACGCGCCGCGTGGTCGCATGGTCATCATGCGCACACCCCACGCCATCATGGACGGGCGCGGGAGCCTCCACTTTCTTGCCGAGATCTTTCGCGGGCTGCGCGGTGAAGAACTGATCGGCAGCAATGCCGGCTTCAGCGACGTCGACCTGATGCTTGCCGTGGGCGCTCGCAGTTCCCTGTCCAAGCCGATCAAGACGCAATGGCTCACCGGCGCACCGCAAGGCCACGAACAGGGCGACGACTGGCGCCGCATCCGGCTTCATACCGAGGGGCGCAACATTCTCGCCCGTATCGCGGTAGCGATGGCCGACTACATGCACCAGCACAGCGACCTGCCCGCGCTGATTGCCGTCCCCGCGGATCTGCGGCGGCATGTGCCAGGGCTCGCCTCAACGGCAAACTTCACCAACATGCTGCTGGTTCGGCTCGACCGGGGCGATGGCGTCGAACGGTTCCGGCACACAATCGATGAGTTGCGCAGCAAACGCATGGACGCGCATTTCGCGCCATGGCTGTCCGCGTTCAAGCTGCTTCCCAGAAGCCTTTTGGACCGCGCAATCTCACGTACCGCTTCGAACTTTCACAAAAAGCGCGCCTTCGAAACGGCTGTCATCTCAAATCTCGGCCGCATCGATCCGGAGCCGTTGAGTTTCGGCGATTTCCGGCCCGATGCCTGCTTTGCACTCCCCGTTGCGGGCTCTGTGTTCTCGGTCCTGTCCAACGTCGGGGACCGCAGCGAGATGATCCTGAACATGCCGCGGATGCTGTCCAGCAATGGCCGCTTCGACGATTTCGTCGCCTATCTTCACGCAAGACTGGCGGAAACCGAAAACGGGTGAAGCCGGCGCGCATTCCGCGTCGCCGGCTCCATTCCGAAACATAGAAATCGTCTGACGATCAGTTCGGCTTTGGCGCCGCTGTTTCCATCTGTTCGACTTCCTTCATGAGGCCTTCGGCCATGCGCCGCAGATTGGTGCGCGGCACAGAATAGTGCGCCGTCTCGCCGCTGACCTGGATTTCCAGGACCGCGAGGTCGGGGCGCTCAGGCGGAAGGTGGACGGCGAATTTGTGAATCGCCTTGGCGGTAATCTTCTTTTCCATATCGTTCTCCCTGTCTCTTCAAAAAGAAAGGGCGCCGAAGCGCCCTTTCCGGATGAGATGTCGTTACCTGAATTAGGCGACGAAGTCGAAGTTCTCGTTCGACAGGTCCACAGCCGAGAGGCCGACCAGCAGAACCGAGCCGTCGAACAGGCTGGAGGTGATCACCACACCGTCTGCAACGTCGGTGAAGGAGAGGTCGGTCAGCTCGTCGACACCCAGAGCGGTGAAGTCGAGGATGTCCTGCTCGCCAACTGCAACACCTGCAATGTTCCAGGCGGTGAAGTTCTCGATCGCCACATTGCCGAAGTCGGCCGTGAAGATCGCGAAGTCCTGCGAACCGTCACCCTCGACGCCCGTGAGGTACGGGGTGATGGTGTCGATACCGAAGTCGATGACCGAGCTGTCGTCGTCGCCACCGGCGTCGTCGAAGTCGTACGAGTTGTTCAGATCGCCTGCATCTATGTCACCGAGTGCGCCGATCAGATAGGTCTGCGCGCCGATCAGCGTATCAGTGCCGGTACCACCGTTATCGAAGCCGCCGGTCAGTGCGAGCAGATCAAACACCAGACCATCATCCTCAACGCCCGCAGTCGGAATGGTGAAGGCGTCGATCTGGAAATCGCCGCTACCCATTGCAGCGATGGTTTCCGTGGTGCCATCGAGCGTGATGTTGCCGACTTCCAGGAAGGACGGAGACGTCGCCATCAGGCCGCCACCGATCTCGAAGTTGGCCGTCGTGACTTCCGACAGATCGACATCGTCGATGTAGACGTAGAACTGCACACCGGTCAGCAGGCCGATGAAGGCGTCGAGACCGAGCTCGTCCAGGGCGTCGAGGCCGAGGTTGGCATAGGTCATCAGCTCGACCGGGATGCCCAGCGAGATGTTGGCCACGTCCGTGTCGTCAAACGCGATGGTCGTGCCAGCGTTCTGGTCAGCCCAGACATACAGCGTGTTGTCGTCGTAATCTTCCAGCGTCAGCGTGGCGTTCCAGTCTGCGAACAGGCCGAGGTCGACGTTGAAATCGCTGTTCTCGAACTTGAAGTCGTCGCCGGATGCGTCGTTGAACAGAGCAAAGAGCTCGAAGTTCTGGATGTTATCACCCGACAGACCGACGAGATCGTCACCGCCGAAGCCGAGGATGTCGTAGCCAGCGCCACCGTCGAAGGAGTCGTCGTCATTGA
>JAMLJA010000017.1 GCA_023953905.1 Rhizobiaceae bacterium | reverse complement strand
GACCTGCACGTCGACCGGGACGGCTTCGATGCCCTGGAACGCCACCGTACTGATGCGCGAAACCATACCCTCTCCAATCAAGGCTCACGGAACCAAGCGAGCTTTCATCTTGTTTGCCCCGCAAAAAGAAAGCACAAGGCAGCCATGCGTGCAAGAACAATTACAGAACATAGATGCGATATACAACCTGCGAAGGTATCGAGTAGAAATGCGCAAGCAGTGTGGGTAGCTTCGATGTCGAGCAAAGGTGTTGCCGCAGGATCGGGAGCTCAAACGCTTGTCAGTCCAATCGAGTGAGACCTTGTAATGCTCAATCTACCTCAGGGTTTGCGCCACATCCCGGCATTTCTCGACGTCGAGGCGCAGCTGAGCCTTGTTGAGGCGATACGCGATGTCGTGCGGCAGGCACCGCTTTACACGCCGGTCATGCCGCGCACCGGCACGCCGATGAGCGTGCGGATGACCAATTGCGGCTCTCTCGGGTGGGTCACCGACAAGGCGCACGGCTATCGCTATCAGCCGACGCATCCCGTCAGTGGGGAGCCATGGCCGCCCATTCCGCCCGAACTGATCGCCTTGTGGAACGCGCTTTCCGGCTATGAACATCCCCCGCAGGCGTGCCTCGTCAATTTCTACGCGGCCGACGCGCGCATGGGACTTCATCAGGACCGCGACGAGGCCGATCTTGAGGCACCCGTGCTTTCAATATCATTGGGCGACGACTGTCTTTTTCGCGTGGGCGGGACCAAACGCAGCGACAAGACGGTGTCGTTCAGGCTGGGAAGTGGTGATGTGGTCGTTCTGGGAGGCGAGTCACGTCTTGCGTTTCATGGTGTCGATCGAATTTATCCCGGTACTTCGACGCTGCTCAAGGATGGTGGACGGGTGAATCTGACACTCAGACGTGTCACCAGGCCCGAGACAGGCTTGTCGCGGTGACATGATTGTTGTGGCGTGAGCCGACCTGCACCGGCAGAATTGCAAGCTCCCGATGCAGGATTGAGACATGACCGTGTTAAAAGCTAAACCGCCGGTGTTCGCGGATATTGTCGCAGCAAGCGAGCGCATCAAGGACCTGGCGGTCCAAACGCCCTTGCTGGAATCGGCCGCCTTGAACCGGCGCTACAACGGAAGAATTCTGTTCAAGCCCGAGGTCCTCCAACGTACCGGCTCGTTCAAGTTTCGCGGGGCATACAACAAGATCGCGGCTCTCGGCTCTGAAGAGAGATCGCGCGGCGTGGTGGCCTACTCGTCAGGCAATCATGCGCAAGGCGTTGCCGATGCGGCCCGGATATTCGGGATCGATGCCGTCATCGCCATGCCGTCCGACGCACCGCCCATAAAGATACGCAACGTCGAAGCCATGGGCGCGACCGTTCTCCTGTTCGACAGGTTCCGGGATGATCGCGATGCGTTGGTCAAGAGCTACGTGGATGCCGGGCGAGTGCTCGTGAAACCTTTTGATGATCCGCTCATCATCGCTGGGCAGGGCACCGTTGGCCTTGAGATTATGGCTCAAGCTGATGCGCTGGGCGCGGAAGTCGATGCCGTCGTTTCGCCTTGCGGAGGTGGAGGTTTGGTTGGCGGAATAGCCATCGCTCTGGCCACACTTTGGCCCGAAACAGAAGTCTGGGCGGCGGAGCCGGAAGACTTCGACGACACGCGCCGTTCGCTGGCGCAGGGTCAGCGTGTCGCCAACGCTCAGGGCAAAAGCTCCATCTGCGATGCAATCCTCACCCCTCAGCCGGGTGAGATCACGTTCGAGATCAATCGCACGGCGCTCGCCGGCGCGGTCGCGGTGACTGACCGCGCTGCCAGTGCTGCCATGCGCGATGCCGCTGAATATCTGAAGCTCGTTGTGGAGCCTGGCGGCGCGGTTGCGCTCGCAGGGCTTTCATCCGGCGAAATCAATCTCGCCGGACGCTGTGTCGTGGTGGTCCTGTCAGGCGGGAACGTGGATCTCGCCAGCTACGCGAAAATCCTTGCCAACGCCTGACGGATTAGTCGGATCAACCCCAAATCGGACAGCTGCGATCACCGCGTCCGAACCTGACACGAACCCTGTCGCCGCGCCGGTCGCGCCCGGCAACTTCGATCGTACGTCGTCCAACATCGACGATTCGTGCGCGGCGAAGACCCATCCTGTCAGCTTTGCGTAATGCGCGCTCTGCGGTGCACCCGCGACGGCGGTCTGAATGGCGCTCGTCCCATCGGTCTTCCCGCCGCATGCGTTCGCGGCACTCGCGGTAACTCGGGTCGCAATCGTCGTCTCGCAGTCTGAGCTGCGGGCCGTTCCGATCTATTCTCAGCTCCACCTGCGCCGAAGCGAGGCTCGTTCCCAGGGGCATACCGGCGATCGCCATGACAGCGGCCATGGCGGCACTGAAAAAGGTCTTGCGCATTCTTGGGATCTCCGTTTCCCGCAAAACGCGAGCGGGGCGATTCAGTTTCATCGCACGCCACCAAAACCTCTCAGAGATTGCTCCCCTAGTCGAGCGTGCGACGGAAGCGTAGCAACGCTATTGCGGCAAAAAAAAGTATGAAGCCGCAAAGCCATGTCACTTCAGTGGAGATAGCAGCGAAGTCCGCACCCTTCAGCATCACCGCCCGTATGATCCGGTTGAAATGCGTGAGCGGCAATAGTTCGCCAAGATTCTGGGCCCAGACGGGCATCCCGCGATAGGGAAACATGAAGCCCGACAGAAGGATCGAGGGCAGGAAAAAGAAGAAGGTGAGCTGCATCGCCTGCATCTGGGTCCTGGCCGCCGTCGAGATCGTATAGCCAAGCAGTACCAGAGCCAGAACAAACGCCAGGATTGCCACAAGCAGGACCGGCAGCGCGCCGGCGAAGGGAACCTTGAACAGGAGTTTCGCGGCGATCAGCACAACGGTCACCTGCACTGCGCCCACCGCAAGAAAGGGCAGGACCTTGCCGAGCATGATCTCGCTCGGGCTGGCCGGCATGGCGAGAAGGTTCTCCATGGTGCCGCGCTCCGTTTCGCGGGTAAGCGCCATGGAGGTCATCATGACCATCGTCATCTGCAGGATCACCCCGAGCAGGCCGGGCACGATATTGTATTGCGAGATGCCTTCGGGATTGTAGCGGCGATGCACGACCACATCGAGATTGCTCCTGGCGGCGGCGCCTGCAACCTGCCCCAGGCCCTGTTCGCGGAGCAAGGCCTGCGCGGCCACCGTCGAGAGAGTGGAGATTGCACCGCTCGAAGCAGACGGATCCGTTGCGTCGGCTTCTATAAGGATCTGTGGGTTGTCGCCGCGCGCGACGCGCCGCGCGAAATCCGATGGGATGGTGACCACGAACGATACGTCCCCACGCGTGATCAGCTGCTCGGCTTCCTCGGCACTGTCGACGACGTGATCGAAACGATAATAGCCGGTCACCTCCAAAGCCGAGACGATGGCGCGCGTGTAATTGTCATTGCTGGTGACCACGAGGGCTGCCGGCAGCCGCTTGGGATCGTTGTTGATAGCGTAGCCGAAAAGAATGAGCAGCATCAGTGGCACGCCGAGCATCATCGCGAAGGTGATGCGGTCTCGTCGCATCTGGATGAACTCTTTCATCAGGAGCGCGCGGAGACGGTTGAACGAAAAGAACCGGTTCATCCCATATTGTCCTTCGACCCGGACATGAACTGGATGAAAACGTCTTCGAGGCTGGTTTCTCCGTGTTCGACACTAATGCCATCATGTGCCCGAATGTCCTCGAGCGTGGCAGCAAGCGCGGTCTTGTCCGAGCCTACCACATGCAGCGTCGCTCCGAAGGCGGCCACCTGTTCGACGCCCGGCTTGCCCCTGAGGTCACCAGCAATCTCGTTCAGCTTCGGCCCGCTGACCACATAGGTCGTGAGGCCGGCATTTCGTATCACGTCCTCGACTGTTCCCGTCGCCAGCATCCTGCCGTAGGAGATGTAGCTGATACGATGGCAGCGCTCCGCTTCGTCCATGTAATGGGTTGAGACCAGAACCGTCAGTCCGCTGCGCGCAAGCCGATGGATTTCATCCCAGAAATCGCGCCGTGCCTTGGGGTCGACACCAGCGGTGGGCTCATCAAGCAGGAGCAGCTTCGGCTTGTGCATGATGCAGGCCGCCAGTGCCAGTCTCTGCTTCCAGCCCCCCGAAAGTGTTCCCGCCAGCTGATTGCGACGCGACGCCAGACCGAGGTCTTCCAGCGTGTGATCGACATGCAGCTTCGCGGGCTTCAGCTGATAGAGTCGGGCGACGAACATCAGATTCTCGGCGATCGTCAGGTCCTCGTAGAATGAGAACCGCTGGGTCATGTAGCCGACTTCACGCTTTATCTTGAGGCTTTCGGTGCGGATGTCGTAGCCCAGCACCTCGCCTTCACCCTCATTGGGTGTCAGCAGTCCGCACATGATGCGGATGGTGGTTGTCTTTCCAGATCCGTTGGGTCCCAGAAAGCCGACGATTTCGCCCTTTGCCACACTCATCGAAACGTGATCGACAACGGTCTTGGAGCCGAAGCGCTTGACGAGATTGCGGACCTCGATGACGTTCATGGGTTCAGCGCGGAAAGCGAGACATCGACGATCTGGCCGGGCTGCAAAGACGTGGCATCCCCCTCAGGTCTGGCCTCGACGAGATAGACGAGCTTCTGCCGCGTCTCGAGAGAATAGATGACAGGCGGCGTGAACTCGGGATCCGGCGAAACATAGCTCACGCGGGCAGTTAGTCCGGGCTTGCAGCCGTCGCAATTGACAGCGAGGACATCGCCCGCCGCGACGCTCGAAAAGCTGCCTTCAGGAACATAGACCTTCAACTTGACCGCCCCGTCCGGAAGCAGGGAGACCACCGGAGCGGACGGGCCGGCGAGATCTCCGGGATTGCGGATGACGTCGTCGATGCGGCCGGCGGTCGGCGCTGCGATCTTGCGTTTTGAAAGCCGCCAGTTTGCCTGATCGAGCGTCGCGCGCGCCTGCTTGACCTGATTCTCAACCGCCTTGATCACCTCCGGCCGCGCGGGCAGATGAGCCACGGCGAGATTGGCTTCAGCTTGACTGATGGCCGCCTCTCCGACCTCCACCTGCGTGGTTGCTTCATCCAGCTGCGCCTTTGTGGCCGTACCTCTCTTATAGAGGTCGCTGATTCGGGCAAGGACGCGGGCGCTTTCCTCTGACTGTGCCTTGGCCGAGCGCAACGTTGCTTCCAGCACGGCAATCTCTTCCGGCCGCTTGCCGATCTTAATGTCTGCGAGTTGGGCCTCTGCCTGTGCCAGCCCGGCCTCTGCCTGTGCCACCGCGATCAGGGCATCGCCCTCGTCCAGGGTCGCGATCACGCTGCCGGATTCAACGCGGTCGCCGCGCTTCACCGAAAGCTCCGTGACCTGCGAAACGTCTATCGGCGCCAGCAAAACGAACTCGCCTTCGACATAGCCCACGGCGAGCGGCGCGACCGGATTGCATGACGCAAACAGCGACGCGATGATCGGCACGGTGCACACGAAACTCATGTCAGCTTTCCTTCGGTTTCGTTGGCGGTGGTGTGCGCGCGGCCAGCATGGCGTCGAGGTTTGCCGTCACACTCGCAGTCAACGCCTTGAGTTCGACATCGGTAATGTTCGTCCAGTCCATGCGGCGCTGCACGGCTTCGCGTCCGATGCGGAAATAGACGATCTGCCCAATGAGTGTGAAAATCGCCAGTTTCGATGCGTCCGAGTCTGCATCCTCGCCGGTTGCCGCCTGCCATATCCGGCAAAGCCTCCTGTGCAACGGTTCGAACAGCCGATCGTAAACCGCATCGAGCGCTGCCGACGGGTTGGCAAGTTCGCGCAGGATGAACTGTACGAAGTCCCTTGATCGCGCCTGTCCGACGAGGAAACCCAACATCGTCTCGATCATCCGTTTCAGCAGGGCATGGGCCTCCGCTGGCGAAAGATCCGATGGGTCAGGTGCGCTGCCCAGGACCTGGCCGGAAACGGCCGAAAGCGTGGAGACGATGTATTCCGCGCAGGCCGTGCGAAGGCCTTCCTTGCCGCCGAAATGATAGGCGATCGAACCGATATTCGCCTCTGCCAGCGCAGCGATCTCGCGCGTGGATGAGCCCTCGAACCCTTTCCGCCCGAAGAGGTCCAGCGCAGCGCGCACAAGTGCCAGCCGCGTCTGCTCCGCACTGTTGCGTTCAATCTGAGGTTCAGTAGTCATGACGAGAATTTAATCAATCGAATGATTAAATGCAAGCCTGTCAGTGCGAGCGCGGCAATTTCCGCTGCTGCCTGCCGTGACGCGGCAACGGGCTGGTTAGTATGCGGCGAGAATAGCGGCGGTCTTGTGTGCGCCCTGAAGGGGGAGGCCTGCGGGGCTTGGAGCCGGGGCGCTCAGCGCAGTACCGACAGCGGCAGCCAGGCTCGAGCCGTTGATGCCCGCCTCGGAGAGTACGCTGGTCAATCCTCTTTGTGCGAGCCGTTCGGCGCGCATTGACTGCTCCGTTTCGCCGCCGGCTGCGAAAGACACGAGTACCGATCGGCAACCGGCTTGCAGCACGTCGCAGACAGTATTGTAGCCTGCCTGGGAAACGGAAAGGCGCGCGGCTGCAAGAAGATTGGCAAAATCGTTTCGGAAGCGTTCGACTTGCACGTTCGCGCCCGCCTTGCTTGCCGCTGCATCGAATTGGGCGGCAGGCAGGTTTGGACCGGTGATGAGCAACCAGCGGAGATCGGGGTCGAGCATCGCGGCAGCATCGACGGCTGCTGAGACAAGATCCCTGCCGGCCGCACCGCCACCTGCCGAGACCACGATATCGAAACTTTCTGTCGACGGGACCGGCGAGGGTGGTGCAACGAGGCCTGTATAGGCGATCTTGTCGCGTATGGCGTCGGTGAGCGGAAAGGTCGCTTCGAGAGGTACAAACTGAGGGTCGCCATGCACGAGGACTAGATCGAAATACCGGTTGATGTAGTCAACGGTCTCTTCGTTGCGTCCCGGCTTCGTACGCTCCTGCAGGATGTCGCGGATCGATGAGGCGATCAATGGCCGTGGCGTGGCAACGATGGCAGCTTCGAGAAGCGGCAGTAGCTCAAAGCGCATCTGACGGCGCCCGAACGGGAATGCTTCAATGATGAGGATATCCGGGGCCTGCGAGCGAAACGCCTCAAGCAGCAGATCGCGCCGCATTTCCTCGAAGTGTCTGTCGGCAGCTTCGCCATCCGCGGTCACGAGCCCTGAAAAACCTTCGTCGCTCGATGTCAGGGCTGGCAAGGCGATGTGCTTGATGCCGGGCAAGGGAAAGCCCGCAACGGGCATGCCGCCCGTGACGACCGTGACGTCAAAACCGGCCTCGGAAAGCGCACTTGCAATGCGGCTCGCCCGGGCCAGATGGCCGATCCCAAGCAGGTGCTGGACGTAAAAGAGAACGCGCCGTGCACTCATTGTTCGTTGCACCAGGACTCTTTAAACAATTCGGTCAATTGCCGGATGCTCGAACGATGGTCGAATGCCCCGCGCACCCGCTTTTCCGCACTGTCGCCGAAAGCCTCGCGCATATATGGATCGCAAATGGCCCGTTCCAGCGCCGCTGCTAAAGCCTGCGGGTCTTCCGGTGGAACGAGCAGCCCGTTTTCTCCGTCCACGATCAATTCCGGAACGCCCGCGACGTCGGTCGACACGCACATCAGCCGCTGACTTGAGGCTTCAACCAACACATTTGGAAGCCCGTCGCGGTCGCCATCGGCGGCGACCCGGCACGGCAGAACGAAGAGATCGGATGTGCGGTAGTGCGCCAGCACGTCTTCCTGCGCCAAGGCGCCTTTCCAGGCAATCCTGCCATCCAGGCCAAGTTCTTTCGCGAGCTTCTGCAATTCCGCGAGCTTGTCGCCGCCGCCAATATGCACGAAGCGCCAGTTCAGAGCGGTTGGCAGAAGCGCGAGCGCACGCAGCAATATATCATAACCCTTCTTCTCGACCGCGCGTCCCACACTGAGGATGAGCGCCGGATTGTCGGGATCGGAACCGTCGCGCGAGGAACCGGTGTTTGCAACGTGGCCAAATCGATCGAGATCGAGACCATGATAACTCAGATGAACGCGCGAGCGTTCTCCTGCCAGCGACTGCAACCGCGAATATCCGTCCTTTGTGCAGGTCACTGTCCAGCGCGCCGACGCGAGCTTTCCAGACAGTTCCCAATCGGGAGAGGTCCAGATGTCCTTTGCATGGGCGGAACATGTCCACGGGATCCCGATCATCACACTGGCATACCGCGTGACGGATGCGGGCGTGTGGATGAAATGCGAATGCAGCCAGCCCGCGTCTTCGGGCCATTCGTCTGCCAGCACCAGCGCCTGGCCAAAGCGGCGGACGCGATTGCGCGTCGGGTCGCGCATCAGGTCCCGCAGAAATGCAGGTAGCGCACGCCAGAAACCCGCGCGCGGCAGCGCCTTGAAAAATGCGCGCAGAACGCGGCCCGGCTCCTCATGCAGATATTCCGGCAGGTAGCTGACCGGAGCCTTTATCTCGTCGTGAACCGGATGCCGCTTCCTGTCGGTCGGCCGGCGCAAGGCGAACAACGCGAGATCGAGCCCGGCTTTCTCCAGACCAAGTATCTCCTGGGCAATGAACGTTTCCGACAGACGCGGATAGCCCTTCAGCACAACGACGATCTTGCGAGTGTCCGCCAAGATTGCGAACTAGCCTTCGACAACGGACAGATGGGGCCGGGTCCGCAGGTCGAGCAGGTCGCCGACAACCTGCGAAATATTGGCGAGCCCATCCAGCCTAAGATTCGGATTGCTTTGAGAAGGGCGCGGACGGTTCGGCAGGTTCTTGAGTGCGGCCGCGAATAGCAAGGCGTCTTCCGCCTGCTCGGGCAGCAGCATCTCCACGAGGCCAAGTTCCGCGCCGCGGCGCGCGCGGATGAGTTGCTCCTGGCGCGGACGAACGCGCGGAACAATGAGCGCGGGCTTGTCGAAAGACAGAATCTCGCAATAGGTGTTGTAGCCCCCCATTGCCACGACCGCTTTCGCGCCCGCCACGAGATCTTCCATTCGATTGTCGAATTCGATCATCTTGAGGTGGGGAATTGCGCCGCCCTTGCGAAGCAACTTCTGCCGCTTTTTGGCCGGCATATAGGGACCGAGCACGACAAGTGCCTTGTGGGTCAGGGTCGCATCCTGCTGATACGCGTGAATGACATCATGAACGAGGTCCGAACCATCGCCGCCACCGCCGGTCGTCACGAGAAGATAATCGCCTTCGGGACGATGTTCGGGCATCTGGTCATGCGACAGACTACGCTGCAGAAAGCCGACATATTTCATCTTGGCGCGCACGCTGGCCGGGGCATCCAGCCCGGTAAGCGGATCGTAGAAGTCGGGCGGACCGTAAGTCCAGATCATGTCATAGAACCGGCCGATCTTGCGCATCACATCGCGCTGCTGCCATTCGGCCCGGAGCAATTCTGGCGCGTCCATGACTTCGCGCAAACCAAGAACAAGGGTGGTATCGCGTGTCTTGAGATACGAAAGTGTATCCTCCACCTCGCCGCGCAAGCCGAGTGGTTCCTTGTCGACAATGAAGATGTCGGGCTGGAATGTCTCTGCCGTGTGGCGGATGATCGATTGGCGCATCTTCAGTGTCTCGTCCAGAGCGCGATGGCGCTCAAGCGACGTATATTCACCATTGCTGAGCTTGATGACGCTGGGGATCTTAACGAAGTCCACCCGCGCCCGGTAGTCAAACGCCCCGGCAATGGTGGCCCCGGAGATGATCAATATCTCAAGACCGCGATAATCCTCGACGAGGGCATGCGCAATCGCCCTGCATCGTCTCAGATGCCCCAGCCCGAACGTGTCATGGCTGTACATCAATATGCGTGCACTCTCGATACGCCGCATCAAAGGAAAACCACCCACGCCCGACAACGACAACGATGCAGCACGAAATCCCGCCTCATTTGAATCGATTGAATGCCGCAGCATAGAATCCGGGTAACAACAAAGTCCGTCGGAGGGGACTTGCCACGCCGTCCCGCCCGAGAACTCGACCTGATGGCCCCATCCAAATGCGGAGAATTCAAGGACAAAGCTATTCAGGGAAAGACTAGCTCAATGAACCCCGCTCTGCCAACGCGGAATCGCGCATCGCGACAATCTCTCCGTCCGAGCACTCTGGACGGCTCGTCAGCATTCTTCGCCGAAGCGCGTTGCAATCAGGGTCTCCAAAGCATCAAGAGCCCCCGCAGCTTCCCGACCGCTGGCGGTAATGCGAACCGAGCAACCGGGGCTCGCGGCTAGCATCATCAATCCCATGATCGACGTGCCGCCTACGCTGATACCGTCCTTTTCGACCGTCACATCGGCTTCGAAACCGCTGGCAACCTGCACGAACTTTGCAGATGCACGCGCGTGCAGCCCCCGCTGGTTGACGATGGTGACGTCGCGGATCAGACCATTCGGTGCCAAGGTGTCTGCGCTCATTTGCCGTTCAGAAGCTGGCTTGCCACGTTGATGTATTTTCGACCGGCATTCTGCGCCTCATTCAGCGCATTGGCCATACCGCCCTCTTTCCGGACGCTGGAGAGCTTGATGAGCATTGGCAGATTGACGCCGGCAATGATCTCCACCCGACCCGGTTCCATTACAGAGATGGCCAGGTTCGACGGCGTGCCCCCGAACATGTCGGTCAGGATGATGACCCCTTCGCCGGTATCGGCGCGGGCGACGGCATCGACAATGTCATGACGGCGCTGCTGCATGTCATCGTCAGCGCCGATCGAAACGGTTTCAAGATTTTGCTGAGGTCCGACCACATGCTCGACGGCGTTGCGAAATTCCTCGGCAAGTCGACCGTGCGTGACGAGCACGAGACCGATCATTCTGCTTGGGCTCCCGTCATGGCGCATTCATGCACGCCTGATACTGTTGTTACGCTTCCGGCGGGCCGGCAACGAGTGCGCTATCTTGTCGACGCGCGATGCGTTGACAAGCCCCAATTTGCCGCAAAGGTGGCCATTTTGACGCATTACCCAAGGTGGGACGCGCCGAGACGGCCGCGCCTCATGACCAAAGTGCGGTCAAAATGGCCAATATCCCGCCCTGTGCATTGCGATGCTCAAACGTGAGTGACGCAACGTCGATGCCTGCAAGGCTTGTCGTGGTGTGCTCGGTAAAACGGGGGGCGTAGGGTCGCTCCCTTAGGTTCACAACGAGATCGACAACTGCCTCTGAAAGAGATTGGCACGGCCGAGGGCCAAGGCTGTAGACTTCAATCATCCCGCGGATCTGATGGGGAGATTCGGCAATCAGTCGACCATTGCGCGCGTGCAGCAGAATCTGATCATCGGAGACGAGCCGTGCAAACCGCCCGCTGCTGTGTGCGAACGCCATAAGTGCCATGGCCAGCGTTGTTTTCCCCGAGCCTGATGCGCCGGTGATGACGACGCCTTTGTCCCCGATAACCACGGCTGTCGCATGTAAGTTGGACTTTGCAGGCGCCATCACACCTCGGCAGGAAGGGTGACGACGAAGCGGGCACCCTTGATCTCACCCGGCTTGGTGCCCGGAATATTCTCCGCGGTCAGCGAGCCATTGTGCGCCTCGATGATCTGGCGACTGATCGACAGCCCCAGGCCTGAGTTCTGGCCGAAGGCCTCGCCGGACGGTCGATCCGTATAGAAGCGTTCAAATATTCTATCGATGTTCTCGGCCCGGATGCCGGGTCCATTGTCGTCAATCGTGATGATGTTGAACCTGCCAGATCGCGAAAGGTTGATCGTTATCCGGCCGTGATCGTCGGGAACGAAGGAGCGCGCATTCTCGATCAGGTTGGTAATGACCTGACCTATGCGCAAATCGTGACCGGCGCTGAAATAGCCCTTGGCGCCCTGCGGAAGCTTCGCCGCCTTGAAATCGATCTCGACGGATTTCTTGTGCCTCCCGCCGTCTGCGGAGACCGAGACGAGATCGCCGATCAGCCTCTTGAGGTCCACCTTGCCTGCATCTTCCCGAGCAAGTTCGGCATCGAGACGCGAGGCGTCGGAAATGTCCGTAATCAACCTGTCCAGCCGTCGAACGTCATGCTGGATGATCTCCATCAGACGGCTTCGCGAGACCTCGTTCTTGGCCAGGGGCAATGTCTCTACCGCGCTGCGTAGAGACGTCAGCGGATTTTTCAGCTCATGGCTGACATCGGCCGCAAAGCTCTCGATGGCATCGATGCGGGCGTAGAGAGCGTTGGTCATATCGCGCACTGCGATCGAAAGATTGCCGATTTCGTCCTGCCTGTCGGAGAAATCCGGAATCTCCTCGCGGCTCTTGACCCCTCGGCGCACGCGCACGGCGGCTGCCGCCAACCGGCGCAGGGGCTGGGCGATCGTGGAAGCCAGCAGCATGGACAATATGGCATTGGCGAGCGCGGCCACCCCGAAGACGCGTAGGATTGCCTTGCGCTCCTCTGCCACGATCTTGTCGATGTCGCCGCCCTGTGTGGACAGCATCAGAACGCCAAGCACGGCACGAAAGCGCTGTACCGGAACTGCGACCGAAACGATCTGCTCGCCCTGTTCGCTGATGCGCACTTCAGTGGCAGTGCTACCGGTCAGCGCCCTGATCACCTCTGGAAAAGCAGCGCCGCTGCCGCCCGGCTGCTCACGATAGATCGGCAGGTCGGATTGAGAGAAGAAGCTTGATACCCGTTTGTAGATTCGGTCCAGGAGGTCGGGTTTCTCGTCTACAACCGGCGGCAGGTCGAACCGCAGGATCTGGCCGCGGGAATACAGATGTCGTGAATCCAGCAGCAGATTGGCATCGCGATCATAGATGCGGGCGCGTGTCCTGGTCGGCGAGATCAAACGCCTGAGCACGGGAGCAACGCGTTCGGGATTGATGGGGAAATCGAGGCTGTCCAGTTGGTCGCTGCCGGGCGCCAGAGACTCTCCAGCCTGAAGTTCCAAAAGCTTTTCCGGGTCGATTCGTATCGAATCCGTCTCGACTGTGGCCGATGCCGCTATGGCGCCGGCGATAATCTCACCCTGCGTCATCAGGCTTTCGACCCGCGCTTCGATCAGTCCGTCACGAAAGGTGTTGAGATACAGGACACCGACAACCAGCACCACGAGCGCGGCAAGGTTCAGAAAGAGAATTCGCCGCGTCAGGCTCGAGAACATGTAATGACCAAGAAGACGGCGCAACGGCGCCGTCATCCTGTTCATGAAAGCCGGCCACACGCGGCCGCGCTTTCGGCCGGACTGCGCCGGCTTCCTGATCTCGATGTCAACCGCCATCTGCGGCGCGAACTCCCGGCTTACGCTTCGCGGAAGCGGTAGCCCACACCGTAAAGCGTCTCGATCATCTCGAAGTCGTCATCGACGGCCTTGAACTTCTTTCGCAGCCTCTTGATGTGGCTATCGATGGTGCGGTCGTCGACATAGACCTGCTCATCATAAGCCGAATCCATCAGCGCGTCCCGGCTTTTTACGACCCCGGGTCGCTGGGCCAGCGAATGAAGGATCAGAAATTCGGTCACCGTAAGCGTAACGGGCTCGCCTCGCCACGTGCAGGTATGGCGCTCCTGGTCCATGACGAGCTGCCCCCTTTCGAGCGATCTGGCCTGCTGATTCGGCGTCTTTGCCGCTGCCTCGCGCGCACTTGCGCGCCTCAGCACCGCCTTGACACGTTCAACCAGCAAGCGCTGCGAGAACGGCTTGCGGATGAAGTCGTCAGCGCCCATCTTGAGCCCGAACAGCTCATCGATCTCATCGTCCTTCGACGTCAGGAAGATGACTGGCAGATCGGTCTTCTGGCGCAGGCGCCGCAGAAGTTCCATGCCGTCCATGCGCGGCATCTTGATATCCAGAATTGCAAGGTTCGGCGGACGAGCTGCGAGTCCTTCCAGCGCGGAAGCACCATCGGTATATGTTTCAACGCGATAGCCTTCCGACTCAAGCGCGATCGAGACCGAGGTCAGAATGTTCCGGTCATCGTCGACAAGCGCGATAGTCGCCATTTCGTTTGGCTCCCTCATGAGGCAGGCGTCCCTTCCAGCTTCGAGACGCGCTATGGAGGACAAATTGGGTACAAATTGTGGCACAGATCTTCCAGGAAGTCACACCGCGCCTCACACGGCGGTCGCCTGTCGATGCGGTCATGCGAACACTCCAAGTGCCATACAACCGATTTAAAAAGAATTCAAAATTTTTAAATCGATTAATGATTTGAAATCATTTCATTTTTCTGTTGGGAGGATTTTCTGCCATCGGTGATGGCATCGTCGCAACGGGCGGGCGCGCCGCGAATTAGTGTTGAGGAACCGCATGAAAGAAATCGGCAAGCGCAATCCCGCGTGCGGAATCGCTGAACTTGGACTGACAACGACTGAAACGGTGCGGTACAATTTTCTGCCCGCAGCGCTTTATGAGGAATCGCTGCGTCGCGGCGAGGCCCATCTCACCGCATTTGGAGCGCTGGTTGCCGATACGGGCCCGTACACGGGCCGCTCTCCGAAGGACAAATATGTCGTACGCGACGAGGTGACGGAATCGCAGGTCTGGTGGGACAAGAACGCGTCGATTTCGCGCGAACAGTTCGACCTGCTCCACAAGGAATTCCTTGCCCATGCCGCCACAAGGGACCTCTACGTTCAGGACCTGATTGGTGGCGCGGATCCGGCAAATGCTCTCCCTACCCGCGTCGTCACCGAGCTGGCGTGGCACTCGCTGTTCATTCGCAATCTTCTGATCCGCCCGGCGCTATCCGAGCTGGAGAGCTTCCAGCCCGAGATGACGATCATCGCGCTGCCTTCCTTCAAGGCAGACCCGGCGCGTCACGGAACCCGTACGGACACGGTGATCGCGCTCGATCTGTCGCGCAGGATCGTGCTGATCGGGGGAACTGCGTATGCGGGTGAAATGAAGAAATCGGTCTTCACCGCACTCAATTACGCGCTTCCGACCAAGGGCGTCATGCCCATGCACTGCTCCGCCAATGTCGGTCCGGACGGCGACTCCGCTGTCTTCTTCGGTCTTTCGGGTACAGGCAAGACGACCCTTTCGGCCGATCCGAAGCGCACTCTCATTGGCGATGACGAGCATGGCTGGGGCCCCGATGGCATCTTCAACTTCGAGGGCGGTTGCTACGCCAAGACGATCCGCCTCTCGGCGGAAGCCGAGCCGGAAATTTTTGGGGCGGCCAATCGCTTTGGCACCGTTCTGGAAAATGTTGTTCTGGACGAAGCCGGTGTTCCCGATTTCGATGACGGATCGCGCACTGAAAATACCCGCTGTGCCTATCCGTTGGATTTCATAGCGAATGCGAGCGCGAGCGGCCGCGCCGGCCATCCCGGCAACATCATCATGCTGACTGCGGACGCCTTTGGCGTCATGCCTCCCATTGCCAGGCTGACGCCCGCGCAGGCCATGTATCACTTCCTCTCGGGCTATACGGCGAAGGTGGCGGGCACGGAACGCGGCGTGACCGAGCCGCAGCCGGAATTCTCGACCTGCTTCGGAGCGCCGTTCCTTCCTCGGCACCCCTCCATCTATGCCGACCTGTTGCGCGCGCTGATCGCGCAGCATGGCGTCGATTGCTGGCTCGTAAACACCGGCTGGACCGGCGGCGCCTATGGCGTTGGCAAGCGTATGCCGATCAAGGCCACTCGGGCCCTGCTCACGGCAGCGCTTGAAGGATCTCTCAAGGGTGCCGAATTCCGCACCGACGCCAATTTCGGCTTCGCCGTCCCGGTTTCAGTGCCGGGTGTCGATCAGGCCATCCTCGACCCGCGTTCAACCTGGGCCGATCCAGTCGCCTATGACGCGCAGGCGCGCAAGCTCGTCTCGATGTTCGTGGCCAATTTCGAGAGGTTCGAATGCCATGTCGATCCTCAGGTAATGGAGGCTGCGCCGCAACGCGCAGAGGCGGCGGAGTAGGCTACAGCCTGAACCTTCCAAGGGCCCGGTCGATCCGGGCCTTTTCTTTTTGCCCTCATGGCTGCATGTGTTGGGCATGGCTAGCGACGATATCATAGAGATCCGGCGGGGCGTCACCATCCATCCTGACGATCTGCAGGAGACATTCATCCGGGCGGCAGGGCCGGGTGGCCAGAATGTGAACAAGGTCGCCACGGCGGTTCAGCTGCGCTTCGATGCAGCAAATGCGGCCGGTCTGCCTGAAGACGTCAAGGTGCGCGTCATCCGTCAGGCGGGCCAGCGTGCGACCAAGGACGGTGTCATCGTCATCGAGGCAGGACGCTATCGCACGCAGGAACTGAACCGTGCGGATGCCCGCGGCAGGCTTGTCGCGCTTGTGGCCAAGGCAGCCGAACCGCCGCCCCCGCCACGCAAGAAGACCAAGCCAACCCGGGGCGCCGTCGAACGGCGACTGAAGCACAAGGCTGGTCGCTCGACGGTCAAGAAATTGCGCGGTCGCGTCGATAGCGACTGAAGCAGCCGGGATGGGGTTTCCATTCGACATCAGTGATGCCAATTAATAGGACAACAGCAGGCTACAGGGAGACGTCACATGGGAATATTCGATTTCGTCAAGAGCGTCGGCAACAAGCTCGGTTTCGGCGATGACGCAGAAGAAACAACGAAGGCCGACGAGTTGAAGAAGGAACTCGATTCGCACAAGCTTGGAACGGACAAGGTGGACGTCGTCGTCCAGGGCGACACGGCCGTTCTCAAAGGCGTGGTTGCTGACCAGTCAATCTTCGAGAAGGCCGTCATCGCGGTGGGCAATACGCTTGGCATTTCCAAGGTGCAGGCCGATGAACTCAAGGTGGTTGCACCTGAAAGCGGTCTGAAACTCGACAGCAACGCCGACATGAATGCGCTGGTGGCGGCCGCCACACCCGCCAAGGAGCCGGTGTTCTACACGGTCAAGAAGGGCGACAATCTCTGGAAGATCGCCGAAGCCCATTACGGCAAGGGCAAGGGCACGAAGCATGACATCATTTTCGAAGCCAACAAGCCGATGTTGAAAAGCCCGGACAAGATCTATCCGGGACAGGTCCTGCGCATTCCCGAAATCGAGAACGCCTGATCGCGACCGCGGCGCTCAACGCTGTTTTGGACCCGTTGCCGCGTCGCGGCGACGGGATTGGCCCGCGCGCTTTTGCCGGGGTCATAAATTGGTCAACTTGTTGGCTGTCACCTTTTCGTTTCTACGGGCGACTGGATACAGGTGGATTGCTGCAAGAGGTTTATGGATGCCAGGAACGATGTCGCGGCTTTTTGGATTGACGACGGCGTCAACTGTCCGGTGGTGTTCCGGCGTTCTGCTGTCTGCCTGTGCGTCCACTCTCGTGCCTCACGTCGTTCATGCGGCTGACTGCCGGGCAGTCGCGGCGCCGTCCATCGACTGGCAGGACTGCAACAAAAGTCGGCTGATGCTGACGAGCAGCACGCTCGACGGGGCCAATCTGGTGAGCGCCGATCTCAGCTATACAGATCTTCGCGACTCGAGCTTCATCGGTGCAAATCTTGAGAAAGTGACCCTTTTTCGTGCCTCTCTCGATGGATCGAAGGCCGACAAGGCGAATTTCTCGCGCATTGAAGGCTACAGGACCGTCTTTTCTGGTGTCTCCGCAAGGGAGGCATCTTTTGCGAGCGCGGAACTGGAGCGCGCTGACTTTACCAATGCTGATCTGACAGGTGCCGATTTCAGCAAGGCCGAGCTGGGTCGCGCCATCTTCAAGGGCGCCGTCATTACCGGGGCCAAATTCGCAATGGCCAACCTTTCGCGCACCGATCTCAACGCTGCAAAGTTTGAAGGTCCTCTGGATTTATCAGGAGCCTTCCTGTTCCGGACGCGACTGGAAGGAATGGACCTCAGCCAGGCGACCGGCCTGCAGCAATGGCAGGTCGATCAGACATGCGGCGACGGGAACACGAAGCTGCCGCAGGGGCTCGCCGTTCCAGCCAAGTGGACCTGCTCCGCTGACGAGTAGCATCCGGCAGGTGTTTCCGTTCGACACTCGCCCGCTATGAAGTTATAGAGCGGCACCCAACGGATTTCTGGACATGTCTGAGACCATCGAACAGGCGGTGGCCCGCCGCCGCACATTTGCGATCATTGCCCACCCCGACGCTGGCAAGACCACGCTGACGGAAAAGCTTTTGCTCTTCGGTGGCGCCATTCAGCTTGCCGGTGAGGTCAAGGCCAAGAAGGATCGCATGAACACGCGCTCCGACTGGATGAAAATCGAGCGTGAGCGCGGCATTTCCGTGGTCACATCGGTGATGACGTTCGAATATGGCGACCATGTCTACAATCTGCTCGACACGCCAGGTCACGAGGACTTCGCTGATGACACCTACCGCACGCTGTCGGCGGTGGACGCGGCGGTCATGGTATTGGACGCGGCCAAGGGTATCGAGCCGCGTACATTGAAACTCTTCGAGGTGTGCCGCCTCCGCGACATTCCTATCGTCACATTCGTCAACAAGATGGACCGGGAGGCACGCAACACCTTCGAGATTCTCGACGAGATCGAGGAGAAGCTGGCGCTGGACACCGCGCCAATGACGTGGCCGATCGGACAGGGCAAGACATTCTCCGGCACTTATCATCTGATGCAGAACGCGGTCCGTCGCGGCGATGATGAGGTCGAGCGAACCAAGGTCAACGGGCCTGAATCTGATCGCGTCGCGGGATTGTTGCCGGAAAATGAGCGTGCCTCGCTGATCGAGGAATTGGAACTCGCACGCGAGGCATGCCGGCCGTTCGACAAAAAGGCCTTTCGCGAGGGGCATCTGACGCCGGTCTATTTCGGGTCTGCGTTGCGCAATTTCGGTGTGCGCGATCTTATCGAGGCACTCGGCGAATACGGCCCGCCGCCGCGCGACCAGGAGGCGGATACGCGTCTTGTCCACGCGACCGAGGACAAAATGACCTCGTTCGTCTTCAAGATTCAGGCGAATATGGATCCCAACCACCGCGACCGTATCGCGTTTGTTCGTGTCTGTTCCGGCAAGCTCATGCGCGGCATGAAGGCGAAACTGGTGCGCACCGGAAAACCGATGAGCCTCTCGGCGCCGCAGTTTTTCTTTGCCCGCTCCCGCATAACCGCCGACGAGGCCTATGCGGGCGACGTGGTCGGCATTCCCAACCACGGCACATTGAGAATCGGCGACACGCTGACGGAAGGTGAGGAGATTCTGTTTCGCGGCGTTCCGAACTTCGCCCCCGAGATTTTGCGCCGCGTTCGGCTGGGGGACGCCATGAAGGCGAAAAAGCTCAAGGAAGCGCTTCAGCAGATGGCGGAGGAAGGCGTTGTGCAGCTCTTCTCGCCAGAGGATGGATCACCTGCCATTGTCGGCGTTGTCGGCGCCCTGCAGCTCGACGTGCTGAAGGAACGGCTGAATGTCGAATACAGCCTGCCGGTCGACTTCGAGATGGCACGCTTCTCGATCTGTCGCTGGATATCGGCGGATAGTGCGCAGGAGCTTTCGCGCTTCATCGAGGCGCATCGCGGCGACATCGCTCGCGACCTCGACAATGATCCTGTGTTTCTTGCGCCGCACGAGTTCGGTCTCAACTACGAGGCGGATCGGTGGAAGGAGATCCGCTTCGCGGCCATCAAGGACTATCAGGTGCGCGAGGCCGCCTAGTCGGTTCTGAACGCTCGCCTCAGGCAGTATGCGATCGTGGCAGGTCACGAAGTGAATTCGTGTGCCCGCCCTTCGTCAATGCATCTTCGAGTCGCGCGCCTATCTGAAGCCAGAGATTGCAAAGTATTTGTGCAATCCGATGTGCAAATATGCATATGATCGTTCGATGATTGGGAGATCTGCGGCAATCATCCGCAGGATCTAGCAAATCTCTCTTTCAATTGGGCTCAATCCCCCTCTAGGGTTGACCCTGACGAAACCTTCTGCAATTTTTAGAGTTCAATCGAAAAAGCTTGCGCTTGCTGGACGCATTTTTGCGTATCGCTAGCTATTTTTCATTTGCGGTGCGCCGCAACAGACTATTGGGACTTCATATATTGCCGGACGACACGCAACACGATCAAACGCTTCCTCCCCGTATCGCTTTGGTATCCACGCATGGCTACGTATCCGCCAACCCGCCCCTGGGCGCGGCAGATACCGGCGGACAGGTGGTGTATGTGCTGGAACTGGCTAAGAAACTCGCCCAGCTTGGCTACCACGTTGACATCTGGACCCGGCGTTTCGAAGATCAGCCCGAGATCGATATCGTGTCCGAGGATGTGCGCGTGATCCGGGTTCCGTGCGGCGGCAAGGAATTCATTCCCAAGGAGTATCTGCATCGAAATCTGCTCGAATGGAGCGAGAACGCCATCCGCTTCATTCGCAAGAACAATCTCGTCTACGATTTCGTCAACAGTCACTACTGGGATGGCGGGGTGGCAGGCCAGCGCCTCGCCGAAGCGCTCGATACGCCGCACATCCACACGCCGCACTCGCTCGGGATCTGGAAAAAGCGTCAGATGGAGACCGATTACCCTGACAAGGCGCAGGATTTCGAGACCGAGTTCAATTTCACCGAACGCATAAAGCACGAGACGATTCTCTATCGCATCTGCGCGATGGTGATCGCCACCACGCCGCCGCAGGTCGATATGCTGACCGACGACTATGGGGCGCCCGAGAGCCGGGTGCACATGATCCCGCCTGGATATGACGACAACCGGTTTTTTCCCGTCGGCACCCCGACGCGGCGGGTGATCCGCGAAAGGCTCGGCTTTCAAGGGCCGACGGTTCTCGCGCTCGGGCGGCTTGCGACAAACAAGGGGTACGACCTTCTGGTTGACGCCTTTTCGGTGCTGGCCACACGTGTTCCGGATGCGCGTCTGCACATTGCCGCGGGCGGCGAGAATATGGACGAACATGAGTCCCGGATACTTGCCGATGTGAAGGCGCAGGTGACGCAGCTCGGCCTGGACGATCGTGTCCGTTTTTCTGGCTATGTGGCGGATGATGACCTGCCGGACATGTATCGCGCGGCGGACCTTTTTGCACTCTCCAGCCGTTACGAGCCGTTCGGTATGACCGCTATCGAGGCAATGGCCTGCGGCACGCCGACCGTTGTGACGGTCAATGGCGGTCTCTATCGCTCGATCAGCTTTGGCCGACATGCCCTCTTTGCCGACCCGTTCGACAAGGAAGATTTCGGCATCACCATGATGAAGCCCTTCAAGCACAAGCGCATGTGGGGCCGTTTGTCCCGCATGGGGGCGCACAAGGCGCGGAGCCTTTTCACCTGGACGGGAATCGCGCAACAGATGGTGTCCCTCGTTGAGGGCAGGTCGGTGCCCCGCACGCTGGGAGAAGACGATTGGGCCGAGCCCTGGAACGACGGCGATTGAGACAGGCGCACCTTTTCTGCAGTGATCTGGATGGAACCCTCGTTGGCGACGATGCGGCGACGGAGCGGTTTCGCACTGCGTGGCAAGCCACCAAAGCGCCGCCCTTGCTCGTCTACAGCAGCGGTCGCCTGATCGATGACATGCGCGCGCTGCTCGACAAGGTCCCGCTGCCGCCGCCGGACTTTCTCATCGGCGGTGTTGGCACGATGATGTTCGACGTCGCAGCGGCCGCGCATGTGGATGCGTTCGCACACAGCCTGTCGGAGGGATGGGATCTCTCAGAGGTGGAAAGGGTGCTGACAGGCGTGCCGGGGGCAGTTCGTCAACCGGCCGAGTTTCTCCACGACAGAAAGTCCAGCTGGTATCTGCACGACGCTGAGCCCGACGCGATTGCCGCAATCGGTGCGGAACTTGCGGCATCAGGACTGAGGGCGCAGATCGTATATTCCAGCGCACGTGATCTCGACGTTATTCCGGCGGCTGCGGCCAAGGGCGCGGCATTGGACTGGCTGTGCCGGCATGTCGGCGTAGAGCTGACTGCCGCGATCGTTGCCGGGGACACGGGCAACGATGCGACAATGTTCAAGCTCCCCGGTATACGCGGAATTCTCGTCGGCAACGCTCTTCCTGAACTGGTCGAGGCGAGTGCCGGTGCGGAGACGTTCCAGGCGCACGAAGCGGCGGCAGACGGTGTGATTGAAGGCTTGCGCCACTTTGGCGTGATCGGATGACACGCATTGTTTCTGGTTTCCGGCGGCCAGCGGCTTGTATCGGTCAATGATCAGCTTTTCGCTTGCCTTCGAAGGAACCCTATTGAACAGGGCAGGCCGAGGCGGCTGACAGGACATAATAGGCACCATTGTTCGCGGGTTGGCTGAAGACAATGCCTTCGGACGAGGGCAATGGTGTGCGCGACTTGATGATCGCATAGCCTTCAGGGTGGGCGCAGAGCCAGCTTTCCGCATCAGCCTGCGCGATCACGGATACTGGCCTTTGCAGGCGCGCAAGATAGTTGAACTCACCCTGATATCGGCCTGTATATGCCCAGTCGGCGTTCTCGTGTTCCTTCATGAAGGAAGCGAGCGGAACGAGATTGAGCCGGTCGAACACGGTTGCGGCCGCAATCGCCTGTCCTGCGACAAACAGTGCAATCATTGCCAGCGCTGTGTTGCGGATCCGCGTCAGACGTGAGTCTCGCAGGAAATAGGTAAATACGATCATCAGCAAGGGCACCGCTGGTATCAGATAATGAGGTTGCTTGCCCGAAACGACACTCAACGTGACGAAGACACCCGCCAGCCAGAGCACCAGCAAGCGCAACATCCTCATGTCTGATGACTGAGGCGACGCGATCTGCCGCATGGCCCGCCATGGTTTCGTCTTCAGCAGGTCTGGCGCGATACCCCAGGGGAGAATGACGATCGGCAACAGCATGAGATAGAACCAGACCGGCTGGGGATGCGCGCCGTCGAGCGATCCCGACACGCGTTCGACCGTTTGACGCCAGAGCAGGTTATAGAGAAAGTCAGGGTCGGCCTTGGCGACCAGTGGCCCCAGCCAGCAGGCGACCGGCACAAGGCTGACGGCTATGATCGTCGCGCATCCCTGATAGAAGGAACGTAGCGAGAGTCCGCCATTCGGATCTTTCCAAAGCGGATACAGGATCACCGGCCAGATGACATGAACGATCATCACCGGTCCCTTGGCGAGAATTCCAAGCCCAAGAAACAGACCCGCCGCCGCGGCGCGCCAATGCCTTCCGGATCGCGCAAACGCGATCACGCAGAGAGTGAATCCGAGCACGAGTACGGCCTGCAAGACATCGAGATAGATCAGGCTCGCATAGCTGAGAAAGGCAACGCTTCCGACCACCATCCAGGGCGTTCTCTTCTCGATGCCGGGACTGTCGGGAAACATGGTGGTCGCAAGCCGCGTGGTCAGAAATACCGCGAGCGACGCGATAAGGAACAGCAGGGCAGTCGCCACGGATCGATGAACACCGAAGATCTCCCAGGCGCCAGCGATCAGCCAGAAAAACAACGGCGGCTTGTGATAGTAAGGCTCGAAATTGAGCGTCATCAGGAAATAGTTCTTTCGGAGCACCATTTCCCAGGCGACCGATAGATAGCGTGTTTCAGCTGTCGCAATGAGCGGTCGCAGCAGCGTGGACAAAGCAAAGAACAGTGCCAGCGCCGCATAAGGCCAAGGGTCCGGAAACCGCGCCGATGAATGCGGCAAGGACTTTGAGGAAAGTTGCGCTTCTGTCACGTGCGTGTCTGCCTGCAAGAGTGTAATGGCGCCTGACCGGTCCCGTCATGTCTGCGAGATTGCGTCGAAGTGCAACAGGGCTGTTGAGATGGCCTTGTCCGGCCAGGCATATCCTCAGACTATGTCGTCGGCGCTCGGGGCGGGCTTGCGACCAGTGACCATCGCACGGACGAGATTCTCCTTATGTCTTAAACTCGACAGGAGAACACCGCACAGATGCACGGAGACCAGTATCAGCATTCCGTTCGCGAAGGTTTCATGCACCGCCTCCACCCAGCCGACGCCCCAATAGGCGTCAGTGGTCATCAGCCAACCTGTAAACGCGGTCGTCCCGATCGCGCCGAGCAAGGCCAGAACCATAAGGCCTCCCAGGGGATTATGACCAATGTAGCGTTGCTCGCGATTGAAGATGACCGCCTCGAGATAGGCGATAGTGGTTGCTGGTCCGCGAATGAACTGGGAGAAACGTGCATAACGCGGCCCGAACAGCCCGTAGGCGATGCGGAAAACGACGAGAGCGCCCGCCGCGTATCCGGCCCACTCGTGGATCGACATCCATTCATCGCCGGTAAGCCACGCGACAGCGAAACTCGTCACAAGCGACCAATGGAAAATTCGAACCCACGGGTCCCAAACGGGGATGGTTGGGTTCATGGATCAACCCTCATCACCCTCTCCGCCGGGCTTGTCCACCCGCTCGAACGTCTGCGGGTTGAAATAGGCTTCGACACGCTTGCCGTTGGCGTCCATCGCATATGCTTCGTAGCAGCCGTCTTCGGTCTTGATCGACCGTACTTCCCAGCCTTCGGCCTTCAACTTGGCCTGCAATTCTTCGCGCGGCTTCCAGTCGGACAGTGGGACGTCGCATTTCGACGCGGCGAGCACGAATGACGAACTCGCGGCGAAAGCAGACAGTGACAGTACAAGTAGCTTCTTCACATCGGCCTCCTTAGGTGGCGTTGACGGCGCCCTTGTCGGTCGTAAATCTGACGTCGACCTGAATGACCGTCAGATTTAAAGTTGGCCCCTCTCTATTCTAGCGGCATACGTTCAGGTTGCTGTCAGGTCACATCGGCACAGGGCGTTATTGGGAGGGTGTGTTTGCGCGTACTTCTTGTTGAGGATGATGAAATGATCGGACAAGCGGTGCGCGATCACGCGACTGCCGCTGGGCATGCAGTGGACTGGGCCGAGTCCCTGCATGCCGCCCGAGATCATGTGGCCGTCAGCGACTATGCCCTTGTGTTGCTCGATCTCCATTTGCCCGATGGCAACGGTCTTGATCTCCTGAGCGAGCTTCGACGCGGGGAACTCCAAATGTCAGTCATAATCCTGACGGCACGCGATCAGATCTCGGATCGGATCGAGGGTCTCAACCGGGGCGCAGACGACTATCTCGTCAAGCCGTTTGATCTGGGTGAGCTTTCGGCGCGGATGGGTGCCGTGGTCAGAAGGATGAGCGGGCGCGTCAATCCGGTTCTGGCAATCGGAGCCGTTGAGATCGACATTGCGAACCGTAGCGTGAATTGCGTCGGTCAGTCGGTCGACCTTAGCTCACGAGAATGGGCGGTACTCGAGCGCCTCGCGTCGCGACCGGGTGCGGTCGTGTCCAAGGGCCAGATTGAAGAAGCTCTCTACGCATTCGGATCCGAAGTGGAGAGCAATACAGTGGAAGTCTATGTGAGCCGCCTCAGGCGTAAGATCGGCGCGAGCACGGTTGAGACAGTGCGCGGCGTAGGATACAGGCTCCCTGCCTCGTGACCAAACGTCTGATACTCCTATTGACGGGCGCAATCGGGTTGATGTGGCTTTGCGCCGTCGGTCTAGGCGCGTTTGTCATGCGCGAGGAGCTAGACGAAGTGTTTGATAGAGCACTCAGCGGGACCGCGCAACGTCTCCTTCCGCTTGTCGTCGATGATATGTTCAGGCGAGAAAATCTGGGCAAACACTTGCGGCTTCCTCACTCTACGGCCACCGATGAGGAGGAGTACCTGGCCGTGCAGGTAAGAAACGCATCCGGCGCAGTCGTGATGCATTCGCATGATGCCCCCCATCTGCCTTTCGACATTCCTCTGAAATTTGGTTACTACGATACAGCGACCCACAGAGTATTTTCACTGCCTGCGATCAGCGGCACACTTGTACTGCAGGTTGGCGATCCCCTTGCACACAGACGCGAGGCGATTTGGGAGAGCATCATGGCCCTTCTGCTGCCGCTTCTCGCTCTCATGCCGCTGAGCGCACTACTTGTGCTCGTTATTGTTCGGAGAACCCTTCGTCCCATCGCCTCACTCAGCAGGGAGATTGGCGGGCGCTCCAGTGTCAACCTTGCGCCTGTCGACGTCGAAGGCCTTCCAAGCGAGCTTGCGATCATTGCAAACTCGGTGGACGGCCTGCTCGACCGGCTGCGGCGTGCAATCGAGGCGGAGAGGGCGTTTACTTCGAACAGCGCCCATGAGTTGCGAACCCCATTGGCAGGCGCTCTGGCGCAGACGCAGCGCTTGATGGAGGAACTTGATGAGGGGCCGACTCGTGAACGCGCAGGTCAGATCGAGTTTTCGCTGCGCCGGCTGGCGCGATTGGCTGAAAAGCTGCTTCAGCTTGCCCGCGCCGATTCTGGAATTGGCAAGGCCCCTGCACCCTTGATGCTAGAGCCTGTGGTGCGAATGGTGGCCGAAGAGCTGTCACGCAGTTCCGGGCGCAACGCATCGATCGTGATTGCATCTTTCGGAACGCTTCTGGTCCGTCGTGTTGACATCGACGCCTTTGCGATCGCCGTGCGCAACCTGATCGAGAATGCTATTTTTCACGGCTCAGCCGTCGAGCAGGTATCGGTCTTGATCACGGCCAATCGCATCGATGTTTCCAATGGAGGGCCTATCGTCGATGCAGAAGTGCTTGCGCGCCTGAAGTATCCTTTCGAGCGTGGAACCGCATCGTCCACGGGAACCGGCCTTGGCCTTGCGATCGCCAATTCCATCGCGCAGCAGATGGGGGCCGAATTGCAACTTTACTCGCCGCGACCCGGCAAAGCCGATGGATTCCAGGCGAGCCTGATCTTTCCAGAATCGCTTGGCGCGATTGAGGACGCGAATTCAGCACAGCCCGGACCGAACTTCGCGGCCGAATGAACATTACCGTGTGGGATCGGCCGCGATTGCACCGCAGCTGTCGGTACAGCCGCTCCAGCCTGGAGCGAGGACGCTGAAGCCGTCCACCTGTCCCGCAAACGTATCGGCTGGCTTGTTCGCGACGGCGGTTTCAAAGAGCTTGCCGTCCCCCCAGACCACATAGAGCGTGTCCGGTGCCAGGGTTCCGTTCTCGACAGATGAAAGCGTCTCGTTCTGCTCGGCCGCCATCTTGGAGTCATCATGGCGGGCCAGATAGGCGACATTGATGGCCAGACCGTTTTCTGCGGCAAACATGGCCATGGGCAGATAGTTCGGGTTCTGCGGACTGGCCGGCGCAAAGGCGAGGCGCTGGTATTTGTGTGCCGCCTCGTTCCAGAAGTCCGATTGCGCCGGGTTTTCCCAGGGCGTGGAGAGCTTTTGGCGATAGTAGGCCATTGCGGGTTGGAGATCGAGAAACTGGCCGACCACGGCAACAGCCAGGAGGATCGTGCCGATGCGTCGCCCCGCCCAGTGAAATGCAAAGACCACCAGCGTCAGCAGGATCAGATGCGATGCCAGCCAGATGAAACGTCCCGAGACCCTGAAAGCCACAAGGAACGGGTCAAGCACATGTGGCAGAGGAATCGAGGCGATGGTCTCGTTGACGATGGCGATCCGGTTGGAGAATGCATAGAGCGCAAAGGCAACCGTGATCAGGAACAGCGCCCTCACGGCCGGCGTCGGTTTGGGAAACTGCTTGCGCCAGATATGGACGGCAATCGCAAGGATCAGCAAAGCGCACCCGCCGAGGCCGAGAAAGCCCAGTCCCTCATTTGCGCCGAGGCCATTAGGCATATCCGGAAGCATGTAGCTCCACAGAACATTCGAATCGAAGAAGGTCTGTAGCTCTGCGTGATAGAAACCGAATCCGCCGTCGCGGGCGCTGATGTCCGTACGGGGCGCGACCATGAAATATCCGACCGACCACGCAATGAGCGGACAGATGACGATCGGCGCCACAATTCCTCGTAAGTTTGGGCTGCCTTCACCGTGCCACCCCAGTGACCTGCCGGCGACGTCCGCCACCCAGATACCGGCGACCATTACAAAGAGATAGGCATGTATCAGCGTGGTGACGGCCAGAAGCAGCAACCACGCACCGCCGCGCCATCTCTTGTCGAGACAAAGCAATACGCCTGCAAGAAGCACCCATTGTCCGATCAGCGCCTCGTGCCCGTCGAGACGCCACAGCATGGCGGGTGAGAGCGCAAGCAGAATGCCGCCAAGCCCCGCCACTTCGGGCGGCATGCCGAGCTGACGGAGTATGCGGAAGGCAAAGAACGTCTGCAGGCAGAAACACAAGGCAATCCAGATGCCGAAATACTGAAAGGGACGCGGCAGCCATGCATTCGCGAGCTTGAACGGCAGGGCGAAGAGTGGAAGGGAATCGGAAAAGACGATGGAGCTGGCTATCTTGTCGCCAAACAGGGGATTTGCGCCCAGCGGGAACTGGAAAAGCGGCGTATCCCGAAAATAGGCCCAGCCCATATAATGCTGGCTGGGATCGTAATGCATCATCCACGCCGTGTTTGTCGGCATGATCATGTATTGACCGCCGAAAAGCAGGAACACGATCAAACCGACCACGCATGAAAACGACAGGACCGCCAGCAGCGATGGCAGCGTGTTCGCGGCGCGTTCTTTGGACCCGAGCGCCTCACCCGAACGGTTGCTTCTGCGATCGTAGAACACCCAGCTTCTGTTCAACGCGAAGGTCGCCACAGGCGTGACGAAGATCATTGGGAGGATGGCAAGTCGCGGGCCGGCTGCGAGCACGTCGGACACGACATAGACGAAGAGCGCGTTGAGCAGATAGCCGAAAATGGCTGCAACGCCGAGCCGCCAGCTTGAGTCCGCCAGCTCGCGCTTGCCGGATGCTTCGCGAAAGGTGAAGTGATGATGGCCCAGAACCGAAATGCCGACTGCGCTCAGGAAGCCGAGTGCGTTCGCGATCTGGGGATGCAGCGCCGTCCAGCTCACAATGGCCGTATAGACTGCCGCATGCACCAGTGTTGCGGCGCCACCGACGAACGCAAATCGGATAAACTCCGGCGCCAGCAGCCGCATTTTCGCGGCGAGGGCGCTACTCCGCAATTCCTGTCTCCGCCTTGTGCCGGGCCTCCGCACCCTCGATCTCCATGCGGTTGGAGAAGTTCTGGGTGTCGCGGACGATGTAAAGGGGACGCTGCTTCACTTCGATATAGATGCGGGCGAGATACTCGCCCAGAACACCGATGCTGAGCAGGATAAGGCCGCTGAAGAACAGGATCAGCACGGCAAGCGATGCATAGCCCGGCACGTCCGCTCCCATGAAGACCGTGCGCACGACGATGAACATCATATAGAGGAGCGAGAATGCCGCGATGGCTGCACCGATGACGGACCAGATTCGCAAGGGCAGCGAGGTGAAGGAAACGATGCCGTCGACGGCGAGCCTGACAAGCTTGCCGAGACTCTGCTGTGCTTCACCCGCCTGACGCTTCTCGCGCTTGAAATAGATGGTGCTGGTGCGGAAGCCGACCCAGGCAAACACACCCTTCATGAAGCGCGCACGCTCCGGCATGAGCTTGAGTGCTTCCACGACACGGCGATCCATCAGCCGGAAATCGCCTGTTTGAGCAGGGATCTCGACATCCGAGAGGCGCAGCATGATACGGTAGAAGAGCGAGGCTGTGACACGCTTGAATCGTGTGTCGCTGGACCTGTCATTGCGGGCCGCGAGCACCACGTCGTAACCTTCCCGCCAGCGCGCCAGCATTTCCGCGATGAGTTCGGGCGGATCCTGCAGGTCGACATCGATGGGAATGACAGCGTCGCCCGTCGCGTGATCGATACCCGCAGTCAGAGCGGCTTCCTTGCCGAAATTTCGGGAGAGATCGACGATGCGGATGTCGCTGCTTTGCCGGGCGTGTGCCTCAAGCACAGCCAGTGTTTTGTCACGCGACCCGTCATTGACGAAGATGATCTCGTAACCGCCCAGTTCCTGTTGCTGAAGGATCGGCCGCAGGCGTCCGAGAAAGAGATCGATCGCCCCTTCTTCGTTATACACCGGGACAACGATACTCAGAAATGTCGGCCGAGGATCCAAGCTGCCTGACCTGTCCTAAACGTTGAGTCCAGTCGGCGTAAACGAAAGCGCCAGAATCGACAAGGGCACTCGATTGAAACAGCCGCGCCGAAACGATCTCGACCCGAACTAACCTGCGACAGTCCGGAAGTCTGTTTAGCGCGGTCGTTGCCGCGTCTTATGCGTCGGATTGAGGATCGGGCAGCAGTTTTCCCGGATTCATGATTCCATGAGGGTCGAGGGCGGCCTTGATCGCGCGCATGATTTCAACACCCGCACCATGTTCGGCATACATGAACTGTCGTTTGTGGATGCCGATACCATGTTCGCCAGAGCAGGTACCGCCATATCGGATTGCCCGTTCACTGACACGCGTGGCCAGCGCTTCGGCGCGATCCGTTTCAGCTGCGTCGTTGGAATCATAGAGAATTCCAAGGTGGAAATTCCCGTCACCCACATGGCCAACGATCGGAGCTAGCAAGCCGCTGTCCTGCACGTCCTGTTTCGTTTCTTTGATGCATGCCGCAAATTCAGAGAGTGGAACACAGGCGTCCGTTCCCATGCTGACTTTGCCAGGTGCCAGCCATTTCGCAGCATGGTAGCAATTGTGGCGTGCTTTCCAGAGTCTGGCCCTGTCTTCGGGATGTTTCGCGTAGGCGAATTGAGTCCCGTTGAAGGACGCCGCGAGTTCCTGCAATGCCTCTGCATCCTCGAGCGCGCTTGCCTCGGTGCCATGGAATTCGAGGAACAGTGAGGGCTTCTCTTCAAAGCCCTCAAGTTTCGAGTAGCCAATGCAGGCACGCATCTGGACTTCGTCCAGCAACTCTATCCGCGCAGGACGCATCCCGCTCTGAAGTGCCACACAGACGGTGGCGACAGCATCCTCGAAACTCGGAAACTGGCACGTGGCAGCAACCACGGACTCCGGCAGGCCCTGCAAGCGCAGCTGCACCTCGGTAATGATGCCGAGAGTCCCCTCGCTGCCCACATAAAGCCGGGTCAGATCGAACCCCGAGGCCGACTTTCTCGCCCGCCCGCCCGTGCGAACAACGGTGCCACCGGGCGTGACCACCGTAAGTCCAAGGACGTTCTCGCGCATCGTGCCGTAGCGCACCGCATTCGTGCCCGATGCCCGTGTCGCTGCCATGCCGCCGATGCTCGCGTCCGCACCGGGATCGACACTGAAAAACAGGCCCTCACCGCGCAGATACGTGTTCAGTTGTTCCCGGCTGACACCCGCCTCGACACGACAATCCAGCGCTTCCGCCGATACGGACAGAATGCGGGCCATGCGCGCGAGGCTGAGTGTGACGCCCCCATTGACAGCTGCAACGTGTCCTTCAAGGGAGGAACCTGCGCCGAAGGGAACGATTGGAACCGAATGCTCGCGACATATGTCCACGAGCGCGACCACGTCCTCCGTGGACTCTGCAAAGACCACTGCATCAGGCACGCCCTGCAACTGGTACCCTTCGCCTCGGCTGTGTTGATCGCGAACCGCATGTGAAAAGGAAACCCTGTCACCGAATACCGACTTCAGCCGCGTTTTGACGCTTTCGTCCATGATCACGCGTGTCTGCGAAAGCATCTTAGTGGAGATCCTTCACGATAAGACGACGCCCCGACCGGACGTCCAATGCCAGTGTTGGGGCACTTTCTGGATCAGCGCTATTCTCTGACGCGGATCGCGAGCAGTTTCGTCTCGAGATATTCTTCAAGCCCTTCCCGGCCGCCCTCGCGGCCAATGCCGCTCATCTTGACGCCGCCGAACGGTGCCTCGGCCGCGCCCAACCGCGTTTCATTGATGCCGACCATTCCGGACTCGAGCCTTTCCCCGACACGCAGCGCCCGATCCATGTTTTCGGTGAACAGATACGCAGAAAGGCCATAAGGAACGGCGTTCGCCATCTCGATGACCTGGTCCTCGCTCTCGAAGCTATAGAGCGCGGCCACAGGGCCGAAGATTTCTTCCTCGTGCAGGCGCGCTTTCATTGAAACTTCGGAGAGAACCGTGGGCGCATAGAAGCTGCCTTTCTCATAGGCTTCGCCCTGAATGCGCGATCCACCCGCACGGACGTTGGCACCCTGCCGGACGGCATCGCCGACGAGTTCCTCGACCTTCTCGACTGCCTTCATGTCGATGAGCGGGCCCATCGCGACGCCGGCTTGGGAGCCGTCACCCACCTTCATCGTCTGCGCATGGTCCGCCAGACGGCGAGCAACCTCGTCGTAGATTCCAGATTGCACATAGATGCGATTGGCGCCGATGCAGGCCTGTCCGGCATTGAGGAACTTGAGCGTGCTGACAGCGCGGATCGTCGCGTCAAGGTCGCAATCATCGAACAGAATGACAGGCGCGTTGCCGCCGAGTTCCATGGAGACGCGCTTGATCTGCTCCGCGGCGCCGCGCATCAGCAGGCGACCGACCTCGGTGGACCCGGTAAAGGAGATCTTGCGCACCCGCATGTCGGTCAGGAACACATTGCCGATGGCCGACGACTTGCCGGTCACGAAATTCATGACGCCGGCCGGAAATTCGGCCTCGGCAAAGACCTCCGCCACCTTCAACGCGATATAGGAGGTCGCCTCCGCCGGTTTCAGCACCATGGTGCATCCCGCAGCAAGAGCCGGGGCGGCCTTGCGGAAAATCATGGCGCAAGGAACATTCCAGGGGATGATCGCGCCACAGACACCGACTGGCATGCGTTGGGTCAGCAGACGCCGTCCGGGGATCGGATCGGGAATCCACGCGCCATAAGCGCGACGGCTCTCTTCGGCGTACCAGCGCAGAGAATCGATGGAGAGCTGCAGTTCGCCCTGCGCCTCACGCGAGGGCTTGCCTTCCTCCATCGTGATCAGAAGGGCGATTTCATCGCGCCGCCGCTCCAGCGCGTCGGCCACGCGATGTATATGCTTCGCGCGCGCCGCAGCACTCAGTCTCGACCACGCGGGGAATGCGGCCGCAGCCGCATCCACTGCCCGACGGGCATCCCGCTCGTCGCCGAAGGGAATGACAGCAACCGGTTCACCATTGATCGGGTTCGTGGACACGAACGTCTCGCCGCTTTGTGCCGGCTCGAAGCGTCCATTTATATACATCGCCCCAAGCGGCGTCGGGCTTTCCTGCGTCATCAGATTATCCTCGCCTTTCGGTTGGCCCGGCTACGCTCGTTTGGCAGCGGCTATTCTGCCGCCGCTTCAAGTTCAGCCTTCAGTTCCTCGACCGTGAGGCCCAGAACACGGGCCTCGATCTCCATCGGGTCGACGTCGATGCCTGAGCGGATGGTATCGACAGCGGTGGACAGGTCTGGCGTTTCATCCTCGAAATAGAGGCCGAACGCGCCCTTTCTCAGAAGCGGATCGCAGGCTGGTGCGTGAACCTCGATCAAGGTCACGTCGCCGTCGCTCCGGTTCCAGGCCCAATGCACCGCATTGCGTGGAATGCGGCACAGATCACCCTGCTTCATCAGGAAGCCATCATTGTTGATAAAGACCCAGACTTCGCCCTCAGTGACGTAGTTTATCTGTTCGGCGTCGTGGGTGTGCGGATGCGAATGATAGCCGGGTCCGCGAACCGCGATCATCATGTTGCAGTCGTTGCCATAGACCATCTTGGTCGACATGACGCCGCCCCGGGTCTTGAGCACGTTCTGCCCTTCTTCGATATCATCGATATTTACGCAAATAGGCATTCAAATCCCTGTGGTGTCTGGTGGCGTTTGGGTTGGCTGGTCGTTCAGTCGCCCGTGCCGGGCTGAGACGGCTTTCGCTGCGTTCATAATTCCCTGGTAGCCGGTGCAGCGGCACAGCTGACCCGACAGAGCCTCTCGGATTTCGTCCTCCGACGGACTCGGATTTTCCGTGAAGAGGTGATGGAGCACCATCACCATCCCTGGCGTGCAGAAGCCGCATTGCAGGCCATGAAACTCGCGCAACGCTGCCTGGATCTCGCTCAGCCCCACGGCAGGGGACGCGCCCTCGACGGTGGTGACTTCGGCGCCCTCGGCTTGTACCGCCAGCATCAGGCATCCACGCACGGCATCGCCGTCTACGACGATCGTGCATGCACCGCAGACGCCATGTTCGCATCCGAGATGGGTACCCATAAGGCCCAGTTCACCGCGCAGGGCATCCGCGAGGCTTTGGCGCGGCTCCACGAGCATGGAGACGGCCTTGTCGTTTACGGTCAGTGCAACGCGGTGCTTGTTCATGTGTGCAGTCCAGATGCCTTGCCGGCTGCCTGCGCCAGCGCGCGGAAGGCCAGGGTCGGTGCGATGTGTCGCCGGTAGGCGAGGCTGACCTCCGGGTTGTCGAACGAAAAGGAATCCAGGTCGATCAATCCTACTGCTTCACGAAGTCGCTGCTCGGTAGGCTCGGTGCCCACCAATGCCTGCGCAACGGCGTCGCAGCGCAACGGCACGGGAGCGACCGCACCGATAATGAGATGCGCATCCGCACACGTGCCGTCGGCATTCAAGCGCAGGCGCGCTGCCGCCGACACCATCGCGAAATCGCCCCTGCGTCGAGAGAGCTCCGCAAAGCCGATACCTTCATCCGAGCGCGGCGCGTCGACGATGATCTCCTTGAGTATCTCGCCGTCCTCCAGACAGGTCTCGAATGTGCCGAGGGTAAAGTCGCCAGCCTCCACGATGCGTTCGTTATCCTTGCCGGCGATCACCATGCTGGCATTGTAGGCCATCATGACCATTGGCGTTTCGGCTGCGGGATCGGCGTGGGAGATGCTGCCGCCCAGCGTTCCACGGGCGCGTGTCGGAGGGTGGCCGACATTCCAGAGAGCCTGGTGCAGCAGTGGAAGGCGATTACGGATGACATCACTGGCCAGCGCTCTCGCCTGGCGGGTCATCGCACCTATCCTCAACGTCCCGCCATCCTCTGAGATGCCTGCGAGCGAGGGAATCCTGTTCAGGTCAATGAGCACTTCGGGACGCGCGAGCCGCAAGGCCAGCATGGGTACGAGGCTTTGTCCTCCCGCGATGACGCGCGCGTCGTCGCCATACTTGCTCAGAAGTTCGAAAACCTCATCGAGGGTTGTGGGAGCGAAATAGTCGAAGGGGGCCGGTTTCATGCGCCGACCTCGAAACCGATCGCCTCGATCACCCGTTGCGGGGTCAACGGCAAGGTGTTGATGCCGCTCGTGGCCGACAGGGCGTTGGCGATCGCGTTGCCGACTGCTGCCGCAACACCCGACGGTCCCACCTCGCCGACGCCTTTGACGCCTAGGATGTTGGTTGTTGCCGGGGATTCCTCGAAAACAAGACTGGTCACCGGCGGCATGTCATAGACATTCGGCATCAGATAGTCGGCAAAGGTGCCGGTCGTGAGCTGGCCTTCTTCATTGTAGGAAAGCTCTTCCAGAAAGGTGCCGCCCAGACCCTGCGCAACTCCGCCGATGATCTGGCCCTCGACGATAAGCGGGTTGAGCTGCCGTCCAACGTCACAGGCAACCATATACCGCTCGACCTTCGTCTCTCCGGTAGCGGGATCGACCAGCACGTCCGCGAGATGCACGGCAAAAACTGCCGCGCCTGCGCTGACGCCGCGCACGTAGCTGGTGACCACCAGCCCGTCATTGTCCGGGATATTGCCCGCCGACGGCGTGACCAGGATCTCCTGATTTCCCGGCATCAGCATCCGCGCCATATCGCCCAGCGATGCCAGCGGCTCATTCTTCATGCCATGCCAGATCGCGCCTTCGCGCAGGTCGAGATCCTCAATGGGGAAGCCAAATTTGCGCGACGCTGCACCAAGGGCCTTCTGCCTGACGCCGGTCGAAGCGGCGTGAACGGCGTTTCCGCCCATGATCGCCGTACGACTGGCATAGGTACCGCCACCGAAGGTGATGATGCCGGTGTCGCCGTGGCGCACACGCACCTTCTCCATCGGCACCGTAAGAATTTCGGACGCGATCTGCGCCAAAATGGTCTCGTGCCCCTGTCCCTGATTGCTCGAGCCGGAAAATATCTGAACCCGGCCATGTTGATCGACTTCGATGCGCACGCCCTCGAAAGGCCCGAGTCCGGAAGGCTCCACCAGCGCGCACATGCCGCGGCCTCTCTTCCATCCTTCGACCTCGCGCTCAAACGGCGCGGACCAGCCAAAGGCTTGCGTGGCGCGCTCGAAGATCAACGGAAAGTTGCCGCTGTCGAAGATGGTGGGGCGTTTGACGCTTTCGGTGCCGACGTGCCAGGGCATCTCCTCTGGCTGGATCAGGTTGCGGCGGCGCAACTCGGCGCGCTCAAGGCCCATCCTGTCGGCCAGGCGATCGATCGCGCGCTCCCGGGCAAAGTTCGCTTCGAACATGCCCGGCGCACGATAGGTTCCAGTTGGCGTCTTGTTGGTCATCACCGTCATCGCATCGATGCGGTAATTGCGCACGCGATAGGGTCCGGGAAACGAAGCGGCGGCATGTGAAGGCACCACGTCGCCATGGGTGCGGATAAAACTGCCCATGTCGCAGACCAGCTTGACGTCGAAGGCGGTAATCACGCCCTCCGCGTCCGCAGCAACGGTGACATCGAAGACGCAGTCACGCGAATGGTTGATGGCCGCGAAATGCTCGACGCGATCCTCTATCCAACGCACCGGCCGCTTGAGTCGGATCGATGCGAACGGGATCAGATAGTCTTCGGGGTAGAACTCGCCACGAGCGCCAAAACTGCCGCCCACGTCCGGCTCGATCATCCGGATTTCGGCCTCACCCATGCCGAGCATCGAGGCAAGCATGTTGCGGTTGGTGTGAACGACCTTGGTCGGTCCGTAGACGTCCAGAAGATTGCGCCCGGCATCGTAGGAAGCGAGCAGACCCCGGGTCTCCATGGGCATTGCCGAATGACGCTGGATCGAAAACCTGTCCGATGCGGTAAATGCGGCGGTATCGAGCGCTGTGGCCACATCGCCAAGGTCAAACCCCCAGCGTCCCGCGAGATTGCCTCGCTCGTGCACCTTGGCGGAGGCCTCGGTCAGGGCGGCGCTGGGATCAGTCACAGCTGTGAGCGGTTCGAAATCGACGTCAACGAGCTCTGCGGCGTCTTCCGCGATGGCGCGGGTATCGGCGATGATCAGCGCCAGGGGTTCGCCCACATAGCGGACCTTGCCGCGTGCAAACGGAAACTGAAGATAGGCCGAAAGATCGCCATGGGTCGGGATCCGGCACTGGATCGGAGGCAGGTCCGAGGGCAGATCGTCGCCCGTGAAGACCGCATGGACGCCGGGCAATGCCAGCGCCTGATCGGTGCTGATCGAGCGGATTTCCGCATGCGCATAAGGACTGCGAAGGACATGCGCCTCAACCATATGCGGGAGCGCGTAGTCGGCGGTAAAACGGCCTTCGCCGCGCAGGAAGCGCTCGTCCTCGACCCTGACAAAAGGTTTGCCAATAGCCATGCGTCAGGCGACCGACTCGTCCAGGAATTTGCAGGCGTCGACGATGGGTTGGCCGTCAATCTCCAGACGGGTGGACCGAAACGCCATGTCGATATGCAGGCGCGAGGGATTCTTGCCGCCGAGATCGCGGTTCTCGCCTATCGCCAGCAGCACGTTTCCGTAACAGGAGCGCGTCTCCACGCCGCCTGCGTTATCCCAGCTGCGCGTCGACAACGCTTCCCAGGTGGCGCGATGCTCGACACCCCAGCCGACATGGGAAAGACGACGCGCGCCCTCGTCTCCGTGCTGATCGAGATAGCCACGGAGCATGGTCGCCTCGCGCGCCCCTTCGAAACGGCTGGCGACGCCCTTTTCGAAGGTGATTAGCAGCGGTTCGGTGACATAACGCTCAAACGGGAAGAGAACGTCGCCGGGCGACAGAACGAGAACGCCTTCCACCGTATCTTCCTCGACGGTCGTGCAGACGAGGCCAGTGCCCCAATGATCCCAGCGCCCCATTTCTTCGGCCATTCCGTACTGGTTCGAAGCAGCCCGAGCCCCCTTGCTCATGACAAGATCGGTGCCATCAGGCGATGTCAGATGGATTTTCTTGGCCGATTGATAGCGCGCAACCCCCCGATTGGCGCGATCCTTGACCTCTTCGCTCGGCATCAGCCGCAACAGGATGTCTTCCGGCTCGCGCACGCGCAGGATGCGCGTGCCGGTCGCCAGAATGGCCTCATGGTCGTTGGAGTAGAGCATTCCGCCGGTCGAAACGTCGACAACGAAATCTGCCATCTTCATCACTTCGATCATCAGCCGCTGCGGGTTGGCGCGTCCAAGCTTATTGGAAGCGTCGGCGTTGATGAGAGGCTGCGTCATCACGAATGCGTCTGCTTCCAGGTCCCGTGCGGCTGCCATGAAAGCGGCCGAGTAGACCGGGTTGGTGAAGCTGTCGGCGTAGACGACCACCTTCTCTCCAGCCTTCACGCGCGATTGCTTCAGCCCCTGCCGAAAGATCGGTATGATGTCTGCCGCACTGTCCTGAGAGATTGGTAACCGGATCATCTTGCTCGCCGTTGTCTAGTATAACTCACGATGCCACCGGCTGACCGATGGTACAACGCTACAGCTTAGAGCAATGGTGTAGACATGCAGCCGATAGCCAGATAGGACCGATTTTGTTCTAGCTATAACTGACGGATATGCCTTGGATCAGAAACAGCTCGAACGCTTCGTCGATGTCGCGGAAAGCGGCAGCCTGAGCCGGACGTCGAAGCGTCTCTATATTTCGCAACCGGCACTTTCCAAGAGCCTTCGCCTGCTCGAGGAGCAACTCGGCGCGCGCCTTCTTGATCGCGGTCCCAGGGGCGTGAAACTCACCAAGTTTGGCGAGGCCTTCTATAAGAGAGCGCGCTCCGTCACGTCGGAGCTTCGTCGCGCAAACGATGATCTCAATTACATCAAGGGTCAGTTCACGGGTTGCGTCTCTCTGGGGGTCACCCCCGGGCCGGGCATTCTTGATCAGATCATTCCCAAGGCCATCGTCCGCATCGCGCTCAAACGACCGAATATGAAGTTCAAGATCCGCAGCGGGGCAATCTCGGAATTGCTGGTCGACCTGCACCGTGGCGACCTCGATATTCTGTTCTCGATCCTTGACGAGCGGACCAAGGGCCCTGATCTCAAGACTCAGAAATTGTTCGATGATTCCTTCGCGCTCGTGGTCAGAACAGGCCATGCGCTGCTCAGTCAGAAGGAGATTTCGCTCCACGATATGCTTGAGCATCGGTGGGTGATGCTTGAGGATGCCCTGCCGCTTTGGGACGGTGTGATGGAGCTGGCTCGTCAGAACCAGATAGAGGCGACGAGAGGCCCGATCGAGAGCAATTCCCTCGTCTTCATTCGCGAAGTCGTGCGCAAGACGGATTTCATCGGCATCATCCCGGCATATGCCGCCGAAATAAGTACGGCGTCCGGAAACCTCCGCTATATCCCGCTGGAGCGCATATCGCACCACGAGCTTCTGCCGAAGCTGACGCGTTCTCTGGGTCTGGTGCATTCGGCCGAGATCGAGCTGACGCAAACTGCAGAGGCCCTGTTGCGCAGCATCAACACAGTGTGCATCGAACTCAACCTGTTGGGAAAGTCGCACGGGGCCATAACCGTTGCGAATGGCTGACACGGGCTGATATATACCGGATCGCTGTCCCCCTCTGTAGAATGAAGTCGAAACATCATCCGGGGACCTGCTCAAGCCGCCAGCGGCGGCACATGGCGTGCAGCTTGCCCGTCATGCAGGAAGATCATGGATCAGTCACTCATCTTCGACTATGTCGTCATCGGCGCCGGATCGGCCGGTTGTGCCATGGCCGCCCGATTGTCGGAGGATGCTGACGTCAGCGTGCTCCTGCTCGAGGCGGGCGGAAGCGACGCCAATCCCTTGATCCACGTACCCATCGGATGGGGCATGCTCATCCGGCTCGGCATGCACAACTGGAACTACAAGAGCGAGCCGGTCGCAGCGCTCGGAGGGCGCTCGCTCGACTGCCCGCGCGGCAAGGTCATGGGTGGCACGTCCTCCATCAACACCATGGCCTATGTGCGCGGCAACCGGCAGGATTACGACGGGCTTGCCCGCCATGGCATAAAGGGCTGGTCCTACGAGGACGTGCTGCCCTATTTCCGCAAGCAGGAAAGCTGGGAGGGCGGCGAAAGCTATTACCGCGGCGGCTCCGGACCGATCGGTACCGTCTCGTCGGCCTACCGGGACGATGTCATCCAAGCTTATGAAGAGGCGATCGCGACTGCGGGCCATTCCTGGGTGGAGGACTATAATGGAGCTTCCCAGGAAGGCTTTTCCCGCATGCAGCTGACTCTGCGAAACGGGCGTCGCAGTTCGGCTCACCGCGCTTATATCAAACCGGCGTTGGGACGACCCAACCTGACGGTGGCGTCGCACGCCCATGTCAGCCGCATCAACCTGAAGAATGGCCGCGCCATCGGGGCCGACTATATACAACGTGGCAAACGCGTTACCGCCCAAGCACGCCGCGAGGTCATCCTCTGTGCCGGCGCATTCAATTCGCCACAAATACTCATGCTGTCGGGTATCGGCGATGCCGATCGTCTGTCTCCGCTTGGGATCGACTGTGCCGTCGATCTCAAAGGCGTTGGCCAGAACCTGCACGACCATTACGGCGTGTCGATCGTGTATCAGCGCCACAATCCGGGGCCATTCCATGCCGAGATGCGCGCCGACAAGGCGGCATTCGGCTTCGCGCGTTCGTATCTGGGCGGCGGTGGCTTTGCGTCTGACCTTCCCGGCGGAATCACCGGCTTCGTCAGGAGTGAACCGGAGCAGGAGCTTCCCGACCTGCAGTTGCTTTTTGTCGGAGCCCCATTGGATGCGCGTCCATGGATGCGCCCTTTCGTTAAACCCTATCAAGACCGTTTCATGACGCGGGTCATCATGTGCCGCCCGCAAGGACGGGGATCGGTCACGCTCCGATCAGCTAATTCACAGGACGCCCCCATTATTGAAGAGGCGGTCCTCAACACCGAGTCCGACGCACGACGACTGCGCGAGGGCATCAAGATTTTCCGCGACATCGGACAGCAGACGGCGCTCGCCAGCCAATGCACGGAGATAGGCCCCGGGGTCGCAAAGAAAAGCGACCAGGAGATCGAGGCCTATATGCGCGACATGGTCACGCTCTCGTTCCACCCCTCAGGCACCTGCCGCATGGGACCGGACGGCGACGCCATGAACGTCGTCGATGACGAATGCCGCGTGCATGGCGTCGAGGGTCTGCGCGTCGTCGATGCGTCGATTTTCCCCGAACCGCTGGGAGGAAACATCAACGCGCCAATAATCATGGCGGCCGAACGCATCACAGACAGGATGCGTGGAGCGGGAGCCTATAGCCAACAGCTATAGTGCGGAACATTGCAGGCCTTATCCCGCACCCGTGAGGGTCGTTAGTATCGGCGCAACGGAGGCCGGTATGAACGACAGCGACGACGGAACGATTGAGTATTCGGTCAAAGACGGGGTTGCCCATATCGAGATCAGCCGGGCGTCAAAGCACAACGCGTTGACGAAAGCGCTGACGCGCAAGCTCGGCGAGGCGCTGGACCGGTTGGATTCTGATACCCAAGCTCACGTCGCGGTTCTGTCGGGCCGGGGGAAATCCTTCTGCGCCGGCTCAGACATCGCCGAAAGCCAGATGGCAACCCGCGAGGAAATGGTGGCCAGCCGCGACCAGATGAGCATCGGCCATCCCTTCTTTGAACTGTTCAGCCGTTCGCTCAATCACAAGCCCGTCGTGGCCGCCCTCCACGGCAATGTTCTGGGACTGGGGCTTGGACTGGCGCTCGATTGTGACCTCATCGTATGCGACGAGACCGCGCGCCTGCAGGTCACGGAAACCCAGCGGGGTCTCGGTGGTTATCGTCATCTCGCGCTGATGAAGGCACGAGGATGTGGTATATGGGCGGACGAGGTGTGCCTGACCGGCCGCCTGTTCAGCGCTGAGGAAGCGCACTCGGCTGGTCTGTTCAACAGGGTCGCGCCATCGGGAACCGCACTTGATGTTGCCTTTGGTCTTGCAACTGAGATCGCGGCAAATCCGCCCCTCAGCGTTCGTGAAACCAACCGAATCCGTCGCTGGCATTTCGCGAAACTCGTGCGTGAAATCGCGTTCGAGACTGGAAACCTGAAGCTTCATCTGACGGAGGATTTCGAGGAGGCGGTTCGCGCCATGGTCGAGAAACGGGCGCCCGGTCCGTTTCTGGCGCGCTGACATTCAATGATCTCGATTGACGCAAAGGGTCTCGATGAGAGCCAGTCCTACAAGTTGATCTCGGCTGCCGTCACGCCGCGACCAATCGCGTGGACGGCAACGCTTGTTCGCGACGGTGGCGTCAATATCGCGCCTTTCAGCAGCTTCACGTTCATCAGCTATAGTCCGCCGAAAGTGCTCATCAGCGTCGGTCCCGGAACCGATGTCCTGAAAGATACGCTCATCAACGTCACTGATCGGCGCGAATTCACGATCAGCTCCGTCACGCCTGAGTTCCTTCGTCCGATGGTGGACAGTTCCCACGCATTTGCACCGGAGATCAGCGAGGCCGCACGTCTGGACATCGCGATGGCCCCTTCGGCCCAGATAGAGACGCCGTTCGTTTCCGGCGCTCAGGTCGCGATGGAATGCCGCCTCGATCGTATTGTCGAAGTCGGCGACGACCATGCCCACCGGTTGATTATCGGCACTGTCGTTTGTTTCCATGTCGCGGACGAGCTCTGGCGGGGGGACCGCATCGACGCTGCCGCCTACGCGTCGCTCGGTCGCATTGGCGGCCCGCTTTATGTCACCCGCGGCGAAATCGTGCGGGCACAAATCTCCCCATCCATCTTGAACAGCACATCTGAGGAGGAATTGAATTGAGCGGCCAGCGAATAGTAGATGCCCACCATCATCTGTGGGACCTGAACCACATTCACTACCCTTGGCTTTCCAACCGTCCGGTTGCGCCGTCGATCTGTGGCGACATCACGCCTATCACGGACAACTTCTCCATAGAGCGCTACAAGGCCGGCTTCGGCCACCACAACGTCGTCAAGTCGGTTCATGTGGAAGCAGGCTGCGATCCGGCGCGCGCCCTGGATGAGACAGCATGGCTGCAAGGCATAGCGGATGAGCACGGCTATCCGAACGCCATCGTGGCGAAGGTCGAAATGCATCGCGCCGACGCCGAGGCGGTCATGGAGAAGCAGGCCTCGGTCGCCAACGTGCGCGGCATTCGCCAGATGCTCAATTGGCACTCTGACATGAGCAAGGTCTACGCCCCTGAGAATTATCTCGAACATGAGACATGGCGCAACAATTTCAAACTGCTCGCAAAATACGGCCTGTCCTTCGACATGCAGATATATGCCGGGCAGATGAAACGGGCACATGACCTGCTCAAGGCCAACCCCGATATCCCCGTTGTAATCGACCATTCCGGTATGCCGGTCGACCGCGATCTTGCGCAGCTCAAGGAATGGCGAAATGGCCTGAAGCTGCTGGCGGAGCTGGATCACGTCACCATAAAGCTCTCCGGGCTTGGCATGGTCGATCACAAGTGGACAACCGAATCCATCCGCCCCTACATCCTCACCATGATCGACCTCTTCGGCCCCAACCGCGCGATGTTCGGCAGCAATTTTCCCGTCGACAAACTCTACAGTTCATTCGAGGAACTGTTCGACGCCTATGAAATTATCGCAGCGGATTTCAGCGACAGCGAGCGTGACATGCTGTTCGCCGGTACGGCGGAAGGCTTCTACCGGATCTGATTTCGTGCGCGCGGTGAGCCGCGCGCATCCTCCCGGCGCCCGCCGCGTTCACGCGGCGGGCGTTAAGACGTAGGGAAAAGAACGATCCTAAAAAGGCTCATTGCCAGCCTCGAAATCGATTGCACCGGTGACGTGTCAGGCGTCACTTCGCCTCCACATCGAACGGGCGACACCTTTCTGAATTGCTTTGCCGTGCTGGTTGATCAGCGTAATCTGCCGGTCGACGATGTAGCGTTTGCCGTCGCTGGTGAGCTTCTTGTCCGCGATCTCGACTTCGATATGCAGCGTGTCGCCGACGAAGATCGGACCCAGATAATCCCAGCTCTTGAGGCCCAATGCACCGACCAGCGGATCGGCCGATTTGAGCAGCGGCGATTCAAGATGGCTGCCGAGCGATATGGCGATTCCCAGCGTGCCCTGTACGAGCGGCCCGTCCAGACCTTCTTCCTTCGCGTATTCCGCATCGCAATGCACGGGATGCCAGCCGCCGGTCAGCATCATGTAGAAATTGTGATCGGCATCCGTGATCGTGCGACTGATGCTGATCGATTTCTGGCCGATCTCAAGCATGTCATAGGTGAAATTGAGCGGAATTGAATTATTGGCCATCAGTGCGAACCCTCCCTGCCAAGCACCACCACCGCATCGAGCGCGATCGGGTAATTGTCGCCCGAACGGCTCACAAGCGGATTGATGTCGATCGATTCGAGCGAGTCGCCAAGATCGACCGCGAGATTGGACAGGGCTACGAGTGCATCCGCGATGCGATCGAGATCGTGAGCCCCTTCGCCCCGGTAGCCCCCCAGAAGCTTGTTGATCCGGGTGGACTTAACCAATTCGATTGCGCGGTCGCGATCGAGAGGCAGCGCCGAGAAGGCGACATCCTGCATGAGCTCCAGTAGAATGCCTCCACTTCCTACCATCAGCACCGGACCCATTTCGGGGTCGCGCTGAATGCCGGCAACGAGTTCCACACCGCCATCGATCTGCTGGCAGACGAGGATGCCGTCCAGCTCGCCGTCGAAGCCTGATCGCGCGACATTCTCGTGAATGAGCTGATAGGCGGCTCGAACCGCGTCAGCATCGCCCAGGTGAAGCTGCACAGCGCCGATGTCGGACTTGTGGTAAAGCCGGTCAGAAACGGCCTTGAGCACGACCGGATAACCGATGTCCTCAGCAAGTCGCACGGCGTCATCTGCGCTGGCGGCTATTTCTTCCCGCGTGACCGACATACCATAGGCTGCGAGCAACTGCTTGGACGCGCGTTCGTTGAGCAGGAAAGTTCCTGACGCCTCGTTTGCGCGCGCTTTGAGCTCAACCGCAACAGGCAGCGGATCTCGCGTTTGATTGGCACTTGTTTTGGAGGCGTCTGCAGCTTCGCTCGCGCGACGTGACCACTCCGCAAGGCGCGCCAGCGCACTGATCGACTTTGTCGTCTCGTGAATGAAGGCGATGTTCGGGAGGTCGGCGCGCAGCTTGCGCGTATAATCCGTGTACATTCGCGAGAACATGGAGATGAAAGCCAGTTTCTTGCCCCGGCGCGTGACGAGGTCGTGAATGCCCTGGAAGCGCTCCTCCCAGTTGGCGGCCATGCCTTCCTCGCGCGGCAATTCGGCTTGGAGGACGAGAATGTCGAGATTCGGATCGTCGCAGAAGATGTCGACCGCCTCGATGTATTTCTCCACGCTCGTCAGGACGGTAAAGCCGCCATCGGTCGGGTTTCCCGCCGAGGAACCAACGCCGAGCAATTCAGTGAGGCGTTTCTCCACATCTGGCGCCAGCGCAGGGAAGGTCATGCCGCTGCCCGCCGCAGCGTCCACCAGGATACCGCGATAGGCGCCTGAAAGGCTCATGGCGCCGATATTTGGTCCGATCGGCACACCGAGATGCTCGACAAGTTCGATCATCTCGATAACTTCATCGAGGCTGTTGGCGCGCAGCACGCCAACATCCTCAAGCACCGCGTCGAAGACGGCCGAACTGCCGGCAAGCGCGCCGGTATGCGTCATTGCCGCCTTGCGGCCTTCGTCGCTGGCTCCAATCTTGAATATGATGACAGGCTTCCCGTTGCGCCGCGCGAGCGCACAGGCCGCCTTGAACTTGTCGAGTTCCTTGATTGCCTCCAGATAGCAGAAGATGACGCTGGTCGCGTCGTCCTGAGCGAGATAGGCAATGTAGTCCGCGCAGTTCAGCCCGGCCTCATTACCGCTGGTGATCAGCTTGCCGATCTGGATACCGCGATCCGCCAGAATATGGTTTGCGTAGAGAAGGACGCCACCGCTCTGTCCGACGAGCGAAACCTTGCCCGGAGCGACATTGAGTTTGCGGTGGTCAACCAGTGTCACCAGCCCGCTTTCGGCGATGATGTTTCCTGTACAATTCGGCCCCGTCACGCCGATCCCGGTCTGCTTGATGACGCGGCGCAATTCCTCCGCGAGTTCGAGCCCGTGTGGGTCGCCATCCTCGCCGAAGCCGGAGGCAAATACCGTCGCGCTGCGTGCGCCAGCCGCAGCGGCTTGCGCCAGTGCGCCGGGCACATGCTTGGCCGGCGTCAGGAAGGCGACATGGTCCGGCTTTTCAGGCAGCGACGCGAAATCGGGATAGCAGGGCTTGTCGCCCACCGAGGAACGGTTCGGATTGATCGCATAGATGTTGCCCTTGAAGCCATGCTCGTGGACGGTCTTCCAGACAGTGGCAGGCCAACTCCCCGGGCGGTCGCTCGCACCCACCAGGACGATGTTCTTCGGCTTTATGAGTGCGCCGACCTGCTCGATGGAAGTGGTAAGGGTCTGTTTGGTGTCAGCCATGACGGTCTCCGGGAATCGGGCGATGCTCAACCGCCGTCAAATGGCGGCGGACGGGTGCATGGCTCCCGCACCGGCGCTGAGATTGTGAGCCGGTTTAAAAAGGAGGCATGCCTCGACAAATTGCTTCCGAGCAAAACCCGCGGCTTGCAGACGCTCGTAGGCTCGGGCGGCATGGCGACGCGCCAGGCCGCAATGCGTCCTCAGTTCGAGGAACCGTGCCAGGGAATGAGATACTTACGCATGCCGACCACGACTGCGTAGAATGCAAAACCCAGCACCGAGAGGTGGATGATCACGGCAAACAGCGCCGTGGTGTTGTAGGAATTCATTTCGCGTACGGCGACGTTGCCAAGGCCATCATTGCCGCCAAGATACTCACCCACCACGGCACCGATGATCGCCAGCACGACACCGACTTCCATGCCGGTGAGGATGTATGGCAGCGACGAGGGGAAATCGAGCTGGGTGAGACGCTGGGTCCGCGTGGCATTCAGGCTTTCCATGACCTCCTTGTGGCCGTTATCGACCGACTTGATGCCAAGCACCGTGTTGAGGAGGATTGGGAAGAACGCCAGGATGGTTGCGATGACGACCTTGGAGGTCATGCCGAAGCCGAACCAGACCACGAAGAGCGGGACCAGTGCGACCTTGGGCACCACCTGCGTGGCAATAACGAAGGGATTGAGCATGCGCTCAAGCCTCGGCATTTTTCCGAGAAGGATGCCCAACCCCACTCCGAGAATCGTCGCGAAGAAGAAGCCGAGCAGCGTTTCCCAGGCTGTGATCCCGGTATGGTACCAGATGAGCGGATTCTGGAGATAACCCAGCCAGTGGGCCAGCACTTCCGAGGGCGCAGGCAGAATGAGCCTGCTGATCTCGAAAAAGTGGACATAGCCTTCCCACGCGGCGAGAAGGCCGACGAGAATAAGGAGACTTCCAACCCAGGAGGGTATCAGCGGAGTGCCGCTGGCGTCTTCGTTGGTGTCTTGAGAACTCATGGTTGGCCACCCGGTGCTGTTCTAGTGATCCAGTTTATCGCGCAGATACGTAGCGATACGCTGGAACTCGGGGTCGAGGCTGACGCTTTGGTCGCGCGGTCTCGGGAAGGTCACGTCGATCACCTCCTGGACGCGGCCGGGCCGGGGTGAAAGCAGCACGATTTTGTCGGCGAGGAATACGGCCTCGCCGATCGAGTGCGTCACGAGAACAACCGTCTTGCCGGTTTCCATCCAGATGCGCTGGAGTTCATTGTTCATGGTGTCGCGCGTGATTGCGTCGAGCGCCCCGAAAGGCTCGTCCATCAGCAGGATGCCCGGATCGTAGCTGAGCGCACGGGCAATCGACGCGCGTTGGCGCATGCCGCCAGAGAGTTCGTTCGGCATGCGCCGCTCGAAGCCCGCTATGCCCACCAGTTTGCACAGGTCCTGAGCCTTTGCGAGCCGGTCTGATTTCTTGACGCCGCGAAGCTTCAAAGGCAGCGCGATGTTCTGCTCTATGGTGAGCCAGGGGAAAAGATTGGCATCCTGGAAAACCATGCCAAGATGTGAGAGCGCCTCGCTGTTGCGACGGCCGTTTGCCCACAGATTGACCCCGCCGATCTCGATAATGCCGGAAGTCGGCGCGACAAGGCCGGCTATCAGCCGCAACATTGTCGTCTTGCCGCAGCCGGAGGGTCCCAGCAGGATCGTCATTCCACCGGCGGCGATGTCGATCGTGGTCGGAGTTAACGCCTGCACACCGTTCTTGGAGCTACCAAAGCGCTTTTCAGTCGCCTTCAGCGAAATTGATTTGTCGTCTGTGACATGAGCGACGTTCATCAAGCAGTCTCCTGGGAGATTGTTTTGGTACGGCGACCGCTCTTCTCGGCAAACCTGCCTGCCGAAAATTTCCGGCGAGAGTGCGCGTTGGCAGGCATCATTGGTCCCCCCGACCTGAGCAAGCTCGGGCTCACGCAGCGTCGCCTGCATATTTGCTGAACCACGGATCGACGGCCTCATCGCGGATGGCCTTGCGGTATTCCCGCACCAGCCCGGCAACGATTTCGCCCATGGGCTCGATGCCTCTTACCGACCCGACGCCTTGACCAGCCGACCAGATGTCTTTCCATGCCTTCGGCTTGTTGTCTGCATATTTGAGATCGAATTCCTTAGCCGTCGCCAGATTGTCGGGATCGAGGCCCACAGCCTCCAGGCTGCGCCTCAGCTTGTGAGACCAGGCTCCCGTGAGCACGTTGGTCATGACAAGATCCTTGGATGTCGCTTCGACAACCATCTGCTTGTAGCGCGCGTCGGCGGTGCTCTCTTCGCATGCGATGAGCCGCGTCCCCACATAAACGAGATCGGCGCCAAGAACCTGGGCAGAGCGAACCGCGCTTCCGGTGGAAATCGCGCCGCCGATGACGATGATGCCATCGAAGAATTCTCGAACCGCGTTGACAAAGGCTGGGGCAGCGATCTGACCTGTATGGCCGCCGGCTCCAGCGCAGACCAGTACCAGCCCGTCGGCGCCTGCTTCGGCAGCCTTGCGGGCATATTCGGGGGTACTCACGTCGGCGAAGACGAGTCCGCCGTATGAATGCACGACTTCAATGGCCGGCTTTGGGCTGCCCATTGCCGTAATCACAAGTGGCGGACGGTATTTGCGGCAAAGCTCGAGATCCGCTGGCAGCCGCTCGTTGGTGCGGTGCGTGGTCACGCCCAATGCCCAAGGCGCCAGGACTTCACCGGCTGCCGACGCCTTGTCGAACGAATCCGCAAGTTCGGAAAGCCGCTGGTCCAATATTTCCGGGGTGCGGGCGTTGACAGTCGGCATGCATCCGATGATGCCGCCGCGACATGCTTCCAAGACCATTGCAGCGCTCGAGACAAGAAACATCGGCGCCGCGATGACGGGCATTTTAAGCGTGTCTAGCCAGCCCTTCGGCAACCGTCCGGCATTCTCACCTGTCATTATAGCACTACTCCCATCCGGACTGTATCGCACTGACGCCGCGCGATAAGAACGATGGCCGCGTCCTGAAGGCTTTGGGCGCCTTTTTTGGTACGAACGCGACACATTCGTGACGGATAAAAATCACATCGTCGCTATTTCCGGTACATGTCGGATCGTTCCAGACATTCCCATATAGAATACCGGAACCCCCAGCCACCACTCAAAGCACCCTGCTGGGGCATGACGTAGCGCCATTCGCCAGGGAAAAGTCGGGGAAAACCTCAAGTCTCGTCCCCAACGCGCAGTCACTATAACTTTGAGGAATATCAGACCCCCAGACAGCAATGGACAGGCGGTGCTCGTCTTCCCACAATGTCGGCTAATTCTCATCAAGCAGGATGCGCGTTTTGTCGTCTTCCAACGTCATTTCTCCCGACTCTTCCACGGCCTTCGCGAGGCTGTGCGAGGCGCATCCCGCGCTTGTCGGCATCGAGCGTGCAGTCGATGTCATCCCCGGCATGCGTCGGGATCTCATTCTCCATGCAGGACCGCCAATCGACTGGAACAGAATGGCATCCGCGATGCGCGCCGCGATCTGCGGTGGGCTCGTGTTCGAGGGGCTTGCCGGGACGATCGAGGAGGCCGAGACGCTCGCCGCCTCAGGCAAGATCGAGTTTGCGCCCGCACATGACCATGCGGCCGCTGGCGCCATGGCTGGAGTGATCACCGCATCGATGCCGGTGTTCGTGGCCGAGGAGAAGAATTCCGGCCTGCGCGCCCATGTCAGCGTGAACGAAGGTCTCGGCAAGGCGCTGCGGTTTGGTGCGAACGGACCCGACGTGCTCGAGCGCCTTCGCTGGATCAGAGACGACTTCTTCCCGCTCATGCAGCGTGCACTGGAGATAAGCGGGCCGATCAATCTCAAGCAGGCGATCGCAGAGGCGCTACGCCGGGGCGATGAAGTTCACAATCGCAACAAGTCGGCAACGAGCCAGTTCTTCCGGGACATTGCTCCGGCATTCGTTGCGACGCACGCGCCCTACGATCAGATTGAAAAGGCGCTTCGCTTCATTGGCGGCAACGATCACTTCTTCCTGTCGCTCTCGATTGCCCATGCAAAAGCCGTTTCTCTCTATGTCGAGCAATGCGGCGTTGGTGATCTGGTGACCGTCATGGCCGGGAATGGGGTTGAGGTTGGCATCCGTGTCGCAAGCCTCGGCAACCAGTGGTTCACGGGTCCGGCCAACGTTGCCGACGTCAAGTTCTTTGACGGTCATGGCGCCGAAGAGGCGACGCCGACAATGGGCGACTCCTACATTACCGAAAGCATTGGACTGGGTGCGTTCGCATTGGCAGCCGCACCCGCAATCTCGGCTTTCATCGGCGGGACGGTGGATCAACTGATCGCCCGGTCTGAACGGATGCGCGAGATCACAATGGGCGAGCATACGGAATTCAGGATCCCTGCACTTGGCTACAAGGGAGTGCCATCGGGTATCGACGTTCGAAAGGTCGTATCCAGCGGCATCTCACCCCTCATCAACACGGGCATCGCATCGCGAATACCTGGCGTCGGTCAGATTGGTGCCGGGATGCAGGAAGTCCCGATGGCCTGTTTCACGGCCGCCCTGTCAGCACTTGATGCGCGCGCTTGAAACCTGACCCGCAATCGCGCAGCCAGTCCTGTGCGCATGCGGGACACGTTCCTCGACAGCCTTGAGGTCCATTTGCACGGCTGAAACGCTAGCGTCGCGATGAAACCAAGAGAACGATGGCGATGTCACATAATCTTTTCTCCATCATTCGAGACCGTATCTCCGATCCTGGCCGGACCTTCATCCGCACCAGTGATGGCCGCAGCTACACATTTCGTCAGGCGTGGGACCTGTCGGCCAGGATTGCCCGGACCCTCAGTTCGAAAGGTCTGGTCATCGGAGACCGTGTCGCGGTGCAGGTCGAGAAATCGCCCGAGGCAATCATCCTGTACCTCGCGTGTCTGCGCGCGGGAGCGGCGTATCTTCCGCTTAACACCGCATATACGCTGGCAGAACTGGAGTATTTCATAGACGACGCACGCCCGCTGATTGTCATATGTGCGCCCGAAAAGCTGAATGCGATCGAACCTCTGGCGGCCAGGCACGGGGTGTTCAGCACAATGACCCTCGGCGTTGATGGTGAAGGCACGCTTCTGGACGAATCCGAGAGTGCCGAGCCGCATTATGATCCCGTCTTTGTGGAGCCCTCCGATCTCGCGGCGATCCTCTACACGTCAGGCACAACCGGGCGTTCCAAGGGCGCGATGCTGACGCACGCCAACCTGGCGTCGAATGCGCGAACGCTGGTCGAATATTGGCAGTTCAGCGAGCGCGACGTGCTGTTGCATGCGCTGCCGATCTTTCATACGCACGGCCTGTTCGTGGCCACAAATGTGGTCCTGCTTGCATCGGCCCAGATGCGCTTCCTTCCAAAGTTCGACCTCAGCCTGATCCGCAAGGAGTTGCCTTCGGCCACCGTGATGATGGGCGTGCCGACATTCTACACGCGGCTCTTGAAGGAAGACTGGCTGAACCGGGACAATACGGATCACATGCGCCTGTTTATTTCAGGGTCCGCCCCGCTGCTTGCGGAGACGCACCGTCGTTGGACCGAAATGACCGGCCATCATATTATCGAACGTTACGGGATGACCGAAACCAACATGATCACATCGAACCCGTATGACGGGGAGCGCGTGCCCGGATCGGTCGGGTTTCCGCTGCCGGGGATCAATGTGCGCATTACCGATCTCGACATCGGTAAGCCTGTGTCGACCAACACGCCAGGCATGATCGAGGTGAAAGGCCCCAATGTGTTCAAGGGCTACTGGCGCATGCCGGAGAAGACACAGACAGAGTTTCGCCGTGATGGCTACTTTGTGACCGGAGACATCGGCTATGTGGACGAGGACGGGTACATCTTCATAAGCGGGCGCAGCAAGGACCTCGTCATTACCGGAGGCTTCAATGTGTATCCGAAAGAGATTGAGTCCGTCATCGACGAGATCGACGGCGTTGAGGAAAGCGCTGTCGTCGGTCTGCCGCATTCGGACTTCGGCGAAGCAGTGACGGCCATTGTCGTGCCGCGTGACGGCTCCACGCTGACGGAGACAGACATCCTGAACCGTCTGGATCCATTGCTGGCCAAATACAAACTGCCAAAGCGGATCGTGTTTGCCCAGGATCTGCCTCGTAATACGATGGGCAAGGTGCTCAAGGCCGAGATTCGCGCCGAACACCAGAACCTCTACAAGTAGAGCAGGTCAGGCGAATGCGAGAACAGTCTCACCCCGCTAAAAATCTGAGCTGGACGAGGGGCAAGGGAGGGACTCGCATCCACCAGGACCTACGTGCCTCGCGACTATCGACTTTGGTTATGGCTTGGCCTGATGCTCGTCTATGCGGGCGCCGCGTCGAGGGCTAGGTTGCGCCAGCACTACGATCCGCGAGACCCTCTCCATGACCGTTCCGGCCAAGCACTTCGAAACCCCTCGAATCCACGTCCACGGAGAGAGTATTGAGGCGTCGCGAGACGCCATTATCAACGGGCGTAGTACGGTCGCGCAGGAAATTGTCGCCTGTCGGGCCAGAATCGAGGCTTTGAACGCCGAACTCGCCGCCTTCGAGATTATCGCCAGCACGCCGACCGAACTTGCCGATCCCAACCTGCCGCTTGCGGGCATTTCTGTCGGTGTGAAAGACCTTTACGACACCGTGGACATGGTCACGAGCTACGGCTCGCCCATCTATCGCAATCACATGCCAGCCGCTGACGCCGCGCTTGTTACCCGTCTCCGGAACCTCGGGGCCTTCATAGCGGGAAAGACGGTGACAACCGAATTTGCGTGGCGTCAGGCGGGGGCGACCGTCAACCCCTGGAACCCGGCGCACACGCCGGGAGGGTCCTCCAGCGGGTCGGCCGCCGCGGTTGCCGCCGGCATCGTGCCCGTTGCATTAGGCACCCAGACCTTTGGGTCGATCATTCGCCCTGCCGCCTTCTGCGGCGTTGTCGGCTTCAAGCCGACCTATGGGATATTGCCGCTGGAGGGGGTCTGCCCGCTCAGTCCAACGCTCGACCACGCCGGACTTCTCGCGCGCTCGGTCGCAGATATCTCCTATCTGTTCGGCCTGCTCTCGGGCCAGCACCTGCCGACCGCCAAACCTGGTCACCCCCCGCGTCTGCGGATGGTGCGCGGCCCGTTCTGGGACCAGGCCTCTTCACAACAGCGAGAGACGTTAGAGACGGCAGCGATCCAGTTTGCCCATATGGGCGCATCAATCACCGAGCGGGAACTCCCATCGGAATTTGAGGAAGGCTTTGCATCGGCCGAAACCATTCTGATCAAGGAGGCCGCCGGCCTTTACGGACCGCTCATCGAGCGCAGTCCCGAACTTGTCAGCGTTCATATCAAGGATCTTGCGAAGCGCGGCTTGTCTTTGCGGGAAGGCGAATATGAAAAAGCGCTCGCCTTTCGCGACGAGCTGCAAGCCGCATTCAAGCACGAGGTGGAGGGCTATGACGCCATCCTCACCCTGCCGGCACTGGGCGAGGCGCCTCTTCTGGCCGAGGGAACCGGCAATGCAGGTCCCTGCGTTGTCTGGACGCTCCTCGGCGCGCCCGCCATCGCGCTTCCTCGAACCACAGGGGCAGGCAATCTGCCGCTCGGGCTGCAACTCGTCGGCTCGAGCGGCGGCGACGCCTCACTCCTGGCCACCGCAGCATGGTGCGAAGCCGCCAACCAAGCTGAGATCTAACAAGGCCGGCCCGCGTCGATATAACCAGTGGCTATGGCAGTACGTATCTGCATCATGGACATAGCCATGCCCCAGCGCGACTAATGAGTCCGCAAACGAGGGGTCGCAATCGGGCCGCAAATGAACAGCACAGCCACAACCGACGGTACCGCGCGAGGGAGGTTTCGCGGCGCCGACTGGGAAGCACAGCAGCGACGGGTCACCGTAACCGTTCTCATCCTGCCCGTCATTCTCATGACGGTGCTTTTCCTGGTGCCGTTGGGCTATCTCGTCTGGCTGAGCTTCGGTGGCCCCAACGGACCGAACATCAACAGCTACAAACAGCTGACCGCGCCGGTCTATCTCAACCTTGCCTATTTCACACTGCAACTCGCATTCTTCGTGACGGTTGCCTGCGCTGTCATCGCCTACCCGCTTGCCTATCTGCTGGCAAATATCGAGAGCGCCATATCCCGTTTCATGATCCTCAGCCTGCTGATCTCGCTCTCGCTCAGCGTGCTGGCCCGGACCTATAGCTGGATCATCATTCTCCAGCGCAATGGCGTCGTGAATGACATCCTGCAGGGAGCAGGTCTTACCAGCCAGCCATTGTCGCTGGTTTACAACCAGACCGGCGTCTACATCGGCATGATCCACATATTGCTGCCTTATATGGTCATGACGCTTTACCCGACGATGCGGGCGATCGATTCATCCCTGGTCCGTTCGGCCCTGAGCCTCGGCGCCACGCCGTGGACGGCGTTCCGCCGCATCTATTTCCCGCTGTCCCTGTCAGGTCTCGTATCCGGCAGCATTCTCGTTTTCATGATGGCGATAGGTTTCTTCGTCACGCCCGCCATCCTTGGCGGAGGGCAAGCCAACACCATCGTCATGGCCATTCAGAACCAGGTCCAGGTGTTGGTCGACCTGCCGCTGGCCGCCGCGACATCCGTCGTACTGCTTCTCGTGAGCCTGTTGATCCTCGTCGTCTATGAAAAGATTGCCGGCGTCGAACGCATCTTCGGAAAGGGGCGTCGATGAACGAGTATCTCCTCGGTCAGAACGGCAGACGCATTCTGATTGCCTATGGCTTGCTGCTTATCATCTTCATCGTTGTTCCAGCGCTCGTCCTTGTCCCGATATCAATCGGCGGTGACGATTCCTTCGTGATTGTGCCGGACTCGTTGTCGCTGCGCTGGTACGAGGTGCTGCTGCAGGACGCCCGTTGGCGCAACGCGCTTGTTCTCTCGCTCCAGCTTGCAACCTTCTCCTCGATCATCGCAACAGTGGCGGGCGTATTGGGCGCGATCGGCATAAGTCGCGCCTCGCCGGGCATCGCCAAGGCACTGCGTCTCTTCTTCATCGCGCCGATCATCGTGCCACTGATGGTCGTCGGCGTCGGCTTCTACGTGCTCTACGCGCGCATGCGACTGGTCGGCAGTTTCGTTCCACTCGGCATGGCGCACGCCGTCCTGATACTGCCATTCGTCATGCTGCCCGTCTCCGCGCGCCTCTACAGCATGGACCCGCGCCTGGAATGGGCGGCTGCCTCGCTTGGCGCCGGCCCGTACCGCACAATGTTCAAGGTGACGCTGCCTCTGCTGATGCCTGCCATCCTCGCAGGCTTTGCCTTCGCCTTCATTTTTTCCTTCGACGAGGTCGTGGTCGCCCAGTTCCTGTCCGGTCCCCGGCTGGAAACCCTGCCTCGCCGCATGTGGGAAGGTATCCAGATGGGAGGTCTGGAGAAAACCATCACAGCCGTATCAACGGTTCAGCTCATTCTCGCGGCACTGGCGATGCTGCTCATCACCATATGGCAACGGCGCGCTGCTTCGCGCGGCGCGGCCTCCAGAAGGCAGAATGATTCATGACACTCTCGACGAGCGCAGCCTCCGCCGGGACATCGGCAAAGGGTGATTCAGGCACCGGTCCAACCGTAGGCGGGGGCGTCGGCGTCAGTTTCGACAAGCTCTCAAAAAAGTATGGCAACACGCATGCCGTCGATGGATTTGATCTGACTGTCGCGCCAAGCGAGTTCCTCAGCATTCTTGGGCCAAGTGGCTCGGGCAAGACGACCGTGCTCATGCTTATTGCGGGCTTCGTGTCGCCGACTTCAGGTCGACTGCTTCTGGGTGACGAGGACATTTCGCGCATTCCCCCCTACAAGCGGAACATTGGCGTGGTCTTTCAGAACTACGCGCTGTTTCCGCATCTCGATGTGCGCCGCAACGTGGCATTCCCGCTCGAAGTCCGTGGCCTGTCGCAGGACGAGATCAGACGGAAAGTGGCATGGGCCTTGGACCGCGTTCATATGGGGCAGTTCGCTGACCGTCGTATCTCGCAGCTTTCCGGTGGGCAGCAGCAGCGTGTCGCGCTGGCGCGCGCCATCGTGTTTGAACCGCGTGCTCTGCTGATGGACGAACCGCTGGCTGCGCTTGACCGCAACCTTCGCGTGGACATGCAGCACGAAATTCGCAGCCTGCAGCGCTCGCTCGGACAGACGGTGATCTACGTCACCCACGACCAGGAAGAGGCGCTGAACCTTTCGGACCGCGTTGCGGTCATGAATCACGGGCGGTTGCAACAGGTCGATGCCCCCAAGAACCTGTATCTGCGTCCCGCCAATCCCTTTGTCGCGGGCTTCTTTGGAGAGGCAAACCTGATCCGCGGCAGCGCAGAGAGTGGCGTTTTCACGACCGAACACGGCGTGCGCCTGCCAGTCACCGGCAACGTTTCCGGCAAGGCTGTTTTGTGCGTGCGACCGGAAATGGTTGTCTTTGGCGAACCTCAACAGCCGGATTTCCCGATGCTGCAGGGCAAGGTCGTCGAGACTCGCTACCGTGGCAGCGTCCTGCACATCGTTCTCGATACGCCGCTCGGGCAGATCAGGTCCGTGCAGCATATCAACACAACGAACACTGAACCCGCCGAAGGAACGATCATGCAGTTCGGCTGGGATCCCGAGCTTGGCCATCTGATGGTCCAGGAATAACAACTGAGAATGGGAGCACCACTATGAAACATGCACTCAACCGCCGTAGCCTTCTGGCTGCAACGGTCTTTGCCACAACGGCATTTGGAATCACTTTCCCCTCCGCCGCGGACGAAAAGGCAGCCGCCGAGATTCTCAAAGGATCGGGTTCCGTCGTCGTCTCGACCTGGGGCGGTTCCTATGTCGAGGCGCAGACCAACGTCTTCTTCAAGCCCTTTACCGAAGCCACGGGAATTGAAGTCATCACGACCGGTACGCCGGACGCCGCCAAGCTGAAACTGATGGAGCAGAGCGGCAACGTCGAATGGGATCTTCTCGACGCCGAAGGCCAGATGATGATGATGGCTGCCAAGGATGATCTGATCCAGAAGGTCGACTACGACCTCATTCACAAGATCGCGCCAGCCGATGAACTGCTGACCGAAACGCTGAACGAATACGGCTTCCCATCAGTGGCGTTCGGTTGGGCGCTGACATGGAATACCGACAAGTTCAAGGGCGACGCGGCTCCGAAGAACTGGGCAGATTTCTGGGATGTAGAGAAGTTCCCGGGACGCCGCGCGGTTTATGCCAATCCGCGTCCGCTTCTCGAGGTTGCATTGCTCGCCGATGGCGTTCCGCGCGACAAGCTCTACCCTCTCGACGTCGACCGCGCCTTCAAGAAGCTCGACGAGATCAAGCCGCACATCGACGTCTGGGTTGAGAATACCGGCCAGTTCGATGTCTTGCTGCAGAATTCTGAAGTCGATCTGATGCTGGGCAGCCTTGGACGCTCCACCATCGCCAAGGAAAAGGGTCTTCCCTTCGACTACACCATGAACGACGGACTATGGCAGCAGAGCTACTGGATCGTTCCGAAGAATGCGCCGAACGCCGAGAACGCGATGAAACTCATCGCCTGGATGGCTCAGGCCGAAAACGAGGCCGAGTTCGTCAAGAAATACCCCTACGGCATGCCGAACAAGAAGTCCTATGACCTCATGTCCGACGAGATAAAGTCAAAGATCCCGACGTCGCCGGCCAATCTCGCCACGCAGGCCAAGATCGAGCCTGAGTGGTGGACAGAAAATCTTGAGGCCGTGAACCGTCGCTGGCTCGAGTGGTACTCCGCTCGCTGATGCATGCAAAAAAGGCGATGCCCGGTCTTCTGGACCCGGGCATCGCGTCCCATGAAATATATCCGGACTGACGGGTAGATCGGCGCGCAATCTGCCCGCTGCCGTTCGACAGAATTGCCGTCAAGACCAACACAATGGGTCTCGCGTGACCGACTCCGTCTTCTTCGACTTCTCAATGCTGTCTCGGCACAATTGTCACAAGCTGCTGACCGCGACCGTGGTTCCACGGCCCATCGCCTGGGTGACGACCCTCAATGAGGACGACACTTTGAACGTCGGTCCGTTCTCTTTCTTCAACGTCGCGGCCGAGGAGCCGCCGTTGATTTCCATCGCCATCGGAGGGGGAGAACGCTTCGAGGGCGACCTCAAGGATACGGGCGTCAATATTCGCCGCACAGAAGAGTTTGTCGTCAATCTGGTGGACTATTCCAGCGCCGAGGCGATGACAAAGACAGCAGTGAATTTTGCCAGCGGCATAAGCGAGGCAGCCTTCGCCGCGATCGAGACACACAGTTCCAGTCACATCCGGACGCCGCGTATCTCACACAGTCCGGCCGCGCTCGAGTGTAAACTGTATCGCAGTATAGACCTCGGTCTCGGGCAGTCGCTCGTCCTGGGACAGGTCGTTGGCGTGCACGTGAACCGTGAGGCGGTTCTGGATGTCGACAGATGCTATGTCGACACGCCCAGGCTGGACCTTATCGCGCGCATGTACGGCAATGGCTGGTACACGCGCATGACCGACTGGTTCCAGCAGATCACCCCGCCACATCCGTGAAACCGCTACATGCGTCGCGTCTTCAGAAGCTGCTCTGATAGGCGCCGCCGTCGATGACGATATTCTGCCCGACGATGTATGAAGCATGAGTCGAGCAGAGGAAGGCGCAGACCCGGCCGAACTCGGCAGGATCCCCGAACCGGTTGGCGGGAATATTCGCCAATCGCTGCTGCTCGATATCGTTGACGTCGCGCTTCTGGTTTCGCGCCGCGACATTCATGCTTTCGGTCATGCGATCGGTGGCGAAGATGCCGGGGAGCATCTGGTTGATCGTCACATTGCTCGCGGCAACCGTGCGGGCGACGCCTGCCAGGAAGGCTGTCAGGCCGGCGCGAGCGCCCGACGAAAGGTCAAGCCCGGGAACGGGCGCGTAGACCGAAGCGGACGTGATGTTGACGATGCGCCCAAACCGCCGCTCGACCATGCCGTCGATCACCGCGCGGATGAGTTCGATCGGCGTGATCATGTTCTGTTCGACACCGTTGATAATGGCGGCGCGATCAAGTTCGCGGAAATCGCGATAGCGAGGCCCGCCATTGTTGTTCACGAGGATATCGGGCGACGGGCAGGCTGCCAGCAGTGCCTCTTGTCCTTCGGCCGTCGAGACATCTGCGAGGACGACGGCGACCTTCGCCCCTGTTCTGCTGCGAATGTCTTCAGCGGTTGCCTCCAGGGCTTCCCGGTCACGACCATTGATCGTCACGCTTGCACCTGCCTCCGCCAAGGACAGCGCACAGGCGCGGCCGAGCCCCTTGCTGGACGCACAGACGATTGCGCTGCGGCCTTCAAGGCCAAGGTCGAGACCCTTCATCGCCTCAGGCCTCGCGCCGCCACATGGATTGCGCGATACCGCGCTGAAGCATGTCGCCATTCTGGTTGATCATGCGAATCTCGCGTGAGATGACATAATCGCGGCCGTTTTCCTGCAGGTCCTTGCCGACGATCTCGACTTCGAGATGGAAGGTATCGCCCGAAACCAGTGGGCGCAGATACTCCCACTTTTCGACGCCCATCGCGCGCACGAATTCATCTGAGCCCTCCAGCACGGAGCTTTCGAGATGACTGCCTAGCGATACAGCAATGCCGAACGAGCCTTGCGCCCGAACCGCGCCAAGACCGGCCTTCTTCATGAAGTCCCGATCACAGTGAACTGGATGCCAGCCGCCCGTGAGCATCATGTAGAACGTGATGTCCGTGTCGGTGATCGTGCGACCGTGGGTCGTGGACATCTGATGAAGTTCCACGGTGTCGTAGGTGAAGGGAAAAGGGATCGCGGTCACGCAGTCGCTCCTTAAAAAAGAACTGCCCGCGCCGTTACCGCGCGGGCAGATGATCAACGCAGTGATTGGCTTGGTTCAGCCTTTGACAGCTTCGTCGAAATACTCGTTGGAATAAAGATCCTCGACATTCGGGACCTCGACGATCTTGGCTTTCTCCGTCAGCTCCGCGGAGAGTTTCATCACCTCGGGAACGTTGCGCATGACGTTGTCCAATCCGTTGACGATCGCCATCTCGTTGTACGCCTTGATCGCTTCTATGCGGAAATCGCGATCTTCATTTGCGACGATGTCATACTTGGCGACGATGCGGTCGAGGATCTTGCCGGTATCTTCGCTGTTCACCTCGAGGGCGGAATTGCGCATGGCGCGAATGAACTTCACGACCGTTTCCCGATTGGCGTCCGCGAATTTGCGGGTCATCAGCATGACACCACCTGGGAGGGGCACATATTTCGAGGCGGGCCAGATTTCGACGGGCTCGTTCGCGCGCTTGAGCAGGATCGACGTTTCGATCGTAGCCAGGAATGCGTCGACGCGGCCGGCCTTGAGGACCTCGACATTGCCGGCATTCGAACCGATTGCCTGCTTGTTAACCGAATCCGTCGGAACGCCGGCTCCCGCCAGCATCATGTTGAGGACGTTTTCCATGCCGCCGCCCAGCGAAGCGAGGCCAACGGTCTTGCCTTTCAGCTCGTCCGGTGTGCGGACCGGATCGCCGGAGCGGCTGACGACCACGAAAATTCCATGATGGAGGCTGGTTCCTGCCGAGAAGACAGGCTCGCTCTGAGCCGCAGCGGCGCGGAACACGTCAAGAATACCGACGCGTGCGGTAAAAGCGGAGCCGGTGACGACTTGCTGTGCCGCTACGGGCGTACCGCGGATGGTCGCGATCTCAATGTCCAGACCTTCCTTCTCGAAATGGCCGCCCACGACACCATTGAGTTCGTGGACATATTCCAGAGCCATGTCGAAAGGCTCCATGAAAATGAGCTTGCCCGGCGATTGCGCAAAAACTGGCATGGAGCCGAACATGAGCCCTGCACCACTCGCAACCATGCCCTGGAGCATGGTTCTGCGCTTGATATTGGTATCCATTGAAGTCTCTCCCATCTGGTTCGTGCGGTTTCCCGTCGCACATCGTCCGATCGAAGGTTTCCACACTAAGATGCCGTCCTACTATAGCCGTTGTCGTTCCAGCCATCACCAGAGGTAATGGCAGGCGGCTCAGCATTTCACGAAAGGCGTCGGCACCAATCATCTCCCAACCCCGTTGGAGATGCCAAGGCTTGCGCTCCCATCACTAAAGGTAATGGCAAGAACCAATTCCGAAGTGGATGGTAAAGTGGAACGCGATAAAGACGTTTGTAAGGTGCAAAAGTGTAGCCAAGCCTGCCATGTGGGGTCGTCGCAAAGGCCGGCTTACGAGCTTGGCCCTGTGTGTCTTTACCTGCGCCAACGGATTGGGTTCGCCAACTCCGTGATCCAGATCGAATTTTCCTAACGGAGCCAAACCATGGCCGAGACCACTGAAAAGACCGTGCACGAGCTTCTCGCAGACAGCCTCGTTGCGCATGGGGTCAGCCACATATTCGGGCTGGTCGGCGATGCGAACCTGTTCATGGTGGATGCGTTCGTCAAAAGCGGAAAGGGCCGTTACGTCGGCTGTGCCCACGAAGCGTCCACGATTACGGCGGCCATCGGCTATGCGCAGGCCAGTCGCAAGACCGGCGTGGCGACGATCACGCACGGTCCGGGTCTGACGAACACCATCACCGCGCTGGTCGAGGGCGTGAAAGGCTGCATTCCGGTCGTGGTGCTCTGCGGTGATACACCTCCCAATGACATCGAGCACCTTCAGCATGTTGACCAGCGCGAGTTGATCAAGGCGACTGGCGCCGGCTTCATCGAACTTCGCAACCCTTCCACTGCGACTCAGGATCTCGCGCGAGCCTTCCGTCTGGCAACTGTCGAACGGCGGCCGGTCGTTTTGAACATGCGCGTCGACCTGCAATGGGAGAAGGCTCCCGCGATTGCACCGCCTGTCATGCAGGTCCCCGATATTCGCGCAGCGGTTCCGGAAGGAGCCGACTTTGACGAAGCTTTGGGAATGATCGCCTCGGCGCGTCGACCCATCGTTCTGGCAGGACGCGGTGCGACAAATCCTGAGGCGAGGGTCGCGATACTTGCTCTGGCCAGACGGCTTGAAGCTCCCGTCGCCACGACGCTGAAGGGCTCGGGTCTCTTTCACGGTGAGGAGTTCAATCTCGGGGTGTTTGGCACGTTGAGCACGCCACTCACCGTTGATGTCATCCTGCAATCCGATTGCGTTGTTGCTTTTGGCGCGAGTCTTGGTTGGCTCACCACTGCAACGGGCGCTTATCTCAAGGGCAAGCGCGTGGTTCAGGTTCTCGGAGACCTGCTCCCCAACGAACGCCGCACGGAGCCGGGAATCGTGCTTGTTGGCGATCCCGAGCGTACTGCCTTGCGCATGATCGAGGTCCTGGACGAGGCGGAGATCCCGCCGTCAGGCAACACGGATGATGACCTGCGCAAACGCCTTCAGGATCAGGCGGAAGAATATGCCAAAATGCCGGACTTCACGAAAGTCGCGCCCGGGACGATCGACCTGTTCCCGACGCTGCGCCGCCTCGAAAACGCGGTGCCAAAGGATCGCGTGCTCGTCACAGATCTGGGACGCTTTATCCACTCAGCCTGGAAATCGTTCCATGTCACGGCGCCTGAAAAGCTCATCTACACCGCGCATTTCGCTTCAATCGGCCTGGGTCTGTCGGAAGCAATTGGTGCTGCAACGGCCGCCCAGGATCAGACCACGGTGCTGATCACAGGCGACGGTGGGTTCCTGATGAGCGGTCTGACCGAACTGAGTACGGCAATCCGGGAAAAGCTCGACCTTGTGATCATCGTCTGCAACGACGGGAGCTATGGCGCCGAGCATATCCAGTTCACGAGGCGATCCATGGATCCCACGGTCTCGCTGCTTGCCCCTCCGGATTTCGCGGCCGTTGCGAAAGCCATGGGTGCAGATGCCGTCCGGGTCACCGACAAGGACCAGATACCGGCCGCCGTCGAAGCCATCTCGTCCCGGAAAGGGCCTGTCCTGATCGATCTGGTTCTCGATCCCTACACCGTGTCGCCAACCTGATTGACGGATCCTTTCCGCGTGGCGCTTTGCCATGCCCGAGACCAAAACTGAAGGTGCCGCATGAAGATCGTTCGCTTCGGGGCCGCCGGCCAGGATAAGCCTGGCGTGATCGATGCGTCGGGACACGTCCGTGATCTTTCGGACCATCTCGGCGACATCAACCCCGAAACACTGGGCTCCCAGGCTTTTCAGGCACTTCCTTCTCTCGATCTTTGGAGCCTGCCGGATGCCGGCCCAGCGGACGGCCTCCGCCTTGGCCCCTGTGTCGTCGGCATGAACAAGATTGTCTGCTGCGGCTTGAACGAAAAGAAGCATGCAGAAGAAATGAGCGTCGGGCTTCACAAGGAGCCGTCCGTCTTTTTCAAGCCGCTCAGCGCACTCAGTGGACCAACCGACCCGATCATTTATCCGAAGGTCGGGTCACGGCTGGACTGGGAGGCGGAACTGGCAATCGTTGTCGGGACGAAATGCAAATATGTTGAGCCGTCCAATGCTCGCAGCAAGATGGCGGGCTTCTGCATCCTGAACGATCTGACTGATCGCTACTGGCAAATCGATCGCGGCATGGGACAGGCGCTCGCGGGCAAATGGTTCGACACTTTTGCGCCGACCGGCCCGTGGCTAGTCACGCCAGACGAAGTTCCCGATCCAGGTTCACTGTTGATCCGCACTTGGGTGAACGACAAGATCGTCCAGAACTTCAGTTCATCGGACTACATATTTGATGCCGATCATATACTGGCCCACTGCAGCAAGTTTTTCACCCTGTTCCCGGGCGATGTGATCGCGATGGGCTCGGGCCCTGGAAACGGCATACATCTCAATCAGTATCTGAATGTGGGCGACAACATACGGGTCGAAATCAGCGGCCTGGGGCGGCAGAGCAATATCGTGGTTGCCGAACAGGACGCCGACCTCTAGCCCTCGCTTTTTGTGCTGACCCGCGCCCGCACTATGCCAGTCGACCAGCCGCGGTTAGAAGTCCCCCTTGTGAGCACGGTCTGGCGCGTGGCGCACTTCTGCGCTGGCCCATGGAGCATCAGTGTTCCAGACGACCACCAGCCTGCCAGCGTTGCTAACGATACCGACCGAAGCACAGTGACCGCAACCGAAAGGGGTGGGTCAGCTTGAGTGAAACTCAAAACCGGGCAAGCAAGAACGCAATGTGTTCATCGCTATTGGAAAAGTGGCGCACCTGGAAGGAGAGAGTTCGAACACTCTTTTCGAGGTGCTGGATGAATGGGAGCGTCATCTCGCACAGCTAGACCCGGCTAAGGGTCTGAGGTGCGGCCATGACGATCCTTCGCCATGAGTTCCACCAACAGGCTGATAAACCGGCGAAATATCCTTCGCCCTTCTCGCTGCGGCTGACCTATGCCGAAAAGGCACAGTTGCTGGCGGAAGCAGGCCGCAAGCCGCTCGGCGTCTATATCCGCGAGCGGCTGTTCGGCCGGGATGCTGCCCCGCGCAAGCGGCAGCGCAATAGCCCGGTCAAGGATCACGAGGCACTGGCGCGTGTCCTGGCGGCACTCGGCCAGTCGCGCCTTTCATCGAACCTGAACCAGCTCGCCAAGGCCGTGAACACGGGCTCGCTGCCCGTCACCCCTGAAACCGAAGCCGATTTGCAGCAAGCCTGCCGGGACGTGTCCGCCCTGCGGGCCGATCTGCTGCGCGCCCTCGGCAAGAATCCGGGGGATGGGCCATGATCCTCAAAGCCAAGGAACGCGGGGACGGCCCGCAGCTCGCCCGTTACCTGCTCGCCATGCGCGATAACGATCATGTCGAGCTGCATGACGTGCGCGGCTTTGCGAGCGACGATCTGCTCGGTGCCTTCCACGAGGCCGATGCTATCGCCAACGGCACGCGCTGCCGCAAGCACCTCTTCTCGATGAGCCTCAACCCGCCTGCGGGCGAGAATGTCAGTATCGAAGCTTTCGAGCAGGCAATTTCGCAGATTGAGCAAAAGCTCGGCCTGGGAAACCAGCCGCGCGCCATCGTCTTTCATGAAAAGGACGGGCAGCGGCACGCGCATGTTGTCTGGTCGCGCATCGATGCCGGGCGTATGCGCGCGCTCAACATGGCGCATTACAAGGTCAAGCTGCGCGACGTGTCGAAGCAGCTCTATCATGAACATGGCTGGGATATGCCGCGCGGCCTTGAGGATCGCAGCCTGCGCGATCCTCTGAACTTCACCCGCGCCGAATGGCAGCAAGCCCGCCGTGCGGGCCTCGATCCGAAGCAGCTCAAGGCGCTTTTCCAGAAATGCTGGAAACAGTCCGATTCCGGTGCGGCCTTTGAGAATGCGCTCAAGGAACGCGGCTTTACCCTCGCGCGCGGCGACCGGCGCGGTTTTGTCGCCGTCGATTATCGCGGCGAGATTTACAGCCTCACCCGCCTGACCGGCACGAAAACCAAAGACGTCGCCGCTCGCCTCGGCGATCCGAAAAAACTGCCATCTGCTGAAGAAGCGCGCGCCGCAATGGCCGCGCAAATGAGCGAACACCTCCAGAGCTTCATCAAGGACGCCGAGCGCGAGGCTGAGCGCGGGCTGAAGGTTCTTATCTTCCGCCGCAGCGAAATGGCAGGACGGCACCGCCACGAGCGGCAGGCGCTGAAGGAAGCGCACGAAACGCGCTGGCTCGCTGAAACCAAGGAGCGGGCCGCACGCCTGCCGCGCGGTTTCTCCGGCATCTGGCACCGGATCACGGGCCGCTATGGCCGGATCAGGAAGCAGAACGAGCAGGAAGCCTGGCAGGCCACGCTGCGCAACCGCGCCGAACGGGAAAGCCTCATCGTCCGGCAACTCGATGAGCGTCGCGCCCTGCAACAGGAAATTGAGGGCCAGCGTGAACAGCAGCAGGCCAACCTACTCCTGCTCCGCCAGGACATCACCCGCTACCGCGACATGGCCACGCCGGAACGCGAACGCGACGACAACAAACCCGAGCGCGAGGGCTGCAGCCGCTCCGGCAGGCGCAGGCGCACGCGCAGCCCCCACATGGAATGACGAAAGCAGAAAGGAGTCGAAGATGACTGAGCTTGTATGGACGACCTACGTGCCGCGCCGCGTCTATCGCACCGCCCGCCGCCTTGAAGAGGCCTGCGAGAATGCCGAAGGCAAGCCCTCACCCATCGGCGAAGCGGAATGGCGCATGACAAGCTGGCCGACACAATCGGGCCGTGACCTGTGGGCCGAAGTCTGGCGCTTTCTCATGGGCGAATATTGCCGTCAGGTGGATGAGAACGTGAGAGTCGTCATCGTTGACGATCCCGGCTTTGATCGCGTGATCTCCGTCTCGCCGCGCCAGCTCCACTGATGTTCGTCTGATCTCTTCGCTCCTGTGGCACCGGCGCTCGCGCATCCAGCGCGGGGTGAAGCCTTGTCTCGCTCTCCCATCATCCTTTGACATTCTGCCGCGCACGACGCTGCGCGCCTCAATCCGTGAGGGTGGAATTTTTCCGCATCCTCCTGCCCGTCTCAATCCGATCCCGAACCATCAGGCCTTCCCAGGCCGATGATGTGTGCCGGGGCCGAAAGGCCCTGAGTGGTTCGGGGCCTCCTTGAAACGAAGGAGGAAACAATGAAACTCGTCTCACGTTTTGAAGCGGCAGCACGCAGCACAGCCGAATTGCACGGTCTGCTCGGAGAGGCAAAACGCGCCTTCAACCGCGCCGCCTCCGGCTCGCAAGAGCGCCACGATGCGCTGGAGTCGATCCGCAAGATCGAGCATGAGCTCGCGTCTCGCGCTCCACGGCTCTAAAGCCGGTGCGGCTGGCCTGACGGCCAGCCGCATGTTCTACTTTCGCCCAAGGTGAGACCCTGCCTGCATATCAGTTGATGTGCGTGCGCTACACGTCTGACCATCTATAAATTGGCCAGCCGGTTGCCCTGCAACCGGACTAGGCACGCGCCAATAACCGGGGGGAGACAGTCAGGACCGCAGACAGCGGTGGGGGATCACCCGTCCTGCACAAGCCGAGGGCGCGGAAGGACGGGGAGACCGCTGGCTGCGCCGGAGCCTAAACGGAGGCTCGGTCTTGACGGAGGACGGGGCCGCAGGCCCCTCCGAAAGGAAGAGGAAGTGTCAGCCACTTGAGGCTGTCAGCATATTCAGCACAAAAGATGGAAGCGGAATGGCCGAGCCCGCGATCAACGGGCCCGGTTCACAACAGCCCAGCCAACAGGGTGCACCGGCCTAGAGAGACCTACTTCACCGCCGCATTCACCGCCGCGACAAGTTTTTTCCATTGCTCGCGTTCGCCTTCAGTAAGGTCGTCAGAAGAGTGATCGCGCGACCATCTGACAAAGGCCTTAGCAAGCTTATATTTCGAGAACTCTTTGATCTCGCTCTCCAAAATACTGACTAGTGCGCGATCCTTTTGCTTCGCAGCCTTTGCTTCAACGTCCCAGCCACACTCTGACTTTACAACGTTGATCAGCGTATCCCGTAGCATGTCTTCCACCTCCGCGGACTTCACCTGATGCGCCAGGAAATCCCGCGTCCTCAGAATACCCTTGTTGCCGAGCGTATGAACAAGTGTGTCCTGCTTTGCTGCCTGCTCGCCAGCACTGTCGGAATCAAGAAGCGCAGCGACCTTAAACCCCTGCGCATGAAGAATGGTGGCGAAATAGACCACCTTTCCGGCAGTGTTTGAGGGCACAAGAGCGATTTTTTCATTGAGGTTCGCAACGCCGGAATCCCGCAAAAGCCCTGCTACCGCTTCCACATACCAGTAGTCCGTCAGGCCTTCGAGCACGAGATTTTGTTTTTGGGTAAAGAGGCTCTGCGCGAGGTCATACCCCAGAGCTTCTTGCAGCGGAAGAAGCGCCGCCGGATCGTTCGCCGTTATCGAAGTATGGACCTTCGTTCCTGTCTCCCGGTTATCCATCTCGACCACTCGCACCTGATCAAGTTCGTCAGGTCCGACTAAAAACGGGGAGTGCGTGGTATAGATGGTCTGGTTGTTGGCAGCCAGCCGCGATATGGTTTTGCGGAATTCCCGCTGCTTGAGCGCATGCAGGCTCATCCCAGGCTCATCCAGCAAAAGGACAGCGTTCTTGTGATCTCCTTCAGCTTCTGCAAAAAAGACTACGAAGAAGGAAACGAGCCATTGAAAGCCTTCCGAACGCTGATCCAGTTCAACTTCAACTCCTAGATCGTCCTCGACTGTGACCTTAAGGTACTGGCCATCGGCCCGAAGGCGAAGCTTTGCAGCTTCGCCTCTGCTTTCGTCTGGATTCCAAACGGACCTGATTTCACGCGTAAGGCTGACTTCAGCGGAGTTGAGAAGATATTGTCGCTCATCAAGTTTCTCTCGGAAAACCTCCAACGCTTCAGGATCGTTCGCATCCGGATCAGGCGCTGTACCCATTTCGGATAGCTCGTCTGCGCTAAATCCGAGCAAGTTGAGCAAGCACATATTTCCGTAGTCAAAACGCTCGTCGTCCAGCGTCCCATTTGCAATTCGTACAGCAAGCTGCTTCAAGTGAATGAGGGGGCGAACCCTGAAATAGTTACTGAACAGCACAAAAACTGGAACGCGCTTGCGCAGCGCTTTCACCGCTTGGTTGCGAGCATCGCCGATGCCAATCTCGGATTTCAAGCGGTCATAACGGGTCTCTTCCTTCTCGTTATCTTCATCAACGAGAGGAAATACCTCTTCGAGCCACTTTAGTAGAGCGCTCGCTTTATCACCTTCGATGGTATCGTGGTCGCTCCAATCCGCTATTAACGCTTTCAGCTTGTCGGAGGGCTTGGCCTCAGACTCCTCGCCTGCCTCAATGCGGCCATCTGTATGCGCTGCGAGCCGGTGGAGATCTTTTTCGATGCCGGAGAGCGTCTTCTTGGGTGGTGCGCCGGTAAGGCGATGTCCGGTAGAATTATCCAAGTTGCGCCAAAGAACGTAGTCGGCGTCCTTCATTCCCTCCGGCAGATATTCGCGGTCATCGTCGTCTAATTCGAACTCAGCCTCTACAACGCGAACGTTGGAAGGGTCGACTTCACCAAGCTTGATTTTATTATAGTGAGCGCGCGGGTAGTCTCTCAAGGCGGTAAGTGGCTTAACGCCATCAGGCGGGTTCAGATGCTGTATCGCCTGGAGAATCGCAGTCTTTCCGGCTTCGTTTGGGCCAACAAGGATTGTCTTTTCAGCATCAATCTCGAATTGTTCGCTATCGAGAATAGACCGATAATTTTGAACGACGACTTTCTTTATCCTCATAAGTTCCCCCCTGAAGTATATGGCTCGTGCTCTTCCCTCGCTACTCGAAGCGCCCTATTAAAAAAGTGCCTCGTCGCCTTGTCGCGGGCCTCTGCGTCGGTCAGCACGATATTCTTCATTTCATTGTCGCGCTGGAACATGCGGATAGCGCCCTGGAAAAAGGCGTCCCGGAAGGCGGCATAAACAACATCCGGTGGATTGTTGCGCAGCATCTCTGTCATGTCTTCGTCCATAATATCGCGGTTCACCTGCTCGAACCGGATCATGTCGGCTTCCGAGAAATTTGTGCCGTGCCGGTCATTGAAGGCCTTCACGATCTCAGACAGCTCTTTCTTCTCATCCTCCGTGTATTGCTTCGCACCGAATTCACTGATCGCTTTAAGTGCTTCTGTGTCCCCTGCGGCGAGCGAGGCGCTGCCTTGTTCCTTCTCGACAACTTTGAAGGCCTGCAAGCGGAGCATGTCGTCAGTGATCTCTATCTCTGGCGGCACCTCCCGATTGGGAAGGAGGCGTGACAACCAGTTCCCATAGGCAGCTAGCTTTTCAAGGCTGGTGTCTTCGAGCCGCATAATCTGCGCGATAAAACTGTAGAACCGCCCATAGCTTCTGAGAAGCTGACGGAATTCCTCCTGTCGCCCTTCATCGTCATCGGCTTCGAAACGAGCAACGGCGTGTTTCACAAGACCCTCAAGCTGCGCGCGGTCCGCGCCGCTCAACGGCCCTTTGAAATAAGTTTGAGAGAAGCGCTCTATCTCGTCCTTGTCTAGATAACCGAAACGATAAAGCCGCCCTTCCAAATCATAGACCATGTTGGGGTCAGACAACGCCTCGACCGTAGTCGCCTCATAGAACGGCTTAAATGCGGCTTGGATATCCTCGATAGTGTTCTGAAAGTCGAGGATGAATGTGCGGTCCTTTCCAATTCGTGTGCGGTTTAGACGAGAAAGTGTTTGAACCGCCTGCAGTCCGGCAAGCTTCCTATCTACATACATCGCGCAGAGCTTCGGCTGGTCGAAGCCAGTCTGATATTTTTCGGCAACGATCAGGATTTGATAGGTTTCAGGATAGGGCGTTCCGTCCGGCTTGAAGCCGTCAAATCGGCCAGGAAGCTCAGTCTCGGAGAAGTCGTTGAGGTCGGCTTCGGTGTAGGTCTCGCCGTCCAATTCCAATTCACCAGAAAAGGCGACGAGCGCCTTTAAATCAAGATATCCTTGTTCTAGGATATACTTCTTCACGCCGAAATAGTAGCGAAGAGCGTGCTCGCGACTCTGGGTGACGATCATCGCCTTTGCCTGCCCATCAAGCATGCCCTTCACATGGCGGCGAAAATGCTCGACGATGATCTCCACCTTCTGGCCGATGGCGGTGGCATGAAGATTTGCATAGCGCGCCACCTTGCGCTGGCCATGTCGCCCACTCAGCTCGGGATTATCTTCAATGGTCTTTTCTAGCTGATAATAGGCCTTGTAGGTCATGTAGTTCTGAAGCACGTCCAGAATAAAGCCCTCTTCGATGGCTTGACGCATCGAATAAAGGTGGAACGGGTGTGGCAAGCCGTCCGCCCCCACTACGCCGAACCGCTCAAGCGTCACATTGCGGGGCGTCGCGGTGAAGGCAAAAAAGCTTATGTTCGATTGCGGTCCGCGCGCTTTCTGGTACTCTGCAATCAGGTCCTCAATGTCATCGCTCGACGTCGCCTCGCGCGTAAGCGCGTCGGTCATAGCCTGGGCGCTCTTGCCAGACTGGCTGGAATGCGCCTCATCGATGATAACCGCAAAGTTCCGTTTTCCCTGGCCAGAAAGCGCCTTAAGGTGATCGGTAGAGAATTTCTGGATCGTGGTGACAATTATTCGCGCACCTTTGGCGATGGCTTCCTTGAGCTGACGTGACGTGCCGTCGATCTTCTTGACGACGCCCTGGGTTTGCTCGAACTGCGAAACCGTGTTCTGGAGTTGCCGGTCTAGAACAATGCGGTCAGTGACAATGATTGCTGTATGAAAAATCTGCGCGTCGTCATCGTCATGCAGATTGATGGCATGATGGGCGAGCCAGCCAATCGTGTTGGATTTTCCCGAACCTGCTGAATGCTGAACAAGATAGTTCCACCCTGCACCGCGAGCCTTTGCATCCGCCATAATCTTGCGCACTGCGTCGAGCTGCTGGAAGCGGGGAAAGATCATCACCTCATTCTTGCCATTCACCTCCAATGTCATGAATTGGCCGATTACATCGATCAGGACGGCGCGTGAGAAGATCGCCTTGCCCCAATCGCCATCGCTGTAAAGGTAGGCTATCCGATGCTCGCCTTTGACGTCGGGGTTACCTGCTCCGCCCTCACGTCCACGGTTGAACGGAAGAAAGCGCGTCTTCCCGTTCTGAAGCCGCGTGGCCATCGACACATTGTCTTCGTCGATGGCGAAGTGAACAAGCGCACCGCGTTTGAACGTAAGCAACGGCTCGCCTGCAGGTGAGCGGTCGGTGCGATATTGCTTCTCCGCATGCTTGAACGTCGTGCCGGTGAGAAGGTTCTTCGTTTCAATCGTGGCGACGGGAAGTCCATTTAAAAAAAGGACGACATCGATCCGATTGCCATGTTTGGGGCTATAGACTACCTCATCCATCACGCTGAGAATATTCTCCTCATATTCCTGAATCCGCTTAGGCTCAAGGCTACTGGCGGGCCGGAAGTAACAGAACGTGAAGAGGATGCCGGGGACTATCTTGATCCCCTGCCGGAGCACATCTAGCATACCGCGATCTTTGAGCGCTTTGTCGAGCTGCTTGAAAAGTACGTCTTCGGCTGACGCGATGTAGTGTTGCTCCAGCTTTTCCCACGACTCTGGCTGGGTCTTTTTTAGGAAGCGGACGACAAGCTCACGGTCCATTGCGAGCGATTTGTCGAAGTGGATTTTGCCGTCATAGGCACGGCTCTTTTGCGAGCCGACACGACGAAGATAGTCTTGCTTCGTAATGAGGCTTTGGATCAAATGCTCCTGAAGGACGTCTTCCTTATGAACGTGGGAGGCCGCGTGTCCGGTCATGCGCGCGCCTCCCGAGGAGCCATGTCCTCCTCGATCTGATCAAGGCCGCGGTCGGTCTGCCCTTGCTCGCCCCAGCTGGCTACATTGATCTGGCCTGTAACGGCCGCGGTGATCATGGAGGAACGGAACTCATGAAGACGACTGATCGTAGAGCTCAAAAGCCCCTTCATCTTGTCAATCTGCTGTCGTTCTTCGATAATTTCACCAGCACGTCGGCGCTGTTCATCTTTGGATTGCGGCAGACAAACACGCAATCTGCCTAAGTTTCCTTGGGACATTGCAGGAGTTGAACCGCCAAACCGATTGAAGCTCACTTGGTACTGAAACGGTTTCGACTGCATAGAAAATAGCAAGAAGTCGCGGTCCGGGATGATATTTTTCAGCACGACTAACTGAGGGTTCAGCGTCATCGGCTCAGGCAAGTCATCGACTTTCGCGACCTTACCAATGGTCGAGCCAGTTTTAACGAATACGATATCTCCTTGAGAGATTTGTATCTCTGGTGACTCATTATACTTTTGCCATGAGATATAAGTTCTCTCTCCAAGCACCATCTGCCCATCCCTTATATTTGATGGACTTAGGGTGATCGCACCTTCACCCTCTTCAACGATATCTTCCGTTGTGTAGCCCCTGAATCCAATACGCCCGAAAACCGTAGCAAGCGTCTTTATTGGCCGCTCAATCCAATCATGCGATTGATCACTGGGTGGACTTGTCAGATTCGAAACTGTCGCTTCAAACCGTTCCGCCAAAAGCTCGACGAAACGCTGCTTCTTCTCGATCAGTTGATCGATGCGGGCGGTCTCGCGGTCGAGAAAACCCGCGATGGCCTTTTGGGTTTCGCGATCAGGGAGCATTACGGGTACAGTTCGAAGCGCCTCATGCTCCAAATCCCACTGATTTACGCGGACGCCTTTTGAGATTCGGCCATAAAGCTCAATGTACGGCTTGCTCCGGAGAAGGTAGTGTAGGAACTGGTCATCCTCATCGCTAAGCGGCTCGTATACGTAATAAGCAGGACTTACTATTCCGCGATATCTAGATATCGCAATAGAGCCCTGCCACGCTTTCATTTTGTTCGTGACGAGCGCTCCCTCCGTGACAAGTTGATATCCGGATAAATCTTCAGATTCCTTGTTGTGATTGTCGTCACGAGAAGACTTTGGGATTACGCCATAGTCGCGATATACGGACAGTAATTCCTCATCAGCATAGCCGGTAATTTTTCGGCGACGAAAAAGCGCCCATAGTGGCTTGCTTGTCCAGCCATCTGGTATCCGTGATGATATGACGTGCTGTAGCTCACTCAAGCTGCCACCTCCTTCAGGAGCCCTGCGATTTCGGCTTCGAGCGTCTTCAGCTCAGCGTCGATCTCGTCGAGCGGGCGAGGCGGCACATATCGATAGAAGTAGCGATTGAAGTTGATCTCATAGCCGACGCGGCCAACTTTCTTGTCGCGCGCGTCGATGTAGCTCTCATCTACCCAGGCATCGGGCACGAAGGGCAGAACCTCTCGCTTCATGTAATCGCGCCAATCCTCGGCCAGCGGCACAAGCTCATGATCGCGCAGACCGGTATCGGGCTCGGGCTTGCCGTCCTTGTCCCTGCAAATGTCGGCCCCGTCATCTTGCTCCGACAGCGCGGCCAGGATTGCCTTCTTGATTGGGGCACTGATCTTCAGTTCCGAAGCCTTCAAAGCCTTAGAAAGAGCTTTTTCAAATGCGGGGCGGCTTGAGAAGAGTTGGGCGCCGATGGTCGTTAAAGCGGCCTCGATGGCTGCCTTCTCGGCTCTATCCTGCCGCAAATAGGGCTTTTGATCTGCCAGACGAGCGAGCCGTTCGGGGCTGACCTGAAAATTCAGCTTCAGCGGGCGCTCGACGCGGACCTCGCGATAGCCGAAGTCCGTAATGTCGAAGATTTTGGAGACATCAGACTCGCCGCTCTCACCATTCAAGAACCCGGCATAGAGGCGTACGATCTCAGCGCGTGCCTCGTCGGAAATTTTACGGCGCTTGCTGCCCAGCGACTTCCGCATGGGTTCCCAAAATCGTTCTCCGGAAGCGTCGATGAGTTGAACCTTGCCCTGGCGGTTCTTCGGTTTCCGATTGGTCAGCAACCAGACATAAGTCTGAATACCGGTGTTGTAGAAAAGATCAGTGGGTAGCGCGACAATAGCCTCCACCCAATCATTCTCCAACATCCAGCGGCGGATTTCACTCTCGCCCGATTGTGGGCCGCCGGTGAAAAGCGGTGAGCCGTTCATGACGATGCCAATGCGCGAGCCATCCTCGTCATCGCGCATTTTTGAGATCATGTGCTGGAGGAAGAGAAGCTGGCCATCGGAGATGCGGGGCGTGCCCGCGCCGAAGCGGCCCTCGAAGCCCATGTTCTCGGCTTCGGATTTGATCGGGTCCTGGTACTTCTTCCAGTCCACGCCGTACGGCGGATTGGAAAGCATGTAGTGGAACTTCTTGCCCGCGTGGGCGTCCTGCGTGAGCGTATTGCCAAAGGCGATCTGCTCAGGGTCATGACCCGTCACCAGCATGTCTGACTTGCAGATGCCGAAGGACTCGTCGTTCAGCTCTTGGCCAAACAGCTCCACGCGGATTGAAGGGTTGAACTCTTTCAGCGCTTCCTCAGTAAGCGCCAGCATCCCGCCCGTTCCGCAAGCGGGGTCGTAGACCTGACGGATAATGCCGCGCCCTGTGAGCTTAGCGTCATCATTGGCGATCAATAGATCGACCATCAGTCGGATCACTTCGCGTGGTGTGAAGTGCTCCCCGGCTGTTTCGTTCGACATTTCCGAGAAACGGCGGATCAACTCCTCGAACAAGTAGCCCATTTCGATGTTGGACACATTGCGCGGATGAAGGTCGATCTCGCAGAAGCGCTCAAAGACGTTCCAGAGGATGCCGCCTTCTTTTAAGCGCTTTAGCTGATCGGTGAAACGGAACTTATCGAGGAAAATGTCGCGAACTTTAGGCGAGAATTTCGTGATGTAGTCGATCAGATTCTGATGGAGCTGGCTCGCGTCTTGGCCCTTCAAACTATCGAATGTGAAGCGTGATCGGTTGTAAACTTTAACTTTGCCTCCTACCGCGCCGAACAAGATCATATCGCGGGTAGCCTCGTCCGCACTTTCGGGGATCGACTTCTCTGCCTCAAGGACGGCTTGTTTACTATCTTCCAGAAGGCAGTCCAATCGACGCATTACAACGAAAGGCAGTATTACCTTGCCATACTCGGATTGACGGAAATCACCCCGTAGAATTTCGGCGATAGACCAAACAAAACCGCTCAGGCTCTTAATGTCGCTCACGGATGCCCCTCATTTTTTTGCGCCGCGTTAGTGTCATTCGCAACTGCCTTGTCTTTGATGTAGTTACGCATGAAGTCACGGATGACTTGTGCGGCAGGACGGTCCTGCGCGCGACACACTTCTACAAATTTGTCACGGAGCTCACGCTCCACGCGGATGCGAAACCCGGCGTCCTTCTCAATCATTGCGAAAGTGTATCCAATGTGTCCACGAGGGGGAAGCGAAAACTAGGAGCCTCAGACATGCAGTTTTCCATATCGTATACCCTGCAAGGGCGCGCAGTTCCCAGCGGACACGGAAAGAGCTTGCTATAGGATATCTGGGCAGCGACAACGATTCACTGATTGCCGGTCGAGCGCGTAATCGCCCGTGCATGGTGGTGCAGGTGGCGAGGCAATACTCCAAGGCCTACGAGTGGGTTCAGGGTGGCACGCAAGCCCCCTGATCGGGTTCAGCGGCGATGCGCTGGCGGCATCCAATCGGCGGACGGTTGGTCAGGGATGCAAGGGACTCGAAGGCTCTTGCTCGATGGGATGGTCCAAGGAAGGGCAGCGCGAATGCTCCCTTCCTGGTCTCCATGAAATGGTCTGGGGACTTGGGGGCAGGAACGCTCTCAAGTCGATGGGTGCAGGGAGAGCGAAGTCTTCCGCGAGTGATTGACCGGCGATACGGTCTGATGGCTCTGAAATGGGTTCAACGCCCTGGAAGAGCCACGGCCTGGGGGTGCAACGGGGGCGCGCAGCGGCCCCCTTGCCAAGATGGTTTTGTACTACAAAACACATCTTGCGCACTGAGGGCTAAGCCAATGCTTGTGATGACGTATTACATTCGTGCATACTTATTGCATGGGAACATTTACATATTTTGCATATGGCTCGAACATGCTTACAGAGCGGCTCACAGCACCAAAACGGTGCCCTTCGGCCAGACCAATCGGTAAGGCGCGCGCTCCTAAACGCAAGCTTGTATTTGAGAAGCGCAGCACAGATGGATCGGGAAAAGCGACGCTGATTGTGGATTCCACGCTCGACCAGCATGGCGTCCTGTTTGAAATTGACGATAGAGAGATGGGCGAGCTTGATAGTGCGGAAGGCCAAGGCAAGGGGTATGACCGTATTGATGACTTTGAGGTCGTCTGCCCCGATGGCCGAATAGTCCGCGCTATAACATACTTAGCCACGGACCCGGAAGAGGGGCTTGCCCCATATGATTGGTATTTGGCGTTAGTCGTCGCTGGCGCGAGGCAACATGGTCTGCCTGACGAACAAATCGCTGAACTGGCTTCTACAGAATTCTCCGAAGAATACAGCACCCAACAGGCGGTCAGAGGTCGTTCTGACGCGATGCAAGCACTCGCTAGTGCCGGATTCGTCAGCCTTGCTGATGTTTTGCGTCACAACACCACGAATACCCCAAGCAGCTAGAAAATAACATTGCTTCAGGCCGGATAAGAGGCGCAACCAATCTCCTTACAAATCTCGGGATCAACGGCACTCGCGGCTACAATTTCCGGCGCGAAATCCGGATCATCCGCCCGATGGGCGACGAAACTATAGCCTGGATGCGGCCCTTCCCAGGCGACAGCAATTACAGTGCCGCGCAGCTCCTGCACGGGTCTGTTGCCATCGACCATCGGTCGCCAGGCGTGAATGGCGTAGAACTTCACGCGGGGCTCCTCTTCGCCGAAGCCGAAGAGGAAAAGGTTGGTGCCGGAGTTGAACACCAGCCCCTCGTCTGCCTCCTCAATCAGGATGCCGCCGCGCGCTTCGTCGCGGTAAGTCTGTTCTTCTCGGTAGCGGGTGAGCCCGCCCACGGTCGTAATGATGAGGCGGGATATCAGAACGCGGTCGCGCCCTGCTGGCGTTGTCCAGGCACGGCGGTAGAGGCGGTATGTGCCGTCCAGGTTATTGAGACGGCTGAATCTGAGCTGCGAGAGCGTTTTCTGTTGCGCGGCGATGAAGGCGGCGAAGCCTTCCGGCAAGCCGGGGGCCGGGTTGTAAATCGACGTGCGAAAGCTCTCGGAGCGCTCCAGGAATTCGAAGACGATGCGCTTCTTGTGCGATTGCGCGTTTGTGAGGCGGGCTAGCCCTTCCTGCTGCCATCGGGCAAGCGTTGAGGCGGCGATCAGGTCTTTTCTGTCCTGATGCTGCTCGCCTCTACGGCTGCTATCGGTCGCGGTAGCGCGCGGATCGGCATTGAGCGCCCCGGCGAGGCGAACGAGCGCGCCCTTCTCGGCGGCAAACTCGCTCAGCGCCTCGTACAGCCGCCTGTTATGCTCTTCCGTCTCCTGCCAGGGCATAGCGCATCCGAATCTGCAAATCTCCGCATCGGTGCGGAGCTTTGCACGAAAAATGCGGATGAAGAAGTTCGCTTTCCTTTCTGTTTCGGGTTTTCCAGCATCACCAGCTTTTCCTTCGTCAATCGTGGCGAAGGGGAAGTCCAATGTCGGGCCAGAACAAGCAAAAGCCAGGGGCACCGCTCGGCAATCTGCTGATCGGCGCGGCTATACTGGCTTTCTCCGCCGGGCCGGAGAACGGCACGCACCTGAACGCTGCCGATCAGCTCTATCTCGGCTTCTTCCAGTTCATCGGTGCGACGGCCATGCTGATCGGCGTCGGCGGTTATCTCAAGCTCTGGCAACAGCGCGCGAAGCGCAAGCTGGCTGAGTTGCCTTCCGGCACCTTCGGCGGCGCGGCCTTTGCTTCGCTGCGCGATTGCGCGGCGGCGGGCCTGTGCGATCCGCACGGGCTTTATCTCGGCGTACTGGATGGCCAGCCGCTCTTTTATTCCGGCAAGGCGCATCTGCTGACCGCTGCCCCCGCCCGCCAGGGCAAGGGCATCAATGTCGTTATCCCAAACCTGCTGCATTTCCAGGGTTCGGTGTTTATCACCGATCCCAAGGGCGAGCTGGCGGCGGTGACGGCGGCGCACCGCGCCGAACGGCTCGGCCAGAAGGTCTATATCCTCAATCCCTGGGGCCTGCATGGCCTGCCGCAGCATCGCTGCAATCCATTGCAGCCCCTGCTCGACGCGGCGAACGATCCCGCTTTGATCCGTGGGGTTGCCGACGAAGCCAAGGCGCTCGCACTTCAACTTCTGCCGGAGCCGGAAGACTCCCGGAACCGCTATTTCCGCGAAGGCGCGCGCACCATCCTGCGCGCTGTCATGTTGCACCTCGCAACACGCGGGGCTCCCGCCACTTGCACGCTGCCGGAGATGTGGCGCGTGCTTTCCAGCACAAAGCGCATCGAAAAGCTGGTCGATCAGATGACCGCCTCCGATGCGCTCTTCGGCATGGTCGCCGATCTGGGCCAGGATTTGGCCTATCAGCTCGAAGACAATCCCGATCAGTTCGCCGACTTCCGGCAGGGCGCGGTGCAGGCGCTCGATATTTTCGATCCGGTCGGCTTCCTCGGTGCTGCCGTCAGTGGCTCGGATGTCGATTTCCGTGATCTGAAAGAAGGCAAGGCCAGCGTCTATCTCGTGATCCCGCAGGATCGGATCGCTACGCACGGGGCCTGGCTCGGTCTTGTGACGCGGCAGGCTATCGCTGCCGTTGCCCGTTCTTCCGGGCAGAGCGAAGTGCTGTTCGTCCTCGACGAGTTCGCAAACATGGGCAAGCTCGCGGGGCTCGCCGAAAGCCTGACCGCGCTTCCCGGCCTCGGCGTGCGCGTCTGGGCGTTCGTGCAGGAGCCATCGGAGCTGATCCGTCTCTACGGGCCGTACACGGCGCGCACCGTGCTGTCGCAGGCCGAAGTAAAGCAGTTCTTCGCCGTGCAGGATGACCAGCTCGCGAAGACCCTCTCGGCGGCGCTCGGCCAGCGCACGGTCAAAACCCGCAACTTCAACCTGGGCCGCACTGAAGACGACGAGATCGGCGAAAGCCTCGGCGAGACCGGCAGGCCGCTCATGTCGCCCGATGAAATCCGCCTGATGGGGGCAGACGAGCAGCTTCTGCTCATCAAGGCGCTGCCACCGATCCGCGCGCAGCGTCTGCCCTTCTGGTTCGTCGCGCCCTGGGCGGCGTGGGCGGCGCGCAACCCTGTCGAGGGCGGCTACCCGCAGCCGAGGCCGCATTTGCGGCTGACCTACAGCAAGAGGAGCAAGGGCGATGAATGACTACGATGTTAAAGTCACCGGCACCAGAAAGCCGAACAAGCGCCCGCATATCATCCTGCGCATTCTCGATGCGCCATGGGATTTGACGGTTGCGGCGCTCAAGCGTCCGCGCGTGTGGCTACTCCTCGGCGGTATCTGGTTCGTCTGCAATGTCGGCACTCCGCACATCGGTAGCGAATATCAGTGCCGCTATCCGGTGCGTCCGGGCCAGCCGTGCCAGTCCTACGTCTCTTGCACCTATCACGGCTTCCAAGGGCGGCGCGTCGTGGTGCCGGTCGGTAGCGAGAGCTGTGGCCTCTTCAAGCTCATACCGCCCGATTGGGAGAAGCTCGCCGAAGAATGACGGCGGGTCGAAGCGGAATCAAACGGATTCAAAGGAGGTGAAACGGATCAGAGCGGCCTATCGCAGAGTGTAGAATTTGATCGACAACTACAATTAGTAGTAAAATTATAGAAGGGGTACGATATGTTGGGTGATAACACGAAAGGCGGCAACCGCAATCTCTCCGGTCGTTTCGATGCGTCAGCACGGCCTATCGTTGCTGTGGATGTGGAGAAGTACCAGGCGTATCTCGACGATCCGAACCTGAGCGAAGAACAGAAAGAAGAGTTCCTGCAAGCGATCTGGTCTATCATGGTTGCTTACGTAGAACTCGGCTTCGGCGTTCATCCCCTGCAAGAAGTATGTGGACAAGATTCGGATGAGTCCTGTCCGCGCGCAAAAGAAGGCTTCGATAAGGTAAAATCGGAGCCATTGGATGAACCTGAAAACGTATAGATTCCAGCCCCTTGAACATGGGAGGCGGACTGGAGGCAGACATGAACATACACGAAAAACAAGACCGGGATATCAGCAAGGCCGTCATCTATTGCCGCGTGTCGAGCACGAAGCAGACCGTGCGCGGCGACGGCCTTGGCTCCCAGGAAACGCGCTGCCGCGAGTTCGCCAAGTATAAGAATTACGAAGTCGTCGAAGTCTTCCGCGACGACAGCTCAGGAAGCCTGACGTCGCGTCCGGGCATGCAGGCCATGCTGGCTTTCCTCTCCAAGCACCGCAAGGAGCCGCACGCGGTCATTATCGACGACATCAGCCGCCTTGCGCGCGGGCTGATGGCGCATTTTGAGCTGCGGGTGAAGATCGGCGATGCCGGGGGCGTCCTTGTCAGCCCCTCTATCGAATTTGGCGAAGACTCCGACTCTCAGCTCGTCGAGAACCTTCTCGCTTCTGTCTCGCAGCACCAGCGCCAGAAGAATGGCGAGCAGACCGTCAACCGCATGCGTGCGCGGATGCAAAATGGCTATTGGGTGCATCAAGCTCCGGTCGGCTATCGCTATGAGCGCGAAAGCGGGCATGGAAAAATCCTCGTTCGCGATGAGCCGAATGCCTCCGTCCTGCAAGAGGCTCTGGAAGGCTACGCCTCCGGGCGGTTTGAGACGCAGGTCGAAGTGAAGCGCTTCCTGGAGCGCCAGCCTTCTTTCCCGAAAGATTTGCCGAACGGCGAAATCCGCAATCAGCGTGTCACCGATATGCTGACGCGCGTCGTCTATGCAGGATACATCGAATCTCCCGGCTGGGGCGTCACGCTGCGCAAGGGCAAGCACGAGGGTCTTATCAGCTTCGAGACCTTCGAGAAGATACAGACGCGCCTCAAGGGCACGGCCAAGGCTCCGGCGCGCAAGGACATCAACGCGGACTTCCCGCTGCGCGGTTTCATCCTCTGCGATGACTGCCAGAAGCCTCTGACGGCCTGCTGGTCGCAGGGCAAGAATCAGAAATACCCGTACTATCTCTGCCCGACCAAGGGCTGCGAGAGCTATCGCAAGTCGATCAAGCGCGAAGAGCTGGAAAGCTCGTTCGAGGGCCTTGTGGAGCGTCTGGAGCCGTCCGAGAACCTGTTCAAGCTGGCGAAGGCGATGTTCAAGGATGCCTGGGACATGCGGCTTGCGCAGGCAAAGCAGGCGACGAAGCACCTTAAGGCAAACGTCGCCGAGGTCGAAAAGAAGATCGAGGCAGTGCTCGACCGCATCGTCGAGACTGACAATGCCTCAGTCGTTGCGGCCTATGAAAAGCGCATCAGCAAGCTGGAGCGGGAAAAGGCTTTGGCCGAAGAAAAGCTGGTCGCAAACGGCAAGCCACGCCTGACCTGGGAGGAGTCGTTCGAACACGCACTCCACTTTCTCTCAAGTCCTTGGAAAATCTGGAAAAACACCGATCTAATCGGCAAGAAAACCGTCCTCAGACTGGCTTTTCTGGAGCCTCTGGCATACAGCCGGACCGAAGGACTTCGAACACCTAATTTATCCTTTCCATTCAGGATATTAGGTGATTTTCCACCCCCTAAAAGCGAGATGGCGCGCCCGAAGAGATTCGAACTCCTGACCCCCAGATTCGTAGTCTGGTGCTCTATCCAGCTGAGCTACGGGCGCGCATGGCCGCAACGGATGCAGCCCCGATAACCGGCTTGCGCCAGTCACGTGCAGAGGCGCTACCTAGCGACCTGGACGTTGAATTGCAAGCGCAAATCAGAGCAATCTGACGAGATTGCGCAAAGGGAGCCAATGGCGGGATATATCTGGACTTGGCCGCCCTCTCAAAGCGAGTGGTCGACGTCGTCGGTTTCCAGGAAGCGTGTCCGCCTCGCCATTTCACCTCATGATTGGCTCGCGACCTGCGCGCAGCGCGCTGTAGATCAGAAGCAAGAGAATCGCGAGAAGCGCCGCTGGCAAAAGCGTGCGCGGTAATGATGTGAGGCTGGTCCGCAAGACGGCGGGCACCTGCTTGAGGGGTACGATCAGTTCCGGACCTGCGCCGCCCGCGTGAAACAGATCATATGAGCGCGTGGTTCCGTTGATGGTCAGCCTCATTTCTCCGGACCAGTCATGTCTGGTAAAGATGAGCGTGGCCTCGGGTCCGACCCAACCGCGCCAGCCGATGGTGGCAGGCTGATTCTGGTAAGACATGGCCGCAAATCCGCGCATCTCCCATCCTTCAGGCGGCGCTGCCTCCTTCAGGAAATTCTCGATCGTAACGCCATCCGGCCAGTTCTGGCCATGAACCCAGACTTCCGAACCCATCGAGGCGGGGTCCTTTGCGCCCAGCGCCGTGATCTCGATATCGGCATAGTATTGCTCGATGCCGAGGATCGGCTTCCAGCCGACCACGACAATCAAAGATGAGACTACGGCAAAAATAACGCTCAGAAGACTTCTCATGGGTCCCGCTCGATCCTTTCGCCAACTTGCGTCCCGGAAGATCACTGTCAAGCGCAAGGAGCATATCCCGGCTATCCGCAGCGCAAAAAACTTCAAAACGGGCTCTCCGGGCAACGCAATTGACAAATAGGAATTATATCCTATTCTTGCGGCTTGCCCAGGAGATACGAAGGACCGCCACTCCCTCTCTCGAACTTCCCCACATACTTCCTGCTCAGGCCCAGAAGCACGTCACGCACAATGAGGCGCTTGAACGTCTCGATACAGTGGTTCAGCTTTCGGCATCGGCGTTTGCTGCCGCACCTCCAGCCGGACCTGCGGAAGGGGAGTGCTTTATCGTCGAGGCCGGTGCCGGTGGCCTATTTGCAGGCAGTGACAACAAGGTGGCGCGCAGCAGAGACGGTGTGTGGGAGTTTTTATCGCCGAAGGCCGGCTGGCGTGTATGGCTTGAGGACGCGGCCCGGCTGCTGGTCTGGAATGGGAGCGAATGGAGCGCGGCCGTTGCGGAACTGCCCCTATTGGGGGTTGGCAGGACCGCCGATGAAACGACGCGGTTCGCCGTTTCAAGTGCAGCCTCGCTCTTCACGCATCGCGGCGCTGGCCATCAGCTGAAGGTCAATAAAGCGGAAAGCGGCGACACGGCTGCGGTGCTGTTTCAGACGGGCCTCTCCGGCAGGGCGGAGATCGGAACGGTTGGAGACGACGATCTGCACGTAAAGGTTTCGCCCGACGGAAGCAGCTGGTTGACGGCGATGCATGTCGACGCGACGACCGGACGCGTGGCGTTTCCCAATGGTGGTGTCAGGGAGCTTCTCGCGGAAAATCGAACCTTCCATGTTCGCACCGATGGCGACGATGGAAATGATGGGCGCGACGCCACTTCGGATCGCGCGTTCGCGACCATCCAGCGCGCGGTTGACGCCGCGCTCGCTCTGGACAGCGGCCTGAGCGACATCGAAATCCTCGTTGCGCCGGGCACCTATGTCGGGAGTGTGGTTGTCGGGACGGCGCTGGCTGGCCGCGGGCGCCTTATTCTGCGCGGAACGGGGGGTGCGGCTGCCGACGTCGTCATCTCGGCGCCGGGTGGGCATGCCGTGTCACTTGCCAATGGCGCGCGCCTGGATGTTCGCAGACTGACGCTCGAAGCGGCATCGCGCGGGCTCGATGCGAACAACCGGGCTTTTCTGGAATTCTCTGATCTGGACTTCGGCGACTGCGGCGCGGCGCATATTTACGCCACGGATGCACGAATCGTCGGCAGCGGCAATTACAGGATAACTGGCGACGCTCCCTATCACGTGGTTGCTCAGACGCGCGCCTACATCACCATTTCGTACAACGCGATCGACATGCCGGCGACAAGAAGCTTTTCGGGAGCGTTCGCCTTCGCACTGTCCCAGGCCATCATCGAAGCCTATTCCTGTACGTTCACCGGAACCGCGACCGGAACGCGCTACTATGCAGGGGTCGCCGCGATCATTTTTACGGCCGGTGGTGTCGGCTATTTCCCCGGCAGCGTCGCTGGCGGCGTCGATGCGGGTACCTATGCGCTCTATGTCTGACTGAGCCGCTCGCGGAATATTGGCCGTGTCGCCTCAAGATCGCTGAGCGCGACGATGATGCAAGGCGCGCTTGATCAGTCGCGGCTTTGAAAGCGGTGCCTGCTGGCCTATGAAGCTTCGGCCGCTCGGGAAACTCCTCTCCCGGGCGACCGAGAGCCGCCGTGCTCTGCAAGATGCGCTAGACAACCAGCAAGGACCAGCTGTTCCATGAGACATCACCACGTCGAGAAAGTGAGTTTCATGGGGAGAAGCTTTCTGATGGGAGCGATTGTCGACAGCTGGGGTGTCGATGACGTCGTGCTGGCTGCCATCGCCAAGGGCAATTTCGGCGAGACCGATTCACTGGCTTGGTGGCTTGCAATGCTTGAGCGCCAAGGTCCGTCGCTGTTTCTCGACGTGGGGGCCTATTCCGGCGTCTATGCGATGCTTGCCGCGGCCACCAGAGGGCGGCACCGGACAGTGGCCGTGGAAGCCTCTGTCGTGACCCATGGCCGGCTTGTGCAGAACATTCTTCTGAACAATTTCGATCTGGCCATCGTGCCTTGCCACACGGCCGTCAGCGACAGTGCCGGAATGGTGAAGCTGGGTCATGCGTTTGGGGTGCTGTCCATGGCGTCGGGGGAATCGCTTGTGCCCGATTACGAGACGGACCATTGCGAACTTGTGCCGGCTACGAGCCTGGACGGGCTCTTGCTGAACCATGGTCCGGATTCGTGTGGAGCGATTCTGTCACGCACGGCGAACCTGCTGCCCGTGACATCGGTGGGCGGGATCAAGATCGATGTTGAAGGCGTGGAAACATCTGTTCTTGCAGGGGCCAGTGAAATTATCGCCCGCTTCAAGCCACCGCTGATAATGGAGGTCTTGAATAGTACGAAGCTCGCCGAATGCGAGGCAATTCTATTGCCGCAGGGATACCGCAGAGTGGCGGACTGCGAAGCCCTGAACTTCATATTCTGTCATGAGCGGGATCTAGAAAACCTGGCGGCGTCCCACCGCCGGATAACTGACCAGGGCCCGCTTGAGATCACCAGCGAAACAGTCATCTCCTTCGCGGTTTAGAGCGCGCGCGTCTCAGCGCGGCTCGCAACGGCTTCCTCAGCCAAGGCGTGGTGGTTTCCACTGCGCGTGCCGTTCGCAGGGCCAACTGCACGGTCGTTGCCTCCGTCAGTATTTTCAATTGATCTTCGGCAGCGAGCGCACGCTCGCGCCAAGCGTGCCCGTGCTCGACCTGATCCCTTAAGGATGCAATCTCTGCATGGGCGTTTTCATGCAGAGGTCCGCGCGCCGCCAGAAGCTCTCCGTCGCCCAGGAAGCTCATTGGCAAACGCGAGGCGGAGCCCTGAATGGCATGTCTGCGTCGCACATGCTCAAACGTCTCTCGACGTTGCTCTTCTTCATGCGGGTAATGATCAAATAGAACGCGGACGATCGCCTGAACGGCCGGCTCATCGGTAATGAGGAAGCGGCGCCCGGCAAAGGCAGCGCGCAGCAAGATATCCCACATCCATTCCGCCGTCAGGATCTCGCTTGGAGGAAATTCCTCAAACAGCGAGCGCCGTGCGACGACGCAGCCCGCTGACATGCGGTTGACGAACGTGCCGTAGTGAATGCTGGCGCCGAGCGGCAACCATGGTTCGCCTGATCGAAAGACGTCATGCTCCGGGACGACCCGGATCATGGGCAAGATTGCATCATGTTCAGGCTGGGCGCCCAGCGTTGCAACAGCCGTTTCAAGAAAATCTGGCAGAACCTCGAAGCCCGCAGGGATGATCGCGATGACATCGGCGGATGCCTGAGCAAGACCCTCGGTCAGCAAAGCACCGATGCCCATCTCGCCACGCCGGCGAACGAGTGTCACGCGGTCTTCGGCTTCATGGCTCAGTGTCTCGAGGGCATCAAGCACCAGGTCTGCAGCCGGCTCGCCGTCTGCCTGACTGGCGACGACGAGTTTCTCAAATCGGCTGCCGTCGGACAGGATGCTATCCACTGTGCCGTGGAGCAATCCGCCTTCGTAGCGATGGGGAACCACAATGGCGAGCGATGGGGACTTGGCTACCTTCTTTCCGTGCCTCGACGGCAAAGGAACCATCTCCCAATAAGGCCGATCGGTCGGCTCCGCCTGCACCGGCACAAGTCCTTCGGTGCAAGCCGGTGTCGAGAAGATGCGGTCGAGCGCCTCAAAGAGGCCGGACGACGTCCCATCGAACTTGATACAGTTGACGCCATCGATCCAGGGCGTGTCGTCTCCGAATGCAGGGTTCTGCTCGTTCAGAACGACCAACGCGCCAACCAGGCTGGCTTCATAAGCCGCGAAACAGAAGGTTTCGAACGCGCCCGGAAAAACCGCCACGCTGTCCTTGATGATCGCCTCACGTGCGCCCTTTTCCGAGGGGCCACCGAACGTCACCCGATCTTGATGCTGGGCCGGAAATGCCGCTTCGCAGCGATGGCGCAGGCGGCTATCCACGTCGAAGGCGAGGAAGCGCACCGTCCCGCCATAGGTCGGTCGCTCTGTGAGAAGGCGGGAGGCCGCCCGCGCGAAAATCTCCGGACGCTTGATGGACTGGAACTTGCTGGTGAAGACCAGAGGCGTGTCCTTGGTGACGCGATGCGATCGGGTCGCCCGTTGTTGAACGGCCACCGGAGGAGCATCGATGCGGAAACCCGCGCGCCACGCCTCGCTAAATCCGAAATGACTCTGAAAAGCGTCTGCAATCGGCGGCAGATGCGCCACCTTCACATCTGCATCGAGCAACGCTTGACGCTCGAGATCCGCCACAATGAGATTGTCAGTGGACCACCCTCGGGTCTCGAAGTCCCTCAGCACGCCTTCCGTTGCGTGGAGACGCACGGCGAGCTGGGTCTTCTGAAACGAGCGTCCAAGTTTCTTGGCATTGGCGCTGAAATAGGCGGCTCCACACCAGTCAACGAATTCCACGACATCGAAATGTCCGGTTTCCTTTTCCATTCGCTCCAGCGCGCACATCAGGAGGTAGGAGCGCCATTGCGCCACGGAGATCATATCTTTCCGACGGAGGGTCCTGCCTTCAAGCAGCTCATCGGGGGGCGTATCAAGTGATATCGTGTGCAAGACGACGCCGGGATAGAGCCTCTTGAATTCAGCAGGGTCGGGCAGGTTCTGCGCACAGAAGAGAACCTCAAGCCGCGTGCTCCGATCGCGATACGCAATGAGTGTGTTGGCGAGCCAAGTCCCTATGCCCCCGCCGGTAAACGGGGCGAGCTCGAAAGTTGCAAAGCAGATCCGTCTGGCGCGCATTCTCAACCGCAAAGGAATTGGCCGTAGCGTTTGAAACTGGTTTCGATGACAAGCGCTCGGTAGTCGGCGACGATATCTGCCAGCTCCTGCGAGGGTGTGGCCGCGGCCGCCTCGAGCTGCTCCTTGATGCTCATCGGGTCAAGGGGTGACTCTACGGTGAGCAGACGCGAGAAGGGATGGTCCACGCCGAAGTCGAGATCGAGCTGGCCGCGCAGCACCGGAGTGCCCAGCGCCAAGGCCTCCATCTCGACCATAGGGTGGCAGTCCACGCTTGTGACGTTCAGCACGAGATCCGTGTTCGCAAGGGACGCAAAATGTTGCCGTCGCGTGCCATAAGGCAGGGTGTCGAGCTTTCGGCCCAATGGCTCGGGCAGCGAAGCGAACGCGTAGGACAGGACGGTGCCCACCAAGTCGCTGGCGCAGGCCGCAGCAAGGTTGGCATACATGTTTTTCCAATGATTGTTCCAGCCAGCAAAAAGGCAGTTGATCGGCTTGCGCGCCATCGCGGGCGCAAGCCTGTCCATCTCGACGTTTGGTACGAGATTCGGTGTCAGATAGGCGACCGCCTTCGGATGCAGAATGTGCATCCCTCGGCGCAGCAGGCTGATGCGATCGAATACGCCGGCGCTTGCCATGTCCAGAAACCGGGTCGCGAGGAGGCGCTCCTCGTTGGAGGACCAGGCAGCCATCGAGCCGTGCCACACGCCCACAATGGTCAGTTCAGGCATTGCTATGCGCAGTGCCTGCACGAGGTCCAGAAGGGGCGAGCATGCCCCGTGCACCACGACCTTCTCGATCCGCTCGGCAGCAACCCTTTGCAATACAAGGCGTAGCTCGGAAGTTGTCCAGTTCGTCTGATTGCTGATGGCGAGCTTTGTGCCTGGAAATGAACCCGCTGCGGCACGAATACCCACCCATTCCTGGGTGAAGACGCTCAGCGTATTCGCAAATACGGGATGATCAGGGTGAGCAAAGGCGCAGTCGCGCGGAGCATCGAACGTCCAGTGGGGTTCCGTCGCGTCGGTCTCAGGGCGCGTGATGTAGTTTCGGTGCCTGACGCTTTCAGACTCGGTAGAAACGAGAATAGTACGAAATCTTTCACCAAGATCACGCGTCCGAGAGTCTGGCGCATCGCGCAAGTGCGTATCCATTCAGTCCTTGCTGGCAAGGTACATCCGCCCAAGCAAAATCCCCCACCCCGAGATTCGGCTATACAGAATGCTATGGTGATATGCCCATATACATTGGCGTTTCAAATTATTTACATTACGAGCTACGAAAAGAATCACTCTGATCTGTCCCAGCCACGCCGGGAGAAGGGCGCGGAAGGAATGGGAATGGTACAAGGTTGACCGTCGAATTGGCATCCGGACGAACGGCACCTCCAACCGTGTGCATCATCACGCGTACACGGACGCGTCCAACTCTGCTGAAGCGGGCCATGGAGAGCCTTGGGAGCCAGACGTTTAAGGACTTTGTGTGGATCGTTGCCGATGATTCTCCTGGCCGCAGCGAAGTCAGGGAGGCGCTTGCGTCTGCGTCCGATCATGGCCTCATCGTGCGGTTCTGTCGTGCCACAGGCATGGACGGCATGGAAAGGGTCGCAAATCAGGCGCTCGCGCTCGCTGATGGACGCTATGTGACCTTTCTTGACGATGACGACACGTGGGAGCCCTCCTTTCTTCAGGAGACTGTTGCCTATCTGGAGGATCATCCGGCATCCGGCGGCGTCTGCACGCAATCCCACATCATCGAGGAGACATCCGATCCGGTACCCGCGGTGTTGAGAAAATATGTGATGAACGCCGATCTGCAGGCGATCCAGATCGCCGACATGATGCTGTTCAATCACCTCACCACCAACTCGCTGGTCTACCGCAGGGCCTTGCATGCGGAACTGGGACCATACCGAGATGACCTGCCGGTGATGGGAGACTGGGAGTTCGGGCTGCGACTCGTCTCGGCGCATGAGGTGGGCGTGATCGCGAAGCCGCTGGCCAACTACCATCGTCGCGTTGACTTGACCGACCCCGATCATCCGCATTCCAACACGGTGATCTCGCGCCAACAACTTCATGCCCAGACCGATGCGCATTTGCGCAACGAAATGTTGAGGCGAGAGTGGGCTGAAGGAAATATAGGCCCCGGCCATCTCATGGCTATCGGCCGCATGCATCTTCGGGCGGACGCATTGGCCAAGTTCAATCTCGACGCAATGGGCGAACGCATCTCCGCGCTCGAACGTTCAGTGGATCGGCTGGCCGCACGTCTGGAAGGTCTCGCCGAGCAGTCTGACCGAATGCAGCATCAGATGCGTGATCGATTGTCGCCGCGCTGGTGGATACGTCGCATCGTGGGCAGGGCTGGCTGACGTGTACTACCGAAGCTCCACCTTCTCGAACACCGCAGCAGGCTTCGAGGGCAACGTCTATGCAGTTATCGTTGCCTATCGGCGTTACGATCGGCTGGCAGTCGCGCTCCGCTCCATCGATGAACAAAGCATTCCTGTTGCGCGCGTCATCGTGGTCGATAACACGCCAGCCGAGGAGCGCAAGCGTCCCGAGACCCGAACGCAACTCACATGGCTTATCACCGAACGCAATCTGGGTGGGGCCGGCGGGTATGTTCTAGGCATAGCGCACGCGCTCGCCCTGGGAGCGGACCACATCCTCCTGCTGGATGACGATGGCGCGCTGGTAGGTAAGGAGTTCATTGCCGATGCGCTGGCCGAACTGGAGGCCACCAAGGCCGATCTCATCGCACCGTTGCCCATTGACGAAAGCCACCCTGACCAACTCTGTTTTCCCTATCGCAAGGGCATTCGGCGAACGTATCGTGTCGCCGATGTCGAGCCGATGGGGCGCATTCAGGGATTCGCGCATCTCTTCAACGGCTGCCTTGCACCGGCAGAGACGTTCACGCGGTTCGGCTTGCCCGACATAAGGCTCTATCTGCGGGGCGATGAAGTCGATTTCCTGCAGCGAACCCTTGGAACTGGCGGGAATGTTGTCACAAGCACCAGGCTGAAGGTCACACATCCATCTGCGAGGTTTGAGGCGCATCCTGTTGCGGGTCGCTGGCTGATGGCGGTCGACCCGATCGACGACGTCAAGCGCGAGCTTACGTTTCGCAATCGCGGATATGTTTTCTCCCGCCATCGTCCGCTGATTCTGGCAGCGGATTTCGTGCGCTATTTCGCCCATTACATACTCCACCGGGGAGACTGGCGCGGCTATGTCAAATGGGTGCGGCTGACCATTCGTGGGATGAGAAGCCGGCTTGGACCGCCCAACGCTCGCGATGGAAAGAACGACCGGGTCGAGAAGTGAGACGCAGCCGTCGTTACAGTATCACCTCGCTGAAGGAGGTGATCGAGCTGGCCGAACGCCATGATGTTATCAGCTTCGACCTCTTCGATACGCTGATCGCGCGGCGTGGCCTCCGGCTCGAGGAGGTCCAGCATCTGTCCGCTGAAAAGCTGCTGCTACATCTTGACCCCGTGCTGTTCGATCGGCCGGAGAACGTGCTTCTTCACAGGCAGAAGACGACAGATCTGCTGCGCGACTCTGTGTCTGTCGGCTCGCGCGAACCATTGCTGGAAACTGTTTTCGAGCGAATTCTGGCAAGCGGTGGAGCCATTTCCGAAGACGCCGAGCGGGTTGCGATCGCGGCGGATGCGGCTGAATTCGAACGCCAGCTTGAGCAGAATTCGCTGGTCGCCCACCCAGATGCCGTCGAGGTGATTTCTCAACTGAAGCGCGCCGGGAAAAAGGTGATTGCGATCTCCGACATGTATTTCAGCCCGGCCCAGATGGATCGATTGCTGGAGCGCAAAGGGCTCCGGCAACTGTTTGACGAGGTTTTCGTATCGACGGGGATCGGACAGACCAAGCGAGAGGGCCATGCCTTCGAGACGGTACGTGCACGTCTCGATGTGGCGGCAACCCGCATCCTTCATGTCGGCGATAATGCGATTTCTGACGTGCGCAATGCTGTGGCAGCAGGATGGTCGGCAGCGCACATTGCGCGCGCATTCGCGCCTCCGCCACAAACACCGCCGACAAGCGGCGCAGCGCAATTGATCGACCTTGCCAGCGACATCATGGCGTCGTTTCTCATGGCCGTATTGCTTCATGCGCGTAGGCATGGCATCCGCCGGGTCTTCTTTCTGAGCCGGGATGCCACAACGATCCTTCGCGTGTGGGACGTCGTACGCACCCACAATTCCGAGCTTGCGGCTCAGTTCGACGGGATCGAGATACGCGAACTCTGCGTGAGCAGGTCGAGTACCCACGTCCTGTCCATGGCCTGTAGCAAGGATTTCCTTCTGGAAGCTGCGGGGCGTGTCGCATGGTTGACCGGGCGGCCTGTGAGTTATCGTGAGGTGGTCGAGTATTACGGCCTCCCGCTTCCGGCCACGGCAGGCCGCGCGGACCGCCAGCTTTCCGCTCTGCGCCTGGCGGCGGCGATGGACCGCGACGGGATCGAGCAGTCATTGCGCGACGCCATTCGCGCGCGCCAGGACATGGTGCTGGCCTATCTGAGGCAGGAGGGTGCCGTCGGTTCCGGGCATGTGGCGTTTGCCGATATCGGCTATTCGGGCACGGTCGCGGTATATCTCGCCAACCATCTCCTGCGCGAAGCGCCCGAGCTTATGGCGCGCACGCGGATCGACGTGCTTCTTGCCGCATCGAATAGCTATCTGGAGCAGAACCGGGCCCTTTCCGAACTGGTGGCAGACGTGCGGCCCGGCCTGCTTTTCCGGCACGAGCAGCTTCCCGCGATCCTCTCGGACAATTTCGCCTGGCTGGAATGCCTGTTTCGCGACACGACCCGCGGCCAGTTGCGCGGCTACCGACAGATTGGCGCGCGCGTAGAGCCTGTATTCGACGAGGTGTCAGGAGGCACCGACAATTTGCGCCGCGAGTTTGAACGCGCTGCGGTGGCGAAACTGTCAGGCGGCATCGACGCACTCGCCTTTGGAACGGCACCGCGCATCGAGAGTATACGTGACCGCACGATCGCTGCGTTCGGGCGTCCTGCGATGGCTTTGGTGGAAGCCGTAACCGAGCTTTGGCAGGAGGCGGACGCACTGGGGCTTGCGTCACACCCCGTCGTGGAAAAAGTTCCTGCCTCGGCGGTCGCCACCCGCCTGCGCCACTGGAAGGTCCGAGACTATTGGATTTCGGGCTGCCTGGTCGCTTCCGGTCTGCCAAGTCTGGTTGACCGTTACGACGCTTTGAAGTCTGGACACAGCCTTTTGCGCAAGGCCGCCTCCACGCCAGGACGGGGCATCGACCTGACACGACGGGTGACACGCAGGTTGCTGCGACGATGAAGGTTCTGGTGTATAATTGGGTCCAGTTCGATGTGGCCGGGGAGGGCGGCGGCGTCAGCACCTATCTGCGTCAGTCCCTTCCGGTTCTGGCAGAAATTCCGGGCTGGAAAGTCACGTTTCTCAGTTCGGGCAGGGCCTATGACGGGTTCAACCGCACCTGCCGGTTTCGGCCAACCTCGAACAGTCTGAAACATCGCGGCGTGCTCAGCTTCGAGATTGTCAACAGCCCCATCAAGGCGCCGGCGCATGACTCGGTCTCCATCATAGGCGAGTGTCTGGACAATCGAGCGTCCGCCGACACCTTTCTCCGCATGATGGAGGAGACGGGCCCGTACGACGCCGTCATTCTTCACAATGTCGAGGGCATCAGTACCCTGACGCTGGAACTGATCAAACAGCGCACGAAGGCTGCTCTTGTGCTGTTTCTGCACAATTATCATCCCGTCTGCCCGCAGATCGAACTGCTGCGCGATTTTCGCGACCATTGCCACGACAATCACGGGGGCCGGGATTGCGTCGGCTGCTTCGGTCATCTGATAGACACGCGAAGGGCCAAGATGGCGCGGGCTGTGATCCACGTCATGGATCGCACGCGCATATCTGGAACCGGACTTGAGGGCGTGGTTCGCTCGACCGCGGGTCATGGTTTCGGCTGGGCGTCGGACATCGCCGGCGCCGTGCGCGACGTTCTGCGAGATCGCAAAACCTCTGGCGGGCCGAAGCTGCCGCGCTGGCAACGGTCGATGGAGAATCTCGACGATTCAATATTGGAGCTTGCAGATCGATCGCGCGATTTCCGGCGCTGGCGCGAAGAGAATGTCGCGCGGGTCAATGCCTGCGCGGATGCGCTCATTACGGTATCCAATCGGCAAAGGGCCCAGTTGATCGCGCGCGGTCTTGATTCGGCGCTGATGAAAACCATCCATCTGGGGTTTGACTTCCATGTCGATCAGGCAGTCCGGGAAAAGCGCTACGAGCAGAAGATGCGCAAGGACGGACCGCTGCGACTTGGCTTCTTTGGCTATGCGATCCCGTCAAAGGGACTTTCGATGCTGGTCGAGGCGCTTGAGGAAGCCGGGCCATGGGCGCGGGAGGTGGAACTGTGGATTGTCTGCCGCCAAGACGATCAGATCATGCGTCGTTTGGCGCGGTTGAGCGACCGGCTCGCGGCAGTGAGGTGGATTGACGGATACGCTCAGGACGAGTTGCTGGCGATTGTCCGAGAGATTGATGTCGGCATCATTCCTTCGATCTGGTTTGAAACCTACAGTATCACGGCTTACGAGCTGACGATGTCAGGCGTCCCCGTGATCATGTCAGATAGCGTGGGCTTTGAAGAACTTGTCGCCAAGCCGGACTTCCGTTTCCGCCGCAACGACAAGGCGTCGCTGCGGGAGACGTTGGAACGACTCGTCAGGAACCGGGAATTGATCGGACACTATTGGGACGGGATCGATCGCATTCCATCTCTCGACGACCACATGCGAGAGCTGCTCGCCACACTGAACGCCGCGGTTGCAATGCCAGTGCCATCCGACGAGCGGCTTGAGAGCCGATGAGCGCGAGGTCGTCATGACGCCCGACTTGATCGTCGTGGGGTGCGGGTTCTATGGGGCAACGGTTGCAGAACGCGCGGCATCGGAACTTGCTCTTTCCGTTCTTCTCATAGACCGTCGCGATCATATCGGCGGCAATGCGTTCTCCGAGACTGACCCTGAGACCGGCATCGAAATCCATCGCTACGGACCGCATCTGTTTCACACCTCGAATGAGGCGGTGTGGCGTTATCTCCAGCGATTTGCCAGATTTACCGGATATCGTCACACGGTTTATGCGCGGCATCGCGGCGCGACCTATCCGATGCCGATCAATCTCGACACGATGAGCCGGTTCTTCGGCAAAGCCATGAGCCCGGACGAGGCCAGACAGCTCATTTCCGTTCAGACAGCCGAACCGGGTATCGCCGCCTCGGGCAACCTCGAGGATAAGGCAATTTCGCTGGTTGGCCGACCGCTCTACGAGGCGTTCATTCGCGACTACACATGGAAGCAGTGGCAGACTGATCCGCGCACTCTGCCGGAGAGCATCATCACCCGGCTTCCGTTGCGCTTCACTTTTGAAAATCGCTATTTCGCCGACACCTATGAGGGTCTGCCGGAGAGCGGCTATACGCAGCTTTTCGCGCGCATGCTCGATAACCCTCGCATCGCGATACGCCTGGGGGTCGACTATCTTGCGCTGCGTCACCAGTTCCAGCCCGAGGTGCCGGTGATTTACACCGGGCCGATCGACAGGTTTTTCGCCGGATCGCAGGGATGGCTTCGCTGGCGAACTGTCGATTTCGAGAAGGAAATCATCGACACGGAAGATTATCAGGGCTGTGCCGTGATGAATTTCTCGGATCGCGATGTGCGCTACACTCGCTCGGTTGAATATCGCCATCTCTATCCGGAGCGCCGCTACGTGTCCAAGCGGACGATCGTTGTGCGCGAGTTCCCTCGCGAAGCCGCACCCTCCGACGAGCCTTTCTATCCGGTCGGCGCGACTGAGGACCGGGAAATCTATTCACGGTACAGGGCGCTTTCAGCGAAACACCCAAATGTCCTCTTTGGCGGTCGGTTGGGCACCTATCGATACCTCGACATGCATCAGGCCATCGCCAGCGCGCTCAAGGCATTCGAGACAGTGCTGAAACCCTGGTTCCAGAATGGCCGAACGGGGCCGCTGAAGCGCGGCCCCGAAGGCGGACAGAGCTGACGTCAACTGCCGAGGATCGCTCCCCGGATCGTCGAGATGTTCGAGGTCATCATGTCGATATAGGTCGCCGCTGGACCCGACTGGTCCGACAGCGCGTCAGAGTAAAGCTCGCCGCCGACCTTGATGCCCGTCTCCGAAGCAATCTGGTCGATCAGGTTCGAATTGGTGATGTTTTCCACGAAGATCGCGGATGCCTTGTCGTCACGAACCTGCCGGATGAGCGCTGCAACGTCCGCCGCCGATGCTTCGGCATCCGTGGATACGCCTTCAGGAGCGAGGAAGGTCAGTCCATATTCGTGCTCGAAATAGCCAAAGGCATCATGCGACGTGATGATGGTTCGCTTTTCAGTCGGAATGGCCGCGACCTCAGCTCTGATCTTGGCGTCGAGGGCCTGAAGCTGAAGCGTATATGCTTGCGCGTTGGTCTTGTAGGTCGGGCAACCGCCCGAGTCCGCGGCGCAGAAGGCATCGGCGATGTTTCCAACATAGATTTCCGCGTTCTTCACCGACTGCCAGGCATGGGGATCGAAGGCGCCGTGGTGATGACCATCATGATCCTCCTCGTGCCCTGCCTCAGCGGTCTCTTCTTCGCCCTCATGCGCATGATGGTGATCTTCCTCACCGCCCTTGAGCAATTCGACACCCTTGGTCAGTTCCACGATCGGTGCCTTAGTGCCACTTGCCTCTACCAGGCGCGGCAGAAAGCCCTCGAGCTGTGCGCCATTGACGAGAACGACATCGGCCGCGCTGACCATTGCCACATCCGCCGGGCGTGGCTCGTAGACATGTGCGTCACCATTGGGACCGACAAGCGTGGTGATTTCCACACGGTCGCCACCGACATTCTTGGCGAGATCACCGATGATCGAGAAGCTCGCGATGACCTTCAGCGGATCGGCACTGGCGGGATTGGTCAATGCGACCGTGCCGAGCAGAGCGGCAAGTGCCAGGGTTTTGATCATGGGATTCTCCTTCATGCTGTTCTGTGAGAGACTCGACGCACACGCGCGGCAAAGGCACCGCGCGTGCCAAGGAAGATGGAAAGCAGATAGACTGTGCCGGCCGACAGGATGATCGCCGGGCCGGATGGGAGCGACGCGTGGTAGGACAGAAGCAGGCCTGACACGCAGGAAAAGATGCCGATCGCAATGGCCAGCAGGCACATCGGCCCCACCCTGGTGGTCCAGAAGCGGGCCGCTGCCGCCGGCAACATCATGAGCCCTACACAAAGCAGGGTGCCGAGTGCCTGAAAGCCACCCACCAGATTGAGCACCACCAGCGCGAGAAAGATGAAGTGGACAGGCGGTCCGAGGCGCGACACGGAGCGCAGAAACAGCGGATCGAGACATTCTGCAACCAGCGCGCGCCAGAAGATGGCGAGCAGGCCGAGCGTCAGAAACATGATGCCGCCGATCAGCACGAGCGCTGCGTCGTTCAGCGCCAGCACCGTGCCGAAAAGCACATGCATGAGGTCGACGCTCGATCCACGCAGCGAAACGAGCATGACGCCGAGCGCGAGCGAGATCAGGTAGAATGCCGCCATGGAGGCATCTTCTTTCTGCACGGTGAGGCGCGACACCAGTCCTGCACCCAGCGCGACGATGACGCCGGCGATCAGCCCGCCGATCGTCATAGGCACGATATCAAGGCCGAAGAGAAGGAAGCCGACGGCAGCACCCGGCAGGATTGCATGGGCCATCGCGTCGCCGGTCAGGCTCATGCGCCGCAGCATCAGGAAGACGCCGACGGGACAGGCGCCTACCGAAAGCATGAATGAGCCGAGCAACGCCCGCTGCATGAACTCGAACTGTACGAAGGGACCGATCAGGAAGTCGAACAGCGCGCCCATCATGCCACATCCCTTTGGCGCCCGGCGGGCTTCACTTGCCGGTGGGAATGCGAATGATTGCCGTGATGATCGTGCGCGTGGCTGTGCCCATGATCGTCGTGTCCATGATCTTGGTGCACATGACCTTCGTGACCGTGGTCCGACGGAGCGCACCACGGTGCGTTTTCGTCCCACGCTTCGTGGAAGCGCCTGGCCTTGAGCAGGTTCTCCTCTGACAGGACAGAATCCGTCGCTCCCCACGCAACTGGTTGGCGCGCAACCAGCAAAGTCTCGGGAAAGCTGCGGCGCACGAGATCGAGGTCATGCGCGACGACAAGCACGGTGCGCCCTTCGAGCTGCCATCTGCCGATCAGCGCGACGAGATCGTTGACGGTTCTGGTGTCCACCGCATTGAAGGGCTCGTCGAGCAGGATCAGGTCGGCGTTCTGAACGAGCACGCGGGCAAACAAGGCACGCTGCATCTGGCCACCGGAAAGAGTGTCAATTGGCCTTGACTCAAATCCAGAAAGTCCGACGGAATCGAGCGCGGCAGCGACCGCCTGCCGGTCCTCCGGTCGATGCCGGCCAAGCAACCCCCGGCGTGGCCACAGGCCAAGAGAAACGAGATCCACGACGCGCGCGGGAAAGCTCTGGTCGATTTCGGACTGCTGGGGAAGATAGGCGAGCTTTGCGCCCGGCACGACCGCGCAGGAGCCAGAAATCGGCTTCAGTATGCCGACGATGCCTTTCATCAGGGTCGACTTGCCGGAGCCGTTCGCTCCCACGATTGCCGTAAGAGAGCCCCGTCGCACGGCGCCGCTGAGGTGGTGGACGGCGGGATGGCTGTCATAGCCCAATGTCAGGTCGTTGAATGTCACGACGGCTTCGGCCATTGCTAAGTCCATGCTAAAAGTTGCCAATGGTGACTGGCATCCTGATCGTTATGTTATTACATTATAGGTTCTGCCGGTGGCAAGTTCCAATCTGAACTGGATGAAGAAGAATTGGCTGAGACGCGCGAACTGACGAAAAATCAGGCACTTGTGTTTGGCGTTCTGTCCAAGGCTGACGGGCCGCTGAGTGCCTACTCAATGCTCGATCAACTGCGCGAGCATGGCTTTCGCGCGCCCTTGCAGGTCTACAGGGCTCTCGAGAAGCTCGTCGAGTTCGGCCTCGTGCATCGTCTTGAGAGCATCAATTCGTTCGTGGCCTGCACGCATCCGCACGATCATTCGCACGGCCTGATCGCTTTCGCGATCTGCGAGACCTGCGGCGCCGTGGATGAATTCTCCGACGAGATTGTCGAGCAGAGGCTGACGGGATGGTCGCGGAACAATAATTTCCAGCTTGCGAAAACGACCATAGAAATGCGCGGCGTCTGCGCCAATTGCAGTTCGGCCTAGGCGTGCGATCGTCAGGCGCGGTGCGGCAGCGTCGTCAGCCTGTCGCGGCGCATCCAGCGATGTATCAATAGCAGCGCCACGGTCGCCAGGCCCGTGCACAAGCCGATCCAGATGCCTTTGCCCCCAAAACCGAGCTGGAAGGTAAGCAAGACGCCAAGCGTCATCCCGATGCCCCAATAGCCGATTGCGGCATAGATCATGGGTATCGTCGTGTCGTGCAATCCGCGCAGCATTCCTGCGCCGACGGCCTGTGCGCCGTCCGCCACCTGAAACAGCGCAGCGAATGCCAGGAAGATCACCGCATAGCCGACGACCTCGACATTGGCCGGATCGTTAACGTCGATGAATGCGCTGATGAGCAATTCGGGAAGCGTGATCATGATGAGGCCCATCAAGGCCATGAAGCCAACGCCCATGACAAACGCGGTCCACCCAGCCCTGCTCACAGCGTCGGGAAGCCGCGCGCCATAGGCCCGGCCAACGCGCACTGTCGCAGCCTGCGCCAGACCCAGCGGAACCATGAACGTGACCGAGGAAATCTGAAGTGCGATTGCGTGTGCGGCCAACTGTGCGGCGCCGATCAGGCCCATCAGAAAAGCCGCAGCGTTGAAGACCGTGACTTCGAAGGCAAGGATGCCCGAAATCGGGGCTCCAAGCTTCAAAAGCGCCCAGAAACGAGGCCAATCCGATCGCCAGAAGCGACCGAAAAGTCGATAGCGCCGGAACGTCGGATGAACCGACACCACGACATCCATACCCAGAAACATGAACAGGCTTGCGAGGCTCGTCGCAATTCCGGAGCCGAAAATGCCGAGAGGCGGCACCCCGAGATTGCCGAATATCAGCACCCAGTTAAGCAATACGTTCAGGGCGACCGCCGCGGCCATGATGACCAGAGCCCATCGCGGCTTTTCGAGTGCTGAAATGAAGGACCGCAACACGATATAGCCATAGAAGGGCAGGATCGCCCACTGCAGGCCGTGCATGTAGACACCCGCCAGCCTGGCGAGTTCGGGCTGTTGTCCCATCAGCAGAAGAATGCTCTCGGCATTCCAGAGCAGGATCCAGATCGGAATGACGGCCATCACCGAAAGCCAAAGGCCCTGGCGGACGGTGCGTCGCACATCGCGCACCGAGTGCTTCTTGCGACCAAGCTCCGTCGCCATCATGGGTGCCGTTGCATAGGCGAGACCGAGCCCGAAGATCAGCGGCGCGAAATAGAGATTGTAGCCAAGCGCTGACGCCGCAAGCATCTCCGCGCCGAGACGGCCGACCATCATCACATCTGTCGTGGTCATGGCGGATTGCGCAAGATTGGTCAGAACCATTGGCCATGCCAGCGCGAGCGTCGCCCGCGCTTCCGCACGCCAGATCTTACCGTTCGCTTGCGCGCCGGGCGTTGCCAGAGACATTCTTGCCATCCGAGTTCACGAGGCCTGAGGCGCATTGCGCGTGCCGGCCCGCATTCACGTCGACGGTCTTCTCGATCGCCGCAGAACAGCGGCCTGTAAATGACAAAGGTCTGCCTTGGCAAGCCATAGCGGCAGCGATTGGTTGATCCAGCCGCTATCGGGGGGCCGAGAGGGCATCAATCTGCTGGCGGTGCCGGTGCATTTCCAGAAAGATCCGATAGTCACGGTCATAGAGTGCCGTCGATCCGGGATCGGGATCGATCGACAGTGCGGGTTTGATCATGGCGCGTGAGGCTGCCGTGAGATCCTGGTGCAGGCCGGCACAGGTCGCCGCAGCGATCGCCGTCCCAAGCAGCACGGCGTCAGGTCCTGCTGGGCGCGTGACCCGACAATTGAGCGCGTTGGCGTAAAGCTCCGTCAACAGTGGGTTTCGAAGATGTCCCCCCGCCACATGCAGCGTCTCGATGACATTGCCCGCATCTCTGAGCGTTTCCACAATATGTCGAACGCCCATCGCGATGGCGACGCAGGTTCGCCAGTAGAAACGGCAAAGCCCGTCGAAGGAGCTGTCCAGCGGAAGCCCATGGATGACACCCAGCGCATGCGGATCGCCAAATGGCGAGCGATTGCCATGGAAGTCCGGCAGTACGTGAAGTCTTGGAGCGAAATCTGGACCCTCCACGTTTCGTATCGCCGCGATGCGCTCGCAGATGCGGCTGTGTGTGACCTCCGAAGGGACCAGTCCGTGGAGGCGAATGAGATGGTCGAGCAAGGCGCCTGTCGCGGACTGACCAGCCTCGCTCATCCAGCGTCCCGGCAGGGCCGCATCGCGAAACGGACCCCAAACCGACGGGAGAGGATGGGGCGCCGCTGCCGCCAGCATGACGCAGCTTGAGGTCCCGGCAATCAATGCGGCATCGGTTGACAGCCTGCGTTCTGGCAAATGGCCGAGCGTGCCGAGCGCTCCCGCATAGGCATCGACCATTCCGACAGCCACCCGGCACCGCTCACTGAGACCAAGCGCAGCGCAATGGTTCGGCTTGACGAAGCCCGGTCCGGAGCCGACCGGTATCGGCGGCGAGACGAGCTCGGCGCGCTCTTTCATGTCGGCGAGATCCACCCGCCCCAGGAGATCGGTCGGCCAGCCGCCCGGCTCATCCTGCGCGTACAGCCATTTGCATGTCAGCGTATTGATGGAGCGCAGGTTGAGCCCGCTCGCCCGGCACGCAAGGAAATCCGCGAGATCGAAGATGCCTTCCGCAGCCAGCCACGTGGCGGGCAGTCGCCGCTTCAGCCACATGAGCTTCGGGAGCTGCATCTCGGGCGACATTGTCCCGCCTACTGCAGAAAGTGCGGGATGAGCTGTTGCCGTCAATTCGTCCGCTTCCACCATAGCCCGGTGGTCGTGCCAGGCGATCGTGTCCCATCTGGCCTCGCCATCGCTCGATACGGGTATCCGAGCGCCGTCTGCGCCACGTACAACCAGCGAGCAGGTGGCGTCGAACCCGATGGCGCTTATGGCTTCGGCCGAAACACCGGAGGCTGTGCGTGCTGCGCGGACCGCTTGGCAGACCGCTTGCCAGATCTGCTCCGAATCATGCTCGGCTTCTCCCGCGCGCACCTGCCGGATGTCGATCGGGGCATCGGCACGGCCCAGCAAATTGCCATCGTGATCGAAAATTCCGGCTCTTGCGCTGCCGGTGCCCACATCCACGGCGCAGACAACCGGTCGCATCAGCGTCCTTCTTGCTGCGAAATATCTGCAAGCAGCCCTGGAAGGCGGCGCATGTCGTCGAAGATCAGGTCGGGCTGCAGTTCAGAGAGCCGTTCGCACAATCCGGCGCGCGCCGCATGCAGACCGCCGGTGAACGCGAACACACGCATGCCCGCGTCTTGCGCCGCCATGATGCCGGCAGGACTGTCCTCCACAACCACGCAACGTCCCGGTGCCTGGCCCATTTCGCGGGCGGCATGCAGGAAAAGGTCCGGAAACGGCTTTCCACGCTTGACCATGCTGGCACTGTATATGTGCGGCTCCAGCAATGCCAGCAGTCCGGTGATGCCAAGCGAGAGCCGGATGCGATCCGGTTGGCTGGAAGAGGCCACGCAGCAAGGCTGGGCTAGCTCTCGGAGCGTCGCTTCAACGCCCGGTATGGGGTGCAACTCGTCCCGAAAACGCCGGAAAAGCTCCTCGCGGATCGTTTCCAGGTGAATGTCTGTCATTCGTAGACCGAATTCGTCATGCAGGAGTTCGGCGATGGTCGTCATGCTCTTGCCGAGAAAGCGCCGGTAGGCCTCTTCCTCCTCAAGGATCAGCCCCGAGCGCGCCAGCACATCGCGCAGCACGTCGATCGAGATGGGCTCGCTGTCGACCAGCACACCGTCACAATCGAATATGACCAGCATTCCACGCGTCCTCTCGGCCCGGCTGTCCGCGATCCAAACGTCAAATCGCCAGCCGATTCACGGCGTTAACGAAGGGACTCGGTCAGGCAGCTGCGGCGCCACTTTCTTCGCATGGCGCTTACAGCAAGACAGCCAGTCGCGCGAGATCACCTCCCGCGTACAATGCGGGTTCAGCCAGCCAGGTATCGCGCCAGGACCTGCGCGGTTCCATCAGACCACAATGCGCCAAGGTGCCGGGAAAACGCCTCCACGAAGACCGTCGAGTGGCCAACATCTCCATAAATGTCGTCCATTGCCAGCCATGCCTCGGGCTCGACCTTCGCTGTTCTGGCAGTGCGCACAAGGCGATCCCAGTTCGGATCGTTCGGTTCTATCACCGTGCCGGATTCGGTTGTGCCATAACAGTAGCGACACCAGAGTGCGGATTCGAGCGCAAGACCATCAATGGATGCGCCAGCCTTCAGGCGATCGACAATTGTCGGTATGATGAATTTGGGCTGCCGGTTGGAGCCGTCCAGGCATAGCCTTCGGATCGTGTCGCCCACCTTGGGGTTGGAGAAGCGCTTTTCGATTAGGGCGCGATAGTCCTCCAGCGAAGTGTCGGGAACAGGTGGCACCGTTGGAATGATCTCATCGACATGGAGCTTCTTGAGGAAGCCCTTGACCAGCGCATTTTCCATGCCTTCGTGAACGAAATGGATGTCCATCAATCCTGCGGGATAGGCGATCGCCGCATGGCCGCCGTTCAGAATGCGGATCTTCATCAGTTCAAACGGCGATACGTCATCCACGAACTGCACGCCAACCTTCTCGAGCGCGGGTCGGCCAAGCGGAAAATTGTCCTCCAGCACCCATTGCCGGAAGGGTTCGCAAAACACGGGCCACATGTCCTCGATGCCGAAGTCTTTTTTGAGGATGTCGCGCTCGCGATCGCTTGTCGCCGGCGTGATGCGGTCCACCATGGCATTGGGGAAGGCGACGTTCTCTTCAATCCATTCCGCAAAGGCGGGGTCGGAGAGTTTGGCCATCCCGCAGACGGCATCCCGGGTGACATGACCATTGTGAGGAATGTTATCGCAGCACATCACCGTGAAAGGTGGCGTGCCCTGCGCCTTGCGACGCTTCAACCCTTCAACCATCAGCCCAAAGACCGTTTTCGGCTCGCTGGGTGTCTGCGCGTCGGCCACGATTGCCGGATGTTTCGGATCGAAACGTCCGGTGGCCGCGTCGATAAAGTAACCACCCTCTGTGATCGTCATCGACACGATCCGGATCGCGGGATCGGCGAGCTTCGATATGATCGCAGCACCGTCGCCCGGAGTCACATAGTCGACCATCGAACCGGTGACCCGCATCTCCATATGATCCGTGTCCTGCTCGACGACGGTGGTCAGCCAGTCCTGCGCATTGAGGAGATCGCGGCCACGCTTCTCGGCATCGAAGACGCCCGCGCCGACGATCGCCCAGTCGCGGTCCTCTCCCGCATTGAAAAGCTCGTCCAGATACACCGCCTGGTGGGCGCGATGAAAATTTCCGACCCCGAAATGCAGGATGCCGGGCTTGAGATCCGCCACGCGATAAGACGGGCGGCCAATCCTGGGCGGCAGCGCGTCGAGATTGGCAGCGCAGAGTTTTGTGGTCATGGAACGCGACCCTCTCTATCTGTGTCGAGCGTCCGCCTCAGTGGGCGAGCGCGCTGCCGTCCGCGCCGAACCTGTGAATACGGCTGGCGTCAGGCGTTAGAAAAATCGTGTCGCCATGGTGCACCGGCATGTCGCCCGAGGTCCTGACTGTCATCAGTCCGGCCAGGTCGGTCTTGACGTGGATGAAGGTGTCGGCACCGAGATGCTCCGCCACGCCGACGGTGCCTCTCCATTTGCCTTCGGTCGTCGATACGGCGATGTGCTCAGGCCGTACGCCAATCGTCTCAGCTCCCATTGTCGAGGCGATTTCACCGGAGACTAGGTTCATCTTGGGCGAACCGATGAAGCCGGCAACGAACAGGTTTCGAGGCGAATGATAGAGGTCCAGCGGTGAGCCGACCTGCTCGATATTGCCCGCGTTCAGAACCACGATCTTGTCGGCCATGGTCATCGCCTCCACCTGATCGTGCGTGACGTAGATCATCGTCGTCGCGAGCTGATGATGCAGCTCGCTGATTTCGAGGCGCATCGTGCCGCGCAACGCAGCATCCAGGTTGGAAAGAGGTTCGTCGAAGAGGAACGCGGTTGGCTGGCGCACGATGGCCCGCCCGATGGCAACACGTTGGCGTTGGCCACCGGAGAGCTGCCCGGGCCGACGTTCCAGATAATTGGTAAGGTTGAGGACGCGGGCGGCTTCCTGCACCTTCTTTTCGATCACCTCAGGCTTTTCGCCGGCCATTTTGAGCGGGAACGCGATGTTTTTCGCCACCGTCATGTGCGGATAGAGCGCGTAGGACTGGAACACCATGGCAAGCTTGCGCTTCGCCGGCGCTTCCGATGTCACGTCCCGTCCGTCAATCTGGATCGTGCCGGAAGTCAGGTCTTCCAGCCCCGCGATCAACCGCAGAAGAGTGGACTTGCCGCAACCCGACGGCCCCACGAAGACGACGAACTCGCCGTCTTCGATATCGAGATTGATGTCGGGAATGATGGTGGTCGCCCCAAAGGACTTGTGAACATTCCTGAGCGCGATCTTGCCCATGTCTTGATACTCCCGAAGATCGTTATTTTACCGCGCCGAAGGTGAGCCCGCGTACAAGCTGTCTCTGGGAGAACCAGCCCATAATCAGGATCGGCGCGATGGCCAGTGTGGAGGCTGCCGACAGCTTCGCCCAGAACAGGCCTTGCGGACTGGAGAACGAGGCGATGAATGCCGTCAGAGGCGCGGCGTTGGTAGTCGTGAGCCGTAGCGTCCAGAAGGCCTCGTTCCACGCCAGGATGATGTTGAGAAGCATGGTGGAAGCGATGCCGGGAACGGCCATCGGGGTCAGCACGTAGACGATCTCATTCCAGAGCGAGGCACCGTCCATGCGCGAGGCTTCCAGGATCTCGCCCGGGATCTCGCGGAAATAAGTGTAGAGCATCCAGATGACGATCGGCAGATTGATCAGCATCAGCATGAGGGTAAGGCCAACGCGCGAATCGAGCAGACCCGCGTCACGGAACAGAAGATAGATCGGCACCAGAACCGCGGCCGCCGGCATCATCTTCGTGGACAGCATCCACATCAGAATGTCTTTGGTCCGGTTGGTCGGCGCGAATGCCATGGACCAGGCGGCGGGGATGGCAACGATGAGCGCCAGCAGCGTGGAGCCGACCGAAAGGATCACGGAGTTGACGAAGAACTTGAAATAGCTGTTCTGCGCCTCCACCTCGGCATAGCTCTGCAATGTGCCGGAAGGAATCAGGTCGAACCCGGCGATCGCCTCGGTCTCGGTCTTGAACGAAGTGATGATCGTGTAGAGGATCGGAAAGAAGATCAGCAGGGCGACGAGCCATGCCGCGATTGTCCATCCGAATTTGGTCTGGGTGGAGACTGCGCGTGACATCTCAGCTTCCCCTTACTTGTCCAGGTTCTTGCCGACGGCGCGCATCAGGAAGAAAGCGACGATGTTGGCGAGGATGATGGCGGTAATGCCGCCCGCCGATGCGCCGCCGACGTCATAGCCGAGCAGGGCGGTTCGGTAGATCAGGAACGGCAGGTTTGTGGATGCGTATCCGGGCCCGCCATTGGTGGTGACCAGGATTTCAGCATAGACGCCCAGCAGGAAGATCGTCTGGATCAGGATGACCACGGTTATGGCGCGCGCGAGATGCGGAAGCGTCAGGTACCAGAAACGGCTGACGAAGCTTGCACCATCCATTTCGGCCGCTTCCTTCTGCTCTCCATCGAGGGATTGGAGCGCCGTCAGCAGAATCAGTGTGGCGAAGGGAAGCCACTGCCAGGCCACGATGATGATGATTGAGATTAGCGGCAATTGCGCGAACCAGTCGATCGGCTGCAAGCCAAAGAACCGCGAGATATCCGCCAGCACACCGTAACCCGGGTGCATGATCATGTTCTTCCAGACCAGAGCGGCGACGGGAGGCATGACGAAGAACGGCGAGATGACCAGGATGCGCACGAAGCCCTGGCCGAACATCGGCTGGTCCAGCAGAAGCGCCAGTGCGATGCCGCCTATGACGGTGATGATCAGAACGCCACCGACAATCGCGAGCGTGTTCCAGATGGACTGGAAAAATGCAGGGTCGGTGTAGAAGAATTTGTAGTTGAAAAGCCCCGCAAAGCTGACATTGCCCGGGTTGAGCAGATTGTAGTTCTGGAACGAGAACCACAGCGTCATTGCCAGAGGCACGATCATCCAGAAAAGCAGGAGGATGACCGAGGGTGCCATCATGAATCGCGCAAGCGTTCGGGTCTGTCTGGTGGCCATGCTTTCCTCCTGCCCGCTGGTCTCAGGATCGCCGCCGGTGGCGAAATGCGCAGATCGTGGCGCCAGAGCGCGCACGATACGGTTTCATGGGAGTGAGGCGGTCGCCCGAAGGAGATCGGGCGACCGGGTGCTTGGGAGGCGAGTTACTTGATGTAGCCCGAGCGGGTCATCTCACGCACCGATACCTGCTGTGCCTGGGCAAGCGCATCGTCGACGGACATCTGTCCTGCGAGCGCTGCCGAGAACAGCTGGCCGACCGTTGTGCCGAGCCCCTGGAATTCAGGAATGGCTACGAACTGCACGCCCGTATACGGCACCGGCTTGACCGTCGGGTTGTTCGGGTCGGCGGCATTGATGGAGTCGAGCGTCATCTTCGCGAAGGGTGCGGCCTTCTGATACTCGGGGTTTTCGTAGAGCGAGGTGCGCGTGCCGGGAGGCACGTTGGCCCAGCCCTCCTTGGAGGCGACCAGTTCGAGATAGGCCTTGCTCGTGGCCCAAGAAACGAACTTCTGAGCGGCGTCAGCCTTCTGTGAACCCGCCGGGATTCCGAGGGACCATGCCCACAGCCAGTTGCCGCGCTTGCCCAGTCCCTTGTCCGGCGCCAGCGCGAAACCGACCTTGTCGGCAACCGTCGAGTCGGTCGGATTTGTCACGAACGAAGCCGCCACCGTGGCATCGATCCACATGGCGCACTTGCCCTGCTGGAAGAGGGCGAGATTCTCGTTGAAGCCGTTGGAGGAGGCACCCTGAGGGCCGGCATCCTTCATCAGGTTTACGTAGAACTCGAGTGTTTCCTTCCACTCGGGCTGGTCGAACTGCGGCTGCCAGTTCTCGTCGAACCAGCGGGCGCCGAAGGAATTCGACATGGCGGTCAGGAAAGCCATGTTCTCGCCCCAGCCGGCCTTACCGCGCAGGCAGATGCCATTGACATCGGTGTTGTCGGCCTTGATCTTGCGAGCAGCTTCGCCAACGAAGTCCCAGGTCGGCGCGTCGGGCATCGTCAGCCCGGCCTTTTCGAACAGGTCCTTCCGATACATCACGAAAGACGATTCGCCGTAGAACGGTGCAGCGTAGAGCTTGCCGTCCACGGAAAGGCCGCCGGCAATAGCCGGGATGATGTCGGCGACATCATAGTCGTCACCGAGATTGTCGAGCGGCAGCAACCAGTTCTGCTTGGCCCAAATCGGAACCTCGTAGGTGCCGATCGTCATGACGTCATACTGACCGCCCTTGGTGGCAATGTCTGTCGTGACGCGCTCACGCAGAACATTCTCCTCGAGGGTGACCCAGTTCAGTTCGATGTCTGGGTTCTTCGAGGTGAAATCATCCGTCAGCTTTTGCATCCGGATCATGTCGCCATTGTTCACTGTGGCGATGGTGATGGTTTCCGCGTGGGCCGCAAATGCCAAAAGGCTAGCGGTCGCGCTCAGAATGAGCGTCCTGATCATGCGATAGTCCTCCCAAAACTCTTAGATGAGCAAATACTCCAGTGATGAGCAAATACTCGATGCGAGCCGATGTCAACACGGATTCGTCGCTGCATTGCAGCAAGAGCAAGGACGCTCGACCCTCGGCGTCCGCGCCGGGTAGGCGAAATTCATGGATGTTGAGGAGAGAGTCTGGGACTGCCTAGGAGGCCAAAAGGGAGGCGGCGGTGCGCTCGTCCGTGATGATGCCGTTGACGAGGCGGCGATTGAGGGCTGCCCTCAACCCGGGCAGCTTGGCCTCTCCCATGCCCAGGCAGACAACCAGGGAGCGTTCGCGAGACGGCAGCGGCGATGCGGCCACGCGCTCATTGGTCAGTCCGTCGATCAGCCGGCCTTCCCGGTCGAAGGCCCACCCGACGATCTCGGCCACTGCGCCGGCTTTCTGCAGCGCTTTCAGTTCGGCTTCCGATATGAACCCATCGACATAGAGCGGCGCAGTCGGGCCCAGATCTCCAATACCGACAAATGTGACGTCGGCCTGTGCCGCCAGTTCCAGCGTATGCTTGATCATTGGCTGGCTGTGCAGCATGGTCCGCTCTTCCTCTGACGACGCGATGACGGGCAAAGGCATGGGAAAGCTGCGGGCGCTGATGAGATCGGCAATGCTGAAGATGACGTTGTAGAAAGCAGCGGAGCCGTCGGGAGCGATGTTTCCCGTGAGCGAGACGATCTTGTGCTGCGGGCACTCCATTGGCGATATTTGCTCGATGGCCGCTTTCAGCGTCCGCCCCGTGCCTATCGCGAGAATAATGGGATCGGGCGACCGCAGCCGCCGCTCGATTTCCGCAGCCGCCGCTTCCGCGATACCGATTGTCGTCGACGGGTTGCCGGGGTCGCTCGGAACCACTTCCACGAGATCCAGTGCGAAGCGTGTTCTCAGGGCTTCGGCCAGTTCCATGCATTCGCTGATCGGGTGATCCAGCCGGACCTTTACGAGCCCCTCGGACACCGCCAGCGACACCAAACGCTGGGCGCTCTGTCGCGAAACGCCGAGCTTCGTGGCGATCTGATCCTGCGTATTGCCGGCAACATAATAGAGCCAGCCGGCACGTGCCGCATCGTCCTGACGCGTTGATGGGGTGACCACTCGGCCGGCCATGACGTCCACTCTTCCCTATCTCTGCCTGAGCGGCAGCATCAAAGAACGCGCCGCCTTAAGCACCCACATAGTTGGGCAATTGTCACAAAAGATCAACAAGTGCTCGACGGATGACGCGTTTTCGCGTCAGGGTGCCGGCCGCTTCAGGGTCTGGAACGAGGCCTGCAACTGTTCGAGCGAGTCCAGCACCAGATCAGCCCCAAGGTCGTCTGCCGGCACATTTGTATAGCCGCCGCGAATGACCACAACGGGAATGCCCGCAGCCTTGGCCGATTCAACATCCGCGCCGCTGTCGCCCACCATCACCGCATTCCATGGGTCGAGCCCCATCCGCTCAAGCGCGGCCAGCAATATATCGGGCGCGGGCTTCTTCGCCACGCCTGCATCGCCGCCAACCACGGCCCCGAGATAGGAAAGCATGTCGAAATGCTCGAGCACGATCTCGGCCGCCCTCTGCGGTTTGTTGGTGGCGACGGCAAGCCGAATACCTGCGTCGTTCATAGATTGGAGGGTCTCCACCGCGCCCGCCATGGGCTGGGTGAACTCCGTCAGATGGTTGGCGTAGATGTCGACCATTTCCGCGTTCGCGCGATCCAGCGCATCGTTGTCCAGCGGCCGACCGCTGGCGCGAAATGCGCGATCCACGGTGACCTTGATGCCACGACCGATCATCGAGCGAACTTCGTCCAGCGGCAAAGGCGCCAGGCCATGAACTGCCAACAGCTCATTCACCGCACCACGAATGTCCGCTGCCGAATCGATAAGCGTGCCGTCAAGGTCGAAAAGCACGGCCTGCGGCCATGCGCGTTCCTGCATTGCGCTCATTTCAGACGCTCCTGACAACGGTCGCCGCGCCGCGGATTGCCTCGATATTCGATCTGTATGCTTCGAACGTCCCGCCTTTGAAGACGGCGGCACCTGCAACGAGAACCGTGGCGCCGGCCTTTGCGACATCGCCTGCGGTATTGGCGCCGATGCCTCCGTCAACCTCGATGCGGATCGGCCGTCCGCCAATCATGGCCTTGATACGTCGTATCTTCTCAAGCATGGAGGAAATGAACGCCTGCCCGCCGAAACCTGGATTGACGGTCATCACCAGAACCGTGTCGACGAGATCGAGAACATGCTCGATGGCCGTTTCGGGAGTCGCTGGATTGAGAGTGACGCCGGCCTTGCGACCCGCCGCCTTTATCGTCTGGAGCGAGCGGTGCAGGTGGGGGCCGGCTTCGACATGTACCGTGAGCTGGTCGCAGCCAGCGTCGATGAACGCCGGGAGATAAGCGTCGACCGGTGCGATCATCAGATGGCAATCGAAGAACTTCTTCGTGCGCGGCCGCAGAGCCTTGATGATGGGCGGTCCGAAACTGATGTTGGGCACGAAATGACCGTCCATCACATCGAGGTGGATCCAGTCGGCGCCGGCCCGGTCGATCGCCTCGACCTCGTCTCCAAGGCGCGAGAAATCGGCAGATAGAACCGATGGTGCGATGAGAAAATTCTGGCTCATTTCATCTCCGCAGACGTGGCCTCGTTGACCGTTGCCGGCTCTATACGCGCATCGGCCTCCGACGAAAAGTTGCCGCTTCGCGTCGAAGTCCGGACGTCTGCGGAATTTCTGCCAGACGACCCAAGGTCGAAATTTCCATTCGAAGCAAACGGAAGCGGATTAAGAATCTTGAAAGCGTTAGATTGACGAGGTGTAGATCTTTTTTGTTATATACCGATGAACATAGCGATATGGTTTTTTGCGAGGGATAGGAGCAAGTGGAAATGCGTTTCGGGAGAAAAGTCGGGGTTGCAGTGTTGGGCCTTGCTGCGCTGATGTCGCTCGGGGCCGCTCAGTCGGCCATAGCGGCTGACGGCGTCACGGTCTTCGCGGCGGCCAGCCTGAAGAACGCATTGGATGCCGTGAATGAAGTCTGCGCTGCCGAGGTCGGCGGGAAGGCAACGATCTCCTATGCCGGCAGCTCCACGCTGGCGAAACAGATCGAACAGGGAGCGCCTGCCGATGTCTTCATGTCGGCCAATCTCGACTGGATGACCTATCTCGCCGACCGGGGTCTCATCAGGGAAGGTACGGAGGTCCAGCTGCTGGGCAATTCAATCGTTCTGATCGCGCCGGTGGATTCGACAACCGACATCGAGATCACACAGGGTTTCGATCTGTCCGGCGTCCTTGGCGATGGCCGGCTGGCAATGGCGAATGTCGATGCGGTTCCCGCAGGGAAATATGGCAAGGCAGCGCTTGAGACGCTCGGTGTCTGGTCGGCCGTCGAAAGCAAGGTTGCGCAGGCCGACAATGTTCGCGCCGCTCTGGCTCTTGTCTCATCCGGCGAGGCAACATTGGGCATCGTCTATAAAACCGATGCGGCAGCCGACAAGAACGTCAAGGTGATCGGAACATTCCCAGAGGACACGCATCCGCCGATCGTCTATCCGGTGGCGCTGGTGGCAGAATCTGAGAATGCCGGCGCGGCAAAGTTCCTTTCCTGCCTGCAAACCAGCAAGGCCAAAGCTCTTTTCGAGGAGCAAGGCTTTACTGTATTGGCGAAATAGGCCTGTCAAACGGCACCAAAAAGGGCGCTGCGAATCCAAGACATGGAATGGCTGGACCTCACTCCCGATGAATGGAACGCGGTTCGGCTTTCCCTGAAAGTGGCGAGTTGGGCCACTTTTGTCAGCCTTCCGTTCGGGCTGTTTGTCGCCCACCTTCTCGCGCGAGTACACTTCCCCGGCAAGTCGCTTCTCAATGGCGTCGTGCATCTGCCACTTATCCTGCCGCCGGTGGTGACGGGCTATCTCCTGCTCTTGACATTCGGTCGGCGCGGACCGATCGGTGGTTTCCTCGACCAGTATTTCGGCATCGTCTTTTCCTTTCGCTGGACCGGTGCCGCGCTGGCCTGCGGCATCATGGGCTTTCCGCTCATGGTGCGGGCCATTCGCCTTTCGATTGAGGCCGTGGATCACAGGCTAGAGGCGGCGGCAGGAACGCTTGGCGCCAATCCGTTGTGGGTTTATGTTACGATCACGCTGCCGCTCATTGTGCCTGGCGTGATTGCGGGGATGATTCTGTCATTCGCCAAGGCCATGGGCGAGTTCGGCGCCACCATCACCTTCGTTTCCAACATTCCCG
>JAMLJA010000016.1 GCA_023953905.1 Rhizobiaceae bacterium | reverse complement strand
AAACGCCCCGCAGGCGGTTCACGCGGTCCAGCGCCTTTTCGAAAGACATTGCCCCCAAGTTGTATCCAGTTTTGAGTTCGCTCCAGCGGTTTTGGGTTGCTGTATTTGGGGCGGCAGAGGCGGGTTGCGGTGCGGAGCTATTCCGGCTGCGCAGCACCGCATCACGTCGCGGGTTGATTGTCTGAGCGAATTCGGCAGGTGTCATCCAGCCGAGGCCAGAGTGTGGTCGATCATCGTTGTAATCGCTGCGCCAGTTTGAAAGCGCTGATCGAGCATGGATCAGTGACGAGAATAGAGTTTCATTCGGGAACTGATCTCGCAGCCGCCCATTGAAGCGGTTTGCCTCGTCCCTCGATGATCCGATCCAGCTCACGGGCAACCCGCAGGCCGGAAAGGGACGTATCGGCGACGAGGCCCAGGCATTCCCTGGTGCAATCGCCGACGACCGTAAGCACCCGGAACCTGCGACCATCGGTGAGCTGATCCGACACGAAGTCCAGTGACCAGCGATCATTGGCGGCAAGCCGGATCAGCATCGGTGCTCGTGTGCCTATCGCTCGTTTCCGACCGCCGCGCTTGCGCACTGTGAGCGGCGCATTCCGAGCGATCGTGCGGGCGATCTCGGCTGCGCGCTTGCCCACGCCGTCCGGTGGCAACCTGATTGACGAACCCCAGCTGTTGTACGCGCTCGATGGGAACCATCTGTGCAGTCAGGATCGTTTCGAACACGAGGGGCTCGGACATCAGGGCACATCACTGCGCAATTGAGCAGTAGCAAGAAGTCGAAAATCGGTATATTCGATCAAGAGATTAAAACAGATGTTTTATATGTCAGGCTTGTTTGAAGGGAGGATCTCATGTCCAGAACGCTCATCAAAAACGGTTTCGTCGTTTCGGTCGACAAGGAGATCGGTAACGTCGCGAATTGCGATGTTCTGATCGAAGGCGAGAAGATTTGTGAAATTCGACCCGCTATCGAGGCTGCTGACGCCGAAGTGGTCGATGCGACGGACAGTATTGTCATGCCGGGCTTCGTCGACGGTCACAAACACATCTGGCAGGGCGCGGCGGTGCGCGGCTATTGCGCCGACTGGTCGCTCGACGACTATGTGAATTTCATCCGCCTCAACGTCGCAGCCGCCTTCGGGCCGGAAGACATGTATATCGCCCATCTGCACGGCGCGTATGAGTCGATGAACGCCGGCGTCACCACGGCCGCCGACTACTGTCACAATATCGTATCGCGTGACCACGCACGGGAAGCCGTGCGCGGCCTGCAGGAAAGCGGCATGCGGGTCATCTGGAACTACGGTTTCAACTACCCGCCGACCGAGAATCCGGAATTCAAGCAGCTGAACGACCGAATCGAATTCGCCCGCGAGATTGCAAAACAACAGTTCACATCCAAGGATCAGTTGGTCACGCTCGGCGTCGCGCCGGAAGAAGAGCATCACGCGGTGACCGGCGACGCGCTTGCAGCCCAGTTCAATACGGCGCGCGAGCTGGACGCCCATATTTTCTGGCACTGCAACTCGAAAGCCGGTGGCATTCGCCGTCCGCGCAATGTCGCGCGCATCAACGAACTGGGCGTCATGGGCGGCGATATACTGTTTGTCCATATGTCGGCGACCGAGGAAGACGAGTGGCGGATGGTGGCCGAGCACGACGCCTCCGTCGTGTTCACGCCGGATACCGAACTGCAGATGGGAATGATGTGGCCGAGCAGCGATATCGCGCGTCGCCACGGCATCACGCAGTGTTATGGGTCCGATATCACTTCCAACAACAGCGCCGACATGTTCAACCCGCTGCGTCTCGCCATCCAGGCGATGCGCTGCCGTGTCATCGACCGCGAGGGATACAATCCATCGGGCACGCCGTTCACCACGGAAGAGGCGCTGCGCTGGGGCACCAGCGACGGCGCCAAGGCCGTCGGGCTCGGCCACAAGGTCGGTAGCCTGACCAAAGGCAAGCAGGCAGACCTGATCCTGCTCAATACCCGTTCGCTCTCGCTGGTCGGATGGGATCGCAGCAACCCCTCAGGCGTCATCATCCAGCAGGCGCAGACCGCGGATGTCGATACGGTCATGGTCGCGGGTAAGCTGATGAAACGCCACGGCAAGATGCTTGGCGACATGTCTCGCATCGTCGATATGCTGGAGGCCTCGCGTCAGCGGATCGCCGATCGCCTGGAAAGCTGGGGCGGACGCGTTCTCGATGCGGCGGAAGCCGATCGGCGAATGAATGCGATGCGGACGCAGGAAAGTGGATCGTTCCAGCGACACTGATCGCAGCGCACTGTTCCCGACGCTTTCGGGAGGCTCAGCCGTCCGGTCCATCCGGGCGGCTTTTTTGTCGATCCGCGAAGGAATCGGCGAACGCCAGCGCAAGCGGTTGGGCATGCGTTCAGACGGCCGAAAGTTCCGGCACGCGGCAGGTCGAATGGCTGGAGTCTACCGGCGTCGCTACCGGTGGATCGCAAATATTCAGGCAGTCTGATTGCGATGCCAGCGACCCCTGCTTGAACGCAGGGATCGGGGTAAAGATGTCTGCCTGTTCGGCCGAATGTGCGGGGCCATCCCTGACGCTCGCTAGTGTCCCATCAAGTCGGGAAGGAACGTAACGAGGCCGGGGAAGAGCGTGAGTATGACGAGGAGCCCGATACTCGAGACGACGAATGGCGCCACCCCGATGAACATCGTGCGCAGCGGTACGTCAGGAATGAGACCGCGCATGATGAACACGTTGAGGCCGATCGGAGGGGTGATCAGGCTGATCTCGATGGCGACAATAACCAGGATGCCGAACCATACGGGATCGAAGCCCATCGAAAGGGCGATGGGGAAGAACAGCGGCACTGTGAGGAACATCATCGAGATGCTTTCGACGAAGCAGCCGAGGATCAGATAGATCCCGAAGACGACGAACATGGTTCCTGTCGGCCCGAGGCCGAGCGAGGTCACCGCATTGCCGAGCGCCGATGTGAAGCCCGAAACCTCCAGGAAGGTGCCGAGATAGACCGCGCCGAAGAGGATGACGAACATCATGGCGGTGGTGCGGCACGCTTCCGCAGCGATTTCCATGAATTCGCCGAAGGTCAGGCCACCCTTGAAGATCGCGAAAAGCAACGCGCCACCCGCGCCGACCGCGCCGCCCTCGGTGGGGGTGAAAACGCCAAAATAGATACCGCCCATCATCACGAGAAACAGGACGACAATTCCCCAGACATTGGCGAGCGCCCGGAACCGCTCAGGCCAAGAAAATCGCGACGTGCGGGGGGCTGCGTCGGGATAGAGCCGACCCATGACGAACATGGCGGCGAAGTGAAGCAGGATAGCGATACCGCCCGGAATGAAGCCGGCGGCGAAGAGGCTGACGATGTTGGTCTCGGTCAACACGCCGTAGAGGATCATGATGGTACTCGGCGGAATGAGGATACCGAGCGTGCCGCCAACGGCGACAACCCCGGTGGCGATCTCGTTTCCATAGCCGCGCTGACGCATCGCGGGATAGGCGACACGCACCATTGTCGCGGTGGTCGCCGCGCTCGACCCGCACACGGCGCTGAACCCGCCGCTCGCCAGAATGGTTGCATAGCCCAGCCCGCCCCTGCGGTGACCGATGAAAGCGGCCGCAGCCTCGAACAGATCATGTGAAAGGCGTGAACGCGCAATGAGTGTGCCCATGAGAATGAAGAGCGGCAGCACGGAGAAGCTGAAATTAGTGGCGTTGTCGAAGACGATCTGGCCCGCCAGTGCGGAGGCCGGGCCGACGCCGACGATGATCGAGAAGCCGGCAAATCCTACGATGGTCATGCCGAAGCCAACGGGGACGCCGAGACCGAGGATGATGAAAAGGACGACAAATCCTATGAGCGCGACTTCCATCAAATCTCTCCGGTATCCGCAAAAATCCGCCGCGCGTCTTCAATCAGAAGAACGACAAAACACAGGGCGGTCGCGACCCACATAACTGCGATGACCATGACGAAGGGGTAGACCGGCAGAACGAGGTTCTGGGTCGTCTCCCCGATCTGCTGAAGATACTCGGCCCGAGCCCATACCTGCAGGGCGTAGAAACCGCAGACGACGGCGCCGATAAGGCCGACGAGCGACAGGGCGATGTGCTTGATCCTGGCGGGCAGGACACCCTGGACGAGATCCACTGTTACGTGTTCGCGCTTCAGGGTAACGGCGGGCAGAGCGGTGAATATCAGGAAGATCATCGCCATCTGGATCATTTCGAAAGCGCCGTATAGCGGGTGATTGAAATATCGCCCGACAACGTCGACCAACGTCGCCGCGCCGATGAATACGACACAGGCGACAGAAATCCAGCTGAGCGCCAACGCGGCCAGATCTGCGATTTTCCGCAAGTTCCCCTCCCTTTGTGGTTAGTCGATTCCTGGTTGCGCTGCCGGACTTATCAACCCGATTCCGTCTGACGACAACTCGACGGCGGGCCGCGATCTCGGTTGACTTGGAATGTCAACCATGCCTATCTACCCGAGGCAAACAAAAGTTTCAAACGAATGTTTCACGTTTCGCTGCAAAGTTGACATCGGGAGGATGCATGCAAATTTCCAAACTTATCGGAGCTGTCGTATTCGCCGCCGCAGGCTTGTCCGCGGCGTCCGCATCGGCGCTGGAGTTGCGCTACAATCGTTGGCTTCCGCCCACCCATCATCTCGATGTGCGGGTGCTGAAGCCTTATTTCGACAAGATCGCCGAAGTGACCGACGGTCGTGTGACTGTCGAGTTCACCAATTCTTCGCTGGGTAGCCAGGAACGGCAATACGAGTTGGCGGCCACAGGTGTGGCGGACATCACGTTCTTTTCCGAGAGCACGACTCCGGGGCAGTTTCCCCTGGCCGAAGTCGTGGAGATGCCATTTCTTGGTGACGACACTGAAGCGGTGTCAGTGGCCTATTGGCGGACTTACGAAAAGTTCTTCAAGGACACTGATCCCTATAAGGGAACGCATTTGTTGACGGTCGCTTCTCTGCCCCCCTACCACATCTACAACGCCAAGCGTGAAGTGACCGCGATCGACGGTTTCGAAGGGCTGAAGTTGCGCGCCGCCGGCGTGATCGCCAACGAGAAGATCACAGCACTCGGGGCGACCGTCGTGCCGGCGCAGATCACCCAGTTCGTGGAACTTGTCTCCAAGGGCATTGTCGATGGCACATACTTCACTGACGACGGCATCGTCGCTTTCGGTTTCCTGAAGAACCTCAAATACAAGACCGAGTTCAAGGACGGGCTGGGAGGGTTTTCGATCTCATTGGCAATGAACAAGGCGAAGTGGGATCAGATCTCTCCCGAAGACCAGGCCGCGATCGAGGAAATCTCCGGCGAAGCACTCGCCAAAAAATTTGGCGAATCCCTGAACCAGAGTGTGTCGGATGCGCAGAAGGCCATGAAGGAAGCCGGAGTGACCGTGACCCCCGCCGATGATGCGTTCATGCAGGCGGTGCGCGAAAGGATCGCCCCAATCGAGCAAGGCTGGATTGAACAAGCGTCGAAAAAAGGCGTCGACGGCGCAGCCGCGCTCGAGTTCCTGCGCTCCGAAGCGGCCAGCTATACGGCGCAATAACAAACACCCACTGCGGGCCGCGTTCGCGGCCCCCGATTTTCAAGGTTATACAATGATCAAACCGATACGACGGATCGTCACCGGACATGACGCCAATGGCAAATCCGTCATTATTTCAAACGCCGATTCCACCGCCGTTTATTCGCCCGACGGTCAGCCAAATGTCGGCATGACCGATTTGTGGGTCCAGTCCGAGTTCCCGGCTTCCAACGCCGGCAACGAAGATACGACAACGGCAGGCGTGAAGCTGTCTCCACCGAAGAACGGTTCGGTGTGCCGCGTGGTCGAGATTCCCCCGGACGCCGAGCGCAACTTCGCAGGAATGCATGACTACTTTTCAGGCATGGGCGCAGGCGACAACCTGTCCAAGGAAAAGCCACGCCATCCCGCTTTTCACACAACGAGTACGCTCGACTATATCTTTATCCTCCAGGGCGAGATTTATGCGTTGGTGGATGAAGGCGAAGTCTTGATGCGCCAGGGCGACTGTCTGATTCAGCGCGGCACAAGCCATGCATGGTCCAACCGGTCTGACAAGCCATGTTTGCTCGGCGCGGTCCTTATTGACGCTCATCCGGTCGTCTGACCGACAAGCCTGGCGGCTCAATTCAGGACAGCGCAAAGCACGCGCGCGCTTGAAGAACGACAAAAAGAGAGGCCGGGAAACCGGCCTCTCTTTTGCTATCTATGTCTAGGACAACGGCTGGATCAATCTCTCGACAAGCCGCGTCGCTGCGGGAATTGCCTCAGCTCCAAAGCACGGAGCGGCCGACCGATTTCGGCGCGGGCATGATCGTGCCTTCACACGGGCCGAAGCCGATGGTGAACCCATCTCCACGGGCATTACCGACGAGCATAAGACTGTCGCCGTCTTCGAGGTAGCAGCGTTCGTGCCCGGAGCTCAGTTTAAGGGGATTCTTGCCGCCCCAGCTCAGTTCGAGAAGCGATCCGTACTGTTCCGGCACTGGTCCCGAAATCGTCCCCGATCCGAGAATGTCGCCGGCATTCATGGTGCAGCCGCCGATCGCATGGTGGACCAGCGCCTGGGCGGCCGAATAATAGAGATACTTGTGATTTGATGTGGAGATCGTCTCGTATCGCTCGGCGCCCGATGGTTTGAGCTCCACGCCCAACTCGATGTCGTAGACCGACCCGTACCCGGCAAGATAGGGCAGGAGCGGGGATTTGGGCGGATCCACGTCGCGACGAAAGGGTTCCAGTGCCTCTTTCATGACGATCCACGGACTCATGGTGGTGGCGAAGGCCTTGCCAAGAAAAGGTCCCAGCGGCTGGTATTCCCAGCGCTGGATGTCGCGCGCCGACCAGTCGTTGAGCAGCGTATAACCGAAGATCATGTCCTCGGCGTCTTCAGGTGCGATGGGCTCGCCGAGCTCGGACCCCTTGCCCACGACGGCGGCCATTTCGAGTTCGAAATCGAGCGTCTGGCACGGTTGGAACCTTGGCGCGTCGTCTCCGATCCTCGTTTGGCCGAGCGGGCGGCGCACAGGGGTCCCGGAGGTCACGATGGTTGAGGTGCGGCCGTTATAGGCGATAGGCATATGCAGCCAGTTCGGCGGCAGGCTTTCGGCGCCGCGAATGATCTTGCCGGTGTTGACCGCGTGGTGGTAGCCGGCGAAAAAATCACTATAGCCGGTGATGTGTAGCGGCAGGTGCATGACGACCTCGCCAAGCGGCACCAGGCAAGTCCTCAAGCTTTGCTGGAGCGAGGTCGGCGCATCAGCGCTGAGCGCCTCCTGCAACTGACGCCGCAAGGCCAGCCAGTTTGGTCGGCCGAGCTCGAGAAAAGCGTTCAAGGTATTTTCTCGAAAGGCGGAAGCGACGTCCTGCGAGGCGAAGAAGCTGGTTTCACCGAGATGCGCCAGATCGAGCGCGCAATCGCCGATCGCGATTGCGCAGTGCCGTGCATTCTCGCCCTGTCGCGACATGACGCCGAAAGGCAAGTTGTTCAGCGGAAACGGACAATCCGGCGAGTTGGCGCTGTCGACCCAGCTTCTCATCAGCGTCATAAGTTTGACCTATCTAATCTCGTTTATCCAACATGGCCGCAACGCGGGTAGCCGCCACTTAGATCAAGAAATAAAACAGGCGTTTAAAATAGTCAATTGATTGAGCTGACCATGCAAATGCGGTCCACTTCAGTGGCGTGACCGCACTTGCGGAGAAACGAGGGGCAACCGTCGTCTTTGTTGGTTGCTGGTGAAGAGAAATTGTCTCAACATGAATGAATCGGCCTGTGCGGCCGACCATCCGTTGGTCCCCGATCTGCCCTGCTAACGAAAGGCGCTTATCAGAAACTCGATCATCGCTTCCCGGCGATCCTGGAGTTCCGCCTTGCCAGTGTCGGGGGAAAGCGACTCGAGGCGGCGCGAAAGATTGTCGCCGGCGCTCGAAGCCGCCAAGGTGTTGGTCATGAACAGATATCGCCAGACCAACTGTTCCTTGCTCAGCTTGGGGCAGACCTGCGCAAATGCGGCGATGTACTTTTTCGCCATCGGATCGAGGTATTCGCTCACCACGCGTCGCGTACCATCGGTCGGGTATAGGCGATTGCGCATCAGGAACCGTGCGAGGAGCGCGCCCTGCTTCTCATTGCCGTTGCCGAGATAGGGATCGACAAAGGATCGTACGACCTCTTCGAGCGTAAGCGTGTCGCCGCGTTCGAGCTTCTCAAGCGCGAGTTCCCGCTGGTCGCAAACACGTTGTACAAGGGTTTGGAAGACCGCTTCGACCAACAGCTCCTTCGAACCGAAGTGGTAGTTCACTGCCGCGACATTAACTCCGGCATGTGAGGTCAGCTGACGCAGTGATACATTCTCATGCCCGTACTCGGCAAAAAGCTCCTCTGCGGCTTTAATCATGCGATCTACGGTTTCACTGTTTTGATCAGCAGGGCGCTGCATTCCCATCGCCAGGTTCCAATTACAGTTTCAAACTATCATTTGAACGTGTTAACCGATCGCAAGGGGCAGGGCAATTTCCACTCCCGTGGTTGGTGTAAATTGCCTACGCGCAAGACTGCAAGACTGCAGAGGCGATCCTCTGCCTTCTCGTCGGTCGATCAGAGCGGTAGTCCGGCGAGCTTGGCGATCAACTCTGCTCCCGTCGTCACTCCCAGCTTGTCCATCATGCGTGAACGATGACCTTCCACGGTGCGGTGGGAAATTCCAAGATCCCGAGCGATTTGCTTGTTAGTGTGGCCAGCTACCGAAAGCATGGCAATCTCCCTCTCCCGTCGCGTGAAGTTCACGATCGGGCGCTGTTCGGACATATCGACGAATGACCAGACACAGCGGGAAAATGGATCGCTTATAGTGGCGGAACGACCGCGAACCGCGCACCAGAACTGGGTTCCATCGGCGCGCTGCATGATCCTTTCGTCGCCATACTGACCTCCTTTGGTCATGGCTTTGAGGCCAATCCTCCCGACGTCCACAAACTCCCGGTTTGACGGATATAGCAACGCGATCGATTTACCCCACAATGAGCCTGGCGGATAGCCGAACATGTCGGAGAACGTTGGATTGCAGGTCTCGATTATTCGGTGCCGAGTTACCGCCAGTCCAATAGGCGCAAACTCGAAGCCGAAAGCAATATCGGCATCATGCATGGCCGCCTCCAGAATAGGGTGCTCGCACCTGTATGCACGGTCTTCCGTCGCTGTAAAATGGTGGTGTTGTCTCGCGTGGGAGGTGCGAATTGGCGCATACGCATATTGTGGGTTGGGGGCACACGAAATTTGGCCGGCTTGAAGACAAGTCGCTTGAGGATCTGATTATCGAGGCCGCCGAAGAGGCCATAGATCACGCGGGCATTCAAGCCTCCGATATCGACGCGATATTTCTAGGCCACTTCAATGCGGGAATGGTTGCCGATGGATTTCCGTCCTCGCTGGTACTCAATCTCGACGACGGGTTGCGATTCAAACCTGCGACGAGGTTGGAGAACGCTTGTGCATCCGGTTCCGCTGCCCTTTATGCCGGCCGCGATGCTATCGCTGCGGGGAGCGCCAGAACCGTTCTGGTCATCGGCGCGGAAAAGATGACGTCCAACGACACCAAGGGTGTCACCAAGGCGCTATCCGGCGCCGCCTATCAGAAAGAGGAGCAAGGCGTTTCCTTCCCGTCCGTCTTTGCCCGCTTCGCCCAAGCCTATTTCCAGGCCTATGGGGATCAATCCCTCACGCTTGCCAAAATTGCAGCCAAGAACCACGCAAATGCGACGAATAATCCGCTGGCGCACATGCAGAAAGCGCTCAACGTGGATTTCTGCAACACGATTGGCGACAAAAATCCCGTGATCGCCGCGCCGCTTCGGATGTCGGACTGCTCGCTGATCAGCGACGGTGCGTCGGCGGTGGTCATAGTCAGCGACGATCTCTCTTCCGGCTTCAAGAACGCTGTCGCTTTCCGTTCCGCCGTTCAGGTCAACGACTTTCTGCCAATGTCCCGCCGCGATCTGCTGGCATTCGAAGGTCCCAGAAAAGCATTCCATAACGCCTTCGCAGCCGCCGGGATTGAAGTCGGAAATCTGGACTTCGCCGAAGTCCATGACTGCTTTACCATCGCCGAGCTGCTGATCTACGAGGCCATGGGACTGGCTCCGCAAGGGCAGGGGCGAACGGCGATCGAGGAGGGAATTGTCATGGCGGACGGACTTCTTCCGGTAAACCTGTCCGGCGGGCTGAAAGCGAAAGGTCACCCGGTCGGCGCAACCGGCGTGTCGATGCATGTCATGGCGGCGCGGCAACTGACAAACCAGGCTGGCGCGATGCAGAAGCAGGGCGCTTCGCTCGGCTGCGTCTTCAATATGGGCGGGTCGGGCGTGGCAAACTACTGTTCCATCCTCGAACTGGTGAGGTGCGCATCGTGAACCCGGCGCTCTGGCTTCAGCGTTCAGGCCACCTGTTCGCCAATTCGCCCGCGCTTTTCAGCGGTACCCGCCAGACGGCGACCTATCAGGAATTCGCGGAGCGCGCCGCAGCGCTGGCGGGTGCATTCCGAAATCAGTTCGGAATCGAAGAAGGTGACCGCATTGCGATCTTCATGCCCAACTCCAGCGCCTATCTCGAACTTCTCTACGGCGCCTGGCATGCAGGGGCAGCAGTGGTGCCGATCAATGTCAAGCTGCATCCGCGCGAAGCGGCCTGGATCGCCACCAATGCCGGTGCCAAACTGGTCGTCGCATGCGAAAAAACCGCGGCCGCCCTGCGTGAGGCGATTGGTGAGGGCGGTTGCCGGATCATCGAAATCGAGAGTGAGGCTTTTCGTCAACTCTACCAGGCTCCGCCCATGCCTCAGCCGGTGCACCGGCGACCGGATGACCTGGCATGGCTTTTCTATACATCCGGTACGACGGGCCGGCCCAAGGGCGTCATGATCACCAATGCAAACATCATGGCGATGGTTCAAGGCTATCTCGCTGACGTGGACGAGGTCCACGCCTCGGATACAAAGGTCTATGCCGCTCCGATGTCGCATGGGGCGGGGCTCTACAATTTCATGTTCGTCATCAAGGGGGCTCGGCACGTCGTGCCAGGCTCCGCGGGGTTCGAGGCCTCCGAGCTTATCGAGCTGGCCGGTACCACGGGAAATGTCTGTCTGTTCGCGGCCCCGACCATGGTCCGTCGGCTCGTATCGGAAGCGAAAGCGGTCGGTTATGACGGGTCTGGAATCCGAACCATCGTCTATGGTGGTGGGCCGATGTATGTCGCTGACATCGTGGAAGCGGTGGATGTCATGGGTTCGCGTTTCGCCCAAATCTACGGGCAGGGCGAAAGTCCGATGACGATCACTTGTCTGCCGAAGGCTTTTGTCGCGGATCGCGTCCATGCGCGATGGAAGAACCGGCTTGCCTCGGTGGGTTTTCCCTTTTCCTCTACCGAGGTACGGATTGTGGATGCCAAAAACAGGGAACTTGCGTCCGGAGAGGTCGGAGAGGTCGCCGTCAGAGGGTCTTCTGTCATGAGCGGTTACTGGATGAACCCCGAGGCGAGTGCCGAAACGATCGTCGACGGATGGCTGCGCACCGGCGACATGGGCGCGATGGACAATGACGGGTTCCTGACGCTGCACGACCGTTCGAAAGACACGATCATCTCCGGCGGCACCAATATCTATCCCAGGGAAGTCGAAGAGGTCCTACTCGCGCATCCTTCCGTGGCGCAAGTTTCCGTTGTGGGCGAACCGGACGCTGAATGGGGGGAGAACGTGGTTGCGTTTGTCGTGCTCGAATCCGGCGCGACCTCCGACGACGCAATGCTTGACGCTCACTGCATCGACAATATCGCGCGCTTCAAACGGCCCAAGAAATATGTCTACGTCGATGACCTTCCAAAGAACGCTTATGGAAAGGTGCTGAAAACGGATTTGCGCGATAGCTTGCGTGAGCGTGATAGCAGTTAGACGTGGCGTCTGGCGGAATCCGGGCGATTTTGCCAGCTTCACGGAGCTGAAGAAGCAGGATTGGGCACCATGCCTGAAATCTCCGAAGACCATCTTGTCGACAGCATCGCCGACGCCCTGCAATTCGTTGCCTGCTATCATCCGCCGGATTTCATCCGCGCCATGGCGCAGGCCTATGCACGCGAAGAGAATGCGGGGGCGAAAAACGCCATCGCGCAGATTCTCGCCAACTCCCGCATGTGTGCGCTGGGACGCAGGCCAATCTGTCAGGACACGGGCGCGGCCAACGTATTTGTGCGGATCGGGGTGGAGGCGCGGCTGGGCTGGAAGCGGCCGCTGCAGGCGATCGTCGACGACGCTGTAAGGCGAGCCTACCGGCTCGATGCCAATCCCTTGCGGGCGTCTGTGGTACAAGACCCGCTGGGTGCACGGAAAAACACCGGCGACAACACGCCGGCGATGATCCACGTGGAGATGGTGGCGGGTGATCGCGTCGAGGTTGACGTCTCCGCCAAGGGTGGCGGATCAGAGAACAAGACCCGCTTTGCCGTGCTCAACCCCTCCGCTTCTGTCGCCGACTGGGTCGTGCAGACAGTGGAAACGCTTGGGGCGGGCTGGTGTCCGCCGGGCATGATCGGCCTAGGGGTCGGCGGCAGCGTGGACAAGGCCATGGCGATGGCGAAACAGGCGCTGAACGACGAGATCGACATCTTCGAGCTGATCGACCGAGGACCGCAAAACCGCGTCGAGGAACTGCGGCTCGAAATATATGAAAGGATCAATGCGCTGGGCATTGGGGCGCAGGGGTTGGGCGGACTGACGACCGTGCTCGACGTCAAGATCCGGCATTTTCCGACCCATGCGGCTTCCTTGCCCGTCGCGCTGATTCCCAATTGCGCGGCCACGCGGCATGTGCATTTTTCGCTCGATGGCAGTGGCGCTGCGCACTTCGTTCCGCCCGATCTGTCGCTTTGGCCCGAAGTTTCGATCGACATGGCGACGCATGGTGCGCGTCGGCTCGATCTCGATGCATTGGACGACGAGACACTCGCCTCCCTCGTGCCGGGAGAGACGCTGCTGCTTTCGGGCACGCTCTTCACGGGGCGGGACGCGGCGCACAAGCGGATGGTCGACGCGCTCGACCGAGGCGAGTCTTTGCCGGTCGACCTGCACGGCCGGGCGATTTATTATGTCGGGCCAGTCGATCCGGTGGGCGATGAGGTGATCGGACCGGCGGGCCCAACAACCTCCACACGCATGGACAAGTTCACGCGGCAGGTTCTGTCGCAAACTGGCCTGAAGGTCATGATCGGCAAGGCTGAACGCGGGCCCGAGGCTATCAGCGCTATCGCGGATCACGGCGCTGTCTACATGATCGCGGTGGGGGGTGCGGCCTTTCTCGTTTCAAAGGCCATCCGCGAGGCCGAACCGGTGGCGTGGCGGGATCTCGGTATGGAGGCGATCTACCGCCTGCGGGTGGAGGACATGCCGGTAACCGTCGCCGTCGATACGCGCGGCGAATCCATCCACATTTCTGGGCCGAAGGCTTGGCGCCGCGCTTCGTAATCGGGTGTTGGCGGGATATCGGCAGTCTTCCAAAATGAACACTGCTTCAGATCATTTCGCCGCAACCATCAGAACGCGCGGCTAGGACGCGGCCCAAATTTGGCGTTTCACGTATTCTTCCATGTTGGAGAAGAACTGAGCGGCAATTTTCTTGACTGTGCCCACAACGAGGCGATTTCCGAGCTGCGCGATCTTTCCGCCAATCTGTGCGTCGATTTCATACCTTAGCTGTGTCTCGTTCTCGCCTGCCTCATCAAGACGCAGGTTGACCTGACCCGAAGCTTGGCCAGCGACACCTCCACTGCCCTGGCCGTGCAGGATGCAGGAAAACGGCTGTTCGGCGTTTTCGATCGAGACGCCGCCTTTGAAGCGGGCTTTGATCGGGCCGACCTTGGCGACCACGGTCGCTTCAAATTCATTCTTTCCGACCTGTTCCAGAGATTCGCAGCCGGGGATGCAGGCGCGCAATGCGTCTTGATCGAAGATGATCTCCCAAACGCTGGAGCGCGGCGCCGGAATTCTCGCAGAATCAGAAAAGTGGATAGCCATTATCGTCCTGTCTTCCCACGGACGGCGATCGCCTTTCCTACGGGAGATGCATCATCACGCACCTGTCCGCGCCCACCATGCAACGTTCATCGAATGGCGCGTTCTCGACCATGTTCCGCGAGCTAATCGGGGCGCTTTATTTTGTCAAGCGATTGACAAAATAACTCACGTTGCGTAGGCGTCATCCGTGGGGAGAATCCAATGGCAAAACCGACCCCGAGCGTGGAGAGCGAACTCGGCCATACGGCGCTAAAGCAGCGCAGCAACGGCTTGGCGACGCGCGCTGCCATTCTGGATGCGGCGGAAAAAATGATGGCCGAGATCGGCTATTCGTCGACGACGCTTCGCAAGCTCGCGAAAGAAACCCAGACCAACATTGCCAGCATTTCCTACCATTTCGGCTCGAAAGCGAGCTTGCTGCGCGGCATCTACGAACGACGAATGTCCGCGGTTAACAAGAAGAGACGCACCGCCCTCCAGGCCTATCTCGCCGAAATCGGAGACGGCATCCCAAGTATTGAGAAGCTTCTCGACTGCTTTCTGCGTCCGCTCATTGAGGCGTTCGGGAAGGGGCAGGGGACGCGGAACTTCAGTCGCCTGTATGGCCGCACGGCGGTGGATTCCACGCCGGATGTCAGAGCCGTCGTTCGGGAATTCTACAACGAGACGGCCGGCGAATTTCTTTTCGCGTTCCGGCGGGCCTGTCCTGAACTGTCGGAGGCGGAGTTCGCACGCAGGTCGATCTTTCTGTACGGCGCGATGACGTATTCGTTGGCCGAGACACGGCATGTCAACGGAGTGCTTCAGGTGGCGACCGACAACGGGGGCGAAGACTTCATTCAGAGTATCGTTTCCTTCACCGCCGCCGGCTTCAGAGCCAAATAGAACACAGCAAGGCAAGGGGCGCCACGAGGCGCTTAACTTCGCCAAGCAAGGGAAGGCCGATGTATCCAAGCGCAATCCAGAACTACGAAGCGCCAGACAGCCTCGACGGCGCAATGGCGGCGATCGCCAAGTTCGGCGACGACGCTCATTTCATTGCCGGCGGACAGAGCCTTATGCAGGCGATCAAGTCGCGCATCATTCAACCGCAAACCCTCATCGACCTGCAGAATGTTCAGGAGCTGCGGACGCTTGAAACGGCTCAGGGCGTCACCATCGGCGCGATGGTCAGGTATCGCGACATCGCCGGAAACGCCGGCCTTGACGGTCGCCTAGGCGCGCTGCGCGACGCGGCGTCCCATGTCGGCGACAGGCAGGTCAGGAACAGAGGCACGATCGGCGGCAGCCTTTGCTGGAATTTCGTGTCTGCTTGTATGCCGACAGTCACGCTGGCGCTCGACCCGCGGCTTACCCTCGGATCGGAATCCAGGGGTCGACGGGAGGTTGGAATTGACGATTTCCTGGGCGAGCCGATGGAGACGGACCGCCAGGAAGACGAACTCCTCATCTCCATTTTCTTCCCCCAGCTGGAAGGTCGTCACGGCAGCGCCTATGGCAAGTGGAGCCTGCTGACGGACGGGTTGCCGGTTATAGGGGTGTGCGCATCCGTATCGCTGGATGAAGGCAACATCTGCAAGTCCGCTCGCATATCCGTCGGCGGGCTCGAAACGGGGCCGGTACGTTTCGAGCGTGCAGAAGAGGCGCTGGTGGGCGTCGCCTATGACGACGCCAAGAGCCATGAAGGCGCGATCTCGATCGCGGCAGAGGAGGCGGAGATTCTTGATGACGTCACAGGTGACGAAGAGTTTCGCCGCCAACTGATCCGCTCCGTCGGTCTGAAATCGATTGTGACAGCGTTTGAACGTGCTGCGGCCGCGGGAGGCGGGCAATGAAAAGAGATGTGACCATCACGATCAACGGCGTCGAGCATCGCGGCAACATCCCGATCAGAATGCTGTTGGTCGATTTCATCCGCGACGTGGCAGGGCTGACCGGCACCCATGTGGGATGCACCTTCGAAGGGCAATGCGGTGCATGCACCATCCATCTCGACGGGGAGGCGGTGAAATCGTGTCTGCTTCTCGCCGTACAGTGCGACGGCAAGGACTTAACAACTGTGGAGGGCCTGGGCCGTGAGGACGCTCTCCATGTGCTTCAGGAGGAGTTTCACCGTCATCACGCGCTTCAGTGCGGCTACTGCACAAGCGGGATGCTGATGAACGCGGCGGAGTTCATCAAGGAAAGACCGGACGCTGACGACGACGAAATTCGCCGCGCCCTCGTCGGCAACATCTGCCGATGCACGGGCTACACGAACATCGTCAAGGCGATTTCCGCTGCGGCCAAGCGCAGCGCATCGGTTTGGAGGAGCGCCGACACATGACGGGACAGACAGGAACTGGCATCGGGGCGTCTCTGCCGCGACTGGAAGATCTTCCGATTCTCCTCGGCAAGGGAAAATACTTCGCCGACTTGAAGAGACCGGGCCAATTGCACGTGTTTTTCCTGCGCTCTGTCCACGCGCACGCGAAGATCAAGTCGATCGACACGCGGCAGGCCGAGGAACTGCCGGGAGTCGTCGCCGTCGTAACCGGAGAGATGATCAAGAACGAACTCCTGCCGCTGCCGCAGCCCAGTGGCGCGGCCGGCTTGTCCGGCCGCAATCCGACGTTCTGGCCGCTGGCGGTCAACAAGGTCATCTTTCACGGCGAGCCGGTGGTCGCCGTCGTCGCCGAAGATCCTTATATCGCCGAGGACGCTCTCGAGCTTATCGATGTTGACTACGAGCCACTGCCCTATGTCGGCGACATGGAGGCAGCCCTTTCTCCCGACTCGCCGATCGTTCATGACGGTTGGGACAGCAACCAGATTTTCCATATCGATTTTCACAGCGATCGAAGCGCGAGCGAACACAAGGACTATGTTAAACGTGTCGCCGAGCTGATCGAAACGGCGCCGCACGTCATCAGGCAGCGATATCGCGTCCATCGCTGCGGCGTCACGCCGATGGAGCCCAGGGGTGTGTTGGCCGAATGGGACGACTCCGACGGATTGATGGTTTGGATCACCAGCCAGCGCCCGCATGTCGATCGCTACGTGTTCGCCGACGTCATGAGCCTTCCCGTTTCGAAGGTTCGTGTCGTGGCCCCGGTGGATCAGGGCGGCGGGTTCGGCGTGAAGGCCGCGATCTATCGCGAGCCGATGCTGATCACATATCTCGCCAGGAAACTCCGCCGCCCGATTCGCTGGCTGGAGACACGCGAGGAAAACCTGATGACGGTCGGCCAGGAGCGCGACCAGATCCACGATCTGGAACTGGCGGCCGATGAGAACGGCAAGATCATCGCGGCCCGCGATATGGGTATGGCGGATGCAGGCGACGGCTGCGCAGGCATGTATTGGGGGTACAACATGCCCCTGGTTGGCGCCGCTCGCTTCCCGAACGCTTTCGATATTCCCTTCTGCGAGGTGCAGATGCGGGTGGCGGTAACGAACAAGGCGGTTCTGTCTCCGGCGCGCGGGCTTGGCATCTATCCCACTCGCTTCGCATTGGATCGCGCCCTCGACATGATGTCCCGAAAAATCGGGATGGAGCCCTCCGTTCTGCGCCGCAAGAACCTGATTGCCGAATTGCCGGCAAAACTTGCCACAGGCATCACCTATGACAGCGGAGACTTCTGCAAGACATATGACCGTCTGATCGAACTGGCTGATCTGCCTGCCTTCCGCAAACAGCAGGAAGCCGCGCGCAAGGAAGGTCGATACATCGGATTTGGAATTGGCGTGGGCGCCGAGGCTTCCGGCGTGCATAGCCGCCGCTACATCGTCAATACGGGTACGCCCGCCTATGCGGCGACCGATGTTCGGATCGACCATCGCGGTGGTGTGACCGTCTATTATGGGGACGCCCCGCACGGACAAAGTCATAAGACTGTCATTGCCCAGATAGTGTCAAGCGAGCTTGGCGTGTCGCCCGAAGATGTCACGGTGATCCACGGTGACACGCAAAGTACGCCCTATTCGACCGGCACGGTTGCGGCTCGGGGCGCCTCACTAGTGATGTCGTCCGTGGCGGTGGCATGTCGAGAGCTTCGGCAAAAGATGATCCGTGTATTCGCGCATGATCACAAGGCGGATCCGGACTACGGGGATTACGAGTTCTCGGACCGCCAGATACGCCACAGACGAAGCGACAATTTGCGAAGCGGCTTCGCTGAACTTGCCTACCGGATCATTGTCAACTCAATCGATCTACCACCGGGTGAAACGGGTTCGCTGGAACAGAAGGCGGTTTTCGAGAACGATTTCGGCATGGTGTCCTTCAGCGCGCACGGTGCATTCGTGGAAGTTTGCTCGAAAACAGGCCGGATCAAGATCCTCAAATACATCACGTCGGACGATGCCGGGGTGGTCCTCAATCCGCAGATTCTGGTTGGGCAGATTGAAGGCGGAGTGATCCAGGGCATTTCTAATTTCCTCTTCGAGGAATATGTTTACGACGAGAATGGCCAGCAATTTTCGACGACGCTTTCAAATTACAAGATGGCCTCAGCCGCTGACGTACCGGCAATCGACGTTTATCACGACGCAGGTACATACTGCCCCAACACGCCACTTGGCGCCCGAGCGATGGGTGAGGGATGTATTGGCGCCGTTCCCGGTGCGCTCGGCAACGCGATCAGCGACGCGCTTCAACCCTTCGGCGTCGAGATCGTCGAAACGCCGGTAACGCCCGCGAAAATCCTGAAGCTGATCCGCAACTGAGGCAGGTCGGCTCAAAAGAATCGACAGCATCCAAAGGGTCAGTTCCTTCAAGTTCAAGTTCGATGACGTCGCCTTGGGTTGAGGAACCGGCCGGTTTCAAGGCGCAGCCTCGCCGACCCTGCCGGACGCCAGAAGCTTGCCAGGATACAGCGTTCGCTTAAGCCACTCAGCATCTGAAAGATGCCATATCTCCAAACCCGATCGAGCAATCATCGACATATCAAGCCCCGGGTCCAGCCCGTCCCGGGGTTCCAATAAACAGCCAGCGTTTGCTGTTTGGATGGCTCCCGAGCGGCCGGGCCAATGACCTGTCGGGATCATGCAGGGGCATATTTTCCTTGTAATATTTGTCAAACCTATATTCTTAATAGTGACTTAAAAACAGCTTCCGGTTGCCACGATTTAAGCCGCGTGCGGCGGCGGATTGGGACTTGTCGAGGACGCATGGCGATCGAGTACGAGAACGTTGTGCAAGATGTGGTGGCCCGGCAGGTTGCCGACACCACTCTTGCATTCATCATGGGAGGCCGGGTGTGCGTGGCGACGCCGACCTGCCGAACACGGGGATGCCGCAAATCCTGCGCATCGCGACGCTGATCGGCGCTGATTTGTGATGGTCCCGATGGCATGTCCGGAGTGCGCATGGGCCATGTTCGCCGGCCAGATCGACCGCGACCGGCTGGCCGAACAAGACCCCATGGAGCCGATGCGTCGCCTGCGGGAAGTCGCGGCGCATATCCTGGCCGAGCCGAGTGTAGGTGCGTGGTAGTTGAGATTGAATAGATGACAATAAGGAGACGGCGATGAGCGACGACGTGGTGCTGTGGGAAAAGGACAGTGAGGATGCGTTCGTTACGCTGACGCTCAACCGGCCCGACAAGATGAACGCGATGAACCAGGCGCTGGGCGATGCCCTCGAGGCCGCTGTCGTGCGGGCGGTGAAGGACCCGGACGTGCGCGCCGTCATCATTACGGGCGCCGGCCGCGCCTTTACCACCGGCTTCGACCTCGGCGGCGAGGATTTTGAAATGGACGCCGAGCGGTGGCGAGAAGACATCGGCGCCAACATGCGCCGAATGGCATTGATCCGCGAAGCGCCGCTGCCGATCATCGCAGCGGTGAATGGCTATGCGCTGGCGGGCGGTCTCGAACTGATGATGTGTTGCGACATGACCATCGCCGCAGAGGACGCGCTGCTTGGCGAACCGGAGGTGCGCCACGTCTCGGCACCGCCGACGTTGATGCTGCCCTGGACCGTGCCGATGATCCATGCCCGGCGTCTGATGTATACCGGCGATCTCATCGACGGCCGCGAGGCCGAACGCATCCACCTCGTCAACATGGCGGTGCCGCTTGATCGGCTGAAGGAGGAAAGCGAGAAGCTGGCACGCAAATGCGCGCGCATGCCGGGGGCGGCGATCAAGTTCGCCAAGGCGGCGCTCAATCACCAGCAGGAGACTTCCGGGCTCGGCAGTTCCTGGATTTACAACCGCGAGACCACGGCGATCCTGCATGGTTCCGACGAGGGCCGGCACTGGATGCGGCTGCTCAAGGACCACAGTCTCAAGGAATTCCTCGCCATCCGAGAGAAGCCATTCCGCGATCTCGACTGAAGCTCGCGTGAAAGCGACTGCGCCGACGGTCTCCGTCGGCGCAAGGCGCCCGCTTAGAATCGCAGCGAGCGGAGGCCGACCGTCCGGTCGATGATCAGGATTGCCGCGAAGGTCAGGAAAATGCTCAGCGAGGCGATCGCCGCGGCCGTGGGATCGAAATTGAAGCGGAGATAATCGAACAGCTCCAGCGGCAGCGTGTTGTTGCCCAGGGATTTCAGCAGGAGCGAAATGTTGAAGATGTCGAAGGAGATGACGAAGCAGAACAGGCAGCCGGTGATGATGCCCGGCTTGATCGCCGGCAATGTCACACGCCGGAACACCATCCACGGGCCGGCGCCAAGACTGCGCGCTGCCTCCTCCTGCGACCGGTCGAAATTGAACAGCGCCGAAGAGACGTTGAGAAAGACATAGGGAAAGGTCACGACGATGTGGCCAATCTGGATGCCGATCGAATAGTCGGTGCCAACGCCGATCTCGTAAAAGAAGAAGAGCAGCGCGATGGCGGTCAGGATCTCCGGGACGAGCAGCGGACCGGTCATCAGGACGCGCAGCCAGTTGCGGGCTCCGGTCCTGGCGTGGCGCGCCACGTAGATTGCCGCCAGCGTGCCGATGACGCCGTTTACGATGGTCGAGATCGCCGCGATCCGCACGGAGTAGAGCGTCGCGTCGAGGAAGCGCTTGTTGGAAAAGAGCGACTCGAACCAGCGCAGTGAAAAGCCTTCGAGTGGGAAGGCTAGGAATTCGCCCGAATTGAACGAGAGCAGCATCACAAGCACGATCGGAAACATCAGGAAGATGTAGATCGCGCCCACAAGCACAAGGAAGAGGCGGTCCCAGATCGTCTTGTCGACGGAGCTCATGGCAGCCTCCGCATGGCGCGCGCCGTGAGGCGCAGATAGAGGCTGACGAAGATGATGGCGACCGAAGCCATGATGATGGCGAGCGCGGCGCCGGCGGGCCAGCGGAAACTGTCGATCAGGTACTGCACCACGAGCACCGACATGGTGCGCCCGCCCGAGCCGCCCAACATGGCCGGGGTCACATAAGCGCTGATCGAGAGCACGAAGACGAGAATCGTGCCGGCCTGGATGCCGGGCAGGGAGAGCGGCAGCGTTACCTTCAGGAAGGTGCGCAGCCGCGAGGCGCCGAGCGAGCGCGAGGCCATGGCGAGGTCGGGGCTGATGGCCTGGAGGTTGCCGAGAAGCGGCAGGATAATAAAGGGCAGGAAGACGTGGGTCAGCGCGATGGTGACACCCAGCGTGTTGTTCATCAGCTGCAGGGGGAAATCGATCAGCCCCAACCCACGTAGCGCCTGGTTTGCGACGCCGTTGTTGGACAGGATGATCATCCACGCGAAGGTGCGCACCACCAGCCCGACCAGTAACGGCGACAGCACGAAGATGTAGAGCAGGCTGGTCCAGCGCGAGCGAGACCTGGCCAGATGATAGGCAACCGGATAGCCGAGCAGCAGCGCCAGCACGGTGACGATGGTGCCAATCATCAGCGTGCGGCCGAGTATCCCCCAGATGAAGCCATCGCCCAGCGCCGTGGTGTAGTGGGCGATGGTAAAACCGTCGGCATAGACGGCCCGCGTTGACGCCTCGCGCAGGCTCATGGTGAGGATGCTCAGATAGGGCAGGGCGAAGAACAGCACCAGGAGGGCAAGCGCCGGCACCACCATCCAGGTGCCCGAGCCCCGGCCTGAGCTTTCGACGCGCGCGGGAGCCTGCGCGCTCATGACGCCAGAAGCCAGGCGTCGCCCGGCGCAAAGCGCAGCGAGATCGCCGCGTCGGGCTCGATCAGCGTGCGTCCGGACACGTCGACCGCCATCTCGTCTCCGCTCGCAAGCCGGATCGAAAGCTGGTTGGCGTTGCCCTGGTAGATCGATTTGACGACGCTGCCGCTGATGAGATTGTCGCCGTGGCGCGCTTCGCCAGTATCAGCGATGCGGATGTTTTCCGGACGAATCATGACCTGCACCTTCGCGCCGACGGACAGTCCGGAAGGCCCCTCGGCCCCGATCGCCCCGCTCGAGGTGGCGATCCGGTAGCTCTCGCCGCCCAGTGCTTCGGCTATCTCGCCTTGAAGCGTGTTGGAACGACCGATGAAGTCGGCGACCCGGGCGGAGGCCGGACGCTCATATATCTCGCGTGGCGCGCCGAGCTGGTCGATCTCTCCCGCATTCATCACCACGATGCGGTCGGACATCACCATCGCCTCGGACTGGTCGTGGGTGACGTAGACGCTGGTGATGCCGACGCGCTGCTGCAGGTCGCGGATGAAGAAGCGCATCTCGTCGCGCAGCGTCGCGTCGAGATTGGCCAGCGGCTCGTCAAGCAACAGCACCGACGGTTCGATGACAAGCGCTCGCGCCAGCGCCACGCGCTGCTGTTGCCCGCCGGACAACTCGCGGGGAAAACGCTGCTCGTAACCTTCGAGCCGAACCATGGAAAGGACTTCGCCAATGCGCCTTTTGCGCTCATCGGGCGCGATCTTGCGGGCCTCGAGCCCGAAAGCGAGGTTTTCGGCGACGGTCATGTGCGGGAACAGGGCATAGGATTGGAACACCATGCCGATGTCGCGCTTTTCGGGCAGCGCGGCAGTCACGTCGCGCGTGCCAAACAGGATGCGGCCGCTGTCGGGGCGCTCAAAGCCAGCAATGCAGCGCAGCGTCGTTGTCTTGCCGCAACCCGAAGGGCCAAGCAGCGATATAAATTCGCCCTCGCGGATGGCGATCGAGATGTCTTTCAGGATGTGCAGTTGGCCATACCGCTTGTTGACACGGTCGATGGTCAGTGCGGTCATCCGGTGGCCTCGCTAGGGTAGGAATGCCGAGAGGCATGTTTGCCTCCCGGCCAGATGGTTGTGGACGCGGCCGCTCAGGCCATCTCGCGATTCCAGCGGTCGGCGATCTCGGGCGCCTTGTCTACGTAGCTGTCCCAGTTGAACGACTTGATCTCAGACATGCGCTCGCCCACGATGGGCGTGCGTTCGGCCAGAGCCGCATCGACCTTCGAGTCGACATTGCAGGGCGAGGTATAGAAGGCCTTGGCCATGTCCTCCTGCACCTTGGCGTCGATCATGTAGTTCAGATAGGCGTGGGCGGCATCCTTCTCCGCGCCGGTCTTCACCAGGTTGAACGACTGCTCGAAGGCCAGGACGCCTTCCTTCGGCGCGACAATGGCGACCGGAGCGCCCTTGTCCTGAAGCACCATGATCTCGGTCCAGTCGACCGGAGCGATGATCGCGTCGCCGCGGATAAGCTGGGTCGCGACCTCGCCGCTCCATGAGGCCTGGGTGAAAGGCAGGAGTTCCTTGATCTTGGCAAAGGCGGTGTCGAAGTCGTCCGGGCCGGAGCCGTAGATCTCGCCCACGAGACGCAGGAAGAGCACAGCGCCGGTGTTGCCGATCTGATAGAGGCCGGTCTTGCCTTTGAACTCGGGGTTCTCCCAGAGGTCGGTCCAGCTCGTTGGCGGCGTCTTGACCAGATCGGTCCGATAGGCGAGCCCGATCGGCGAGATGATGGCGCGGATTCCCGACGCGTTCTCGTTGACGAATTGCGGATACACCTTGGGCGCGTTCGGCAGTTTGGCGAGATCGAAGGGCTCGAAGAAGCCTTCGGCGCGCAGCATTGCGGCAATGTTTTCATTGCCCATGAAGATCGAGTAGGGCGACTTGTCGCCGCCAGCCCGGATCTTGGCCACGAAATCGCGTCCGAGCCCGACGTCAAGCTGCGGCTGGATACCGGTAGCCGCGGTGAATCCCGGCAGGAGCTGTTCCTCCCAGAATTTGGCCCAGAGCCCGCCATAGGTCGGCACCACCAGCGTCTGCTGCGCCGCCGCGAGGCGGGGTAGGCTCATGGTTGCGAGAGCGGCCGACATGCCGACCGCGAATTCACGTCGTGTGAGTTTCATCCAATCCGTCTCCCATGTTCCCGTCGAAGTTGTCTTTTTCGCCTGCCGCGCGAGGGATGGAGCGCAAGCCGGATTGATTGGAACGCTTGCATCTTTTTACCATGTGGTCAACAAATTCGACATTGTAATATTGAAATACCGATACAAGAAGAAACAGGGAGCGAGAGGGATCCTCATGGAGGACGCCAAACCAGAAATTCAGGCGACCAAGAGCTTGGCGCGGCAGATCGCGACTGCGCTGCAACAGGAGATCGTGCGGGGCACGCTGAGTGTCGAGGAAAGGCTGCCGTCGGAAGCCGAGATCGCCCAGCGATTCGGGGTCTCGCAACCGACAGTTCGCGAAGCGCTGAAAATACTCGCCGCCAAGAAGCTGGTCCGGTCGAAGCGCGGTCCGAATGGCGGGGTTTTCGTCAACACGCCCTCGCTGACGGTGGCCAGCCAGATGTTGCAGGAGATGACGACGTGGTTCGTCGGGCTGGGTGTGTTCGGCCTGTCGGAGATTGTCGAGGCGCGGCTTCTGCTTGGCCGCACCTGCGTTCAGCTCGCCGCCGAGCGGGCGACGCGCCAGGATATCGAGACGATCGAGGCAACACTCGCGGCCTTCGAGCGCGACGACATTTCCGACGAGGAGTTCTGCCGGCTCGACGTCGCCTTCCACCATGCCATCGCCCAGGCTTCCGGCAACAACGAGATCCGCTTCATCATGCTGGTGGTGAACGACTCGCTGATCCCCGCCACCAACATGATCTCCTTCCAGTTCCGTGAGCGCGGCCGCGTGGTGGCGCTGCATGCCGACATTCTCGAGGCGCTGCGCCAACACAACGCCACTGCGGCGACGGCCGCCTTCGAAGAGCTGATCGCATACCAGTCGAGCGTCTACGAAAAGGCGCTGTCGGCTCGCCTGGTCGAACCGGCGAGGCGGCGCGAGAGCCGATGACGGAACTGTTCGCGTCCGGCATGAAACTCGTGGAGCGGCGGCTCGACGACGGCACGATCGCCTATGCCAACTCCATCCCCCTGCCGGATGACCGCCCGGATGTGCTTGACCGCCTGCGCCACTGGGCGGCGGAGCGGCCGGACCACCCTCTGCTGAGTGAGCCGGCGGGAGACGGCCGGCGAACCATCACATATGGCGAGGCCCTGGCGCGGGCGCGGGCATTGCGGGCGCTTCTGGCCGGCCGTTTCGGCCTCGCCCGCGGTGACGTCGTCGCCACGCTGGCCCCGGCCGGCATCGACGCGCTGTTACTCAAGCTCGCCTGCCTCGTCGGGGGTTTCGTTCACGTCGCGCTGCCGCCCTTCCCGTTCCGCGACGGCATGGCAAGCGAAGCGACGAAGCCCTTTCTCGATGTCGCTGCCCCCAAACTTCTTGTTGCGCCGGAGGGGCATCCGTCCATCGAAAGGCTCGGCGCGGTTGTGATCGGCGAACTCGTGCAGGCGGGCGGCACCGCGCTGGCCGATGGCGACAATGACGACGCGCCCGCCGCGCCGGACGACTGGGCCGCCATCTTCTTCACCTCCGGCAGCACGGGAGCAGCCAAGGGCGTGCCGATCACGCGAGGCATGATCTCGTCCAACCAGGCTGCGATCGCGGCCATGTGGCCGTTCATCTCCAACGCACCCGTGCTGATCGACTGGCTGCCATGGCATCACGTCTTCGGCGGGCTCGACAACATCTTCAAGATGGTCTGGAACGGCGGCACGCTGCATGTCGACGCTCCACCGGGGCCGGACACGATGGCGGCGACGGTGGCGCTGATGGAGGCGGTTCAGCCGACGCTGCATATTGCCGTGCCGCTGGGGTTGAGGCTGCTGCTCGATCGGCTGGAGGGCGACGCGCGCGCGACCGCCGCCTTCCTGCGCCGGCTGAGGGCTATCTTCTTTGCAGGCGCCGGCATCGACGCGGATCTCTGGGCAAGGCTGGCTGCCTTTCGCGACCGGCACGGAGGCTTCGAGATTCTGTCGGGCTACGGGGCGACCGAGGCCGCCTCGACGATCTGCCTCTCGCCGGCTCCGCTCGAACGTCCGGGTGAGCTTGGCATTCCGCTGCCCGGTCACCGGATCGTGCTGGGCGAGGCGGACGGGCGAACCGAACTCACTGTCGCCGGCCCCAACGTTGCGCCCTGCTATCTCGTCGGCGGCGAGCGACGGCTGTTGCCACTTGACGCACGCGGCTTCTACCGGACCGGCGACGCCGCAATGCTGCGCGCGCGCGCCGACGGCATTAAGGTCTTCGGTTTCGATGGCCGGCTGGCCGAGGACTTCAAATTGTCGAGCGGCGTCAAGGTGCGCACCGGGTCGCTGCGTGCGGGGTTGATCGCCCAATGCGCGCCGCTGGTGGCCGATGTCGTGGTGGGCGGCGAGAACCGCGAGCGGCTGGTGGCTCTGGTCTTCGCCGCCGCGCCCGCCAGCAGTCCGGGGTTGGTCGCGGACCTTTCGGCGCGGCTCGCCAACTGGAACGCGGCCCAGGCCGGCGCTTCCACGCGCATCGCCCGCTTCGCCATTGCCGCTGCGCCCGCCGACCGCGCTCGCGGCGAACTGTCGGACAAGGGCCAAATCGTGCAGTCACGCTACCTGCGCAACCATGCCGCCTTGTTCGAATCCTTGCAGGAGGGTTCGTACGGGCATCCGCCAAACGACACAAAGGCCGCATGAGGACGGCGAGCTTTATCGCCTCCTCACTGCGCGGATTGTCGATGCCCTTGTCTACGATGTGATAGAGTGCGCATCGTTCTGGCCTGACTGGATTTCTATGAACTGTCGCAGCTCTTGGAGCAGTTTCACGGATTCTTTTTGCGACGTGCTTCGAGCCCGGACGAGGATTGGTTGTCAGCCTTCTTGGGCCATCCCTCGCGCTGAGCGCCACGCTCGCCATCCGTTTCCTCGGTCTGATCGTGGAGCAGCATGACTTGCGTTTCGAAGGGCATGTCTATGCCTGCTGCATCAAGTGCCTTCTTGACGGCCTCCAGGACCTTCGAGCGCACATGAACAACATCGGTGCGCAGCGAATTGGTCCACCAACGAACGCGAAGATTGACGGTGGAAGCGGCCAGATCCCAGACCAGAACCTCCGGCTTTGTAGCGCTTTCAATGCCTTCAATTCCTGATATGGCCTCCAGGATCACTTCTCGCGCGACATCGATGGAATCGCCGTATCCTATCCCGACATCGTATTCTGAGCGCCGAGATTCATGCGCAGTGTTGACGACAACGGCGTTGGAATAGACATCGGAATTGGGCAGGATGACCTGACGACCGTCGTAGGTTCTGATGATGGTGGCGCGTGTCTCAATGCGCTGTACTGTCCCCTCGAAGCCATTGACGACTATTTGGTCGTTGGGACGAAACGGCTGGCGAAGTAGCAACAGCAAACCGGCCAGCCAGTTCTGCAAGATATCCTTGAACGCAAAACCGATGGCGACGGAGCCTATGCCAAGTCCCGCGACAAGATCGCCGGGTTTGAGCGATGGGATCACGATCGTAAGCGCGATCAGTGCGCCGGCCAAAATGACGAGCCAGCGCAGGAACGAGCCCAGCACCTCGCCAAGGTTGCCGCGATCGCGACGCCGCGCCCACACATGAACGCCTCGTTTGACACCCATTCCCACAAGAACGAAAATTCCAAACAGGACGATCGCGACGCCTATGTTGGGCAAGAGTTTCTGGAAGCCAATGATCCAGGACTCGATCTTTCCAAGCACGAAAGCGGGATCGAGAGTGACTGCCTGATCTATAGTTTCGGGCGCACCGGGCTGTGGGCTGGCAGTTGAGGCCGGCGTCTGAGAGGATGTCTGGGCAAAGGCTTTCACACTAACGTCTCCCGATGTCGCAGACTTAGAAAAGCCTGAACGACAACGTGAAAGCGCGGGTCGTGTTCCAGAATGATACCTGTTGCTCCATTCGAAGCGATCGGTGGCAGCCGGCGTTGGGCTTGCTAGCCGGTCGAGCGGCTGTTCACACCCTGCTCAAGAAGCTGATCGACGTGAGGCCATTCTCAGGAAGACGATTGATCAGGACTTCGGCATCGAGATCATGGTGCTGGGTGGGATGAAGCGTACTCACGACGCACCTGCCAGACGGCCGTCGTGCTGAGCGCTCTCGAATTTCCCTCCTGTCAGGCATTCCGGACCCGGTCAATGATCGCCGGACAGGACCGTCAGCTCTTGAGCTGCGGATTCCATCGGCGGACCACTGAGCTTTCTATATCGAATAGATCCAGCGCCCGCCCGACACTGTGCTCTACCATGTCCTCGATCGATTGCGGGCGCGCGTAAAATGCTGGCACCGGCGGCATGATGATCCCTCCGGCGTCGGTGACCAGTGTCATCGCACGAAGATGGCCGGAATGGAGTGGCGTCTCGCGCACCATCAGAACCAGTCGGCGTCGTTCCTTCAAGGTAACGTCAGCCGCCCTGGACAGAAGATTGCTTGTCGTTCCGTAAGCGATCTCTGAAAGGCTCTTGATGGAGCATGGAGCGACCAGCATTCCGCGGACCCGGAACGACCCGCTCGCGATCGACGCGCCGATGTCACCTACTCCGTGAACGACCGAGGCCAGCGCGTCGACCTCCTTGGCGTCGATGGACATCTCGTAACTCAGCGTCAGTCGTGCCGATTTGGACATGACCAGGTGGGTTTCGAAACCCAACTCACGGAGGATCCGCAAAGCCGTGACGCCGTAGATGATACCCGACGCGCCGGAGATGCCGACAACGAAGCGCTGCTGCCAATCTGCACTCAATCGGCTTCTCCCATATTCGTTCACGACCTATCGATTGGTGACTTATCCGCCCGGACACCGCAAGATGCCGCAGCAAAATGCATATGGCACTTATATACATATTGTATTTTTATTCGCCAGTGGCTTACATTGCCGTCAAACCGATATGTCTTGAACGGAGCAAAACCCATGGACGTCGATTACCTTGATCTGCGCGAGTTCATTGAGCGGGTGGATGCGATCGGCGACCTGAAGCGTGTCTCCGGAGCGCATCAGGATTATGAAATAGGCGCAATTACCGAGGTCGCGGCCGGTCTGCCGCACTGTCCGGCGTTGCTCTTCGACAAGATACCGGGTCAGCCTGAGACCAATCGTGTGTTCACCAACGCAACTGTCGGGGCCAAGCGTGCGGCACTGGCTCTGGGCATCGATCCCAGCCTCACTCCGCTCGATGCATTGCGCGTCTGGAAGGAGAAGCGGGGCAAGCTCAAGATGCTGCCGCCTGAACAGAAAGGCGATGCCGTCTATCTCGAGAACGCGATGGAGGGCGATTCCGTTGACCTGGGAAAGCTCCCGCAGCCGATATGGCATCAGGGGGACGGCGGCCCTTATATCGGTTCTGGTGCATTGGTCATGACGAGAGACCCGGAAACCGGGTGGGTCAACAGCTCGATCTACCGCATTCAGGTTCACGATCGCAATCGCGTGACCATCCAGTTCGACCACAATGGTCGCCATGGCGCCATTATCGCGAAACGATACTGGGACAAGGGACAACCGTGCCCTGTCGCGGTTGTCTGCGGCCAGGATCCTGCGCTGTTTATTTCCGGCTTCGAGTATCTCCCTGAAGGTGCATCGGAACTCGATTTCGCCGGCGCCATAAAGGGCGCGCCGATCCCCGTTCACAACGGCCCGCGCACAGGGCTGCCCATTCCAGCGCAGGCGGAAATCGTGCTGGAGGGCATGCTGCTGCCCTTCGCCGAGGCAAGCCTTCCGGAAGGACCGTTTGGTGAGTTCACCGGCTATTATGCGGCTGACAAGCGACCGGCACCGGTGATGGAAGTCTCGGCCATCTATCATCGCAACGATCCCATCCTGTTGGGCTCGCCGCCGCTGAAGCCACCGCGCTTCCATTTCGGACTGTCCTTCCGGGCAGCAAGCATCTGGTCGAACCTGGAGGCTGCCGGCGTCACCGATATTGTCGGAGCCTGGCAGCATGTATCTCAGCTGATGACGGTCGTGTCGCTGAAGCAGCGCTATGCCGGGCATGCGAAGCGCACGGCGCTCATTGCCGCCGCCCAGAGCTACATGGGACGGGTGGTGGTCGTCGTCGACGAGGACGTCGATCCGTCAAACCTCGCGGACGTGATGTGGGCTGTGACCACGCGCGCCGAGCCATCCGAAGATGTGGACATCGTGCGCAATGCATGGAGTTCGTCGCTCGATCCGAGAATCTCGGCCGCCGATCGCGATGCCGGGCTGACGTCCAACTCGAAAATGATCATCGACGCCTGCATACCGTTCCATCGCCGTGACGAGTATCCGAAGTCATCGGCGCTCAGCATTGCCGAAGGCAAGGACGTCATCACGCGGTGGGGAAGCGCTATCCTCTGACTGGCCAGCTAGAGAATTGCGGCGTCAGGCAGCGCGCTGGCTTCCGGCTGCGGCTTGCGCGATGCCTTCGCGGCAACCCGCCTGACGTGTGAAAGCGCCTCATCCGAATTCGCCACGATCTGCTTTGCCACGACATGCGAATTGATCAGGCCACGCAGGGTCACGTCGCGGAACAGCATGTCATTGGTTTCGCGCACCGTCGGGGTGATTCGCTCGATCTCCTTGACGCCGCGCGGGCTTAGCGAGACCAGAACGCTGCGTCGGTCGCTCTCATTGCTGCGCTTTACCAGAAGGCCCTTGGCCTCAAGGCGCCCGATTTCGGTCGTCACATGTGTGGAAGCCAAAGCAACGTGTTCAGCCAGATCCTTGATCGTCACGCCTCCTGTGCCTTGTTGCGAAGCCACGCCCATGAGCACCGCGAACTGGGATGAGGTCAAACCAAGTATGCGCGCAAAAGAGCTTCGGCACTTCAAAAGCCGTTCCACGCTTAGCACCAAAGTATAAATCGCTTCACGGAACAGCTGGTCTGTTCCGTCCTTCAGGAAGTCTTCCCGGGAGGTTGTATATGATGGCTCGTATTGTGACATCCCCAAATCCCTAGCGCTGTTGGTACTTTTTCTGACTGCAGTGACCCACAGCTTAGGGCTCATACCCCAGCGAAAAGTGCACATCAAGCGAAGCCCGCTTGACAGCTTCAGTATTTATATACATTGTGTATCTAAGAGCAAAAATGAAGGGTCGTCGAGCATGGCCCGGTAAGGTGCAGGAGATGTTGATGAACGCTCACCAGGCCGCTGCCTTGAAGAACACTGAAGTTGTGGGAACGCTGCGCTCCGGCGACAGCTTCCTGTCTGATCTGCGTGCAAGTGAGCGCACGGTTTACGTCGACGGCGAGCGGGTGACGAATGTCGTCGACCACCCCGCATTCCGGGGTGCCGCCAAGACGTTTGGCCGGCTGTTCGACTATGCCGCCGCGCCTGAAAATCGCGAACGCATGACCTTTACCTCACCTGACACCGGTGGTCCTGTCTGGCGCTGCTTCCAGATTCCGAAAAGCCATGAAGATCTGCGTGCCAAACGCATCGCGGCTGAGGGCTGGGCCGAGCAGACTTTCGGTCTTATGGGGCGCACGCCGGACCATGTCGCCAATTTCTTCGCGGGGTTTGCCGCGGTGCCGAGCTTCTTTGAGGCCGGAGGCAAGGGTTATGCGGACAACGTCGTGAATTTCTACAAGCACATCCGCGACAATCACAAATACGTGGCCTACGCCATCGTGCCGCCGCAGATCGATCGCAGCCGTCCTGCGCATCAGCAGAGCGATCCGACGCTTTATGCGGGAGTGGTCCGTGAAACGGATTCCGGAATTGTCATCAAGGGCGGTCAGCAGCTCGCGACGGGAGCCGTTTTCGCCGACTATCTGCACCTCAGCTGCATCCACCCGCTTCGTGCTGGCGACGAGGCTTATGCAATCAGCGTTGCAATTCCGATGGATGCGCCGGGCCTCAAGCTGTACTCGCGCCGTGCTTTCGCGCTGACTGCGGAGAATGTCGAGGATTACCCGCTGACCACCCGTTTCGACGAGACGGATAGCTTCGTGGTTCTTGATGACGTGCATGTTCCCTGGGAGCGCGTCTTCATCTACCGCAATATCGATCTCTGTTTCCAGCAATGGTGGAAGACGCCGTCCCATTCCTATGGCAACCATCAGGCGCAGGCCCGATATGCCACCAAGCTGCGGTTCCTGCTCGGTCTCGCCAAGCGCCTCAACGAGGCTACAGGTAACGACAAGGCGCCGCCTGTACAGGTCGAAATGGGGGAACTCGCTGCCTATGCCTCGCTGGTCGAGCAGATGCTGTATTCGCATGAGGTGTCGGGAACGATCGACGCCAACGGCATTGCCTGGCCCTCAAAGATCTCGCTCTACGCCGTCATGGCACTGCAGTCCGAGATCAACCCGCACATGATTGATATCGTTCGCGAATTGACGGGCGCTGCGATGATCTCCCTGCCGTCATCCAGCAAGGATTTCAACAATCCCCAGCAGCTCGCCGACATCGAGCGGTACTATGTATCGAGCGACCTCAGTGCGCGAGAGCGCGTCAAGCTGATGCGCCTGGCGTGGGACTTCATCGGAACCGAGTTCGGCAACCGTCATCAGCAGTATGAGAAATTCTACGGCGGTGCGTCCTATCTCGTGAAGACGAACATGTACCGCAACTACGACTTCGAGCGCGCCGGCCGTCTGGTCGATGCGGCACTCGATACAAGCCTCGCCTGAGGGCAGGGTCGCTTGCATCTGCATATTTGAAATACAGGAGAGGTCGCCGGCATGGCCAAATCATCGCATGTCCTGAAGCTCAATTTGGACATCGAAAGAGAGGTGCCGGTCCATACCGCGATCATCGCGGGATGGACCGGTCGCGACAAGGTTGCGCTGGAAAAGCACATCGCTGAACTCGAGGAGCTGGGCGTCAAACGCCCGCCATCCACCCCGGTCTTCTATCGGGTCTCCGCCAGCCGTCTGAGCACCTCGCCGGTCATGGAAGTCAGCGGCGCGGCTTCAAGCGGCGAAGCGGAGTTTGTGCTTCTGAAGCACGCCGGTCGGATTTGGGTGGGCGTTGGTTCCGATCATACGGACCGCGACGTCGAGACCTACAACATTACTGTGTCCAAGCAGATGTGTGATAAGCCCATCGCGCCCGACTTCTGGGACATGGCGAGCGTCGCCGATCACTGGGATCAGCTCATCCTTCGCTCGTTCATCGTCGAGAATGGCGAAAGGGTCGTTTATCAGGAGGGCACAGTCGCTTCCATGCTGTCGCCCGAGGAACTTCTGGGTCGCTGGGACCAGCAGTTCGAGGATGGCTCGTTGATGTTCTGCGGCACGCTGGCGGCGCGCGGCGGTATCCGTCCATCGGAGCGCTTCGAATACGAGCTCGAAGATCCCGTCAGCGGCCGGCGCATCGTCCATGCCTATGACGTGTCTTCCCTTCCGATGTCCGGGTGAGGGAGCTCTGAGCGATGAAGATTGCAGTTCCGGACCTGATCTCAAACTCCTATTTTCCGGCAGTCGCGGCGGTTGAACTGGGAATGTTCGCGCGCGAGAATATCGACGCGTCGATCGAGATGATCTTTCCCGTCGACAAATCGTATGCGGCTTTGCGCGATGGCGAGGTCGACCTCGTCGCCGGGTCGGCGCACTCGGCCTTGTCGGCGTTTCCAGAGTGGAACGGCGTCAAGCTGATCTGCGCACAAGGGCAGGGCATGTATTGGTTTCTGGTCATGCGGGCAGACCTTGCCGCTCAGAAAGGCGATCTGTCCGTCGTCAAGGGCCGCCGGATTGGCGCGGCTCCGTGGGTGGAGATGGGTCTGCGCGGCTTGTTGACGGCAGGCGGAATCGATCCCGTTCGCGACGAGGTTTCCATCGCTCCGGTTCCGGGAGCCGTCGGCGCGGGCGTGAACTTCGGACTGACAGCCGCCAAGGCGCTCGAGGCTGGCCAGATCGACGGGTTTTGGGCCAATGGAATGGGCACTGAGGTTGCTGTGACGCGGAGCGTTGGCACTGTCGTTGTTGATGTCAGGCGTGGTGACGGACCTGCCGAAGCGTTCAACTATACCATGGCGTCGATCGCGGCGACTGACCGGATGATCGCCGATCAACCAGACCGTGTTGCGGCATCGGTGCGGGCGATTGTGGCAACCCAGGAGGCGTTGCGGAAAGACCCTTCACTGGCGACCGAAGTCGCGAGGAAAGTCTTTCCAGAGCAGGAGGCGGGCCTCATCGCCGAACTCGTCCGACGTGACGGGCCGTTCTACGACGCCGCGATCTCGCAGGATTTTGTCGACGAGATGAACGCATTCTGCCGGCGCATGGGTATCCTGAAGGGTCATCCCTCTTACACAGACGTGGTCGCCTCGCAGTTTTCATCGCTTTGGGCAGGCAAGGGAGCATAGACGAAATGGCAGTGAACAAGGCGCATGACGAGTTCCATACGCTCGACATGGAATCAGGCTGGGAAGTTCCGGCCGGCTATCCCTCAGGCATTCAGCAGAAGATTCTGGCAGGCTCACTCGACGAACAAGGAAAGCGCGGAAGTCGTACGCGCCTTTTGCGCTTCGCTCCGGGGGTCTATACAACCAAGCCGTTCGTCCACGACTATTGGGAGGAAGTATTTCTCGTGAGTGGCGATCTCACTGTCGGCAATGACGATCAGGGCAAGGGTGGCGAGGCGTTCACGCCGTTCACCTATGCCTGCCGCCCGCCCGGAGCCTTCCATGGCCCTTTCCTGTCGAAAGAGGGCTGCCTTCTGCTTGAGATCCACTATTTCGATCCTGTCTGACCGGGGATTTAAGTGAACAGTCGCACCTTCGCCACGCTTGCGCGAGATCTCGCCGAGGGCAAGACCACCAGCGAGGCTTTGACGGAAGAGTGTCTGGCCGCAGCGCTTGACACTGGCGGCGAGGGGGCGCGCACTTTCATTTATGTGGATGCTGACGGAGCGCGCGCGCAGGCTCGTGCGATGGACGCCCTGCGGGCCGCAGGCACCCCGCTGTCTCCCTATACCGGAATCCCGATCTCGATAAAGGACCTGTTCGACGTGGCCGGACAGGTCACGCGCGCCGGTTCGGTGGTGCTCTCAGACGAGCCTCCCGCCGCACGTGATGCAGAAATCGTGTCGCGACTGAGACGCGCGGGCATGGTCCTCGTCGGCCGCACAAATATGAGCGAGTTTGCATTCTCCGGTGTCGGCATAAATCCGCACTACGGTACGCCCACTGCTGCCTGGGACAGGATTTCGAAACGGGTGCCTGGCGGGTCATCATCGGGCGCCGCTATCTCTGTGGTCGATGGTATGGCGCACGGAGCAATTGGCACCGATACCGGCGGCTCGTGCCGAATACCCGCTGCCTTTGGTGGGCTCGTCGGATACAAGCCGACGGCGCGCATGGTTCCGCTCGACGGGGCGATACCGTTGTCCTCCAGCCTCGATTCCATAGGGCCGATCGCCCGGACGGTCGATTGCTGCGCTTCGCTCACCGCCATGTTGGCAAGCGTGCCGGGTTTTGAGGACGCGTCCGATCTCAAGGGGAAACGGTTCGCGGTTCCCTCGAATTTCGTAATGGACGGCGTTGATGCGACGGTTGCATCCGTCTTCGACAAGGCGCTGGCGGCGCTTTCCCGCGCCGGCGCTATCGTCGAAACCGTGACGATTCCAGCACTGGACAGGATAGCCTCCATCAATTCGCTGGGCGGATTTCCTGCCGCCGAAAGCTATTTCTGGCACCGAGCCCTGCTTGAGCGGGATGCGGATCGGTATGACCAGCGCGTGCGCGTGCGGATCGAGCGCGGCAAGGGACAAAGTGCCGCGGATTACATGGAACTGCTTCGATCCCGGGCGGCTCTGATCGAAGACGTCAGGGTGCAACTACAGGATTTCGATGCGGTCGCCATGCCGACGGTCCCAATCATCCCGCCCCGCATTACAGAACTCGACGACGATCAGGACTTCGCGCGCATCAACCTGCTGCTGCTGCGCAACCCAACGGTCATCAACCTGCTTGACGGCTGCGCCATCTCGCTACCGGCCCATGCGCAAGGAGATGCGCCGGTGGGGCTGATGATTGCGATGTCGGGCGGGCGCGACGCGGATCTGTTCCGTCTGGCGCGGAGCGTCGAGAAGCTCGTTTCACCTCACTGAGTATCTACGATAGCGGCTGTCTTCCGTCGGGACAGAGCTGGCCTTGACAGGTGCGTATTAATATACAGAATGTACATTAATTCCAGCCCCCCTGCAGCGATTGCCGGGCGGTGCGGAGGTGGCTTCCGGTACCCACGCATCGGTCCGGTCCAGGGCCTGCCGCGATCCGGCAGCGCCGGTGGATCGGTCCGCGCGCGACCGGCCGCCAAGGGGCACGTGCGAGGCTGAGCAACACCTTGCGCATCGATCACGGAGAACAGGAAGATGTCAGACAAATCTCGCGGCGAGCCGCTCTGGAACGCCTTTTTGACCGAGCGCGACAAGCAGGTCTTCGCCGCCTCGGGATATGGCGCGCGCGGCGGCTTCGGCAAGCGCCCGGCGCTTCTCATCATCGACGTCAATTACGGGTTTGTCGGCGACAAGCCCGAGCCGATCCTGGAATCGGTGAAGCGCTGGATGAACTCCTGTGGCGAGGAAGGCTGGGCTGCCGTGGGCGTCATCGCCAAGCTGATCGAGGCCTGCCGGACCAAGCAAGTGCCGATCATCTACACGTCGGGCCTGCGTCGCCAGGACGCCTGGGACCAGGGTGCATGGGCCTACAAGAACAGCCGCGTCAACCGCGACTATCTGGGCCAGCCAGCCTCGACGCTGCGCTCCAACATCATCGTGCCGCAAATCGCCCCGGGTCCGCAGGATCTGGTGATCGGCAAGCAGAAGCCGAGCGCCTTTCACGGCACGCCCTTGCTCGACTATCTGGTGCATCTGGGCTGCGACAGTCTGCTGGTGACGGGCACCACGACATCGGGCTGCGTGCGCGCCAGCGTGGTCGATGCGTTCAGCTACAACTACCGGGTCTCCGTGGTGCATGACGGTTGCGCCGATCGCTCGCAGGCCTCCCATGCGATCAATCTGTGCGACATGAACGCCAAATATGCCGATGTGGTCGACGGTGCGGAGACCATCGAATACCTCAACGCACTCCCAGACGGCCTCTTCGATCTCCCCAAGGGAGACCCGGACGCAGCGCGCCTCTTCGCTCACGACAAATAACCGAAACGGGTCAACGGCGAACTGCCCGTTTCATTGACGTTCAATTACGTTGCCCAAAGGTGGGGATATGACTGTCGACAAATACATTTATGATCTGTTCCGCAAGGAACTCGAGCTCTGCAAGGTGAAGCCCGGCGAGCGCATCGGCATTCTTTCCGAGGACTGCATTCGGCGCGACTATGCGCTGGCCTTCGCCGCGGCGGCTGAGGATCTCGGCGCGCTGACCTTGCATGTCAACATTCGCAAGCGTCCCGGCAGCTTCTTTGGTCCCGGAAATTCCCTGCGCGGCCAGCAGGCAGCGATCGACGCCTTGAAGAACGTCGACATGGTGATCGATCTGATCGGTCTGCTCTGGTCGAAGGAACAGGACGAGATCACCGAGGCGGGTCCGCGCATGTTGCTCGTTCTCGAGCCCATCGACGTGCTGTCGCGCCTGCTTTCATCACCGGAGTCGCGCCGCCGCGTCGAAACCGCCCACCGCACCATTGCGGGCGCGCGCGAGCTTCGCATCACGTCTCCCGGCGGGACGGACGTCACCTACAAGATCGGCACCCTCAAAACCGTAAGCCAGTATGGCTTTACCGATGAGCCGGGGCGCTGGGACGCCTGGGCCGGTTCGTTCGTCTGGACGGGCGGCGACGAGGATGGCGTCGATGGCACGGTTGTGATCGATGCTGGCGATCTGCTGCTCGATCCGATCCTGCGTTACGTCTCGGAACCAATCCGTCTGACCATCAAGAAGGGCTACATCACCGATATTGCAGGCGGGGGCGCCGAAGGCGCGATCATGCGTGATTTCATGGCGAGCTTCCATGACCCCAAGGCCTACGCCGTCTCGCATATCGGTTGGGGTCTCGACGAAAATGCGCGCTGGACTTTCCTCGCCACAAGCCCGTCTGCAAAGGACAGCCTGGGTGTCGACGGCAGGTGCTTCTATGGCAACGTTCTGTTCTCGACGGGTCCCAACACCGAGCTCGGCGGCACGAACAACACCATGTGCCATCTCGATATTCCGCTCAAGAACTGCTCGCTGTTCCTTGATGGCAAGCAAATTCTCAAGGATGGCGAAATCCTGCCAGACGATATGCGGGTGCCCGGGCGGTAACGCGCACGCCTTCCAACGAAGAAACGCCACCCGAGGAGTAGATCACATGCCACTTGTCCAGATCCAGCACCTTGGCGGTGCCTTCACGCGCGAACAGCAGACCGAACTGATCAAGGACATCACGGAAGCTTTCGTCCGTGTTTCGGGTGAAGGCATCCGCAACAATGTGTTGGTGACGATGACCGAGATCCAGAGCGGCCTGTGGGCGACCGGTGGCGTGCCGCTGACCATCGAGGAAGTGGAACGCCGTCGCGCCGCGCGCAAAGCCGCAACCTAGCGGTTCCTGCTGGCCGCCCGGCTTCGTGGCGGCTTCAGACTGCCGATAAAACGTTCCTCAAGCGGTTTATTCGGCAAGGTCGTCGATCGCGGATTGACATCTGGGAAGTCCACAAAGAATATACAGGTTGTAACAATTTCCCGCTTGGACGGGCTACCGCTTTCTCGGGGGAGTCTGCGGCTTAAAACAGGAAGTTTGCCATGTCGAACAGCGCCACACATCCCGTTTTGGAAGGTTTCGATCCCTTCAGCCAGGAATTCCTGAGCGATCCTGTCCCAATCATCAAGCGCGCACAGCAGACACAGCCCGTGTTCTATCACGAGCCGCTGCGGATGTGGGTCGTCACCAAATATGACGATATCTGCCGCGCAGCTCGCGACTGGGAGACGTTTTCGTCAAAGGCGACCGGTTTCGTGCCTCCGCCGGCGGATCTGAAGGACAAGATCCCCGACGATTTCGTGGCCGATCACTTTATCTCTCAGGATCCGCCGCAGCACACTGCCGACCGCTCGGCCGTGGCCCGCCAATTCCTGCCGCGCGAACTGCAGAAGCAGGAAGGTAACATCCGCGACATCGCCAACATGCTGATCGACGGGTTCATCGACAAGGGGTCTTGCGACTTCATGCAGGACTTCTGCTACCCGCTGTCGCTGAACGTCATCATGGGCCTGATCGGCGTGCCAAAGGAACGTCAGGAAGACTATCGAATCTGGACGGAGGATTTCTTCTCCGTGCTGACGCCAAAGAACAAGGACGCGGTCACCAAACCGATGAGTGAGGAAGAGCGCCGCGAGCGCTGGACCCGTCTGGCCGAAGGACAGAAGTTCTTCGAGGACTTTGTGGCTGATCGTGCCAAATGCCCGATGGGCGATCTGACCAGCCAGATGCTCCAGGTAAAGGACGCATCAGGTAACCAGTCGATGCCCACGCACAGCATTGTGCGCAAGATTCACGAACTCGTGGCGGCCGGCAATGACACCACCGCGAACCTTATGGGCCTTATGCTCATTCACATGGCGGAAAACCCACAACAGGACGCTGAAATCCGGGCGAACCCGGATCTGCTGGCGAAGGTGGTCGAAGAAACGCTACGCCTGCGCGGAACCTCGCCCGGCCTGTTCCGTCTGACGACCAAGGATGTCGAGCTCGGTGGGACGATGATCCCGAAGGACTCTCTCGTCTGGCTGTTGTTCATCGGCGGCGGCGTCGATGAAACGCATTTCCCGAACTCCGAAGTGTGGGACATTCACCGACCGAATGCCGACAAGCATCTCGCCTTCGGACATGGTCGCCATTCCTGCCTTGGCAATCCTCTCGCGCGGCTGGAGGCAAGAGTGGCGTTTGAGGAGTTGCTCAAGCGGATGCCGGACATTCGTGTCACGCCTGGCCAGAAGGTGGAATACTTGCCGGTGATGACGGTCACCACCATCAATCATTTGCAGGCGGAGTGGACGCCGCCGGCCAAGCGCTGAGGAGGCGCAGGCCTCGTGACCTATCAGGACAATTCAGGAACTTCCAAGGGCGACGTAGCCGCCCTCCATAACGAGACTGTGCACGCTCAGGGGACTGACGACATGGAACTTGTCGTCTCGCGAGTGGTCAAGGCGACCGATGACGTCGCAGTCCTCGATCTCGTGCGTCGCGATGGACATGCGCTGCCGGAATGGACGCCGGGTGCACACATTGATCTGATCCTGCCGTCGGGCAAGATTCGTCAGTATTCCCTATGCGGTGATACGGCGGATCGCCATCGCTATAGAGTGGCCGTCCTCCGTGAGACAGCGGGGCGTGGCGGTTCAGACGAGATTCACCAAATCGCCTGCGCGAACCTTGCGATCAAGATCCGCGGACCCAGGAATCATTTCGAACTCGTCGATGCGCCTCGCTACGTGTTCGTAGCCGGTGGGATCGGGATTACCCCGATTCTGACCATGATAGGACAGGCAGAACGAACCGGCGCCAGTTGGCAACTCGTGTATGGCGGCCGGTCGCGCGCGACGATGGCGTTCCTGGATGAAATCGCTCAGCGCATTGGCGGCGAGGTCGTGCTGATGCCTCAGGATGAAAGCGGCCTGCCGGACATTGAAGGCCTGTTCGCAACCCTTGAGCCGGATGCCGTCATCTATGGTTGCGGTCCAGGTGGCATGCTCAAAGCGCTCGAAGATGAGGCGGCGCGCACAGGGCGCAAGGATGCTCTGCACATCGAACGCTTCGCGGCAGACGAAGATGCCCCGAAGGCAGCGGGCCAACAGGGCGACACCGCTTTCGAGGTCGAGCTCCGGCAATCCGGCATGGTTTTGAACGTCCCGGCAGATCAGCGCCTTGGGCAGGTGCTGTTGGACAATGACGTGCCGGTACCCTTCTCCTGCGAGGAGGGCTATTGCGGCAGCTGCGAAACGCGTGTGCTGGAAGGCGTGCCCGATCATCGCGACACGATTCTCAATGAAGAAGAACGAGCGGCCGGCGACATCATGATGGTGTGCTGCGGACGCTCGCGGACGCCCCGCCTCGTCCTCGATCTGTGATCGCGACACGGCGTATGGGTCAGCGCAAAGAACTTTCGACGGTGGGTGGCTCTTAAGCCTCAGCCGCGACGGATTCATCCTAGAGGGGACGGGTATGGACAACTTCCGCAAGTTTTACATCGACGGTCGGTGGGTCGATCCTGTCAGCACCGTTCCGTTCGACGTCATCAATCCTGCAACGGAGGAGTCTGCCGGCACGACAAGCCTCGGGTCGCCGGAAGATGTCGATCTGGCGGTCGCTGCGGCGCGCCGAGCCTTTGAGAGCTTTTCAAAGTGGAGCGTGGACGAGCGCGTGGCGTTGCTCGAACGCGTGATCAAGGAGTATGAACGGCGCTTCGACGATATCGCCTGGGCGATCACCACGGAAATGGGTTCCCCGATTGGCTTCTCGCGCGGCCTGCAGACGCCCGCGACGCTTGGCCACCTGCGCGAGGCGATCTCGGTTCTGAAGCAGTTCAGCTTTGAATATATGCTTGGCAAGACGCGCATTCTGCGCGAGCCAATCGGCGTGTGCGGCTTCATCACGCCGTGGAACTGGCCGATCAACCAGATTACCGCAAAACTCGGAAGTGCGCTTGCCGCTGGCTGTACCATGATCGTCAAGCCGAGCGAGTATGCGCCGTTGAGCCCAATCATTCTTGCCGAGATACTGGACACCGCCGGCGTGCCGCCCGGCGTGTTCAATCTCGTCAACGGGGATGGACAGAATGTCGGAAGCGCGATCGCGCGCCATCCGGATATCGACATGGTATCGTTCACCGGCTCGACCGCCGCAGGCATCGCCGTGGCGCGTGATGCTGCCGGCACGGTAAAGCGCGTGCATCAGGAGCTCGGCGGCAAATCCGCCAATATCCTGCTGCCGGGCGCCCATATCGAGATGTCCGCACCCTATGGAATGATGCGTGCATTCACAAATAGTGGCCAGTCCTGCATCGCGCCAGCCCGTATGCTTGTCCAAGAACAGGATGTCGAGCGCGTGGTCGGGCTCCTGCAACGTGCCGCCGAGGATATCGTTCTGGGCGACCCCCGTGCCGAGGAGACCACGCATGGGCCAGTGGTGAACCGCCGACAGTTCGAACGGGTGCAGGATCTTATCCAGTCGGGCATCGATGAGGGTGCGCGTGTCGTGGTCGGCGGCGCGGGCCGCGCGGCGGGCTTCAATCGCGGATATTTCGTCAAGCCGACAGTGTTTGCCGACGTCACCTCGGAGATGCGTATCGCGCGCGAGGAGATATTTGGGCCGGTGCTCACCGTGATGGCCTATCGGGACATCGATCATGCCGTCGAGATCGCCAACGATACGATCTACGGACTGGCGGGTTTCGTCTCGGCTGATGACGAGGCAGAGGCAGACCGCGTCGGCCGCCGGATCAGGGCGGGCCGCATCTATCTCAACGACAGGCCGCAGTCGGAAACACCGAACTACGAATTCGAGGCACCATTTGGCGGCTACAAGCAATCTGGCAACGGGCGCGAGGTCGGTCTTTTCGGCTTTGAGGAATTTCACGAAGTCAAGGCCGTCATCGCCTGAGCGGGACGTTGCCATAAGGGGAATAGAGAATGTTCTATGAGCCGTCGAAGAACGACCACAAACTGCCATTCAATCCATTCAAGTCCTGCATCGTTCCGCGCCCCATCGCGTGGGTGTCGACGATAAGCCGGGATGGGATCGTCAATCTGGCGCCCTTCAGCCAGAGCAACATCCTTGGATGGGATCCGCCCTATGTGATGTTTTCGGCGTACAACCGTTTCAACGGCGACAGGACAGACACAGTCACCAATGTCGAGTCGACCGGAGAATTCGTCTACAACATGGCCACCTATGCGCTGCGCGACCAGATCGTGGAGTCCAGCATGATCGAGGACCCGGGCGTCGACGAAATGTCCGCGACCGGCCTGACCGCTGCACCTTCGCGTTTCGTCAAGGCGCCTCGCGTCAAGGAGAGCCCGGTCAACCTGGAGTGCAAGCACTATCAGACAATCGTGCTGGCCAACGATACGCCCGGACTGTTCAACTCCGTCGTGATTGGACGCGTCATCGGCGTCCACATCGATGATGACTACATAGGCAGCGACGGCAAGCTCGATGTGATTAAGATGCGCCCGCTGACGCGTCTGGGCTATCTCGACTACAGTTCCATCACGGATATCTTCGAGATGCGTCCCAAGGGTATCTCCGATGATGTGATCCGTGGCATGAGCGGCGGCAGCTCGGTCGCCAAGGAATAGCGCTTCCGCAACTGGAATTGAGAAGGCCGCGGCCGGTAGCTGATACCGACCGCGGCCTCTTCTTTTTAATTGGCTTCGATGCGATCCGGCGCGCCGGGATCGTCCTTTCGGTGTGGCCCGTTTCGGTTATTTGTCGTGAGCGAAGAGGCGCGCTGCGTCCGGGTCTCCCTTGGGGAGATCGAAGAGGCCTTCTGGAAGCGCGTTGAGGTATTCGATGGTCTCCGCACCGTCGACCACATCGGCATATTTGGCATTCATGTCGCACAGATTGATCGCATGGGAGGCCTGCGAGCGATCGGCACAGCCGTCATGGACCACCGAGACCCGGTAGTTGTAGCTGAACGCATCGACCACGCTGGCGCGCACGCAGCCCGATGTCGTGGTGCCCGTCACCAGCAGGCTGTCGCAGCCCAGATGCACCAGATAGTCGAGCAAAGGCGTGCCGTGGAAGGCGCTCGGCTTCTGCTTGCCGATCACCAGATCCTGCGGACCCGGGGCGATCTGCGGCACGATGATGTTGGAGCGCAGCGTCGAGGCCGGCTGGCCCAGATAGTCGCGGTTGACGCGGCTGTTCTTGTAGGCCCATGCACCCTGGTCCCAGGCGTCCTGGCGACGCAGGCCCGACGTGTAGATGATCGGCACTTGCTTGGTCCGGCAGGCCTCGATCAGCTTGGCGATGACGCCCACGGCAGCCCAGCCTTCCTCGCCGCAGGAGTTCATCCAGCGCTTCACCGATTCCAGGATCGGCTCTGGCTTGTCACCGACAAACCCGTAATTGACGTCGATGATGAGAAGCGCCGGGCGCTTGCCGAAGCCGCCGCGCGCGCCATATCCCGAGGCGGCGAAGACCTGCTTGTCGCGCTCGGTCAAAAAGGCGTTCCAGATCGGCTCGCCGCGAGATTTGTCTGACATCTTCCTGTTCTCCGTGATCGATGCGCAAGGTGTTGCTCAGCCTCGCACGTGCCCCTTGGCGGCCGGCCGCGCGCGGACCGGACCACCGGCGCTGCCGGATCGCGGCAGGCCCTGGACCGGACCGATGCTTGGGTACCGGAAGCCACCTCCGCACCGCCCGGCAATCGCTGCAGAGGGGCTGGAATTAATGTACATTCTGTATATTAATACGCACCTGTCAAGGCCAACTCTGTCGACCGGGAACACGGGGTTGCAAATGGGACTGGACCGAAACTCGCAAGCGCCTGGCTATTCATTTGGCGACAGGCAGGAAACAACGGAGAATCGCATGAAAATCGATCTTGCCGACAAGGTGGCCATCGTCACGGGCGCGGCGCGCGGAATTGGACTGGCGCTCGCGCGCAGTTTGACTGAGTGCGGCGCAAACGTCGTGATTGCCGATCTGTCGGTCGAGGCCAGCCGCGAGGGGGTCGAAGCGATTCGCGCCGAGTTTCCTGATGCGCGATGTCTGGCTGTCGGCGTGGACGTATCCGACCGAAAGTCGGTTGATCAGATGGTTTCCCAGGTGATGAGCGAGTTTGGACAGATCGACATTCTCGTCAGCAATGCAGGCGTATGGAAGAATCTCACTCGGGGGCCTTTCTGGCAGCTTTCAAATGAGGAGTGGAACAACACGTTCTCGGTCAATACCGATGGGGCCTTCAATTGTGCTTCGGCGGTCGCGCCGCATATGATCGCGCGCCGGTCGGGGCGTATAGTATTCATCGGTTCAGCGGCGATCGGCGAGGCGCTGGCCCACATAACCCAGTATGTCTCCTCCAAGTCAGCCGTGACCGGGCTCATGAGATGCGCGGCGAAGGAGCTGGGCAAGGATGGCATCACCGTCAACATGGTCAATCCTGGCCAGATCGACACGGGCGCCTTCACGCGCGAACAGCTCGAAGCACGCGCCCAGACCAAATTCATCCATCGCGTAGGGATGCCCAAGGACCTGGAGGGGATCGTGACGTTTCTGTCCAGCGATGCTGCGAGCTTCATCACCGCGCAGCAGATCTATGTCGATGGCGGCGGCGTCTTGAACTGATCTAAATATGTTCAGTTGACAGCTACATTATGTAGGTATTTAATGTGACTCGTTGTGGCGGGATACGGCTCGCGAAGTGGAGGCATGATCATGGATGCTAGAGTGCAGGAGCAGGTGTTCGATGGTCGTGCATTTCGCGAGGCATTGGGCAATTTCGCCACCGGGGTGACCGTCATCACGACAGTGACCGCTGACGGGGAGAGACTCGGCACGACTGCGAGTTCCTTCAACTCGGTATCGCTCGATCCTCCGCTGGTGCTTTTCAGTATTGCCCGCAATGCCAAGGCTTTCCCTGCATGGCAGAAGGCCGGAGCCTTCGCGGTCAACATACTGGCCGAAGATCAGGATGAGTTGTCGACCCGGTTTGCCCGCCCGCTTACCGACAAATGGAGCGGTCTATCACCGGAAATTGGCCCGGCAGAGGGCTTGCCATTGCTGCCGGGTGCTCTGGTCTCGATGGAATGCACGTCCTTTGCCAATTACGATGGCGGCGATCACGTCATTATGGTCGGCAAGGTCGTGTCCCTCATTCGTCGGCGTGAGGGAGCCCGCCCGCTGGTCTTCTTTGGAAGCAAGTACCGCGCGCTTGACGACGAGGATCCGATCCCGACGCCGCGCAATGCAGACATCTGGCTCCATGGCTGGTGACGTGACTCTCGACGCAGCCACCCTATCCGGCAGCGATGCAGTGCGCGGTCGGCACTGTATGTCCGGCGACGTACGTATCCACTATCTTGACTTCAACTCCGAAGCGACGGGCGTCCCGGTTCTGTTACTGCCCGGAATCACGAGCCCCGCAGCGACATGGGCGTTCGTCGCGCGTCGTCTGGCAGCGACGCGACGCGTTGTCGTCCCGGATATAAGGGGCCGTGGATTGTCTGAGAACCGAGCAGGGCTTGGCTACACGCTCGACGATTATTCCGATGACGCGCTTGCTGTCATCTCCGCCGCCGGACTTGGTCGGCCAAACCTCATCGGACACTCGATGGGAGCGAGGATAGCCGCTCATCTTGAAGCCAGGGAACCGGGAACGTGTTCCAGGCTGATACTCGCCGACCCGCCGCTTTCGGGGCCTGGGCGCGATCCGTATCCGACGCCCCTGCAATCCTATACCAATGCGCGCGATGCCGCCTGTCGCGGCGCCAGCATTGAAGAGTTCAGAAAGCTCACTCCGGGGTGGAGCGACGCGCATATCGCGTCGCGCCTGCAGTGGTTGCCGACATGCGCTGTCGAGGCAATCGTTGCCACCCATCGCAACTTTCAGGAAGAGGATATCTTTCCTTCGTTTCCTCGGATCCTCTGCCCGACCTTGCTGATCTATGCCGCGAAGGCGCGCGTTGTTCCGCCCGAAGCGGCTGCCCAAGTCGTCGCGCTGATGCCCCATGCACGCGCAGAAGCGATCGACACGGGGCACATGATTCCCTGGGAAGATCTGGAGGGATTTCTCCAGGCGATCGAGCGCTTCCTAGCCTGAACAACCCATCCATCTGAACGTTCCTGGCGCGACGCCGCACGTTCGCGCGTGAAGGCGCTTGACAGTTCCACCTGCGCACATATACCTACATTATTTACATAATTTTGTGTTTTGGGATCCGCTGCGCGAGCCCGCTACAGGAGAGGAACGGCATGGCATTCTACAGCAATTACAAGAACGTACTTGTCGACATGGAGGACGGCATCACGACCGTCACCCTGAACCGGCCGGAAAAGCGCAATGCCATGAGCCCCGAGCTTGAAGAGGAGATGCTCGACTGTATCCTCAATCTGGAGGGAGACCGTGACACGCATGTTCTGATCCTGACGGGGGCCGGAAGCGCATGGTGTGCCGGAATGGACCTCGATCTGTTCTTCCGCGAGCTTGAGGGAAACCCCGAGAATGCGGTCAAGCATGTGCGCGCGGAGTGGGCCGGACATCAGTGGAAATGGCACCGGCTATACAATTTTCCGAAGCCGACGATCGCCATGGTCAACGGCTATTGCTTTGGCGGCGCCTTCACCCAACTCGTCGCCTGCGATTTCGCAATTGCTGCTGACAGCGCCGTATTCGGTCTGTCAGAGGTCAATTGGGGCGTGATCCCGGGCGGGCTGGTCAGCAAGGCCATGAATATGGCCGTCAACTATCGCGATGCTCTTTACTATTCGATAACCGGCAAGCCGTTCAAAGGCCCGGAGGCGGCTCGAATGGGACTGATCAATGAATCGGTTCCTGACGACAAGCTTCGCGAGGAGGTGATGAATCTTGCGCGCCATCTCGAAGCGCTGAACCCGGAAGCCGTTCGTGCCACCAAGCAGGCGATCAAGGCCACTCGCGACATGACCGTCGATCAGTCGCACGAATACCTTATTGCGAAGAACGGTCAGCTCGCGCACCGGGATGCGGAAGGTGGATATTCTCAGGGCATCTCGAAGTTCATCGATTCGAAGTCATATCGTCCTGGCTTCGAGGCCTATCCCCGCGACAAGGTCAACGGCTGAGGAAACGGCCATGCATCCGCTGAGCACTCTCAAGGTGGTGGAAATCGGCACCATGGTAACGGCGCCGCTGGCGGCCATGTTGCTCGCGCAGTTGGGTGCGGACGTGATCAAGGTCGAAAATCCTGCGGGAGGAGACCCCTTCCGCCGGTCCACGGGCGACGCCTACAGCCCAAACTTTATCGCCTACAACCAGAACAAGCGCAGCGTGCAGATCGATCTGGCTTCGGCGGACGGCAAGGCGCAACTTCTGGACCTGTTGGCCTCGGCCGACGTCCTGATCGAGAATTTCCGGCCAGGTGTCACCGATCGCCTCGGATTGACCGAAGATGTTTTGAAGGCAGCCAATCCGCGCCTCGTTCATTGCTCCATCACGGGCTTCGGCGGCGACGGTCCCTACGCGCAACGACCGGCTTATGACACGGTTGGTATCGCCCTCTCAGGCATCCTCCACATGTATCTCGACCGCGACAAGCCTCAGGTCTACGGACCCACATTGGCAGATAATGTGACCGGTCTTTATGCGTTCGGCGGCATTCTCGCCGCACTTCATGTGGTTCGGGAAACGGGAGCCGGCCAGCGTGTCGAGCTGAACATGCTGGAGAGCGCAATCGCCTTCGTCCCCGATGCCTTTGCCTACTCGACCCGGCTCGATCAGCAATATGGCCCGGTTTCGCGCGTCGCATCCTCTCAGAGTTTCGTGTGGCGCTGCAGTGATGACCAGATTATCGCGATCCATCTCTCGGTGCCGGAAAAATTCTGGCTGGCTCTGCTGGATGCAACAGGCACTCATGACACGATCGGCACCGATCCGCGCTTTGTGACAGCGCAAGCCAGGATCGGGAACTATACGGCTCTGGCCGAGGAGCTTGCACCTGTGATGGCACAACGGCCGCGCGAGCATTGGGAGACCGCGTTCACGCAGCACGATGTACCGTTCGCGCCGGTCCATTCCATCGCGGAGGTCATCCAGGACCCCCAGGTTCGCCATCTTGGAACGTTCGCCACGGCCCGGCACGATCAAGAGGGAGAGGTTGTGGGTATACGCAATCCGCTGCGGATAAACGGCCAGCGCTCGGATGTGGTCGCACCTCCCATGCTTGGCGAGCATGCCGGGGCCAGTTTCCGCGCTCTCAGCACCGAATAGCGACAGTCCGCGAACCCGAGCATTGCCGCTGACGATCCGGCTTTGACGAGTGAGTCCAGGCGTAGGCGGCGCCGAATTCTCGTGGCCCGTTTTTCAGCGCCGGACCTGGCCAGACGACAATCCCAGAAGGGCCTTGACAGTCGTGGCACATACATTAATGATGTAGGTAAATAATGTATGCAATCCGCTGCCGGTTCGGCAGGGGATCGATGCTGTCGAGGTCGCATGAGTTCGGACCCATGCGTGAAGCCTCGACGGCCCATCCAGAAGAGCCGGAGCCATCCGGTCGAAAAGACACAGTGAAGTTCTGAAAAGGGGAACGACAATGAAATCCATTCTTGCATCATCTGGAATAGCCGCGCTCGCGCTTGCGGCAGCCATTGGCCTCGCGCCTGGTAGCGCCCTTGCCGCGGATCCTGGCATTACCGACACGACCATCAAGATCGGCATGATGGGCTCGCTGACGGGTCCGGCAGCCATGTGGGGCTGGCCAACCATCAACGGCGCCAAGATGGTCTACGACAAGGTGAACGAAGAAGGCGGCATCAACGGCCGCAAGATCGAGGTCGTGGTCGAAGATGATCAGTGCCAGGCGCCGCTGGCGCTCGCCGCTGCCAAGAAACTGCTCAGCCGGGATGAAGTGTTCATGCTTCATGGCGGAAGCTGTTCCGGCGCCGTACTGCCGGTGCGCGAGGTCGCGCTGAAAGAGAAGATCCCGATGATGGTGCTCGTGGCGACGGCGGATGAGATCGTCGCCCAGCCTAACGGCTACATCTTCCGCGCCTTCCTGCCTGGCAGCTATGACGGCAAGATCATTGCCGACTTTCTTGCCACCGCACCGAATGTGAAGAAGGTCATCGCAGTCGGCAATACGGATGCGATCGCCAATGTTCGCTATCCCGTGCTCGAAGAAAGCCTCAAGGCACGCGACCTCGAATATCTCGGCCTTGAGCCGATCGAGGTGGAAGCCACGGACGCGACCGCACAGGTACTCAAGGTGAAGTCGCAGAATCCAGACGCCATCGTTCTGGTCGCCAGGCCGGAAGCCTCAGCCGTCTTCCTGAAGGATGCCGCCAAGCTAGGTCTCGATGTTCCCATTGTCGGCGCCACGGTCGTGGATCTCCAGGACCTGCTTGATCGCGTTGGCGATCCCAAGCCGATGGAGCACATGCATGTCGTCTCGTTCTACAAGTCTCCCCTCGACGGTGAGCCAATGGCTCCGTGGGTCGACATGTTGAAGAAGTACTATCCGGACGACAAGGTTCAGGCCGCTGCCTTTTACGGCACGTCGGGTGCGCTTGCCGTTGTCGAGGCTTTGAAGCGGGCGGGTCCCGACCTGACGCGCGAAGGCTTCGTCAAGGCAATGTCCGACATCAAGGGTCTGGACGGCGGTCCAATGGCTTGCACGCTCAACTTCGCGACCGACGATCACGAGGGCTGCAAGTCCGGCTCGGTCTGGGGCATGCGTGACGGAAAGGTTACGGCGATCGGCGACAGCTGGAAATAAGCGTCCATTAGAAACCCGCTTCTGCAGGGAGGGCAAGCGGTCCGCCCTGCAGGAGCGACTTGCGGCCGCGACGTGGCCTGCCAAAACGGACCCATCTAAATGGAATTCGCATTTCTCCTGTCCGTCGGCGTATCCAACGGCTGTCTCTACGGATTGGTGGGGCTGGGGCTCGTCCTTGTCTACAATGCGCAGGGCATACCGAATTTCGCGCATGGCGAGTTCTTCATGGCCACCGCGTTCGCGGCATATGTCGCGAATGTGCTGCTCGGCATTCCTTATGCCCTGTCGGTTCTGATCGCGATCGCGTTCGGTGGAGCGCTTGGCGTCGTCGTCGAGTTTCTCGCGATACGCCCGATTTCGACCAACCGTGCTCTTGGCAGGGCGTCGACCGAAGTTGCTGTCGTGTTGTCGACAGTCGGTCTTATGATCACCATCAAGGGCCTCGCCCGCATACCCTGGGGCGACAGCGTTCGAAAGCTGCCGGGTGCCTTCTCCACGGACACGATCACAATCGGTAGTCTGATCATTTCGACACAGCGCCTGCTGATCATTGTCGTGGCAGTCGCGCTGACCGTTTGCCTGTCAATCTTCTTCGCCCGCACGTCGCTCGGCAAGAAGATGCGCGCAACCTCGCAGAACACGACCGGTGCCAAGCTCATCGGCATCAATACGGGACATATCTATTCCGCGACCTGGGGACTTGCGGCGATCTGTGGCGGCATCGCGGGAATCCTCGCCGCGCCGATCATTTTCCTGCATCCGGACATGGGCACGCGGATGCTGCTCAAAGGCTTTGCGGCGGCTTGCCTCGGAGGGTTCGGCAGCGTCAGCGGCGTTTTTGTGGGCGGTCTCTTGATGGGTATCGTTGAGATTTTCTTCGGACGCTATCTGTCGACTTCGATGATGGATATCTTCGCGCCGATCATCATCATCGTTGTGTTGCTGTTCCGTCCGCAGGGTCTGTTTGGCACACGCGGCGCGGCGAGGGTCTGATCAGATGCTGTCGATCCTTCGCAACAACGTCCTCACGCTTTTCTTCATCATCGTTCTGGCGATCTCGTTCACAACCGATGCCTACTCCCAGTATCTCATCAATCTGATGCTGGTCTATGTGGTGGTCGCGCAGGGCCTCAACCTGATCCTGGGTTTCGCTGGCATGTTTGCGTTCGCCCACGGCGCCTTCATGGCCATCGGGGCCTATGTGTCTGCGTTGCTGATGAACACGCTGGGCGTGCCATACTTGATTGCTTTGCCGATGGCCGGACTGGCTGCCGCGTTTGTCGGCTGCGTCATCGGCATCCCGGCGATACGCGTCAGCGGCCTGTATCTCGCCATGGTGACCATCGGTGTGTCCGAGATCGTGCAATGGGTGCTGCGACACTGGAAGCCTGTCACCGGCGGTACGGACGGTATGCTGGTGGCCTCCCCGACCTTCTTTGGCGTTGAGTTCAGCGACGATTTCCAGTCGTTCTACGTGATCTTCGTGGTTTGCGCGCTGATGACCGTGCTGGCACAGTTTGTGATCCGCTCGCGCCTCGGCCGGGCTTTCGTGGCGATCCGAGAAGGCGAGATCGCCGCGCAAAGCAGCGGCATCAATGTGGCGCGTACGAAGGTCTTCGCTTTTGCCATCAGCGCATTTTACGCGGGCATAGGAGGATCGCTGTTCTCGCTGACGCAGCACTACATCAATCCAGAGAATTTCAACCTCTACCAGACGATCATGCAGTTCTGCATGGTGATCGTGGGGGGCAGCGCCAGCCTCATCGGCCCCTTTATCGGGGCGGTCATCCTGACGTGGCTGCCTGAACTGCTGCGCAACGCACAGGCGTTCCAGGAAATCGGCTTCGGTCTCCTGCTTATCGTGTTTGTGATCTTCATGCCGCGCGGGCTGGCGGGGCTGCTGATCAGCAGGAATATTCTGCCCCGCGAGCGCTTCTCGCGGGCGGCTCGGCTCCGAAAGAAGCCAGAAGCCTCGACCTCCGTTGTAGTGGAGCGCCCATGAACCCGTTGCTCAAAGTCGAGGGGCTGACCGTTCGATTCGGCGGATTGACGGCTGTCGACGATGCCAGCCTTGCCATCGCTCCAGGTCAGATACGAGGTTTGATCGGACCAAACGGTGCTGGCAAGACGACGTTGTTCAACGCGATCTCAGGCCTCGCCCCGATCGCCGCCGGATCCCTGCATCTCAGCGGCGTCGATGTTACGTCGTTCTCCGCGCCGCAACGCGCGGCACAAGGTATCAGGCGAACATTCCAGACGGTTCAGCTCGTGCAAAGCCTTACCGTCTATGAGAACCTGCTGTTTGGCCTTCACTCTGTCGCGCGTGATCCGTTCACAGCCTTCGTCGTGGGTGGACATGCCCAGCGCACGAACGTCGATGCGGACAGGATTCTTGCAGAGGTTCTGGAATATCTGGGAATGTCCGACCTGCAGGATCGGGTAGTCGAAACACTGACCATTGCCGACCAGCGTTATGTCGAGATCGGGCGCGCACTGGTCGCGAGGCCGAAACTCCTGATGCTGGACGAACCGACCGCCGGCCTGTCTCCGGCGCAACTCGAACGCCTGGACGACCTCATCGCAAAGCTCCCGGCGGACTGGGATGTTTCGATCCTTTTGGTCGAGCACGTCATTCCTCTCGTCGTGAAGCTGTGCGACCGCATCACCGTGCTCGATCGCGGACGTGTCATCGCGGAAGGAACAGGTTCGGAGATCGAGAACGATCCGGTCGTTCAAAAGGCCTATCTCGGAGAGCGACTGGATGCTTGACGTTGCAAATCTGGAGGCGGGTTACGGCCCTCATCTGGTGCTCAAGGACCTTTCCATGCAGGTGCCGAGAGGCGAGATCATCGCGCTTCTCGGCGGTAATGGTGCGGGCAAGACGACGACGCTGAGCGCCATCATGGGACTTATTCCGACGCGCAAGGGGACCGTCACCTTCGACAACGCTGCGATACACTCCAAGCCTGCGCATCGCGTCTTCAGCCACGGCGTGGCGCTCGTGCCGCAATGGCGAGAACTGTTCAGCGAGATGTCGGTCTACGAACATCTGGAGCTCGGTGCGATCCAGAGGGGCAACCGCCAGTCGCTTGGCAAGCGGATAGATGACGTGCTGGACCATCTGCCGGAACTTCGCGCACATCTCGAACGCAGGGCAGGGACGCTGTCCGGTGGCCAACAGCAGATGGTCGCCATCGGACGCGCGATCGCTTCGCAACCAAAACTGCTGATGCTGGACGAGCCGTCGATGGGTCTTGCGCCGCTCATCGTCAATGAACTTGGCCGAACGATCAAACGGCTCAATGAGACTGGTACGTCCGTGCTTCTGGTCGAGCAGAACATGCATCTCGCACTGAGCGTGGCCAGCTATGTCTATATCATTCGCAACGGGACGATTGTGAAGCACGGGCCGACCGCCCAGTTCCACGACGAGCGAGAGCTGTTTCAGTCCTATATCGGCTGATTTTTGTCATCGCGCAGTATCTCCAGGCGACGCGGAACCCATGCCCATGGCGGACCTCGGTCGAGCCCTGACGTTTCTTTGGGCACTGCCATTAAAATAATCTCCGCATCTTCCAAATGAATGCCGCGATAGCCTTGACAGTCCAGATTTAATATACAGAATGTAGCAAATAACGTTTGTTTCAGGTGGTCATTTTCCTGTCGCGGGGCCCGGGGATCAGTCCTTTGGTCGTTCCCAGCGTGCGGGCGCGACCGCGATGCAGAATGGGCGATTGTCGCTCAGGAATGAGTACTGATCGGTTGGTGCTTTGATCGCAAACCAAGATGGAAAGAAGTCTGCACTCTAAAAAGAACATCTAGGCTCAAGCCGACTGTATTGGTCCATCACAATCACGAACAATGGGGAACATGTTCATGACCAATTCTCTTTCACGTCGCAAATTCATGGCAGTATCGGCAGCAAGCGCACTTGCGGCCCCTGCATTCATTCGGTCCGCAATGGCGGCTCCGGTTCCAATCCGCTTTGGTAATGCAGGTGCCGTCGGATCGGGCTGCATCGAGACCCTGATCTTCTCGCCGACGATGCAGAAGGAAGTCCTGCCGTCCTTTGGCCGCTTCGGCAAGGACTACACGTTCTCGATGATCCTGACCAAGGGCAGCCCGGAAGTGGTCACCCTGCTGGCTGCGGGCCAGGTCGACATTGGCACGCTGTCGTTCTCGTCGCTATCTGCGGTCGTGCAGAAGGACATGGTGCCCGGTGGCATCAAGGTGATTGCCGACAGTTACCAGGACAGTCACGGCTTCAGCAACACCTACGCTGCCAAGGAAGATTCGCCGATCAAGTCGATCGCGGATCTTCGTGGAAAGAGGGTTGCCACCAACGGTTTCGGCACGGGTCCTGACATCCTGCTGCGCCTGATGCTGCAGCGCAACGGGCTCGATCCGAAGACCGATGTGGAACTTCTCGAGATCGGCTTCCCGAACATGGGCGCCGCGATCCGGCAGGACCGCATCGACTGCGGCTGCATGGTGCAGCCATTCTGGGCAGTCGAGCAGGCCAAGGGCGGGGTGAAGGCGGTGTTTACGCAGCGCGAAATCATCGGCGATGCGGCGCTGCTCTTCCATGGTGCTCCGGTAAGTTTCCTGAAGGCACAGCCCGACGCGGTCCGCGCCTTCTTTGCCGATTATTATGACGGCATGAAGTGGCTCTACGATCCTGCAAACCGCGAGAAGGTTCTGGAGATTGGCAATGAAGTCACGAAGAGCCCGATCGAAACGTTGCGACCCTACTTCCTCACCGATGAAGACTATTATCACGCTCCGGATGGCTGCCTCACGGCCGCGATGATCCAGAAGCCGGTTGATGCGATGAAGGAGGTCGGCCTGACGAGCTCATCCATCGATGTCGCCTCGGTGCTGGACTTGAGCTACCTGCCCGGAAAGTGTTCATGACATCTGATGCAAAGATTGTTCTTGCCAATGTCGGCAAGACTTTCAAAGCAGCCGGAGGTGGCGAGGTCGTCGCCATCTCCGACGCGTCCGCCAGGATCGGACAGGGCGAATTCGTTACCATTGTCGGCCCATCGGGATGCGGGAAGAGCACACTGCTTTACATGATCGGCGGTTTCGTCGATCGCACCTCCGGCACGATCACGATGGACGCTCGTCCCATTGAGGGGCCAGGGGTCGAGCGCGGCATCGTATTCCAGGAATACGCCCTGTTCCCTTGGCTCACCGTGCAGCAGAATATCCTTTACCCTCTCAAGCGGCGTAAACTCTCCAAGAGCCAGCAGATGGATGAAGCGGCGCGGCTGATCGACGTGATCGGTCTTGGCGGTTTCGAACATCGCTTCCCGCGCGAATTGTCCGGAGGCATGCGCCAGCGCGTGGCGATCGCCCGAACGCTCGCGGCGGATCCGGATGTCCTGTTGCTTGACGAGCCTTTCGGGGCGCTCGATGCGCAGACACGCGAGATCATGCAGGACGAACTACTGCGCGTCTGGCGCGCGACATCCAAGACGGTTTGCCTCATCACGCATGACGTCACCGAGGCGATCTATCTCTCGCAGCGCGTGCTGATCATGTCGGCGCGACCGGGCCGCATCATCGATGAAGTGCAGGTCAATCTCGATCGAGAACTGCCGCGCGAGGAATGCGAGACATCCGCTGCTTTTGCCGAGCAGCGCAATGCAGTCTGGCTCAAGGTTCGCCATGAGGCTCTTGCAGCTGGAATGAGGTAGGCCGCATGCTTCTGGGGCGTGTGCAACCATTTCTCAAGCAGCTGCTGTCGCCGGTCATCCTGGTGTTGATCTGGGAGGCGTCCGTCCGGCTGGGCTTCGTCGATTCTGAGTTTCTGCCATCGCCGGGACAGATCCTGCAGGCCATGCGAGAAATGGGCGCGGCGGAACTGCTTCCCGAACTGGCCGCCACGCTCTTCCGGATTGCCATTGGCTTCTTCATCGCGGCGGTCGTGGGAGTGCTGCTCGGCAGTTGGATGGCCATCAGCAGCAGGGCGAACGGCTTCTTCTATCCGATCCTTGCGTCAACCTACGCGATCCCGAAATCCTCCTTCATCCCCTTGTTCATCCTCTGGTTCGGGCTGGGTTTCTGGCCGATCGTTCTGGTGGTGTTCATTGCCTGCGCCCTGCCGGTCGTCGTCTACACGTTTCACGGTATCTCGGAGGTGCCGAAACTGCGTGTCTGGAGCGCGCTGAGCTTTGGCGTGTCGCGACGCGACCTGTTCTGGTCGGTGCTGCTCCCTGCCGCGATGCCAGAAATTCTTGTCGGGATGCGGATCGCCCTGGGCTTCGCTTTCACGGTGGCCATCGCAGGCGAGATGATCGTCAGCACCACCGGTCTTGGCAAGTTGATCTTCAGCTATGGCGAGGGTGGTGTCTATCCGTCCATGTTCGCTGTGATCTGTGTCCTGCTCATCGTCGCATATGTGGCCGATCTCCTCTTCATGGCCTTCATAGATTATTATTTGCGATGGCTCGACCGAGGCCATTCCTCGGGCGGGGGCGCGTGATGAGACTCAGTGAACGCCTGCGTAGAGCTTTCGCGGCCTCCTATTCGTTGATCCTCGTCTGCCTGCTTTGGGAGGCGGTCGCGGCTGCTGGGCTGATACGTGAAGTCTTCCTGCCGCGACTTTCAGTGGTGCTGGAACAGTTGTATGCGATGATCGCCGATGGCTCTCTTGCAGAACCAATCGCGGTCAGCGTGGCGCGGGGTGCGGTGGGACTGGCCCTTTCCGTCGTCGTCGGGAGCATCCTGGGCTTCCTGTCGGCGCGCTCCCGCACTGTTCACCTCATCGTGTCGCCTTTGCTCTCGATTGGTCAGCCGCTGCCGAAGGTGGCGCTGATTCCGATCTTCATTCTGTGGCTGGGCGTCTACAGCAGTTCGAAGATTGCGCTGGTGTTCATCACCTGCGTTTTCCCGATCGCGATTTCGGTGCAGGCGGCCGCTTCCGCGGTGCCAAAGGTTCTGTTGTGGTCGTCCCGGTCGCTCGGCGCGTCGGAGTTCGATGTGATACGCACAGTGCTGCTGCCAGCGTCGCTTTCGGGCCTCATGTCCGGACTGCGTGTCGCGCTCCCGCTTGCCCTCCTTGCCACCTTCACCGCCGAGATGATCGGCGGCGGCGGCGGCGTCGGCGCGGCGTTGATGTACTCGCAGCGCTTGTTCGAGACCCCTACCGTCTACGCATATCTGCTGGTCATGTTGGCGATGGGGATTGTCCTCGATCAGCTATTCCTTCGGCTGCGGCACCGCCTTCTCAGCTGGGATGAGCAGAAATGATTCATGCCCGCGGGTCCGCCATGCCGGAATTCAAAGTCTCAAAGCAAAGGTGAGCATTATGTCAGCTTCGTCAGCAGTCAAAGCAATCGACGGCATGTCTCCAGAGGAACGTCAGTGCCGCACCGACCTTGCGGCATCCTACCGTCTTCTGGCGCATTACGGCGTCAACGACCTCACCTATAACCACATTTCAGCACGTGTACCGGGCGAGCCGGACATGATGCTTCTCAAGCCCGAAGACTACTTTTTTGAGGAAGTCACGGCGTCCTGCCTGGGCAAGTACAAACTTGATGGAACGCCGGTCAGCGACAACGCGGCTCCATTGAGCGGGCCCGTCCTGACCATTCATGCCGGTGTGCTCTCGGAGCGTCCCGAGATTGGCTGTGTCATGCACACCCACACTCCCGCCAATATAGGCGTGTCGACGCAGAAGCATGGCTTGCTGCCGATCAGTCAGCATGCCGTCATCTTCCACAACCGGATCGCCTACCATGACTTTGGTGGCTTCGAGATGGAGGACGGCATGCGCAACTCGCTGCTGCAGGATCTCGGCGACAAGTCGGTCGCGCTGATGCGCAACCATGGAGCCTTGGTGATTGCGCCAACAATCGCCGAGGCTTTTCTGAAGCACCACTTCCTCGAATACGCCTGCAAGGCCCAGATCGCGGCACTTGCCGGCGGCAGCGATATCGTAATCCCCGAGGAGCGCGTTGCCGAATTCGCCGCGCGGCAAATGGAAATCTACAAGCTCACCGAGAATGGCGGTCGCGACTGGGCGGGATGCCTGCGGCTGGCAGATCGCCTCGACCCGTCCTTCCGGTCATGACCCATGCAGCAGCGCGCCCCACAGTTTTGGTGGCGCGCCCTTCCGGCCCCGAAATCCGTGAAATCTACTCAAATACGCTCGGGTCTCTGTCGACGGTGACGTATTTGGAGGACGCGGCTGACGATCGGGCTGCAGCGCTCGCCGAAGCCGATGTCGTCATCTCCTTTCTTCCGCATTCGGAAGTCGAGGATGACGAGTGGAACCATGTTCGGGCGCAGTTGCTGCAGGTCATGACCTCTGGCGTCGATCATCTGCGCCGCAACGTGATGCCATCGGCTCTGCCGATCGCAGCTCTTCCCGGCGCGCAGTCTCAGGCGATTGCAGAGCATGCGCTCGCAATGGCGCTTGCCGGTGCGAAACGGCTGGAGAGCTTCCACACTGCGTTGGCCAAAGGCCATTTCGATTTTGTGACCACCACCCGAATGCTCAGTGGTGGAGCTTGCTGTATTGTTGGACTGGGGGAAATGGGTCGGGCGATAGCACGTCTCTTCCACGCGATCGGCATGAAGGTCACCGGGGTAAGCCGCTCAGGAGCGAACCGCGAGCCCGCTGTCGCAGAAGCCGTTGGCCCTGATGGACTGGATGCAATGATCGCCAAGGCGGACGTTGTCGTCCTTGCTGTTCCGCTCAATGATGAGACGGTGGGAATGATCGGGTCGCGGGAACTGGCTCTGATGCGCGACGATGCCATACTGGTCAATGTCGCCCGGGCTCGCGTGATCGATCAGCGTGCGCTCTACAGGCATCTGGTCGAGAAGCCTGCGTTTCAGGCATGCATAGACGTGTGGTGGGAAGAACCGTTCAATCAGGGTCGCTTCCACCTTGAGGAACCGTTTTTCGAACTGCCGAACCTGCTCGGCACACCCCACTGTGCATCGCGGATTCCCACAATGCCGGCGATCATGGCACAACGCGCGGCAGAAAATGTCCGTGACTTTCTGGCCACCGGCAGCTGTCGCTACGTATCTTCGTGAAAGCCCTGATCGTTTAGTTTGCCGTCAGGCGCCATCATTCAACAGCGCTGAAGCAATCGTATCGAGCGCAGCCCGATCCTCGGCGTCAGTCGAGACCTGTTGCGCCTCCAGATAAAGGTCCATGTTTCGCCGCGCCCGCGCATCGATTGGGCCCGTCAGAGCGAGCGGTTTCTCGAGCGTTTCAGCTGCACGAATGATGATCAGCTGCTCGTAGCGCTCCAATCCCAGCTCAACCGCCAGCACACTGCGATAGGCCGTTTCGGCTTCCGACTGGGATAGAAGCGGATGCCCGGCCTTTGCTGTCTGCCGAGCCTGCCGCATGGTGCGAACCACGCCATGGTGCCAGGGTGCGGTGTCTTCGATGAGTTGCTTGTACCCTTGCAGGTCAAGCCCGAACGCGCCGGTTGTGGAAGACCAGACGCTGAACAGGAGCAGATTGACGTCGAGGCCGAGACTGGTCTGCAATCGCAGACAAGCTGATGCAACGCCGGGCAAGCGGTAGAACCGCACCGAGAAGTCCCAAAACGGGTTGCTGTCGAGATCGTAGAACAAACCTGCTCCTCAGTTCGCCGGGCTAAGTCGCGTCTGCGACAGGCCGGCCTCCACGGCGTCGGCTATCTCGTCACTGTCGTTGCGCGTGAGGATCAGCGGCGGAGACATCAGGATGCTGTGGCCTACGATGCGCACAAGTGCGCCGGCCTCGTAGATCCGATCGCCCAGTTCGGACATGAAGTTCTTGCCTGCGGGCTGCTTGGTCTTGCGGTCGGCGACGAATTCGATCGCCATCATCAATCCTTTTCCGCGCACATTGCCAATGCTCTCCTGCGTCTCCATGAGCGTCTTGAATCGCGACAGCAGGTACGCGCCTTCCTTAGCGGCGTTGCTGGGAATGTCGAGCCGTTTTGTCTCAGCCAGGCAGGCGAGGGCCGCAGCACAGCCGACCGGGTGCCCGGAATAGGTATAGCCATGCGAGATCGTCCCCATGGCATCGTTGTTCGACTTGAACGCCGCCTCGATCCTATCGTTAATGGCCACTGCGCCCATCGGGAAGTAACCCGTGGTGATTGCCTTGGCGAGGCACATCATGTCCGGTTTGACACCCCAGCCTCTTGCACCGAACCAGTTGCCCGTGCGGCCGAAGCCAGTGATGACTTCATCCGAAATCAGCAGGATCCCATGTCGGTCGAGCAGAGCGCGCAGCTTTGGCCAATAGCTCTCCGGGGGGACAATCACGCCGCCGGCACCCAGCACCGGTTCGGCGATGAAAGCGGCAATCGTATCCGGACCCTGGAACGCGATTTCGTCTTCCAGTGCCGCCAGACAGAGATCCGCCAATTTGGCCGGGTCCGCTTCGTTGAACACGTTGCGATAGTCGAACGGCACCGCCACGTGAAAACAGCCGGGCAATAGCGGCTCATAGGCGCGACGGAAGGTCATGTTTCCGTTCACGGAGGCGCCGCCGAAATGGGTACCGTGATAGCCCCGCTTGAGTGAAAGGAACTTTGTCCTGTCGACATGGCCCGACATCTTCCAGAACTGTCGCGCAAGCCGCAACGCCGTTTCGACAGAGTCGGAACCGCCGGAAGTGAAGAACACGCGGCGCATGTTTTCCTCGTCCAACATGCCAACAACCACGTCGCTGAGTTCGATCAGCTTTTCGTTCGTGGTGCCCTTGAAGGCCGATGAATAGGGCAGGTCAGCAAGTTGCCGCGCAATGGCATCTTTCACCGGCTGGTTTGAATATCCAAGATTGACGTTCCACAACCCCGCACAACTGTCGACAACCTTGCGGCCATCGTCATCGAAAAGGTGCACGCCCTCGCCGCGCGAGATTATGCGCGGCGGGTGGGCCTCAAGATCATTGGGATGCGCCATCGGGTGGTAGACCTTCTTGGCGTTCAACTCGCGGAGAAAATTCTTGCTGGTCGCACTGGTCATGGGGTCTACCTCGGTATGTTCGATCCGGATGCGCTTTGCCAATCTCGGCTGCGTTCCGTTGGGCTGGAAAAGCGGCTTGCATCTGCCGCGGCGCGGATTTTACCGCAGCGCTCGAACGCAACAATATAGCTACATCAAATAGCTGCTTATATAGATTTTTTATGTTGTCAATGCAGCGCACGACGGCGATAGTCTTTGCGATCCGTTTGATTGGATTGTAGCGTCGCGGGAGGTGGTTCCATGGTCATTGAGCGCATAGAGCCGGGTGAGCGTTCGAGCGCAGCCGTGATGTTCGCGGGTTTGATCTTTCTCTCGGGTCAGGTCGGCACGCTGGGTGACGATGTTGCCCAACAGACCCGTCAGATCCTCGCCAGGATCGATGAGCTGCTGGCGCAAGCCGGCTCCGACCGGTCGCGGATTCTTCAAGCCGTGATCTGGCTGGCGGACATAGAGACGTTCGATGAAATGAACAAAATCTGGCTCGACTGGATACCTGCTGGCTGCGCGCCGGCGCGTGCCACTGGCGAGGCGAAGCTGGTCGACCCAGGCTACAAGGTCGAGATCTTTGTGATCGCCGCACAGTCCTCATAGTCGGGACGACTGACGCGAGTGGGCATATTAAAAGGGCTTTTGGCATGAGCAAGGCCGACCTCGTCTATCGCAATGCGCGGATTTATACGATGGACCCGGCGATGCCCTGGGCCTCATCGTTCGCCGTCTCGAACGGCCGCTTTACCGCGATTAGCGCAAATGACGACCTGAATGCGCAGATCGGGCCGGAGACGGAGGTCGTCGATTGCGATGACGCTTTCGTGCTTCCCGGACTCATGGATTCGCACTGTCATGCTTTCGAGGCAGCTCGCGCCGACCTCTACGAGGTGAGGCTCTCCGCTGCAGACGATGTCTCAGGTCTTCTTCGCTCGGTCGAGGAAGCGATGGACCGTATTCCGTCAGACCGCTGGATCAAGGGTGCGGGCTGGCCCGTGCGCTTGATCCAGCACTTGCGACATGCCGATGTCATGGCCGCGCTCGACATGCTGACGGGGGACCGGCCAACGGTTCTGCGCGACAGCAGTCACCACACGATGTTCGCCAATTCAGCGGCGCTTCGGCTGGCTGGCGTCTCCCAGTCCGATGCAGTTGAGAACGGGTCCGTCGATCGGCGCAGCGATGGCTCGCTTTCGGGTATCCTGTTCGAGGAGGCGTGCGGGCTGGTCGACCGCGTCATACCAATGGACTCCGAAGATGCCCGCCGAAGTTCGGCTCTTCATGCGGTCTCGCTCTACAACAGCATGGGAGTTACCGGGTTCGTACATGCCGCGACGAGCGAAACCACGATGAAGCTTTTCAGCGACCTGGACAGGGAAGGGCGCCTCCGCGCATGGGTCGCGACATGCATCGCAACCGACACGCTACTCACGCCGGAAAGAGAAGGCATTGGCGCCGCGACGATTGCCCGAAGAGCAGCGCACCGGACCGATCATGTTGCAGTCGACTACGTGAAGTTCTTCATGGATGGCGTTCCAGGAGCAAGGACGGCCGCGTTTATAGAGCCCTACGCATTGCACGATGGCGAAACTGCCCTGCCGCCGCCTGCCTTCACGTCGAAAGAGCTTTATGAACGTATCCAGCCGCTGGATTGTGAGGGAATTCGCGTCAAGGTACATGCTGTGGGCGACAAGGCTATCCGTGACACGCTGGACGCGATCGAAATGGTGCGTCAGCGGAACGGTGGGGACGGCCCCCAACATTCCATCGCCCATCTGAGCTATATCGCGCAGAGCGATATCAAGCGCCTGTCGGCCCTGAACGTGGTGGCGGATCTTTGTCCGCCTTTGTGGTTTCCCAACCCTATTCTTCAGGCCAACGCGTTGGCGCTTGGCGATGCGCGCGGCCAGAACGCCTGGTCCATCGGTGACATTGTCGCCGCCGGCACTGAGACAGTGCTGGGAACGGATTGGCCAATCGTGCCATCGCCCAACCCCTGGCCCGGTCTCTCCAGCCTGATTACCCGCAAGGATCCGTCACGGCGCAGCCAAGGCGTCTATCGCCCCGATCAGGCCCTGACCCTCGAGCAGGCCCTGCGACTGTGCACCATCAACGTTGCGCGATACATGGGCTTCGAGAAGCAGACCGGCTCGATCGCGGTTGGAAAGTCGGCGGATTTCGCGGTCCTCGACCGGGATCTGTTTGCCATCAAGCCCGAAGAGATTGCCGACACACAGGTGTTGAGAACGTGTTTTGCCGGCGAGGCCGTCTATGTTCGATGAGCCACGAGAGTTCGTTTTTTCGCAAAAGTGATACTTGCGGACAGTTTGAGTCCGACTCGTTCTTGACAACATAAGAAAGGTATCAAATTATCTACATTCAGTAGGTTATTGCCTCGCCATTGCTGTTCTACAACTCACAACAAGTGCATAATCACGGGAGTGGTAGTCTGGTGCTGGACGGCTGACAATGGGAGAATGAAATGAGCCTGTTTTCGACCAATACCAAGTCAGTGTATGCGGGTCTTGCGATGGCCGCGTCCATTGTGTTCCCGGCCCCCGCCTTCAGCAGCGACCTCACTCTCGCGCTCTTCACCAGTCCGCTCGGTGAGGTGCTGAAGACGGCCGCGATTGATCCTTTTCGCGCGGAAACCAAACTTGATGTGAATGCCGACAATCGTGACTGGGGCATCGGCGCCGTGCGCGCCAAGATCGAAGGTGGCAGCGACGTCTGGGACCTAGTCACTGTCGAGGACTCGGAGGCCATCCAGGGCTGCGACGAGGGCTACTTCGCCAAGATAGACAAATCCAAAATTCCCGCTCTGGCCGATTTCGATCTGATGGATGACAAGCTGGAATGCGCCATCCCGTTCGTTTTCTACGGCACCGTACTGGCCTACGACAAATCGCGCATAGGAACCGAGCCGACCTCCTGGAAGGATTTGTGGGACGTCAATCAGTGGCCGGGCCGGCGCGGCATGAACAAGACGCCTATCGCCACGCTGGAACTAGCGCTGATGGCCGATGGGGTGGAGCGCGGTCAGGTCTACGAAACGCTTTCAACCCCCGAAGGTGTCGATCGCGCCTTCAAGAAGCTTGACGAACTCAAGCCGAACATCGTGTGGTGGCAGAACCCGGGCCAGTCGCGCCAGATGCTTGCGTCCGGCGAGATTGTGATGTCGGTCACCTATGACAACGGCATCCGCTTCTTCAACAAAACCCAGGGCACCAATTTCGGTCTGGTCCGCAAGGATACGATCACGAGTGTCAACTACTGGGTTCTCGTCGAAGGCAGCAAGCACGTTGACAACGCCTACAAGTTTCTCAACTACGCGTCGCAGCCTGAGGTACAGGCCGCGATAACAAACGGACTTGCGATCTCGACGCCAAACAGGAAAGCGATGGATTTCGTCCAGGAGGATCTGAAGCCCTATTTGACGTCCAATCCGGATAATCTAGGGGAATCCCTGCAGGTCGACGCTCAGTTCTGGGTCGACAATGGCGACGCCTTGCAGCAGCGTTTTGATGCGTGGGTCGCATCGAAATGAGGCATTGGCGACCAGCGTCTGATCATGCGCCGACTATCGCGCGTGACCAGGCGCGGTCGGAACGCGCGGCAAAACTTCGCGCGTTCATGCTGATTGCCCCGCTTCTCGTCTTTCTGTTGGTTGTCTTCATCGGCCCGGTCGCAACGCTGCTTGGCCGCAGCGTGGACGATCAGGAAGTAGCAGCGGCACTGCCGCGGACTGTCACGGCGCTGAGCGATTGGCAATGGGGCACACCGGTTCCTGACAGTGCCTATAAGGCGCTCGTCGAAGATCTGCGTGAGGCCTCCACCCCAGCAAGTCTTGCTTCGGCCGCAGGCCGATTGAACTACGCATTGCCGGGCATGCGCTCGCAGTTGATGACGACGCGCAACCGTCTTCAGCGCGCTGACGGCGCCACCTCGGATTTCAAAGCACTGCTGGAGTCACTCTCGCCGAAATGGAGTGAACCGGAAAGCTGGGCGGCGATAAAGCAGGCGTCCGGTCCGGTGACGGACTTCTATTTGCTGACTGCCCTTGACATGAAGCGTGGGCCTGATGGCTCGATCACGAGCCTCCCCGCGAATCTGAGCGCATTCGTGCCCAGCATTGTCACCACCTTCACCATCGCGTTGACCGTCACCATTCTGGCGATCGCATTCGGCTTCCCTTTTGCCTATCTGATGGCTTCCGCATCGGACCGGGTCGCGGGCATCCTGATGTTCATGGTGCTGCTGCCGTTCCTCACCGCCACCATGGTGCGCATCCTCGCATGGGGTATCCTTCTGGGGCGCGAGGGTGTAATCAAGTCCGGCCTGATGGCGCTTGGCCTCAGCGAGCCGCTCGATCTTCTCTACAATCGCACCGCCGTTAATATCGCGCTGTTGCACATCTTCGTGCCCTACATGGTGCTGCCACTCTACAGCGTCATGAAGACAGTGCCGCAGGCTCATCTTCGCGCCGCCGCATCGCTTGGCGCAACTCCGCTGACTGTGTTTCGCCGGGTATACCTGCCACAGGTCGCACCGGGACTCGCGGCCGGGTCACTGCTGGTGTTCATCCAGTGTCTCGGCGTCTTCGTGGTGCCCGCCATTCTTGGCGGCGCGCGCGAGCAGGGGCTGCCCGTGCTAATCGCCCACTACGTCAACAAGACGCTCAACTGGGGTCTGGCGGCTGCACTTTCGGTCATCCTGCTCGTGTCGGTCTATCTGCTCTACTGGCTGTTCGTGAAATTGACGAAGTCCGCAACGCTCAGTCTGGGTGCGCGATGAAAGCCGGTGTGGGCAATACGAGCGCGCAGCGTGCCGGCACTATCGCCTTGCGATTGTTCGGCCTGCTGTTCTGCATCTTCCTGATTGGGCCGATCCTCGCCTTTGTGCCCATGTCTTTCAATGGCGTGGCTCTTCTCCATTATCCGATCGAGAGCTTCAGCCTGCGCTGGTACTGGGACCTGTTCTCGTCAAGCGAATGGCGTCTGGCATTTTTCAACAGCGTCGTCGTCGCGACGTCGGCGACGGTTCTGGCCACGGCTCTGGGCGTTGCCGCAGCTTTCGGTCTCTGGCGCGGCCGGTTTCGCGGCCAGGGCTTCATCATGATCCTGATCATGACGCCCATGATCGTGCCGAGCGTGATCGGCGCCGTGAGCATGTATTTCAGTTTCGCCCAGGTCGGTCTCCACTACACCTATGTCGGATTGATCCTTGCGCACACCGCGATGGCAGCACCGATCGTGGTGGTGACCGTTTCAGCGGTACTCGCGAGATTCGACGGCAATCTGTTGCGCGCGGCCGCGAGCATGGGCGCTCATCCCCTGCTTGCGTTTCGTCGCATAACGTTGCCACTGATCATGCCGGGCGTGGTGTCGGGCGCGGTATTCGCCTTCGCGATCTCGCTGGATGATGTCGTCGTCGCGCTTTTCCTCGCAGGACCGGATCAACGCACCTTGCCGGTGCAAATGTATATGCGGTCGACAGATCTCTTCGATCTGGCGACAGCCGCCGCTGCCTCTCTGATGTTCGTTGTCGCCATCGCGATGATGGTTTTCCTGGAATTGCTCCGCCGCCGCGACCAACTTTCCCAGAAGCACTCTGGCGCGGCCGCCGGACAGTAGAAGTCGAAGTACGCTAGCCATGGCACCGATCGTTGAATTCAAGAACATCTCGAAGTCGTATGACGGCCAATCGTTTGTCATCAACAATCTCAACCTCGACGTGCAGCATGGCGAGTTCCTGACCCTGCTCGGACCATCGGGCTCGGGCAAGACCACGGCGCTGATGATGTTGGCGGGTTTCGAGGCTCCGACCAACGGTGAGATCTTTGTGGAAGGGCGCCCGTATTCGTCATTGCCGCCGCACAAGCGCGACATCGGCGTGGTCTTCCAGAGCTATGCCTTGTTCCCGCACATGACCGTCGGCGACAATATCGCTTTTCCGCTTCAGGTCCGCGGACATGCGGCGCAGGACATAGGCCGCAAAGTCGCTGCCGCACTCGATATGGTGAGGCTGCCTGGGGTCGCCTCGCGCAAGCCGTCCGAACTCTCAGGCGGTCAGCAGCAGCGCGTCGCGCTTGCGCGCGCCCTTGTCTATGAACCCAAGATCGTTCTCATGGATGAACCGCTTGGCGCTCTCGACAGACAGTTGCGCGAAGAAATGCAGATGGAGATCAAAAGTATCCATGCTCGCGTGGGCGTGACATTCGTCTATGTCACGCATGATCAGGGCGAAGCGCTGACCATGTCTGACCGTGTCGCCATCTTTCGGCGCGGTGTCATCGAGCAGATTGCCGACCCGCAGACGCTGTATGATCGGCCGGGCAACGCGTTCGTCGCGACATTCATCGGCGACAGCAATCTTCTGACGGGACGGATCCTAGGCCGTGACGCATCTCGGACAATGCTTGAGATTCCGGGCGCTGGCACAATCGCGGCAAGCGCTGGCGACATTGGAGACGGCAACGCTAATGACGCCTATGTCGCGATACGCCCCGAGCGGATTCTGGTATCGCGTAGTCGCACGGAAGATGTCGGCCGAAACGAACTATCCGGCACCATCGACAAGACGATCTTCTTTGGCGATCACCTCAAGCTGGTGATCAGGCTGGAAGGGGGCCAGCTGCTTCAGGTGAAGACCGAAACAGCACAGCCATTCCAGCAAGGGCAGGCGGTCTCGGCGTCCTGGTCGCCGGAGGATTGTATCGCCTTCACATCACCTCCGGCCAACACGCGCGACGGCGTCGTTCAATCGCTCAAGAACACGGTCGCTGCCTGATCAGCTGCGGCTCACCTTCACAAGTTTTGTGTTCATGTAGGCTTCCATTGCTTCACTGCCGCCTTCGGATCCGTAGCCGGAATCCTTGATGCCGCCGAAAGGTACCTCGGGCAGGGCGAGGAGGTTGCCATTGATGCTGATCATTCCGGCCTGTACGCGGCTGCTGACGTCCATGACCGTATCGTTGGATCGCGTGAAGGCGAACGCGGCAAGGCCATAGGCGAGCCGGTTGGCCTCCGCAATGGCCTCGTCTGTCGTCTGGAAGGACCTGATCAGGGCGATGGGGCCGAATGGCTCCTCGTTCATGGCTCTCGCGCTCGTGGGCACGTCGGAAAGCACCGTCGGTTCGAAGAAATAGCCCTGATTTCCGCGACGATTGCCGCCCGCCCGCAACACGGCGCCGCATTCGATCGCGTCAGCGACGAGCCCTTCCACAGCCTCAAGACGGCGTTCGTTCGCCACCGGTCCCATTTCTGTGCCAGTCTCAAGTCCGTCGCCTAGGCGCAGAGTCTTTGCGACCTCTGTGAAGACGTCCGTGAATTGCTCGCTGATGTTGCGGTGAACAATGAAGCGTGTCGGGGCGATGCAGATCTGCCCGGCATTGCGGAATTTGGCCTGAGCCATCGCCGATGCCGCCGATCTGACATCGGCGTCCTCAAACACCAGAACCGGCGCGTGGCCGCCAAGCTCCATCGTTGCGCGCTTCATGTGTTCGCCGGCCAGCGCCGCCAGCTTCTTGCCGACAGCGGTTGAGCCTGTGAACGAAATCTTGCGTATTGAAGGATGCGGGATCAGATAGCCCGATATTTCGGAGGGCACGCCGAGCACCATATTGAGGACGCCGCCCGGCAGGCCAGCATCTGCGAATGCCTGAACGAGTTCCGCGACGCAGGCAGGCGTTTCTTCCGCCGGTTTCGCGACAACCGAACAGCCTGCTGCGATTGCCGCGGCGATCTTTCGCGCGGCCTGGTTGAGCGGGAAGTTCCACGGAGTGAACACCGCGACCGGGCCAATCGGCTCCTTTGTGACCAACTGATGGGTACCGGGCGCCCGGGATGGAACGATGCGTCCGTAGGTCCGTCGTCCTTCCTCGGCAAACCACTCGATGGTGTCGGCGGCGACACTCACCTCGGCCATCGCTTCTGCCAAGGGCTTGCCCTGCTCAAGGGTCAGCAACCGGGCGATCCTGGCTGTGCGCTCCCGCAGGAGACCGGCTGCCCGCCGCATGATTGCGGAGCGGTCGTAGGGCGATCTGTCCTTCCATGCGGCAAAGCCGGACAAAGCGCTTGCAACGGCCGCCTCCAGATCCGCTTCCGAAGCCTTGGCAGCGTGGCCGATCACCTGTCCTGTCGCTGGATTGACGATCGGAAACGTGGAGAACGCTGCAGCATCTTCCCATCTGTTTTCGATAAACAGCCGCACGTCCGGATAGAATTGCTCACCAGCTGCCATTGCCATTCTCCTCGCTATGCGCCTGCGATTCCGATGCGCTGTCGCGGATCGCTATTGCAATCAGGATATATGTTTTGAATTATGCTATCTAGTGTAGTCTTATCCGTATGCATCGAATGATGCACCGCGCCTTTTTTGGGGGAGCTCCATGTCATCACACCGACTCGATGCGGCACCAGATACTGTTCACTGGGGCTATTTCAGCTCAGAACTTCAGCCACGACTGACGATCGACAGTGGCGATGTCGTCACCATCTCAGCGGTCTCTGGCGGACCTGAGATTCTACCTGGGGCTCCGTTGATCGTTCCGCCAGTCCAGCAGGCGATCCATCAGCAGGTGACCACAAAAATGATTCCGGGCCATATCATGACCGGGCCCGTGGCGGTCAGAGGGGCGCAAAAAGGCGATGTCCTGCAGATCGATATCGAACAGATCGAGCCACTGACCGACTGGGCCTATCATTTGATCAAACCGCTGGTCGGAGCGCTGCCGCTTGATTTCGAAGAGCGTCGATTGATTCACCTGACTCTTGATGCTGACAGGCAATCCTGGCGGCTGCCATGGGGACAGAAAGTTCCCTATGCGCCATTCTTCGGTGTGATGGGGGTCGCTCCGCCGGCTGGGTGGGGCACGATAGGCTCGCTGCCTCCGCGCCAGAATGGCGGCAACATCGACAATCGCGAGCTTATGGCGGGCTCAACTCTCTATCTGCCAGTTTTCGCAGACGGCGCCCTTTTCTCGGTTGGTGACGGCCACGGTGCGCAAAGTGATGGCGAGATCGGAATGGCCTGCGAGACGGGTCTCGTCGGCACGTTCAGGTTGACTGTTCGAAAGGACATGTCGCTCGAATGGCCGATGGCTGAAACAGCCACCCACATGATGACGATGGCGTCGGACGTCGATCTCGATAATTGCGTGACGACGGCGCTTCGCTCGATGCTGGATCTCGTCGTCTCCCGTACGAGCCTCGATCGTTACCAGGCCTATGCTCTCATGAATCTCGTTGCGGAACTTCGCATCACTCAGGTGGCCAATGGCGACAAGGGCGTTCATTGCATGATGAACAAGACGTATCTATCGGCCCGATGAACGTCAGGCGTCAGGCCTGTAGCCGCTGCTTTCCGCTGCGCCCGGATTGCGGATAGTGCTCGTTCATCTCCTTGGCCACGATGTCGAGGGCGGCCATAACCAGATCCACCTGTTCAGGTGAGAGTGCCTTGCGCGCCAACGCGTTCACACGGCCGGCGCATTTCAGCAGGCGCGACTTCAGGGCCTTGCCTTCGGGCGTGAGAAACACGTTGATTGCGCGACGGTCCTGCTCCGAACGTTCGCGCCGCACCAGGCCGAGCGTTTCCAGCTCGGCCAGGATTACCGTCGACGAGGCCATCTCCACGCCGACGCGTCCCGACAGTTCCTTCTGGGTCAGGCCGTCCTTTTCCCAGAGACGTTCGAGATGGACAAACTGACCGAAACTGACGTTCTCCTTTGCCAGCTCCATCCGCAGTCCGCGACTGAATGCCATGTGAGCCAGCCTGAGCCTCTTGCCCAGTCCGATCTGGATCTTCTTCGCCACCGGCTCACTGTCCTTCCATGCTCTTCCCTCGCGAGTTGAGCCCTCAGCTTCCTCTCGAAGTCAAGTCCCCGGCCCGGTACTCAAGCTGCCGGTGTATTCTGGTTCTTGGCGCGTTGCGCCAGCTTCCAGGGCGCATAGGCCGGCTCAAGGCTGAACAGCGATTGCGCATTGCCGCCAAGGATAGCGCGCTTTGCCGCTTCATCCAGGAACGGCAGGTCGTAGATGGTGCTTGGCAGGTCCATATCCCAATGCGGGTAGTCGGACGAATAGAGCAACTGGCTGTCGGCCTTCATCATCTTGAAGGTCAGTTCGAGTGCCTCGCGGTTGTCCACCATCTCCATGGGCTGCGAGGTATAGAACATTTCCCGCATGTAGTCGGAAGGCTTCCGCTTGAGAAGCGGTGCATCCGAACTGCGCATCATGAACTCGTTGTCGAGTCGCTGCATGAGGAAAGGCACCCAGGCAAGGCCGCTTTCTATCCACAACGTCTTGAGCTTGGGGAAGCGCTCCGGCATGCCGTTCATGAGCCAGTTGGTCATATGAACCATGTTGTGCCAGACGAAGCCCAGCGCATGCACCGATATGAAGCGGTTCATGAGCGCCGTCGACTTGTCGCCCCAGGTATAGGCGGCATGGAAGCCGAGAGGCAGATTGCGCTCCTCCAAGGCCGCATAAGTCTTCATGTAGGCGTTGTCGTGGCAGCCCTTGTAATGGGTCGCTGTCACCATGAAGCCGATCACGCCCTTCCGGTCGCCGAACTCCTCGACCATCTTCAGGCAGGCTTCCGGATCGTTGAATGGCAGATAGAGCATCGAGGTAAGACGCGGTTCTTCGGCCAGAACGTTGTCGCAGAGCCATCGATTGTAGGCGCGCGCGAGCGCGGTCTCGACTTCGACGCGGGGGCAGGTGGCTATATTCAGCATCGGGGTAGGGAACATGCAGGCCATGTCCACGCCCATCGAATCCATCCAGCGCCGCATCAAAGTGATGTCACGGTGGATCGTCGGCGGTGTCTTCTCGCGTCGGCGCATCGGATAGCGCGTCACGCGCCCGGTCATTTCCTGATACGAACCATCGATCGACGTCACGCCTCCGCGCGCCATGCCCTGATACTTCGCTTCCATTCGAAGCACCGGATCCTCGATATACTCGGCGATCTCCTGAAAGGCTTCCGTCTCGTAGTGATGAGAATCCACATCGACGATAAGGAAGTCCTCATAGCCACGGCTGAGCGCCTGCTGCTTGGCATGGGCCAGATGCTGCTCGCTGTCGAAGTCTTCGCGCGAGGGTTCGATCAGATGGTTTCCCGGTGTGAAAGTCATCGCCTACTGCTCCATTTGATGTTCGGCGCGCGCGCGCTTGGCGGAGCCGGTGCTGGTCATCGCCTGCCATGCCGCCAGTTCGAAAACCTCGACGGAGGCGCTTTCGAGAATGGCGGTGCTGGCGATAACCGCGTCCGTCGCGCTCAGACGGCTGTTGCCAATTCCGAGATCGACGGTCAGTTCGTTCTGAGCGCGAGCGGCCAGAAGGCGAAGCACGCTGGTCAGCACGCCCACCAGGGCGGGATCCGAAAGCGCTGTCAGATCGCCACGGTCTACACCGCGCTCGCACATTTCCGCGAGACGGAAAGCGAGTTCGTCGGGCTGAAGATCAGATTTTGACATAGATACCGCCCTCGCGTGTCTCCACGTCAAACTTCCTCAGCTTCAGTGCCGCGTTGCAGACATGCTCGCCTGACGACAGATGATATTCGTAGCCATGCCACGGGCAGACAATGTGCATGTCGTCCTCATCGAACGTTTGCCCGACGAAAACGCCGCCCTTTCCGATCACGTCCACGACCTGCGGAATACGCAGACCCTCACACGCCGGCCCGCCCTGATGTGGACAGAGATTCTGGTAGGCATAGACCGTGCCGCTGTGGTGGATGACGCCGATTTCCAGCCCCTCACCCTCGAAGATTCGGACGCTGCCGTCAGCAAGTTCGCTGATATTGCAGACAAAGTGCTCAGCCATGCTGTGCTCCCTAAATTAATAAGGCACCTTATTATATTTCCAGAAGTCTGGCAAGTTCGGAGGCGCCAGATTCTGTGTGATTTGCCGGGTTCGGAACGGGTCGTCAGCGTCCCGGCACAGATACTAAAGCGTTATGTTGACATTCTTTATCTGGGTGCAGGCCAAGAGCTCCTCGATGGATTCCTCGCGGCCCAGACCTGAAAGCTTATATCCGCCGAATGGCGCTCCGAGAAAGTGCGAGCTGCTGCCATTCACCCAGATGTAGCCAGCTTCGACCCGTGCCGCCGCCCGGTGAGCTGTGGAGAGATCGTTCGTCCAGATCGCTGCGGTCAGGCCTAGATCGGAGTCGTTTACGGCGGCGAACATTTCTTCCTCATCGCGCCACTTGATCACCGACATGACTGGCCCGAAGACTTCCTCGCGTGCGATGCGCATATCCGGCCGGACGTCGGCGAATACGGTCGGGTTGTGATAGAAGCCTTTTTGCAGTTCGGCATTCTCCGGCCGGTCCCCGCCGACTACCAGCCTTGCGCCATCTTCGCGGCCATACTGGACATAACGCTGGGTCTTCTCCAACTGCGCGGCGCTGACCATGCAGCCCATATCGGTTTCCGGATCGGAAAGGATCCCGGGGACCATCTTGCCAATCGCCGCTACGATCTTCTCCAGCACCTCGTCATGGATCGACTCGTGCAGGAAAACGCGTGACGTCGAACCGCAGGACTGGCCGCACCAGGTGAAATTCATGCCCTGCACCGCGCCCGCCGACACCTTGTCGATATTGGCATCGGGGAAGGCGATCAGCGCGTTCTTGCCACCCAGTTCCAGGCTCAGCTTCTTCAGAGTCCCGGCCGCCGACCGGGCGATAGCCCTTCCGGTTTCCACGGAGCCGATCACACCGACCATGCTGACGTCCTTGTGCTCGACAAGGGACTGGCCGCATTCCATCCCGCCCGGCAGGACGCTGAACACGCCGGCAGGGAACAGATGGCCAATCAGTTCGGCGAACAAGAGTGTAGACATGGGTGCCTGCACGGGCGGCTTGATAATGATCGTGTTGCCGGCCACGAGTGGTGCTGCTGCACGCTGGGCCGCAAACAGAAACGGATGGTTGAACGCGTTGATCCGGACAACTACGCCGAGTGGCTCGCGCAGCGTGTAATTCAGCGAGGTGTCGTTGAACGGGATTGTGGTGCCCTTCATCTCGGTGGCAAGGCCAGCGAAGAAGTCGAACGTCGCCGCGCCAGCCTCAGCGTCCTTCAGCATGCGCTTGTAAGGACCGCCGGAATCCAGCGAATCGGTCAGGGTGATGCGTTCGGCATTGGCGCGGATGATGACGGCCGCTTCCCTCAGGATAGCAGACCGTTCGGCAAGGGGGACGCGGCGCCATTCCGCAAACCCCTGTTTGGCGGAGCGAACGGCTGCTTCAACGTCTTCACGCCCAGCAATCGAGGTATGCCCAAGGCTTTCACCTGTCGCTGGGTCGAAGACTTCCTCGGTCGCGCCCGTTATCGCTGGCTGCCATTTGCCGCTGTGAAACAGTCCCCGCTGGGTGGGAAGCGCGCTGAGCTTGGTCTTAAAGGTCATCGATCAATTGTCCAGGTCGGTTCCGACTGCTGATATGGCTACACAATGTATGTTAATAATCAAGGCTTTTATTCGGAGGGGGCATTCGGGCGGTTTGTCCCACGCGGAAATCTAACATCGCCATTTACGTAGTGAAATGGTTTAATGTAAAAGCTTTCCAATGTATTTAGCTTCGTCAGGCGGCGGCGGTTGACTCGATTTCTCTCTGGTCCGGATTCGATGTCATCCTGTATCAATCATGTTGGGGAGAGGGGCTATGGCAAAAGCGAAAGTGAAACTGGCGCCGAAGGGCAAGGCGACAAAACGAACTGCAGAACAGGCGAGGCCGTTCGCTCCGCCGCTGACGGTTTCGCATCCGGACCTACTGGTTGATGGCAGCGACGACCGGTTCCGGGAACTCATCTATCTTTTCGTGGAAGTCCTCGGGCGTCTCAATATGTGCCGTGAAGCATTTGGTCGCTCCATCGGCCTCACCGGTTCCCAATTCGCTGTATTGGTCGGTGTGGCCTATCGCCAGGGTGTTCAGGGCGTCACCATCAAACGTCTTGCGCAGTATATCCATCTGGCTCCGACCCATGTCACGACCGAGGTTGGAAGGCTTATTCGACGTGGCCTGCTGGTCAAATGCGCAGCGGACGACGATCGTCGCAGTGTGCTGGTGAGCCTCACCGATGAGGGACAGGAGGTGGTCGCTTCCGTGAACGAGTTTGTGCGGCGCGTCAACGATATCCTGTTTGACGGGGTCACCAGCCAGGATGTCCTTCATGCAGAAACCCTGTTCAATCGTCTGTCGCGAAACAGCGAATTTGCCATCGCTGACCTCAAGGTCGCCGAGCGCGAAAGTCAGGATCGGTTCTGACCTGCGGATCGTGAAAGTCGGGGTCAGTTTCTGGGTATATGTGTCAGGACCGCCTCAGCTTCTGCAATCGCTTGGTCCTGATGATCTGAAACCTTTTGCCAAGTCTGGGACGCGACACTTTCCCGAAACGGGTCGACTACGCTTGTCGAGATACCGGACATGGTTTCGAGGATCGCCAAGCCCCCGAATGGCACGACGATCGGGCTGTAACCGCCTTCGTGGCACATAACGAGGCGACCATCACACAGCTTCTCGGCCGCTTCCATCATCATCGTGGTGAGTGCACGATAGCTTCCGGAATGCAGGTTCATGCGTCCATAGCTGTCATGCGACAGAGCGTCGAGACCTGACGCGACGATGATCAGATCCGGCCTGAATCGATCGAGTGCCGGCAGCACCACTCGTTTGAAAGCACTGACATAGGCATCGTGCCCCGAGCCAGGCGGCAGCGGAATGTTGAGCGTAGTGCCTTCTCCCTCATCTTCACCGATTTCGCTCGTGTATCCGCCTCGCGTGGTCAGCAACTCGTTCTGGTGGATCGAAACTGCCAAAACATGCGGATTGCGCCAAAAAATCGATTGTGTGCCGTTGCCCCAATGCACGTCCCAATCCACGATTGCGACACGCGACAGTCCCCGCGCATGAAGTGCGTGCTCGGCAGCTATGGCGACATTGTTGACGATGCAAAAGCCGTGACTTGTTTCGCGCGACGCGTGATGCCCGGCCGGGCGCACCAACGCGTAGGCATTCTTCACGGTTCCATCCAGGACCGCGTCCGTGGATTCTATTGCAGCGCCCGCCGCAAGTCTGACGATATCAAGCCCACCTGCCGCGATGTGGGCCATGCGTCCCAGGAAACCACCGACGCGATCGACAGTCTTGATGCGCTCAAGCAGTTCAGCGCTATGCGCGCGCAGGATTTCCTCGTCGGTGGCTGGCCGCGGGGAAATGCGGGTCAACTGGTCCAGAAGTCCGCTCTTCTCCACGAGATTGCGGAACCGTCGCTTGCTCTCAGGCGTGTCCTGCGCGCCAGTTGGTTCGATATCGGTGCCGATCTGTGGCCCGGCATCGTGCCAGGCAAACAGTTCGTGCCAGCAGAAGCCGGTTGCCATAATCAAGCCTTATCTACCAACCTTGCCTGTAGTGGCGCGCTGAGAATGGCTATTGCGGCTTCGTTTCGTAGATGATGTCCATCAACTCGTCGACTTTGGCCTGGGGCAGTGGCTCTTTCAGGAAACCGTCCCGAACGGCCAGCTCCATCGACTCGTCGAAGCCTTTGACCGGGCCGAAATTCAGCTTGTCACGTGAATAGAATTTCACCGCCTGCTTTGCGAGTTCCAGGTCGATCTTGTTGAGGTCGGCATACATCTTTGCCGTCTCATCGATATTCGCATAAGCCCAGTCGATGCAACCGTCGAGAACCTCGAAGAACTTCGTCGCGACGTCGCGACGCTTTTCCAGGAAATCGATACTGGCGATGTTGACCCGGTCCGTCAGGTTGCTGCGCGATTCCACTTCGCTGCTTTCAAACAGAATGCGAATCTCACCCTTGTTGACCGCGTCGAGAAGGGCAGGGACGACGGAATAGCCGACGTCGATCTGTCCGGTCATGACCATGGTGTGGGTGGCATTCATGGCGCCGGTGGCGACCGGCTTAAGGTCCAGGTTCCTCTCTTCCTTGAATGCCAGCACCAATCCTTCCATCGCGCCGCCTGGACGCGAGAAGGCGACCGTCTTTCCGTTCAGATCATCGACCGACTTGATAGGGCTGTCGGCGAGCACATAGAAGAACGCGCCAGCTTGGCCCGTGAACTGAGCGCTCACGATCCGGATGCCAGCCCCCTGAACATATCCGGCAAGCACCGAATTCACGCCAGGGGAATAGCCAATATCCATTCCTCCGGCGACCACGGACTGGACATTCTCCGATCCGCCGCGTGTGTTTGAAATCTCAACGTCAAGCCCCGCCTTCTCGAACTCGCCTCGGTCCTTGCAAAATTGCGGTTGAGACGTATCCCAAAGCCCTAGAAACGTAGTTGCAACCTTGACCTTCTCCATGGCGAAGGCGCCGCTTGTCTGAACCGCGAGAGCGGTCGCGAGTGTCGCAAGGAGACGCAACTTTCTAGAAAGCATGGCTCGTTCCTTTTTTGCCGTAGATGTACTTTGGGTTCAACTTACGGGGCACTGCGATATATATACAATGTAGATAAAATATGTATGTGTCAACGCTTTGATTGCAGTGCGGTCCAGATACGCAGCGGCGATGCCGGCATCTCAAAGCCATCGGCCCCGCGACTGCGCAAGGCATGCTTGATCGCACTTGAGACTGCTGCCAGAGCGCCTACAGTACCTGCCTCGCCAGCGCCCTTGACCCCAAGTGGATTTGTGTTGGTCGGTACTTCGTGGCTGTAGACATCGATGTTTGGAACGTCGTCCGCTCTCGGCATGCCGTAGTCCATAAACGAACCGCTGAGGACCTGCCCGTCTTCGCTGTAGCTGATCTGTTCGGACATGACCTGCCCGATGCCCTGAACGACGCCACCCGCGATCTGTCCCTTTACCAGCATTGGATTGATCTGGATGCCGACGTCATCGACCACAACGTATTTGACAATATCGACTGCGCCGGTGTCAGGATCGATGACGACCTCGCAGATATGACATCCGTTCGGATAGGTCGCGTGGTCGAGTGCCACGGAAGCGTGGGCCTCCAGACCCGGCTCCAGATCGTCGGGCATCTGCTCGGGATCGTGTGATGCGATCGCGATATCGCTTAGCGAGAGGTTTCTGTTGGAGCCGCGCGCAAAAAAGCGTCCGTCCCGGAACTCCACCGCGTTATGTTCGGTCTCCAGCAAATGGGCGGCCAGCTTCTGCGCCTTTGCAATAATACTCGACGAGACGCTGGAAAACGCAGCGCCATAAGCCATCATTGTGCGCGAACCGAACGTGCCGCGTCCCTCGACGACCCTGTCTGTATCGCCATAAACAATCTCGACACGGTCTGCCGGCAAGCCAAGAAGCGTCTCGGCCATCTGGAGATAATTCGTCTCGTGGCCCTGGCCCTGGGAATGGCTGCCAGCATAAATCACTGCTCCACCATCCGGCGTGAATTCGATCTTGGCGTATTCATCGAATGGCTTGTCGGGTGGACCGCCTGCAATCTCGATCGCGTAGGCGATACCAATCCCCCGTATCAGGCCGGAGGCTTCCGAAACCTGCCGACGCTGATCAAAGCCAACCCAGTCGGCGGCATCGACACATTTCTCCATCACGGCCGGGAAGTCGCCGCTGTCATATGTATAGACCAGGCCGGTCGCGTAGGGCATGGCCTCGGGGGGTATCAGATTGCGCCGACGTAGCTCGACGCGGTCGATGCCGAGCTCTGTCGCCGCCTTGTCAATGATCTGTTCGATATAGAACGTCGCTTCGGGTCTTCCCGCGCCGCGGTAAGGGCATGTGGGCAGGGTATTCGTGAATACTCCGCGCACGACCACGTCGAATGCACCGATCTTGTAGACGCCCGTCAGTCCACCGAGATTATTGGTCGGCGAATGAAGTCCATTGGAGGCGATATAGGCGCCTAGATTTGCAAGCGTGGAGACCTTCAACCCAAGGAACTTGCCTTCCTTGTCAAGCGCCAGAGATACGTCGGAGACATGATCGCGCGACTGGTGATCGGAAAGGAATGCCTCGGATCGCTCGCAGATATGCCGCACGGGCCGACCCGTCAGACGCGCTGCCCAGAGCACCAGAATGATCTCCGGATGGAGGCTGGATTTCATGCCGAAGGCACCGCCCACATCGGGTCCGACCACGCGCAGCCGGTCGATCGGAATGCCGAAGATTGCTGCGATCTCTCTACGAAATACATGTGGGGATTGAAGCCCGCAATGCAGCGTGAAGCGTTTCGTCTCCGGGTCGTATTCTCCCAGCGCAGCGCGCGGTTCGATAGGATTGGCGCTGACGCGACTGATAACCATCCGGTCGGAAACGATATGGTCGGCGTTCGCCTTTGCGGTCTCCCAAGCCTGGCTGTCGCCAAGGCGGTGTTCGAAGCAGATATTGTCCGGCTCCGATGGCCAGATCAACGTAGCGCCCTCGGCAACGGCATCGCCCATGTCGATGACGGGATCCAAAGGCTCGTAATCGACCAGGACCTGCTCGCCAGCATCCTTCGCCTGATCCAGTGTCTCGGCAACGACAAACGCCACCACGTCACCAACATGGCGCACATGATCCACCGCGAGAGGCATATAAGGCGGCACGAAATTGGGCTCGCCATTTGCCTTTTTTCGCATCACGCGGAGGGGAAACGGCTTGAGATTGAGCGCCGCCATGTCATCGCCGGTCAGCACGGCGAGCACGCCAGGCATGCTCTTTGCATCGTCCGTTTCAATCGAGACGATGCGGGCAAATGCGTAGGGCGAGCGCACGGCTACCAGATGCGCCGCTTTGCCGGTCTGGATCGCCACGTCGTCGGTGTAACGACCTTTCCCCTTGATCAGGCGAAGGTCTTCGCGCCGGGAGACGGACGATCCAATGCCGCCCGTCTTGAGGGAGTTTGCTTCTGGCATGGCGCTCAATGCTAAGTCTGCTCGACTGGAACGACGGGTCGGGCTGCATTCTCGGCCTTCGAACGTTCGTGGCGCAGGAAGGGCTCCTGTAGACGGGCAAACAGATAGTTCACGAATGCAGCCACCGCAAAGATGATGATCATCACGGCGTAGGTCGAGCTGATATTGAAGTTGTCAGAATACCTGATGAGCCGCGCGCCCAATCCAGCGCTGGCATAGGCGATTTCGGCGGAAAGAACACCGATGATCGACATCGCTACGCCCAGTTGCAGACCCACCGCGAGCGGACGCAACATCGCAGGTATGTAGATCATGCGAACCATTCTAGAGCGGGTAAGGTCGAAGCTCCGGCCGACGTTGATCAGGGTCTTGTCGATCTGGAGAAAGCCGGCAATCGTGCTCAATACGACCGGGAAGAAAGTAGACATTGCTGATTTCGCAATCTTCGATTCGATCCCAAGTCCGAAGACGAGAAACAGAATCGGGAGAAAGATGATCTTCGGCATGCCCGCCAGCGCATGAATATAGGGCTCGAAGGCGCGGCGCATGAAATTGCTGCTGCCGAGCCATAGCCCGACGCCGATCGCAATGGCTGAGCCGATGATGAAGCCCAACGCCGCTTCGAAAAGCGTGATGCCCAGGTCGTAATATAGCGAGGGCGAAAGAAGCTCTTGGTAGAGCGCTCCCAGTACCTGGAGGGGCTGTGGCAACACGCCCTCAAAAAGCAGGCCGGAGACGGCCAACAGCTGCCACGCGGCCAGAATGACCAGAATCGTCACGATCTTGATGCGACGTACGGGCGTCAGGAATGCTGAGGAGGAGGATGTCGTACTCATGTTACCGGACCATCTTCTCGAGACGATTTATGATCAGGTTCAGCGTGACGCTGACCAGCGCCACGGCTGAAATGGCGGTATAGGTCCCGGCAATGTCGAAGCGGAAGTAGCGGTCGGAAACCATGCGGCCCAATCCGCCGGCGTCGACAAGGAACTCGATCGCGATGATGTTGATCAGGGTATAGATCAGCGCGAGCCTGATGCCTGCGAAGATGGTCGGGACCCCGCTTGGCAGGATGATCTTCCAGAAGATCTGCGATTGCGTGAGATGAAAGCTGCGTCCGACATTGATCAGCGTATCCGGCACGGTCATGAAGGCGAGCCGTGCGTGGATGATGATCGGGATCACCCCGGCCGCGAAGCCCATGAAAAGCAGCGTGTAGTTGTTGCGCCCGATGATCACCATGAACAGTGGGTAGAGCAGGAAGATCGGAGCTGCGAACAGGGCGGCGAGCCAGCTTTCATAAGCGGCACCGAATACAGGTTTGCGGTACAGGAAGTAGCCGATCGGGATGGCGACGAGGATTTCGAGCACAAGCGCGGATACCACCAGCCCGAACGTCAGGCGGCATGCGCGAAACAGCTCGCCACTGAACTCGGGCGAAAACAACCCCGCGATCGCATCGCTCGGCAGTGCCACTATGGCGCGTGAGATGTGGCCGCTGGCGACGAGCCACTGGACCGCGCCGAGAATGGCGACGAAAACCAGAAAGCCGAACAAGACCGCCGGATCCGCGATCGTCCTGAGGAAGCGCAACCCCGACGACGCGGAGTTGCGGCGAGGCGCGGCGCTTATTGCGACCCCCTTGGCTTTCGACATCGACCGCGCTCCTTTTCCGCGTTAGTGGTGATTCAGCCAATCGAGGCTGGAACCGTCGGACGGCTCGATTTCGATTTCGATCAGATAGCATCCACCGGCTTCGACTTCGGCCAGCCCCCGCTCGATCGCGGCTTGAACGTCACCGGAATCGGTTACCGCCTTCTCGGTCTTGAATCCCAGGTTCTCGGCCATTCCCGCGATGTTGATCGCAGGCTCGTCGATGCGTTGTCCGATCCATTTGTTCTCCGCCGGCCGACCGCGTGCCAGGGCGACAGCTTCCTGCTGCACCTCATCCGTGTAGTAGGAGCGATTGTTCGCGACCACGATCAGCACCGGGATATGGTAATGAGCTGCTGTCCAAAGCGCGGTCGCGCCGCCGATGAATTCGCCATCACCCATCAGCCCGACGGGCAGGCGGTCCGAGCCCTTGAGCGCCAACGCTGATCCAATCGTCATGCCAGGACCAGATCCAACGCCGCCGCCACCGTCATATCCGAGATAATCCATCGGATCCTCGAACGGGTAGGCGCCAGCGGGCCAATTTAGCGGAACACGCGCGAGGCAGAGTTTGCGATCGCCACGAGCGGCCAACAGCGCTCGACCGATGTCGAGCAGGGTTGGCTTTTTGCCGGCTGCCACCGGCGGCATATTCGGAGCGGCGGTTGCGGCTGGTATTGGTTTTGCAACGACCGCCTGATCTTTCAAAGCGGAGGTCAGGGGCTCAAGCACCGAGTCGGCCTCGCAGGCGATGCGCAGTTCCACGGGTGCCAGTCGTTGGTGATCGCCCGACCATCCATTGTGAACCTGGTGATCGATAGAGACGTGAATGACTTTCGCCTTGCTTCCGCTGTCGGCATTGGCCTGCCGCATGACATCGGCGAGGTCGTCCCAGCCCAGACTGAGCACGACGTCAGCCTCGGCCAGTATCTGCCGGTTTCGCGGCGTCAGGAAGAGGTCCGGCGGTGCGCCGTGCAGAGGATGTGTGGTCGGGAAAGAGGCGCCGAAGCGGAGATCGGTTATCACCCGTGCGCCCAACAATTCGGCAAGCGCGATGCGCTGGGACCATGCAGCCTGCGATCGCGAGGCCCGACCTATCAGGATCACGGGACGCTCCGCATTTGCCAGCATGGATGCGGCCTGCGTCATCGTTTCGGGCGTGGGCATGGGAGGATGCGGCGGCGTAAAGAGCGAGATATCCGGAAGCGGAATCTCCTTGGCCAGCGCGTCCTCCTGCAATCGCCGGTCAAGGGCGACGTAGGAAGGGCCGCAAGGGGCGGTGCAGGCAAGCATATGCGCCCGCAGTATTGCCTCGACCGTGGCACCGGGCGACGTCGGCTGGTCGTCCCATTTGACGAAGTGACGTATAAGCGCGCCCTGGTCGCGCGACGTGTGCAGCCAGTCGATCCAATTGCGGCGTACCACCGTATCGACTGCGCCCGTCGCGCCCATGATCAGCATCGGCACGCGGTCGCACCATGCATTGAAGATCGACATCATGCCCAGCATCAGCCCAACATTGCTGTGCAGCACCACACCCATGGGCTTGCCGGTGACCTTGGCATAGCCGTGGGCAATGGCCACCACGCTCTCTTCGTGGAGCGAGAGGAGCAGGGACGGGTTTTCGTTGCCGAGATAGTTCACGAGACTGTCATGCAGCCCGCGAAAACTGGAGCCCGGATTGATGCAGACATATTCCACGCCGAGACGGCGCAGCATCTCGGCTGCGACGTCGCTGCCCCATTTCAACTCGGATTCGGTCGACTTTACTGCAATGTCGCGTTCCATCCCGATCTCCTCAGAAGGTTTCTAGGACGGTTTTGATGTTCATGTGCTCCAGCACGCCCTCGATGCCGGCTTCCCGCCCAAGGCCGCTGTCGCCGACGCCACCGAAGGGTGCTTCGGGGGCAGTGACGGTAACACCATTGAGCGCGACGACGCCTGCCTTGAGTGAGGCGGAGAGTTTCGCGGCGACGGAGTGCGACCGCGTGAAGGCGTAGGAGGCAAGACCAAACGGCAGCGAGTTTGCTTCCGCCACGACCTCGTCGAGATCGGTGAAAGAGGCAATCGGCGCGATCGGGCCGAATGGCTCCTGCTGCATCACATCCGCGTCCGACGGAACGCCCGAGAGCACCGTCGCCCCAAACATGAAGCCGCGATTGCCAAGCCGCTCGCCGCCGGCGAGCACCGTTCCGCCGCGTGCGACGGCATCGGCGACGAACTTCTCCATCGCCTCCAGCCGCCTGCGGTTTGCAACCGGCCCCATTGTGGTCGACGCATCGGTGCCGACACCGACGCGCAGCGATGCGGCGCCAGCCGTGAATTTCTCGACGAACTGATCCATAACCTTGGATTGCACGAAGAAGCGGGTGGGCGCGGTGCAGACCTGACCGGCATTGCGATAGCGTGCTTTCCAGCACAGATCGACGGCTCGCTCGATGTCTGCGTCGTCCATGATGATGGCGGGTGAATGACCACCGAGTTCAAGCGTCACTTTCTTGAGCTGTCGCGCGGCACGCTGCGCCACATGTTTGCCGACCGGCACCGAGCCGGTGAGGTTCACTTTCTTGATGATCGGGCTGTCGATCAGATAGTCCGACACCTGGGCGGGGTCGCCGAACACGATATTGACGGCGTCTTTCGGCGCGCCCGCTTCGATGATGAGACGCCCAAGCAGCACAGCCGGGCCGGGGGTCTCTTCGGACGGCTTCAAGATAACCGAGCAGCCTGCTGCAAGGGCATGCGCGATCTTGCGCGCGGCCATCATGCAGGGGAAATTCCACGGCGAGAAGGCGGCAACCGGACCCACCGGCTCGTAGGTCACCAGAATGCGCGTGTTCTCATAGCGGGAGGGCACGATGCGGCCGTACATGCGGCGGCTTTCCTCAGCCAGCCATTCCGTAAGCTCGGCAGTGGCTGCCACTTCATTGCGCGCTTCCGCAAGCGGCTTTCCCTCTTCTTCCGTTATGGCAGCCGCCAGCAATTCGGTATTCTGGCGCAGCAGGGCAGCAAAGTTGCGCAGCACCTTTGATCGCTCGGTGGGAAGAGCCTTGCGCCACTGCTCAAAACCACGTTGGGACGATTCAAGCGCACGGTCCAGATCAGCCGTTGTTGCCAGCGGCAGGCGGCCAATCTCTTCCTCAGTGGCGGGATTGATGACGGACAGCGTCTCGGATCCGGATCCGCTCGTCCATTCGCCTGCGATCAGATGCTGCAATGACACGGTCACGTGAGCCGCTCCTTCATGTGATAGAACGTGCTCAGTTCATGCGTCGGTCCGACGACATCGGTCTTTCGGACATAATCCGTCGTCAGCTGGGCGAGATTGTTGACGCCCAGAAGACCCAGTGCATTGATCATCTCCCGTTCGATGAGCTCAAGACAGCGTACCAGTCCGTCCTCGCCGCCCGCCGCCAATGCCCAACCTTGCAGGCGACCGATCGCAACCGACGAAGCCCCAAGTGCAATGGCCTTGATCACGTCGGTGCCGCGCAGGAAGCCGCCATCGACGATCAGTTCGGCGCGACCCTTTACCGCCGCGGCAACTTCCGCCAGGGTTTCCAGCCCACCCAGACAATGGTCCAGTTGCCGGCCGCCATGATTGGAGATGTAGAGCGTGTCGACGCCCCGTTCGACCGCCATCACCGCGTCGGCAACCGAGCCTATTCCCTTGAGCATGAAATTGCCCTGCCACAGGTCGCGAATGCGATCCATGAGGTCCCAGGTGATGGCTGATTGGAGGTGACGGTCCTTTTGTGCCTTGACGCTGGGCGGCAGCCAGCGATTCATCAGCTGTCGCTCCCGAATGCCGTAATAGGCGGAGTCGACAGTCAGCGCGAGCGATGTGTAGCCGGCTGATTTCGCACGACCGACGATGGATTTGATCCAGTCGAAATCGCCTCGAACATAGAGTTGGAAGACCTTCGGCCCGTCGGCCGCCTCGGCTATTTCTTCCAGGGACGGCTCGGTGATCGAACTGATGATCGGCATGGTCCCGAACCGGGCCGCTGCCTTTGCAGAACTGGCGCCACCTCCAGCATGGATGGCCTGAAGCGACCCGATAGGCGCAAGCAGAACCGGTATGCGAACCTTCTGGCCGAGTGTGGTTCCCGAAGGGTCGATCGACGACATGTCACGCAGCACGCGCGGAATGAAGGCGTAGCTGTCTATCGCGTGACGGTTGCGCCGCATCGTCATTTCAGACTCCGCACCGCCGGTCAGATAGTCCCAGACATCCTGTGTGAGATTGCGGCGCGCAATCGTCACGATCTCTTGGTTGCAGGTGAACTCGCTCACTTTAGCCTCAACGCTTGTTGCATGTGCTGTGCAGATGTTCAGTTGACGGTTTCCGCCTCGACCTCGGCGATGGCATTGGCCAGTGCACGGATGCCGGCCCGCAGATGGGCCCGTGTAGCCGTCAGCGGCGGCATCAGCCGTATCGTCGAACCGTAGCGGCCGCAGGACATGATCCTGACGCCTTGCAGTTCGCACTTCTGGAGGATCGCTCCCATCCGCTTGGCGTCCAGCGGCGTTCTCTTTTCCTTGTCGGAGACAAGTTCGATGCCGATGAACAGACCACGTCCGCGCACTTCGTCCATGAACTTGCTCTTGGAGGCGATTTCGCGAAGCTCGGCTTTCAATTCCTCGCCCACGATGACTGCGCGGCCCATGAGATCGTCTTCGGGATCGGTCAGGATATCCAGATTTGTCATGGCGACGCGATTGGACAGAGCATTCTCCGCCGCCGTGAGGACCTGCGAGGCCTGCGGAAGCTTGTCGCGGAAGCGCTCGTGGATTACCACGCCCGACATTGGCAGATCTCCGCCGACCGCCTTTGCCCACGTCATCATGTCGGGCACCACGCCGAAGTGCTCGTGACCCCACATCTTGCCGGTCCGCCCGCCGCCTGCCTGCACTTCATCAACGATCATGATGATGTTCTTGGCGGTGCACACCTCGCGGATCGTCTGGAGGAATTCAGCCGGCGGGTCGATATAGCCGCCATCGGCCTGCATCGATTCAACGATCACCGCGGCCACATCGTCCGCACCCGTGTTCGGGGTCGTCAGTTTGTGACGAACGTATTTGGAGCATAGCGACCCGCATTCCGACGGTTTCATGTCGGCAAAGCAACGATAGCAGTAAGGGTAGGGGAGATGCATGGCGCCGGGCATTAGGGGCCCGAAACCGGCCCTGAAATTCTCGCGGGTGGTGAGTGCCAGCGAGCCGTGGAAGACACCGTGATAGGCCCCCTCGAAGGCAACGATCTGGCTGCGCCCGGTGATCGCCTTTGCGAACTTGATGGCGGTTTCGATCGCGTCCGAGCCGCTCATGCCGAACCAGCTGAAGCTCTCGTCCTTCAACCCCACTGGCAATGTCGCGTTCAGCTTCTCGGCGAGTGAAACCGTGGTGTCGCTGACCAGGCCGGCGGAGTGCATCAGCTTTTCGCTCTGATCGCGGATCGCCGCCACCACTTTCGGATGATTGCGCCCGACGCTGGACACGGCGACACCGGCTGACATGTCGAGGAAAACATTGCCGTCGGCATCTGTGAAACCGGCGCCCATCGCGCTTTCGATGACCAATCGTCCACGAACCGACGGTCGCGTCGGAGTTTGCGCCTTGTGGGCGCGCTCGATCACGGCTGCCGCCATTGGACCCGGCAGCGAATTGGTCACCATCTTGGGCATTGCCGGATAGGACAATGATGCGAGTTGCTCTTCAGAAATCATGACCGAAACTCCACTTCCCCCGATATCGGACGGCGGTCGCCGTTTACTGCCAGACCACCACTTGCGGTGGGTTGATGATGCCGTGCTTTGACTTGTTGGCGAGCATATCGAAGGCCTCAGGCACCTTTTCGATGCCGTGCAGCTTGTGCAGGATGGTTGGCTCGATCTTGACCCTGCCGCTCGCCACGAGATCGATCGAATACTGGATCATGCGCGCCGATGGCGCTCTGCGACCATAGACTCGGAGCGCCTTCTTCTCGATCAGCCCGTAGACGATCTGCGCGCCGGCCGGGAGATGTCCGACCTCCATGATGCGGCCCTCGTTGCGGAGCATCTGGAGACCCTGCTGGAAGGCCGACGTGCCGGCATGGCCCTGCTCGTTGCTGCCGCCTGCGCAGTCCACCACCACGTCGCAGCCGAGGCCGTTTGTCGCCTCCATGACGGCTTCGACGGGATCGGTGTTCGTGACGTTGACAGTCACGTCGGCGCCGAGAGAGCGGCCCAATTCCAGCACTTCGTCGCGGCGCGCAATGGCGATGACCTTGCCTGCCCCTGCCACCCTCGCAACCTGCATCGTGTCGAGACCCATTGGCCCCAGACCGATGACGGCGACGGTATCACCCATCGAGATGCCAAGCCCTTCCAGCGACGATACCATCGACACCAGAGGCTGCAGCGAGGCGCATTCGGAATCGCTGACTTCCTTCGGGACCGCCGCAACCACATGCGCGGGCACCGGAAAATACTCGGCAAGACAGCCTGGGGTGTCTTCGCCGACGAAAGTGGACGACCGGCAATATTGCGGCTGCCCGGCCTTGCAGTACTTGCACCGCCCGCACTGGGCACCGCGATGATAGAACACACGGTCGCCGATCTTGAGATTATCGACACCAGCACCGACTTCCACAACCTCGGCGCAGAACTCGTGTCCGAACAGCGGGAGCGGACGCTGCTTGGCCCACATCTCCTTGTAGACTTCGTGGCTTGAAACGGGCAGGCCGCGGAATTCGGCGACTTCGGTAATCGACAGCTGCAGCACGCGCGTCCGGCAGACGACCCATCCCGGCTCCGCCTTCGGCATGGGCGCATCTTCAAGCCGCATGTCATTGAAATCGTAAGACAGCCAGGACTTCATCATCGACTCCGGATCTATTCTCAGAAAAGGCGGCAAACCAAACTATATCAGCCAGAAAGCTTCATTATTAACATAACAAGGCACTGCGGCACTGCGCGATCGCAGCCCTTTACATGCCCCGGCTGGCCTCGACGCGAAGATCGGCCCAGATCTCGCCCACAACGCGGCTGAAGGCTTCACTGCCAATGATTTCGGACGTGCGCGGGCGAGGCAGATCAACCTCGACGACACGCTTTATTGTGCCGGGCCGATAGGTCATGATGATCACGCGGTCGCTCAGCTGCACCGCCTCGGTGATGTTGTGGGTAATCAGCAGCGTCGTCTGCTTCAGAGACTGCTGGATCTGGAGAACCTTATCGCCCAGCAACATGCGGGTCTGTTCGTCAAGTGCAGCGAACGGCTCGTCCATGAGCAGGATCTTGGGGCTTGCGGCGAGCGTACGGGCGATAGCCGTTCGTTGACGCATGCCACCAGACATTTCCGACGGATAATGGTTCTCGAAACCCGAAAGGCCGACGAGCGACAGCAATTCGCGCGCGCGATCGTGCCTTTCCTTCTTGCCTACCCCGGCAGCCTCGAGTGGAAAAGCGACATTGTCGAGCGCGGTCCGCCAGGGGAAGGTGGATTCCTGCTGGAACACACTGCCGATCGAGCGGCGAATATCCGCGCCGGATTTACCATCGACAAGCACGGTACCGCTGGAGCGGGAGAAGAACCCGCCAATGATGCTGAACAGAGTGGACTTGCCGCACCCGCTGGGGCCGATAATCGAGATGAACTCGCCGGGGCGAATATCGAACGAAAAGTCCTTCACTGCCCAGAATGTCGTATCGCCGTTACCAAACGACTTGCCGACCTCTCGAAGCGCCAGTGCGGGTACGTCGGTTGGCGTTTCGGAGAGTGCAGAAGGATCAGACGTCAGGGTCATTCTTCCAATCCATAAACCTTGATGAAATCCGACTCGTTGAAAGAGATCAGCTTCATGTGGGGTGGCGCGCTTGCTGCAACCTGCGGTCGCAGCAAGCGCTGACTGCCAAATGCTACTTAGCGGGTGTGGTGTAAAGAATCTGGACCAGATCCTTCAAAGCTTCCTCGCTCGGCTTTTCCTTGATGAAGCCACCGGCAACAGCCTGCGCGATACCCTTTTCCTGCTCCTGAATCGGACCAAAGGCCAGTGTTTCGCGCTTGTAGAATTCCATGCCCTTCTTTGCGATGGCAGGATCCACCTTGTTCAACTTCGCATAGTATGCGAGCGACTCCTCTGGATTGGCATAGGCCCAGTCAATGCACTGATCGAGCACTTCGAGGAACTTGGTCGCCACCTCGCGCCGGTTAGACAGAAAGTCGTCGCTGGCGATGATCAGGCGCTGGGTCATGCCGCGCTGCGATTCAACGTCGTCGCCCGAGAAGATCACGCGGATCTTTCCTTCTTCGGCCTCTTTCAACATTGTCGGCGGGACTGCATAGCCAACGTCGATCTGGCCGGTCATCGCCATCGTGTAGGTGGCATCCATGCCTCCGCCGGTGACGAGATTGAGATCGATGTTCCGATCGGCTTTCAGGGCGAGCAGAATGGCCTCACTGGCGCCGCCGGGGCGCGAATAGGCGATCGACTTGCCGGCCAGATCGTCCATGGATTTGATCGGGCTGTCGGCCTTGACGTAGAAGAAAGAGTCATTCTGTCCGCGGAATTCGGAGCTGATGATCTTGATAGGCGCTCCCTGTCCAGCCGCAGCCAGAACCGAGTTGATGCCCGGTGAGTAACCGATATCCATGCCGCCGGCCACGACCGCCTGAACGTTTTCCGAGCCGCCACGCGTGGACGTTACTTCGACATCCAGACCGGCCTTGGCGAATTCGCCACGCTCGGCGCACAATGAGGGTTGCGAGGTGTCCCAGAGGCCAAGGAAGGTCGTAGCGACTTTGACTTTTTCGTTGCCTTGTGCGGCCGCAGGCTGCGCGATCGCGATCATGGCTGCGGCTGTAAGAAGGTGGAATTTACGAGTCATTTTCGTTCCCCGTGTTTGTTGACTTTATCCGGCGTTCCGGGCCGATGCGCTGGTTTTTTGTGCGCTATAAAGACTACAATACATAGATAAATTCCGTATGCAATAGCCTCTTGAGGGATTCGCTTTCGAACCTCGCCTGACGCCTATATAATAAGGAGCCTTATTTTTTATATCGCGCGCAGCGAGGCGAATATCGCTTGATAATAACTACTGTCTTAAGCTACATTTCATACATAAATTGACCGTTCAGTTGGGAGAAGGGATTCATGAGCGCAGCCGGAGACCTTTCGAAGCAAGCCGTCCACTCCGAGACGCCTGCAGCGTCGCCGGCGGGCAGCCGCTGGGGCAGTGACCACATAGCCGAATTGCTGCGCAGCTTCGAAATACCCTATATTTGCATCAATCCCGGCTCAAGCTTTCGGGGTCTTCACGACAGCATCGTGAATGGGCTTGGTAATAAATCACCTCAGATGCTCGTCTGCCTGCACGAGGAGCACGCGGTGGCGATGGCGCATGGCTATGCGCGCGTCACGGGCAAGCCGCTCGCAGTGGCGCTTCATGCAAATGTTGGTCTGATGCATGCGACGATGGCGATTTTCAATGCGTGGTGCGACCGGGTTCCCATGATGATCATAGGCGGCACCGGTCCACTCGATGCGGCCCATCGTCGGCCTTATATCGACTGGATTCACAGCACGCGTGATCAGGCTTCGATGGTCCGCAGCTACGTGAAATGGGACGACCAGCCGACGTCGCTCATCGCTGCCGAAGAGTCGTTTCTGCGCGGGATGCAGATGAGCATGACCGCCCCGAAAGGTCCGGTCTATATCAATCTGGATTCCGACATTCAGGAAGCCGAGCTCACGCAGGATCGTCCATTGCCGAACCTCTCGCGGTTCAAGCCATTTGCGGACGCAAGACCTGCCGATGAGGTTCTTGCCGCCGCCTCTGACTTGCTGAGGAACGCGAAGAAGCCTGCGATCCTCATGGGGCGGGTTACGCGCGATCAAAAGGAATGGGACAATCGTGTTCGCCTTGCGGAGCAGCTCGATGCAATGGTGGCGACCGATCTCAAGGTCGGTGCTGCGTTCCCGACGGCTCATCCCCTGCATGCCGGATCTCCGGGGATGTCGTTGACGCCGTCGGCGTTGGCACGCCTGCGTGAAGCCGATGTGGTCCTTTCGATTGATTGGGCCGATCTGGCGGGTGCATTGCGGACGATCTGGCCGCAGCAATCCTGCCCGGCAAAGGTCATTCAGGTGTCGCTGGATCATCTGCTGCACAACGGTTCGAACTTCGAATACATGGCGCTGCCCGAGGTTGATCTTCATGTCCAGTCAACCCCGGAAGCCTTTGTTGCTGCCCTATCCGCGATGCTCCCGGCTCCGTTACAAAGGACGACATATTCTACAGCGCCTTCAAAGCCTGACGCTCAAGCCGGAGACGAACTGGAGCTGTCCGACATCGCCCAGGCGCTGAGATCGGCGGCTGACGGGCAACCGGTTTCGCTCATGCGCATCCCTCTCGGGTGGGACGGTTCATTGATGGAGTTCTCCCATCCTCTCGATCAGCTCGGGCACTCCGGTGGCGGCGGTGTCGGATCGGGACCCGGTATGGCTGTCGGCGCCGCACTTGCCCTCATGGACACCGATCACCTGCCCGTCGCCGTGCTCGGCGATGGCGATACGTTGATGGGCGTGACCGCGATCTGGACAGCAGTTCACTACAAGATCCCCATGCTTGTGATCTCCGCCAACAATCGGTCGTTCTTCAATGACGAACTGCATCAGGAGCGTGTCGCCAAGCGGCGCCAACGCCCCGTCGAGAACAAGTGGATCGGACAGCGCATAGACGATCCGGCACCGGACATCGCTTTGATGGCAAAGGCCCAGGGCGCGGTCGGTTTCGGCCCCATCCGAGACGCAGTCGCTTTGCGCGAGGCGATCAAGGAGGCGGTTGCGGCGGTGCGCGATGGCAAGGTTGCCGTTTTGGATGTGCATATCGCTCCCGGCTATGCCGCTGCCGGCGCTTCCTGAGCCACAGACTTGGTCGAAATGCCCCAATGCCTCGCTCGCGAGGCGGCGTTCCGGGAGTGAGGTCGGGATGATTGCGCAGACGCCGAACGCGGGCGATCTCAATGCCGCAAAATTGCGTGTCGTTGTGGCGGAACGGGAAGAGAAGGCCACGCATCCAGGGCTTGCTGCGCGGTTCCTGAACCTTGATGACTTCCAGCGCGCGGCGCGGCACCGGCTTCCGCGTCAGATCTATGGCTACTATGCCGGCGCGGCCGAGACGGGGCAGTCGTTTCGCGACAATCGCGAGAGCTTTGAGGAACTGGCGCTTGTGCCGCGTGTGCTCGCAAATGTTTCTCGCCGCTCGGCGCATACGACTCTGTTCGGTCGCGACTACAGTTTACCGATCGGCATTTCGCCAATGGGGCTCAGCGGGCTTTCCACCTTTGAGGGCGATCTCGTGCTTGCACGTGCCGCGCGGGCCGAGAACATTCCCATGGTTGTCAGCGCCACATCCATCATGCCGCTGGAGCGACTTGCGCAGGAAGGTGGCGCGAGCTGGTTTCAGGCGTATCTGCCCGGTGAGGCTGAACGCATCGATGCAATGGTGGATCGTGTGGAAACTGCGGGCTTTTCCACACTGGTGCTCACCGCGGACGTGCCCGTTCCGGCCAATCGCGAGAACAATGTCCGCACGGGCTTCAGTATCCCGATGCGACCGAGCCTCAGGCTGGCTATCGACGGCTTGACCCATCCGAGATGGACGTTCGGAACGTTCCTGCGCACGCTGGCGCAAGGCAGTCCCCGCTTTGAGAACATGGATGCTTTTCGCGGCCCTCCGGTGATGTCGCGCAACCTGGTCCGCCAGATCGGCGCGCGCGACCAACTCGACTGGACCCACGTTGCCCGCATTCGTCAACGTTGGAAGGGCAAGCTGGTCATCAAGGGACTGCTTTCGGCGGCTGACGCGGCGAAGGCCGCGCAAATGGGTGCTGACGGAATCGTTGTCTCCAATCATGGCGGGCGTCAGCTGGATGGGGCGATCGCTCCGATGCGCATGCTTCCGGAGATCGTCAAACAGTCGGGTTCCATGACGGTCATGGTCGATGGCGGCTTCAGGCGCGGCACGGACGTGCTCAAGGCGTTGGCTGCTGGCGCCGATTTCGTTTTCATCGGTCGGCCATTCCTGATGTCCGCCGTGTTTGGGCTGGACGCCGTCCGCCACGCCATCTCGCTCATGGGCGAAGAGATTGGTCGCGACATGGCGCTGCTTGGGATCAATCGTCTGGATGAACTGGACGCCTCTTTTCTAAGGAAGGTCAAATAATGCTTTTTGCCGCCACCCTACGCGCGAACCCCGGTATCGCCGAAATCCGTACTCGCCTGCGGGGCGATCACGATACCTACTGGGAGCCGCGCATGGAGCGCATCTGGCTGGCTGGTCCGCTTCTTTCCGACGACGGCGAGCGTATTGGCCAGATCATGATCGTTCAGGCCGAAGATCGCGATGAGGCGTACTCCTTGATCAGCAACGACCCTTACGTTGCCAATGGCTGCTTTGAATCATTTGATGTGAAGGCGTTCCGGGCTTCGGTCAGGGAAGGCCAGTCGACCTGAGATGAAAATCGATCGATCGTGACGGGCTCGTATAGTCCATCCCGTCACGCAGCAGCCAGTGCGGCATTGCGTGGGTTCTAGCTCCGGAATCCGAACTGGGCCGACAGATCATGCGCCACGGGGAGGGTCTCGCTGAGGATCTCGGCCTGCCGGTCGACGTCGAAACGATAGGCGGGCACGGTCACGGTGAGAGCGCCAACGACACTCCCGTCGAGATCGAACACCGCCGCCCCGATGGCGCAGACGTCGGCCGCGAGTTCTCCGATATTGACCGCATAGCCCTGACGCCTGATCTCCTGCAACTGCCCGCGCAGAATGTCCGGATCGGTGATGGTTTTGTCGGAATAGCGCTGTAGCGGCTGCAACAGCACGCTTTCGATCACCTCTTCGGAGGCGAATGCAAGAAGCACCTTGCCCGATGCGGAACAATGCGGCGGGATGGTCCTGCCGGGCGGGGCATAGTGAGTGATCGCGTTGGATCCGAGGGCCTGTACGACGCTGACGGACTCCGTGCCACTCCACACGCTGAGGTTCACCGTCTCGCCCGTGCGCTTGGCCAGCGCCTCGAGGCTTGGTCGTACCCGTGTCGAAAGACCAAGATCCCGCATCAGCGGTGCCGCTATCGCGAGCAGTCCAAGCCCGAGGCGGACCCCGCCATCGTGTCCGCGCTGCAGGAGGCGCTCCTTTTCCAAGGACGCAACCAGACGCGAGACCGAACTCTTGTCCAGCGCGACGGCGCGGGCGATCTCGTTGATGCCGACCGGTTTCCCCGCCTTCGACACACAACGCAGGATGTCACTCAGATGCGCGACAGCGTGGACTGTTCGAACGCCCTTCTGACCGGTCTGCTGCTTTTCCACCCGCATGTCTCCCGATCTCTTGACACCGTACGGCCCAGAGGAAATACTATCAACTAACCAACAGTGTTGGTCAATAGCCAACAATGATCGTTTGTAACATCTGGAGTCCTTATGGCAGCGCTCGAATCTTTCAGGCAACTGGTAGAACTGCTTGAGGAGCGTGGGGAGATCGCCCATGTCGAGCGAGAGGTCGACCCCAGGCATGAGCTGACTGCTGTTCTGCGCCATATGCAGAAGGGTCCCAACCGGCCGATGAGCTTCGACACCGTCCGCGGTACGGACCTGCCCGTCGTCACCAACGTCTTTGGCTTCCGCAGCACCGTGGCCGAGTCCCTTGGTCTGGCCGAAAGTGATCTGCTCAGGACAATGGTTTCGCTCGAAGCCAAGGCTATCGGCGTCGACCGCGTGGAGGACGCGCCGGTCCAGGAAGTCGTCAAGACCGGCGCCGATGTGGACGTCACGCGTGACCTTCCCCAGATGGTCTATGCCGAGCACGATGGCGGCGCCTATATAACGGCGGGCGTTCTGATCGCGCCGCATCCCGTCACGGGTGCTTACAACGCTTCGTGGAACCGCTGTCAGCTTGCCGAAAGCGACAAGCTGCGCGTGCGCATGATGCCGCCACAGCATCTGGGACGCTACCATGCCGAGGCCGAGGAGCGCGGGCAGAACCTGCCATGCGCGATCGTGATCGGCGCGCCTCCCGGCCTCATGTTCTCGGCTGCGTCGAAGGTTCCCTACGAGGCGGATGAACTGGAAGTGGCGGGTGCATGGCAGGGCAAGCCGTTGAGGGTGGTGCGCTGCAAGACGATCCCGGTCGACGTTCCGGCGGATGCCGAGATCGTCATTGAGGGCGAGGTCATTGCCGGCGTGCGCGAGGATGAGGGCCCGTTCGGAGAGTTCACGGACGGCTATGTGCCGGTCATGAAAAATCACGTGTTTCGGGTCACGGCGATCACGCGGCGGCGCGATGCCATGTATCACGCGATCCTGGCCGGAGGCACCGAGGATCTCAATCTCGTCGGCGTTCCCATCCAGGCCGAGATCTACAAGAAGGTCACGAACTTCGTCCCGAAGATCCGCGACATTGCGACGCCGGGCTATGTCTTCGGTTGCGTTATCTCAATCGACAAGCAGAACGACGATCAGGCCCGCAATGCGATGTTGGCGGCGCTTGGTGGTTATTCGTGGACGAAGGTTGTGGTGGTGGTGGACAAGGATGTCGATCCGTTCAACGCCGCCGACGTTTTGTGGGCGATCCAGACCCGATGTACGCCTGAAACGGGCATTTATGTCGTGCCGCGAATACCGAGCTACACCCGCGAGGACGTGCGCGAGGTTCACCGCGGCAAGGTCGGCATCGACGCCACCGCGCCAATCTCAATGAAAGATCTGTTCGAACGCCGCCGCTTCCCCGGTGAGGCCGACATTCGTCTGGAGGACTATATCAGTGCACGCGCCAGCAATTAGCCCGGAACGCATCGGGGACGCCGTCGACCATTTGGTCACCGCGCCCATTTCGAACTGGACGATTCTCAAGGGGCTTCCGTTGGCAAGTCTTTATGCCGCGGCGCGCGAGCTTGCGGGTGGCTCCGTCACCCTTGCCGCGGCGAAGTTGTTGCAGGAACACGTGTCGCGCGGCGACCGGGTTTTCGTGCTCAGCGGGTTCATCATGCGCGACTATGGGCGGCCAGAAACCGATGGCCCGATCGGCGCGGCAGTTCTGGCGCGTGCCCTTTCTCTCGGGCTGGGCGCTGTACCGATCGGCATCAGCGAAGACTCGATCGTCCCATGCATGGATGCGTGCTTCTCTTCTGCGGGACTTATCTCCGCCGAATCCGACAAGCTGGATTCGGGCAGGCACCGCTTTGGCCTGTCCGGCTTTCCGGTCGACGAAGGCGAGGCCGTGCTTGCCGCACGCGACCTGCTCGAACGGCATCGTCCGAAGGCACTCGTGGCCGTGGAGCGGCCCGGCGCTGGACAGGACGGCCATTATCATGGTGGTGGCGGTTTCGAGATTTCGTCCTTCACGGCCAAGACCGACATTCTTTTCGAGGAAGCCCGCAAGGCCGGTATCGCCACCATCGGCATTGGCGATCTCGGCAACGAGCTCGGCATGGGCGCGGTCGCTGATATCGTTTCGAGCCAGGTGCCGCTCGGCGACGTGATCGCCGCCCGCCAGAAAGCCGACGTGACCGTGGTGGCGAATATCTCGAACTGGGGCGCCTATGGAATTGCGGCGTGTCTGGCTGCGCTGACGGGCAACAGTGACGCCTTTCACGATGGCGAACATGAGAAGCGCCTCATCGAAGCCTGCGTGAAGGCTGGCGCCATCGACCCGGTGGGCGGCCAGCTCCGTCTCTATGTCGATGGAACGGATGCACACACCAACGCCTGCCTCGTCGATCTTCTGCGGTCGATTGTGGATCTCAGCCAGCGAGAGGGTGCAAATATCAGCGGTTATCAGAACTCATGGAACGCGAAGTGATCGACCCGAGGCCGAGACCTTCGGGACAACGCGTCGGAGTGATACTGCCTTCGGTGAACGCGGTACTGGAGCCTGACCTCGCATGGGTGTCGCCTCCCGAGCTGAGCTTTCATTTTTCCCGGGTTCCGCTCGCCGAGACGACGCCGGACGGCTTGCGCGAGATGAACAAGAGTGTCGAGGGGGCAGCGGCGCTTTTGTCCCACCTTTCGCCCAACCTTCTCGCCTATGCGTGCACGAGCGGAAGTTTCGTTGATGGCGAGGCAGGGCTGCGCGATCAGCTTGCCACCATGTCGAAGATTGCCGGTTGTCCGGCGATCGCCACCTCGGGCGCCATCATCGATGCGTTCCGGCACATTGGTGCTTCCCGCATCGCGCTCGCCACGCCCTATCGCGACGAGGTGAACCTTGCCGAGAAGGCGTTCTTCGAAAGTCACGCACTGACCGTCTGTTCGCTGGTTGGTATGAGCTTGTCAGGCCCAGCCATTCGCGAGGTGCCGCCGCACCGGATCGTCGAACTCGCGCGAGCGGCGAACTCTGCCGAAAGCGATGCCCTTTTCATCAGCTGCACCGATTTTCGCGCGCTCGAGGTGCTGGAGGATCTGGAACGGGAACTGTCCAAGCCGGTTCTCAGCAGCAATCAGGTTACTTTATGGGCCATCCTGCGTGAATTGGGAAAGCCGACAGTCATTCCAGGTTTCGGCAGGTTGCTGGCGTCATGACCCTGAACGCTCAAAATGCCGAGATGGCGTCGCTTAGGCTCTATGAGGCGGAAACCTCGGTTGACGTGATTGCCCGGCGATACGAACTCGATCCTTCGGAGGTGATCGATTTTTCTTTGAATGTGAACCCCCTCGGTTCGCCTCATGCGGCCATCGTTGCGGCGCAGGCAGCCATGCAGTCGGCCAATCTCTATCCGGATCTGCGTTTTGCCGGGCTGCGCGCGGCTCTGGCGGCGCGTCACGGCGTTGACGAAGACTGTCTGTTCTTCGGGGCGGGGCTGGATGACGTCATCAAACTACTGCTTCAGGCGTGGACCAGCAGCAGCGACAAGGTGCTGGTGCATATTCCGACGTTTCCCCGCTACGAGCTTGAAGCGCGTTTGCGAGGGTGCAACGTCGTCGCCGTGGCAAACGACAGGCCTGAGACCATTGGCCTCGCCAACATGGAGCGCGCATTGTCGGCTGGCGACATCGCGCTTGCCTTCATCTGCACGCCCAACAATCCGACCGGCGCGACGGTTGACAACGCCGATATCGCGCGGTGGGCAGATGCCTATCCGAACACACTATTCGTTGTCGATGAAGCGCTCATCTATCCGCTCGACGACGGCGCCGTGCCGCTCTGTGCCGGTCATCCGAACCTTTGTGTGTTGCGGACCTTCTCAAAATATTACGGGCTTGCGGGCCTGCGCATCGGATATGCGGTCGCAAGCGCCAGGCTCGTCGGGATCGCCGAAGTCGGAAGACCACCCTTCAACATGAGCGAAGCCGCGGTGCAGGCAGCGGTCGCGGCGCTGGCGGATGATCGCTTTCTGCCGGCTTGCAAGGCAACCTTTCAGTCCGAAACGGCCTATTTCCGCGAGCAACTCTCGGCCGTCTCCGACATCACGATCAAGGGCAGCAACGCCAACATGCTGTTGCTGGATCTGGCCGCGCGCGATGCATCCAGCACTGCGGCGTCGCTCGCGGCAAGAGGGATCGTCGTGGCCGACGCGACATCCTTTCACGGGCTCGAGCACTGTTCGTTCCTGCGCGTTTCGCTGAGGAAACGTGAGGACAATCTGAAGCTCATTGCTGCTCTGGGGAAGGTCTGATGGTCGCACAGACACAGGACGAAACAAGAGCCACCACCAGCCGAAGAAGATGGTGGCCTGCATCGCTTGACAGTACGCTTTTGGGGCTAGCGCTTGTGTTGATCTGGGAAGTCGGCGTCCGCGTCGGTCAAGTTCCGGTGTATCTGTTGCCGCCTCCCTCGACCGTGCTGATGCGGATCGTCACCGACTACCGCCTCCTGTTCATGCACACGATCGTTACCGTGAACGAAGTGCTCGTGGGCTTCGGGCTCGCCATTGCGGTCAGCATTCCGCTGGCCGCTATCCTTGCGCAGTTTCGCCCGCTCGAAAGAGCTCTGTACCCCATACTCGTCGCCTCCCAGACCATTCCCAAGGTTGCCATCGCACCGCTGATCGTCGTGTGGTTCGGCTTTGGGCTCTTTCCCAAGGTGCTGATCGCCTTCCTCATCTGTTTCTTCCCCATTCTGATCGACGCGCTGATCGGTTTCAGATCGACACCCAAGGAGGTCATCTGGCTGGCGCGATCCATGGGCGCGCCACGTCGGCGCATCTTCCTGAACTTCCAGTTGCCAGCCGCGCTGCCGCATATATTTGGCGGCTTGAAGGTCGCGAGCACCCTGGCTGTCGTCGGCGCGGTGGTTGGCGAGTTCGTGGCTTCCGATCGCGGGCTCGGATATCAGTTGATCGTCGCCAACGGCATGCTCGACGTCGTTCTCTCATTCGCCATTCTGGTGGTTCTGAGTGTCGTCGGCATTCTCCTCTTCGCGCTCGTCGATCTCGTCGAACGTCTGCTCTTGCCCTGGCATATCTCGCACCGATCGACAGGACAGGAGCGGCCGTGATGGTGGCGACACTTCAATTCCGCAACGTCAGCAAGGTGTATCAGACCGCGACCGGTCCCATCGAAGCGCTACGCGACTTCGACCTCGATGTCGGGGAGGGGGAGTTCATTTCGATCGTGGGGCCGAGCGGTTGTGGCAAAAGCACACTTCTGTCGATGGCATCCGGGCTGGCGTTTCCGAGCTCGGGAACGATTTCCGTGCGAGGCGAACCGGTTACAGCGCCCGTCACGGATCTCGGCATCGTCTTCCAGACCGACGTTCTGCTCGATTGGCGGACGATCATCGACAACATCCTCATACAGCCCGAAATGCGGGGACTCGACCGCAACGCCTTCAGGCCACGCGCCCTCGACCTGATGAAGATGGTCGGCCTCGAAGGCTTCGAGAAGAAATTTCCTTACGAGTTGTCGGGTGGGATGAGGCAGCGCGTCTCCATCTGCAGGGCGCTTATTCATGAGCCCCAACTCTTGCTGATGGACGAACCGTTCGGGGCGCTCGACGCGCTGACCCGTGAGCAGATGGTGATGGAACTGCACCAGATCTGGCTTGAAACCCGGAAGAGCGTGATCTTCATCACCCATGACATCCAGGAGGCCGTGTTGCTGGCGGATCGCGTGATCGTCATGACGCCGCGCCCCGGGCGCATCGCCGAAATCATAAAGACAGACCTGCCACATCCGAGGCGGCCGGCAACCATGGAAACCAAGCGCTTCGTCAGCGTGGTGGCGCAGATACGTCACCTCTTCGAGAAGCACGGCGTCCTGAAATCTTACTGAAGACCAACGATAAAGGAGTGGAACTCATGAAATTCACACGCAGAACGACGATGCTGGCGGCACTGGGCGCGCTTGCCGCCTCCACCGCATTTGGCCTAGGCTCTGTCCCGTCGCAGGCTGAGGAACTGACCAAGGTGACCGTCAGGCTCGCCTTCAGCTACAACGGGCACCGGTCGCCCTATCTGCTCGGCGTAGACAAGGGCTTCTACAAGGATGAGGGACTTGACGTCGAAGTGCTCGAAGGGCGCGGCGTCACCTCCTCGATGCAGTTGGTCGCGAGCCAGGAGGATACCTTCGCCATCATCGATCCACCGTCATTGATGCTTGGCGTTGCACAGGGCATGCCCATCAAGCAGGTCGCGCAGATCTATCAGACGAGCCCGAATGCCCTGATCAGCTGGGAAGAATACAACATCAGCAAGCCCGCCGATCTGGTCGGCAAGAAGGTCGCGACGCTGCAGGGAGATATGACCACGACGATGCTCTACGCGCTGCTTGCCAAGAACGGGGTGGACTCGTCCTCCGTTCAGATCATCGCTTCCGATGGCGGCACGCGCAACCAGACATTCCTGGCCAAGAGGACGGAAGCGATCACCGGCTTTCCGAATGACAGCTATCTCAGCCTTTCCAACACCACTGGCGGTGGCCTGAAATATTTCACCTATGCGTCGTTCGGCGTGGATACGATGGGCGACGGCATTGCCGCGCATCAGGAAACCATCGAGAAATCTCCGGAGGTCGTCGCCGGTTTCGTGAAGGCCAGCCTCAAGGCCTATGAATATGCGCTGGAGCATCCCGAGGAGGCGATCGCGTCCCTCAAGGAACGCTCACCCAAGATCAATGTCGAGGTCGAAATCGAAAAGCTGAAGGCGACCGCCGCCCTTCTCCATGCCGAGGGTGATCCGGATGGCGTTGTCGGCGCTTCGGTGGAAGACCGCTGGAAAGCGACGCAGACGTTGATGAAGGAATTCGGCGGATTGCAGACCGACATCGCGGATGTGACGACCTACTACACCAACGAGTTCGTGAAGTAGTACGCGCCGCGGCCGGAGCATCGATTTGAAGCACGCACCCCAAAGACTCGTTGTCGCCATCAGTGGCGCGTCGGGCGCCATCTATGGAGTGCGCGCGCTGGAGATGCTGCGCGGAACGGGTATCGAGATCCACCTCGTGGTCACCCGTTCCGCGCAAATCACGCTGGCCCAGGAACTCTCCATGAAGCTGGCGGACTTGCGGCAAATCGCGGACGTCGTGCACAAGCCGGACGACATCGCCGCCAGCATTTCCAGCGGTTCCTTTCAGACGCTGGGCATGCTCGTTGCGCCTTGCTCCATCCGAAGCCTGTCGGAAATCGCCACCGGCGTGACATCGGGCTTGCTTTCCCGTGCGGCAGACGTTGTGCTCAAGGAACGTCGCAAACTGGTCTTGATGGTGCGCGAAACACCATTCCACCTTGGGCATCTGCGCAGCATGACGCAGGTCACGGAAATGGGGGCGATCGTCATGCCTCCGCTTCCGGCATTCTATATCAAGCCTGAAACGGTCGACGACATCGTCAACCACAGCGTGGGGCGCGCGCTTGACCTGTTCGGCATCGATGCAGGCGGCGTTCGCCGATGGGGCGAGAACGTCGGATTTGGCTCTCAAGAAGACGTTGGATAGCGCTAGCTTTAAGCAAGGCAGGCGCTTGAGGTTTAGGTCCCTGTTGCCCTGCTCGTTGATTGCGTGATGGGCAGGAACGTCCTGACATGTTCCGACGTAAAACGGTCCCAGCGGGCGGGGCCGGCAGCGCTCCTTGATGACCATAACCAGACCATCGCAATCCAAAGCCACTGGCTATTTGGATACAATGATGGCGCGCACTCCATAAATTTTGTCCATCTGGCTTGAGTAAAGGGGATGATTGGATATCTTTGGCGGCGTGGATGCGACGGCATCACGATCATCGCCTCGGAGCTCAACAATGACGGATGTCATCTCACAACGGTCGCTCGGCATTCCGGGGTTGCGCGGAACCGAGCACATTGGGTTCACCGTTCCGGACCTGGAGGCGGCGGTGAGGTTTTTCGTCGACATCATTGGCTGCGAGGCATTTTATGAACTCGGGCCTTTCGAATCTGACACCGACTGGATGGAAACGCATCTCAACGTGCCATCGCGGTCAGTCATGAAACGACTGCGCTTCCTGCGTTGTCGCAACGGCAGCAATTTCGAGATCTTTGAATATTCGGCGCCCGGTCAGAACCGGACGCAGCCTCTCAACAGTGATGTCGGCGGCCATCACCTCGCATTCTATGTGGATGATATGGACGCGGCCGTCGCCTATCTGAAAGCCAACGATGTCCGCGTCCTGGGCGAACCGACTGTGCGGGTGACGGGCCCGAGCGCCGGTCAGACCTGGGTCTATTTCCTGACGCCATGGGGCATGCAGCTTGAGCTCGTCAGCTTCCCTGACGGCAAGGGATATGAACAGACAACTTCAAGAAGGTTGTGGCATCCGGTTGATGCTGCTGGTTAATGTTGCAATGCTGATGTCGGGCGGAGTGCATCGGCTCATTGAGGGGATTGCGGCAATTGCGCGAGCGACATGCGATAGCGGGTGAGGCCGACAGTCCCGGAGCCTTGGCGAGCGGGCGCGTTACCGATGCTTTGCGGGAGGCGATCCTGACGGGCCGTCTGGCTCCCGGCAGCCGGGTCCGGCAGGAAGAACTTGCGGAAGAATTTGGCATCAGCCGAATTCCGGTTCGAGAAGCGCTGCGCAGGCTGGAGGCCGAGGGACTTGTGGTCCTCGTGCCCAACAGCGGCGCCTGGATCTCCAAACTGGACCGCGACGAATGCATTGAGATTTACAAGATTCGCGAACGGCTGGAGCCCATGGCTCTGGCAGAAAGCTGTCCGTATCTCTCCGAGGAAACGTTGCGCCGTTTGGCCGACCTTGCTTCAAGCATCGAGCAGACGCGCGATTCCGATGAGTTTCTGAGACTGGACCGAGAGTTTCATCTGCTCAGCTATGAAGGCGCGCCGATGCCGCATCTGCGGCAGATGATCAACAAATTCTGGAACTCGACCCAACAATATCGCCGTGCATTCCGCCTGACCGCCGGCGGCAGCACCATGCAGGCCGTCTATTATGAGCATCACCTCATTCTCGAAGCGCTAATGCGCCGGGACGGCGAGCAGGCAAGCATGATCCTGCTCGGCCATATCAGGCGAACACGCCTGAAACTTCAGGAGCATGACGAAGTCTTTGCGTGACTGCGCCTGGCTTGCCCTTGGGCCCGACGCGACATTGGTGCTGGAATATCAGGCCAGCGGTCGGCCCTGTTCGGCCATGACCCGGCGCAGGCCGCGTTCGATGTCGGCTGGGCGTGCACAGGCTGCTGCTTCGAGCACTTTCGAAATGCTTGGCGAGGCCTCTCCGCCATGAACGCGCTGGATCGGCTGATCGAGCCAGTCGAAGCATCGGCTCTGGATTTCTGCGGCGAGAAGACCGCCATAGGATGTGCCGATCGGTCCCTGCTCGACGATGAGAACATTGCCTGTCTTTCGAATGGAAGCCTCGATTGTTTCCCAATCCAGCCCGGCGCGATCGAGGGACCGCAGGTCGATCACTTCAGCGTCGATGCCCAGTTCGTCGGCGAGCTTCAGCACTGGATGAACCATGTTGAGGTAGGTGAGCACTGTGAGGGACTGACCGGGGCGCGCGATCTTCGCCTTGCCGAGCGGAATGAAATAATCGAAGTCGTCGGTTGGAGCCGGTCCGGTCGAACTGTAGAGATCGACATGTTCGATGACGAGAACGGGGTCCTGACAGCGCAGCGCGCTGTTCATGAGACCCACATAATCGAACGGGGTTGAGGGGGCGACAATGCGCCAGCCTGCGGACGTCGCGAACAAACCAGCCGGGTCCATCGAATGCTGTGACCCGTAGCCAGTGCCCATCGCGACCTTGGTGCGCAACACCAGCGGCATCCTGCTGTCTCCGCCAAACATATGGCGTGCCTTGCCGATCTGGTTGAAGACCTGATCGGCGGCAACCCACATGAAGTCGGGATACATGAATTCGATGACCGGGACATAGCGCCCGTCCATTGCGATGCCGCCGGCAAGGCCGGTGAACGCATTTTCGCTGATCGGTGTGCCGAGCACGCGGCCGGGAAACGCATCGGCCAGGCCGTGCGTGGCGCCATTGGTACCGCCTCTCAGCCGATGAACGTCTTCACCCATCACGACGATGCGTTCGTCCTCGCTCATTCGGCGCTTCATCACTTTTGCGACGATCTCGATGAATTTCGCATCGTCGGTGACAGCGCCGCTGAACGTTTCAAGCTCGGCGGTACGCGCGCCTTCGAATTCGGAAAGATCGCCACGAATGCCGAAATCGCGAAAGCTCTCTTCCGGCCAAAGCGAAGGGCGGATGCGGCGCTTGCCATCGACCTGTTCGATCAGTTCGGCGGCAACATCATCCATCAATTGCCGCGCGCGTTTGCCCAGGTTCGCGACGGCATCGGTTCCCAGAAGCTGGCGTTCCTGCAATTCGCGCGCGATGCGGTCGAGCGGGTCGCGCTGACGCCATTGCGCCTCCTCGGTCTTGTCGCGATAACTGAATGCGCTGCCGGGCAGCGGGCCGTTCTGGTGAAAGTAGCGATAGACATCGGCTTCGATGATCGTCGGCCCGTCGCCATTGCGCATGATCTCGAAGGCTTCTTCGGTCGCCAGATAGACGGCCAGCGGGTCCATTCCATCCACTTTCCAGGAAGGTATGCCGAATGCCAGCCCGCGAGCCGAAAGTCGCGTCTCGGCCGTCACTTCCTCGACATTCGTCGACACCGCATAGCGGTTGTTTTCGACAAAGAAGCACAGCGGCAACTTCCAGGCCGCCGCCAAATTCATGGTTTCGAGGACCGATCCGATATTGATCGCGCCGTCGCCGAAATACGTGACCGCAACATCCCCCGTACCGGCGTGTCGATGCGCCCATGCCGCGCCTGCTGCAAGGGGTACGCCGCCACCCACAATGGCGTTTGTGCCCAGATTTCCAGCCTGCGCCCAGCGCAGATGCATGGAGCCGCCGCGTCCCTTGCAGAAGCCTTGGGCAAGCCCGAGGATTTCAGCCAGTGTCTTGCGCGCAAGGTTTTCGATGCCGCCGGCGAAATCGGCACTATGGTCGAGCCCGTCCGGCGCCACATGGCGGATTGCTTTGGCAAGAAACTGATGATGCGCGCGGTGCGAGCCATTAATGTGGTCGCTGGAGCGCATGAGTGCGGCAGAACCCACCGCACCGCCTTCTTGTCCTATCGCCGAATGCGCCGGGCCGTGGACAAGCCCTTGTCCGGCAAGTTCGAGAACTTTTTCCTCGAACGCACGGATGAGATGAGACGACACCAGCATGGACTCAAGCTTTGCCGGGGCGATGTCCGACCAGTCTTCAGACGTCGTGCGCAGTTCCCGCCAGTGAGCTGATGGCGCGAGATCGATGTGTTCTGGCATCAGCGTTCCCCCGGTAAAAATGCTGCCGACGGTGCCAAGCGAATTGAATGGATCCAGTCGGAGCTTTCTCATGCCGTCAGATGCTGGAGTTTGGCGCGAAGCAGGCATGTTTCGCACACATTGGATACATTGACTGTCGGGAAGTCAAGTTTGGTATTGCGGAACACACGAGAATGGCGCCCGACGGGCGTTCAAACGCCAAGCATCACGCGCCATTGGATACATTCAAGCCGGGAAGGACTGCGGCCATCGCTGGGCGAGCGGTCGATGAATGGCGAACCGAGGCGCGCCATTCATGTCTTTTACGTGGAAGCGGCGGCTAGCCTCAGTGACCGGCCTGACTGACGAATTTGGTGATTAGATAGGCTTCCAGCGCTTCCGTACCGCCTTCCGAACCGTAGCCGCTGTCCTTAATGCCGCCGAACGGAACTTCCGGCAGTGCAAGACCCAGATGGTTTATGGTGAGCATGCCGGTCTCGATTTCCGAGCCGAGATCCGTCACCGTCTTGTTTGACTTGGTGAAGGCGTATGCTGCGAGCCCATAGGGGAGGCGGTTTGCCTCTGACACCACGTCGTCGAATGATTTGAACGGCATCACCAGCGCGATCGGGCCGAACGGCTCCTCGTTCATGATGCGCATGTCAGCCGTCAGGCCTGTCATTACGGTCGGCTCGAAGAACGATCCCTTGTTGCCGATGCGCTTTCCTCCGGTCTCGATCGTGGCGCCGTCGCTGACGGCCTCGTTGATCAGTTTCTCGACCGCTTCAAGGCGTCGTTCGTTGACCAGCGGTCCCATCTGCGTACCGTCGGCAGCCCCGTCACCAACCTTCACCGAGCGGGCGTGGTCGACGAATTTGCCGAGGAATCTATCATAAACCCCTTCCTGAATGAGGAAGCGGGTCGGCGATACGCAGACCTGACCGGCGTTGCGGAACTTTGAGCCAGCCAGAATGGATGCGGCGGCATCGACATCTGCATCGTCGAAAACCATGGCAGGCGCGTGGCCGCCCAGTTCCATCGTGGCGCGCTTCATATGCGTGCCGGCCAAGGCTGCCAGATGTTTGCCGACCGGTACGGAGCCGGTGAACGAAACTTTCTTGATGATCGGATGCGGGACAAGATAGCCCGAGATTTCCGGTGGGTTGCCATAGACGATGTTGAGCACGCCATCAGGCAGGCCGGCTTCCTTGAAGATGTCTCCGAGACAGGCTGGGGAAGCGGGGGTCTCTTCCGGTGGCTTGACGATGATCGAGCAACCCGTCGCCAGCGCCGCGCCGACCTTGCGCACGGTCTGCGAAACCGGGAAATTCCACGGCGTGAATGCCGCGACAGGTCCAACTGGCTCTTTCACGACAAGCTGGTAAACGCCTGCGGCGCGCGCGGGCACGATGCGGCCATAGGTCCGGCGGCCTTCCTCGGCGAACCAGTCGAGAAGATCGGCTGATGTCAGGATTTCGGCCTTCGCTTCTCCGACAGGCTTGCCCTGTTCGGTGGAAAGAATTGTCGCCATCTTGTCGGCGCGCTCGCGCATAAGGTCCGCCGCGCGGCGCAGCACCTTGCTGCGCTCGTAGGGCGAAACCCTGCGCCATTGCTTGAAGCCGCGTTCGGCTGCCTTGAGCGCCAGATCGAGATCCGCCTTGCTTGCGGACGCAACCTTGCCGATCACCTCATTGCTGGCCGGATTGAACACATCGATGGTCTTGCCGCCCTGAGCCGGTTGCCATTTTCCGTCGATGAACAATTGAACGTCTGAATACATGCAGGAATCCTTGACTGTGGCGAAGGGTTGAGAACGGGGCGGCGCCGGTGCGTCAGATGATCTTGCCGGGATTCATGATCGCCTGCGGATCGAGCGCGGCCTTGATGCGCCGCATGAGCGCGCGCTCAATATCTGATCGGTACTGATCTGCGAGCGTGACTTTCGCCTGGCCCAGACCATGTTCGGCGGAAATAGTACCGTCGTTCGCGACTGCCGCGTCATAGATGGCGCGCGACAGGTCGGCCTGCTTGCCCATGAAATCCCCGCAGCCTTCCGGCGGCGTCAGATTGAAGTGCACATTGCCGTCGCCCAGATGACCGAAGGGGTTGATCCGAACGCCCGGCATCACAGCATCGGCGGCGGCGGAGGCTGACGTGACAAAGGCCGCGAGTTTCGCCACGGGCACCGCGACGTCATGTTTGATCTGTGGTCCCTCGAGTCGCTGCCCCTCCGGCATCTCTTCGCGCAACCGCCAGAAGGCGGCGCGCTGCGCCTCATTGGCGGCTATCGCGCCGTCGAGCACGAACCCTGACTCGAAGCCCTCCGCCAGCGCATTCTGAAGCATGTCGTCGAGGTCGATGCCGGGGACGGATGTGGTCAATTCCACCAGAATGTAGGTCGGGGCAGGGGCCGCCAGGGGAAACGACAGGCCATCCACGTGTTTCATCGCCAGGCCAAGACCGATTTCCCCGAAGAATTCCATGGCTGTCAGAAATTCTCCGGTACGGCTGCGCAAAAGCGCGCCGACAGATTGCGCGGCATTCAGATCAGAGACGGCCAGCAGCGCGGTGGCGCGCGCGATCGGTGCGGGAAACAGGCGCAACACCGCGCCCGTCACGATGCCGAGAGTGCCCTCCGCGCCGCAGAAGAGCCGGCGGAGCTGGTATCCGGCATTGTCCTTGATCAACGCGCGCGCGCCATCCCAAACCGTTCCGTCCGGCAACACGACTTCCAGTCCAAGCACCAGATCCTGCATCATGCCGAACCGCATTGCGTGGCTTCCACCGGCATTTGTGCCCACCAGCCCGCCGATCTGGGCGCTGCCTTCAGAGCCAAGATGCAGGGGAAAGATCAGATCTTGCTCGGCAAGCGCATCGTGCAGCGTTTGCAGCACGACACCTGCTTCCACGCGTGCGGTGAAATCGATGGGGTCGATCGAGACGATGCGGTTCATCCTGCCCAGCCACATGATGATTCCACGGTCGCCACTCGCCAGGACCGCACCGCCGGCAAGCCCGGTATTTCCACCCTGCGGCGAGATCACCACGCCGTGGGCGACGCAGATCCTGACGGCTTCTGCGACCTGCGCCGTGGATTCCGGCCGGGCAACGCCGAGCGGTTGTGCGCCGAAACGATCCAGCCAGTCGCGACTTTGACGCGCAATGTCGTCGCGGCTTGTGATCCAGCCACGCTCACCAAGCGCCTCGCGCATGTTGGTGTCAAAATCGGGCAATGAAACACTCATGGATGAATCTTCGACGTGAAACGTCAGGAGCTCTTGAGGGTCGAAACTGTGAGTTCAGCAATGGCGAGCGACGATGTCAGGCCCGGACTTTCAATGCCGAACAGATTGATCAGGCCCTGCACTCCGTGGACGTCCGGTCCCTGTATGACGAAGTCGGCGGCGGGCTCTCCCGGACCGGATAGCTTTGGCCTTATACCGCTATAGGTTGGCTGCAGGCTGCCGTCGGCGAGATCCCGCCAGTATTTGCGGATTTCGCCGTAGAAATGATCCGCCCGGGCTGGATTGACGCGGTAGTCGATCTCGTCGATCCATTCCACGTCAGGCCCAAACCGCATGCTGCCGTTGAGATCGAGCGTCAGATGCACGCCAAGTCCGCCGGGTTCGGGCACCGGGTAAATCAGGCGCGAGAAGGCGGGCCGCCCTGTGACGGAAAAATAACTGCCGCGCGCATAATGGAGCGGGGGCACGAATTTTGGGTCGAGGCCCTCCAGCTTTCGCGCAATCGCGTTGGCCGAAAGCCCGGCTGCATTGATGAAGTGTCTGGCAGAGATTTCGTAGTCACTGCCGCTTGTAGCGTCATGCGTCTGCAGACGAATCTCGCCGGGGCGGATCTGCCCGGAAACGATTTTCGTGTTGAGGCTCAGAAACGCCCCACGTTCCTCGGCCTCCCCAAGATAGGCCAGCATCAGCGCATGACTGTCGACAATCCCGGTCGAGGGCGACAGGATCGCTGACGTGCAGGAGAGCGACGGCTCCATTGCCTGCGCTTCGGCCGCGCTCAGCATGCGGAGATCATCGACCCCGCAGGCTTGGGCGCGTTGAACGATAGCCGCCAGCGCTGCCTCCTGATTGTCCTGCGTGGCCACGATCAGCTTTCCGCAACGCTTATGCGGAACCCCGCGATCCTGCGCATAGGCGTAGAGCTTCTGGCGTCCGCTCACGCAAAGCTGCGCCTTCAGGCTGCCCTGCGGATAATAGATGCCTGCGTGTATGACCTCTGAATTGCGCGAACTGGTCTCGGTGCCAATCGCGTCGGCGGCCTCCACGATGATCGTTTCCAGGCCCATGCGCGCCGTCTCGCGTGCAATGGCGAGCCCGATGACGCCCGCGCCGGCGATGATGCAATCGACGGTGTCCATGGTCAGGTGGTGCTTGTCAGTTTGCTGTTGCGGGCCTCTTCCAGGCGGCTTTTGATCAGGTCACCCGCATTGCTGATGTCACTGATGATCGCCAGTTCCGCGGCGTCAGGATCGCGATCCTCGATCGCTTTGAGAATGTTGTAGTGCTGGTCGATCATGACGCGTTCGCCGTGAGAGTAATAGGCCGCGATCAGAGGTCCCATCTGCAGCCAGAGTCGATTCAGAATGCCGCGCAGCACGACCATGCTTGCGATGTCGGCGAGCGCAAAATGAAACGTCTGGTTCAGGTCAAGCCCTTCAAGCCAGTCCTTTCGATCAATCGCGCGCTCGTTGCGATCGATCAGATCGCGCAACCGGGCGATGTCTTCCGGGCTCGCTTTCAGCGCGCTTTCGCGTGCGGCAAGCCCTTCGAGCTTCATTCGGATCTGTCGAATTTCCCAGTAGCGCTCAAGCGTCATGATCGGCACGCGAACGTCTCGCGGGGTCCGTTGGACCAGTGCCTCATCCTGAATAAGCCGAAGGATGGCGTCGCGAACCGGCGTCACGCTTGTGCCCAAAGATCCGGCCAGATCTCGGATGGTCAATCGTGCGTCAGGCGCAAATCGCCCCTTCATCAAGGCTTCTGACAGTTGTCCGTAGACGATCTCGCCAAGGTTGTCGTGCTCTACGGCACGCAGCCTGAACGTTTCGCTCATGTCGCTTCCCCTGTGCGAATCAAGTCCGGCTCACTGCCGCAAAATGATCAAATTAGCCTTGACACCGCCACTGTAAAAAAACATGATGCATCAAACATCAAATACCATGTTTTGCAAGAGCGATGCTGAAACAGTCTAACGCTTGAGCGACCAAGGGGCCGCTCCCTCTGGGTGTTTGCAGGGTTTTGTGAATCGAAGGAAGTCATCATGGACGCTCAGCCCAATTCGCCAGAGGCGCGTGATATTGCATATCACCTCCATCCCTACACCAATGCGCGTCGCCATCAGGAAATTGGCCCGCTGATCATTGAAAAGGGTGATGGCGTCTATGTCGAAGACAACACCGGCAAGCGCTACATCGAGGCGATGGCGGGACTTTGGAGCGTCGGCGTCGGTTTCTCCGAGCCGCGGCTTGTCGAGGCGGCGACGCGGCAGATGTCCAAGCTGCCCTTTTACCATGCGTTCGGTCACAAGGGGCACTCGCCATTGATCGACCTGGCCGAGAAGCTGGTCATGATGGCGCCCGTGCCGATGAGCAAGGCGTTCTTCACGAACTCCGGTTCGGAAGCCAACGATACCGCCATGAAGATGGTGTGGTACCGCTCCAACGCACTGGGGCAACCGCAGCGCAAGAAGATCATCAGCCGCAAGCGTGGCTATCACGGCGTTACCATTGCTTCCGCCAGCCTCACCGGTCTGCCGGCAAACCAGACGTCGTTCGATCTGCCCATTGCAAATGTGCTGCATACCTCGTCTCCGCATTTCTGGCGTGATGCGCAGCCCGGCGAGAGTGAGCAAGAGTTCTCGACGCGTCTGGCCGATGAGCTTGAGCAGATGATCATCGCGGAAGGCCCCGAGACGGTTGCGGCTTTCTGGGCCGAGCCGGTCATGGGTGCGGGCGGCGTGGTCGTTCCGCCTGCCGGCTACTGGGAGAAGATCCAGGCCGTGCTTGTCAAATACGATATCCTGCTTGTCGCTGACGAAGTCATTTGCGGGTTTGGCCGGACCGGCAAGATGTTCGGTTCCGAGACCTTCGGAATGACGCCGGACATCATGGTCATGTCGAAGCAGATATCGTCGTCCTACCTGCCGATCTCAGCCTTGATGATCAATGACAAGGTTTTCGAGCCGCTTGCCGACGAAAGCAACCGCATCGGGACCTTCGGGCACGGCTTTACCGCCGGCGGGCATCCTGTCGCCGCCGCGGTGGCGCTCGAGAACATCAAGATCATCGAAGAGCGCAATCTCGTCGACAATGCGCGTGACGTCGGAGCCTATATGCAGAAGCGTCTGCGCAAGCTGGAATCGCACGAGCTTGTTGGCGAAGTTCGCGGCGTGGGCCTCATCATGGCGGTCGAGCTTGTCGCCGACAAGGCAACCAAGGCTCCGCGGGGCAATGTGGGCGCGCTCGGCGTGATGGTGAACGGGCTTCTCCAGCAGCACGGCGTGATCGTTCGCAATATGGGCGACGCCATCGCGTTCTGCCCGCCGCTGATCATCACTGCCGAGCAGGTGGATACAATCGTCGATGCATTCAGCAAGTCCCTTGATTCCGCGCTTCAAGCTGTGAGGACATGATCAATCGCGGCTCGTGCAACTGCTTTCTATCATCCTCAAAAGACAACCGGACTAAGTAGATTGGATACATTATAGGCATGAGCTGCCTCAAACATATCCAAAAAAGCCAAAAATAATACGAATTTGCGAGTCTACGTAAATCACTCTTCGCCGTTGGATACAAAGCGGTTGACGATCGAAATGTCAGCCGATCTAAATGGACCATAGGCCCCGATATTGCGGGTGAACGGCGCGCCGTCGCTGAGGGGCTGGAATGACAATGGGAGAATTGGAATGAGCAACTTCAAAAAGACACTGATGATCGCAATGTCGGCGACTCTGCTCTCGGCAGGCGTTGCGTCGGCAGCTGATTGGTGGCCGTTCAAGATCGCGTCCGCCAAGGATGGCGACCTCAAGAACGTCCAGGACATTGAATACAAGCCGCTCGACAAGGCCGAGAAGGCCTGGAACCTTTGCGTTCTCTACCCGCATCTGCAGGACAGCTACTGGGTGTCCGTCAATTACGGCCTGATCGAAGAAGCCAAGCGTCTGGGCGTCAAGGTCACCGTGTTCCAGGCTGGCGGCTACACCGCTCTGCCCAAGCAGATTTCCCAGTATGATGATTGTCTCGCTTCAGGCGCTGACGCGATCCTCATAGCCGCGATTTCCGAGGCCGGCGTCGCCGCCAAGATCGGCGAAGGCATGGCCAAGGGCGTCGTTAATATCGCTGTGGCAAACCCGATACTGGAAACGCCGATCACGGCCCGCATCACGCCTGATTTCTATCAGAAAGGCTTCCAGACCGGCGAGTACATCAAGAATTTCCTTGGCGACAAGCAGTCGACCGCGGTGGCATTTCCCGGACCTCAGGGCAGTGGCTGGGCTGAAACCTACATGAGTGGTTTCCGCGACAGCACGAACACCGGTAATGTGAAGCTGTTGGCTGAAATGTATGGCGAGGCGAGCGTACCCGTCCAGCTGCGTTTGGTAGAGGATGCGCTTCAGACGTATCCGGACGTCAACGTCATCTGGGGTGGCGCACCGACTGCAGAAGCTGCGATCGGCGCTGTTGCCGATACGGGCCGCGAAGACGTGACCATCATGTCGTCCTACGAGAACCAGACCATGCTGAAGGCTGTCAAGGATGGCTCAGTGCTCGGCTTTGCGACCGAATATCCGGTGATCATGGGCCGTATCAGTGTCGATCTGGCCGTCCGCGCCCTTGAAAAGAAAGAGCACGAGAAGGTCCTTCTGGTTGCGCCCGGTATCGTGACCAAGGACAATATCGACAGCTTCGACACGACCCAGATCTTTGCTCCGGAAGGCACGAGCCCGGAATTCTCGGTCAAGTAACGACCACCGGCAAGCGGGGCGCCCTGCGCGCCCTTCTCCTCGCGGCTTCGGCCGCGATCCTCCCAGGCTCGGCTGCATCATTCGAGATGCGGCCGGTACTGGCGGCCATGGTCTAGGTGAATTGACGCATGCTGGAAGCTACAGGATTTACCAAGCGGTTTCGCGGAAATCTCGCGCTGGACAACGTCGATTTCTCTCTGGAAAAGGGTGAAATTCATGCGTTGCTTGGCGAAAACGGCGCTGGCAAATCCACTCTTATCAATCTCATTTCCGGAACTTTCCCCTGGGACAGCGGACGCTATCGCCTGAACGGTCGCGACATCGACGGTCTGACGCCGCAAAAGGCCGGCGAGATCGGTATCGCCGCCGTGTTTCAGGAGTTCAGCCTCGTTCCCGATCTTACCGTTCTGGAAAATCTGTTTCTTGGACGCGAGGATTCCGGGTTCTTCCTGCGCCGTGCAAAGATGCGGCAGGCGGCTCACGAGCTTTTCGACGAAGTCGGCTTTCATGTTCCGCTCGATGAAAAGGTGTCGTTCCTCTCCCGCGCGCAAAAGCAGATGGTCGAAATCGCCAAGGCGCTGCGAACAAGGCCGCAGGTTCTGATCCTCGACGAGCCGACCGCGTCGCTGACCGATGGCGAGGCCGAGAAGCTGTTCAGCGCGATTGCGCGCCTGAAAGCCAATGGCGTCGGCATTATCTACGTATCGCACCGCATGAGCGAGATCCGGAATCTGTCGGATCGTGTCACTGTCCTGCGCGGCGGCCAGAAGATAGGCACTGTCGTCACGTCCGAAGTTTCCGATGACGGTCTGATCGAGATGATGGTCGGCCGCCCGGTCGAGCAATTATTCCCCGCTATCCGAAACAATCCCGGCGAAATCCGTCTTGAGGTGTCGAACCTCACCACAACCGACGAAACGGTGATTGGTGCATCCATCACGGCGCGTGCAGGCGAAGTTGTCGGATTGGCCGGTCTTGTGGGCTGCGGCCGCAGCGAACTGTGCCGCGCGATATTCGGCCTGGAGGCGATCGAAGAAGGCAGCGTGAAGCTGCGTGACAAGGTGATTGAACACCCTGAACCGCAGGCCATGCTGCGCGATAATGTCTGCTATTTCCCCGCTGACCGGGGCTCCGAAGGTCTCGCGCTGATCCGGTCGGTTCGCGAAAATGCGACAATGAGTTCGCTCCAGCAGGACGAGATGTCGGCCGGGCCCATTTTGAAGCTCTGGCGCGAGAAGACGCTCATCCGCAAGCCATTGTCCGATCTGGGTCTGCGCCCGATGGCGCCGGAGCGCAGAGTCTCGTCCTTTTCCGGCGGCAACCAGCAGAAGGTGATGCTGGCACGCGGACTGATGAAGCCATTCGATGTCTATCTGTTTGACGAACCGACTGTCGGCATCGATGTCGGTGCGAAAGTCGATGTCTACAATCTGATCAAGTCTCTGGTCGAAGGCGGTGCCTGCGTCATCATCTCAACCTCCGAACTGCCCGAACTCATCAATCTCGCCTCGCGCATCTACGTCATGCATGAGGGCAAGGTTGTGGCCGAGGTCGGTAGCGAGGAGAAATCCGAGGCGGCAATACTCTCGCATTATTTCGGAGGGAGCGCATAGGATGGGCTCAGTCACCATGCCTCAGCCGAGCGCGGAAAGACCCGCGACACGTCACACCACCAGTCGCCTTGACCGGTTTCTGATGCAAGGTGGCATTGTCATTACGTTTCTCGTGGTGGCGCTCGTCGCGACGGCTCTGGTCGAGCCGCGCTTTCTCAACCGTCTCAATCTCATCAATGTGCTCAGGAACTTCTCGTTTCTCGTGATCCCGTCACTCGCGCAGATGCTGATCATGACCGCAGGTGGTTTCGACCTCTCGGTCGGCGCTGTGGTCGCTGTCTCGTCCGTGGTTGCGGCAGCCGTCATGTTGACGGGTCTTGCCGCGTTTCCCGGTATGGAGACGATGGTGATCCTGATGGCGCTTGCTGCCGTGATCGGTGTCGGCGTTTTGGTCGGACTGGTCAATGCGGGGCTGATTGCGACATTCGCGCTCTCACCCTTCATGGTGACGCTTGCGATGATGTCGGTGCTGACCGGCATCGTGCTGTTCTACACGCAAGGCATCCCGATCTACGGCGTCGCAGA
>JAMLJA010000015.1 GCA_023953905.1 Rhizobiaceae bacterium | reverse complement strand
GTGGGTTGGGGTGTTGCGATACACGAAGGGCGCCGCGATGTCACGCGACGCCCTTCTCATTTTGCAGGAAGCGATTGATGCGGCGTTATGATTTCGCGGCGGCAGCAACCTCGGCTGCGAAGTCGCTCGCTTCCTTCTCGATGCCCTCGCCGAGCGCGAAGCGAACGAAACCGGTGATCTTGGCCGGCGCACCAATTTCCTTTTCGGCTTCCTTCAGCGCCTTCTCGACCGTCAGGTCCGGGTTCATGACAAAAGCCTGCTTGAGCAGCACGACTTCCTCATAGAACTTGCGCAGACGGCCCTCGACCATCTTTTCGATGATATTCTCCGGCTTGCCGGAAGCGCGAGCCTGGTCCGAGAAGATTGCCTTCTCGCGCTCTACAGCCGCTGCATCAACTTCCGACTCGTTCAGCGCGAGCGGGTTGGTCGCTGCGACATGCATGGCAACCTGACGCGCGAACGCGCCTGCCTTGGCGGCATCGCCCGTCGTCTCGATGGCAACCAGAACACCAAGCTTGCCAAGGTTATCGGCAACGGAATTGTGGACATAGGTGGCGACCGCGCCGGCAGGCACCGAGAGCTTGGCCGAACGGCGGAAGCTCATATTCTCACCGATCGTAGCAATAGCGTCCTTGATGGTGTCTGAGACGGTCTTGCCGGAGTGCGGGTAAGGAGCCGCCATCGACTTGTCGTGATCTCCATCATGCGCCAGGGCAACCTTGGCCACATTGCTGACGATTGCCTGGAAAGCCTCGTTGCGCGCGACGAAATCAGTCTCGGAATTCACCTCGACGACAGCCGCTTCGCGCAGGCCAGCGTCAACACCAACCAGACCCTCAGCCGCGGTGCGGCCAGCCTTCTTGTCGGCCTTAGAAATGCCCTTTTTGCGCAGCCAGTCGACGGCGGCGTCCATGTCGCCATTCGTCTCCCCGAGCGCGGTCTTGCAGTCCATCATACCCGCGCCCGTAAGATCGCGGAGTTCTTTCACCTGTGCAGCAGAAATGCTCATCTCGAAACCTCTTTGGATAAACACGGCGGCGCACCATCGGGCTCGATGATGCGCCGGTCGCCGACGCGACGTTACGCGCCGAAATTCTCAGTGATTTGAAGGCCGGAACCCGGCTTCACATCACTCCTTAGGCGCTTCTTCGCTCGAAGCTTCGATCGCGGGCTCGACAGGCGCTTCCGATGAAGCTCCGATGTCAATGCCCGAAGCGCCCTGCTGGCGCGCAATGCCATCAACAGCAGCCTTGGCGAACAGGTCGCAATAGAGCTGGATGGCACGTGCCGCGTCGTCATTACCGGGGATCGGGAAGTCGATCTTGTCGGGATCGCAATTCGAATCGACGATCGCCACAACTGGAATTCCGAGACGCTTGGCCTCCTGAATGGCGATCGCTTCCTTGTTGGTGTCGATCACGAACATCAGGTCTGGTGTCGAACCCATGTCCTTGATGCCGCCAAGAGCCTTGTCCAGCTTCTCGCGCTCACGGTCGAGGTTCAAGCGCTCCTTCTTGGTGAAGGCATTTGCCTCATCGCTCGACAGCAGTTCGTCAAGCTTGCGAAGACGCTGGATGGAATTGGAGATCGTCTTCCAGTTGGTGAGCATGCCGCCCAACCAGCGGGAATTCACATAATACTGAGCCGAGCGCTGCGCGGCGTCCGCGACGATGTCCGATGCTTGGCGCTTGGTGCCGACGAAAAGAACACGTCCGCCGCGGGCGACGACGTCCGAAACCTGCTTGAGTGCCTGATGCAGAAGCGGGACAGTCTGCGAAAGGTCGATAACGTGGATGTTGTTACGAGCGCCGTAAATGTAAGGCGCCATCTTCGGGTTCCAACGGTGGGTCTGGTGGCCGAAGTGAACACCAGCTTCCAAAAGCTGGCGCATGCTGAAATCTGGCAAAGCCATTCTAAGTTTCCTTTCCGGTTGGCCTCCGCGAACATCGACGGCTCTCGCCGCCACCGGAGGTATCAGCCGGATTTCTCCCGGACAGACACCAAAGCCCGCGTGTGGAATGAGCGCGCATATAGAGGCAGATCGACCCAAACGCAAGGCGCGTGGCCAGTCCGAGCAAAATGACGCCTAGTCTGGCCGGTGGAACAGGTTCACCTGCGTCCGAAACGCGCCCTCTCGGCGCAAATCCTCGTTTATCGCATCCAGCTCGAATTGGAGACGATTGCGCAATTCGATCAAAGCCTCATCGGTATTCGGCCGGGACTTGGTAATCTCGATTGGTTCGGCAACGCGAATGATCGCGCGACGCGGCGCCACGGGGCGCGGAAGAAAGCGATTGATCGAATCGCGCAGCGAACCCACGCAATAGTCGTTGCGCAGACGCTTCAGATGCTCCGCCACCTGTTCCTGCGTGATGTCTTTCGACTCGAATGCAAAACTGCCCAGCCGCAAAAGTCTCGCGAGATCATCGGCCAGTTCCTTCACTTCAGCGCGGTGAGTTTTTTCGGGCGACCGGCTCTCGCGCAACCAGCGGCGGGCAGCGCGAAGAAGGTCCTGCACCCCCGACTCGCGAGGCGAAGTTGGTCCCAACGCTTCAGCCAGCATCTGCGACAGGATTTCGATCAGTGCGGCCTGCCGGTGACGCAAAGACGCTGTTCGAGACGTCGTCAGATCGTATTTCCGAAACTCCCTAAGGATCAGTGCATCATAGATATCGAACACCCTTTCGGCACTCGACTTTCCATTGCCAGAAGCGAGTCCCAAGCTTCGTTCCACATATCCGGCTTCTTTCTGGAGACCCGGCTCGGCATCCTTCAAAAACACCAGTTTCCAGACCACCGGCACGACAAACGCCCTGAAATCGGCTTGCGACGCTGCACCCAGCTGGAGCGCGGCAGCAGCCATTTCAACCGCGCCGGGAAGCAGCCGCGCGACGTAATCATTGTGCCATCCAACAGCGCCTTCGGGATGCAGGAGTACACCATGGCCTTTGGCCGCCCATTCAACGGAATAGCGACGGGCTGCATCTGTGTTTCCGGGGATCTGCGCAATCAGGTTGTTGGCCAGCCAGAAACGTTGCATCAGGCCGCCCATGCCATTGACGACGCCGTGCGTTGCCCAGGATGCGGCCATCGGGGCAGCGCGCCACAGAAGTTCCTTGTCGATCATCCAGTCGGTGAAGAACTCTGGATGGCTTGGTGCGATGAACGTTGCCTTGCCTTGGCCGCAGACCGATTTCAGGCGTAACAGGTCTTTTTCCGGGAGATCGATCACACGGACATCTGAGATGCCGCGGATACCGGGAATCAGCGAGAATGGCCAAAGATCGCGCAATCGCGGCACGCCACGAAGCATGGCAACCCGATTGATCACCGACGTCGTCGCGATCATCCAGCGTTTGGGTGACGGCGGAACAAAGACATCAATTCCGGGCACTGACACCTCGCGCTAAACCGGGCTGCAAGCTATTCCCGAAAACCGACCAAATCGACGCGCAAAGCCATGAGAGGATCTATTTGCAGGTCTTTGGCTCAGATTGGGGAAACAGTGCCAGATTGACGAGCGTGCCCTTCATGGCGAAGTCACCATAGTCCATCACGAGATCGCGGCTCATGCCGTTCTCATGCAACTTGAAGCTGATCCTGTATTCGGGCGTTTCCTCGCCGCCGGTTTTCGATTCGTCGAAATAGGCAATGTCGACCGGCCAGAAGCCATCCGAAGCCAGGCTGCCCAGTACCTTCTTTTCGGGATCGCTATCCAGCGGGACCTGCTTCTTACCGACGACCACTGTGGTCGTCATGACGCGGTCGGCATCCTCCGACCCGTCGAAAAGGCTGGTGTTATAGAAGGTCTCGCCCGCCTTGGCCTTTCTGATCATTTCTTCCAAATGAGCGGTCGGGAACTGCGTCGTCGGCAGATCAATCATCCCCTCCTCGGGCTTCTCGAGACTGACGACCAGCTTGTCGCCCTCCAGCTCCGCGGTGCCTTTGGTTTCGCTTTCGGGATTCTGATCCACGAACGAGCGGGTCACAAAGCTGAAATTCTTACCCTCGCCATCCTCAAACGTCGTCGTCTGCTGATCGGTGAGTCGCGACACGTCGCGGGTCTGGATCTGGGTCACAAATCGAAACTTGACTGTATAGCCTTCGCAGGCCGAACCGTTGAACTCGTAGACCATGCGACCGGTGATGTCGGTAATGCCCGATCGCTCGGATGCCTGATCCAGCGCCAGGTCATATACGGCCCGGTGCGGCGCAAGCGGACTTGCGTGAGATACCGAGGGAATTGCGAATGCGAGCGGAAAGAAGGCCAGGGCAAGGCGCGAAGCGCGCATGAATCACTCCAAATCGGCGGCGCATGCCGCAATAGCTTCTTTGACCATAGAAATAGTCGTGGCGGAAGCGAGGCAAAAATTGCACCTTGCCGCGCAGGATCACCGATTGCCCCCAACTAATGAGGCCTACAGGAATGACTGAGACTATCGAGCAACGCCTTAACGGACTGGGTGTCTCACTGCCGGCGGCTGCCGCCCCTGCCGCAAACTACGTACCGTTCATGCACACCCAGAGCCTTTTGCTCACCTCCGGCCAGTTGCCGATGAAGGACGGCAAGGTCGCCATTACCGGGAAACTCGGCAAGGATGTCGACGTGGCGCGCGGTCAGGAAGCGGCAAAGCTCTGCGCGATCAACATTCTGGCTCAGGCCAAATCGGCGCTCGGCGATCTGGAGAAGATAGTGCGAATCGTAAAGATCACGGCTTTCGTTTCGTCTGATCCGGAATTCACAGAACAGCACCTCGTTGCCAATGGCGCCTCCGACTTTCTCGTGGCCGCACTGGGCTCGCGTGGCAAGCATGCCCGCTCCGCGGTCGGGGTGCCCTCCCTGCCGTTCGACGCAGCCGTTGAAATCGAAGCAATCATCGAAGTCGCGTGAGGCAAGAATGGCCGACCTTGGCTGGCTAACGGAAAGGCCGATAGCGCACCGTGGCTATCACGACATGAACGACAAGATCTGGGAGAACACGCTGTCCGCGTTCTCCCGCGCGGCTGAACATGGCTTTGCCATAGAATGCGACGTCCACCTTTCGTCAGACGGGGTGCCGATCGTGTTTCATGACGATACGCTGAAACGATTGACAGGCACGGATGGCTTCATCTGGCAGCGCACGGCCGCAGAGATGGCGGCGCTGCGCATTGGCGGGACCGCAGATCACGCGCCACGGCTGACCGAGATGCTTGATCTGGTTGCCGGTCGCGTGCCGCTTGTAATCGAGATCAAAGGCATTCCCGGCCATGATGCCGGGCTGATTCGCGAAGTCGCCAAGGCGTTGCGGACCTATTCCGGCAAGGTCGCGATCATGTCCTTCGATCACTGGTTGATCCGGGAATTCAAGCGCGAGGCACCGCACATTCCTGCAGGGCTGACAGCTGGCGGATCTGAGGAACACGAGATTGAAGCTCATTTTTCCATGCTCGCCCATGACATTGATTTCGTTTCCTACAGTGTTGCTCATCTGCCCAACCGCTTCGTGTCCTTCGTGCGCGATCGGCTGAACATGCCCGTGATCACATGGACCGTTCGTGATCAGGCGGCGCGTGCGACCACTTTTGCCAATGCCGACCAGATGACATTCGAGGGATTCGAACCCGGCGCGGTTTCGTGATTGGCGCCCGCTTGTTTTCGCACCTGCGAAGCGTAATTAAAGGGCATGGATGGCGAAACCGATGCACGGGCACAATCGCCGGATGATTCCTACATCATCCGCGCGGTTTCCAGCATTGGCGAGTTCCGACGCGAAGAGTGGTCGGCACTCGCCGGAGCCAACCGATCGAGTTTGGCATCGCCTTATAATCCCTTTGTTTCATACGGTTTTTTGACCGCGCTGGAAGATTCCGGATGCGCAGTGCCGCGTTCAGGATGGCAAGGTCACCACTTGCGACTCGAGCGTTCTGACGGGGCGCTTCTGGGCGCTCTGCCCTGTTATTTGAAATCCCATAGTCAGGGCGAATATGTTTTCGATCATGGTTGGGCGGATGCGCTGGAACGCGCCGGCGGCAGCTATTATCCGAAGCTTCAGGCCGCGATACCTTTCACGCCGGCGACCGGTCCGCGCCTGATGGTGCGCGATGAGATCGCGCCCGAAGCGGTGCGCTCCACATTGGCGTCAGGGCTCAAGATGGTCACCGACCGTCTGGGGGTGTCGTCGGCGCATGTCACTTTCGCCGAGGCGCCTGACATGGAGGCGCTGAGTGAAGCGGGCTTCCTGGCGCGCACCGATCAGCAATTCCACTTCTTCAATGGTTATGGCAGCTATGACGACTTTCTCGCCACGCTCGCCTCGCGCAAACGCAAAGCGCTCAAGAAGGAGCGGCGCGAGGCATTGGCTGCGGGCATCACTATCGACAGGCTGACCGGCAAAGACATCACCGAATCGGTGTGGGACGATTTTTACTCATTCTATGTGGACACGGGCAGCCGCAAATGGGGCCGTCCATATCTCAACCGTGCATTCTTCTCCCTCATCGGAGAACGCATGGCGGAGGATGTATTGCTGGTGATGGCCAAGCGGGCAGGACGCTATGTCGCCGGAGCCATCAACTTCATCGGCTCGGACACGCTGTATGGTCGCAACTGGGGCTGTGTGGAGGATCACCCGTTTCTGCACTTCGAAGTCTGTTACCATCAGGCAATTGAATTTGCGATCCAGCGTAAGCTGAAGGTCGTCGAGGCCGGGGCTCAAGGCGAACATAAACTCGCGCGCGGATATGTTCCCGTCACCACCCATTCGGCCCACTACATCTCGCATCCGGGCTTGCGAAAGGCCGTCGCCGACTATCTTGAGCGCGAGCGCCGCGAGGTCGAAATGATGGCCGAATATCTCGACGAACACACGCCATTCAAGAAGAGCTGAGACCTGACACTGCGGGCACGACGGGTAGTGTCATTCATCTCCGATGGAGGGGCGCGCTCTTGAGCGATCAAATCGAAGCAGCGCATTCGCGCTTTGCGAACGCGCAAGATTGACGGTAACGACGCAAGCACTCAACATATTCCGACCGACATTTCAGAGGATTTCCATGAGCCGTCCTGAATACGATCCTGAAAACGTCTTCTCCAAGATCCTGCGTGGCGAATTGCCGTGCCAAAAACTCTATGAAGACGCGGATACATTTGCCTTCATGGACATCATGCCCCGTGGTGACGGTCATTGCCTGGTCATCCCCAAGCAGCCCGCACGCAACATTCTTGATGTCGAGCCAGCCAGCCTCGCCGCAGTCGCATCAACGACCCAGAAACTGGCGCGAGCCTGCATGAAGGCTTTTTCGGCGGATGGCGTCACGATACAGCAGTTTAACGAATCGGCCGGCGGACAGGTCGTGTTTCATCTGCACGTCCACGTCATCCCACGCTTTGATGGCGTCCCGTTAAAGCCGCATACCGGCACCATGGAAGACGCCGGCGTTCTTGCCGCAAACGCTCAGCGTATCCGGGCCGCGCTCGCGAGCTGAGCGACCCTGTCAGCGGTATCGCGACGCTACATCGTGAGCATGATACCGGCTGCCAGTACGATTTCGGCCGCAACCACGCCGGCCAGAACTGACCGGCGCACCAACAGAAACGTCACAAATCCGATCGCTGCGGCGCCAATCCGCAAAGCTATGGGCGTTGCGCGCAGTTCGCCTCCGGGGAACACAATCAGATTGCCGATGACCGCCGCAACAAAGGCGGTCGCGATGGCGCGAACCAGAACCATCACCTCTGATGTTTCCGACAGGCGTCCACCCAGATAGACGCCTAGAAACCGGAAACTGTCCGTGGCAAGCCACCCGCCCAGAAGGATGAACAGATAGGGCCACCACCAGGTGTCGAGGGCGTCAAATGTCATGCGGTGCTCCTCGCCCGGATAATCCGATGTGCACCATAGGCGGCCAGTCCGCCGACGATACCGCCGATGAAGAGATCGGCACCAGGCAACAGTGTGTGAAAGCCCGGGCCAAGAACCATCCCAAACACCATGGCGAATTTCCCGGATCGCTCGCGCGACGATGACCACAGAGAGGTCAGAAAGTAGATTGGCGTCAGAAAAAGTAGCGAGGCTGACAGAAGCGGGGGCAAGTGCTCCGCCACAGAGAAGGTCAGGAACACTACCACCATATTCGTGGCCACCAGCGTCGATCCGATCCCGAAATAGTATGAAGTTCGCAGGTTTCGCGGGACATTTCGAAGGGTCTCCAGGGCCAACACCCACGACGTGACCGCCACCAGATGCGACAGGGCGTAGAGCACCCAGCGTGGCGTGCGCGGGCCGCGAATTTCCGGGATCAACACAACGACCATTGGCATCAGCCGAACCGATGACAGCGCCACGGCTAGCGCGGCAGCTGGTAGAGTGTTGCCCGACATCACCGCGCCGATCAGGACCACTTTCGCCGGGATCGCCCAAACCACTCCCGTCATGAACACGACCTGCGTGACCGTGAATCCAGACTCGGCGGCCAGACCACTGAACCCGACAAAGGAAATCGCGAGGAGAAAGCCCGGCAGAGAAATCGTTTTGAGTGCGCCACGGAAGAACCAGCGAAGGCGCAACGCCGCAGTTGGAATATCGCCTTCGATGGACATGAACCCGCGATACCACAAGGTATCGCGTCCGGCATGCGCAAATGCGAGTTGGCATGTAACAAAGAAGGCCGCCCATCGGGCGGCCTTTGCATCGATTGTTCGTGAGCTTCCGAGAATTAGCTCTTTCTGGGAAGTTGCGGCACGAGGCTTCGCTTTGAGCCTTTTCCTGTCGGAGCCTTGGGCTTCGCTGTGACGGTTTTCTTAGGCGTTGCCTTCTTGGCCCGCGGCTTTCTGACCACAGGCTTTTCCGGCTCTTCCTTCTTGGGCTTTACCGGCACCTCATCGGACAATGTCTCGAGCTTCAGATCGTCGCCCTCGACGGTCACGCGCACCGTGCCACCCTTCTTGAGCTTTCCGAAAAGCACCTCATCGGCCAATGGCTTCTTGATGTGCTCCTGGATGACACGACCGAGTGGCCGTGCGCCCATGCGTTCGTCATAGCCCTTGTCGGCAAGCCAGGCGATCGCCTCGGGTGCGAGATCGAAGGTCACGCCGCGATCGGCAAGCTGTGCTTCCAACTGCATGACGAACTTCTGCACCACCTGGTGGATAACCGGAACCGGCAGGGAGCCAAACGGGATGATCGCGTCCAGACGGTTGCGGAACTCCGGCGTGAAGAGACGGTTGATTGCCTCCACATCGTCACCCTCGCGCCGCGACGAGCCGAATCCGATGGCGGCCCGCTGCATGTCCGACGCGCCCGCATTCGTGGTCATAATCAGGATCACGTTTCGGAAGTCGATCTGCTTGCCGTTGTGGTCGGTAAGTTTGCCGTGGTCCATGACCTGCAACAGAATGTTGAACAGGTCGGGATGCGCCTTCTCGATTTCGTCGAGCAGCAACACGCAATGCGGATGCTGGTCGACGCCATCGGTCAGAAGACCACCCTGATCGAACCCGACATAACCGGGAGGCGCGCCGATCAGACGGCTGACGGTATGGCGCTCCATATACTCCGACATGTCAAATCGCAGCATTTCCACGCCGAGCGACGATGCAAGCTGCTTCGCGACCTCCGTTTTGCCGACGCCGGTCGGGCCGGAGAACAGGTAGCAGCCGATCGGCTTGTCCGGCTCACGCAGTCCCGCACGCGCCAGCTTGATGGCCGAAGCGAGCGCGGTGATCGCGGTATCCTGACCGTAGACGACACGCTTGAGCTCTATTTCAAGGCCGGCCAGAACCTGCTCGTCATCCGCCGAAACGGTCTTGGGCGGAATTCTGGCCATCGTGGCGATCGTCGCCTCGATTTCCTTCACCGAGATCATCTTCTTTCGTTTCGTTTCGGGAAGCAGCATCTGCGAGGCGCCCGTCTCGTCGATCACATCGATCGCCTTGTCGGGGAGCTTCCTGTCATTGATGTAACGCGCCGAGAGCTCGACCGCCGCCTTGATCGCCTCATTGGTGAACTTCACCTTGTGGAAGTCCTCATAATAGGGCTTGAGGCCCTTCATGATCTCGATGGCGTCATCGACGGTGGGCTCATTCACGTCGATCTTCTGGAACCGGCGTACCAGCGCGCGATCCTTCTCGAAGAACTGGCGGAACTCCTTGTATGTCGTCGAGCCTATGCACCGGATCGCTCCGGACGATAGAGCAGGCTTGAGCAGATTCGATGCATCCATCGCGCCGCCCGAAGTTGCCCCTGCCCCGATAACAGTATGGATCTCGTCGATGAACAGGACCGCGCCCGGATATTCCTCCAGTTCCTTGACGACCTGCTTCAGCCGCTCTTCGAAATCTCCGCGATAGCGGGTGCCGGCAAGCAACGTGCCCATATCGAGCGCAAAGATCGTCGCGTCCGACAGCACTTTGGGGACATCGCCTTCGACAATACGCTTGGCCAAGCCTTCGGCGATGGCGGTCTTGCCCACTCCAGGATCGCCTACATACAGCGGATTGTTCTTGGAACGACGGCAAAGCACCTGGATGGTGCGGTTGATCTCGGTCTCGCGACCAATCAACGGATCGATCTTCCCCGCCTGCGCCTTCTTGTTCAAATTGACGCAATAGGCGGTCAGCGCATCCTGTTGCTTCTTCTTGCCGCCCTCTTCGCCGGGTTCTGCGCCCGGCTGGCCGGATTGCTCATCGTCGGCGCCGCGCGGTGTGCGCGCATCGCCCGCTCCGGGGCGCTTTGCGATACCGTGGGAAATATAGTTGACGGCGTCGTAGCGCGTCATCTGCTGTTCCTGCAGGAAGTACGCGGCATGGCTCTCGCGCTCGGCGAATATCGCCACAAGCACGTTTGCGCCCGACACCTCCTCGCGCCCAGACGACTGAACATGGATCACCGCACGCTGAATGACCCGCTGGAAGCCGGCAGTCGGCTTGGAGTCCTCGTCATATCCAGTGACGAGATTGTCGAGTTCCGTGTCGATATAGGCGACGACTGTCTGCTTGAGTTCGTCAAGATCGACATTGCATGCCCGCATGACGGCGGCAGCTTCACTGTCGTCGATCAATGCCAGCAGCAAATGTTCGAGCGTCGCATATTCGTGGTGACGTTCATTGGCAAACGTCAGCGCCTGATGCAGCGCCTTTTCCAAGCCTTGGGAGAAAGCTGGCATTTTTACCTCACTTCTTTTCCATCACGCATTGCAGCGGATGCTGGTGCTGACGGGCGAAATCCATGACCTGCGTCACCTTTGTCTCGGCGACTTCGAATGTGAACACGCCGCATTCGCCCACCCCGTGATTGTGGACATGCAACATGATTCGCGTGGCGGCTTCGCGATCCTTCTGGAAGAACCGCTCCAGAACGTGGACGACAAACTCCATCGGGGTGTAGTCGTCGTTGAGAATGAGAACGCGATAGAGCGACGGCTTTTTCGTTTTCGTACGTGTTCGCGTGATGACTGCGGTACCTCGGCCCGGGCCCGAGCCTCGCTGGTCGTCACCTTGCATGCGGACCGTTCCAGTCCGCCTGACTGTTGTGCCTATGATCACAAATTCCGCCCTTGATTCCGGAAGTTCATCTGGCACTCATGTATGTGCGTCGAAGCAGATTGTAAGCCCTTCTGTGCCGCTGACAATACGGCAGGAGGGTGCCGATCCGAAGAGTTGACGCAATCGTGTCCCAAAGCGAAGCCGCGTTGAATCAAAAAGCCCGGCAGCGTTTCCGCGGCCGGGCTTTATCGGCCGCAGCGGCCGTCAAACTTCGAGATTCGAGAACTATTTCAGTTTCCCGACGATGCTCTCATAAGGCTTGTAGGCCTCCTTCGCCATATCCGCGTAGAGCTGGCTCAACTTGGTCGTCTCGGAAACCAGACCTTCATAAGCTTGCTTTGCAAACTCCGTCTGGATTTCCATTGCCTTCTCAAATGAGCGCGCGGAGAGCATCTTCTCCATCGCCTGGCTACCCGCCTCGAAGCTCTTCTTTGAGTAGTCGGAAGCTTCGGCTGCGATGGCCTGCGTTCCCTTTGATACCGACGTGAAGCTCTTCACGCCCGAATCAAAATACTCCTTGCCGTATTTGCTGACGTCATCAAACGACTGCCACATGAAACTGCCTTTCGTCGTATCTCGATCTGAAATTGGGCGATGCACACAAGATATTGTGCAGTGCACAAATTGTCAAGAAAACACCTGACGGCGCCGTTTTGTGGCTTTTGACTCGAACGCATGCGAAATTATGAACAAGCTGGTTACCATAAACTCTTTGGTAACGCTGGGGCCGCTAATCTCCCCAAATGGCTAGACGGGACAGCCTTGCCGTCTCGGGGACCGCAAAAAGATCAAGGATTTTAACAGTGCGTCAGACGTTTGCGTCGACCCGCACGCGGGTCAAGCTTGGCCGGCCTGCGGCCTTTCTCTTCGCTATCATGCTCAGCCTGACAGGAGCTGCCCAAGCGGCTTCCAGCAAGCATGCGGCGATTGTCGTGGATGCCAATACCGGCAAAACTCTTTATTCATCGAGCGCGGATTCCAGGCGGTATCCGGCATCGCTCACCAAAATGATGACGCTCTACCTCACCTTCGAGGCTCTTGAGCGCGGCAAGATCAAAAAGTCCACACAGGTCAAGTTCTCGGCACAGGCGGCCGCTCAGCCGCCGACCAAGCTTGGCATTCGTGCAGGCAACTCGATCAGCGTCGAGACAGCCATCTACTCGCTGATCACGCGCTCCGCCAACGATGCGTCACTTGCTCTGGCAGAACTGCTGGGCGGGTCCGAACAAGGCTTCGCACGCATGATGACTGCGAAGGCGCGCAGCCTGGGAATGAACGGTACCGTTTTCCGCAACCCGCATGGGCTGCCGAACACGGGGCAGTTCACAACTGCGCGTGACATGGCGAAGCTCGGCATCGCGTTGCGCGAGCATTACCCGCAATATTACGACTATTTCTCCGTTCGCTCGTTCAAATACGGCAAGCAGCGCATCGCCAACCACAACAAGCTACTGGGTCGTGTGGAAGGCGTTGATGGCATCAAGACGGGCTATACGCGCGCGTCGGGCTTCAACCTCGTCTCGTCTGTCACGGACGGGCGCAGGAGGATAGTTGCCGTTGTCATGGGCGGCAGCAGCGGTGCATCGCGCGATCGCGAGATGGCCGACCTCATCAAGAAGTACTTCTCCAAAGCCTCCTCCCGTGGCGGCGGCGATCTTGTCGCGAAATCGGCGTCGCCTGAGCTCCGGGACGTCTCCGTCGCAGCCTTGCCTTTGCCAAAGCACGATGCGCCCACGCCAGACTCAAGACCTTTTGAAGATGACCTGGCGGAAGTGGCCGAAGGCGATACGGAAGAAACCGCCGAAGGCACCGATGAGTACACGATCGCTTCCGTCGGCGTCCGCATCGACGCACCGGCGACAGAGCGGTTCGGGCAGACCCCCGATCCGAAGCCCTCTCGCTCGACCAAGCCCGAGACGACCAGTCTGGCGCCGATCAAGCGTCCGAAGGTCGAAGTCGACCCGATCAGCACTGCATCCACGGCGCCTGCCTCCGGTTGGTCGATACAGATTGCCGCCGCACTGACCGAAGGCGACGCCAAGAGCGCGCTGGCCAGCGTGGCAAATCGGGCAGAACGCGTGGTGGCTGATGCATCGCCCTACACGATGGCGTTCGACAAGGGCGGCACCACCTACTATCGCGCCCGCTTCGGGGGCTTCAGTTCACAGGCTGCAGCAACCAGCGCGTGCCGCCAGCTCAAGAGACAGAAGATCGCGTGCTACGCGACCCAGTAAAGGCTCGGGGGCGCTCCCCCCAGGTCAGTTTCCACCCGGAATGTGTTGCGTAGAAGGGTAGTCAGCTGTGATCGGAGAGAAGAACGTCCTTGGCCTCATTGATCCGAGCCGCGAGGAACGGAGAGCCCCCGATGTCGGGGTGCAGGCGCTGCATCAGGCGGCGATGCGCCTTGCGGATATCCGCCGTGGAGGCCCCCGTTTCAAGACCAAGGATCTGGTAAGCCTCCTGCTTAGTCATGGGGCCCGAGCCTGGCGCAGTTCCCTGCCCGTTGCCAGTGTCCGACTTCAGGTCTTCACGCCAGCCGGGAAATCGGCCGTCAAGATACGTCTCAAGTAGCTGGCGGCTGTCGCTCTCGACGGAAAGCTCCGTAAACAGCGCCAGCATTTCGGCCCTGTCCAGCTCGGCGAGACTTCGACCTTCCTGGCGACCGGCCAGGACCAGGCCTTCGAGCGACCCGGTGTCGTGATCCAGCTCCATTTCCAGCGCGGCGGTTCTGACGGTCGACTTCTGGCCCGCAGCTGTATTGACCGGCCGTCTCTTGCGGCTGTAGCCGAACCACGCGAGCGCGGCAGACAGCAACATCCCGCCCATGCTCGCACGCCCAAGCAGCAGCAACACAGCGCCGACAGAGCCAACGAGGAGCGGACCGGCAAGTCGAATGCCATTGGCGAGAGCGCGGGCATCGGCGCGCATGAAGACAGCCAGCAGTGCGGCCAGTCCCAACAGTGATACCAGAACGCCCAGAAAGAGACTCATCGACGCCCGGTCAAATGTTCGATCATCATTCGGTCTTCAGCACGGCCGCGCGCCTCAAGCGCCTTTAGGCCACCCGTCGCAAACACAGCGACGGACGCCAGCAGACGGGCCAGTGTCGCAGCTGCGTCGCGGTCGAAACGGAACCACGCCCCACGCGTCAACCGGGCGATCTCCTTGAATGCTCGCTCCGCATTGACGTCCCGTCCCTCCTGAAAAACAAACACGGGCACTCCCAGGATACCGAGCTTACCCGCCTTCTGAGCGAGATCATCGATCGCCTCTTCAAACGCATCGCCTATGTAGACAATCGCCGAGACCTTTGCTTCGCCTGTCTGTTTCAGGGCATGGGTCAGAATCTTGCCAACCTGCGTGTGGCCCGCACGGCAATCGATACGGGTCATCAGCTGCTTCAGAGCGTCGGTGTCGGACACAAAGCGCGAGGCGCGGCACTCGCCAAAACCGCGAAAATAGACGAGCTGAACATTCAGAGCGCCGGAACGTCCCACTGCATCGAACATCTGCCCCTGGAGCTGGCAAGCAAGGTCCCAAGTCGGTTGACGGCTCATCGTGGCGTCAAGCGCAAGGATCATCCGCGCCGCGTCGCCCTGCTGCACGACCGCCTTCGCTTGACGCAGGAAGGCTTCGACCTCGCGCGCGGACGAACGCGCGGGAGTTGCATCTTGCGCCGATGTTTTGGTGACCGACCTCTTCTCACTCATGCGACTGAACATGTGGCGAACAAGACAGGCTTGCAAGGGCGCGCCTCAATTGTTCGCTCACGATCGGGTCAGGCTCAATCAATTCACGAAGATATCGGGCAGTTCAAGCGGCTTGCTCATCGCCTCGGCGTAGCGCCTTCTGACATCTGCGCGCCGTCGTCCATGGTCGTCGGTCGGCAAACGCAATGACGCGATGAGATCTCGGATCTCTTGTCTAGCCGCCAAATGCGACAGTGTTGGTTTGTGATTGAGGACATGTTCTTCGAAGGCATCGAGTGCGGTCAGCCCCATGGGAAAGAACTCGCGAAACACCACCCTTTCAGAGATTCCATCCGCGACTCTAAATCCGAGTTGCATGGAGAGATGTCGAAGACACTTGGCCACGCGCTGCTCGTTTCGAGACGTGATGGGCGACATGCGGTTGCGCACCACGATCCAATCCATGATCCGGCTGTCGGCAATCCGCCGACGCCGCCGCGCCTCTCGCACCGACAGCGCATATTGGGAGTGTTCGAGGATCTCGTAGCTGGAAGGATCGACGCGAGCCAGAACATCAAAATCGATGAAGCTGTCATTCATCGGGGTGATCAGTGTATCGGCCATGCCGTGGGCGAGCCTGTTGAGAAAAGTGTCGGAGCCAGGCGTGTCAATGACCACGAAATCATGGGTGTGTTCGATCCTCGCCAAACCCTCGGTAAGCTGCTCGAGCTCCTGTCCATCGGACTCAGCGGCAAGATCGCGCGTGGCAGGAGGCACATGAAAGTGGCGTGGCACGGAAAGTGCCGCGCCAGCTTCCCGTGCCCAGCTTTGCCGATTTTCGATATAGCGCGTGAACGATAACTGGCGGCCATCCAGATCAACGGTGGCGACGCGGTGCCCCTCATTCATCAAACCGACAGCAATGTGCATTGCAGTGGTCGACTTGCCGGAGCCGCCCTTCTCGTTTCCACAAACAATGACGTGGGCGTTCTTCAACCCAGCTTCGTCATGGATGACTGCTGTACTCGATAACAACATCAGCCCCGCTCCACAGATGGCGGGATACTTGATTGTTTTCCCAGCGAATTTCAATCCGCCGCCGAGTACAATCTATGCGAGTGGTAAAGCAGGTTGGTTAGGAAACGTGATGAAGCAGCGCAGTTAACGCCACCATCGACACTCACAACAAGCCAAGTTCCGCAAGTTCCTCTCGCAGCTTGGCGGGCATGGCAACGAGGTCGGATTGCAAACCTTGGAGATCTGCCGGAGCGTCTTCAGGCTTCAGGTATCTCCATCCCTGAAAGGCCCGACGCGGCTGCCAGCGCGTGCGAACGACCTTCGGGTCGAGCACCAATTTGCAGCGGCCAATCCCCTCGTCATCAACGAACGGGCGAATCTCGGTGATGAGTTGGCGGCACTGAACATTGCCCTTGATGACCCAAAACAGCGATCCGCCTGACGTCACTTCGTCCACCCGGCTCGGTACCATCCTGGTGATGTGCCAGTGCTCGACAGGCTGCCTCGCCAGACGACGCTCATCGAGCCTTACCGCTATCCAGTCTTCGAGTTCCTCGACGCTCTCGCAGCCGACGCATAGTTTCAGGATGTTCAGGGCCATGACGCGATGATCTAACGCCAGCCGCGCGGGCGTCAATCCGTCAGGAAGTTATGCACAGGGCGGATCGTTCAGCACTCGACGACGTTGACCGCGAGGCCACCAAGGCTGGTTTCCTTGTATTTCTCACTCATGTCCATGCCGGTCTGGCGCATCGTCTCAATCGCCGCGTCCAGCGGCACGAAATGAGTGCCATCCCCCTTCATGGCGAGGGAAGCGGCCGTGACCGCTTTCACTGCGCCGAGGGCATTGCGCTCGATGCACGGCACCTGCACCAGACCGCCTACCGGATCGCAGGTCATGCCAAGATGATGTTCGAGTGCGATTTCAGCGGCGTTCTCCACCTGTTCGGGAGTGCCACCCAGCATGGCCGCAAGCCCTGCCGCCGCCATTGCCGAGGCGGATCCGACCTCGCCCTGGCAACCGACTTCAGCACCCGAGATCGAGGCATTTGTCTTAATGATGCCCCCCACCGCGGAAGCGGTGAGCAGAAAGTCGCGGATGCTCGCCTGATCGGCCTCGCTGTGGAAGTGAAGCCAGTAGCGCATCACGGCTGGAACGACGCCTGCGGCACCGTTGGTGGGCGCGGTCACCACACGCCCGCCCGCGGCATTCTCCTCATTGACGGCCATCGCATAGACAGACAACCAGTCGTTGGCGAGCAGCGGGTTGGGACGGTTGCTCTGCCATTCCTCCTGCAACTTATCGTGAATGCGCCGTGCCCGGCGCTTGACCTTCAGACCGCCAGGCATGATGCCTTCCTGCGACAGGCCCCGCTCGATACATCCCAACATTGCGCTCCAGATGTCGTCCAGCCCAGCATCCAACTCTTCTCGGCTGCGATGTGACTCTTCATTTGCGCGCTTCATCTCGGCGATGGAGAGTCCGCTGCGAGATGCCATCGCGAGCATCTCGGCGGCGTTGCGGAACGGGTAAGGCACGCGCTTCCCGGTCGACGCCTTCGATGACGTCTTCTGTCGCTGCAGTTCCTCATCCGACACAACGAACCCGCCACCGACCGAATAGTAGATCCGCTTCAGCAGAAGACGGTCGGACGCGTCGTACGCATAAAATACCATGCCGTTGGCGTGGCCCGGCAGTGGCGTCTTCTTGTCGAGGACGAGATCGTGCGCCCGATCAAAGCGATAGGAGGGATGACCGGGTGGAGAGACGCGCTGTTGCGCTTCGACCTGAGCAATAATCCCATCGACCGCGTCAGGATCAACCGTCAGTGGCGTCAGACCGGAGAGGCCGAGAATGACCGCGCGGTCCGTACCGTGTCCAACTCCCGTGTAGGCAAGCGACCCGTGCAGACTCGCCGCTACCCGATCAACGCGTGCTCCAGCCGGACGCGGCCAGTCATTGCCCAGCAACTCTTCGAGGAAACGCGCGGCGGCCGTCATCGGCCCCATAGTGTGGGAACTCGAAGGGCCGATCCCGATCTTGAACAGATCGAATACGGAGAGGAACACGGTCGCCAATCTCCAGGGTTGCCAGCTGCAAACAGCACCAGAGTGCCGGATCTCATTGGGACTTGGAGCACAATCCCCGACGCTGGCTAGCGGGAGCGCGACACGGCGCTTCCGCTCAAATCCAATGCCGAACCACCAAACGGGCGGAGGGTCGCCGCGCTTCTACTGAGCGGTGGCGAGGACGGCCGTCGTTGCGCTTTCCGCGCTGCTGAAAAGCCACATGACCAGCATGAGGCATGCAATTCCGATCACTGCCTTGGCGGTAATGCCCCAGCAGGATTTTTGAACGCTATCGTCCATGATTGTCCTGTGCTGCCTGAAATCTTGATCGGAGACTCTCTTACAGAATCCCCTCCAACTCCCGGAACGCGGCCAGCCTTACGCCCGGAGCACGCCCTTCGCAACTGCAAAAATGGCAAAAATACGTCAAGATATTCTGACACGCCGTGTGATTTTTGATCCCGCCTCGCAATTTCAAGGGGTTACCCGTGGCCAAAAATATACGAAGTCTCAATCATTGAGGCCGTTGCAAGGCGCAGCCTGCATCACAGTCGCGTGCTGCGTCGCGTTGTTTCCAATGCTATCATGCGACCATGTTGCTCACACTCTCCGACACTGCTGCACTTGGGCTCTTCCTGCTCGTCTGGGTGGCGCACACATTCGCGACGGAAGGCAAGTTCATTGCACGCGTCTCGCTCAGTTCGGCCATGAACCGGCAAAGAGAGATTTGGATGCACACCATGGCGCAGCGAGAGCTTCGGATGATCGACACGTCGATCATGATTGGACTTCAACAAGGCACGGCGTTTTTCGCATCGAGTTCGCTGATCGCCATTGGCGGATGCGTCGCGATGCTGAACTCGCGCGACACTTTGCACCGGCTGATGTCGGATTTGCCGTTTTTCCAGGAGCCGCCGGCCGGAGTGTTCGAACTCAAGGTAATCGGTCTGATCGGCATCCTTGCCTATGCGTTCTTCAAGTTCGGCTGGTCCTACCGGCTATTCAATTATTGTTCGATTCTCGTGGGGGCAGTCCCTCCCATTCACGACGAGCATGGAAACAGACAGGATCTCGAACCGGCAGTGCAGCGCGCAGCCAAGATGAATGTCCTGGCGGGTCGGCACTTCAATTCCGGACTCCGCGCCATCTTTTTTTCCATCGGCTATCTCGGCTGGTTTGCCGGACCCGAGATGCTGGCACTGACGACGCTGCTCATTCTGGCGGTACTTGTCAGACGTCAGTTCTTTTCGCGCGCTCGCGACGCGGTTGCCGGAGATATGGAAGCTTAGCGAGGACCGGGAAATGGACTGTCAAGGCGGCCTGACAGCCAATAGGCAACGAGACCGATCCATTCGCGCAGTCCAAGCGTTGTGGCCTGTAGCGAATCCACCGCATTGTCCTGAAACAGCCCGAGCCCCTCTTTGCCGGTCGTGCGATAATCCACCGGCCAGGGCAAAACCTCAAAGCCAGCTTTCTCGAACAGTCCGACCGAGCGCGGCATGTGGAACGCCGATGTCACCAGTAGCCAGGTTTCGCCTGTCTTTGGCTGAACCAAATCTTTCGTGAAAACAGCGTTCTCGAATGTATTTCGAGACCGATTCTCCAGCAGCAATCGGTCGCGCGGGATTCCAAGCGCGCCGAAGAACCTAACTGCCGTATCAGCGTCGGCTTCCGCCTCCACAATCATCGAGCCGGTGCCTCCGCTGATCACAATCTTCGCATCGGGAAAGCGACGAGAAAGCACCGCCGTCTCAACAAAGCGGTCCCCGCTCGAGTTCAGTTCATAGCCCCCTCGGGCAAGATTGATCTGACCTTCCAACCCGCCACCAAGAACGATGACACCATCAATGCTGTTGGGCAGCGGCGGCCGAGAATACCGATCCTCCAGCGGCCCAAGCATCAGTGCGCCCAGCGACGTCCATGTGGCGGCGACAAGGATCAGCGTGCCTGCAGCACACGCCAGGATCGCGATCCTGCGACGATTGACCAATCCCGCCAAAACCGCGGCGATCAGCAGAAAGATCGACAGGTTTATTGGCTGAATGAAGAACCAGAAAATCTTCGAGAGGTAGAAGAACATAAGCGCGCTTATCCTCCGATTGCTGCCGACCTCAGTTGCGCGGTGCGAAGATCGACCAGTTCATCCGGCGCGCAAGAATTTCGAGAGCCCGCGAGCCCAGTTTCGAGTTGCCGTTTTCATTGAGACCGGGCGACCAGACTGCGAGCGAGGCGACGCCCGGCACGATTCCAAGAATACCGCCGCCGACGCCGCTTTTGCCCGGAATTCCGACCCGAAACGCGAAATCGCCAGAACCGTCATAGTGCCCGCAGGTCAGCATCAACGCATTGATGCGCCGCGCGCGTTCGCCCGACACGACCGAATGACCCGCATCCGGATGACGGCCTCCGTGAGCCAGAAACCGCCCGGCCCGGGCAAGTTGCAGGCAATCCATCTCGACTGCGCAAAAGTGATAGTAGACGCCGAGTGTCAGCTCGGGAACATGCCTCAGATTGCCGAAGGCGCGCATGTAGTTGGCGAGCGCCGCGTTGCGAAAGCCTGTTGCTTTTTCGGACGCTGCAACAGATCGGTCGATGTGAATGGATGCGTCGTCGGCCAGATACTGGACAAACCGGAGCAGCTCGCCGATCGCTTCCTTCGGCTCGTGCCCTTCGAGCAGGATGTCTGCCACCACGATTGCGCCGGCATTGATGAACGGATTGCGCGGAATGCCGTTTTCATGCTCGAGCTGCACGATGGAATTGAACGGATTCCCCGAAGGCTCCCGCCCGACCCTGCGCCACAGAGCATCCCCGACGTGACCAAGCGCCAACGTTAGCGAAAAGACCTTGGAGATGCTCTGGATCGAGAAGGCCTTTTGTACGTCTCCGGCTGTGAATACCCGGCCGTCATTCATCGCAACGGCAATTCCGAACTGGGCCGCGTCGACCTTTCCAAGCTCAGGAATATAGCTCGCGACGCGTCCGCGATCCTTTTCTGCGGCCATCTCGACAGCAATCTCCTGCAGGATCTGGTCGAGATCAGGCATGCGAAATCCCTTGCCGGTTGATCCTCAAGGCTTGCGGAAGAGGCAGGACGTCGGGGCTACCACCACTTTTGAGGTTCGAAGCGGCCAGCAGCCTTTTCGATCACGGCACCTGATCGGAACAGTGTCTCCTCATCGAACGGACGACCGATCAGCTGGAGCCCCAACGGCAAGCCGTTGCCATCGAGGCCAGCGGGTACCGCAATGCCGGGCAGACCCGCCATGTTGACGGTAACCGTGAAGATGTCGTTCAGGTACATTTTGACCGGATCAGCGGCCATGTCCTGATCCGCCACTCCGAAGGCGGCCGATGGAGTGGCAGGCGTCAGGATAACGTCCACACCGGCGGCAAACACATCCTCGAAGTCCTTCTTGATCAGCGTACGGACCTTCTGCGCCTGAAGATAATAGGCGTCGTAATACCCTGCCGAGAGCACATAGGTGCCGATCATTATGCGCCGCTGCACCTCGCGCCCAAAGCCTGCGGCGCGGGTCTTTTCATACTGATCGGTGATGTCCTTGCCCGGAACGCGAAGCCCGTAACGAACGCCGTCATAGCGAGCGAGGTTCGACGAAGCTTCCGCGGGTGCGACGATATAATATGCCGGCAGGGCGTATTTGGTATGCGGCAGCGAGATGTCGACGATTTCGGCACCGGCATCCTTCAGCCAGGCAATACCCTTCTGCCACAGCGCCTCGATTTCTGGCGGCATGCCATCCACACGATACTCTTTCGGGATACCGACCCGCATTCCCTTGATTGACTGGCCGATAGCCGCCTCGTAATCCGGTACGGCGCGATCGACGGACGTGGTATCCTTGTCGTCGACTGAAGCCATCGACTTCAACATGATCGCGGCATCGCGCACGTCACGTGTAATCGGGCCAGCCTGATCGAGCGACGAGGCGAAGGCGGCAATGCCCCATCGCGAGCAACGTCCATAGGTCGGCTTGATACCGACCGTCCCCGTAAATGCGGCGGGCTGCCTGATCGAGCCGCCCGTATCCGTCGCGGTGGCTGCGGCGCACAGCCATGCCGAGACGGCCGCCGCCGACCCGCCAGAGGAGCCGCCGGGCACGAGGTCAGCATTGCTTCCCTTCGCACGCCAGGGATTGATGACCGCGCCGTAATAGGATGTTTCGTTGGAAGACCCCATGGCGAACTCATCCATGTTAAGCTTGCCCAACATCACCGCGCCATCGGCCCAGAGATTTGCCGTGACCGTCGACTCGTAGCGCGGTTTGAAACCGTCGAGGACGTGGCTGCAGGCCTGGGTGTGAACCCCTTCAGTGGCGAACAGATCCTTGATGCCCAGGGGAATGCCTTCCAGCGCCCCGCCCTCGCCCTTGGCAAGCCTCGCGTCGGATGCCTTGGCCATGTCCCTCGCCTTGTCGTGCGTCACCGTCACATAGGCGTTAAACGAGGCGTTTGCGCTATCGATGGCAGCGAGATAGGCATCGGTGAGCTCAGCTGAGGTGAGTTCGCGCGCGGTTAACATGTCACGCGCTTCGGCAATGGTCAGTTTCGTCAGTTCGGTCATCGGACAAACTTCACTTCGAGAAATCGGTTACCGGCCCAAGCGCCTGGGGCGCCACTCTCATGCCGGCAAAAGAGACTGGCTTACTCGACCACTTTTGGCACGAGGAAGAAATTCTCTTCGGTGGCTGGCGCGTTTGCGACAATGTCGGCGGCCTTGTTGCCGTCCGTGACTTCGTCCCGACGCTTCTTCATTTCCATGGGAATCACGGAGGTCATTGGTTCGACACCGCTGACATCAACTTCGTTCAATTGCTCAACGAAACCGAGGATGGTGTTGAGTTCGCCGCTCATTCGCTCAGCGTCCTCATCGGTAACGGCAATGTGCGCAAGTCGCGCCACGCGCTTCACAGTCTGGATGTCGACGGACATGGATGCTCGCAGGTAAAAATGGAACTGATGGGCCTATAGCCGCGCATCCCCTTGGGCGCAACACGCCGCCCCCAAACGGGCGGCTGTCGTGTCGTTGCGCGACAACAGCTTCTGTCTCTCAAACCGGCCGCTTGGCTCGCGTTTGGGCTAGAACTACACCTCGAAAGCGACACCCTTTTCGGGGACCAGAACCTTCGTCGCGGAACCATCCATGCCGGACAGGAACTTGTCGGCGTTCTGATCGATCACACCGAAGGAGCCATAGTGGCAAGGAACGACAGCCGAAAACTTGAAAAAGCGCTGGCATGCCAGCGCGGCCACAGCCCCGCCCATTGTGAAGCGGTCGCCTATGGGCACGATGCCAATATCGGGCTGGTGAAGCTCATTGATGAGCGCCATGTCGCCGAAGATGTCGGTGTCACCCATGTGGTAGAGCGTCTTGTCTCCAGGGAAATGCAATATCAGACCAAGCGGATTGCCGAGATAGGTGTTCGTGCCGTCTCCATTGTCGAATGACGAGGAGTGCAATGCCTGAACGAAGGTGGTGGTGAATGCGCCGCAGTCGACCGTTCCGCCGGTATTGCCGGGGTTGATCCTGTCGCCGCTGACGCCCTTGGTGACGAGATGCATGCAGATCTCGAAATTCGCGACCGCGACGGCGCCGGTCTTCTTCAGTATCTCGACCGAATCACCCAGATGATCATTGTGCCCGTGGGTCAGAAGCACATGCGTGACCCCATCGGCCACGTCTTCCCAACCGCCGTCCCATGCCGGGTTTCCGCTCAGGAATGGATCGATCAGGATCTGTGCGTCACCGGCCTCCACGCGAAAAGCCGAATGTCCGTACCACGTCAGTTTCATTTTGATCTCCTGTCTCGCTGTCTCGATCAATTAAAGATAGAAGCTTGTCCTGCCAGAGCAAAGGAACACTGGTGCCTACAGTCGATATCGAAACTCTGCCACAGCTTCTTCACGACAATCGAACGCTGGCCGCCCTCGATCTTGGCGAAAAAACAATCGGCGTAGCGATTTCCGACCGCAGCCTGTCCTTTGCTCATCCAAGACAGGTGATCATCCGCAAGAAGTTCACCCTGGACGCGCAGGCTTTGCTGGCGATGCTCACGAAGGACGGAGTGGCAGCCATTGTCATGGGCCTGCCCGTCAATATGGACGGCTCGGAAGGGCCTCGTGCTCAGACCTCGCGCGCCTTCGTGCGAAACATGGCCCGGTTCACCGACCTGCCCTTCGCCTTCTGGGATGAGCGCCTGTCAACGGTTGCTGCCGAACGAGCTTTGCTCGAGATGGACGTGTCGCGAAAGAAGCGCCAGACGAGGATCGATTCGGCGGCCGCCGCCTTCATTCTGCAGGGGGTACTTGACCGATTGAAGGTCCTGCGTTGATCGATGAGCTCTGCTCACGGCGTTCGCGCCACCAGCGGGCGATCTCGCGACGGCGACGGAATGCCCAGATTGCCCCGATGATCAGCGTGTCGAAAATACACGCTCGCATGATGAGGGGTGGGATAGAGGTCGGGTCCAGTCCGAGAATATCGCCATAAACATTGAAGACGAAGTCGTGAACCTGTCGACTCAACATCAGGTATCCGAAATTGATGTCGTAGTACGACAGATAGAACCAGCCCCAGAAAATCACCAGTGGCGCCGCCCAGATCGCGAACACGTAGCGCATCAGACGCCGCCTTCCGGTTCTGGTGATCTGCCCCTTGATCGGTGCAGTGCATGCTCGAGTTCCGCTCGCACTGAGGAGGCAAGAGGCTGATCTGTCTCCTGGTCTTCGATCAGTCCGACCGCGACCGTATCTCGTTCTGCAAAGGCTGCGAGATAGCTGGCAGCCATCGCCCCAAGCTGTATGGCGATGGCGGGAAAGACGCCAGAAACCGACATGGCTGCTGCCGAAAGAAGCAACACCGCGAGTGCGATTGCACCCGACGCAAAAGCAAGCCGCATCGTCTCCTCGGCCTCACCGGCTCGGCTCTCGTCAAGCAGGCTGGCGACCAATGCCCACAGAAAAGCCAAACCAATCAGGCCGAACGCAACCCCAAAGGCACCAGTGAGCCAGCCAGCACCCGCATCAGCTACTGCCGACGTGATGTGAGTGAGCCCGAGCAGGCGATATGCCGCGACAATCCCGTGTTCGAGATGCAGCGTGCACGTTGCTCCAAGAGCGACAAAGAACGTCGTCCAGTAGAGCAAGATCGCATTCGTTAGGACTCGCCTCATTGTGGCTCCTGCCTCTCGTTGCAAACTGGCGCGCATGGCCACCTACGGCAATGGAAACCATTCATTAAGGTTAACGACAGATTTACGAGATGTGGAAAACTCTTCGGATCTGAACCCGAGACTGCAACAATAACAGTCACATCTGTGGATAGAGCGTCTCGATGATCATGCGGGCGTCGTGGCGCGCATCCAGCATGCCATAGGTCCCTCGCCACTGACCGGCCAGCCGCGTCTCAAGAAACGCGTCAGCGATGCGACCGGCTCCGAGCCGCTTCAGTTCGGCCGCGGCGGCTGCCAGCGCGAGTTGCTCCGTGAGGATGCGCGCGGACCCCTCGTCGCGCTGAGCCACCTGAATGGCGGCACGAAGCACGCCGATCGTGCCGCGCCCGTGCGGTCCAAGATCGCGCTCTATGCCTGCCAGAACTTCCTCGAACAGCGCGGGAGCCCGACCGAGAACCCGCAAAACGTCGAGCGCCATCACGTTGCCCGACCCTTCCCAGATCGCGTTGACGGGAGCCTCCCGGTAATATCGCGCGAGTGGTCCTTCTTCGACGTAGCCATTGCCACCCAGGCATTCCATTGTCTCGTAGAGCAAGGCAGGCGCGATCTTGCAGACCCAGTACTTGACCACCGGCGTCATGACGCGGGCAAAGGATGCTTCCGCGCGCGACTCGGCAGCTTCGTCAAATGAGCGCGCAAGCCGGAAGGAAAGCGCGGTCGCGCCCGCCACATCAAGCGCCATGTCTGCCAGCACACGCTGCATCAACGGTTGCTCATATAGTGGCGTGCCGAACACGCTCCGGTGACGCGTGTGATGAACGGCTTCGTTCATTCCCGCCCGCATCAGGCCCGCGGACGCGACCGCACAATCCAGCCGCGTCAGCGTCACCATGTCCATGATCGTCTTTACGCCGGCTCCCGGTTCGCCAACCATCTCACCGACGGTGTTTTCCAGCTCGACCTCGGAAGACGCGTTTGAGCGATTGCCAAGCTTGTCCTTCAGGCGTTGGAAATGGATGCCATTGCTCGCGCCATTGCTTAACAGCCGAGGAACCAGGAAACATGACAGCCCCTCTTGTGCCTGAGCAAGAATGAGAAAGGCATCCGACATCGGCGCCGACATGAACCATTTGTGTCCATTCAGCCGATGAAACCCGTTCGCGGCCCGCTCTGCCCGCGTGGTGTTTGATCGCACATCCGTGCCGCCCTGCTTTTCGGTCATGCCCATGCCGAGTGTCAGGCCGGTCTTCTCCACAGGTGGTTTCTGCGACTGATCGTAAGTCCGCGTGGTTACTCGGGGAGCCCATTCGCGAAACAGTTTGGTGCTCGACATCAGCGCCGCCAGAGACGCGCTGGTCATGGTCAATGGACACAGATGGCCGCATTCGAGCTGGGCGGTCAGATAAAAACGTGAGGCGCGCACCTGATGCCTTCGCCCGACTTCCGTGTCGCCATTCTCCCAAATGGACGAATGCAGACCGTTGGCAACGGAGCGGCGCATCAATGCGTGATAGGCGGGGTGAAATTCGACGAGGTCGATTCGCCGCCCAAACCGGTCATGCGTGCGCAGTGTCGGCGTCTCGACATTGGCAAGACGGGCCAGATCCTGCGCATCCGCATTCGTGACGAAGCGGCCGAGCTGGTCAAGCTCGCGCCGTACCGGATCTGAAAAGCGCTCTCCGATCTGCGCGAGAAGCGGATCACCGCGCCAGGCGTTCACTCCCGTGAATGGGGGCGACTGATTTGTAACCTCGTCCGACAAATGGAACCTTTCGACCCGCGGACCCCGACAACGATTCCCGGGGCCTCAGGCGCTTATAGACCAAGCAGACGGGCCGTCGCGACGAAAATCCCGGTGACAACGGCGACTATCCCCTGTCGTTACTTGCAGTGAGGAGACCCCACGCCTATAGCACCCCCTCAATATGATCGAGCAGAACACCCCGCCGCTCTACCCCCACCGCCACTTGCTTGGCATTCGGGGCATGTCGCCTCCAGAAATCGAAATGTTGCTCGATCGGGCAGACTCTGCCGTTGCCTTCTCGCGGCAGCGCGAGAAAAAGAGCGCCACCTTGCGCGGGCGCACGCAGATCAATCTTTTCTTCGAGGCATCAACCCGTACACAGTCATCGTTTGAGTTGGCAGGCAAACGCCTCGGTGCCGACGTGATGAACATGTCGGTTGCGAGTTCTTCTGTGAAGAAGGGCGAGACGCTGATCGACACCGCCATGACGTTGAACGCCATGCGGCCGGATATTCTCATTATCCGTCATCAATCTGCAGGCGCCGCCGCACTTCTGGCGCAAAAAGTAACCTGCTCGGTCGTCAATGCAGGTGACGGCGCTCATGAACATCCGACGCAGGCGCTGCTCGACGCGCTGACCATCCGCCGCGCAAAGCGTCGGATCGGCGGTCTCAAGGTCGCAATCTGCGGCGACATTCTGCATTCGCGTGTCGCTCGCTCGAACATACTGCTGCTCAATGCGCTGGGCGCGCGCGTTGTGGTCGTGGCTCCCTCCACCCTGCTGCCTGCCGGCATCGCCGATATGAGCGTGGAAGTGTCCCATTCAATGGAGGAAGGCCTGAAAGACGCCGACGTCGTGATGATGCTCAGACTGCAGCGCGAGCGTATGAGCGGCGCCTTCGTACCGTCGACACGCGAGTATTTCCGCTATTTCGGCCTGGACGCCGACAAGCTCAAACGCGCGAAATCCGATGCCTTGGTGATGCATCCTGGGCCGATGAATCGCGGCGTGGAGATTGCTTCCGAAATCGCGGACGGTCCCCAAAGCGTCATTCAGGAACAGGTGGAAATGGGCGTAGCGGTGCGCATGGCTGTGATGGAAGCCCTGCTGGATCCGCGTCGAAATCGGGATGGCGAAGCGTGAAACCAACCGTTTTCAGCAATGCGCGCATTATCGACCCGTCGCGAGGTATCGACGAGATTGGCTCGGTCATCGTCGAAGAAGGAACAATCACTGCTGCCGGGGCATCCGCACTCAATCAAGGTGCGCCGGAAGGCGCGCGGATCGTGCACTGTCATGGCAAGGTGGTCGTTCCGGGTCTGGTCGATGGACGTGTATTTGTCGGCGAACCCGGAGCCGAGCATCGTGAGACCATTGCGTCGGCCAGCCATGCGGCGGCCGCGGGCGGCGTGACGTCCATCGTGATGATGCCGGACACCAATCCGGTCATAGACGATGTGGCGTTGGTTGAGTTCGTTCTTCGAACAGCCCGCGACACCGCGGTAGTGAACGTCTACCCCGCTGCGGCTATCACCAAACATCTTGCCGGGAGCGAAATGACCGAGTTCGGCCTCTTGCGCGAAGCGGGGGCGGTCGCCTTCACAGACGGACATCATACCATCGCCAACCCGTTGGTGATGCGGCGCGCCCTCACCTACGCCCGCGATTTTGGCGCTGTCATCGCCCAGGAGACGCAGGACGCGGATCTCGCCGGGTCAGGCGTGATGAATGAGGGGCTGTACGCGAGCTGGCTCGGCCTATCGGGCATTCCACGCGAAGCGGAGACGATACCGCTGGAGCGGGACCTGATGCTCGCTCGACTGACGCGCGGAGCCTATCACGCCGCCAAGATCTCAACCGACATGTCCGCCAAGGCGATTTTGAGGGCGAAAAACGAGGGGGCCAATGTGACGGCTGGCGTCTCGATCAATCACCTCTCCCTCAATGACAACGATGTCGGCGAGTACCGCACCTTCTTCAAGCTGTCGCCACCGTTGCGCGCGGAGGAAGACCGGCTCGCGACCATTGAAGCGCTGCGCGAGGGCGTCATTGACATTATCGTCTCCTCCCATGACCCGCAGGACGTCGACACCAAAAGACTGCCGTTTGCAGATGCGGCGGATGGTGCCATCGGATTGGAAACGCTGCTTGCAGCGGCTCTGAGGCTGCACCACAATGGCGAAGTGCCGCTGTTCAGGCTGATCGAGGCGCTGTCGACCACGCCAGCGCGCATTTTCGGATTGCCGGGCGGTTCTCTTGCGCCGGGCGCTCCCGCCGACCTGGTGCTGATTGATCTCGATGCGCCATGGGTGGTCAGCGAGGCAGACATTCGCTCGCGCTCAAAGAACACATGCTTCGAGGGCGCGCGGCTGCAGGGCAAGGTGTTGCAAACTCTGGTTGCCGGACGCACTGTGTTCGAGGCTTAGGGAGGCAAACCATGGCGGACGGCACTTTGGAGGGCGCGAGCGTAATTGTGGTTTTGCTTCTCCTCGTGGTTGGCTATCTGCTCGGCTCTATCCCTTTCGGGCTTATCATCACACGCGCAGCAGGACTTGGAGATGTTCGCAGTATTGGATCGGGCAATATTGGCGCGACAAACGTCTTGCGAACCGGCCGCAAGGAACTTGCTGGGCTCACATTCCTGCTGGACGCATTGAAGGGCTCGGTTGCCGTCTGGATTGGCATGCGATGGGGCATTGCCGCCGCCTCGGTGGCCGGGTTCGGCGCATTTGTGGGGCACCTCTATCCCGTGTGGTTGTCATTCAAGGGGGGCAAGGGCGTTGCGACCTACCTGGGTGTGCTTCTCGCACTCGCATGGCCGGTGGTAGCCGCCTTCGCCTTGGTATGGCTCGCAATTGCGTTTCTCACGCGCTACTCCTCGCTGGCGGGCCTGACCGCGTGTCTGATGACGCCGATTGTGCTTTTTCTGTTCGGCGAGAACATCGTCGCCGCGCTGTTCCTTGCCATGACCGGGCTCGTTTTCTGGCGACACAAAGCCAATATCGAGCGGCTGCTTGCCGGTACCGAAGGCAAGATCGGCGCAAAATAGATGGGCCAGGCGAATGGCGGCACTCCTGCCCGGCTCTCTGACAATCAACGTATCGCCTGGCTTCGACTGATCCGCACACCGAATGTCGGTCCGGCGAGCTTTCGTGCTCTGATCGGGCGATTTGGCTCGGCGCAGGCCGCCATCGATTCTCTGCCGGACATGATGCGCAGTTCCGGGTCAAAGCGCCCTGCCCGAATCCCGTCCATTGCCGATGTTGAAGCGGAGTTGGAGCACGCGCGCAAACGCGGTGCGCGTTTTATTGCCATTGGGGAGCATGACTATCCGGCCTTGCTCAAACAGATGGATATGGCGCCACCATTGCTGGCTGTCATGGGTGACGCCTCCATCTTCCAGCGCCCTGCCGTTGCCATGGTCGGCGCGCGAAATGCATCAATCGCGGGCATGAAGTTCGCGCGTCGCATCGCTGAAGACCTCGGACGCAGCGGACACGCGGTCGTGTCAGGTTTGGCACGCGGAGTGGATACGGCCGCCCACGAGGGAGCGCTGAAGACCGGAACAGTGGCCGCCGTTGCGGGAGGACTGGATCGGCCCTATCCGCCTCAGAATGCCGATCTGATGTCGGCGATCGCGGAGTGCGGCGGCGCTGTGGTATCGGAAATGCCATTTGGCTGGGTGCCGCGCGCGCAGGACTTTCCGCGACGCAATCGTCTGATCGCCGGGCTCTCGCTTGGCCTGCTGGTGGTTGAGGCCGCGCGACGTTCCGGCTCCCTGATCAGCGCCCGGCTGGCGGGTGAAATGGGGCGGATTGTCTTTGCCGTTCCCGGATCGCCTCTCGATCCACGCTCGGAGGGCACAAACAAGCTTCTCAAGGACGGCGCGATCCTCGTCACAGGCGTTGACGACGTGATCGAGACGATCGCGCCTCTCATCGATCGCCCTGCGACGTCACTGGCGCGTCTGGATGAACCCGTTGAACTTGATCGCGCTCTTCCTCCCGCCGACAACGACAGAGCGAAGGTGACTGAGGCGCTTGGCGTCACGCCCGTGAGCATCGATGATCTCGTGCATCATACGGGCCTTCACCCGTCAGAAATCTCGTTGATCCTTTTGGAACTTGATCTCGCGGGGAAACTCGAGAGACATTCCGGCGGCGCCGTATCTCTAATTCTTACGGTCGATTGAATTTCTGCCGGTCGAGGACGGGCGCGTGCCTCGACTGATGTCGACGGTTTCTGTATACGCCATGCCGATAAAATAGGCCACCATGTCGTAACCTTCGGAATCTGCAAGTGTTCGCATCTGCAAGAGCATCGACTGCAGATAGTCAAGCGTATCGGATCGTCCGGTTGTGATACGCTCATGCTTTGACATCTCGACCTACCCGCCTTGATCACGCGCGCAGAAGCGGGCACCCGCACTTATTCTTTCGGGCTACCGAGCAAACAACTAGCGAACCTGATGCTTTTCTTCATTTCCACGTTATAGTTGTATCAGAAGCGTATATCCCGTCAAGGTTGCGAGCGTCCCAGTTCGCTATTCTTTGGCCTCGGCCTTGACCTGCGCCGCAAGCGCGGTCATGTGACGGACGATTTCGATGTCGTCGCCGTCGACGACACACCATATCGATCATCTTGATCGCAAAATTCTGTGAGTGCGAATGGACGTCGTCGTCGTCGAGTCGCCTGCGAAGGCCAAGACAATCAACAAGTACCTGGGCAAGAACTATAAGGTTTTGGCCTCGTTCGGACATGTGCGTGACCTGCCCGCCAAGGATGGCTCCGTCAGACCCGACGAGGATTTTGCCATGTCCTGGCAGGTCGACGGCCCTTCCTCGAAGCGCCTTACCGACATTGCCAAGGCGGTAAAGGAAGCCGACGGATTGATTCTGGCCACCGACCCGGATCGTGAAGGCGAAGCGATCTCCTGGCATGTGCTGGAGGTACTGAGGCAAAAGCGCGCGCTGAAAGACAAGAAGGTCAGTCGCGTCGTCTTCAACGCCATCACCAAGAAGTCGGTTCTCGACGCGATGGCAAATCCGCGCGATCTCGACGAACCGCTGGTCGATGCCTATCTCGCGCGCCGCGCTTTGGACTATCTCGTGGGCTTTACGCTGTCGCCCGTCCTGTGGCGCAAGCTGCCGGGCGCCCGGTCCGCAGGACGGGTGCAATCGGTTGCGCTGCGGCTGGTGTGCGATCGCGAATCTGAAATCGAGCGGTTTATTCGCGAGGAGTACTGGCAGATCGCGGCAACCCTCGGCACGCCGCGCAGCGACAGTTTTGAGGCTCGACTGACTGCTTTCGAAGGCAAGAAACTTCAGAAGCTGGATATTTCGTCGAAAGAACAGGCAGACGGCATCAAGTCGATGCTGGAAGGCGCAACCTTCAATGCTGTTTCTGTCGAGGCGAAACCCACAAAGCGGAATCCCGCTCCGCCCTTCACCACTTCGACGCTGCAGCAGGCTGCTTCTTCACGCATGGGTTTTTCTGCGACCCGAACCATGCAGGTTGCGCAACGCCTTTATGAGGGCATCGACATCGGTGGAGAGACAACCGGCCTCATTACCTACATGCGTACGGACGGCGTCCAGATGGCGCCGGAGGCCATTACGGCCGCCCGAAGCGCGATCGCGGAGGTATTCGGGGAAAAATACTTGCCCGAGAAGCCCAGATATTATTCCACGAAAGCCAAGAACGCGCAGGAAGCTCACGAAGCCATTCGGCCGACCGATTTCTCCCGCACGCCGGACCAGTTGCGCAAATTTCTCGATGCCGATCAGGCTCGCCTCTACGAGATCATCTGGAAGCGCGCCATAGCCAGCCAGATGCAGCCTGCTGAAATCGAGCGCACCACCGTGGAAATCGAGGCTCGCAAGGGTACAAGCACGGCGGCACTGCGCGCGGTTGGCTCGGTTATCCGCTTTGACGGCTTTATCGCGGCATATACGGAGCAGCGCGAGGAAGAAGCGGAAGACGAAGATAGCAAGCGCCTTCCCGAAATTCGTTCGGGCGAGGAACTGAAGCGCGAAGAGATCGTCGCGACCCAGCATTCGACCGAACCGCCACCGCGCTACTCCGAGGCCAGCCTCATCAAAAAGCTGGAAGAGCTTGGAATTGGACGCCCTTCAACCTATGCGGCCACTCTCAAAACCCTTGAAGATCGCGAGTATGTTTCGGTCGACAAGCGCCGGCTGACACCGGAAGCGAAGGGGCGCCTTGTGACAGCGTTCCTTGAGAGCTTCTTCGAGAAATATGTGGAGTATGATTTCACGGCAGCTCTCGAAGAGAAGCTCGATCAGATTTCGGATGGCAAACTCGCTTGGCGCGACGTGCTGCGTGATTTCTGGAATGACTTCTCCGGGGCAGTTGCCGACATCAAGGAACTGCGCGTTACCGACGTTCTCGATGCGCTGAACGAGGAACTTGCGCCGCTGGTGTTCCCCGCCCGCGAAGACGGCTCCAATCCTCGCATCTGTCCAAAATGCGGCAGCGGCAACCTGTCGCTCAAACTCGGCAAGTTTGGCGCGTTCGTGGGTTGTTCAAACTATCCCGAATGCAACTACACGCGCCAGTTGGGCGGTGAGGCGAATGGCGATGCGGCGGCCGGAGAAAGTGGCGACAAGGCGCTGGGCAAGGATCCTTACACGGGCGAAGAGATCTCGCTTCGCACCGGTCGTTTCGGGCCATACGTGCAGCGTGGCGACGGCAAGGAGGCCAAGCGCGCCAGCCTGCCGAAAGGATGGACCGTTGAGAGCATCGACCATGAAAAGGCGATCGCGCTGCTTTCGCTGCCGCGCGATGTGGGCAAACATCCGGAATCCGGGAAAATGATCTCCGCCGGAATCGGAAGATACGGTCCTTTCGTCCTCCACGACGGAGCCTATGCCAACCTCGAGACGACAGAGGACGTGTTCACCATCGGCTTGAATCGCGCCGTCTCGGTGATTGCCGAAAAGCAGAGCAAGGGGAAAGCTGGAAGAAACGGAGCTGCCGCGGCACTGAAGGATTTGGGTGAGCATCCGGCCGGTGGCGGCAACATCACCGTACGCGACGGACGCTACGGCCCATACGTGAATTTCGCAAAGGTCAATGCTACATTGCCCAAGGGCAAGGATCCGGCTTCGGTAACTCTCGAAGAGGCGTTGGCGCTGATCGCAGAACGTGAAGCCAAGGGAGGCGGCAAGAAGCCGGCTCGGCGAGCGGCCAGCACGACAAAGAAGACTGCGGCAAGCAAGTCCAAGAAGGCGAAGGAATAGAGGTTTGGCGCGCAGCATCTCCGGCAAGGGCAAGAAAAGCAGCTGGGGCGGCGCTCGCATCTCAGAACCCGGCGGTCAGACCTCCTATCGGCCGACCCGTGAACAGATACTTGCCTACATCACCGATAATCCCGACCGTTCCGGCAAGCGTGAAATAGCCAGGGCATTCGGATTGAAGGGCAATGATCGCCTCTGGCTGAAGGATATGCTCGCCGGGCTGCAGGATGACGGCCTGCTCGAAAAGAACCGCAAGCGGCTGTCGCGCCCCGGCGCCCTGCCCCCAATTACCGTACTCGAAATCTTCTCGAGCGACCGCGACGGGACTTTGCTTGCACGCCCCGCCGAGCGCGACGATGACGATGTTCCGATCGTCTCAGTCAGAGTGTCGCGCGGCGACAAAGGTCCCGCGCCGGGCATTGGCGACCGCGTATTAGCCAAGATTTTCCGCAACAAGGATGTGGAGGGTCCGCCCTACACGGCCCGGATCATGAAGCTGGTGGACCGTCGCCAGGAAGCCGTTCTGGGGGTTCTGCGCGTCGCCCGCGACGGCACGTTCAGACTGGAGCCCGTGGAGCGCCGTCAGCCGGAGCTGATCGTCGATGCAGAGTTTCTGGGTGAGGCAAAGCCGGGCGATCTTGTCGAGGCGGAACCGTCGAAGATCGGACGCTACGGTTTGCCTCGAGCCAAAGTTCTCACGGTGCTGGGCTCTTTGACATCGGAAAAGGCGGTCTCGATGATCGCCATCCATGCGCACGAAATACCCCACATCTTTCCCTCCGAGGTGCTTGAAGAGGCGGAAAGCCTCGCTCCGGTGTCGTTGGCGGGCCGTGAGGACTGGCGCGATCTGCCACTGGTCACGATCGACCCGGCCGATGCCAAGGATCATGATGATGCTGTCTTCGCCGCGCCGGACGAGGATGAGAAGAACCCCGGCGGCGTGATTGTGTGGGTCGCGATCGCGGATGTCTCCGCTTATGTGCGGCCGGGCACGCCTCTCGATCGTGAGGCGCTGAAGCGCGGCAACTCGGTTTACTTCCCCGACCGCGTCGTGCCAATGTTGCCCGAGCGCATCTCGAATGACCTCTGCTCGCTGCGTGAGACTGTCGACCGTCCAGCCATGGCGGTAAAGATGACCTTTGCCGCAGATGGCCGTAAACTCAGGCATTCCTTCCATCGCATCATGATGAAGTCCGCCGCAAAGCTCGCCTATCAGCAGGCGCAGGCAGCGATCGACGGCATACCGGATGACAAGACTTCACCCATTCTCGATACGGTGTTGAGGCCGCTTTGGGACGCATACACCGTGGTCAAGCGCGGGCGCGACTCGCGACAGCCACTCGAACTCGACCTGCCCGAACGCAAGATCCTGCTGAAACCGGACGGCACAGTCGATCGCGTCATCGTTCCCGACCGGCTGGATGCGCACAAACTCATCGAAGAGTTCATGATCCAGGCAAATGTCGCTGCGGCGGAAACATTGGAGCAGAAGAAGCAGGCGCTCGTATATCGAATCCACGACGCGCCGTCCCTTGCCAAGCAGGAAACGTTGCGCGAGTTCCTGGCGACGGTGGGGATGTCGCTGGCGCGCGGACCGCAACTCAGGCCCGCCCAATTTAACACCATCCTCGAGCGTGTGCGCGGACAAGACAATGAGGCTCTCGTGAACCAGGTTGTCCTGCGGTCCCAGAGTCAAGCGGAGTATTCTCCCAATAATATCGGTCATTTCGGCTTGAATCTGCGCAGATATGCGCACTTCACGTCGCCGATCAGGCGGTATGCGGATCTTATCGTTCATCGTGCGCTGATCTCGGCGCTCGGTCTCGGGAGCGATGGACTGACCTCTGACGAAGAGGCGCGTCTGGAAGAGACGTCGGCCCTCATTTCCGCAACAGAGCGACGCGCCATGGCGGCCGAGCGTGATACGGTCGACCGTTTGGTGGCAGCCTACCTTGCCGAACGGATCGACGAGACATTTGAAGCGCGCATCTCGGGTGTCACGAAATCGGGACTGTTTGTCCAACTGCCGCATTTTGGCGCAGATGGCTTCATCCCAGTGTCATCTCTTGAGGGTGACTACTATATCTACGATGAAGCGGCGCACGCACTTGTTGGCGAACGGACCCGAGCGGGGTTTCAGCTTGCCGACAAGGTTGAGGTAAAGCTTCTGGAAGTGGCGCCACTTGCGGGCGCGATGCGATTTGAAATGCTGACCGAGCCAAAACCCCTCCCCGGCTCGACTCGGTCGTTTGACAAGACAAGGGGGCAAAAGGGACGCATGCGCGCGGCACAGGACCGCGCAAGAGCACGCGTCAGGAGACGATGATGGAACAACAGATGTTTGGCGGAAGCCACGTTGTACGCGCAGAACGCCCGCTATGGGAGTCGATCAAGCGTGGAATGCTGGGCAAATGCCCCCGCTGCGGGTCGGGAAAGCTGTTTGCGTCTTTCCTCAAGACGGTTGATCATTGCGAATGCTGCGGGGAAGAGATTCATCATCATCGCGCTGACGATCTTCCTGCATATCTGACGCTTGTGATCATCGGCCACGTCATCATAGGCGCATTCATGGGCGTGGAAGCGGCTGTCAATCTGTCGCTGATCCAGCACCTGTTGATCTGGGTCCCTGTGACCATACTCTCATCGCTTGCGCTGCTGCGCCCCATAAAGGGTGGCGTCGTCGGCCTGCAATGGGCGCTGATGATGCATGGGTTTGGCGGCGAAGCCGAGCAGCTTGAAACGCATCCGGAACTCTGACGAGGCATGTCCGGCGATTCGCTTGAGGGCCTGACGCGGGTCGAACTGGACCACGCTGAGTCACGCGACTTCGCGCTAGGCAAGGGGCCGCTGCGTCCGCGAGACGCAGCCACTCTGGTCCTGCTCGACCGCAAGGATGGCGAACTGTTCGTTCTTATGGGGCGCCGACACTCCAGACATGCGTTCATGCCCGGAAAGTTCGTCTTTCCTGGGGGTCGAACCGATCCCGGTGATGGCCGCGTGCCGGTCGCAGCCGGACTGCATAAGGCAGAGGAAGCAAAAATTGCCAGTGCGTCTTCCCGAATGACGACGACGCGCGCGCGCGCCATCGCGATGTCGGCAGTTCGAGAGACTTATGAGGAAGCGGGACTTCTCATTGGCAAGAGGGGCAGCTTTTCCACGAGTGACCCTGCATGGGGAAAATTCGCCGAAAATGAAGTTGCACCCGCGCTCGATGGCCTGCGTTTTCTTGCGCGCGCCATCACGCCGCCGGGAAGGGTCCGACGTTTTGACACGCGGTTCCTAGCCGCGTGGCGAAGCGAGGTGGCGCTTGCCCTGCCGGAAGGCCCTCCCACTGACGAACTCGAAGAACTCGTCTGGATACCCCTCGCTCAAGCCAAGCAATTGGACCTGCCGCGGATCACGGGCAACGTGCTGAACGATATTGAATGGCGAATCTCAGTTGATTCGGAATTGCGCCCAGGTGGACCGGTTCCCTTTTATCAGATGCGCAACAACCGCTTTCTTCGCCATATTATCTAGGCTCCCCAAATGTCATCCCCTATCGAGCGGCAGGTCGACGCCGCCATGGCGAAGGTGAAATGGCTGCCCATCTCAGCCGCAATAGCTTCGATCAGCGTTGTTGGCATAGCAATCGGGCTTGGCATTCCGCTACTCAGCATCATTCTTGAGCAGCGTGGCTACTCAGCTTCCATGATCGGACTGAACACCGCCGTCGCAGGACTGGCCTCGATCCTCGCGGCACCGATCGCAACACCCCTGGCAGCCCGCTTCGGCGTCATACCGGTCATCCTCGTCATGATCGTCGCCGGGGCTTTTTCTTTCATCGGGTTCTATTTCGCAGATGCCTTTTGGGTTTGGTTTCCGCTCCGAGCGGCGCTGCACGTGGCCCTGACAGTTCTTTTCATCCTGTCGGAGTACTGGATCAGCACGTCCGCACCGCCGACCCATCGCGGGCTTGTGCTGGGCATCTATGCAACTGTTCTGTCTCTCGGGTTCGCCTTTGGTCCATGGCTGTTCGCGATGATCGGCAGTCAGGGCTTCATGCCCTTCGGAACCGCGTTCGTGATCGTCATGGTTGCCGCAATTCCCGTTTTGGCATCATGGCGCGACAGCCCTCCCATGCACCGCAGCACCGAAACCAGCCAAGGCTTTCTGCGCTATGTCTGGCTGGTCCCCACTGCGACGGCTGCCGTGCTTGTCTTCGGCGCCGTTGAGACCGGAGGCTTCGCGCTCTTCCCGGTCTATGCGGCCCGGATCGGCTATCCGGAGGCCGACGCCGCGATACTGCTGTCGATGGTCGGCCTCGGCAATGTTCTCCTGCAAATACCCCTTGGCATGATCAGCGACCGCGTCAGGGACCGGAGACATCTGCTCATCCTGTGCGCATTCGTCGGATTGGCGGGAATGATCGTTCTCCCGATCGTCGCCGAGCAAAGGCAGGTTTTGGGCGCTTTGCTGTTCGTCTGGGGCGGCGCCGTTGCGGCGATGTACACCGTCGGTCTCGCGCATCTCAGCTCGCGACTTTCTGGCCGCGAACTGGCGAATGCCAATGCCGCCTTTGTCTTTTGCTACGGCGTGGGGATGCTGGTAGGCCCTCAGGCGATCGGGCTCGGTATGGATGGATTTGGGCCAGCCGGATTCGGCTATGCATTGGCTGTGTTCTTCATCGCCTATATTGTGTTGGCACTCGTTCGGCTCGGAGTGGAGAGGTAGAGCCACGCGAAACCGCCCATCTTCCACCACGCTCAACCGCGGAAGTTGGAGCGTTCTGCTTGACATTCCCGCAGCTATCAGTATCTCTCGCGCAAATTTCCGCATCCGGGCTCTTCGCTCGCGTTACAGCGGTAAGTGCCCCAACAGATCGGACAAGAGCCATGGCTAAAGCCGCAAATATCAAGATCAAGCTTCTCTCGACCGCCGACACCGGTTTCTTCTACGTCACGAGCAAGAACAGCCGGACGAAGACCGACAAGATGTCGTTTCGCAAGTACGATCCGATTGCGAAGAAGCACGTCGAGTTCAAGGAAACGAAGATCAAGTAATCGCTTAACGCGATTTCGTGCATTGAACGCGCCGCCTTCGGGCGGCGTTTTCATTTTGTACATGTGGCTCCGACAGGTCGATAGCGCTCGACGCGTCGATGCGCGTCCATAAAAGTTTGGGCAAGGTAACAAGATTGAAAGGGGGCCGGTCGACTCAGGGCAGCGGTACGAGGAGGCCACTGTTCGCCAAGGGTCGACCGGCCAACCCCATGACCCAGGAGATGCGGCGGACCTGAGCAACATGGGGTAGTGATGGCATCACCGGAGCTTCTTGGCCTCGTTCCGGTGCGCTTATCTTTCGTTGTGGACATTTGCGCAGCAGCACTTGAAAATCAACGTTTTCTTAACCACCCGCCACGAATCACGAAAACAAGGTAAATTTGAGCGTGCCTCTGAAGGCGCCGCTTCGAGCCTTGCAGACGCGATAGGAATCAGGCGGCGAGTCCGACAACCCGGTTGCGGCCGCGCTTCTTGGCTTCATAGAGAGCAAGATCCGCGCGTTTCAGAAGAGCATCAGGTGTGTCGCTCCCGTGCCTCAAGGATGAAACGCCCACACTCACCGTCACCGTCAGTTCCGGGCGCCCCTCCCCGAGACTAAACGGCGTGCCGGCAATCTGAGCGCGGATACGTTCGCCGACCCGTTCGGCAACGTCACCTGACGTATCCGGCATCACAACGATAAATTCTTCGCCGCCATAGCGGCACGCAAGATCGATACCGCGTACGTTCTGTCGCAACCGACGCGCAAATTCGCGTAACACCAGATCGCCCGCATCATGGCCATAGGTGTCGTTGACGGTCTTGAACCGGTCCAGATCCGTGATCATGACTGCAAGTGGCCGGTCTCGCCCAGCGGCACGATCCACGAGTGTCTGAAGATGGCTGTCCAGATAGCGTCGATTGTGGAGACCGGTCAGCCCGTCTGTGACGGCCATCTCGATCGTTTCAGCCACACTCGCTCTGAGATGATCGTTATAGCGCTTGCGTCGTATCTGGGTATCCAGGCGAGCCAGCAGTTCATGTCGATCGAACGGGCGAATAATGTAATCGTCGACGCCCAGCTCCAATCCACGCACGATCAGCGCGTCATTGCCAGGGTCGACCATCAGAATGATCGGAATAAGGCGTGTCCGATCGACGGAGCGCAATTGGGCGCAAAGGCGCAACGGATCGAAGTCTGTCAGCCGGCCTGAGATGATAATGCAGTCATAGCCCTTCTCCGCCGCCTGGATCAGAGCTTCCTGTGGATCGACACTGACATTCATGTCGGCGACAGTCTCGAGCATGAGAGCAATGCGCTGACTGCTGGAGGGGGCCTCGTCCACCAGCAGGACACGCGGCCTGGAGAACAGATCGGGCGAGTTTCGGCTGAGAAGTTCCTCAATGCCTATCTCGCGCGTTGTGGATGCCCGCAACCTCAGCTCGTCTGTCAGGGATTTGAGCCGCACGAGGCTTCGCACCCGTGTCATCAGGTGAAGGTCCCGCACAGGCTTTGTCAGGAAGTCGTCCGCACCCGCCTCAAGTCCGCGGATGCGATCCGACACCTGATCGAGGGCTGTAACCATCACGATCGGGATGTGCGACGTCGAGGGATCGCTTTTCAACCTGCGGCACACCTCGATTCCGTCCATGCCCGGCATCATGACGTCAAGCAACACCACGTCGACCTTGCCGTTCTCGCAGATCTCAATGGCTTCGGGACCGCTGGTGGCTGTCAGCACCTCGAAATACTCCGCGAGCAGTCTGGCTTCGAGGAGCTTCACATTGGCGGGAATGTCGTCGACGACGAGAATACGAGCGGTCATGCCTTTGGCGTATCCCGGTTAATGCATCGCATCAGGCATCGCCCAGATAAGATTTTATGGTCTCGATGAAACGGGGCACCGAAATGGGCTTGGAGATGTAGGCCTCGCAGCCGCCTTGCCGAATGCGTTCTTCATCGCCCTTCATTGCGAAGGCGGTCACCGCGATCACAGGAATGGAACGAAGATCGTCGTCTTCCTTCAACCACTTGGTCACCTCCAAGCCGGAAACCTCAGGCAGCTGAATGTCCATCAAAATGAGATCCGGTCGATGGGATCGGGCGAGATCGAGCGCCTCCAGCCCGTTGCGCGTGCGCACGGTTTCATAGCCGCTGGCTTCGATCAAATCGCGGAAGAGCTTCATGTTGAGCTCGTTGTCTTCGACGATCATCACCTTTTTTGGCATAACAATCCTGCCCTGCTGCCCTTTGGTACCGAATCCTGTTCGATTGCAGTTTTTATCAAGGGCGCAACTCTCGCACGAATAGATAGCGTGAGAACATTGACGAAACGCAAACTGCCACTCGGTGCGTGCAGATGAGACGCGAGTTGGCTAGTGCGATGTCTTGACAGTCACCGTCAGGGCATTGAAGTCCGGTCGAAACGAATGCCGATGGACACAAGGACAAGAGAGATGGAACCAGAATTCGCGCAGGATACGGCCATCGCGGCCCTCGCCTATATTGCGGGACAGCCTGAGCTACTGAATAGATTCCTTGCCCTGACCGGAATTGAAGCGTCGGCAATTCGCTCCGCAGCGCTTGAACCGGGCTTTCTCGCAGGCGTTCTGAATTTTGTGTTGGCACACGAGCCCACTCTGTTGGCATTTGCCGAGCATGCGGGATTGAAGCCGGAACAGGTTGGACGCGCCTTGAGGTCGCTTCCTTCGGGAGACGACAGCTACGACCAGTCGATCTGACGGTCCGGCAGCGGGCTTGGCGCCGAGCTCCCGATATCGTGAGGGTTGAGACCTACTGGCTCACGCCCTTGGAAATGATCTCATCCGCCAGCGCGATAGCCGTGCGCCTATCGGCTTCCCCTGCCACCGCGAACGCCTCTTCCTGCATCCCCCGGATCCAGAGCCGGTCACCCGGACGCGCGCGCTCAAGAGCAGCAGTCATCAACGCCAGTCCACGAACCACCTTGCCACTCTCGAACAGGAGATTGCCAAGGGTTGCCTGTGCGCCAGCATGGCCCTTGGCGGCTGCGAGCTGAAGCCATCTGCCTGCCTGCTTGACGCTGACCTTCATTCCACCTTCGCCGCGCAGAAACATCTTGCCCATTTCGAACTGGGCGTCTGCATTCCTGTAATTTGCGGCCGCCCGCATATAGTATTCCTGCGCCGCAACAGGGTTTGGATTGACGATGCCGGGGATGCCGGACTTGAGATATCCGCCAAGCGCCACCAAGGCGTCCGAGACATAGCTCTCTTCCGGGCTACCTGGCTCAACGTCGTGATCGACGATCTCATTGAAAAACTTGAATGCTTCGTAGTCGTCCCGCGTGACGCCATCACCCTCGGCATACATGCGGGCGAGCTTCCACGTGGCGCCTATCTGACCGTTCTCGGCAGCATAGCGATAGGCCTGCACGGCCTCATCCTTATGTCCGCTCTTATAGGCATCGAATCCCTTCTGGAAAACCGCCCAAGGGCTAGATCTGTCCGCCTTGGCTGCGTTTGCATCAAATGCATTCGCGACAGCAGCAGGCGCGAAAAGGCCCGCTGCAAAAACGGCGGAGAAAATCGAACGCGGAACACGAATAGTCATCATATCAATTCAATCTCTCGTCCCCGCGGGAAAGACAGAACCTCTCCCTTGCAGAACCGGCTGGTCACAGTCGATTGGAGCTCTGCGCATTGGCGCGACCTCCCACCGTTTGCCCTCGCCGCGAATTCCCCGTCAGTCAGGATGCGAGCACATCGACGCTCTATAAGAGCTGACACATCCACACCGACATAGCTCTGAGTTTGAGAGACTCCTATCCTCTCGCCCCGGTCTGCCATCCGCGCATCCAGAAACGCTCCCAAGCGATCCTGACTGACACGCTGACTGCAATTTTCGACCAAAGTACGGCCAAACGTCATACACACTTCCATTGACGAGGATTGCAGGGCCGCCCCGACCCTTTCCGCACTCAATGAACTCGATGCACTCATGATCGTCCTTGTTGCACCCGCGGAACAATCCTCAGGGGGCCTTAAGCCATTTCGGCGTGCTCCCGTTTTGTGGCGGGAAGTGGGCATCGCCTGCCAAATTGCCTGTAGCGCAAACCTGATCACGAGACTGTTGCGCAATAGGCACAACTCATTCGCCGGCGCATCAAAAGCGGTCATTTCGGCTGATCAAACGAGGTCCGCCGCCCAACTGTGCCCCGAAAGCATCATGAAGGACCTGTTGCCCGGATGGCGCTCAACCCGTGGGAACAGAGCTACCACTTGACCTTGTATGAGAGTGAAGCTGCATAACCCCAACCATCCTCGACAGCGGAGTTTCTGCCCGGCGCATATTTCTTTTCTTCGCCGCCTGTCAGATACGACACGCCCAGCCCGGCCCGGATTTCGCCGCCAAGCTTGTCCTTGGCGGTCAGACCGGCGGCAAGAGTCCACGTGTCGGTCTGAATATCCCAGCCAGTGCCCACGCCCTGATCCCAGGTCAAGCTGACCGCTCCAGAGATGTCGTCTGTAAAGGCATGTCCGACACCGCCGGTGATGGTCCATCCATCGGTCCAGTAGTAGCGATCTCGACTGATGAGAAACCCGTCCTTCGCAGCGCGAATATCAAGTGTCTCCTGGACCGACCAATTGGTCCATTTGACCGAACCGAAGGCGAGCCAACCAGGGGCGATGCCGGATTGAGCCTTGAGCTCAACAATCTGAGGCAGTTTACCGATGCCCACCGCCTGAACAGGAACCTTCGTGTTCGGCGGCAGCGTTATAAACGGATTCTGGGAGTCGGGGAGACCGGTGTTGCGCAATACGAGTGCCAACACTCCGGCAGGCGACAAGATGGTGCCTTCTGCCCCATAGTCGGTGCCCGACCGATACATCAGTTGCGTCCGGAATGCGATTTCTGGGACCTCGTATGCAACACCTACCCGGTAGCCGCGATCCTTGCCGCCCAATGCAAGCGATGCGTCGCCAAAACCCAGAGCGGAGTAGTCGTTCAGGCGCAAGTAATCGAAATCCTCCAGAAACCCGCCGCCCAGCACCCAGAGGTTGCCAGGGCCGACGGCGAATCTGGCGCCACACGTCATGCCGAGTTCGGTGGTGTCGAATTTCTCGCTGATCTTGCCACTCGCCGTGGGGGCCGCATATTCCGCGTCGCCTCCAGTATTCTCCACCATCGTGAAGGCGCAGCGAAGATTGTCCGTGATATTGAGCTTTGCAGCGAGCGAGGGAACCACGTAGTCGGCTGCGTAATCCGTGCCTACGAGCGCGGGATTAGCATTGCGCGTATATGTCCGGCTCGGGCTCACATAGGTGGCACCGGTGCGAAGATTGAAGTTACCCTCCTCGAAGATAATATCTGTGTCCGCGCTGCCCCTGGAAAAGCCGTTGGCATTGGCAACTGCTGCCATGGCCAGAATCGAGAGCCCTCCCCCCGCGACCGACAGCAGCAAACTCCGTTTCATGGAATCTCATTCCCCCGAATCTTGCACACACAAGCTAGAACCCTTTCCAGCAGGCTGCGCAACGGCATCTTCGGGACGAAGTATTGACGATCCGTTGGGAAATAACTGTACACGCGCCAGCGCGATCCCAATGTCAGGGCACAGACTCTCCCGCACATGGACAAGGCGCTAACAAATTCAAATGTTTAAGAGGGGCCTGGAAGGGCAATGTTACATTTCCGCAACAAGACCCAACAAATTCTCTCGTGGCGCGATCTGACAAAACGATGGCCGGACGCACTAGGGCGCACGTCCGGCCAAGACATTTAAATCGCCTCTGCGAGAACCACCTCGATCAGTCGGCGACTTCGATTCGCGCCAAGGCGGCCTGAAGCCGCATCTGTGTCGCTTCGAATTCGGCCAGCTTCTCCCGGTCGGCCGCGACCACATCGTCCGGCGCATTGGCTACGTATTTCTCGTTCGCAAGCTTCTTGAACAGCCGAGCGGCCTCCTGGGTCACCTTGGCAATCTCCTTGTGCAAACGCGCGGCTTCCGCCTCAAGATTGATCAGGTCACCAAGCGGCAAACTGGCCGTCGCCTCACCGATCACGATCTGGGCAGATGTCTTGGGCGCAGCAGCAGCGTGGGAAATGTCTCCGACGCGGGCCAAACGGCGTATTGCCTGCTCATGACGCTCCAGGCGAGCCCGGGTAGCATCGTTGGCATCAATCATGACCAAAGGCCCGATCGCGGATGGTGGAACGTTCATCTCCGACCTGACGGAGCGAAGGCCACTTACGAGATCGATCAGCCAATTGATCTCGGCTGCAGCCTCGTCATCTGCGAAGTCGGGCTTCGGCCACTCCGCATGACACAGCAGAACTTCGCGTTCTTTGCCTTCCCCCGCGGTATGGGCCCAAAGCTCCTCCGTCATGAACGGCATCATCGGGTGGAGCAGTTTGTAGATTTCATCCAGCACAAAGGCGGCAACGGCTTGGCTCTCGGACTTGGCCGCCTCGTCGTCACCCATGAAGATCGGCTTGAGCAATTCCAGGTACCAGTCGCAGAAGAGATTCCAGACGAACCGATAGGCGGCGCTGGCGGCATCGTTAAACCGATAACTCGCAATGCCATCTGTGATATCTCGCGATGCGCGCGTGAGTTCCGTCAAAATCCAGCGATTCACCGTCAGTTTGGCATCTTTGAGCCAAAACTCGTCATTGCGCTTCACGCCGTTCATTTCTGCGAAACGCGTGGCGTTCCACAGCTTGGTACCAAAGTTGCGGTAGCCGGCAATGCGAGCCGGATCAAGTTTCACATCCCTGCCCTGAGCCGCCATGATCGCGAGCGTGAAACGCAGCGCATCCGCGCCATACTCATCAATGAGGTCGAGAGGATCGATGACGTTGCCTTTCGACTTCGACATCTTCTGACCGTTCTTGTCGCGAACCAGCGCGTGAACGTACACCGTGTGGAACGGCTCCTCATCCATGAAGTGAAGACCCATCATCATCATTCTGGCGACCCAGAAGAAAATGATGTCGAATCCTGTCACCAACGCGTCCGTCTGGTAGTAAGTTTTCAGCTCTTCGGTGTCTTCGGGCCAACCAAGCGTGGAGAACGGCCACAAGGCCGACGAGAACCAGGTATCAAGCACATCCTCGTCCCGGGTCAGGATCTCGCCCGGCTCGAAATTCTCCAGCTTCTCCTCGACCCAGGCCTTCCAGGGTCCTTCATGCGCAATGTAGTGCTGGACAGCCGCCTCCAGCGCCTCTTCCTCCGACTTGGCGACAAACACGGAACCGTCCGGCCCATACCAGGCCGGGATCTGATGACCCCACCAGAGCTGACGCGAGATGCACCAGGGCTGGATGTTCTCCATCCAGTCGAAATATGTCTTCTCCCAATTCTTGGGAACGAAATTGGTCCGTCCTTCGCGCACGGAGCGGATTGCCGGTTTCGCAAGCTCGGCTGCGTTGACATACCACTGATCCGTCAGGAACGGCTCAATGGGAACACCGCCGCGGTCTCCGTGGGGCACCATGTGGCGATGCGGTTCGATCTCGGCCAGATACCCTGCAGCCTCCATCATCTCGACAATGCGCTTGCGAGCGGCAAAGCGATCAAGGCCCTCCAGCGCATCGATGGTCTGAGCCAGCACGTCGCTCTCTGGGATGTTGTCGAGGAAATCCTCATTGTCCTTGAGCGTGAGCGCTGCCTCGACCGTCAATATGTTAATGGCAGGCAGGTCGTGGCGCCGACCGACTTCAAAATCATTGAAGTCATGCGCCGGCGTGATCTTGACCGCGCCCGTTCCCTTCTCAGGATCGGAATATTCGTCAGCGACGATCGGGATCAAACGCCCGACCAACGGAAGGACGACGGATTTGCCGACGAGATCGCGATAGCGCTCATCCTCTGGGTTTACCGCCACCGCAGTGTCGCCAAGCATCGTTTCAGGACGCGTCGTGGCAACGGTCAGGAAGGTAGAGGAATCCTCCGGATCAAAAGCCCGGCCTTCGATCGGGTATCGGAAATGCCAGAGATTGCCGTTCACCTCGTGCTGTTCGACCTCGAGATCGGAAATCGCCGTCAGCAGCTTGGGATCCCAGTTGACCAGCCGCTTGTCCTTGTAGATCAGCCCCTCATCGTAGAGCTTTACAAAGACTTCGAGCACGGCCTTGGAGAGGCCATCATCCATTGTGAAGCGCTCCCGCGACCAGTCGCAGGACGCGCCCAAACGCTTGAGCTGATTGAAGATCAAGCCCCCGGATTCGGCCTTCCATTCCCAGACTTTCTCAATGAATTGCTGGCGGGTCAGATCCCGGCGATGGATCTGTTTTTCCGCCAGCTGCCGCTCGACGACCATCTGCGTCGCGATGCCGGCGTGATCCATACCGGGCTGCCACAGCACATTCTTGCCGCGCATGCGCTCAAACCTGACCAGTATGTCCTGGAGCGTGTTGTTGAGCGCGTGCCCCATATGAAGGGAGCCGGTCACATTTGGTGGCGGAATTACGATCGAAAACGCCTCGGCGCCCGGCTGCGATCCGGCGCCTGCGCGGAACGCATCCGACTCTTCCCAGATCTTGGCAATCTTGGGCTCAACAGCCTTGGAATCGTAGGTTTTCTCAAGCATCGAACGCATCCGTCATCTTCGGGAGGCCTGGATCGCAATCTAGGCTTGCCGCTGTAAATCGGAAGGTCCGAGCCAAGTCAACTGCGGGTCATCCGCGCAGTTGGAGGGGCGTCGCCGCGTGTGGCGGCGACTGCCGGAACGCATAGCGCCTTATCAGGCGCGTGCGATGCGCTCGATCTCTTCACGCACAAGGCGCTCTACGAGATGCGGCAGATTGTTGTCGAGCCAATCCTGAAGCATGGGACGCAACATCTCTTCCGCCATTTCGTCGAAGCTGCGACGGCGGCTCGCTGCGAATGCTTCTGACAATTCGCCAAATGCGGCGGATACCTGGCGCTCGGCGCGCTCAGAGACCAGCGACGACCTTTGCGGCTCTACCAGCTCCGAGCGGGATTCGACCCGTCCGACGGGCTCCTCAGCAGAAGTCGCATCTGCGTGTTCGACCACCCCGGATGCTGTCGGTGCAGCGTCGCCTGCAGAGGACGACGCCTCAACGTCGAGATCAGCAGTCTGCTGCTCGATTGGCGGCTGCGCAAAATCGGTGACTTCGGTCAGTTCCTCGACATCGAAGGCAACATCCGCTGCTTCGTCCGATCTGTCGACCACCGCAGACTTCGACTCATCGTTCTCGGATATCGAGCGGTCGTCGAAATTGCTGCTCTGCGAAAGCTCGCTGCGAAAGGCTGCCATGCTGTCGGCGTCACCCGCCACATCATTGGCAGGCGAACCCATGGCTGCATTGTCGTCATCCCGGCGCTTTTCGTTATCGCTGTCCTCGATGATCCTTCTGATCGAAGCGAGGATTTCCTCCATCGAGGGTTCACGTTGCGCGCTGTTTGGCTGTGCCATGGTTGAGTCTGCCGCCTTCAATCTACGCGATTCGACCACCCTTACTCCGCGACAGGTGCGAATCAATAGGTCGAGACTAGCTGAGCCACAGGTTCGCGAGAATCCCGAAACATGTCATACCGACGCTTTCGCACAGGTAAGTGATCAAGGCTGAACGAGGATTAGCGTCCGTCTGGCGTCCGCAGACCGTACCATTTGTCCTTCACAGCGTTGTAATGCTCTTCTGGACGATACTTCTGGACGTTCAGCGCAAGCTTCTCGACGCCTAACTGCCCGATCGAGCTCAGGATCGCATAGCTCGCGACGACGACGTCACGCTCGGAACTGGCGAGACTGATCTGCGCGCTGATCACATCCGCCTGGGCGTTCAACACATCAAGAGTGGTGCGCTGGCCGACATTGCGCTCTTCGACAACACCATCAAGCGCGAGTTGAGCCGCAGAGACGAGCGCCCGATTAGCGATGACCTGCTGGCGCGCAGCGACATATTGCGACCATGCCGACGTTACGGCCGCGCGAACCTGATCGCGGGTGACGTCGACCTGAATGCGCGCCTGACCGAGCGATTCCTTGGATTGCCGAACCTGCGCAGAGACTCGGCCGCCCTGATAGATCGGCACAGTGATCTGTGCGCCGATGCTGGCAGAGTTGGTATAGCCATCCGATAGGGAGCCACCGTTTGTCTCGCGAAAACTGCGAGACATGCCAGCCGTTGCATTGAGCTGAGGAAGAAGCGCGCCCTCTGCTGTCTTGACCGTGAATGCCGCAGCATCGACCAGATGATTGGTCGCCAGAATTGCGGGGTGCTGGACGGATGCGATGGAGAAAGCAGCATCCAGGCTCTTCGGCAGGCCCTTGGCGGGGCTGGCGCCTTTCAGCGTTTTCGGGTCATCGCCAATATAGCGCCGGTACTCGGCTGCGCTCGACTCCGCCTGGGCTCTTGCCGCCGCAAGCTGAGCGGTGGCTGCGGAGCGGCTAGCATCGGCCTGAGCGACGTCGGTGCGTGTGCCCTCACCAACATCAAAGCGCGAGCGGGCCGCCCTCACCTGTTCTGTAAGAAATTCCAGATTGCGCTCGGTCAGGACAGCTATCTGCCGGTCGCGAATAACGTTCATGTAAGAACTGGCGGCGTTGAAGAGAACCGTCTGCTCGGTGTTGCGCAGCGATTCCGTAGACGCACGCACCCGAGACTCGGCGCCCCTCACGGAATTTCTCGTTTGAAACCCGTCGAAGAGATTCTGCTGTATCTCGATGCCGAAAGAGCCGGTCTGAATCTCCAGGCCGTTCTGTTTAGCAGCACTGTATGATCCGGTACCTGCGATAACCGGCCGATAACCTGACTTGGCGATCGCAACATCCTCATCCGTGGCACGCAATCCAGCGCGCGCAGCGTTGAGCTCGGAATTATTCGTATATGCCTTCGCCAACGCGCCCAGCAATGTTTCAGCAGACGCGGACACCGACGTCAGAGCGGTTGACGACAACACAACCGCAGCTAGCAAAGCTCGACGTACAAACACGGCAATCCCCTTTACTCCGATGCCACTTCAAAACGCGACACCGACCGACCCAACAATCTCTGGGTCAACTGCACGACAAAACCAGACGGTCAGAACTCGCTCTCACCAGTCTGCGCCTAGGCGAACATGGTTTCCAATATCCTGCAAGATCAAGACCGTTAGAATTCAAACTCAGCAGCACGCTCAAAACCGGGTAGTGGCTTAACTGCCGCATTGAAAGCGCGACGCCCGGAAACAACGGTGCCCGACTTCTGGTAAATCTTTGCGATCGCTGCATTGCCGTTTCCTTCGACAACAACCAGCCGACCGCCGTCTTTCAGCTGATCGAAAAGCGCCGCCGGCACCTCTTCGACGCTGCCTTCCATCATGATCACATCATAAGGCGCTTCCGACTTGCATCCAGCCGCAAGCGGCCCCTCAACGACCGCGACACCATGATATCCAAGCCTGTCCAGATTGGATTGGGCGGCTTCCACCAGTTCGGCGCTCTCTTCCAGCGCAATGACGGAGCCTGCCACGAGAGAGAGGACCGCGGCCGAATATCCCGATGCGCAACCGACATCGAGCACAAAATCAGATGGCCCAACACCTGCGAGCTGAATCAGTCTGGCGAATGGCGACGCCTCCATCATATAGCGCGCCACGCCGGTCTCGTCCGCCGGTGCGATTTCCACATCCTCATCAATATAAGCGAGCGCGCGAAGCCGGGATGAAACGAACTCTTCGCGTGGAACCGCCAGCATCGCATTGATGATCGCGAGGTCGGTAACGTCGGTCGTGCGTATCTGGCAGTCGACCATTTTCGTTCGCAACGCAGCAAAGTCTATGGTCATCGTTACAAATCCACGTCGTGGCCAATCGGCCGATGGTTGTCGGGAAACGGTAAGCCCGTTCCTTTCGCGCACAACCATCGGTTTGGAGGCCTCGCCCGGAATCGAACCGGGGTGCAAGGATTTGCAGTCCTCTGCGTAACCACTCCGCCACGAGGCCGCCCACCGAAGGTGCGCTGCGAAACGACCTGTTAACAGAGGGTTTCGAAGGCCACAAGCACAGGATTGCGATTTCCCCGATGCGTTGTCGCAAACTACCCGACAGGCTAGGCAATCCGACGGACAGGCGCTCACGCCGCCGCCGACACCGGCTTTCCAAATGCCTGCGACCGATTGCCGTCAGTGGCCAGTTCAGCGCGGGCGCTGGCGTTTGCGCTGCCACCAGACGGTCGATCGTCTACGCCAACGTCGAACGCGCGCGATATCATGCGACAGAATGAGAAGACCGAGCGGAATCATCCAGAAGCCGAGAATCGGCAGGAAACCGAGGCATCCCATAACCACGAGGCCGGAGCCCATGGATATGCGGGTTGCGCGCGATTGCGGCAGCGCAACATGCTTGCCGAAGATTTGGATGCGACGCGGAGAGTGCATGTCTCCACAGATAGCGCCTGCCCGATGTGACGCAAGTAACAGGCGCCCTCAACCCGCGCACAATGGCGCGTAGGGCGCGGAATTGCTGGGTCTGTCTCGCGTACCTCATGCGCGGACTTCGTCATTCCAAATCCGCAAATCGTCACCAATGCGCGGCGAGGTGCATCACCCTCGGAAGGGAATATGAAAAAAACTCAGAAAGCTTCTTTGCAATAGCGAAAAGTCTTTGCTATAGGCAGCCGCGTTCGCTTGAGCCCTGTTCCCCGGTAGCTCAGTGGTAGAGCAACCGGCTGTTAACCGGTTGGTCGCTGGTTCGAATCCGGCCCGGGGAGCCATTTGGCGCGCGTAACTATCCGAAAACAAACGATTTTTGACAACTTGGGCGGGCGCTTCCCGGCTTTCCCTCCCCGCTTTTGGCGGCATGAAAAAGCCCGCCACAAGGGCGGGCCATTTTGCTGAGAAGTAGCCGAACCGGCCAATCGGCCGACCTGATCATTTCACCCTGATCAAGCCTTAATAGCCACGAGGGTCGCTCGGGAATGCAGTACAGGCTCGGCTGGGTAGCCTTATAAAGTCGAGCATAAGGCACCTCACTTTCACCGCCCTTGATGACGGCTGCTTTAAGTTGGGGACACGCCACCAAATGTACAAGTCCGCCAACCTGCAAAAGGCGGCGAACTGCGCGGCGGGCTCATCCGGGGTTACGCCCCCGCGGTGGCCACGCGATTCCTTTTGGTCATGTAGACGCCGGCACCCGGATGCAGGTCAGCCCAATCCTGGGCTGTCTCGACGTCCGGCGCACGCCATGCTTGCGCCGGCTGCCCGTCAGCCGGTCGGACTACGATGATTTCTTAGGCAGCAAGGCGGCGTTCGCCGCCGATGTCGCAGTTGACTTTCTGTGACATGTGATTCTCGAGGTTGGCCGATCAAAGCCTGCAGCGAACGGCGCTACGCCGGGGTCTGATCGCGTCCTGGAACGCGGAGCGCATTTAGGCCGAATCCCTGGACATCTCGCGCCTCCCCGGCAGGCCATCGTGACTAACCGACGGCCATTCGTTGTCGTTTCGGACCTCATCCCCGCCGCCTGCGTAGCTGCGGCGTAGATTTGCGACCAGATGCGAACGGTTTAACTTATTGAATTGAATAGGCAATTTCGCCTTTAGATATTTAGGTAATAGGCGGAAACGCTTATTCAGGCGGCACAACGACTGGGTTCCCCTGCGCATCGATCTTGCCGCGCGCCAAGTCGACCTCAAACGGCATTGATACAAGATAACGCAGGAAGGCATCGGCGAAGCCCTGCATTTGCTTAACCTCGTTCTTCGTGACACCTTCAGGTTCGTGCGCTCCGTCGTTGCCTATCCACCTGATATGATCGGCCCAGTCCACCATGGGTTTCGGTAAGATGCCATCCTCGCTGAGCTTCTTTATGCGCTGGTGAAGCGTGAGATTTGAATACGACGGGTACTTCTCCTTTGTAGCTACATCGACTGCCCGGCGATAAAGCATTGCAGCCGCGTCCTCGCCATCCGTCATTTTGGTGTTACGTTCGGCCCCTGAGAACGCCTTTTTCACAGCGTCTGACAGATGATGCGGCGCCGTTTCATCACCGGATGGTGTGATTACCAATTCGCAAGCAAAGCCCGCCGCCTTGAGTTCGGAATGTTGATTGAGGGCATTAGCAAGCGCATTGTGAAACCCCTGATGTTGCGCTGCCGTAGTATAGCCTTTGTGTGTGGCCTGTACACTGATTGGGTTCCAACAACTGGCACAGTTGGTCATCAGAAAAGCGTGCGGGCTTTTTCTCTGTGATTCAATCACTTCCTTTGGCACTGCAAAGTGCCCGGTTGGAGTTCCAGTCATTCCTTTCGCTTCACAGAATGGACAATCGAATACGACAACAGCCATCACGCCTAACTCCCAAGGAAAAGTCCTAAGAGAGTTATCGAAAGAATATTGGGGCCGGGCAAGCCGCTGACCTGCGAAATCGATGGATAGGTCAGCAGCACTGACTCTAACCGACGATCGTCAGATACTAGGTGTGGGCGACGCTCTTTGCCGATGGCAAATATGACTGGTTGGCCAGCTTTCTGTCGCCCTGATCAAGCGCTCCGCTGAAATCCGGAAGATGATCTGATGCCTTCGAGCGAACAGCTCAGACGGCACGGCACAAGGCGATCTACGAGAAGGAACAACCGAAAAATGGGCCTCAGCAGACGTTCTTTTTAGGTTGACCCATCATAGGTCTCTCCCTATGTTCCGCCGCACTTTCCCGGGCGCATTATGCGGCCTTCGGGAGCGCGTAGCTCAGCCGGTAGAGCAACTGACTTTTAATCAGTAGGTCCAGGGTTCGAACCCCTGCGCGCTCACCAAAACCGCCTGAGTTTGTCGCCCATCCGAGCTAGCCAAGATCAAGAAACGGCCTTGGAATCAAACCCAGCACTCTCGTCCTGCCAGCTTGCGCTTGAGAGCGCATAACGCGTGAATCGGTCCAGGGTGCGCTACCTATCGAGCGTGCACAGGTTTGGCGTCTCGGGACGGCAGATAAGTCAGGATCGCCAGTCCGAGCAGCGCCGAATAAAAAATGAAGAGAACCTGATACGCGTTTGAGGGATCGCCGGGCACACTGCTCCCAGTCACCACCGCGCCGGTCGCGAATTGCAGGACGCCAATTCCTCCGATGGAGAAGAAATTCATCAATGTGACCCCCCGTCCGACGAGATGTTTCGGGAAGAATGCGCGCGCGTGCGCCATCAGCAGTCCGTAGGACGCGCCGGATATGCCAATCACGATCAACACGATCGTTGTCACAACAAGGTCCGATTGCGGCCAGATCGCGAGAAACGCCAATGCCGCAAGGCTGATGAGATTACCGCCGACCGCAACCCATTTGCGCGTGCCGAAAAAGACATCAAGCGGGCCATAGGCCAAGGCCCCCGCGACCATCCCGAACGCCATGAACAAGGTCACTCTGCCAATCAGCAGAGCATCGGCGCCATAGACGTCTTCCAGATAAGGTCCCGCCCATAGCCCGCGGATGCCGAGCGACGGCGCATATGTCACCGCAGTCAATGGGATGATGGCCCAAAGAACAGGAATGCGAAGCAATTCGGCATAGCCCGACAGGCCCGTATCTGCGGGGCGGTCGTCATCATGCGCCGGATCGCGAACCAACACCGCCACAGCCACCGCTACGAGCAGCGTCAGCGCGGCCAGTCCAAGCATGACGGACCGCCAGCCAAATGCTTCCGCAGCGCTCGCCAGGGGCGCTGCACCCAACACGTTGCCGGCCGTGCCGAACGCGACCATCCAAGATGCAAGCACCGCGAAGCGCGCCGGAGAGAATGATTTGGCAAAGATGAAAAGCGAGCCCATCAGTATCGGAGCGCAACCCAGCCCGATCAGCCCCATCGCGGCGATCACCATCCACGGCGTCGTTGCGGCAGCAAACAAGAGAGCGCCGCCGCCGCCGGCCACAGCAAGCATCAAGGCAGCTGTGCGTCTCGGCCCCAGTCGGTCCAGCGAGACACCGACGGCAAATTGCGCGAGCGCGAAGACGATAAAATAGGCGCCGGAGGCGGCAGACAGATCGGACTTGGTCATGCCGATCTCAGCTGAAAGTACGGGCGTCAGGACTGCCAGGAATGATCGGAAAAATTGCGACAGCACGTATGCGACCGCAAGCGCGGCAATTCCTGCCATGACCGTCCCTCCCGAACGAAAAAGCGGCCGAAGCACGCTCCGACCGCCCTATCCTGTTGTGGAAACACAAACAATAGTACAGGCCGCCGGCCCTTGAGGCCAGCGGCGGGTTACTCAGGCAGCACGTGCAGGAGCACGCTTGCCGCCCGAAAAGCTGCGGCGCTTGCGCTTGAAGGGACGCTCACCCTCTGGTTTTGCTCCGGCCGGGCGGGCATTTTGCGCGCGCTCGCCAGCGGCACGATCGCTTTTTCCACCCGGCTTGCCTGCGCCACCGCGCTGGGACCGATTGCGCTGGGGCTTGCGCGCGTCACGCTCGCGCCCGTGACGCGCATCTGCGCCATTTTCGTCGTAGGCACGATCAGTAGAGCCGACTGGACGGGCCTCACGCTGCGGATCCGCCTCGCCAAGATGGTCCGCTGCCACTGGCAATTTCATCCGTATAATCCGCTCGACCGCGCGAAGCTTCGAATTCTCGGACGGGTCAACCATGGTGATAGCCGAACCAGACGCGCCATTTCGGCCCGTGCGACCAATACGGTGGACATAGCTCTCTGCCTCATCCGGAAGATCGAAATTGACGACATGGCTGATGCCAGGAACATCGATGCCGCGGGCGGCAATGTCGGTCGCGACCAGAATACGCACCGAACCCGCCTTGAAGCCGTTGAGGGCGGTCTGACGCGCGTTCTGCGACTTGTTGCCATGGATAACGGCAGCTTTAAACCCATCGCGCTCAAGATCGCGGGTGATCCGGTCGGCCCCGTGCTTTGTACGGGAAAATACGATGACCGAAGACATGGCGGGATCGGCGAGCATCCTGGACAGCACCTGACGCTTCTGCTTGGTGCGTGCCAGAACCACGCTCTGAACGATTTCAGCGGCGGTGGTACCCTGCGGCGCAACCTCCACTCGCACCGGTGCGCGCAGCAGGCTCTGTGCCAACTGCTCGATCTCGGGGGGCATAGTCGCGGAGAACAGCGCGGTCTGACGCGCCGCGTGTGTTTCCTTGGCTATACGCCTGACATCATTGATGAAACCCATGTCGAGCATGCGATCGGCCTCGTCAAGAACAAGCCAGGTCGTATCGGCAAGGTTGACATCACGCGCCTTGAGCAGATCCATCAGGCGACCGGGTGTCGCGATAAGAACGTCCACACCCGGCTGCAGCTTTTTAACCTGGCTGAACCGTGACACACCTCCGAGCACTAAAGCGGTCGAGACATGGGCACCCTTGGCCAGGCTGCGGAACGTCTCGTCGATCTGGACCGCCAGCTCGCGCGTTGGAACAAGTATAAGAGCACGCGCGGTCTTGGGCCGGCGCTTGGTGCCGAGCGCAATGATCTTGGAGAGAATGGGAAGCGCAAACGCTGCGGTCTTTCCCGATCCGGTTTGAGCCACACCCAGAATGTCGCGGCCTTCCAGTTGCGCTGGAATGGCCTGTTCCTGAATCGGCTTGGGCTGGTCGTAGCCAGCGCCCAGAGTGGCCTTCAACAGCTGCCCGGAGATCCCGAGCTCAGCAAAGCCCTTGGTGATTTCTGTGTTTTCGTTAGTCAATTTATCTCTTTCGACGGCCTTTGGCCGCAACGCGTAAAGGCGGCAAGGCGCAACCTGCCGCGCGAGTATTCTCTGTTGAAACGACTAGGCGGCGAACTCTTTATGTCCGCACGGCTGCGCTGTCGTGCCCACAGCACGGTGCCGCAGGTCTTTTCCATCGCTCCGCGACGAATTCGAAGAGGAGGAAACAGACGCAACCGGTCCCATCAATGGGAAAGCCGGTCGAGCCGGCCCAAGCGCCTATACTGCCGCATATGGATTAGTTCGCATCGCTTTGCAAGGAGTATATTGCGGTGCAACACCCGGCGTCAGGATGCGGTTTGCTCCGTGAGGTCCAATAGTTTCAGCACGGTATTCCAGTTTCGTGCCGTATTGGCGACGCCGAGGCCCTTGTCGAACTTTACACCGAGCCTGGACTGGCTGAACCCTCCCGGCGTGTGGAGATAGGCAACATTGCCCACAATCTCGATGCCCTCGCCCGGTGTGGCGAGTGCCTTCAGCATCCTGATGGCCTCCGGTGCAGGAGCCGTACCCAGCACGGCCGCATGCATGAAGCGCCCTTCCTTGAATTCTCCCGCAAATGGATTGCGAGACACAAGCTCGCGCCATTCCGGCAATGTCACTGCGTAAATGTCCTTGGCGAATCCAAAGCGCGCTTGGCACAGCTCGGAAACCTTGGCCAGCACGCTCTCACGGTTGAGGCTCGTTCTCAAATAGGCGTTTCCGCTATTGATATAGGTTCCGCAGTTTGAGAAGCCGGCCTCCGAAAGTGCTTCCCTCAGCGCTTTGGTCGGCAGTTGCGTTGCACCGCCGACGCCACGAAAAAGCAGGATGTAGACGGTCTCGCTCATATCACCAAGCCGGCGATCGTCTCGTTGTCGGTGATGTCTTCGAAGGCCCAGCCTCGTTCTTCGAAACGCCTGACGAGAGTGTCAAAGTTTCTACGATCCTTGCTCTCGATGCCGATCAGCACCGAGCCAAAGTTGCGCGCCGATTTCTTGAGGTATTCGAAGCGCGCAATGTCATCGTCGGGGCCCAGAAGTGTCAGGAAATCCCGAAGCGCGCCGGGTCGTTGCGGAAACCGCAGCACAAAATACTTCTTGAGTCCCTCGTATCGCAGCGCCCGCTCCTTGACGTCTGGAAGCCGCTCAAAGTCGAAATTGCCGCCCGACACGATGACGACGACTGTCTTGCCTTTGATTTCGCGCTGCGAAAAGTCCTTCAGGGCGTCGATGGCAAGCGCCCCGGCCGGTTCCAGCACAACGCCTTCGACGTTGAGCATCTCGATCATCGTGGCACAGAGCCGGTTTTCCGGAATGAGGTGCACGGCGTCGGCTGCGAACGTCTTCAGCAACCCGAATGGCTCCTTTCCGATCTCGGCAACCGCAGCGCCATCGACAAAGTTGTCGACCCGGGGAAGTCTCACGCGACGCCCCGCCGACAGCGAGTCATGGAGGCTCGGCGCCCCGACAGGCTCGCAGAACACAAAGCGCGGAATTGGCACGCCATCCTGCTGGTAGCGAGCTTTCATGAACTCTGTGACGCCCGCCGCCAGTCCACCACCGCCTACGGGAATGACCACAATGTCCGGACTCTCGCCGTCGGGAAGATCGGCCACGATCTCCAAGCCAACGGTCGCCTGCCCTTCGATGATGTCACGGTGATCGAAGGGCGGCACCATGTATCCGCCGCTCTGTCTGGCGAAATCCAGGGCGGCGCGGTAGCAGTCATCGAAGAAGTCGCCAACCAGCCTGATCTCCACGAATGCGCCGCCGAAAAGACGCGTCTTGTCGATTTTCTGTTGAGGCGTCGTTACCGGCATGAAGACGACGCCCTTGCGCCCGAAATGTCGGCACACAAAGGCAAAACCCTGCGCGTGGTTTCCGGCTGACGCGCACACGAAAGCGGCGTTATCCCCAGCGCGGGCGAGCGCCTTTCGAAAGAAGGTGAAGGCACCGCGAATCTTGTAGGATCGGACAGGCGTGAGATCTTCACGCTTCAACAGGATCCGCGCACCAAACTTTCTGGAAAGGTAGTCGTTTTCCTGTAGAGGAGTTGCAGGAAAAAGGCTTCTCAGGGCTTCCGCAGCGCGAGAGACACGGTCGGGAAATGCTGTCATTCGAATATCCAGACAAGGAGTTTGCTGCGAACATCTCGCTGGCGCTATTGCATATTCACCTGTGCAAAGCCACTTTCCACGCTCCGCGTGCCAGTCAGTAGAACGGGATCGATGAATCCGTGAATAGAACAGCCATGCGGGCAGCGACACATGTCGCGGCAATCTTCGCACTCTATCTGGCTGCCGCCATGCTCATCCCGGCGGCGCTCGATCTGTATTATCAAAGCCCAGACTGGAAGGCCTTTGGGTTTTCGGCGATTTTCGTTGGCGGGATTGCCATGAGCGTGGCGCTCGCCACCCGTGGGCGAATGCCGCAGGCCTCGCCACGCTTCGGGTTCCTGCTCGTCAACATGCTCTGGTTCACGACGGCGATTGCGGGCGCGATGCCGTTCATGGCCTCGTCACTCGACATGAGCCTGACCGACGCATTTTTCGAATCCGTCTCAGGGGTTACGACCACTGGCTCAACCGTCATGAACGGTTTGGATTCGGCGCCTCCCGGACTTCTGCTTTGGCGTTCGTTGCTGTCGTTCATGGGCGGCCTGGGCGTTATCGCCCTTGGACTGTTTCTCCTGCCCTTCCTCAATATCGGCGGCGTGAGCTACTTCAAGATCGAATCATCCGACATTGAGGATCGCCCGTTCGCGCGGTTCCAGACCTTTACGATCAGCCTTATCGGCATCTACACGGCGCTCGTGTTCACATGTGCCCTCGCCTATGTCGCAGCGGGCATGGAGGGTTTTCACGCCCTCAATCATGCCATGTCCACGATTGCGACTGGCGGCTTCTCCACGCATGACACATCGTTTCTCCGATATTCCCAGACGCCTGCCGTCCTGTGGGTCGGCTCCATATTCATGTTCATTGGAGCCTTGCCCTTCTCGATCATGATCCTGCTTACGGTGCGCGGACGCTTCGACGTATTGCGCGACCCGCAGATAAGGGTGTTCGCGGGGTATTCTGTGGTCTTTGCGCTGGCCGTCGCGATCTATCTCAAGGTAAAGCTCGGAATGCCGTTCGGCATGGCGCTCACGCATTCGACGTTCAATTTCATCTCGGTGATTACGACAACGGGCTTCTCCAGCGACGATTACACACTCTGGGGGCCTTTCGCTGTGGCATGCATTTTCGTCGCCACCTTTCTGGGTGGATGCTCCGGTTCGACGACGGGTGGTATCAAGGCGTATCGTTTCCTGATCCTGTTCGAACTGATGGCCAACGGTCTGCGAAGGCTGATCTATCCGCATACGGTGTTGCCGGTTCGCTATGGTGACCGGAGCATCGACGATGACATGCAACGGGCGGTCGTTCTATTCGTCGCGTCATTCTTCATTCTCTGGGCGATCTTCACGGTTTTGCTGGCTGCCACCGGCCTCGATTTCGAAACAGCCGTCACCGGTTCGCTCACATCTCTGACCAATGTCGGCCCGGGTCTGGGGCCTATCATCGGCCCTGTGGGCAATTTCTCGAGCCTGCCCGATGCGGCCAAATGGATCTGCACCGTTGGCATGCTGCTCGGTCGACTTGAGATACTCGCCGTGCTCGTCATCTTCACACCCGGCTTCTGGAGTCGTTGAGTCGCGCATGTGCAGGTGGTGGAACTGGCTGCATCGATCTGAACGTCGAAAAAAACACAGAGGGACAGAGCCCACTTGGCGCGCAGTGTTTTGGTATGGATGATTGTTTGTGCGCTGAGTTTCTCTCTGTCGGCCTGTGCTGGCGGCAAGAACGCCCATGTGCTCGTTTCAGCAACCCCCACAAGCTTCGCCGACAGCCGGGTCGCCGGGCGTCATTCCATCTTTATCGCCACAACCAGAGCCGCCGCGCGCAACAAGGCGGAGGTTTATGGTGGCAACCGATCCGAAGAGCTAGGACTCGTACGTGTGGACGTGACGGTCCCTTTAACGCATGTCAAAGGGGCACTGGAGCGACCTAAGCGTGGCAAGATAGATCCTGCCAAGACGTTCGCCGCCACCTCCATCACTGCCTACGACCCGAGCAGTTTCGAGCAGGCACTGCGCGCTGATATTGCGCGGCGCGGCGGCCGCGCCCTTGTCTTCATACACGGCTTCAACACACGCTTCGATGACTCCGTTTACCGAATGACGCAGTTGGTGCATGACGCCGGATATTCCGGAACGCCGATACTTTTTAGCTGGGCGTCGGCCGGCCGCATCACCGATTACGTCTACGACAACAACAGCGCCACGGCTGCCCGCGATCGCCTCGAAATGACTCTTCGTATGGTTGAGCGCGCCGGCGCAAAACGCATCGACATAATCGCGCACTCCATGGGAAACTGGGTGACCATGGAGGCCCTTCGCCAGCTTGCGATCACCGGCGACCATGATCTGCATGGCAAGCTGGGAGACGTACTGCTCGCCTCGCCGGATATCGACGTAGACGTCTTCAAATCCCAGATGAAACGCTATGGCACGCCGAAAAGGCCGTTTGTCGTAATGCTGTCAGGAGACGATCGTGCCCTGCAGATCTCAAGCATCATCGCAGGCAATCGTCCGCGCGTCGGCGATTACAGCAATGCTCAGGAACTCGCCGCGCTTGGGGTTATCGTCATCAACCTATCGAACGTGAAGTCAGGTGACAGGCTCAATCACTCGAAATTCACCGACAATCCCGTGATTGTCGGCCTGCTGGGCGATAGTCTGCGACGTGGCGATCAACTCTCCGTCGATAATGCTCAATTGACCGACCGGGTCAGCCAGCTCACGACCGGGATTGGAGGCGCTGTCACAAGCGCCGTCGACATCATCATAACGACACCCCTGCGTGTCGTGACGGTCGTCGTGGGTGGTGAATAGGGGGTCGAAAGCGCCTAGTCGATGCGGGAGAGGCCGCTTTTGAATCGCCTGGAGTTCTCGACATAATGCGCGGCTGATCGGCGAAGGCCCGCGATCGTCGCATCGTCGAGTTGCCTGACGGCCTTAGCCGGCGATCCGAGGATCATGGATCCGTCGGGAAACTCCTTCCGCTCAGTGATCAGAGCCCCTGCGCCGACGATACAGTTGTTGCCGATCTTCGCTCCGTTGAGGATGATGGCACCCATGCCGATCAACGTGTTGTCGCCGATGGTGCAGCCGTGAAGCAGCGCCCGATGACCAATGGTGCAACCCTGTCCAATCGTCAGCGGAGAACCGATATCTGTGTGCATGATGGTCTGTTCCTGCACATTCGTATCGTCGCCAATACGAATAGGCTCATTGTCGCCACGCAGTACCGATCCGAACCAGATGTTCACGTTGCGCCCGATGACGATCTTTCCGATTATGGATGCATCCGGCGCGATCCAGACACTTTTCTCGTCGGCGAATTCGGGGCGACTGTCGTTGAGCGCAAAGATCGGCATCTGTGTTCCTGAAGAAAATTGAAGGTGATATGCATCGGGTCCTTATCATGATCAGCCTCGCGCGCCAAAGCCTCGCACCGTCCTCCAGATAAGCTGGTTCAGACAGTTGCCGCGCAACTCGATTCTGGTGCGGATCCGTCGACAGGATGAGCGTTTCGGACGGACAGGTTCGCGGAGGCGAGAAGGCCGGTACGCATCATGTTTACCCGCAGTTTACCATAAGTTTGCATGATGCAATTGAGAGTCTTCCAGTGCCTGGCCGCAATGGTCGTTCCACTGAGCCGCTTTCCGGAGATCGATGAATGTCCATCGTAGCGGACGACGTAGAATACAACGTCGTGAAATCGGGCGTGATGCTCAAGCTGTTCTATCTTCTTGCCGGACTAGCGGTCTTATCGGCAGGTCTCAGCGTCGCGGGCAAGTGGCTGGGCACATCGATCGTGATGGCCGGCCACACCGACGACACATCTCTGCATGAGATCGTGATCGGCGACGACGTAATTTCTGCCCACGCAAATGCGATACGCTTCCAACGCCAGCGTGTCGATGGCATTGCCACTCGGCTCGATCTGTATTTCCGCTATCCCGAAATGGAAGGCTACAGCCTGGCCAAAAGCGCTGACTTCAACAACGCGGCAACGACAAAGAGCGTTGTGTTTGTCTCGTTCGAGCCGCGCCAGATGTCGCGCGATATGACTGGCAGGCTCGAGCCCATCTATCGGAGGCTGATCGTGGACAAGCCCATGGCTGGTCCATCGGATCTCTCGCTCTATGACTTCACCGAAAAATCCGGCTATCTCAACGAGCTTCTGGCCGTCGGCAGTGATGCATCAGACCCGTTCGTCGCAAGGTGTCTAACGGGTCCGGCCGCAAAGGATTCTATCGCACCCTGCGAACGCGACATTCATGTCGGCCAGGATCTCAGTCTGACTTATCGTTTTCCGAAGGAATTGCTGGCCGACTGGCGGCGTCTTGACGCCGCCGTGAAGGACAAGGCCCGGCAGATGTTGCGCCGGTAAAACCGCATATCAGTCGAGGTCGACCTCGAGGATTGCCATCGAAAAGTTGTAGTCGCCGTCTTCTTCATCCTTGAAGACGATGCCTAGAAACTCGTCGCCGACATACAACTCGCAGGAATCGTCCTTGCGCGGACGGGCCTTCACCTGAAGGTTTGGATTCTGGAAGGTGCGCTTGAAATAAGCGTCCAGTTTGCGGATCTCGTCGGCCTTCAACTGCTTTCTCCGGTCGAATTTCTTATGGAGGCGTGCTTCTGACACGTGCCCATCGGGCATGTAAAGGCGCAATGCGAAGCGCTTGCCACTTGCTCCGTCAAATGTCGAAGGTCGCTACATGATCAAAGGCGTGCGATGGCAGCGACTGATCCATCTGACGTGACGGCTGGTCGCAGCCGCTTTCCCCAACAACGCGGGCCGGCACGCCAGCGACCGTCTTATTGTGGGGAACGGCTGCCAGAACAACGGATCCAGAAGCAATCTTGGCGCAGTGTCCCACCTCGATATTGCCGAGAATCTTGGCGCCGGCGCCGATCAACACGCCATGCCTGATCTTGGGATGACGATCACCGCCGGCCTTTCCGGTGCCGCCGAGCGTCACGCCGTGCAGGATCGAGACGTTGTCCTCGATGACTGCCGTTTCGCCTACCACCAGGCCTGTCGCGTGGTCGACGAATATGCCTTTGCCCATGCGGGCCGCCGGATTGATGTCCGTTTGGAAAATCGCCGACGACCTGCTTTGCAGATAGAGCGCAAAGTCTTTTCGCCCGCGGTTCCAGAGCCAGTGGGCCAGCCGATGGGTCTGAATCGCGTGGAAGCCCTTGAAGTAGAGCACCGGCATCATGAAGCGATCGCATGCGGGGTCGCGATCGTAATAAGCCTGGATGTCAACGCGCACGATGTCGCTCCACTCGGGCTTGTCGCGCATCATCTCTCGATAAGCCTGAGCAATCAGATCGGCGCTCAGATCGGAATGGTCGAGACGCTGGGCGAGCCGGTGGATCACGGCATCTTCCAGGCGCTCCTGATTGAGGATCGTTGTATAAAGGAAGGCTGCCAGAAGCGGATCGTTCTCTACGGCATCGGCGGCCTCACTGCGCACCGCTTCCCAAATCGGATCGACAGGCTTGAGCGCCGTGCCCCGTATTGCACTGATCGTATTCACGACTACCTCCACATGCCAGCCTCGGCATTTCGAGTGAATCCAATAGCTTTCAAGGCGACTCTTTGAAAATCAATTCTTCTGAGCATGAGATCAAATGGAACGCGCTTCCTGACTTATCAAGGTCCCCGCTGTCCCGCCGGCACTTGATTGTGGCGCTTGAACATACAACATGTCGCAGAGTATGAGGAAGACGTGACGGCAGGGATGGAACGTCCGATGAACATGATCGACCCGTTCGGCCGGGAAATCAGCTATCTGCGCGTGTCGGTGACAGACCGCTGCGACTTTCGCTGCACCTATTGCATGGCCGAGGATATGACCTTTCTCCCCAAGAGAGACCTGCTCTCTCTGGAGGAACTGGATCGGCTTTGCACCGTATTCATCGAAAAGGGCGTGAAGAGGCTTCGTCTGACCGGCGGTGAACCGCTGGTACGCAAGAATATCATGCACCTTGTGCGCGAATTGTCACGACACCTCAAGAGCGGCGCACTCGAGGAACTGACCTTCACCACGAACGGGTCGCAGTTGGCACGCTTTGCGAATGAACTTGCCGATTGCGGCGTACGGCGCATCAACGTGTCCCTCGATACGCTCGACCCGGACAAGTTCAAGGCGATCACCCGCTGGGGTGATCTCCAACGCGTCATGACGGGTATCGACGCGGCGCTGGCCGCTGGAATTCACGTCAAGATCAATGCGGTCGCGCTCAAGGGTTTCAATGACGCCGAGATCCCCCAGATGCTGCGCTGGGCGCACGGTCGCGGGATGGATATGACCGTCATCGAGACAATGCCCATGGGCGAGATCGACGTCGACAGGACCGACCAGTATCTTCCGCTTTCGTTGCTGCGTGCCGATCTTGAAAAGACATTCACCCTGGCTGACATCCCCTATAAGACGGGAGGCCCGGCGAGATACGTAGAAGTTCTTGAGACTGGCGGACGCCTCGGTTTCATAACGCCAATGACACATAACTTCTGCGAAAGCTGCAACCGTGTTCGCATCACCTGCACAGGCACGCTGTTCATGTGCCTTGGCCAGGAGGACGCGGCTGATCTGCGTTCACCGCTGCGCGCCTCTGAAGCCAACGATCTGCTCTCGCATGCCATAGACGAGGCGATCGGACGCAAGCCAAAAGGCCATGATTTCGTGATCGACCGGCGAAGCAAGCGCCCCGCCGTATTACGCCACATGAGCGTGACCGGCGGCTGAACCTATCGCATTCGAATGGCTAAGCCTTTGCCACGCGATCAAATGCAATAAGCCTTTCCAGCAAGCGTGGCATGTCCTTCAAGGGCACCATGTTCGGCCCATCGGATGGTGCGTTGTCCGGGTCTTCATGAGTTTCGATGAATACGCCCGCGACACCGACCGCTACAGCTGCGCGGGCAAGCGTTTCAACAAATCGTCTCTCCCCACCGGTCGAACCACCCTTCCCCCCAGGCTGCTGGACTGAATGCGTCGCGTCAAAGATCACCGGTGCGCCGGTTTCGGCCATGATCGGAAGCGACCGCATGTCGGACACCAGCGTGTTATAGCCAAAAGATGCGCCGCGCTCGGTCACGAGAACGTTGGGGTTCCCGGATTCCGTAACCTTCGCCACGACATTCTTCATGTCCCACGGCGCAAGAAACTGTCCCTTCTTGATGTTGACCACTCTTCCAGTCTGGGCAGCCGCAACAAGCAGGTCCGTCTGGCGAGAAAGGAAAGCAGGGATCTGCAGAATATCAACCACTTCTGCGACAATGCCGCATTGTTCGGGCGAGTGCACGTCCGTCAGAACCGGCAATCCGAACTCGTCGCGTATGTCGGAAAACACCTGGAGCGATGCGTCCAACCCCAGCCCTCGCTTGCCTGACAGCGAGGTGCGGTTGGCCTTGTCGAAACTCGTCTTGTAGACGAGACCGATGCCGAGCTTTTCCGTCAGCGACTTGAGCGCTCCAGCCATGTCGAAGGCGTGGTCGCGTGATTCGAGCTGGCAGGGACCCGCGATCAGAACCAAAGGCCCGGAATTATCGAAACTAAGATTGCCAACGGCGACCGATCTGTTCGGCTTTTGCATCATAAATCCTCGAAAATAAACGCTGCGCCCTGACCGGCCTCAGGGGGCACGACCAAGCGCCCAGCCTGCAAGCTATGCATGATCCCACGGCCTGCCAGGCTTTCCGCCAAGCCGCCGAGATTGTGAGTGCCGAACACGATGCCGGAGAACGTCAGGTCAGCTGCGGGCGAATGAGACGAACCGGCGACCTCCCGCAGGATGATATCGCCGTTTGCAGCAGCAAACACGGCGCCTGTCGCATCTGTGCGGGGCTCGAGGCCTGTTACGGCAGCGAAAAGCGGGATGAACCGGGCGATGTTTGTCGTATCGACCAGAACGGCCTTGACACGCGACACCCCATTCTCGTGGGTCTGTAAGGCCGAGCGATCAACCATTGGAGCGTTTGCCCGCTCACAGGTGAAGACAAAAGCGTCGGGAACTGTCGGATCAGCCGCGAAGGCAAGTCTGAACGAAGCGACGTCCGCCCTGCCCGATGCGTCCGTGAAGGTCCGAGAGAAATCAAGCCGTCTGCCTGCGGAAACACAGGCTGCAACGAAGGCAGCATGATCCGCGTCGGCATCTGCCGATCCGAACACCAGCGCGGAAAAGCCTTCCTCGCCGCGATGTTTGCGCCAGTCGTGGTCTCTGGCCACGAACACGTTGCCGTCAGCAATCGCGGCGTTGGCCGAAGTTGCGTTCGCCACGGCAAGAGGTTCGAGAAACGTGCCGTCCGAAAAATAGACGCAGCAATTCCCCGTTCCAAATGGATGAAGGCCGTTTGGTGCCACGGTAAATCCGAGCTTTGAGAGCCTTGCACGCGCGACGGTCAGGCTTGCAGTCGGAAGCACGCAATGATCGATTGGTCGGGCGGAATGGATCATGTTTCAGCCGATTGCATCAAATGGGGCCGGGGCACAAGTCTCCATATCTGTCGCAGGAAACCCATGGGAGCCTAGCTGCTAGGAGATAACCCGAAGATCGCTTCGCAGACGATCCGCATCAGCAAGTTCGTTTTCGATCTCTGCCTGCATCTGCTTCCAGGCAGGCAGCGCTGAAATGAGCGCGAGCTTTCCGTCTTCGGTAAGTGTCAGCGAGCGTGTGCGGCGATCTTTCTCGATCGGGCTTATGTTGACGAGCCCCCGGCGCTCCAGCGGCTTGAGAAGAGCTGTGACGGTCGTGCGATCCATCGCAAGGAGGTCCGCGAGATCAGCAATCTGCGCCCTGCCCGGACGATTGAGCGCCATCATCACTGAAAACTGCCCGTTGGTCAGCCCGAACGGGCGTAGCACCGCATCATAACGCCGTGCAAGCGACCGCGCGGCGCGCTGCGCATGCATGCACAGGCACGTGTCGCGCACCAGAAGCGTCGTCTCGAATGTCAGGATGGTGTCGTCAGTCATGCAGCCACTATGTTGATATCAACATAATTATGCTGCTTAAGATACGAGCTGGTCAATTTATCGCCGCGGAATGTTCGAGGAGGAGCGTCATGGTGGCAAAGATACTTGTCCTGGTTGGCACGAAGAAAGGCGTCTTCATCGCAGAGAGCGATATGTCGCGGCAGACCTGGAACCTGCGCGGACCTTATTGCGAGACCTGGCCGATCAATCATGCCATCGGCGATCCGGCTTCGGGAACAATCTATGCCGGTGGCGGTAACGAATGGTTCGGGCCCGCCGTGTGGAGGTCAACGGACCTTGGCAAAACCTGGACGCATTCGAGCGAAGGCCTCACCTACCGCGAAGGCGAAGAGCCCATCAAGGCCGTGTGGAGCATCGCGCCCGGGCATGGGCAGCTTTATGCGGGTGTTCAGCCTGCAGGCCTGTTTTGCAGCGACGACCACGGGGACACGTGGACCCATCTGGATGGGCTCCAGAATCATCCGACGCGCAAGGACTGGATGCCCGGTGGCGCGGGCCTGATCCTTCATTCGTTGGTACCGGATCCCGCAGACGTCAATCGGATCTGGGTCGGCATTTCGTCCGCCGGTGTCTTCTACACGGAAGACGGAGGAGAGACCTGGGAGCCCCGCAACCGGGGCACCCGTGCGGACTTTATGCCCGAGGGCCAGAACTATCCGGAGTTTGGCCAGTGCGTGCATTGCGTCGTCATGGCCCCCGACAGCTCCGACCGGCTCTATCAACAGAACCATTGCGGCATGTATCGCTCGGACAATGGAGGCCAGACGTGGGAGAGCATCGAGGACGGCCTGCCCTCAAGCTTCGGCTTTCCCGCCGCGGCCCATCCGCGCGATCCGAACACGCTGTTTCTGTTGCCGCTTAATGGTGACAGCAAGGGGCGTTTCGTACCAGACGCCAAGGCAGCGGTCTGGCGCACGCGGGATGGCGGGTCAACGTGGAAGGATATGCGTGAGGGACTGCCCCAGGAAAACGCCTATTTCGGCGTCCTTCGCCAGGCCATGTCGACCGATCGACTTGATCCGGCGGGTGTCTATTTCGGGACAAGCGGCGGAACACTTTTTGCCAGTCGTGACGAAGGCGACAGTTGGGAGCCGATAGCCGAACACTTGCCAACGATCTCGTCCGTCGAGACAATGGTCATCGACGAATGAGCACCGTTTGACTGGACAACCACATGGATGATCAGGCTCCGGGCCAAGGGCACAACAGCGGCCGTCACGCCTCCAACGAAATTGTCGTTCGCCTGCCGGGCGTGCTCGTCGATCTCTTTCCTGGCGCGCCTCGCCGACTGGAGATGAACGCAGCGACGGTGCAGGACATGGTCAACGAGTTGAACCGCCGCTGGCCGGGAATGCGTGATCGCATCTGCGATTCATCGCCGGCGATACGCAAGCACATGAATGTCTTCATCGACGGCGAACGGGTGAAGCTCGGCGCGCCGATCCCCGCTGGAAGCGAGGTGTTTGTTCTGACAGCCATCAGCGGAGGATGATCCATCACATCGGCCGGTCGCCAAGGAAGTGACGATCCCTATAGTGTCTTCTCGAAGAAATGATGCGCGTAGGGATTTTGATTATAGCGCGCGATTTCGACATAACCGCAGCGGGCATAGAGGGTCCTCGCTTCATTCAGGCTGCGATTGGTGTCGAGCAATACCCGACTGAAGCCCTCATCACGGGCGATATCCTCAAGCATTGCAAGAATGCGTCGCGCCACGCCACGCCCGCGCGCGGACGGCGAGGTCCACATGCGCTTGATCTCCGCCGCATCGGCGCTGCGTCTTATCAATCCGCCGCAACCGACCGCTGTCCCATCCTGCCGCGCCACCACGAAATAACCGGACGGCGGCGTCATCTCCGTAGAAGACACAGTGTTGCCGTTTGCAGGGTCAAACCCACCATCGAAACGACCAGCCAATTCCTTCACATACTGATCGAGACACCAGCGCGCGTCCGAACTATCCGGCGACTCGACGGACAGCTGAACGCTCGCCGTGCTCAACAGGCGTTCCACCTCCGTCATGGCACTGACAAGCCTGTCCTGCGCTTTCGGATCCAGTCCTGACAGAAGAGAGTTGGCCAGTTCGTTGGAGGCATCGTCGTAGCTCTGCCACTCGCGCCTCCCATCTCCGGTCAATTCCACCCGGCGGGCGCGTGCGTCGTCGACATCTTTGGTCAGGGAGATCAGTCCCTGCTTCTCGAGCGACCGCAACAACCGGCTCATATATCCAGAGTCGAGGGCCAGCCGATTGCGAAGGTCGCGCACGTCGGCCCCGCCCAGACCGATCTCAAACAGAAGTCGCGCCTCGCCAAGCGGCCGGCCGCGACTGAGATAGCTGTCCTGCAGCACGCCTATGCGCTGCGTTACCGTACGATTGAAGCGACGAATGTCACTGATTGAGGAAGCGGTCATTACCTGACTTTAGTCAGATAATGAGCTTAGCGCAACGCCGGTACCGGCCCTCACCTAGACCAGACGGCTCTGCTCCATCGCGGCGTGGATAAAGCTCGCAAACAGCGGATGCGGCTCAAACGGACGGCTTTTCAGCTCCGGATGATACTGTACGCCGATAAACCAGGGATGATCGGGATACTCGACCGTTTCGGGCAGCACGCCGTCTGGCGACATGCCTGCGAATACGAGACCGCAATCTTCCAGCCGCTGCTTGTAGTCGATATTGACCTCGTAGCGGTGGCGATGGCGCTCGGAGATGTCCGTTCGCCCGTAGATCTCGGCAATCTTGGTACCGGGGGTCAGGGTCGCGTCATAGGCTCCGAGACGCATGGTGCCCCCCAGATCGCCTGCCGCCTGCCGCTTTTCGAGCATATTGCCCCGCAACCACTCGGTCATGAGGCCAACGACCGGCTCTGCACTCGGGCCAAACTCCGTCGACGACGCTCTTTCGACGCCCGCCAGAGACCGCGCAGCTTCGATGCAGGCCATCTGCATACCGAAGCAGATTCCGAAATAGGGAACCTTGCGCTCACGCGCGAACTTCGCAGCGAGAATCTTGCCTTCGGCGCCACGTTCGCCAAACCCGCCGGGAACGAGAATGCCGTGCACCTTCTCCAGATAGGGCGACGGGTCTTCCTTCTCGAAGATCTCGCTTTCGATCCAATCGAGCTTGACCTTCACCTTGTTGGCGAGACCACCATGCGCCAGAGCCTCCATGAGAGACTTATAGGCATCCTTGAGGCCGGTGTATTTTCCGACCACCGCGATGGTCACTTCGCCCTCTGGATTGTGCAGGCGGTTGGACACCTCCATCCATCTATCCATGCGCGGCTTTGGAGCAGGATCGATTCCGAAGGCCGCAAGCACCTCTGAATCCAACCCCTCATCGTGATAGGCGATCGGCACATCGTAGATGTGGCCGACATCGAGCGCCTGAATCACGGCGCTTTCGCGCACATTGCAGAACAGCGAGAGCTTGCGGCGCTCTTCCTTGGGAATCGCACGATCCGCACGAACCAGAAGAATGTCGGGCGCGATACCGATCGAGCGCAGTTCCTTCACCGAATGCTGAGTGGGCTTCGTCTTGAGTTCGCCGGCAGTCGGTATGTAGGGCATCAGCGTGAGATGGACGTAGACCGCACCACCGCGCGGCAAATCATTACCCACCTGTCGAATGGCTTCGAGGAACGGCATCGCCTCGATGTCGCCGACCGTGCCGCCTATCTCGCAAAGCACGAAATCGTATTCCTCGTTGCCGGAAAGAATGAAGCTCTTGATCTCGTCGGTAACGTGAGGGATCACCTGGACGGTGGCGCCCAGATAGTCACCGCGACGCTCGCGATCGATGATGTTCTTGTAGATTCGGCCGGTCGTGATGTTGTCGCTCTGGTTCGCCGAGCGGCCGGTAAACCGCTCATAGTGGCCCAGATCGAGGTCGGTCTCCGCTCCGTCGTCCGTCACGAAGACCTCGCCGTGCTGGTAAGGCGACATCGTGCCGGGATCGACGTTGAGGTAGGGATCGAGCTTGCGTATGCGGACGCGATAGCCTCGCGCCTGCAGAAGCGCGCCCAAGGCGGCTGCCGCTATGCCTTTTCCCAGAGAGGAAACCACGCCGCCAGTTATGAATACATATCGCGCCATGGGAGTCGGTGCTTAACGCTGCGGGGTTGATTCCGCCAGTAAAAAAACCCGAGCCGTGCGTTTTCCAAAGCTCAGATGCGGAACAGGTCGGGCGCAAAAGAAAAGGCCGCCTGAAAGGCGGCCGATCCTGCTGGCCATGCGGCCTGAGATTAGCGCGAGTAGAACTCGACCACGAGGTTGGGTTCCATCTGCACCGCATACGGCACATCGGAGAGCCCCGGAACGCGCACGAAAGTCGCGGTCATCTTGTTGTGGTCGGCCTCGATGTAGTCCGGTACGTCGCGCTCGGCGAGCTGAACGGACTCCAGGACGATTACGAGCTGCTTCGACTTCTCGCGCACCTCGATCACGTCACCTGGCTTGCAGCGATACGAACCGATATTGACGCGCGTGCCGTTCACGTTGACGTGCCCGTGGTTCACGAACTGGCGAGCCGCAAAAATCGTGGGAACGAATTTTGCGCGATACACGACTGCGTCCAGACGCGACTCGAGCAGACCGATCAGGTTGTCGGGCGTATCGCCCTTGCGACGATCGGCTTCCTCATAGGTCTTGCGGAACTGCTTTTCGGAGATCTCGCCGTAGTGACCCTTGAGCTTCTGCTTGGCGCGAAGCTGCAGGCCGAAGTCGGACATCTTGCCCTTACGACGCTGACCGTGCTGGCCGGGACCATATTCACGCTTGTTGACCGGGGACTTCGGACGGCCCCAGATATTCTCGCCAAGACGGCGGTCGATTTTGTATTTTGCGGATTCGCGCTTGCTCATCGCATTCCCTTTCAAAAGAAACCGCCCAAGGCTTCCGCCTCGGGCAAAGGAAACGCGCCCTCCTCTGGCTCCTCTTTCTGAAGCCTGACAGGATCTTTCGCGCACGCTTTGCGAAAAAGATCCACGGGACACGTCGATTACGGCACCAGACGTCGCCGCCCGATGTTGCCAGGGTCGATAGGGCAAACCATTTGCGTTGTCAACAAATGCCGCTGCCGAAGATCAGTTCTTGTCGACGTGCTCCGGAAGCCCCTTTCTCTTGGTCTCGGCGAATTCCTCAAGCTCTTTCTCGCTCATGGATTCATACATTTCCTTCGAAGCGCCCTTGAGCTCGCTCTTGCTGGTTTCTCCGCGCTTGGCAGACAAGGCTGCACCCGCGGCTTTCTGTTGGGCCTTGGATTTGGCTGGCATCACTGTGTCCTCGCATTGTGAGACAACCTCAAAACGCAGGCGCTTGGCGCCAGTTCCAACGCGCTACACCGGCATCAAAGGATCGACAGCCCGAAACTCTGCATCAGTCGCCGCGTGGCAAAATCCATTCGACCCGACGTGAAAACAGCAACATCACGCTCGACGTCGGACATCGCGGTCGGCGGGCGAATTGCAACATTTTCAAGCAGGGTCTTTGCGCGACGGGCGATCGCCTCGGCAGGATCGAGCCAGTCGACGGGCCAAGGCGCGGTCTTGCGCATTCGATTGACCAGAAACGGATAGTGTGTGCAGGCGAGCACCACGATGTCGGTACGGCGACCGTCTTGTTCGATGAAACACGGGGCAATCTCCGCCCGCACGGCTTCCTCATCGACAAACCCGTCGCGCATGTAAGCCTCGGCCAGTCTGGCGAGTTGCGTGCTTCCAACCAGTCTGACGTGACAGCGCTGCGCCCACTGGGCGATCAGGTCACGGGTATATTGGCGCTTCACGGTCCCCGGCGTCGCGAGCACGGATACAAGCCCTGAGCGCGTTCGCTCTGCAGCCGGCTTTATGGCAGGTACAGTTCCCACGAACGGCGTATCAGGATAGGCCGCGCGGAGGTCGCCGAGGGCAAGGGTGGAGGCGGTATTGCACGGAATGACCGCAATGGCGGGCTTGAAGCGGTCCAGCAACTCGCCGAAAATGTCGACTATCCGCGCATTCAGCGCGGGCTCTTCCCAATCACCGTATGGGAATGCCGCGTCATCGGCGACGTAGACGAAGCGCCGCTCCGGCATAAGAACCCGCGCTTCTCGAAGCACCGTCAGACCGCCGATCCCTGAATCGAACATGAGCACCGGTGCGCTCGACTTTGTGTCGCTCATGCTGAACCAAGATCCCGCGTGTGATTGGAAGAAGCATGACGCTTCACCCGCACAGCTTCAAGATCAGGAAGACGGCGTAATATCGGCGCAGGCGTGCAGATTCGACCCGCTCCGGTAAACGCATCGCGTCGCGCGCGGTCACTCATCGGCGCCAGCGTCTGCTTGCCCGTCGCCGTGCAGTGCGCGATCGGCTTCAGCCTTGCGATCCGGATAGCCCGCGCCGCGCGGTTCCTTTGGCGAGAAATAGTCGAGTGACGACACGACGCCACGCAGCACTTTGATCTCCGCCTCGGAAAATCCGGGACGCGTCAGCACGGCGCGCAGGTTGTCCACCATCTTGGGTTTCTTGGGCAGCGGCCGAAAATATCCTCGCGTGTCGAGTGCTGCCTCAAGGTGGTCAAGCAGCCCGCGAAGTCTCTCCTTGGGCGCCGGGATATTCTCCGGACTTCCAAAGGCCGTGTCGGTCTCGTTCTCCAGCCCCGACTTCATCCATTCATAGGACATGAGAAGCACCGCCTGGGCGATGTTCAATGACGCAAAGGTGGGATCGACAGGAAACGTAACGATTTCATCCGCCAAGCCGACCTCTTCATTGTAGAGCCCAAACTTTTCACGACCAAACAGGATTCCCGTTCGATGACCCGCTGTTGAATGAGCGCGCAAGGATTTGCCGGCTTCGACGGGGCTGCGCACCGGCTTGAAGTTGTCGCGTTGGCGGGCCGTTGTGGCAAACACGAAATTAAGGTCCGCGATCGCTGAAGACAGATCCTCGAACAATTGTGTTGCGTCGATCACATGATCCGCCCTGCTGGCCGCCGCGCGCGCTTTCTCGTTTGGCCATCCGTCGCGCGGATTGACCAGGCGAAGTTCCGCGAGGCCAAAATTTGCCATCGCACGCGCCACCATGCCGATGTTCTCGCCGAGTTGAGGCTCTACGAGAATGATGACCGGCCCGTCGCTGGTGAATGGCTGCTCCCGCGCTTCCATGTTGTCGCCCATCCCTTCGTCTGAAGTTTCCATGGAAATAGCCGCGGCAATTAGCCATTGCGGGACTTCATGTCGATGAAATTCGCCTTTGCGGCGACCACTTCGTCAACCAGACGACATCAACAGTCATCGGCGTGTTATGAAGAGCCGCTATCTGCCGCTCCGGTTTCAAGCCACGCGAATAGCCGCCATATCTACGGAGCAAGAACCATGAGCGATTCCCCCTTCAAGACCAGTCTTCTGGAAGAGGCCGACGGGCCCGTCCGCAATCTGAGCAGCAACGCGACGATGGGAGAGATCATCGCGACGCGCTTCTCACGACGCGGATTGATGAAGGGAGCACTGGCGGTCTCGGCCATTTCCGCCACCGTCGGTCCCGTTGCGCTTCTGACCGCCGAACGCGCCAATGCGCAGGCTCCGGGTTCAGCGTTTTCCTTCAAGGAAGTGGAAGCCGGGGTGGACGCCGACCACCATGTCGCAGAAGGCTATGACGCCGACGTGCTGCTGCGCTGGGGCGACCCGATCTTTGCAGACGCGCCGGAGTTCGATCCTCTCAAGCAGAGCGCCGCGGCACAGGCCAAGCAGTTCGGCTACAACAATGACTATGTCGGCTATATTCCGATCGAGGGCTCGGCCGAACACGGCCTGCTCGTGGTCAATCACGAATATACCAATCCGCACCTGATGTTCCCCGGCCTTGTTACCCTCGCTGAAGGCAAGGTGCAGATGAAGCCCCTGACCAAAGAGCAGGTCGACATTGAGATGGCGGCTCATGGCGGCGCCATTGTCGAAATCCGGAAAGAAGCCGGCAAGTGGCAGGTCGTCAAGGACGGGAAGCTCAACAGGCGCATCACAGTCAACACCGAGATGGAACTGACTGGCCCGGCGGCCGGCCATGACCGCCTCAAGACGAATGCCGACGCCACCGGAACGAAGGTGTTCGGCACCATCAACAACTGCGCGGGCGGTGTCACCCCATGGGGCACCTACATCATGGCCGAAGAGAATATTCACGGTTACTTCGGCGGCGAACTGCCGGCAGAACACCCGGAAGCGGGAAACTACAAGCGCATGGGCATTCCCGAGGGATCCTATGAGTGGTCCGGCTTTTACGACCGTTTCGATGTGTCGAAAGAGCCAAACGAGCCCAACCGATTTGGCTGGATCGTCGAGGTTGACGTCAACGATCCAAACTCCATGCCGAAAAAGCGCACCGCGCTTGGTCGCTTCAAGCATGAGGGCGCGGAGTCGATCGTCGCCAAGGATGGCCGCGTTGTATTCTACCTCGGAGACGACGAGCGCTTCGACTATGTCTACAAATTTGTGACCAAGGGTTCGTTCAACCCTAACGACCGCGCGGCCAATATGGACCTGCTGGACGAAGGCACGCTCTACGTGGCGAAATTCGCTGAAGATGGCTCGGTCATGTGGCTCCCGCTTGTTCAGGGCGAAGGCCCGCTTACGGCGGAGAACGGTTTCCAGTCTCAGGCAGACGTGGTGATAGAGGCGCGTCGGGCGGGCGACCTGCTTGGTGCCACCAAAATGGATCGTCCCGAGGACGTTCAGCCCAACGGCACCAACGGCAAGGTGTATGTGATGCTGACCAACAACACGAAGCGCAAGGACGATCAGATCGACGCTGCCAATCCGCGTGCCGCCAACGCCTTTGGGCATATCATCGAAATCTCCGAGGACGACGGCAATTTCTCGGCCACGAAGGGAACGTGGGAAGTACTGCTGAAATGCGGCGACCCCTCGGTGGCCGAAGTCGGCGCATCCTTCTCGACCGCGACCACGGCCAATGGCTGGTTCGGAATGCCCGACAACTGTGCCGTGGATTCTGCAGGCAGGCTTTGGGTCGCGACGGACGGAAACAGCCCCAAGGCGACAGGCCGGACAGATGGCCTCTGGGCTGTTGATACCGAAGGAGAAGCCCGCGCCACTTCGAAGCTGTTCTATCGCGTGCCGGTGGGAGCAGAAATGTGCGGACCGCTTTTCGCACCGGATGATGAGACGGCCTTCGTGGCGGTTCAGCATCCAGGTGACGGCGGTGAGGATTGGGAAGGTTTTGGGCGCGCTTCCTATTACGAGGACCTCTCCACCCGCTGGCCCGATTTCAAGGATGACATGCCGGTTCGTCCAGCCGTCGTCGCGATCACCAGACAGGGTGGCGGTAAGATCGCCGTTTGATCTCCAACCCAAGTCAAAACAGGACAAGGCTGCCGGAAACGGCAGCCTTTTTCTTGTGCGGAACCAGTCGATTCGTGAAAAGTGGCACGGGCGCAGGGTCACCGCGAAGGGCGATGAGGCGGCCTGCACTTGCCTTTCCCGCCTGCTTTGCTGTAGCGACGGACATCCCGCGGCAACCGCTGTTTTTACACGTGCAAGATCAGGAAAGAAGGTCCATGGCGAAAATCAAGGTCGCAAATCCAGTCGTCGAGCTCGATGGCGATGAGATGACCCGCATCATCTGGCAGTTGATCAAGGACAAGCTGATCCATCCCTATGTGGATGTCGATCTTGAGTATTACGATCTGGGCATCGAGCATCGCGACGCGACAGACGATCAGGTGACCGTCGATGCCGCCAATGCCATCAAGAAGCATGGTGTCGGCGTCAAATGCGCTACCATCACCCCTGACGAAGACCGCGTGAAGGAATTCAGCCTGAAGAAGATGTGGAAGTCACCCAACGGCACGATCCGCAACATTTTGGGCGGCACCATCTTCCGCGAACCGATCATCATGAAGAACGTGCCGCGCCTCGTTCCCGGTTGGACGCAGCCGATCGTGGTCGGTCGTCATGCATTTGGCGATCAGTACCGCGCCACCGATTTCCGCTTTCCCGGAAAGGGCAAGCTGACAATCAAATTCGTTGGCGACGACGGCCAGACCATCGAGCATGAAGTGTTCGACGCACCGGGCTCGGGCGTGGCGATGGCCATGTACAATCTGGACGATTCGATCCGCGAATTCGCGCGTGCCTCGCTCAACTACGGCCTACTGCGCAACTATCCCGTCTACCTCTCAACCAAGAATACCATTCTCAAGGCCTATGACGGCCGCTTCAAGGATCTGTTCCAGGAAGTCTATGAGAAGGAATTCGAGGCGAAGTTCAAAGAGAAGAAAATCTGGTACGAGCATCGTTTGATCGATGACATGGTCGCCTCCAGCCTCAAATGGTCGGGCGGATATGTCTGGGCATGCAAGAACTACGATGGTGACGTCCAGTCGGATACTGTCGCGCAGGGTTTCGGCTCGCTTGGCCTGATGACCTCCGTACTTATGACGCCGGATGGCAAGACGGTCGAAGCCGAGGCTGCACACGGCACCGTTACGCGTCACTATCGCCAGCACCAGAAGGGTGAGGAAACATCGACCAACTCCATCGCCTCCATCTTCGCCTGGACGCGTGGACTGGCTCACCGCGCCAAGCTGGACGACAATGACGCCTTGAAGAAGTTCGCCGAGACTTTGGAAAAGGTCTGCATCCAGACCGTCGAGTCGGGCTTCATGACCAAGGACCTGTCGCTGCTTATCGGTCCGGATCAGCCATGGCTGTCCACGACCGGCTTCCTCGACAAGGTGGACGAGAATCTCCAGAAGGCGATGGCCTGATGCCATTAGACTTGGGCTTTGTTGCGGCGGCTTTCACCAGAGGAAGGTGCCGCAGCAGATTGAATCGAGCTGAGGGCGCACAAGTCGATGCGCTCTCAGTGACCTTAGCTGCTCCTGTCGGTTGAAGCTGTCGCCTCACATCGCTAAATGCTGCGGCATGAAAGCATCCGAAGCCGATATTCTTATCATTCCCGGTCTGGGAGACTCAGGGCCTGAGCATTGGCAGACGCGTTGGGAACAGCGGCTCTCAACCGCGCGTCGTGTCGTCCAGGACGATTGGCTGAAGCCTGATCGCGAGGCCTGGATCGAGCGGATCGCAGAAGCGGTCAATGCTGCCGAGAAGCCGGTTGTGCTGGTCGCGCACTCGCTTGGAATCCCGGCTACAATCCATGCGATCCCGAAATTTCAGAAAGACGTTCGCGGCGCTCTTTTCGTCGCCCCCCCAGATCTCGAGAGGAAAGCGGTCAAGCCACGCTTCCTGCGCGATTTCGGCCCCTATCCGCGCGATCCCCTGCCCTTCCCGTCGACGACCATCGGCAGTCGCACAGATCCCTTCTGCGATCTGGCCGTCGCAGAAGACCTTGCGGCGGCGTGGGGATCGCTGTTCGCCGATGCGGGCGAATCAGGTCACCTCGACGCGCAGGCGGGATTTGGCCCCTGGCCCGAGGGATCGCTCACATTTGCCAAGATGCTTTCCAGGCTCTGAAGCGCAAAGCCTATTTGGCGTCGAGCGACTGCCGCGCCTCGCCAAGGAGGCTCGCGGCGCCCCGCGACATGAGCGCACCTTCCGATCCGCCTGCAAAAAGCTGATATCCCATCTTCGCAAGGCGACCGGTCATTCCGGGATCCACAATGAAGATTGCGGCGGCCTTGCCAGCCTGACGCGTGCGTTTACCGATGTCGGCGATGGCTTGCATCATGTCTTCGAGCTTGGTGTCGACGGTCCGACCGCGGCTCCAGGCGATCGAGAAATCGGACGGCCCTACAAAGATGCCATCTATCCCCGGCGTCTCCAGGATACCATCCAGACAATCCAGCGCTTCGCGCGTTTCGACCATCGCGATCGCCATCGTGCGAGCGTTCGATTCGGCAAGCCACTCAGCGAAGTCACCCTTGCCATGGCGAGGAAACCCAAATGTCGGTCCCCAGGAACGCTGGCCCATCGGCGGATATTTCATGGCCAGACCAAACGCCCTCGCGTCGGCGACAGAATTGATCATGGGCGCGATGACCGCTTCGGCGCCGAAATCGAGAGCACGGCTCGCCATGTCGAACCGACCGACGGGAATGCGCACGATTGCTGGTTTTTGCGCTTTCTGGATAGGCAGAATCGCGCGCAGCACGCTGTCCTCATGATGACCGCCGTGCTGCATATCCAGTGTGACGGCATCGAAGCCCTGGGCGGCCATCAACTCAACCGTCAGAGCATCGGGGACGCCCGACCAGGCCGTGAAAAGCGTGTCGCCGGCCTTGAGCCGCATTGCGAGCGTCATGAAATTCCCTCCCGAAAGCAAAATGAACCCAACGCATTCAACCACACGGCAAGACACTGGCAACAAAAAACCGCCCGTTGTGGCAGGCGGTTTTTTGGTCCAGTTTCGCTGGGCGACGTCTGTGTCAGCTGTTCTGCACTGCTTCGACAGCCTTGGCCAACAGATCCAGCATCGTCTTGCGTATCTCTTCATCCGACACGCTCACATTTGCCGAATCAAGATCCTTGCGGATCTTGCGGAAAACGTCCTCGTCACCCGCTTCCTCAAAATCCGCGATGACGACCGTCTTCGCGTAAGCCTCGGCATCCTCGCCGGACTTGCCGAGCTTTTCCGCGGCCCAGAGGCCAAGCAGCTTGTTGCGGCGCGCAGTCGCCTTGAAACGCAGTTCTTCGTCGAAGGCGAACTTGCGCTCGAAACCTTCTTCTCGGTCTTTCATGCTCATGGCGCTCTCCGTGGGCGGTTCTGATGGTGTATGTAACTTGCACACGCTCAAACCAAAAGGGCACCGCAACGTCAATATGCCTATCCGCCGCGCTTTCATGTGTTGCAGCGCAGCATTGACCGTCCAAAAGCAGTTGATGAGGACATTTCGCGATTGAGGATCGCTGGCTATTGGGATACAGAGCGCCTAAATATGCATCATTGCCGTGCTTGTGTGCGGCGCAACGAAGGGTGCGGTCAACTCCGAATGCCCTGCTAACCCCAGAGATAAATTGATGAACCGACGCCGCCGAATTTACGAGGGCAAGGCCAAGATTTTGTATGAGGGCCCGGAGCCTGGAACGCTCATCCAGTTCTTCAAGGATGACGCCACCGCCTTCAACAAGAAGAAGCATGAGGTTGTGGACGGCAAAGGTGTGCTGAACAACCGCATCTCTGAGTACATTTTCAATCATCTCAATCGGATCGGGATACCTACCCACTTCATCCGCCGTCTCAACATGCGTGAGCAGCTGATAAAGGAAGTCGAGATCATCCCGCTCGAAGTGGTGGTGCGCAATATTGCCGCCGGCTCACTGGCAAAGCGTCTCGGCATCGACGAAGGCACGGTGCTGCCGCGTTCGATCATCGAGTTCTATTACAAGGCGGACGCGCTGGACGATCCCATGGTGACCGAAGAGCACATCACTGCCTTCGGCTGGGCAAGTCCGCAGGAAATCGACGACATCATGGCTCTTGCCATCCGCGTCAATGATTTCCTTTCCGGCCTGTTCATGGGCGTCGGAATCCAGCTTGTCGACTTCAAGATGGAATGCGGTCGCCTCTACGAGAATGAGATGATGCGCATTGTCGTGGCCGATGAAATCTCTCCCGATTCCTGCCGGTTGTGGGATGTGGTCACCCAGGACAAGCTGGACAAGGACCGGTTCCGCCGTGACATGGGTGGTCTGGTAGAGGCGTATCAGGAAGTCGCTCGCCGCCTTGGGATCATGAATGAGAATGAGCCTGCACGCCCCACTGGGCCTGTACTGGTTGCCTCGAATGAAGAGCCGCCGAAAGGCACGCGTCACTAAAGCACCCACAACGCGCCCGGCCTTTTGGCTCCGGGCGCGGTATCGAATTCGCACATACCACGCCGACGGATAGGAAAGCCGTGATCAAAGCCCGCGTTACCGTTACACTCAAGAACGGCGTTCTCGACCCTCAGGGCAAGGCAATTGAGCATGCGCTTGGCGCGCTCGGCTTCGGCGATGTCGGCTCCGTTCGCCAGGGCAAGGTCTTCGACGTTGAGCTGGACGGAACCGACCGGGCGAAAGCGGAGACCGAACTGAAGGCCATGTGCGACAAGCTGCTGGCGAACACCGTGATCGAGAATTACACCGTCGCGCTGATCTGAGAAGGCGCAAGACTGCGGTCCAATTGAACCTGCAGCAAGCATAAACCCGAGTCGCGCGAAGGCACTGTCAATGAAATCAGCCGTCGTTCTCCTTCCCGGCCTCAATCGCGACCGCGACATGATCGCGGCACTGACGAAGATTTCCGGTCAGGCTCCCGTCACAATATGGGAGACTGACACGCAGATTCCCGATGTCAACCTCATCGTCATTCCCGGCGGCTTTTCCTATGGCGACTACCTTCGCTGCGGAGCGATTGCAGCACGCATGCCGGTCATGCGGGCCGTTGCTGAAAAGGCAGCCAAGGGCGTTAGGGTGATGGGCGTCTGCAACGGCTTTCAGATTCTGCTTGAATCCGGTCTGCTGCCGGGGGCGTTGATGCGCAATGCATCCCTGAAATTCGTCTGCCGCGAAGTCAAGCTCGAGGTCGCCAACGCCAATACTGCGTTTACGCGCGGATATCGGCCGAGCCAGATCATTCGTTGCCCTGTCGCCCATCATGACGGCAATTTCTTCGCCGACCCCGAGACGCTGAAGCGCATCGAGGGAGAGGGTCAAGTGGTGTTTCGCTATGCGGATGGCACAAACCCGAACGGCTCATTGAACGATATCGCCGGCGTCATAAATGCTGAGGGAAATGTCCTTGGTCTGATGCCGCATCCCGAGAACCTCATCGAAGCTGCTCATGGCGGCACTGACGGCCGCGCACTCTTCGAAGGTGTTTTGGGAGCGGCTGCTTGATCGTGCGCGCCAAGACAACGCTTCTCTTCAGGGTCGGTGTGGTCGCTGCGGCGCTCGCAGCAGTTTCGGTCACCGGATGCCAATCATCGCAAAAAGCGCCAGCCAATGCTGGCGGATCTGGCAAGAGTGCTTCGCTCCGCACCATGGAGCAGGTGTCGATTGCTGCCTACAAATGCTGGTTTGCGAGTAAGGACAAGGCGTTTCGGGGATACAGATTTGCCAACGAGCTGAACTCGATGAGCGGGCAGCCGCGCTTTCTTCTGGTACCTGCGAAGAATTTCGGCGGTTTGCCAGCGCTGGTGGTTCAGGCACGGGGCAACTCCAGCCAGGTCGAGGCATTCGGCCCACTGATGTCCGAGCCGCTGGCCGGACGCGTCACCAGCGACCTCAATCGCTGGCGCGCGGGCGACCAGAGTTGCGGCGCGCCCGCCTAGGGCAGCCTGCCGTTTCGAGTTGCGTTTGACACATTCCCATTAGTCCCAAAACGGCCGAACGCCCTCGCGATGTGCGTCCGCATGGGACAGGCCAATGTCCTTGAGCTGATCGTCGGTCAGTTCGAGGAGTGCAAGCCGCGACCGACGGCGTTCCATCATCCTGTCGAACCGGACAATTCCGGCAAACAAAACGGCACCCAAACGCCGTCCAAGAGATGGAAGCCGCCGGAGCTGGGAGGGTGAGCTCCTTCCTAATGCATCAATTGTATTCATTGTTCTCATTCCTTACGCTTATGCGTTGCTATCGTCTTGGGGTACAATTCATCTGCCTTGACTATTGAACCGATGCAATCTACTAAATTGTCATCATGACAAATTGGCTGCCAGACCTCTCAATCGGCTCAGGACCCCTCTATCTTCGGCTTGCAGACAAAGCCGAGGCGGATATTGACACCGGTGCGTTGCCGCCGGGGCACAAATTGCCCCCGCAACGCGATCTCGCCTACGATTTGGGGGTGACAATCGGGACAGTCGGGCGCGCTTATGCCTTGCTGCGTGAACGCGGTCTGGTCAGCGGAGAGGTCGGACGGGGCACCTATGTGCGGATGCGCGACGGTCAGGGAAGCCAGACTTCAGCGCTGTTGGCGGCTCCCGAGGCCGATGGCACACGATGGGTCGATGCGCCTGCCGACAAGTTGCGTTTCGACAGCACTGCCGCGCCCGATATCGGCCAAGGTTCGATCATCGCATCAACGCTGGCCGCGATTATGGCAGAGATGTCTGGTGACGTTTCCAGCTACACGCGCAATTTTCCAGAAAGCTGGGCTGCGGCAGGAGCCAAATGGCTTACGCGCAATGGCCATCAGCCGGATCAAGATTCAATTGCCCCAACGCTTGGGGTTCATGCGGCGGTCATGTCGGTTATTTCCGCCCTCACTTTGCCGGGCGACCACATAGTCTACGAGCATGTGACATACGCCCAGATCGCGCGCAGTGCCGGACTTATTGGCCGGCGGGCGGTAATGGCGGAGGTCGACGAGTGTGGTCTGGACCCCGAGAGCTTTGCGCATGTCTGCGCGCAAAAGCATCCCAAGATGGCCTTCTTGATGCCAACCGCGCAGAATCCGACAGTATCAAGTCTCTCGGCGGAGCGTCGTGTGGAGATTGTACGCATCGCGCGAGAACACAACGTGCTTCTCGTGGAAGACGATCTGTATGGCGCTATGACTCAGGATAAAGCCCCGATGCTGGCTTCGCTGGCTCCTGAGCGAACGTTTCTCGTCGGTGGCCTTTCGAAGTCGGTCGCGGCAGGCGTCCGCGGGGGCTGGGTCTCCTGTCCCCATAATTATCGTCACAGGGTGCGCGTCGCGCATAAGATGCTGACGGGAGGAATGCCGTTTCTGCTGGCTGAACTTGGTGCGAGGCTGGTCTTGTCCGGTCAGGCTTTCGACATACGAAGCCGATCGATCGCAGAGGTCAACGCGCGCCTTGGTCTCGTGAACGAAGCGCTGGAGGGATGCGACTACACGACAGCCCCCAACATTCCATTCGTCTGGATAGCGTTGCCAGAGCCATGGCTGTCTGGCACGTTCAAGCAAGCAGCTTTCGAGAATGGCGTTCTGATCGACGACGAGGACGAGTTCAAGGCCGGGCGTAGCGACAAGTCTTTCCATCGCGTGCGGATCGGAATTTCTGCCCCGCGCACGCGAGAGGACGTCGCACGCGGGCTAGGAATCATTCGTCGGCTGCTTGACGAGGGCCGCGCGGGCTACGACAGTTTCGGCTGATCCGCGACATTTCCACAGAACGGCGAGTTTCTTGGCTTTTGGCAGTGTATTGCACTGCACGCATGCGCTATGGAGCGGGCACATATCCAGCGGAGAGCGCGACACGATGTCGATCCCCAACGCCGTGAAGATCACAGACGAGATGATCAAGGCGCACGGCCTGAAACCTGACGAATACCAGCGCATCCTTGAGCTCATTGGGCGCGAGCCGACCTTTACCGAGCTCGGCATCTTCTCGGCCATGTGGAACGAGCACTGCTCCTACAAGAGTTCCAAGAAGTGGTTGCGCACCCTGCCGACAAGCGGATCGGTCGTTATCCAGGGCCCGGGCGAGAATGCCGGCGTCGTCGACATCGGAGATGGCGATTGCGTGGTCTTCAAGATGGAGAGCCACAACCACCCGTCCTATATCGAGCCCTATCAGGGCGCGGCAACGGGAGTCGGCGGCATTCTGCGCGACGTGTTCACCATGGGCGCCCGTCCGATCGCAGCGATGAATGCGCTTCGCTTCGGTGAGCCGGACCATCCGAAAACCAGGCATCTTGTTGCGGGTGTCGTGGCAGGTGTGGGCGGATACGGAAACTCGTTCGGCGTGCCGACCGTTGGTGGCGAGGTGGAGTTCGACCCGCGCTACAACGGCAACATATTGGTCAACGCGTTCGCCGCTGGTCTTGCAAAGAGCGATGCGATCTTCCTTTCGGAAGCCAAGGGCGTCGGCCTGCCGGTCGTCTATCTCGGTGCCAAGACGGGCCGCGACGGTGTAGGCGGCGCCACCATGGCGTCGGCGGAATTCGACGACAAGATCGAGGAAAAGCGGCCAACCGTTCAAGTCGGCGATCCGTTTACCGAAAAGTGCCTTCTGGAGGCCTGCCTGGAACTGATGGCGTCTGGCGCGGTGATCGCGATTCAGGACATGGGTGCGGCCGGCCTCACCTGTTCGGCGGTCGAAATGGGCGCGAAAGGCGACCTCGGCGTTGAACTCGACCTCGACAAGGTTCCTGTCCGCGAAGAGCGGATGAGCGCCTACGAGATGATGCTTTCGGAAAGCCAGGAGCGCATGCTCATGGTGCTGCGCCCCGAAAAGGAGAAGGAAGCCGAGGCGATCTTCACCAAATGGGGACTGGATTTCGCAATTGTCGGTCGCACGACGGACGATCTGCGGTTCCGTATCCTGCATCAGGGCGAAGAAGTCGCAGATCTGCCGATCAAGGATCTCGGAGACAAGGCGCCGGAATATGATCGGCCATGGTCCGAACCGCAAAAACCTGCGCCGCTCGCATCCAACGACATTCCCCAGGCAGACGTGGCCGACGCATTGTTGAAGCTGCTCAATTCGGCGAATGGCTCCAGCCGCCGCTGGGTCTGGGAGCAGTATGACACGCTGATTCAAGGAAATTCACTTCAGCTTCCCGGCGGCGACGCAGGTGTCGTGCGTGTTGAAGGACATGCCAGCAAGGCGCTTGCCTTTTCTTCCGATGTGACGCCGCGCTATTGCGAGGCGGACCCCTTTGAGGGGGGCAAGCAGGCGGTTGCCGAGTGCTGGCGCAATTTGACTGCAACCGGCGCCCTGCCCCTCGCTTCAACCGACAATCTGAACTTCGGCAATCCGGAGCGCCCTGAGATCATGGGTCAACTGGTGCAAGCGATCAAAGGTATCGGCGAAGCCTGTCGCGCTCTCGATTTTCCGATCGTGTCAGGCAATGTCTCCCTTTACAACGAGACCAACGGCCAAGGCATCCTGCCGACCCCTACGATCGGCGGTGTCGGCCTGATTGCGGATCATTCGAAAATGATGCGGGTCGGTTTTGCGGCTCAAGACGAAGCAATCCTTGTCATCGGCGCGCCGGAGGGATGGGGCACGCATCTCGCACAGTCGATCTACATGCGCGACATTCATGGTCGCACCGACGGCCCACCTCCTTCCGTTGACCTGGAACACGAGAAGAAAGCCGGCGATCTCGTGCGCTCCCTGATCGCCGAGGGCGTGCTCACAGCGGTGCATGATCTCTCTGATGGCGGTCTTGCTGTAGGGCTGGCTGAAATGGCGATGGCATCGGGCATGGGCGCCACGATCCGCGCCGTGGAGAAGCTTGATCCCATCCCCATGTTCTTCGGCGAAGATCAGGGGCGCTACCTCGTCACCCTGCCCCGCGAAAGACTGGACTGGTTCCTCGAGACACGCATGGCGGGCGTCGATTTGCTCGCACCCTGGATCGGCACGACCGGTGGCTCCGAGTTGAAACTCGGCAATGCGCGTGGGATAGCTGTGAGTGATTTGAAGGCTGCGCACGAATCCTGGTTCCCGGCCTTCATGGACAACTGATCGGAGACCGACGCATGGCAATGGACGCCCACGATATCGAGAGACTCATCAAGGACGGTATTCCGGACGCCAAGGTGACGATCCGCGATCTGGCCGGTGACGGCGATCACTATGCCGCCGAGGTTGTTGCGGAGAGCTTTCGGGGCAAGACGCGTGTCCAGCAACACCAGATGGTCTATAATGCGTTGCAGGGAAACATGGGCGGAGTGCTTCACGCGCTTGCCCTGCAAACCAGCGCACCGGAGTAAACCAGCATGTCGGTCGTGACGGATCTTGTGAAAAGCGTCGTCGATAGTGCACTCGCGGAAATTCTGAGGAAAACCACGGGGACTCGCAAGCGCGCGCGCCGCCGCACGAAAACCACCGCGTCGCGCACCCTTGAGCAGATCGAGAAACTGCTGAAGCCCGCAAAGCGGCAGACCAGCCGCAAGAAGACCACGCGTTCGCGCTCCAAGACAAAGCGCCGCGCGTCCTAATCGACATCCTTCAACATTGGCATCTGACTGCGGGCGTTAATTTTTCCGGGCAACGGTCACAATAGGGCCTGCCGGATCGCGACCTCCGACGAGGTAGTGGCTTCCATCATGCAATGCCGAGATTCCGCCGTCGAAGAACAGGGCGTTGGGACAGTCAAGTGCGTCCCGAAACAGCCGCGCAAAGCTTCCGAGGCTGAGGGCGCTCTTCGATATCGCAAAGACCGCGGTGCCGTTCCCGCGAACGCCGACACCATTTCGAATGTAGCGCGACGATCCATCATTCAAAAAGCGCGGGTGGATCGCACCGTCGATTACCAACATCGGTCCGGATTGGGTTGCCATGTTCACGCGATGCGCAGATGCAGCAAATGCTTCGGTCTCCTGAACGCCGGCCATGCCTGATTGATCGACGTAGAACACCCCGTTGGGCTTCAGAAAGAAGTTTCCGTCGCCCTCCGACCTGTTCAAAGGAACGGACTGTTCGCCGTTCTCGACATAAAGTCCGACCGGAGACTTGTCGCGATGATACATGCCGGCGTTCATGGCAAAAATGAACGTCTTCGACGTCGAAAGGGCAGCGAGACTTCCATAAGGAGCGCCGTCGCGGCCCAAGAGGGACAAAGCAATATCGTACTCCCCTGGATCGACCTCGCAGACGACATGATCCACCGCCTCGAAGGCAACGATGCGACACGTCTCCGGAAGTGATGGGACTGACATTTCAACGCTGCCCTCAAATCTTGCCGAATTGCTCGCGACCCAGAACGCGAAGCCAGCAACTGTCGCGAGAATACCAAATGCAACCAGCCACTTCTTCACGTCTTCGGTACCTTTCAGCACGAATTGCCAGCCCTCTATCGGATGCAAAACCTGTTCTCGTTAAGGCGGCAAGTTGATTCAACCGTGGCGGGAAATCGGGTTTCGACTTGTTTCAGCCCCGCAGTGGGTCTATCTCAAAGGATATAGCGGCCCGACTCCCACAGGCATGTGAAAGGTTTGCGCCAATGACTGGCATCAATGACTATATCGACAGCGAAGTGAAAAGCAGCGACGTTGTACTGTTCATGAAGGGCACGCCCGGATTTCCGCAGTGCGGGTTTTCCGGACAGGTCGTTCAAATTCTTGACTACCTCGGCGTGGACTACAAAGGGATCAACGTCCTGACATCCAGCGATCTGCGCCAAGGCATCAAGGATTACTCGAATTGGCCCACGATTCCCCAGCTTTATGTGAAGGGCGAATTTGTGGGTGGATGTGACATTATTCGCGAGATGTTCCAGGCAGGTGAGCTTCAGAGCTTCCTGGGCGAAAAAGGCATCAGCGTTTCCAGCGCCGCCTGATTCTCCAAAGTCGTTCATGCCCCGCGGTTGCCGGGGCAGACTTCTGATGCGCCGGCGAGCCGGCGCTTTTCTTTTCTGGCATTGAGCACAAGAGCGAGCATGGACCAGCAGATCCCCCATCCGTCCGCACCGGTCGCCGCTTCCATCGCGCGATGGGAATTCATTGCCATGGCTGCTGCTCTGATGGCCATCAACGCGCTCGCGATCGATATCATGCTGCCAGGACTCCAAGAGATTGGAGCCAGCCTTGGTGTTGCCAGTGAGAATCATCGTCAATATGTGATCTCCGCCTATTTCGGCGGCCTCGCCATTGGCTTGCTAGCCTATGGCCCGCCGTCGGATCGCTTCGGGCGGCGGGCTCCGCTGATCTTTGGCTTGGCGGTCTATGTACTGGCGGCGTTTGCCGCTTCGTTCGCGACCGATTTCACGGCTTTGCTCGTGCTTCGGTTCATCCAGGGATTGGGTGCGGCGGCGACGCGCGTCATTGCCGTTTCCATGGTGCGCGATCGCTTTGGTGGTCGGCAGATGGCTGAAACCATGTCGCTGATTTTCATGGTCTTCATGCTTGTTCCCGTCATTGCGCCGAGCATTGGCCAGATGGTGATGGTCTTCGCCGAATGGCATTGGATATTCATCTGCAACGCAGCAATTGGCTTGGCTATCAGCATCTGGGTCTATTTTCGATTGCCCGAGACGCTTGCGCCTGAAAAGCGCCGACCCATCAGTATCGGGTCAATCGGAACGGCGTTCGCCACGGTGCTAAGCAACCGAATCTCGCTTTTCTACACCTTGGCTTCGACAGTGATTTTCGGGGCCCTGTTCGGTTTCATCAACTCCGCGCAGCAGGTCTATGTCGGGATCTATGATCTGGGCGTCTGGTTCCCTGCAATATTCGCGATCGTAGCCAGCATGATGGCGATATCGTCATTCATGAACTCTCGACTTGTCGGACGCGTGGGAATGCGGCGGCTGTCCCATGGAGCTCTTCTGGGGTTCCTGACGACGAGCTTTATCTGGCTGATATGGTCGCTTTTCGCCGTCATTCCCTTGCCGATCTTCGTACTGCTTTTCGCGGCAACGATGTTTCAGTTCGGCTGGATCGGCTCCAACTTCAATGCGATGGCCATGGAACCGCTGGGGCACATCGCAGGCACGGCCGCATCCGTGCAAGGCTTCATGCAGACTTTGGGCGGCGGTTTGGTCGGCGCAGTTATTGGCCAGTCTTTCGATGGCACCACCACACCTTTGGCTGTTGGCTTCTGCTGCGTCGGGCTCGGAAGTCTCTTCTTCGTGCTCGTCGCCGAACGCGGCAAGCTGTTTCGCGCTCAGCACAAGCAGGTGCCGTAGGCGCTCATTGCAGGTCAGTCGAGCACAGCGGGGCTCCTGACGGCTATCATTCGGCCCAGAGTGCCTCGCGCAGTTCGCGCCAGCTGTCGCGGTCTGGCGCCACCAACAAGCCGCCTTCAAGATGACCCACCTTATAGGGGCTGCCATCGAAATGCGCCGAATAGCCTCCCGCCTCGCGGTGTATCAGCGCCCCCGCGAGATGATCCCACGGCATGAGCTTGTGATATAGGAGGAAGTGCCCAGAGCCGGTGGCGAGCAGCCTGTATTCATGGGCCGCGCAGCGATAGCCGAAACTCGACATACATTTCGCGTGGTTCCGCGCCAGTCGCGAACGTAGCGGATCCTTCAGATACGACCATGAGATGGAGCCCGTCATCTGCGAAACCGGCGCTGGCGCGGCAACGCCAACCTTCCTCGAACCATCGGTGGAACGGATATAACTACCGCCACCGCTGACACCGACCAACCAGTCACGACCGACGGGATCGTAGATGAGACCGGCCACAGTCTCGCCCTTCTCCACCACGCTGAGCATGACACCGAACAGCGGCATTCCACTTGCGAAATTGAACGTGCCATCGACCGGATCGATGACGAACGCCAGATCGGCGCCTGGCAGCTTCTCCAACATCGAGCCGTCTTTTTCAGTCGCCTCTTCCCCGACGACGAGTGCGCCGGGAAAACGTTGCAGGAGTTCTGCCGTGATCAATCGCTCGGCCCGCTCATCGGCTTCGGTGACAAGGTCCGTGGCTGACGTCTTTTGCCGAATATCTGCGGGCGCCAAAGTGCGAAACCGCGGCATGATTTCCGCGTCGGCTGCGCGCTGCAAGAGCTCGGCTAGCCAGTCGATGGCCGTGTCGTTGAGTGTGGACAAAAAGTCCTCCTAGGATGATTGGACGAAGGCGAGACCGGCAAAATCGAAAAGGTTTCGATCGAGCAGGTGTGATGGGCGAACATTGGTCATTGCCCGGATCATGGTGTCCTTGCGGCCCGGCATTCGCTGTTCGATATCCTCGAGCATCGATTTCATCGCATTGCGCTGGAGACCTTCCTGGCTTCCGCAAAGATCACAGGGAATGATCGGAAACCGCATGTGGTCTGCGAACTTTGCCAGATCAGCCTCGGCACAATAGCTGAGCGGTCGCAACACCATCACGTCGCCCTCATCGTTGAGCAGCTTCGCCGGCATTGCCGCCAGACGCCCGCCATGGAAGAGGTTCATGAAGAACGTTTCAAGAATGTCCTCGCGGTGGTGACCCAGCACCAATGCCGAACATCCCTCCTCCCTCGCCACGCGGTAGAGGTGGCCCCGGCGCAGTCGCGAACACAGGGAGCAATAGGTCTGACTGTGCGGAATCTTTTCCGTCACGACGGAATAGGTGTCGCGATATTCGATACGGTGGGCGATGCCGTTCCTGTTCAGAAAATCGGGTAGAACGTGCTTCGGAAAGTTCGGCTGACCTTGATCGAGATTGCACGCGAGAAGGTCAACCGGGAGCAATCCCCGCCATTTCAGATCCAGCAGTACCGCGAGCAGGCCGTAAGAATCCTTGCCGCCGGATAGCGCGACCAGCCATCGTTCGCCGGCGCGGGCCATCGCAAAATCCTCGATTGCCTGGCGGGCATTGCGCAACAGCCTCTTGCGGAGCTTGTTGAACTCCACGGTGGACGGCACATCGAGAAAGAGCGGATGGCAACCGCTCTGAGAAACGTCCTCGATCGCTTCCGGCATCACGTTCATGGTGCAGACTCTCCTGAAGGGAGCGGTCTACTTGAGGGACGTTGCAAAGAAAAGGCCGCCCGAAGGCGGCCCGATCAATGCACTACCGCGGAAACGCTCACATCACGATGACCTGAGTGCCCAGTTTCACCCGACGGTAGAGATCCTGCACATGCTCGTTGACCATCCGAAAACAGCCATTCGATGCGCTGGTGCCAATCGACTCGGGCTGATTCGTGCCATGGATGCGCAGATGCGTGTCCTTCTTCCCCTGATAGAGGTAGATCGCACGCGCGCCGAGCGGATTGTCTGGACCGCCGGCCATGCCATCCTTGTAGGGCCCATACTTCTTGGGATCGCGCTTCTGCATGTCCTGGGTGGGAATCCACCGCGGCCATTCCTGCTTGTCACCAACCGCAACGCTTCCCTTGAACTGCAGGCCCTCTTTGCCAACCGCAATGGCGTAGCGACGCGCCTTGCTCGAAGACTGGATCAAATAAAGATAACGCGCGGACGTATCGATGACGATCGTCCCCGCCTGATACCCGGGAAAATCGACGGTCTGGGGCTCGAAGTCAGCCTTGACCTTGAACTTTCTCTTTGCTTCGCGCTGCTCCAGCACGGCATCGAGAGCGCGGGTCTCGGCGAGCATCGATGCTTTCGTCGTTGTTGCACCAAAGAGACCCAGAAACCCTGACGATTTCACAGGCGTAGCCGTTTCACTACGCAACTCGCCATTGTTTCCAGTCTTGGCAATTTCCATGGATGTCAGTCTGGCGACTTCAGCCTGACGCGCGGCATCCGCGGCACGAAGCTTGGCCTGCTTGGCATCTTCCACGGCTTTCAGCTTGGCCAGACGCGCCGCTTCGCGTGCCTGTTCCTTGGCAAGCTTGGCCGCCTTTGCAGCGTCGGCCTTAGCCTTCGCGGCAGCCTTCTTTTCCTCAAGCGCCTTAGCCCGCGCGAGCTGCTTGGCCTCCTCGGCCTTTTTCTTCTCGGCCATCCGCTTCGCAGCGTCTGCCTTTGCCTTGTCCTGGGCCTTCTTCTTCTCGGCCATGCGCTTGGCAGCTTCGGCTTTCTTCTTTTCGGCGAGTTTCTTCGCTTCCTCGGCCTTTTTCTGTGCCGGAGTCAGTTCCTTCTTGGCGGCCTTGGTTTTGGCCGTCTTCTTCGGATTCTGCGCAGAGGCAGCGGATTCGAAGGTTAGAGTTGATGTATAGGTTTTGTTGGCTGCGAAAGTCGTCGAAGTCGCGCCTACAAAGGCGCACAAAGTCAACGCGACAAGGCCACGGAACTGCATGAGTTTGATCCCGAATGCTCAGCTATTGTTCGAAATGGGCAGGGAGGCGACACGTCTCCTTGCGCCGCGACACTCTTATTCCCAGAAGTGACGATCACTCAATGACATAGCTGCAACAGTCGTCAACGCTGTGGCATCAAAGTCGCATATTCACTGAACTGTGATCGAAACGGCACAAATGCAGAGCATTCGAAGCACCGGGCAGAAGAATTTGTAGGAGTTTTACTTACTGACCTGTCGGTACCTGAGGCTCAGACGGAGTAACCGGCGTAACGGGCATGGACGCGCCAGAAGCCGGGGCTGCTGTATTTTCCGATGGAGCCGGTACGGCCGGTTCAGATGGCGTCGGAGTGGAGCTGCCGCCAAGCTGATCCAGAACGCCCGCGCCACCTGCACCCGGGGTCTGCTCGCCCTGAGCAGGGATCCGATCGAGAATATCAGTCGGCCGGTCGCCATAGCGTGCAAGAACGGACAACGCCAATGACGTCACAAAGAACGCCACCGCCAATATGCCGGTCGTGCGGGTCAGCGCGTTGGCCGCGCCTCGCGCTGTCATAAATCCCGAACCGCCGCCAATGCCAAGGCCACCGCCCTCAGATCGCTGCAGCAGGACGACTCCCACGAGCGCAAGTACGACCATTAGATGGATGACGATGAGAACTGTTTGCATGATCGTTCCAGTGCCTTCGGCAGAACCGCGAGAGTCTAAGCCCTCGGCCGAGGCGGCTCCCTACAATGGTTTTACGGCAATTCCAAGCCCTGCGCCAATATGGGGGCGAAGGACTGGAATACAACGCTCGACGAGTCACATCGTCAGATAGGCTTCCGCGATGCCAAGGAAGTCTGCGGATTTCAGGCTCGCCCCGCCCACAAGCGCGCCATCGACATTTTCAATACGCATGAGTTCGATTGCATTCGACGGCTTGACCGAGCCTCCATAGAGAATGCGCGTCTTGCCCGCCTCGGCTCCAAGTAATTTGCTCAGCTCGGATCGAATGTGGGCATGCGCCTCGGTAACATCGGTGACCGTCGGGGTCAGTCCGGTTCCGATTGCCCAAACGGGCTCATAAGCAACAATCGTGTTGCGCGCGGTCGCGGAAGAGTCGATGGACCCGGCAATCTGGCGCGACAGTACATCAAGCGTCGTCCCCGACTCGCGCTCCTGGCGGGTTTCGCCGATACAGATGATCGCGACAAGGCCTGCTCGCCATGCTGCAGCGGCTTTGTCGCGCACGAGCTGATCGTCCTCGCCATGGTCGGTGCGGCGTTCAGAATGGCCAACAATTACATGCGACGCGCCAGCATCCTTCAACATCTCGGCCGAAATGTCGCCGGTGTGAGCACCATTCGCCTTTGGATGGCAGTCCTCGCCACCTGTGCGTACCGGCGTCGACGAAAGTGTCGTCGCAGCACGAGACAGAAGCGTTGCCGGGACGCAGATCAGCGCCTCGGTCTGAGCATCCAGGCCGCGCATAAAGCCGTTCCCTATCGCCCGCAATTCATCGAGATGGTCTGCGGTACCGTTCATCTTCCAATTGCCCGCGACCAGCGGTCGAACACCAGGTGTCATAAGCCATTTCTCCCGCCATCAAACGTCGGTTATGGCGCTTTCACTATCAAAACCAAGCGACAAAGCAATCGACACTGACTGCGAAGGACGCTATTGCCCTTGCCGGACATTGGCGCGAGCGCGCGCTCTAGCGGATAGATTCCAGCGGACCGAATATGCTTGATAGTCTCAGAAAAGCTGCATCAACATGGGTTGCGAAGCTTCTTTTGCTCCTCCTTGTGGGCAGTTTCGCGGTATGGGGCGTCTCAGGACAGCTCATAAACGGCATCGGCAACAATGATGTAATCACGGCAGGCGGCACCAGCGTCTCCGGACTCGACTATCGCCTCGCCTATGACCGCCAGATTTCGGTTCTTTCGCAACAGTTCGGAACGCGCTTGACGCGCGAACAGGCAACCGCGCTGGGCATCACCAATCAGGTGCTGGCGCAATTGGTGGCCGGCGCGGTGCTGGACGAGCAGGCCCGAAAGCTCGGGCTCGGTGTCTCACGCGAGCGCGTGGCTTCGCTCACGGCAGAAGATGCCGCTTTCCGTGGCCCTGACGGCCGCTTCGACCGGAACCAGTTTGACTATGTTCTGCGGCAGGTCGGCATGAGGCCGGAAGACTATCTGCGCAATCGCGAACAGGTGGCTGTGCGCCAACAGATCGTGGAAGCGGTGTCCGACGGGCTGAAGGCGCCCGACACATTCTTGCGTGCGGTGGCTCTCTATCAGGGCGAAGACCGCACCGTTGAGTTCATCGCTCTTCCAAAGAGCCTCGTTGAACCGATCGAGGATCCTTCCGCTGATGTGCTGGCAAAATGGTTTGACGAGCGCAAGGCGAGCTACGGCGCTCCCGAATATCGGAAGATCTCCTATATCAAGCTGGAACCGGAAGACATTGCCGACGAGTCGGCCATAACCGACGAAGCTGTTGCAAAGGACTACGAAGCCAACAAGGCGCGCTATACGACGCCAGAGCAGCGCGCGATCGAACAGCTCGTGTTCTCCAGCGCCGATGCCGCTGCCGTTGCCGCGGACAGTCTCAAGGCGGGCTCTACATTCGACCAGTTGGTTGTAGCCGAAGGCAAGACGATGGCCGATGTCCAGCTCGGCATGCTCACCAAGGACAGGGTTCCAGATCCTGCTGTTGCGGAAGCAGCCTTCAAACTGCAGCCGAACGAAGTCAGCCCGGTCGTTCAAGGCGCGTTCGGACCCGTTCTGGTACGCGTGACCGAGATCACGCCCGAGAAGGTGCGTCCGCTCGCAGAGGTAAGCGGTGAGATTCGCAAGGCACTCGCTCTGAGCGAAGCCAGCCGCGTTCTGCTCGACGTTCACGACAGCTATGAAGATGCCCGCGCCGGCGGTGCATCGCTGATGGAAGCCGCCAAGCAGCTCAACCTGAAGGTCACAACTGTCGACGCAGTCGACCGGACCGCGCAGCGTCCGGACGGCAGCATTGTCAAAGACATTCCTCAATCTGCAGACGTGCTGGCCGCTGCCTTCGAGTCCGAGCTGAATATCGAGAACGACCCGATCAATATCGGCGGCAGCGGCTTTGTGTTCTTCGAGGTCGAGGGGATCATTCCCGCACGCGAACGTTCGTTGGACGAAGTGCACGACAAGGTGCTCGCCGACTGGAGAGCGGAAGAAGCAAAGACAAGATTGGGTGTGAAAGCAGCTGAGATCGAAAAACGTGTCAAGGACGGCACTCCTCTCGAAACGGTCGCCACCGAACTCAATCTGCAGACGCAGACCAAGCGCGGATTGAAGCGTGGCGCCGACGATGCGGATTTCGGCAAAGACGGTGTCACCGCTGTCTTCAATCTGTCAGAAGGCGGCACGGGTCTGACGCCTGCGCCAACCGGCGACGCGCAGATTGTATTCAAGGTCACGGAAGTGTTTGAGCCGGCAGGCGCCGATGGCTCCGCGCTGTCTGAACAGGCAAGGACAAGCTTCTCGTCCGGCATTGCTGACGATCTTCTTGATCAGCTCGTGGCGCGCCTCCAGCTGGAATATGACGTGCGGGTCGACGAAGCGGCCATTCAGCGCGCACTGGCATACTGATCTGATATGAGCGAACTCAAACCCTTCATTGCCAAAGCTGCAAACGGAACGCCGCTCACCTTCGACGAGGCCCGGCAGGCTTTCGACATCATCATGTCGGGCGAAGCAACGCCCGGTCAGGTCGGCGGCTTTCTGATGGCATTGCGCGTGCGCGGCGAGACCGTGGAAGAGATTTCCGGCGCTGTCGCGACGATGCGCGAAAAAATGCTTCGGGTGGATGCACCGAAGGACGCGATCGATATCGTCGGTACCGGCGGCGACAACTCCCACAGCGTCAATATCTCGACGGCCTCGGCTTTCGTGGTTGCGGGAACCGGCGTGCCAGTGGCGAAGCACGGCAATCGTGGCCTATCATCGTCCACCGGCGCTGCAGATGTTCTGATAGCATTGGGGATCAAGATCGATCTGGGTTCCGATGCGATCAGCCATTGCATCAGGAAAGCCGGTATCGGCTTCATGTTTGCGCCGGCGCACCATCCTGCGATGAAGCATGTGGGTGCGGTCCGTCAGGAGCTCGGCACGCGCACGATCTTCAACCTACTTGGACCTCTTTCTAATCCGGCTGGGGTGAAACGTCAGATGGTGGGTGTTTTCGCACCCGAGTGGATTGGCCCGGTTGCCGAGACATTGCGCGACCTTGGCGCGGAAAGTGCCTGGGTGGTGCATGGAGACGGGCTCGACGAAATCACCACGACGGGCGAAACTCGCGTGTCCGCTCTTGTCGGCGGTGCAGTTCAGAGTTTCGTGATCACGCCGGAAGATTTCGGCCTGAAGAGATACGACCGCGCCGATTTGCGCGGGGGCGACCGCGATTTCAACGCCAAAGCCTTGGTCGACGTTCTGGATGGCAAGCCCGGCGCATATCGCGATACGGTGCTGATGAATGCCGGCGCGGGACTGGTGGTCGCGGGTAAGGCCAAGTCGTTGGGTGACGGCATTGAGAAGGCTGCAGAATCGATCGACAGCGGCAAAGCGGCGAAGGTGCTTGCAAAGCTGCAGCAGATTTCCAACGCCTGATCACAGCCGCGGCGAGGATCAGGCAGGGAGCATTTCATGGCCGACATCCTGAAACGAATAGAAGCCTATAAGCGCGAGGAAATTGCCGCTGCGAAAGCTGCTGTTCCTCTGTCGGAACTTAAGGCGCGCCTCAATGATCATGGCGCGCCACGGGGTTTCATGCGCGCTCTCGAAACACGTCGACAGCAGGGCAAGTTTGGCCTGATCGCCGAAATCAAGAAAGCGAGCCCGTCAAAAGGCTTGATACGAGAGGATTTCGATCCGCCTGCCCTGGCGCGCGCATACGAAGCCGGCGGTGCGGCCTGCCTGTCGGTGCTCACCGACAAGCCTTCTTTTCAAGGCGCGCCTGAGTTTCTGGCGCAAGCTCGCCAAGCCTGCCGTCTGCCGGCCATCCGCAAGGACTTCCTGTTCGAGCCGTATCAGGTTTATGAAGCCCGCGCCTGGGGTGCCGATGCGATATTGATCATCATGGCGAGCCTTGACGACGATACCGCGCGCGCTCTTCAGGATACCGCTTTGGAACTCGGGATGGATGCACTGATCGAAGTGCATGACGAGCAAGAGATGGAGCGCGCACTGCGTCTGTCTTCCAGGCTTGTCGGTGTGAACAATCGCAATTTGCGCACATTCGAGGTCAGCCTCGCAACCTCCGAGCGGCTGGCCCGTATGGTGCCGAAAGATTACCTCCTGGTTGGAGAAAGCGGTATCTTCACGCACGAAGACTGCACGCGGCTATCTCGCAGCGGAATAACTACGTTCCTTGTCGGCGAAAGCCTGATGCGCCAGCAGGACGTGACCAAGGCCACGGGTCTTCTGCTGGAAGGAATACCCTCTCCCACACCGGCCGAATGATGACCGACACCCCTTCCCTCACGCACATCGCGGCATCCGGCGAAGCTCACATGGTTGATGTCGGCGCCAAGGCGGATACGGAGCGGACCGCAATTGCCAAAGGCTGCGTCGCGATGCAGCCCGAAACGCTCGCGGCTATCCTGAGCGGCAATGCCAAGAAGGGGGACGTTTTGGCAACAGCCCGCATTGCCGGGATCATGGCCGCGAAGAAGACGCATGAGCTCGTGCCGCTTTGTCACCCACTGATGCTGACCAAGGTCAGTGTCGACATCGAGCCCGATCATGATCTGCCTGGCCTGGTGGTGACAGCGCTGACCCGTGTGACCGGCAAGACCGGTGTCGAAATGGAAGCGCTGACCGCAGTGTCGGTTGCCTGCCTGACGATCTATGACATGGCGAAGGCTATCGATCGCGGCATGACCATCTCCGGGATCAAACTGGTCGAGAAGACCGGCGGCAAATCCGGCGATTATCGGTCGGAATGACGCCGATGGCACTGCTTCCCGTTTCTGAAGCTCTGGTGCGACTGATTGACGGCGTTGAACCCAGACCGCTGGAAATGGTGCCTCTCGCGGAGGCTGCCGGACGTACCCTCGCCGAGGACGTCATGGCGCGACGGACTCAGCCGCCATTCGACGCTTCCGCGATGGATGGCTACGCAGTACGCGCGCAGGATGTGGAACACCTTCCACGGACACTGACGATCGTCGGACAGGCGCCCGCGGGCCATCCGTTCGCGGGCTCACTGAACCAGGATGAAGCTGTGAGGATTTTCACTGGCGCTCCCTTGCCCGAGGGTGCCGACACAGTGGTGATCCAGGAAAATACGGTCGCCCGCGGCGCAAGCGTGGAGATCGTGGAGTTCACGGCCAAGGGTAGGAATATCCGCCGGCGCGGGCTCGATTTCTCGGAAGGCGAGACCCTGCTCGAGAAAGGACGCGTTCTCGACCCGGCAGCGCTGTCGCTTGCGGCGGCAGGAAACAATGCCGAGCTTCCCGTCGTGTCACGTCCTCTCGTCGCCATCATAGCCACGGGAGACGAGTTGCTGCCGCCAGGACGTGAGCCCGGCCCGGGCCAGATCATCGCCTCGAACGGATACGGGGTTGCCGCCATCGCGGCGGAGTCTGGTGCGCGCGTCATGGATCTGGGTATCGCGCCTGACAAGCCCGACGTCATTTCCGGACTGGTTCGAAAAGCGCTGGAAGCGGGCGCAAATGTGATTGTGACGCTGGGAGGGGCCTCGGTCGGCGACCATGATCTCATTCACGAGGTCCTGACGGGCGAAGGCATGACCCTGGATTTCTGGAAGATTGCGATGAGGCCCGGCAAACCGCTGATGTTCGGGCGGCTTGGAAACACGCTTTGCCTCGGGCTGCCGGGAAACCCTGTCGCAAGCCTGATCTGCTCTCACCTCTTTCTCAAACCGCTGCTGGCCCGTCTTGGCGGACGCAGCTGGTCCGACAGACTGCTCGATGCACAACTCGAGACTGCCGTGCCGGCAAATGACCTGCGGCAGGATTATGTCCGCGCCATCGCACGGCGCACACCAGGCGGACTGACTGCGCGAGCATTCGAGGTGCAGGATTCCTCAATGTTGAAGAGCCTCGCGCGTGCGAACGCTCTGATTGTGCGTGAGCCGTTCGCGCCGGCGGTCGAAGCGGGCGGAATGTGCCGGATCATTCCCCTTCGCGACCTATGAGCGTTGCGGCAATTCAAGTCGCGTCTACAGCATGTCCGCCAATGTGGCCGATATCGCCTTCACCGCCTGTTTGAGGTGCGAGATGTGGCTGTTCGCGATCTCCTCCGTATACCGATAGAGCGGAATACTGACGCTCACGCAGCCGACAGGCTGGCCCGAACGATCGAGTAATGCGCCACCGAAACATCTGATGTCCGGCTCGTTCTCTTCGTTGTCACAGGAGTAGCCACGCTCCCGCGTCTTGCGGATTTCAGCCTGCAGTGTCGCCACATCCGTGATCGTATTGTTCGTGCGCGGCCGCATATCGAGCCCTTCGACCATTTGGAGACATGCATCCTCGGACAGGGCCGCAAGATAGGCCTTGCCAACCGATGTCGAATAGAGCTCCACGCGTGTCCCGATCCGCGAGGTCATACCGACCGTGCGAGGACTCTCCAACTTGTCGATGTAGACCATCCCGTTTCCGCTTGGCACGGCCAGATGCACAGTCTCTCCCGTCGCGTTGCGAAGCGCCTCGATAAACGCGTGAGCGGCAGAGCGTATGTCGGATGTCTCCCAGCTCTTGGAGGCCAGATGAATCAGCCGATGACCGAGCAGATAGGTTCCATTGGCGACATTCTCCGACACTAGACCTTCTGAAACCAATGCCGTGACAATGCGATAGAGCGTGCCCCGCGGATATGGCAGGTGCTTTGCAAGCTTCGCCATGTCCAGCATTCCGGGCCTATCGGCAATCGCCTGCAACACCACCATGAATTTCGAGAATGACGCCGTTCCCTGCACTTGGGGGCCGCGTTCCGGTAAACCCTGCCGCCCCCCTCTGCTGTCAGTCATCTACCCCTCCACCCAGCCAGTTGCCGCTTGACAACACGTCGCACCGCCATCGATACTGTGGGCAACTTGACCACATTGTGGTCACTTGGGTCAACGTGTTTCCATGACTGCGCTGCCCGTCGAGACGATACCGACGCAATCGTCGCCCGAAGATTTCGGGCGAATTTGCTTGCGTCATTGGAGATGATGAATATGCCAGGTGAAGTCGAGCCGACCGTCGCGAACGACAAATGGGTTCCTTACCGCAAGGCTCAGCCGCGCGAGTCGCCTCCCGAACTGGTGGTGCCCGACGCGATCCCCAAAGACGACCGGATATGGGTGCCCGTCGAGGAGAATGTGTGGTTTCGGCCACTCCTGATGTGCGTGTCTCGTGGATACTGGATGAACCTGCTCAAGGTCAGAAAATCCGGAGTTCTGTCGCGCCATCGCCATCCCCTTCCCGTGCACGGATATGTGCTGAAGGGACAGTGGCGATATCTCGAACATGATTGGGTGGCCACGGAGGGCGGCTATGTCTATGAGGCGCCCGGCGAGACCCACACCCTGGTTGTCGACGAACATGTCGAAGAGATGATCACGATGTTTCAGGTCAATGGTGCGATGATCTACGTCGATCCCGACGGAAACACAGTCGGTTACGACGACGTGTTCACAAGAATCGACAAATGCCGGGCGCACTATTCGAAAAACGGTCTTGGCGAGGACTATATCGACCAATTCATACGCTAAGCAGGCGTCCCGGCCCTGGATGGGGCATCGGTGCGATGTGAGCCGCACCGACTTGATAGAACTTTGGGAGGAGTTGATGATTTCTGGAGCCCCGCTGCTGACCGGTCACGTACTGGCTAGCGATGTCATCTGAGAGCGGCGAGGCAGCCTTGTCGCAGGTCCCCCCTATTTCCAGGACCTGGCAGGCCGTGAAATTCGTTGCACCACTCGCCTTTTTGGTGGTGCTCTGGCAGGTGGTGGTCACCGTTTTCGAGGTGAACCCCCGCATTTTCCCCGACGTTCCGACCGTCGTGCGCGCCGGTTGGGAAACGTTTGCCGATGGATCGCTGGCCGCTCATGTCGGCGCCTCGATGCTGCGCGTCACTCTGGGAACCGTGCTGGCGATCCTGACAGCCGTGCCGCCTGGCGTTGCGATGGGTGTCAGCAAGGGAAGTTTCGGACTTTCTCTCTTCAAGGCCTGACGGGATATACTAAATCGCCGGCGTACCACCTGGCGCGACCAACCAAAACGGAAAGCGATTACAAGATGGATTTGGGAATCAAGGGCAAGACGGCGATCGTCTGCGGCGGATCGAAAGGGCTCGGACGCGGTTCGGCCGAAAAACTGGCGGAAGCCGGTGTGGCCATCGTGCTCAATGCACGAACCGAAGCGCCTCTGCTGGAAGCGGCCAAAGAGATTTCGCAAAAATATGGGGTCGACGTCACCCCTGTCGCCGCTGACGTGACGACGCCGGAAGGCCGAGCGAAACTGCTTGAGGCAGCACCTGTCGTGGACATTCTTGTGAATAATGCCGGCGGGCCGCCTCCGGGCGTGTGGAGCGACTGGGGCGAAACCGAATGGCAGGCGGCAATTCGCGCCAACATGCTTACCCCCATTCACCTGATCACAGCCGTGCTGCCCGGTATGATCGAACGGCGCTGGGGCCGGATCGTCAACATTACCTCAGGTTCAGTGAAAGCGCCGATTCCGGCACTTGGTCTTTCGGGCGCGGCGCGCAGCGGCCTCACCGGGTTCGTTGCAGGCACGTCGCGACAGGTCGCTCACCATGGCGTCACGATCAACAATCTTCTGCCTGGTCAGCATGAAACCTCGCGTATCGAATCGCTGATGAACAATGAGGCGAAGAAGAAGGGCATCTCCGTCGATCAGGCCCGCGAAGCCGCCTATGCCGCCAACCCGGCCGGTCGGTTCGGTACCACCGAGGAATTTGGAGCCGCCTGCGCGTTTCTGTGCAGCGCGTATGCCGGCTACATTGTGGGCCAGAACATTCTACTCGACGGCGGCGCAATCAACGCGACGTTCTAGGTCATCCCACAAGCCTGGTCACCACCGGCGATAGAGCCCTGAGCAAGAGCGGCGTCGAGAGAATTCGGAGCGGACATGGATATCATCACCTACCTCACCACCATTCAGTTTGGTGCGGGATCTCTCGACTCGCTGCCAGGCGCCATGGGAGACCTCGGCATCAAGCGTCCCTTGATCGTCAGTGATCACGGCATTGCCTCGACCGGTCTGCTTGACCGGCTTACCGCGCTTGTGCCCGCGGGATCAGCGACGTTCCTGGATGTGCCCTCAAATCCGACCGAGAGCGCCGTCGAAGCGGCCTGCGCCGCCTATAGGGCAAGCCAATGCGACGGGATCATCGCATTCGGGGGTGGGTCACCAATCGATCTCGCGAAGGGTGTCGCGTTGCTGACGACGCATCCCGGCAAGCTCGAACAATATGCCGCGATACTGGGCGGCATTCCACGCATCTCATATGCGGTCGCGCCTCTCATCGCTATCCCGACCACCGCCGGGACCGGCTCGGAGGTCGGGCGCGCTGCGTTGATCACGCTTGAGGATGAACGGAAACTCGGATTCATCAGCCCTTATCTGATCCCGCGCCGGGCAATCTGTGATCCCGACCTGACCCTTGGACTGCCGCCATTTCTCACTGCGGCGACGGGCCTGGACGCGCTTTCGCACTGCATTGAGACCTATCTGTCTCCACGCTTCAATCCGCCTGCGGAAGCAATAGCGATGGACGGCTTCGGACGGATCTGGAAGGCGTTGCCCAAGGCATTCGCCAATGGAGCCGACGCGGAGGCGCGAAAAGAGCTCATGATGGGCGCATTGGAGGGCGGCCTGACGTTTCAGAAGGGTCTTGGCGCGGTACACGCTCTCAGCCACGCGCTCGGCGGCATCAAATCACTCAAGCTTCATCATGGAACGCTCAACGCGCTCCTGATGCCGCCCGTTCTGCGGTGGAATGCCGAGGTCGCCGGCGTTAAGATTGCGCACTTGCAGAAGATCGCAGAACTGCCACTGTCGACAGGGCTCGCCGACGCGCTTGTTACGCTCAACGCGCAACTGGGGATACCATCGGGCCTTTCGGAACTCGGAGTCACGCGCGATATGTTCGACTGGATCTGTGAGCGAGCACTGGCAGATCACAGCCACCAGACCAACCCACGTTCATTGTCGTCGAAGGACTACGCCGACATCCTTGAAAGTGTCATGTAGAACGCTCCGCGTTTCCGCGCTTCGATAGCGACAATCGCGAGCAGCTTCACTTCACTGCCCTTCCGATCAGCTTTCTGCATCCCGCAGACCATGCCATAGTAGCGTGGAGGACATGGGAGGGGTCTTGGAACCGCGCGAACAGCGAACAGCGCTGCGGATTGTTATGGTCGGCTTCGTCGTGCTTTGCATCGCCTGGTACCAGGCGCGCGAGCCGGTAGAGATCGCGTCAATCCCGGTAGAAATCGAATAGGCACTGATTTATCCGCGCGGGAATTAGCCGTTGCGAGAATCGTATCGACAGACCCGCTTCCACTGCTGGGCGATTTTACGCGCCAGGACTTCGCCGGCGTTTCTCTGACAAAAAAGTGTGTTCCCAGAACCTTTGCCTTAACCGAAGGCGATTGACCCTGCGTCACGCCGAGGCAAGTCTGCGCGCCGGGAGGCAGCGATTCGATGTATGCAGATAATGAACCGGAAGTTCGTCAGTGTTATGATTGGACAGGGATTAGAACAAAGAGGCGACGTCGATTGAAACTCGCATGTGTTTCAGCAGCCACAGCGCTAACAGTGTTTTTCTGCGCAACTATTCTCATGCTTGCTAAGAACTAGCGACACCGACGCCGCCTTATCACTTGGGCTCAATCAAACTGTGCTTCACATACCCGCAGGCGAGGGATTTCGGTAGCATCCCTCGCCTACAAAAAAGCGATTATCTGCTAGTTCGGATCTTCTGCAGTCTTTACGAGCGCGGCGTCTTCTAGAGCCTGCCGATCATGCCCAATTCGATCAACAAGATCCTGAACTTCCTCTGCGTTCAGGCCGTGCTTCAGGGCAAAAGCCTCAAGGTCTTCGACCTTTTCCGAGCTCAGCTTCTGTTTTTCCAACACCTGACTGTTCATAATCGTCTCCTTTAAAGATCGATCATTGCATTCTGAGTAGGTCTTTCCGCATCCTAATGGCGTGGGAAATCCGTGATTAGCGACGGCGTGCACCTTCCGACAAAGCAAAGCCAAACAGTGCCCCTATTGCCATTGCGCCAGCGAGAACTCCGACGGTGAGGCTGGGGTTTTCGCGAGCAGCCTGCGAAAGAGCGTCACTTTCGGCGCGAATGTTTGCAACAGCACGACGCGCGTGGGGGCGAACGGAGTCAGCAGCGTCATTGAGGCGATCTTTCGCCGAATTCGCCTGCTTCATGACGGCATCCCTCAGCGAGGCGACTTCATCCTTGAGTGTATCAACTTCAGTGTTCATATCGCGTGCCATAAAAATCTCCATTCCATTATTCAACGCAATGCGCGCAATCGCTGATGGTTCCAAATCATCAGAATGCAATTGGTTGTGAACCCGGTGGAGGTGGCGCTCATGTGCATGAAGTTCCCCACCGACAGGATGTGGAGCCCTGAACCGCGTAAAGTCATCAAGAAGCGGCGTCGTGGCGCTGAATCAACTTCTATAGTGGCTTGCGCGGGCGCTTCTTAATGCGCGCGGCGGTCATGTGCGTCTTAGAGCCGACACAATAAAGTATAAACGAGCCTAACTTTGGAATTAGCGGCTTTCACCGCCAAAAAAAGCGCTGCACGATTGTCATTGTTATATGACCGCCCCAATTAGCCCCTTTAAGGTTTACGGCTACAACGGAGTGTGTTTTTGCCGACGAATGAACTAAGAAGCGCCCTGCGTGCGCATACGGCCGATAGCCATGATCGGCTTGATCGCACTGTGGGCAGGTTCGACGCCATTGCTCCATACAGAACATATCTGCAGCGTACGCACGTCTTCCGTAGTGGCATGGAAGCGAAACTATCGACATTCAGCACTTGGCCATCTACCGACCTTGCTAGCCTCTTGGTTCAAGATCTGGCTGACCTCAACTCACCGGTCCTGCCCAGCGTGACGATTGCCGGCTCTAACCTCTGCGAGGGGCGTCGGCTCGGCATGGCCTATGTGCTCGAAGGCAGCGGTCTGGGTGCGCGGATTTTGCTCCGGCGGGCCGCGAAGCTAGGACTGACGGCCAATTATGGAGCCCGCCACCTTGCGAAACAGACAAACGATCCCGCGAGATGGCGCAGCTTCCTGACCCTGCTCGATACCGTGCCTGAAAACCAGTTCGATGGCGTGCTGGCCGGGGCCGAGTTGAGCTTCCAGTTTGCTCTGTCGATTTACGCCGAGAGTTGATGATGACCGAAATGAGCCCCGTCACTCTTGCCAACTGTGATCGCGAACCGATCCACATCCCGGGGAGCATCCAGCCGCATGGGTGCCTAATCTCCTGCGACTCCAATGCCCGCGAGGTACTACGCCATTCCGCCAATAGCGCGGAGATGCTCGGCGTAGTGGGTGAAATAAACGGTGTGGAACTCTCCGCGCTTATCGGCAGCAAGAACGCGCACGATATACGCAACGCGCTGGCGGGCTCGCAATCGGCGGGCCGGCCAGCACTCCTCTTCGGGCAGACGCTCAAAAATGGCGAGCGCTTTGACATTGCCGTTCATAGATACAAGGGCAACTCGATTATGGAGTTCGAGCCAGCGGGCGTGGGGGCGGCGCAGCCGCTCGAACTAGCCCGCTCAATGATTGGCCGCCTTTCTACGATCACGAGCATCGAAAAGCTGGTCAAGGATGCCGCACGGCTTGTCCAGGTGGCGCTCGGTTATGATCGCGTCATGATCTACGAATTCGGTCACGATGGCGCCGGCAAGGTGCTAAGCGAAGCCAAACGGGCCGATCTCGAAAGTTTCCTCGGGCAGTATTTTCCATCGACCGATATTCCACAGCAGGCCCGAGCGCTCTACCTTCGAAATACGATCCGCATCATTTCGGATGCCCATTTCCGCCCCATCCCATTGGAGCCGGTGCTTGATGCGTCCGGCGAACCTCTGGATCTTTCCTTTGCGCACCTTCGAAGCGTCTCGCCCATCCATTGCGAGTATCTACGCAATATGGGCGTAGGCGCCTCAATGTCTATCTCGATCATTGTCGACGGTGTCCTTTGGGGACTGATTGCCTGCCACCACTATGACAAGCGCGTACTCTCGATGGCGCAACGCGTCGCGGCCGAAATGTTCGGCGAGTTCCTATCACTCCATCTCAACGCCCTTCGCCGCAAGGAAATGCTGGTCGCCGCGCAGGCGGCGCGCGATTCGCTGGACAATTTCCTGCGGCACGCCGTGAGTGTCCGCGATATCAACGATACCCTGCGCGAAAAGCTGCCCGAGTTCGGAACGCTGATTGCTGCCGACGGTCTTGCTATGTGGTTGGACGGACGCCTGACCGCCATCGGTTCGACACCGCCGCAGGATGCCATCGCATCACTCGCTCGATTCGCCGAAACGGTTGCCGAAGGCCAGATATGGGCGACTAGCAAGCTCGCCAACGCTTTTCCAGCAGCGGAAACCTACGCAGACCGGGCCGCAGGAATGCTGGTCGTTCCGTTGTCGCAGCGTCCACGAGACTTTCTCTTCTTCTTCCGCAAAGAACTTGTGCACACGCTCGACTGGGCCGGTAATCCCGACAAGGTCTACGAGACTGGTCCGTTGGGCGACAGGCTGACGCCACGAAAGAGCTTTGCGATCTGGAAAGAGACGGTGCACTTGCAATCGGCCCCCTGGACCGAACATGAGCGGCAGCTTGCCGAAGCGGCCCGATCCGCCTTGGTCGAGGTCATTTTGCAACACTCCGAGTTGCTTGCAGACGAGCGCGCCAAAGCCGAAGTGCGTCAGCGCATGCTGAACGAAGAGCTAAACCACCGTGTGAAGAACATTCTGGCGGTGATCCGCTCGCTGATCACTCTACCCGCTGAAGACGGCGAAACGCTGGAGAATTATGTATCGTCTCTAAGTGGCCGTATTCAGGCATTGTCGCTAGCCCATGACCAGGTGGTGCGTGGAGAAGGGGGCGGCGCGCTCGCCGATCTGATCGAGGCCGAATTAGGGCCCTACCGCAGCAATGGCAAAGCGTTATCCCTTGAAGGTCCTGCTGTCTGGTTGGACTCGCGGGCATTTTCCATCATGGCTCTTGTGCTGCATGAACTTTCCACCAATGCCGCCAAATACGGGGCTCTCTCTGGTGCAGAGGGGCGCCTGTCAGTCCGCTGGCACCTCGATGAAGTCGGCGCTTGCCATATAGAGTGGCTGGAGACGGCAGGCCCCACGGTTCGGACGCCGAAGCGCCGTGGTTTTGGGAGCATGTTAATCAAGCGCAGCGTGCCTTTCGACCTCGGCGGCGAGAGCGACGTGGATTTCCGGCCTGAAGGTCTTCTGGCGCGGTTCAAAATTCCAGCAAGATATGTTTCCATACAAAAGCTCGCGGTTCCGACACCATCGAGTGACAATCCCGCTATCCTGTCCATCGCGGAACACAATCTAAGCGGCAAAACTGCATTGATAGTGGAGGATCAATTGCTGATCGCCATCGATCTCGAGCAAATGCTCGAGAGTGCAGGCATAGTTGTTTTAGCAACTGCCACCTCGCCGCGAGATGCGTTGATGGCCCTCACCAAAAACACACCGGACGTTGCGGTGCTCGACGTGAACTTGGGCGATTCCACTTCGGAAGATATCGCTCGACATTTGCAGGAGAAGGACATTCCCTTCGTCTTCGCCACCGGCTATGCGGACGGCGGTGCAATTCCAGCCGAATTCAATTCCGTGCCCGTCATACGAAAGCCTTACGAGAAGGAAAACCTCCTCAATCGGTTGCGAAAACTGCTGGCCGACAGGCACGAGTCGACGAGAAGCGATCGGTACCAATGATACTTCTCGCCATCCGCCCAAAATGATGTCTCGACCCGGCGGGTGACTGCAGCAAATCAAGGCCGGAAGCTGGAGCGGGTGAAGGGAATCGAACCCTCGTATTCAGCTTGGAAGGCTGCTGCTCTACCATTGAGCTACACCCGCAGCGGCTGACTTGCTAGTCTAACCGAGCGCGCTGGTCAAGCAGGCGACACGCACGCGGCAGATTCGACTTTCAGTGTCAGTCCAATTCAGGTTTCACACCCGAATCGATGGGGCTCTCAGGCGGCAGTGGTGGAGGAGGTTGGATTCGAACCAACGTAGGCTAAGCCAACGGATTTACAGTCCGTCCCCTTTAACCACTCGGGCACTCCTCCAGACTGCTGCCGGAGCCACGCAGGAGCGCTCTTTTGGAGCGCCGTTCGAATGAAAATCGTCGATCACATCCGAATTCTGCGATGCGCCTTATGGCGACTGGGGTTCTGTGTGTCAACCGCGTAAAGCCATTGAGTACAGTTTACTTTTCGCCATGCCCGGTACATGTGGACAGGCGCGGACAATCGGCCGTGAAAAACAAATGCGAGGCGTTCATGAACGACGAAAAGAAAAAAGGAACGCCGAAAGACACGCATTATGCGAAGCTTCGTCGCGCCCATCGTGATCAGCGTTCATCGGGCGGATCGAAACAGAGCGCACGTCCGGCGGTCGCGGCCGGTGCAGCTCCAGCTGATGGGATCGTCAGACTATACGGACTGCACACAGTCCGCGCCGCGCTCGACAATCCCAAGCGGCACGTCCTCAAGATGCTGGTGACGCGCAACGCAATGGAGCGGCTGGACATTGCCGATCTGGCCTCTCTGCCCTTTGAAGCCGAAATGGTGGAACCGCGCGAGATCGATCGTGTGACGGGTAGCGACGCAGTGCATCAGGGCGTGACCATCGATGCTCGACAACTGACCCCAAAAAAACTTGACGCTTTGGGAGAGACGAACCTCGTGGTCGTGCTCGATCAGGTCACCGACCCTCACAATGTCGGAGCGATCCTGCGATCGGCGGTCGCTTTCGGCGCGGGCGCGCTCATCACGACAGCGCGCCACAGTCCTGCCGAATCCGGTGTGCTTGCAAAGTCTGCCTCGGGCGCTCTCGAACATATTGACCACATCGAGGTACGCAATCTGGCAGAGGCACTGGAAAGGCTGCATGAAGCCGGTTTTCAGACCGTTGGCCTCGATTCTGAAGGCGACGCGGAACTCGAGCACGCATTTGCATCCAATCGCATCGCGCTTGTGCTTGGAGCCGAAGGCAAGGGTTTACGCCAGAAGACACGCGCCACCGTGAACGCACTGGCGCGTCTGGATATGCCGGGTGCGATAAGATCGCTCAACGTGTCCAATGCGGCCGCAGTGGCGCTCTATGCGGCGCGGCGGTACATTCTGGCTGCGGAGTAAGACAAAGCAGTGCGCATTGCCCTGCCCGTCTCGCTCTTTCTGGCGACGCTCTGTTTCGGCTTGGGCGTCACCCTGCCCCTGCTGCGCGTCGATCGCCTGTATTTCTTCAGCGACGAACCGTCGCTGGTTGGCATGGTGAACGGACTTTGGACGAGCGGAGACTTCCTCCTGGCCACTCTGGTGGCCCTGTTCTCGATCGCATTTCCCGCGGCAAAGCTGATGCTGCTTAGTGTCTGGGCGTATGCGGGCCAAAGCGCGCACGACCGTATCCCGACATGGTTCCGCGCTCTGTCCAACTGGTCGATGCTGGATGTCGTCCTGGTGGCGCTGGTCATATTTGCCGCAAAGACAAGCGGATTTGCCACCGCGTTCACCAAGCCGGGCCTTTGGTTCTTCACGGCATCGGTTGCACTGACCGTCGCCGTCTCGTATCTAATGAAGAAGGGCAGCCCGCCGAATGCGGACTAATGGCGATATTGCTGTATTCGCGTTGTGCGAAGGCCCGCCAGACCATATTCATCAATGGACGCTTGCCACGAAAGAAACTCCTCCGTCGTAAGCTTGTAGCGTTGACACGCTTCATCAAGGCTCAGCAGTCCGCCACGAACGGCAGCGACTACCTCGGCTTTTCGGCGGATAACCCACCGGCGCGTATTCGAGGGAGGAAGATCAGCAATCGTCAAGGGGCTCCCATCAGGCCCAATGACGTATTTGACACGCGGTCTAACCAGATCGGTCATCGTACTCTCTACACACCCAAGACCCAATCACGGTCAATTTATCGCCACAGCTTTAAAAATGCATGAACCTGATCCATCGCTTTCTACTTGTCGCCATGATCGGACGGGAAACGTGGCGCGTCGGGTGGTTATGAGCTATATGCTGAAGTGAGATTGCAAGCGCGCCGACCCTTGAAGCCGTGCCCGCTAAACGTTGGAATTCCTCAATGAATAGCCTTGATCTGCCTGGTCGTCCTGAAAATACCCGTGTCGTTGTCGCCATGTCGGGCGGCGTCGATTCTTCTGTCGTTGCTGGCCTGATGAAACGCGAAGGATATGACGTTGTTGGGGTCACGCTGCAGCTTTACGACCATGGAGCAGCCGCCCATCGCACCGGCTCCTGTTGCGCGGGCCAGGACATTGCTGATGCGAAGCGCGTAGCCGAGACTTTAGGAATCCCACACTATGTACTTGATTACGAAGAGCGTTTTCGGTCTGCGGTCATAAATCCTTTCGCCGAAAGCTATGTGGCGGGAGAAACTCCCATCCCCTGCGTTGCGTGCAATCAGACAGTCAAGTTTTCCGACTTGCTGGCCACCGCACGAGAACTCGGCGCCGACGCACTCGCGACTGGACACTATGTCCGCAGTCGCCCGAATGGCGTCCATCGTGCGCTTTACAGGCCCGTCGATGCAGATCGCGACCAAAGCTATTTTCTCTTTGCCACGACACAGGAACAGCTGGATTATCTCAGGTTTCCTCTTGGCGGCTTGTCAAAGCCCGATGTGCGGGCAATCGCAGAGGAAATGGGATTGGCAGTGGCCGCCAAGGCGGACAGTCAGGACATCTGCTTCGTCCCGCAGGGCAAATATTCGGATATTATCGCGAAGTTGAAGCCGGCTGCGGCCACTCCCGGTGACATCGTGCATCTCGATGGCCGCGTGCTTGGCCGTCACGAAGGCATTTTGCATTATACGATAGGCCAGCGACGCGGGATCGGCATTGCGGCCGGCGAGCCTCTCTACGTGGTGCATCTTGATCCCGAGCGTGCCCGCGTCATTGTGGGGTCTCGCGAAGCGCTGGAAACGCACAAGATCGTTCTGCGCGATGTGAACTGGCTGGGAGACGGCCCGCTTGCCGAGGTCCCGACCGAAGGTCTGGACGTCTTCGCCAAGGTGAGATCAACGCGCCCTCCGCGCGCTGCTCTGTTGCGTGTGGAAAGCGGGCAGGTCTCGGTCGAGCTGGCAGATGGCGAGTCCGGGATTGCGCGCGGTCAGGCATGCGTTCTCTACACCGACGATGGTGAGAATGCGCGCGTACTTGGAGGCGGCTTTATCGACCGCTCAGAGCGAAGCAAGAGTGCCGAACGCATGCTGGCGCTGTTAGCCGATAGGCCGCTTCACTCATCGGCAGCGTGAGTTAGCGAGAAGGCTCTAACACAATTGCGAGTTTTGCTTCCTCAGCGAAACGAGCCGTCATGGGTCACGGTGCCTGCTGTCAGGATGCGTAGAACGCGTATTGCTTCCTCGCCGTCCGTCCTTGGCGTTTCGCGGGTTTCGATACATTTCAGGAAATGTTGAAGTTCGCGCGTCAGCGGCATTCCCTGGGCGACCTCGACATAGGCGGGATCGTTTGCGGTAAACGCCCAGTGGCCGCTATCCATCCATACCGCGTGGCGATAGACGGCCAGCTTGCGCTCCCAGGGCTCGACGTCGTCGAACACCGCCATTGCCTTGTTTCCCACCACCGTCAGGCGGCGCTCCCGATATGGATTGAGTCGCGACGCAAACAGATGGCTGCGCAAGCCGTTTGGAAATCTCATATGCAGGTGCGCAAAATCGCTCAGATGATCTAGAAGCGCAGCCCCCTCGCCTCGAACTTCGACCGGTTCCGTGCCGGTGATCGCAAGGATCATTGAAAGATCGTGCGGTGCGAGATCCCAGAGCGCGTCATTTTCCGTGTGGAACTTGCCGAGGCCCAATCGATGAGAATGGATGTATCTGATTTCACCCAGCTCATCATTATCGATCAGTTCCTTCAGCTTCTCGAATGCCGGATGGAACCGCAACACATGTCCGACCATGAAAATGCGATTGTTCGCAGCCGCTGCGGCAACTGCACGTTCGGCGTCGGGAACCGTCAGCGCGATCGGCTTTTCAACCAGAACGTCCTTCCCGTTCTCGACGGCGCGTATTGCGAGCTCCGCATGCAGCTGCGGCGGCAACGCCATGACGATGCCATCGACATCATCGCGCGAGAAAAGCTCCTCGGGAGGGATAGCCAGACACTCATGGTCAGACGCAAACCCCTCCGCTCTGGCGGGATTAGCGTCGGAAACCGCGTGCAGGGCACCAAGTCCCTTAAGCGTGCGGATGTGATTTGATCCCCAGTATCCGCAACCCAGGACAGCAATACGCGGCTTCATTACAACGGCCTGAAAAGGTGCACGGCGCGAGACATAACGGCGGCGGGGGTTGAACTCAACCCCTGCGCCAAATACTGCCTCGACTGGAGCTCGTCAGATGGTACCCGGACCGCAGCGTCATTCTACTATTCAGGGCAAATCTCGTGTTGCCCTGGCGATCAAGGCTGCTTCCCGGAAATTCGAGCTAGATGAAGGTTCGGTCAAACCTCGTCAACGACCTCAGCGCCAGGCGAATTGGATTTGATCGACTCGATGGCTTTCTTCGCGGAGGCCTTTTGCTTGTAGCCTTCCGAACTGAACATGACCTCGCCATTCGATGCGCGGAACCGGAAGCGATATTCGCCAGCCTTGTCCTTGTACAACTCGAATTTATACATCCCCATTCTCCCACAACGATTGCGAATCTACACAGAGAGATTGCCATCCAGCGGCGGTCCTGTCGATTCGGTTGATGCGCTTAGGTAAGGCCCCGCGTCCACGACGTCATCAACAGCGCCCCGTCGACCAGTGCTGCGCGACCAATTGCGGGCTATGAGGAGATGCGGACTTAAGAAAATTTGGTAGCGGAGAGTGGACTCGAACCACCGACCCCAGGATTATGATTCCCGTGCTCTAACCAACTGAGCTACTCCGCCCCAACATATCTGCAGGGACGGCGAACCGCCCGGCAGGTCGCCAAGGACGGGCGGATATAAGGTTTACCGCTTCGACGTGTCAAGTGTGCTCCGCACTTGCAATTGCAGTTTCAGACAAGGCCACTTCAACCGCTGGAGGCAGAACCCGAGACTGCAGCTTATGGGTCGGTTCAGGCGGCATTCCTCCACATCACACGCGAAACTTCCGGACAGTGGCAAACTGTTCTATCTCACTACACCCAGCATAGCGGAGGAGATCGCAGGCGATGGACACAAGAATGGACGGCAAGATCGTGCTGGTGACCGGCGCGACACAAGGGATTGGCCGAGCCGTCGCACTGCGGGTGGCAAATGAAGGCGCAGCGGGTGTCGTGATTGTCGGCAGGGACATGGCGCGTGGCGCAGACGTCGCGAGGGAAATAGAAGCGGAGGGGACGAATTGCCGTTTCGTTGCTTCCGAACTTGCCGCGCCAGATGCAGCCAGAAACGTCATGAAGGCGGCACTCGGACACTTCGGCAGAATCGATGCGCTGGTGAACGCTGCAGGCGCAACGGACAGAGGCTCCGTCGCCGAAGCACCTGAACCTCTCTGGGACATGCTTTTCGCGGTCAATGCGCGCGCGCCGTTCTATCTGATGCAGGCCGTCATCAACCACCTGCGCGAACGCAGCTCGCCCGGCGCGATCGTAAACATCCTGTCGATCAATGTGCATGGAGGTACGCCGGAGCTTGCCGTCTACGCGGCCTCCAAGGCGGCGCTCGGAGTGCTGACGAAGAACGCCGCATACGCGCACCGCTTCGACCGCATCCGCATCAACGGGATCAATGTCGGCTGGACCGACACGCCAGCAGAGCGGCAAATGCAGGCGGTCACGCTCGGTCTGGGCGAAGGGTGGCTCGAAGCGGCAAACGAAGCCCAGCCCAGCGGCAAGCTCTTGTCAGCAGACGATATTGCCCGACTGACCCTGTTTCTGCTCAGCGACGCATCTGCGCCGATGACGGGTTCCTTGATCGATCAGGAGCAGACGCTCATCATGGGTCTGCGGGATTGATCGCAAAATGCGCGCATGTGAGGTCTATGAAGGGCCTCTGCTTTGAAGGGAACACGCTAAACGGCAAAGCGTTTGGCTGGAGCGCGATTAGAGCATTGTGGCTCAAAGGAGCGACGAGAATGTTTGGGAAATTTTTGGCCGCAGCGGCTTTTGCAGCGTCGTCGATTGCCGCAAATGCCCAAGGGATAGATGCCAAGCAGCCACCGACACCTCTCGTTCTGTGTCCCGACGGTTCCGATCCTCAGATCACCGGCATGGGATGCCCCAGGATCGAGCAACGCAACGCAATCGATGAGGGAATGGCTTCGCCAACTCTGCCCCAGCGCACGCGGCCCATCGCGGTTCCAAACGATCCGCTGGGAGATGCTGGCGGCAACGCCCGCCCCTACAGGCCATCAACCGGATTCGGAAATCCCGCGATCCAGATGCCGAATTTGCGATAGTCTGTCAGCCAGCCTGCCCCATCTCGGCGAAGGGGCAGACTGCGGGACAGCGATCTAGAGCGTGATCCGGTAACGGGCAAACCCGTTTTCGCCATCGCCAGCCGGCTCGATTTTTACGCCTTTGACATCGCTGATGAACTGCGCTGCCTTCGGACCAGTATCAAATATCACCGTCGTGGCGGGCAGTGGCGCGAAAGACCAGTTGGAATCAGCTGACGGGTTGATTGTTTTCTGGTCGATTATGTAGCGCACGATGACATCGCGGTTGGTATCGGGCGCCTCGAAGATGATCTTCGAGCTGTTGATCTCCGGAAAATTGCCGCCGCCGCCGGCGCGATAGTTATTTGTGGCCACAACGAATTTCATTTCCGGATCAATCGGTTTTCCGTCAAAGCTCAGATCCTTGATCCGATTTGCGCTGCCATCGAGAAGTTCGCCCTTGGGTCCATATTTCGCGGGCTGCGAGAGATCGACCTTGTAGGTCACGCCATCGATCACATCGAAATTGTAGGACGGAAAGTCGAGATTGATCAGAGACTGATCCGACTTGCCGGCTTCGACCTGATTGAAGATGCCCGCTGACATCTCCAGCCACTCCTTGACCTGAGCACCAGTGATTTCGACAGCGCGAACGGTGTTCGGATAAAGGTAGAGGTCCGCGACATTCTTGATCGCGATGTCGCCTGCGGGAACGTCAGTGTAATAGTCGGGTCCACCGCGGCCTCCGGACTTGAACGGCGCGGCAGCCGACAGAACCGGCAGGTCTTTCCACTGGGTGTCCTTCAACAGATCCTTGATGTACCAGGTCTGTGCCTGGCTCACGATCTGGACTGAAGGGTCATCCGCCACCAGCGCGAAATAGGAATAAAGCGGAGCCGACGTTTTGCCGACAGGGCGACGCACATAGGCAAGTGTTGCCTCGTGATCTTCCTTCACTGCGTTGGCGACCTTCTCGTCATTCTCGACCAGCGCGACATTCTTGCGTTCGACCCGCTCATAGATCGGACGCGCTTCGGAAGTCGCGGACACGACCTTCCAGCTTGAGCCGTCTCTTTCCAACAGAAGGTCGATGAGGCCCATGTGGGAACCCCAGAAGCCGGCCATGACGGCTGGAGTGCCCTGCAAGGTACCCTTTGCGGCGTCCACACCTTCCAGATCAGCGAAATCCTTGGGACCCGGAAAGACCAGATGCTGATGGCCCGTAAACACGGCGTCGATTCCTTCGACCGCGGCAAGGAAGAATGAGGCGTTCTCCATCATCTCGCTCTGCTTGATGTCGATGCCGGAATGCGAGAGAGCGATGACGATGTCGGCGCCCTCTTCCTTCATCTGCGGCACCCACGCCTTGGCCGCTTCCACGATATCTCGTGTCAAAACATTGCCGGCGAGGTTCTTGGCGTCCCACAGCATGATCTGTGGGGGCACAAAGCCGATGATCCCGATTCGAACAGGCTGCTCCGCGCCGGCTCCATCCTTTATCTTGCGGTCGAGGATGACATAGGGCTTCAGATAGAGCTTGTCGTCTCGCGGACTGGCCGCCAATTCGCCGCCCCGCACCAGATTGGCGCAGACAAAGGGAAAGTTGGCGCCCGCCAGCACCTTGTCCATGAAGGACAGGCCGTAGTTGAATTCGTGATTGCCAAGCGTTGCGGCATCGTAGCGCATGACGTTCATGACCGCCATCGCCGGGTGTACGGGCGGCGGTGCCACGAACGCCGCCACGTACATGAGCGGGTTCCCCTGCAATATGTCACCCGCATCGAGAAGCACCACCCGATCCGGATTTGCCGACCTCACTGAATCGACAATTGTTGCAGCTGAAGCGAGCGAGTGCGTTGGATCATCAGCACCGGTGTAGTAATCCCATGCACGAAGCCTGCCATGAACATCAGTGGTCGCTGCAACAACGATGTCAACGCCATTCTTCTGTGCCAGGGCCAAAGCCGGGACAGCCGCCAACGCAGCCCAGACTGCTCCGACAAGCCCGAACAGCCGTCTTGCCGCAACCATGTGCACCCGCGCTGCAGTTTTCGCCACTCTGCCATTGCGAATGCAGGCGCTGTTGTGTTCTGTACTTCCCTTGTAGTGCTTCCTCATGTGAGAATGCTACATGAAGCCACTCATCATCGGAATTGCCGGGGGGTCCGGCTCGGGAAAGTCGACCTTTCTGCGCCTCTTGAACCGTGAGGAGCGGCCCTCGACGGGCCATGTGTACGTCGCGGGCAAGGACCTCGGTGAGTTGCCGAGCCGCAAGGTGCCGGATCTTCGCCGAAACATCGGCTCGGTGTTTCAGGACTTCAAACTCCTGCCCCGCAAGACGGTCGAGGAGAACGTCGCGTTCGCTCTCGAAGCGATCGGTCGACCCCGTGCG